>NZ_JAVKDX010000015.1:0-678544 GCF_040223195.1 Ekhidna sp. | reverse complement strand
AGTCTTTGCAGGCTTAATGCTCTCGTTTCCCAGCTACGCACATATTTTCTATTCCAATGGTGGAAACCAGACACCTTCCGTCTTTATTGAACAAGACACAACCAAAACAAATAGGATTGTTCTGGATGTAAAGGGAATGACCTGTGCAGGTTGCGAAGCTTCAATAGAACATGAGGTTGGGATGCTTCAGGGTGTGAAGTCTGTGGATGCCATCTATGCGGAAGGTTCTGCAACCATTGAGTATTTACCATCTAAGCTCGAAGAAAAAACAATCATAGAAGCAATCAATAAAACGGGATACACAGTAATTGAGAAACCAAAGGATCAATAGGATGGAAGAAGAGATAACATTAGAATCAACGATCACTTGCCCTAACTGTGGATATCAGAAGGAAGAAACTATGCCTACGGATGCATGCCAGTACTTCTATGAATGTGAAAATTGCAACCAGGTGCTGAAACCTAAACCGGGAGATTGCTGTGTGTACTGCAGTTATGGGACTAAGAAGTGTCCACCGGTGCAAAATGGAACGTGTAATTGCTGATTATGGATGCAGGTCAAAAACCGGTTTACAAGGCGCGCATGATAGGACGAATTTTCAGATTCTGCCTTGGGCTATTCTTTGTTACAGAAGTTTGGCCAGTGTATCGTGATGTTAGTTGGGAGGGGGTCTTTATAAGACTTTCATGGGCTATCGGCCTTCTTGCTTTTTATGCCCTCCTTCATTTCGCTATTGTTCGGTTTACACCAAAAAATAGATCGAGTGCTTGGAGCTATTTTGGCTTTCGGTCCATTCCTTGCCGTTTTCTTATTGGGTTATGGAGGACCAGCAGCTACTGGAGCTTTAACCTTTCTATCCGTATCCTTAATACTAGCAGCTATCCGAGCAGATCCGGGCTGTGAAGTGATGACAATTCCAGCTATCTTTTCAGGTAAGCATACGCATTTAGCATGCCTCCTTTTCTCTCCCATCGATTGGTGTGAAAGAAAAATGAACTAATCAAGTCAACATGGAAGCGTCAGAGGTAATCCCGATTCTAAGAATATTTGACTATAAAAAAACCATTGAATTCTACGTCGATTGGCTGGGATTTAAAATTGATTGGGAACATCGCTTTCATGATGATGCACCGATCTACTTACAAGTTTCAAATGGTAATATGATACTGCACTTGACAGAGCATCATGGCGATTGTTCTCCAGGAGCGAAGGTCTTCATAAACTGCAGTGGCTTAAAGGAATTCCATAAAGGCCTAAAAAAGAAGAACTACAAATACAACAATCCTGGTATCAGTAAAGCACCATGGAAAGACCTCTGTATGGAGGTAACCGATCCATTTCATAATAAATTGGTGTTTAACGAGAAGCGGTAATTTTCTTGTTTCGAATTTTTTAGATTGGTTGTGAGTGATAATCTTCGCAACCGTTACAAATCCACACAAATAGCATTTTTATTCTGCAAAACGTATCAAGTTATGTGATTGAATTTCTAATTTCACGTACCATTATCAACCTAATCACATAAAACATTGGATAACCCTTGTTTTGACTTACTCAGTGAGTTAGAGCATCGATTATTGGAAATAGAAAACAGCAATAATTCACCTATCGATAAATGCTCACTCAAAATCACACTTTGCCAGGAACTAAACAAAACACTCAGAAAACTCTATTTCAATGCAACACTTGATACAAGTGAGAAACAAATTCATTTCTTCAAATCGGTAAAGCCCAAGTTTGTTTCAGAACTTCACTTCAACCTGGAGGTGCTGAACTACTACAAAGAGCGCCCAAGAGGAAGCAAGAAACTCAAAGGACAATTCATCAACAAGTGCATGGAGAAAGCCTCCTCATTTATGATGAAGCATTGTGAGTTCAGAAGCTACATAAATATGCAAGCTGATCATCTGGACCATGTATATTTTACCAAGCAGGATTACAGCCCAAAACTTCACGCAAGTTTTGAGTATCCGAGTGACCCCGACTTCAGCTCACCAGCCGACCCAACACTTTCATGCCTGATGGCAGCTGATCGATATCTGCAGTTCCTGAAGAATCAGAAGTTTGCTTTGAAGAACCCAACATTGGACCCAAGTTGGGAATCTCAAAAGACACTCGACTGGCACGGCTCCAAAACTGATCTGGTTGAGCTTGTATATGCCCTCCATGCTGCAGGAAAGCTAAAAGGAGACCTCAAGCATTCATTTGCGGTTATGGAGAAGGCATTGAATATCGATGTTGGGAATTACTACCGGCTTTATACCGATATCAAACTAAAAAAGAACCCTAATTCACTATTGGATGAATTGAAAACCAGCTTATTAGATAAGATCAGGCTGGAAAATCAATAATTATTTCTCCCAACTTGGGATTGTGTTGTGAATAAAGGATAGCAAGTCACAACAGCTTTGTCCATCGAAAATCAATAACAAACAAAAGATGGCAGCAACAATTATTACAACAGATGATCTAAGAGAATTCAAAATGGAACTCCTCCAGGACATCAGACAAGTATTATCAGAAGATAGTACTCAAACTAAGCAGTGGCTCAGATCCAGCGAGCTCCGGAAGATGTTGAAAATCTCTCCGGGAACCCTTCAAAACCTACGTGTCAATGGCACGCTTCCATACACCAAGATTGGTGGAGTGATCTACTACGATTACCAGGACATCCTGAAGATGTTAGAGGAAAACAAGTTCAATGCTGAGCAATGAGTTTGGAGAAGTCCCCTCTAGAGGGGGGTGACCGGAGGTCGGGGGGTGTTAACTACATCCACCACATGAACAACTGGTTTGCTAAGGTGCAAGCTGATCAAAGACTCAACCCAAGTCACATCAGCTTGTACCTGGCGTTGTTCCAGTTATGGAATTTGAACCGCTTCAGGAATCCTTTGTCAGTAGCTAGGTCAGAGTTGATGAGGCTATCCAAAATTGGATCCACAAACACTTACACGAAGTGCATGAAAGACCTGGACAGTTGGGGCTACTTACAATATCATCCTTCTTACAATCCGCTCAAAGGAAGCACTGTTAACCTGTTCACTTTTGATAAGGGTACTGATAAAGGTGGTGATAAAGGTGGTGAAAGGGTACTGCGACCTTATATAAACAGTAATAAACAGTCTAAACAAGTAAACAGTGATTCCAATTTGGAAAAAAATTATGACCAACCGCTTTAACCCAAAGGCCGTCATTCCGGACTAGTTCCGGAATCTTTAATAAGGCCTTTGAATAAGTTCTAAATATGCCCAAAACCATTACATATAAGTCAAATAAATTCTATTTCGATGAATGTCTTTCTTTTCTGAAAAAAACAGGCAAAAAAATCTATGGTCCGAAATTCAAGGTGATCGAGGAGGATCATCCAATCATCTTCAAACTCTTCACATATTTTTTTCGTGACCAGGAAAACGCCAACCTCCTCGATATAGATCTTGCCAAAGGCATCCTCCTCATGGGTCCGATTGGTTGCGGAAAAACCTCACTCATGAACATTATGCGATTCATTCGTTCTCAGCATGATCAACACCTGATGATATCCACTCGAAAAATCTCCTATGATTTCATTCAGAATGGCTACCAGGTGATTGAGAAGTATAGCGACCGGTCATTCAAATTCAAAACAGACGAGTGGATTCCAAAGCATTACTGCTTTGATGATCTAGGCGTTGAGAATAGCTTGAAGTATTTCGGCAATGACTGTAACGTCATGACTGAGATCCTCCTCTCTCGATACGACTATTTCATTTCGCATAAGATGCTCACTCATATCACCACCAACCTGGATAGTGATGAGATCGAGAAATTGTATGGATCAAGGGTTAGGAGCAGGCTAAGAGAGATGATGAATTTGATTTCCTTTTCCGTTAGTAGAGACAAAAGGCGGTAGATTTTGATTAAAGGCTTGGAGTTTGCATTTTTGTAGGAAAAAGATTAAACAAATATCGATTGAAGGTTGTAGATTTTTTTTGTGGTGCTGGGGGATTTTCGGAAGGTTTCCGTCAGCAAGGTTTTCATATATTGAAGGGTTACGATAACTACTCTCCTGCAGTTGAAACATTTAATCATAATTTTAATCTTAATCTCAAGCCTAAGAACATTTTAGATTTTCAAGTATCTCTGAAGGAGATTGAGACTATTCCAGATACTGAGATAATATTAGGCAGTCCGCCTTGTGTGAGTTTTTCGAATTCAAATAAATCAGGAAAAGCGGATAAGTCAATGGGTTTACGCCTCACTGAAACGTTTCTGAGAATCGTGGCTGTCAAAAAGTTCTCTCCTAATTCCAAGCTTCAAGCTTGGTTCATGGAGAACGTTCCCAATTCATTAAAGTATATTAAACATCAATATACCTTTAAAGACCTAGGGCTTACTGAATGGTCGAAATCGATTGGACTCAATCCAAAAGATATTGCAATTAACATTAAGGGTAACTCTGCCGTAATAAACTCTGCTGATTATGGATCTCCTCAAGTTAGAAAGCGGGCGATTACTGGTGAGATCATTTCCGTTAAAAGTCTTGTGATACCAAAGGAGACACATTCCAAACATCCTGAATCAAAGCTTCCAAAATACCGAACCCTTGCATGTGTAAAAAAGAGTTTACAAAATCCATTTAGATTCAAGAAAGGAACGGACATTTTAGACCCTTCGTACGATTTTGTAATTAAAAGTGAGAATCTATCGGATCATTTTTATGACACAGGCCTGTATAAATGTCAATGGAAAAACTCTGAATACCTAAAAAGAAATCACCCTTATATGGGACGAATGTCATTTCCGGAGAATGAACAAAAACCTAGTAGAACAATCTGCGCCACAAATATCGGTACTTCAAGAGAGTCCATAATTTATAAATCTGAGTTAGCCAGAAAAGGAGATGGAGAATTCAGAACTCATACGGTACGTGAAGCTGCGTCATTAATGGGATTCCCGATTACTTTTCAATTTGCAGGAGCTGAGTCCGCAAAATTAAGGCTTGTTGGTAATGCCGTTTGTCCCTCAGTTAGCAGGGCACTTGCAAGCACTGTGAGAAAAGTTTTAAAAAGAAAAGCTATTAGGAACCCTATTGTCCAGAAAGAAGCAAATCTCGAAGGAATAAATAATCTGAATTCCACAAAGAGAAAGGCTTTCAATAATCCTCCTAAGAAAAAGTCGGGCTCAAAATTTAGGAGACATCCATTTAAATATGGAAATATTACGGTCACACTTTCTAATTATGACATATCAAATCCAGATGAAAAAGGACAATGGATGACATCAGTTCAATATGGAAATGGTGATGGATATCCATCTGAAAATTATCCTAGTGATTATTACAAGAAACTCGAACCTATTATCAATAAGTTCGAAGACGGTGATACTTTCCTTAAAATCATCAATAATGGCTTCTCAGAAAAAATTGCTCCTTCTGAGTTAATTCAAAAGATGTATGAAGAACGTAAATCTATTGATCCGTACTTAGAACCTACTATTCTTCTGGAATCCGTAGCTGCTTTAATAAATCGTTATGATTTTACAGAACCAAACTTTGAGCAGGAGAAGAAATTATTTTTTAAGCACAAGCCTATAATTCCCAAAAAGCAAATACTAGCGCTTTACGCAATTAACAAAATCACCTCGATTGCCAACACCAACTCGCTATGATATTAAGCAAACAGACAAGAATTGAAAAAATCAAAGAAATTGTCAAAAGAGACAAAGAAAATCCATTTGGAAAATTAGAAATACCCTGGGAAGATGGATTGCGTTCGATGGAGGTTTATAAAATCCCATTGGATTATTTGATTTACAATAAATACAATGGCAGAATCCTTAGTAGAACCAAATCACTAGAAAGTCAGGATAAGAAAATTGATGTAGAAACTCCAGAAGGTAAAGGGAAGATCGAGGACTTGCTTTGGCTGTCAAAGGTAGATCGGAATGAACAGACACTTCATAGTATTAAGACAGCAGGAGGGCAACAGAAACCAGGAATAATAACCAGGGATGGGATTATTATTGATGGGAATAGACGTGCAATGCTTCTTTCTAGAAGTGGAATGTATGATTATTTCAAAGCGGTTGTATTACCAGTAACATTAGAAGAAAATCCATTAGAAATCGAAAAGCTTGAAACCACCTATCAAATGGGTGAGGATGAAAAGCTTGGATATAATCCGATTGAAAAATATCTAAAAGCAAAAGGGCTCTACAAAACGATTGCAAAAAGGGAATATTCCTCTACTGATGCCAGCCCAGATCAAGAAGCAGTTAGGAAGATATCTGAATGGATGGGAGAAGATAAATCAACCATTAAAGACTATCTCCAGATAATGGAAACAATGGATGATTATCTGGACTATTTAGAGTACAATGGAATTTATACACAGCTAGATGGCCGAGAGGATCAATTTATTAATCTAACTAGATGGCTAACAACTTTCTATGGAGAGGATAGCGCGAAAGCCTTCGATGGATACAGGGATGAAGATGTTGATGACTTGAGGACAATAGCATATGATTATATAAGAATTAAATATGAAGGTAAGAAGTTTAGAAATCTAGCCTATGGTTTAAAGGAAAACCATTACTTCGGTGATCGAGAAATTTGGTCCAGTTTTCGTGATTTTCACTTTGATCAGAAAGATAAGATTATTGAAGAGGAAATCAACTTAAACTCACCTAATCTAGAGCGCCATTTAAACGACAGAGACAAGGCATTTCTTGAGCTTTCCAAATTAGGTAAAGACAAGAGCTTCCTCCATGAAAATGATGATAATCATTACACTTGGTTGCGTAATAAGAAAGCAGCAGATGAGCCGGAAAAACTTGTAAAAAATGCGATCAGATCTCTCGAATCAATTAATCAAAATCACAAGAGCTTTTCATCGCCATCAGTTAAAACTGAGCTTAAGAGTTTAAATGAGTTTGCATCTAAGATGCTTAAGAGAAGCTCATTATTAAAATTACTTGCACACGTGGAGTCACTGCTTGAAGAAATTGATGTCAGCAAATCAAATGATGATAAAAATAAGCTAATGGAAAAAGCAAAATCCATTCAACGAATAATCTATCAATTAACCAAGGATATTAAAAAGTCCTAAAGTCAAATTCAGTGGAAATTACAATCCAAATTGATCAGAAGAATCCACAATTTATATTGCCTAATTCCGCAACGGAACTAACTCAAAACAAACGACTCCTCGTCTCACTAAAAAGGCTTGGATATTCAATTGATTCAGGAAACATTCATATACCATTTGAAGAATCAAAGAAGATTTCAACCTTGGATCAAATTCAAAGGCTCTTGGAGAAATTCGGGTATTCAAGAAAACTATCTGAAGAAACGAAAGCAAATGTTGAAAGTTATGAACGAGAAGAAAGATACTTTGAGTACTTCACTGAAATGGCTGAATCGATTCGCAATGACAAATTTGAGGAATATCCTGAGTTAGTAGAACAGTTCAAGGATTTTCAAACTGTAGTATCAGAGCAATTGACAAGGACTCTTTATCCTCTTCAACTTTTATCCGCCTTCCATATGTCCTTTGCTCAGAACTCATGCAACTTTGCAGTTCCTGGGGCAGGCAAAACCTCTATTGTATATGCCGCTTATTCTTTTTTAAAGAACCTTCCCAAAGGCGATCCTCGTAAGGTTGATTACCTAATGGTAATTGGTCCAATCTCTTCTTTTGCACCATGGGAAAATGAATATTTGGGTTGCTTTGGCCAGAATGTTAAAAGTCAAAGACTTTCTGGGGACTCCTCTATTTCAAGAGAAAGAAAGGAAGAGCATCTATACTCTGGAAATCCAGCAGAATTAACCCTCATCTTTCATGGTGGTGTAGACACACTTCGAAAAGAAATTACTGATTTTTTAACAATGAATTCTACGATGGTTGTTGTAGATGAAGCTCATAGGATAAAAAACCCTGATGGGGTTTGGGGTCGAAGTGCAGTAGAAATTTCGAAGGAAGCAAAGGCAAGAGTTGTTCTAACTGGAACACCTGTTCCCAACGGATACGAGGATCTCTACAATTTGTATCAATTCATCTATCCATTTAAGTTCAAGAAAATTTTAGGTTTCCACTATCCCAACCTTGTTGAGTTGACCAAAAATAGCAACCCGGATAGTGAACGAGTACAGAGGTTCACACAGAATATTTCACCCTTCTTTATTAGAATAAAAAAGCGAGACTTAAATCTTCCACCAACCAAAGAAAAAATCATTGAAGTTGATATGAGCTCGTATCAGCGAGAAATTTATGATTTCATAGAGACAGAGTACGTTCATTCTTTTAGATCTAACCCTGATGGGAGTGTTAAGGAAATATTAAACCGCGCAAAGTTGATTAGACTGCGCCAGGCAACAACAAACCCGTCACTTCTTGCTCGTCCTTTAAAGAATTCTCTATTAAATAATCAAGCTTATGGAGAGTATGATCCAAATTCAAGATATGCTGATTCTACTGATGAATTTATAGATGATTCTGAGTTTTTTCATCGGGTGACCAATTATCATAAAGTTGAGATTCCGAACAAGTTTATTGAGGTTCAAACGGTTGTTTCAGAAAATGCTATTAAAAAAGGAGCTAAAGCTCTGATTTGGACTATTTTCATTCAAAATGCAAAGGAACTTCAGATGTATCTTGAGCAGCAGGATATTCAATCAAGGCTCTTGATTGGTGAGACAGAGCAGTTTGAAAGGGAATCTATTATTTCAAAATTCAATGACCCAAATAATCACGATTTTCAAGTTGTTATAGCGAATCCATTTGCAGTGGCGGAATCAATTTCCTTACATAAAGGGTGTCATTTAGCTATTTACCTAGAACGTGATTATAACTGCTCAAACTTCTTACAGTCTAAAGATCGTATTCATCGAGTGGGGCTTTCACCAGATCAGGTCACTGAGTATTACTATATAATTTCATCAAACTCTATCGATGGAATTATTGACTACAAACTCCGTGAAAAAGTTGAACGAATGGAGGCCATAATTGATGAAGATATCCCACTATTCAGACGATTGGATGATGATGACGAAACTGATTTGATTAAGGCCTTAATTCTCGATTATGCTAAAAGATCTTAGTAAATATGAGAATCTAGGAACACCAAAATACCATTTTGAACTTCTCCAAACGGTCAGAAAAAATCCATCTTTCACATGGAGCACAATCGACATTGATAATCTTTTTCACAATCGGATAATTGACAATAGAACGATTTTTGATGGCTGCCTCCCTCTTTTAAAGAGCATTGGGATTGTTGAGATAAATTCAAATAAGGAATTAAGTTTTGACCCTTCATTTAACAAGTATCTGAATAGTGAAAAGCAATTGGTTGATAAGATTGTAGAAAAGCTCATGTTTTCTTTAAACGATGATCCAATCTTTCTAGAAATATTCTCTCCAAGATTTATTTCCTATGATATTGTTTATAGATCAATTCAGATAGAAAATTCAGCCTTTAGGTTAAAATATTCCAATTTTAAACAGCTTCTAATAGATTTTGGAGTAATCACTGATCACCCAACTAAACTGATCAAGAAGTTCATTATTAACTCTCGTTACAAAAAGGTTTTTGATAAAGTAATTCTACCAGAAATAAGAAAAAGGAAGATCGGAATTGATGAGTTAAAAAAATCATTGGAGTTAAGGCAGATATATGGTGAAGAAGCTGAAAAGTTCGTTTTGGCTTTTGAAGAAAAGCGATTAAGTCGTAAGAAAAAGGTGGACTGGGTTGCTGAATATTCAACCTCAGATGGTTATGATATTGCATCATTTGATTCTGTAAAGTCAACCGATCATGATAGGTTTATTGAGGTAAAATCCTATGCTGGGAAACCAAGTTTTTTTTGGTCCAGAAATGAAATTGATGTGGCACGGATTAAAAAGAAAAGCTATTATCTCTACTTAGTGAATCGTGACAAAATGAAAGAGTCGGACTATTGTCCAATTATTATACAAGACCCATTTCAAAACGTTTTAAATGATAAAACACACTGGGAGCAAAGGATTGAAAAGATAAAGTTATCCCAACTAATAGAGTAGTGTGCAGGTAAAGCGGCGTTCGTCATCAGTTGGCTTGCATCCCTCATGCCAGGCTTTCGGCACTAGTACCTAGAGCCTCAAGTTATTTCATAGTGGCTTTGGCCACCTGTCATGTAGGCTGCTTTGCCTGCCTTCTTCCTCACGGCAGTTCTTTCCGTCCTTATGGCCGCCTCCTTACATTTCGTTCCTTCGGTCACTACATTTCATTGCGGCCACCACTCGTCCGGCCACTGCCTGTGTTTGTGCTCGCCTGCTGGCTCAGTCAGATAGGATCAGCCCCACATCCACCCCTCAATCCAAAGCTGATCCACACCACCAGTCGTCCTCCTTTCAGTCCGGTCTTTTTCTGGCAGGCTTCCTTCGCACTCGCAAGCGGCTCGCGGCGCTAGGCCACCGCTAGCTCAAGGCTGTTTTACCTGATTAAGAATAGTGTATTTGGTTCTCGTTACCAGATAATTTCCTCTGGATAGTTACTTTCATCGTAGCTAACCTCTTCTAGAGGAATGCCGAACTGATTTGCTTGTTTTCGTATTTCGGAATCAAAAGATTTATACTCTGTTGACAAAGGTGAATAGTAGTTGAAGAGTTTGGGAATGTTCCTAAACCTTGATTTGCCAGGCTTTTGCCCCAGATATAGGATGTTGATATATTGTGTTATTTGTTCAAATAGTCGATTTGTGACGTCAATTCCTCCTACAATGTATCTTTTTATTAACTGAGCACCTTGCGCATCATATTGATCCAAAGACCCTTTAGTTATGTACTCTAACAAATAAATATTTGCTTGATCCATTTCGGTCGTAGTAACTAATCCAGCCTGAAATCTCAATGCATTCAAAGTAACAACCATATCTGTCCATAGATATTGAAACCCTAGGTAATCATTTTTATGTCCTCCATGGAACTCTAAATTGTCCTTCAATCTTTGCCCGGAGTACGCCTTTCGAACTTCATATGCGAAATTTAAAATTATGTTCGTTATTGGATTCTTGTCAGAATCGTTTGGTGCCTCGCACAATCTATATAATGTTTGATGCAGTTGCTTTAAGTCGCTGTAGTCGCCAAAGATTTGAATGCCAGTTCCTTTTTGTGTTGAATCTCCCCTTATCATTATTTTCAAGATAACGAATTAATGAGTTGTTGAAATCAAAAAAATAAAACAAAAATAAGTGGCTCCACACATCCAGCCGCACCAATTAAAATTGCAATGCCAGCTCATCCCACGCTGAACCAAAGCCTTGCATTTTACCCACGCCACTTCCGAAGAGAGCTTTCTTTTTTTTCTTTTTTTCTTTTAGAGATCAATTATATGGAAGGCTTTTTCAATCACATGAATCCATCAGTTATCACGAGTGTCCTTGGTAGAATGAATCAGCAGGAGTTTGAGGAATGCATTGAGTTTATCAAAGGCAAAGCATTAAACCTGCCTGATGGAAATAAGAGGAGGATGTACGTTAGGTTGTTCGTCTGGTGCCAGGCACATCAATCAAACAACTTCCCAAAAAAAGAGCCCTCATTGTTTTGAGGGCTGAATGATTATTTGACTGAATCTCTTTTCCTCCTCGAGGATTTGACCAGCCACTTCAGGAGTACCGAGATGCTGAAACTTACTATTGCTCCAACGGTTGCCAATATCACCGTCCGGAGAATGTCTCCGGCATCTATGTTCATGGCCACACTCAATAGCGTTCCTCCTACGGTACCCGCTTTTGTTCCAGACGCTGGATGATGATCACTCATCCTCCTCACATTTATCATCGACGGCTGTTTGACTAACAGCACCAAGCACTGTTCCACCGGCAACAAGGTAGCCACCGACAGTGACGATCCCTGCAGGTAGGGCAATTGGAGATGCCAGGATTGCAGCACCAGCTGTGGCCAGACTTAACCCAATAGTTCTAAGCACCTTAAAGAATTTGGGAGTGGGTGCCTTCACTCTATCAACAACGTTCATATCGATTTGCTTTTGAATAGTTAGAAATACCTCCTCATCACGATCCAAAACTTCAAAGAGGAGGTTTTGAAGTTTCTCTGTAGCCTTCTGAGATAAAGACCCGATTCCCGGAGCATCTAATTTGCTTACTGGCGCAATGCATCCTTTCAGTTCCTTCAAGGCATTGTTCGCCGGGTGTAATAAAATGCCTGATCTGTCAGGCACTTTCTCCAGGATCAAATGACTTCCCCTGGTCTGGGTGTAGCGTTTTCTTATCTCATAAGATCCTTCCGGAATGCAGGAAACATTCCTTCGGTTTTGGAGCCAGGGAAGCTCTATGGTAAAGCAGACCAGCTGCTTACCATGATAGAGCTTCCCATTAGTCCCATTCTCATGGTAGGTTCTTTTCAGAATTACTTCCATGAATCAATCTAGACTTGTGGCGCTGGAACATACTGGTCGATACCCACGATGGCCAACGGATTGTAAGCACCATTTTTCAATGGATACATAGCTCCGTTCACCTCCTGCAAGAAGTCAATTCCCAACACCAGGAAGATATCCAGCTCATTATCTGCAGTTAGGTTCACAGCCAAATCCAGCTGATTAACCACATCCGGTCCAATGACCAATTCACCGCTATCCACTTGCTGGAATTCAAACGCCTCTGTTTCAAAATCAACACCAGCTGCACCCACCAAAAACTTCATGTGCGTGGCACCTGAAGGAAAGGCGATGGTGTTACCCGGAATAAAATCTGGGATGGTCACACCACATGCTCCTGAAGCTCTATCAACTTGTGATTGATAAGGAGCATACATGGTAGCGCCCAGCTTTCCATTGATGTTGAAATCAAATCCTCCGAGGAGGTTCAAATCACCCTGGGCGATTGACCTTTGTCCCCTGGCACTGTTCGTGTCAGTTTTAATGATTCGCAACATCTCCTTGGTCAGCCTGCTTGTGACTTTGGAGTCAGATGCATTCTGCAAAAGCAGTCGCAAAGCGTTTCTCAGGATCTTTCCGGCCTTGCCGGCACGTCCAAATTCAGATCCGTTTTCACGGGTCCTTTGGAAGGCCGGATCGTTGCGGATTCGATCACCGTCCACACCACCTTTTTCCCTGGCTAAATAGCCATCTTTTGATTTGTAAAAGGACACATCCCCGATGGTTCCTTTCAGTTTAATGATACCCTTTTGTCGAGCCATAACTTTATAAAAATTTGGTTTATGGCTGAAAAAACGCATATTTAGAAGTGCATGACAATTACCGTATTCCGGCTTTGATACCATCTGACACTTATTGCCGAAGATGCCTCATGGATTAAGCATAGATGGAGTATGAAGGAAACTAAATGAAGCTAAAACGAATCATAATCTACCCGAAGGATATTCAGCGCATTACTGGTAAAAGTGAGCGCTACGGTAGGCTTATGATCAAACGAATCAAAGAGGAGCTAAAAAAAGATGATCACCAGCTGGTGACCATCCATGAGTTTTCACATTATTCAGGAATTGATCAGGAGCTCATTGAAGAGTTTATTGATTGACCGCTTTTCCGAATCCACTTGCGCCAAGTTTATCCTTCAAAGCTTTCATGTCCTCACTCACTTTTTCCTGGACCACTTTAGCGTAAATCTGTGTGGTCTTTAAGTTCTTATGACCGAGCATACTTCCTACGGATTCGATAGCCACTCCATTTGATAGAGTTACCGTAGTAGCAAACGTGTGCCTGGCCATGTGAAAAGTGATATGCTTTTTGATACCACAAACAATCGCCACTTCCTTCAGGTAAGCATTCATTTTCTGATTAGAAATCACTGGGAGTAGTTTCCCTGAGTTCACCACTTCTGGATGGCCCTCATACTTCTTCACAATCTCATCAGCGACAGGAAGCAGCGGCACATTCGAAGCAGAACCGGTTTTGGTTCTATCCACGAATATCCAGTACTCGCCATCTAGCCCCCTGGAGATATTGTCTTGCGTGAGCTTCTTTACATCGGAATATGACAAACCAGTGTAGCAGCAAAAAAGGAAGATGTCCCGAACCTGCTCCAATCTTTGAAATTCAAACTCACCTTTATACAAGCTGCCAAGTTCATCCTTCGTCAGGTATCCTTTTTTCACTTCTTTCATCGTCATTTCAAACCTTGCAAATGGATCCTTCTCCAACCACTCATTTTTGATGGCCATCAAAATGATCTTCTTCATTTGCTTGATGTATTTGATGGCTGTATTGTGCCCTATGTTCCTGACAGTTTTCAAATACATTTCGTACTCAGCTGCAAACGAATAATTGAGATCCTTCAGCGCAAAATCCTCTAGGCCATACTGATGTTTTATGAATGCTTCAGCTTGTCGGTATGCACATTTGTATCGCTCCAGTGTTCCGGCTGAATACTGCTTACCCACCTGAGCTTCGATCTGATTGTTGTGATGCCGGAATAGCTCAAGCAAGTAGTGTTGCTTGTTCGTTTTGCCCAGGAAAATATTTTTAATTGTTGTTGAAGAGATGTACTGATTGTCCTCGTTTAACTGATCAAAGATCTTTTCGAGTTTAACAATCATCTTATTTAGGTAGCTATTTATTGTCCTAGCCTCCTCGGTATTCCCTCTTATCCGTCCTGAGTTGACGTTCCATTTGTCCGGGGAAGTCTTCTTACCGGTTGATATTTCAGCTCTTTTACCATCCACAGTCACCCTTGCCCAGATCGGAGCTTCACCATTCTTTTTGTTGATTTTCTGCGTTTGCAGCCAGAATAGAACACTGAATGTATGTTGCATAATTGAAATGAATAAAATTGAACTTTTTTGAGCGTTTTTGCAGGGATCACGGGTTCATGTCCTTATATAAATGTACTCAAAAAGCATCAAAATACCTCATTTTGATGCATAAAAGGACATTCGGTGACCAATTATTGAGGTAACCGAATTGGTCACCAATTATATGAAAATACTTAGATAGTTTGAGGAGGTTGGACAATAAAAAACCCCTCATACATTTAATATGAGGGGTTATGAACAATTTGATGTTCTAAAAGTGAACTCGGAGGGATTCGAACCCCCAATCTCCTGGGCCGTAACCAGGTGCATTATCCAGTTGTGCTACGAGTCCAACAGGAGCGCAAAAGTAACAATTATGCCTTAAAATTTTCGTTAGTGCTCCATGATTCTATCTTTGCCGAAATTTTTCAAATTGGGCTTCTAATCATTTTAACAATCATTAAGAGCCATTTCAAAGAAAAAGCCGCTTCTTTGCGGCAACTAAAAAATAACAGATGAAATACGTATTCGGAGCAGTTTTAGCACTTTTGGTCATTACAGCAAGCGCACAAGAGGGTGGATGGAAGAGACCTGATATACCAGGGGACTTAATGGTGGATGTTGGGTTTAATGTGTGGTCATCCATGCCGGGTGCTCTGGAGAAAAGAACATGGTCTTCAAAATCTATTGGTCTTTACTACACAAAGCGAAAAGTGCTTACTGGAAAACTCTCATTCAACTACGGTGCAGGGCTAGGTTTGGAAAAAATGAGCTTAGGGGATTCTTCTACCTTGTTTAGCAATCGTCTTTCAGGTTCAGGAGCAAATCAAACTTTGGAACCAGTTTTGATTTTTCCTTTATCAGATACGCTTTCTTATAGCAAAAACAAACTAGCAACCACATATTTAGATATTCCTGTAGAGTTCAGATTTCATCCAATGGGTACAGAAGATGGTGAGGGGCTATTCATTGGTGTCGGTGGAATTGTTGGATTAAGACTAAATAGTCATACCAAACAAAAATATGATTATCAGGGAGAAACAGTAAGAGATAAAGTCTCAGGAAAATACAACCTCAACCCATTTCGATATGGGTATCAAATTCGTGCGGGTTTCAAGGGTGTTCATCTCTTCTACAAGAGGTATGTCTCGGACGTATTTAAGGATCCGTTTGCAGACGGGTCAAATCCGGTGCTAACAACCGTCGGCATCAACGTAACAGGATTCTAAAGAAAGATTTGGATAGTCAGGAAGCTGTAAACGAACCCAAGTATAGCTCCTGACCACACTTCTTTGGGCTGGTGGTATCCGAGGAATAATCTGCTGGAGCTGGTAAGTCCGGCCGCCATAATCAAGGCATAGAAATACCAGCCAAGGTTCACACCTAAATTCACCATGATGGCACTCACAAACCCAACCCCACTCCACATGGCTGCTGAGTGAATGCTTATTTTAAATTTGATGGTGATAATCAGCAGCAAAGCAATGAGCACTGTTACACCAATCATTATCGTCATAAAAACAGGCCCCATCTCCAGTTTCTCATCGAATAGATATGCGGAAGCTGCATAATAGAACGTAATAAAAATGAATGGAGTGATTCGCTCCCTTCGTTTGGTTAGCTCTAGGTTCGAGATGTATGCGAATGTGCGCAAAAGAAAAAGGCTCAACGCTGGCATGACGCAGGTGGTAATGAAAATCGCCAGAACAAAGGAAGGTACCGCTTGAGGCATCACCCGTGGGAAAAGCTCAGGTGTCTTGATAAACAGCATGGTACTGAGGTATGTGGCTACCAGCAGCGGGTGGAACACCACCGAGATTATCTTCATTGCTATCCTCAAAGCTCTTTTCTGAGTCGTGCCACAGGTATGTTTAGCTGCTCCCTATATTTTGCTACAGTTCGTCGAGCAATGTTGTACCCACATTCTTTTAGTGCCTTTTCCAGCTTTTCATCAGATAGTGGTTTGGACTTGTCTTCCTTCTCAATAAAGGATTTTAGCTTGCTCTTTACCTCACGACTACTCACATCTTCACCTGATTCGGTAGAGATACCTTCTGAGAAAAAATACTTAAGAGGAAAAACACCAAACTCCGTTTGCACGGATTTACTGCTGGCCACTCTGGAAACTGTGGAGATATCCATGTGAATTCGGTCTGCAATGTCTTTCAGAATCATAGGTCTGAGTTTGGTCTCATCTCCTTCCAAGAAATACTCATATTGAAAGTCGATGATGGCTTGCATGGTATTGAGGAGCGTTTGCTGTCGCTGGCGTATCGCATCGATAAACCACTTGGCAGAGTCGAGTTTTTGTTTAATGAAAGATACTGTCTCCTTCAGCTTTTTATCCTTTTTGTCGCTCTTATCGTAGGCGTGGAGCATATCGGAATATGACCGACTCACTTTAAGCTCAGGGGCATTCCTAGAGTTTAGTGAAAGCTCAAGTTTATCATCATTGTTTACCAGAATAAAATCCGGAATAACATATTGTGTCTTCGCCACCTCATCACCTGTACCTCCTGGTTTCGGGTTTAATTTGGTGATGAGATAAATGGCTTCTCTTAATAAATCTTCGTCATCCAGCCCAAGCTTTCGGGCTATCTTATCATAGTGTTTTTTCGAAAACTCGTTGAAGCAGGAATCGATAATCCGTTTTGCTATTTGCACTACCTCATTATCCTCATCCTTTCGCTCTAGCTGCAATGAAAGGCATTCCTGAAGATTTCTGGCACCTATTCCCGCCGGATCAAAATTTTGAATTTTGTATAGCAAATTCTCCAGCTCCTCTTCGTCTGTTTCTACACCCTGCGAAAATGCCAGGTCATTGACGATCGCCTCCAATTCGCGTCTGATGTAGCCATCGGAATCAATACTCCCTATTAGCTGGCGTCCCAGTATTTCCTGACGATCGTCCAGCTTTAAATAGCCGAGCTGGGAGATCAGGTGCTCGTGAAGGGTCTTTCCAACGGAGATGGGTGATTCCCTGTCTTCCTCATCAGGATTTCTGCCATCGCCCTGCATTTTGTAGCCGGCATAGTCGTCCTGCAAATAATCTTCAATCCCCTCGGCAGCACTCTCATATTCATCTTCATACTCCTCAGCCTGATCGTCCGTTTCTTTTTCTTCTTTACCCTCTTCCAGGGCTGGGTTTGCTTCCAGCTCTTCTTCCACACGGGCTTCCAGCTCTGCGGTGGGCACCTGCAGCAGTTTGATAAACTGGATCTGCTGGGGAGACAGTTTTTGTTGAAGTGATTGGGTAAGTGAGAGTTTTTGCATTTTTCTAGTCCTAAGTAAGTACACCTCTGATCGAAGATCAAAGGGCCTTTTATAGCTAAGTCTATTTGTATCAGGCAAGCCTGAAAGCTAATGACCTCACTATGAGAGTCAAAAATATCACATTCGTTACTTTTGCCGCGCAAATATTTAACGATGGCAGATAAAATTAGAAGAACAAAAATCAGGCAAATTCTGAACGAAGGAAAATCGGGGAGAGAATTATGTGTAAAAGGATGGGTGAGGACAAAGCGAGAAAGCAAGAATGTGGCTTTTGTGGCTTTGAATGACGGTTCTACTATCAATAATCTGCAGTTGGTGTTGGATGTGTCAAAAGTGGATGAGCAGGTGTTAAGAAAAATTACCACAGGTTCAAGTATTTCAGCATTTGGAAAACTGGCAGAATCTCAAGGTTCTGGCCAATCAGTTGAGCTTTTGGTAGAAAACATAGAAGTGCTGGGTGAGGCAGATCCCGAGGAATATCCGTTACAGCCTAAAAGACACTCACTAGAATTTTTAAGGGAGATTGCCCACCTGAGACCAAGAACTAACACTTTCGGCGCTATCCTTCGAGTGCGACATGAGATGGCCTATGCACTCCATTCTTTCTTTCACAAAAAAGGATTTTTATATCTCAACACTCCGATCTTAACAGCATCTGATGCAGAAGGAGCGGGAGAGACTTTCAGAGTGACCACTCTGGATTTAAACAATGTGCCAAAAACAGATGAGGGTGAGGTTGACTACAAGCAAGACTTTTTTGAAAAGGAAACAAATCTCACAGTTTCTGGTCAGTTGGAAGGCGAGCTTGCTGCTTTAGCAGTTTCAGAGATTTATACATTCGGCCCGACCTTCCGTGCTGAGAATAGCAATACGACCCGTCATCTGGCGGAATTCTGGATGGTGGAGCCTGAGATGGCTTTTTACGATCTGGACGATAACATGGATCTGGCTGAGGAAATGTTGAAGTATGTGGTGAAGCATGCCTTAGATAACTGCAAAGATGATTTAGCATTCCTCAATCAAAGACAGCTTGATGATGAGAAACAAAAGCCACAGAACGAGCGAAGCGAAATGACGCTTTTGGAGCGTCTCCAGTTTGTGGTTGATAATGATTTTGAGAGGGTTTCGTATACCGAAGCAATTGAGATTCTGAAGCAATCCAAGCCCAATCAGAAGAAAAAATTCCAATACCTGATCGAAGAGTGGGGCGCTGACCTTCAGTCTGAGCATGAGCGGTTTTTGGTTGAAAAGCACTTCAGCAAACCCGTGATCCTTTACAACTATCCGAAAGACATCAAAGCGTTTTATATGCGTCAGAATGATGATGGAAGGACGGTTGCGGCTATGGACGTGCTATTTCCGGGAATAGGTGAGATCGTAGGTGGGTCCCAAAGAGAGGAGCGAAAGGCAAATCTTGAGGCTAGAATGGATGAGATGAACATACCTAAGGAAGAGCTGAGCTGGTATCTGGACACCCGGAGATTCGGGACAGTTCCTCACAGCGGATACGGGCTTGGTTTTGAGCGAATGATCCAGTTTGTGACCGGTATGGGCAACATCCGTGATGTGATCCCATTCCCCCGCACGCCGGGCAATTGCGAGTTTTAAGATCAAACAATTTTAGGTCCGCTGTAGTATATTCGTTACCGATATTGCAGTGGACTTATGGAGAATTTTCTAAACTACTTTGCTGAGTTGACCACCATCCAGAAGATCATCTGGGTGGGTATATGCCTTTCTTTTTTTCTGGTATTAGAGTTCCTAATACCTCTGGTAAAGCATAACTACAAGCGTCTGAGGCATGATGGTGTGAATATGTTCTTCTTCGTTTTTTTGATGATCATCAATGTGATCTATGGTGTCGCTTTGGTTGGTGCTACAAAGTGGACAGCTCAGGCGGATTTTGGTATTCTTAACTGGTTTGATATGCCGGTGTGGCTGGGATTGCTTATTTCTTTTGTGGCCTTAGACCTAGTATCCCAATATTTTGCCCACTTCCTCCTTCACAGAGTGAAATGGATGTGGAAGCTTCACCTGGTTCATCACAGTGATACGAAAGTGGATCTTACTACAGGGGTTAGGCAGCATCCGATTGAGTTTATCGTGAGGGAGGCGCTAGCTCTTGGCACCTTCGTTTTGTTTGGTATGCCAGTGGCTTATTACCTGTTTTATCGAATCATAACGATATTTTTTACCTACTGGACACACGCAAATATCAAGCTTCCATCATGGCTGGATAAAACGTTGAGTTATGTCATCATCACTCCGAATATGCACAAGTTCCATCATCATTTTGAGCGTCCATGGACGGATAGCAATTTTGGCAATGTGCTGTCTATTTGGGATCGAATGTTTGGGACACTCACCTATGATGACACCTCAAAAATCAAATATGGTCTGGATGTGACCGACGGAAGCCGTGATGAGGATATCAAGTACCAACTAGGTTTGCCATTCAATAAAGGCATCAAGACAGATTATTAAAATCAAAAGCCCATCCATCAATGACGGACAGGCTTTTTAGGTGAGGAATAAAACAGTCCTCAAAAGTCAAATGCTACGAATATTTGAAATCCGGCATTCTTGGAGTTGTTGAGAGCTTCTCCAGCAAAGGATCCGGACTTACCTACTTCTCTTAATCCATAGTTGTATCTGGCACCTACCATTCCGGTTTCAAAGTCTAATGCTGCACCACCTACAAGTCCATAGTCGAATCGATGGAAGTCATCTGTATCAAGAGACTCTATGTTGTTAATGTCTCCATCAGAATCCACATCTTTAATATTTGATCCTACCAAAAATCCGGCATAAGGCCCGGCATGTAGTTGAAATGCTCCGATCTTTCCTACAAACATGATTGGCACCTCCAGATAGTTTAGGTTGAATCGGTATTTACCACTTCCAAAAACATTGTTGTAAACCAACTCAGCTCCCTTGGAAGAGTAAGCCACCTCTGTTTGTATTGCAACCGGCCCTTCAGTCTGATGCCAGATACCAAGGTTTAATCCGAGTTTAAGGTTTTCATCACTCACATCATCTACATAAAGGTTAGAGAAATTTGCTCCGCCCTTGATACCACTTCGCTGTGCCATCAATAGACCGGATGCGATGAATAATATGCTAAAAAAAATTGCTTTCGTTTTCATGTCTATTGTTTTATCCTGTGAAAAATGATTTTAAAAGAAGGGCCCGCTAGAGCGCGGGCCCATTGAGTCACCACAACCCATAACTGATCCTAGCTTTTTACAGCTACAACCAGGTATTTTGAGATTCCCCAGAATTTATCCGGGTTTTTGATGTCTATGTATTTGATCAGCTCACCTTCCTTCACAATCTCGTAGGAATCCGAAGGGTGCTCAGTGATCAAGTCTACTTTTTCAGCATCTACAATCAGCCTATTGGTAGTTCTGATATCGATCTCACTGAATTTATCTTTTTCCGCATCAGAGTTTAGTTCATTGGTTTTTCCAAACCATAGAAATCCACCTTCCTTAGAGACAAGTCCATCTTCTACAAGTGACTTTTCTGAGCCGATAGCAAAGAATGCTTTACTCATCTGGTCTTCCTGCATGTGGATTTTATTTTCCTGAGTTGTGATGGTTTCTTCCTGAGTATCTACTCTGTATTCAAGGGATTTGATGTCTGTCATCATCTCAGCAATGGCTACATCTTTTTCCTTCAGTTCATCTCTTAGAGCAGCAATAGAAGTCTTTCTATCCTCCAGCTCTTTAGATAACTGATTCACTCTGCTTTTGAATGAATTCAAATTGATGTTTGCATTGTCAAGCTTAGCCACAAGGCGAGCGACGGTCTCATTGGTTTGAATAATCAGACTATCGATCATGCTCATGTCTTTCACCATTTGCTTTTTATCTGCGGCAGTGAAATCACTTGTGCTATTAGCTTCTGAAAGGAGATTTTCACGCTGCTTGATTTTCTCGATTTTACTCTCTACCCCATACATGATATCGATGATTTCATTGTATGCAGAGTCTCTTTGCCGAAGCTCATCCTCTAGTTGCATTGACTGTACCTGAAGCTCTTCTTTCTGTTCTTGCATGTTAATAAAAACCACTGCAAGTGCGATAGTGATGGCTAAGCCTATCACCACAGCTAGTATGTTTTTGGTTTGCGTTTTCATAATGGTTTATGTTTAGATTTTTACTTGATTTAAAATTGATTTTATCCATCTCTTCAGCCTGTCTATCCTAAGTGCTACCGGGACTTGTTCTTCGTATTTTCTACCATAGCTGCTAATGTGAGCGATGGTGCATACGGTGATTCCCAGCATGATGTAAGTGATTGCTACTAATTCCATAACTGTTCTGATTAAAAGGTTACTTTAATACCCAAGCCCGGGTCTAGCGCGATGAATGCATCGCCATCGGTAGCCACTTCAAAGAATGGTTTGAAATCTAGGCTCATAGCAATGGGTACTTCCCGGATTTTATATTCTATCCCGAAGATGCCGTCTACACCAAAACCCACTTCAGATGTTTCACGCCGATAGATTCCATCACCCTTCACCATATCGGATTGCGTGGCGATATGACCACCGATACCATAGTACCAGTTTAGTCCCGGCTCAGAGAATGCAGGAGCATATCGCTCCACCAATAGTGTTGCCGAAAAGGCGTTAGGATAGAATCCCACAATACCTTCCAGCGCGCTATTGCCGCTTGTGAAATGTTTGATTGTAAGTCCTGAAGTACCTAGTCCTCTTACACCCACAGCTGTTTTGTAAGTATCTCCTGTCTTCAGCTGCTGACTCATCGCCGGTGCAGCTAGAAAAAGGCTTATTGATAGGACTGCTATTGATTTTAATATTTTCATAGTCGTATTCTGTTTTATTCCGACTATGAATATTCAATTGGTATGCCTTTATATTAAAATATTGAAAATCAATGAATTATGATTTGTTTGACAAGTGTTTTATTCTCAAAATGAGAAAACGTCTCTTATTGGGAGGATTCGTTTTCTTCTTTGAGTAGCCTGTAGATGGTAGATTGTCCAATGTCCAGCTTATCAGCTACCAGCTTAATGTTGTCATCATACTTCTTCAAATACAAATGGATGATTCGCATCTGGTATTCTTTCATACTCATTTCTTCGGTGAGTACGTCCGCCAGAACATCTTTTTGGGCAAAGGTGATATCGTCAGGTAAAATTTCATCACCATCTGCCATCACCATCGCCAGCTCTACGATCGATTTCAGTTCTCTGATGTTGCCCGGGAATGAATAATTCATAAATTTCTGAAGTGCTTCCTTCGAGAAAACTTTGATTTTCTGATCGTTTTCTTTGGCAAAGGCCGTGGCGAAATGCTTGGCAAGGATGATCACGTCTTTGTCTCGTTCACGAAGAGGAGGGAGCTCTATCGGAAGCCCAAAGAGTCTATAATAAAGGTCTTCGCGAAAATTTCCATTTTTTACCTCTTGCTGCAGGTTTCTATGGGTGGCCACAATCACACGACAGTCGACTTTTACGATGGAACTGCCTCCCACCCTTGTAATTTCCTTCTCTTGTAGCGCTCTCAGAAGTTTAGCCTGTAGGGAGATATCCATCTCGCCGATTTCATCCAGGAATAATGTTCCACCATTGGCTTGCTCAAATTTTCCGATGTGCTTTCCGGTAGCTCCGGTAAAGGATCCTTTCTCATGACCAAAGAGCTCACTTTCTACCAGATCTTTCGGAATGGCGCTCATATTGACAGGTACAAACGGTTTGGTCTTCTGCTTTCCGTTATAGTGGATGGACTTGGCCACCACTTCTTTTCCGGTACCGGTCTCACCGGTAATCATAACTGTGATATTGTTGTTAATCGCTTTCTCGATGAGCTTGAACACACGTTTGATTCCGGCACTCTGTCCAATGATATTGGACTGAAATTCATATTTTTTTTCAACCTCTTGCTGAAGGGTTTCTACCCGTTCTTCCAGTTTTTTATTCTTTCCAAGCTTGTTGAGGACATGGATCAAGCGATCACGGATGTCATCGGTTTTGGTGAGGTAGTCGTAGGCTCCTTTTTTCAATAGGTCAATGGCGGTCTCTATATCCTGTTGTTCAGATATGATGATCACCTCAATAGATGGATCGAATGATTTGATTTTATCAAAGAGCTCCGAGCCGCTGTAGTCTGGCAAACGGAAATCCAAAGTAACAAGCTGTGGTTTGTCCTTAAGTTCTTTTAGCATGGATTCTCCATTCGGGAATGCTTTGACGGAATGGTCAGGATTGAGGCTTAGCGTATGTACAAGTAACTTTCTGTACCAATCATCATCCTCTACTACAAAGATTTTAAAAGACTGCTGGCTCATGTATTTTCCGCTTTTTGTAAATGTAACTGAAGTGCCACAACGAGGTTTTGCACAGAAGATGTGATTTTTTCAAAATTATCCTGCTCAATGGGCTGCCCGGCTCGGGCGCTTATTTCGTGCTTTTTCAAAAGGCTTACAACCTCATTTGCTTTGAAGTGCCTTGCAGGAGCAATGATTTTGTGGAGCACTTCTGCAGCATCGGGCCAGTTCTCATCCCGGTAATGTTTCGATAGCTCATCAAGATTGGATTGGGTACTGGTGATAAACGTCTCAACCATATCTTTTACAAAGGCTTCATCACCCATTTTATTTAGGCTTTCGAGGTTGAAATCTGATTCATAGCTTTCCATGGTTGTGTTTGATTTTGTGTGAGTTGTGCGGCCAATCATCAGGTTGAGCAGCTCGTTGGTGTCGAAAGGTTTTCTTAGCACATTATTGATTCCTGAGTTTTGAGCGAGCTTCATGTCCTGATCAGAAACCGTGGCAGTCAGGCCAATGATCGGGGTGCTTTTATTCGGGCCATCTTCTTTTCGGATTTTTTCGGCGACCTCCGGTCCGTTTAGTTCGGGCATTCTAAAATCCATGAGCACCACATTATAGCTGATGTTTTCCATTTTCTCATAGGCTTCCGCTCCATCTACAGCAATGTCATAAGTGACATCATGCTCCTTGAAGATAGCCATCAATAATTTTCTGTTGAATTCTTCATCATCTGCAATGAGTATGTGCATTTTCTGAAGCGTTGGAGTCTGCCCAAGGTGGACGGGCTGTTCATTTCTATCTTCAGAGTACTCGTAGGGTAGTGTAACGGAGAAGGTGGAGCCATGACCTTCCACACTGTCCACTTTGATTTTCCCACGATGAATAGTCACTAGTTTCTTAGTAATTGAAAGTCCTAGTCCTGTCCCTTTAAGCTTATCCTGACGGTTGACCTGCTCAAATTCATTGAAGATATGCTTTTGCCTTCCTGCCGGTATCCCGATTCCCGTATCCTTGATGGCAAATGTGAGTAGTACACCTTTCTTAGAAGAATTTTCCTGCTTCGCATACACCTTTACTCCTCCTTTTTCAGTGAATTTGATGCCATTATAAATAAGGTTGAGCAGTATCTGTCTTAACCTATACGGGTCACCAATTACAATCTCCGGTAAATCGTATGTTTCATATTCCAGGCTTAACCCCTTTTCTTCTGCTTTATCCTCCAACAGTTTGATGGTGTCGGATATCAATTCCTCGGGATTGAATGCCTTGCGCTCCAGTTTGATCTTGCTACTTTGCAATTTGGAAAAGTCTAGTACATCATTTAGGATGTGTGTCAGGTGCTCTGTGGACTTGTCGATAATTTTCAGATATTCTAATTGCTCTTCATTCAGATCACCTTTCAGAAGGATTTTAGCAAAACCACCGATCGCATTCATGGGAGTTCGGATCTCATGGCTCATGTTGGCCAGAAACTGCTCCTTTTCCCTTGCCAGTTTCAGGGCATTTTTGCGGGATGAATCCAGTGCTTCCTGATGCTTTTTGGTGCGCAGAATGTAAATGATAAGCACCGAGAAAGTGATCAGCAAAAGCACTGGGCCCACAATGCTAAACATGGTCACATACCTATTGGTAAATCGAGCAATGTCTCTAGCATCCGCAGCGTTGGCACGAATTCGGCTAAGCTCCCATTCTTCAATTCTCTTTAAAATGGAATTGATTTTTGTCTGGATGTCCTGATGGTCCTGTTGAAGAGTAAACTCCTTTAGTTTCTGAGAGTAGGCCTGTCTTTGGGATTCGTTTGCGATCGAATCCAGTTGATAGTTGATGATGTCTCGATATTCAGTAGAGCCATAGATGTCTATGGTATCGGATGTAATCACCTCCTCCTTTTTTCCAAAGAGGTTTTGAAGAAAGCCCCGCTTTTTTCTCATCAGCGTGTCTTCCAGTATTTGCCTGGTCTGAATATCATTTAACTGGAGCTTGATGTTGGCAAAAGTTTCTTCCATGGAGCCGTAATCAAGATCTGCCACCTGTGTAAGTACTGTGCTCTTGTTTAGTATAAGGTTCTGCAGGGAATCAATGGCCTTCAGAATCCCCTGTTCGTCATTTTGTTCTTTAAGTGTATCAAGTGTCCTAATGGAGGCAGCTACCTTATTTCGGAAGGTCTCCATGTGGCGTGTCTCCTCGGTGTATACATACCGCTCCATCGCATTTTCCATTTCCTGGAGCTCGGAAGAGATATTATTGAGGAGCAGGAGGTTTACGTTCGGTTTCACTTCGTCCTCCAGTGCACCAATGATTTGGTTGAGGTTCTTATATGCGAAAAAACCAAGGAGGGAGGCCCCAATGGTCAGAATCAAGAGAGATGTACCCAGAATGTAGGGAAATCGGTTTCGCTTCAAAGATGTTTTTTTGGACAAATGTCGAAAGGTTTGTGGTAACGAATTATAAGAAGCCAAGGCCATGCCATAAGTCGGATCCGCCACCAAAAGGATGAATTTACGAAAAAGAAGGCGGGATGCAGCTGATTAATTTCTCATTTTAAGAAAATGTGTACAACAATGAGAAAAGGAAATGGTAGCAAAATCCTTCAAAAGTAGCCTCTCCAGGAATCGAACCTGGATCAAGCGTTTAGGAAACGCCTATTCTATCCGTTGAACTAAGAGGCCATAAAAAGGATCGCAAATTTATAAAACCTTAATAAACCTCCGGGTGCATATAGTTTGGGTAAATCTTCATGTGCACTTTCTTTACTTCTTCGGCTAGCAGGTCTCGCAGTTCCTGTACTCCTTTTCCTGTTTTTGCACTAATCTGAATGGACATGCCCTTTCCATTGGCAATAGGCTCCTCTATTTTATCAATCTTATTGTATACCCTGATTGTAGTGATATTACCAGCCTCAATCTCTGCTAGTGTCTCATCCACTACCTGGATGTGATCTTCATGTGATGGGTTGGAGGCGTCAATCACGTGTAGGAGGATGTCCGCTTCCCTCACCTCGGCAAGAGTTGATTTGAATGATTCAATCAGTGAGTGTGGAAGTTTTCTGATAAATCCTACAGTGTCAGAAAGCAAAAATGGAAGGTTATTCAAAACCACTTTTCTCACAGTAGAATCTACGGTTGCAAAAAGTTCATCTTTGGCATACACCTTCTCTTTGCTTAAAATATTCATCAAAGTGGATTTACCGGCATTGGTATACCCCACCAGTGCCACCCTTACAATCCCGGTTCTGGATTTTCGCTGGGTAAGTGATTGCTTTTCGATCTTCTCCAGTTTCTTTTTCAGCACGTTGATCTGGTCACGGATGATCCTTCTATCCGTTTCGATCTCCTTCTCCCCGGCACCACCCCGCGTACCAGTTCCGCCCCGCTGACGCTCCAGGTGAGTCCACATTCTGGTTAGTCTTGGGAGCAGGTATTGGTATCGTGCAAGCTCCACCTGAGTTTTCGCCTGGGCTGTTTTTGCCCGCTTCAGGAAAATGTCGAGGATAAGCAAGCTGCGATCATAGATTTTGATTTTTAATTCCCTTTCCAGGTTTCTAAGCTGAGAAGGAGAAAGGTCGTCATCGAAAACCACAACATCGATATCATCCATCGTACAGGCCGTATGAATTTCTTCCAGCTTCCCCTTGCCCACAAAGGTTTTGGAATCAGGATGCTCCAGCCGTTGAGTGAATTTCCCCACAATGTCGATTTGCAGCGTTTGCGAGAGAAATTCCAGCTCATCCATCATTTCGGTCATGCGCTCTTCAGACTCAGATTTTGAGCCAACAGCCACAAGGATCCCCCGTTCGTTCTTTTTTGCAGTTTCGATCATATTATTCGCAAATTTTGCTAATAAACCATAGCTTACAAAAGTTTGCTACGTAAAGAGTTTACACTGTGAAGATTGCTTTTGTTGCCAACTCGTGCTGGAATATTTTCAATTTTAGAAAGGGCCTTGTTTTTCACTTCCTCAATCGAGGAGATGAGGTGATCGTTTTGGCACCTCATGATGAGTATTCGGACGCTATCGTAAAGTGGGGAGCTACCTGGATCAATACACCTCTGGATAGCACTGGCGTGAATCCGATTAAGGATCTCAAATATTTCAGAGTTTTGAGGTCCGCACTCCAGAAATATAAGCCCGATGTTGCGCTGGCCTATACCATCAAATCAAACATTTACTCCTGTCTGGCAGGCAACTTCTCTAACGTGCCGGTGATCTGCAATGTGAGCGGCCTGGGTACCGTATTTCTGGTGGAGGGTGTCGTGGGACAAATTGCCATGTTTCTCTATCGGGTAGCGTTTCGATCTGCCAGCCATGTCTTTTTTCAGAATGAAGATGATCAAGAGCTTTTCCTTTCGAATGTGAACCTTGCCCGGGAACGAATCGGGCTGCTGCCAGGGTCAGGAATCAACCTCGAAGAATTTAAATCCCAACCTCTACTAACCTCGGATAAAGTAAGGTTTCTGATGGTTTCTCGTGTGATCATAGAAAAGGGAGTGGAAGACTATGCAGAAGCTGCTGCTTACTTTAAAGATGATGATCGGGTGAGCTTCAGCCTGGTTGGAAAGTTTGACGAGGACCATGCCAGGTCGATTGAGAAATCAAAATTGGATCAATGGATCAATAATGAAATACTAGATTACCAACCTCACTCTGATGAAATTCAGAATCTTATTTCTGATCATGATGTGTTGGTGCTTCCGTCGTATCGTGAAGGTACCCCGCGCACATTACTGGAAGGAGCGGCGATGGGCCGGCCATTGCTGGCGTCAGATGTGCCAGGCTGCAGGGAGGTGGTTTGTGATGGGTTCAATGGATTTCTTTTTGAAGTGAAAAACTCAAAAAGCCTGATTGACAAAATCAAGCTGTATCTCTCATTAAAACCCGAAGAGCGAGAGCAATTGGCTGCTAATTCTCGTAAGTTGGTGGAAGAAACATTTGATGAACAGATCGTAATCGATGAATATGAGAAAATCATCCATGGAATCGTCAAGCCTGCGTAGAATATTTCAGCTATTTTTGAGGACATAAACACTTATCTGTGAACCGTTTAGTATTAATTGTTTTAATCGCCGTTTTAAGTAGCTGTAAGGCCTACAAGCAGGACATCATGTTCAAGCTGGATGATAATTTTACTGAGGAAGACCTGTCTGTGGTGACCGCCGAGCTGGAGGGTAACTACCTGCTTCAGCCTAATGACGCTTTACTTTTGGATGTTTTCACCAATCGGGGGGAGCGGCTGATAGATCCCAACCTGGAGTTGGTGACCACACCGGGTCAGCAACAGCAGCAATTCAAAGACAGATTTCAATACATCATCCAGGCAGATGGTTCAGTTAATTTCCCCATGATAGGAAATACCCAGCTGGCCGGAAAGACCTTATTTGAGGCGGAAAACGAAATTGCCGCCAGGTTTGACGATGTGTACAAAGGCTCTTTTGTGAAGCTCAGAATCACCAACCGAAGGGTATTTGTGCTTGGAGCTCCGGGAGGCAGAGTCATTCCTCTTCCCAATGAAAACACCAGTCTGATTGAGGTTTTGGCATCTGCTGAAGGACTAGACCTTGGTGCCAAATCTCAGAATATCAAATTGATCCGGGGAGAAGAAGTTTACCTAATTAACCTAAGCACAATAAGCGGCATGAAGGAGACGAATATGCTGGTAAAACCCGGCGATGTAGTGTATATAGAACCCTGGAGGAGACCCTGGCTGGAAACGCTTCGTGATGTTTCGCCGACACTCAGTTTAATTTCAAGTGTGCTTACTTTAATAGTTGTCGTTCAAAATTTGTGATGGAGAATAATCTGCAGCAACCGATAGAAAGTGAGCGGGATATTTTTGAGTCTTTTGACTTAGAAAGGTTTTGGTATGTGCTCAAGCGCAGCAAATTCTGGATGATTGGTTTTGTTTTGCTGACTACTTCTCTGTCCTACTTGTACGTCCGGTACACCAAGCCGGTTTTCAATTCAGAGTCGATCATTAAGCTGGATTTTGAGAGTGAGGCCAATGTACTGGGGCTGGTGGAGTTAAATACTCAGGAGCGCAATGAACTTTCGGGCGAGATTGAGTTGATAAAATCAAAGCTATTTCTATCCCGGGTGGCTGAAGCTGCCAAAATGGATGTTTCCTACCACGTATATGGCAGGTATCTTACCGATGAGCGTTACAGAAATTCGCCTTTTATTGTTTCCTTCAAAGTTCACAACCCTGCCTTTTACGATACACCCTTTGATATTCAGTTTGGCGCAGAGGATTTATTCAGTCTTTCGTACTATAAAAACGGAGAAGAGGTAGAGAAGAAGCACCTGTTTGGCGAAGAAATTAGGACGGAGGATTTCAATTTACTAATTCAGCGAACTGAGTTGTTTGATTCTAAAGACGAAAACAAATACTTCTTTATCATTAATAGCAAGGAGGCGCTACTCAATACCCTTCAGAGTAATCTGAATGTCATCCCTGAGAACTTTAATGCAAAGACCATCAAAGTATCCTATTCGGATTATAATAAATACAAAGCCAGAAATCTGGTGGAGTTAATTGACTCGCTGTACCTGGATTACACCCGGGAAGTGAAAAACCTTGCGATAGAGCAGAAAATAGACTTTTTGAACAAGCAGATTGAGAGCACGGAGGATAAACTTTCGGAGTATGAAAACTACTTTGAGGAGTTTACGATAGAAAACCGGACGACCAACTTGGGAGAGGATCTCAACCGAACCATCGAGCATCTTGGTGCGCTGGATTCGCAGAGATTTAACCTAAGAAGAAATATTAGTGACCTGGAGATTGTACAGCGGCAGGTGAATGAAAAAGGCGCAGTTGCGATCAATCCGTTTTTGATGGAGCAGCTTCCTGCATCGCTTTCAGAGTCAATTTCCGAATATTCTGAGCTACAGCAGCAGCGGGAGCTAAAACTTGCTTCCTACAATGAGACGTCCTATGTTATCGAGCAGATTGACCTCCAGCTGGAAAAATCCAAGGAGATGGTGACTGAGCTTCTAGCGTCTTATGGAGGCACACTTGAAGACCGCCTCAACCAGATAGACCGCCGTAGGGGCATTTTGGAAAACAACTTATCACAGCTCCCTTCTATGGGAACGGAGTATAGTAAGAATAGAAGGTTTTATGAGTTGCAGGAAGAATTCATGCTTTCACTGCAGGAATCTAAAATGGAGCTCGAAATCACCCGTGCGGGTACCGTCACCAAAAACGTGATCCTGGCACCCGCATCCTTGCCAGCCACACCCATCAAGCCGCAAAAAGCCCTGATCATTGGTGCCGGATTCATGGTAGGATTCATAATTAGCATCGTATATCTATTGATCAGGTATTTGATCCACAATAAAGTTGCTGGCGTGAGAGAGTTGGAGCGTCTTGTAAACGTGCCCGTGCTTGGAGCTATCCCGCATTATACCGAGGAGCACCTGAACAGGACATCCCTTGTGGTGAAGAAAGATTCGAAGAGCTCTTTGAGTGAGGCACTGCGAACCATCCGCACCAACATGGATTTCATACACAATGAGCCTGAATCTAAAATCATCAGCATTACCTCAACTGTGCCTGGTGAAGGCAAAACCTTTGTTGCAGCCAATTTGGGTGCCATCATGGCTATGACAGGTCAGAAAGTCTGTGTCGTTGATATTGATCTGCGAAAACCAAAAGTTCACCTGGCCTTTGGTGGAGTGAGTGCAAAAGATGGCGTGAGCACTATCCTTTCCGGGAAAAGCAAGCTCAAAGAAAGTGTGCAGCAAACCCCTATTGAAAACTTATCATTTATCTCGGCAGGACCTACCCCGCCCAATCCTTCGGAGCTCTTGTTGCAGTCAGAATTTACCAAGATGCTTGCTGATTTGAGAAAGCTCTATGATGTCGTCATCTTGGATACGCCACCAGTGGGGCTGGTGACTGATGGAAGATTAGTGATGAAATATTGTGACATTCAGATTTACGTAGTGCGAGCGGATTACTCCAAGCGAAGCTTTGCAAAAGTGATCAATGACATGCGAGCCTCCGGACAGTACTCCAATATGACCACCATTTTGAATGCAATAGACTCCACTCCGGGTTATGGCTATGGGTATGGATACGGCTATGGATACTACAAAGAGAAAAAATCCAAGGCCCGCAGAGCGGCAGCTACCATCAAAAGTTTATTCTAATGAGATTATTTGGGAAGAGAAATATCAGTCCGCTTGAAGTGGATTTGCATTCCCATATCATTCCAAATATTGATGATGGCTCCCAGTCTGTGGCAGATAGCATAGAGATGATCCTGAGTTTGAAAAAATTGGGCTATAAGAAGATCATCACCACCCCTCACATTCACCCCCGATATCCAAATACACCTGAAGTGATCATGGCAGGATATCATTTGATACAGGATGAAATCAGAAAGAGAAGCATTGAGATGGAAGTGGAGGTTGCTGCCGAATATTTTGTGGATGAAGTGTTTAGCGAAAAGCTGGAACGGGGGGACAGGATTCTTTCATTCGGGGATAAGTATGTTTTGGTCGAATCGTCCTTCGTAAACAAGCCATTTTTTTTTGAATCTGTCATGTTTGATCTGATCTCTCAGGGATACAAACCTGTTTTGGCCCACCCGGAGAGGTATGAATTTTTGGAAGGCAGAATAACCTGGCTGGAGGAACTAAAAGATACGGGCGTTTTGTTGCAGGTGACTATTGGGTCTATTGGAGGGTACTATGGATCGGAACCGGAAAAACTGGGGAGGACTTTATTGAAAAAGAATATGGTAGATTTTCTAGGCTCAGACATGCATAGAATGAGGCATCTGGCGTTTCTGGAAAAGGGCTTGAAATCCAGGGAAGTGCAACAGGCTATTGCTGAAGGACGAATCAGGAATTCTGAACTTTGAATGAGCTGTGGAAAACTTTTTGCTCCATTTCTTACCTAATTTCACTGCTAAATCGAGTAAATTCCTTTAATCATTGCCACTCAAATTAATCCATTACCATGGCTGAAGAACATAAACGTAAGGAAGAGAGAGAGTTGATCAGAAAGTTTGAAGCATTCCTTAAAAACAGGGAAAATCATTTCTTTGATGAGGAAGCCATGATTCAGATCATTTGCTACTATGGTGTGCATGAAAAATTAAACCAGGCGCTCAAAGCGGCAAATATCGCTCTTGAGCAATTTCCTTATTCCATCGACATTACCATTGAGAAATCGGACGTGCTGGTGAAAATGGAAAAAACGGATGAAGCAATTGACCTGTTGGAAGAAACGCTGAACATCCAGCCAAACGATCCCGAACTCTTGTTGCAAAAAGGAGCCATTCATTGCCTGCAGTCTGAATTCGAGGAGGCTATTGAGGCGTATGAAAATGCGCTTATCAATGTGGAAGATAAAGATGAGGTGTATTTCAACATTGGCATGGCCTACCAGGGCCTGGGAAAATACAAGGAAGCAGCCGAGCAATACAAGCTTGCCATTGAAATAAATATGCTCAATGAAAACGCACTGTATGAACTTGCCTATTGCCTCGATGTTTCAGGAGAGCTCGAGAGCAGCCTTTCCTACTATCAAAAATTTATAGATCAGGATCCATACTCCGAGTATGCCTGGTACAATCTCGGCATTGTTTATAATAAACTTGGCAGATTTGAAGAGGCCGTTGATGCGTATGAATATGCCACTGCCATAGAAGAGGAGTTTAGCAGCGCATGGTTCAACATGGGCAATGCCCTCATGAATGTGGGGCAATATGATAAAGCACTGGCAGCCTACCTCAAAACCTACGATCAGGAGGGAGCTTCACCGGAAACCTACTGCCATATAGGAGCAGCATACGAGAAGTTGAGCCAGTTTGATCTGGCCATCAAATACTACCAGAAAGCCACCAAGCTGGATCAGATGTACCATGAAGCGTGGTACGGTGTTGGCGTTTGCCTGGCCCTTCAGGATAAGTGGTACGAGGCAATTCATTTCCTGAATAAAGCATTGAAGCTCGACTCTGAGAACGTACACTACTGGAAAGCTGTAGCGGATGCTGAGTATAAAACCGGCAATCTGGTTTCATCAATAGATGCCTACCGTGAGGCCAGTGAGATGACCCCTGATGACCCCAGAATTTGGCTGGACTGGTCTATGGTCTATTATGAGCAGGGCGATTATGAGCAGGCGATCTCAGTACTGGAAAACGGACTGGATGAATGCCCGGATAATGCAGAGATGTACTATCGCGGAGTGGTTTACCTCATCGGTTCTGGAAGCTATAAAAATGCAATCAATAGGTTGGAAACAGCCCTGATGTTGGATTTTGAAGGCCATGAGGTGCTTTTTGATTTTTTCCCCAACCTGCCAACCCAAAAGGCCCTCTACCGAATCATTGATCAGTTTAGGCAGGATAACAAATAAACTTTGACCATCTAAAGATAATTTGTGATTTTTGGGGCTTGTTTTGAAATAAGCAGCAGAGAGATTAATGAATTATCATCTTAATAACCTACCAGAGCGAACTCAGAAACCCCGAAACGAAGGCTACACCATGGTCATGGACAAAGGCCTTAGCCTCAGAGAGGTTGAGGATTTGATTGAGTCGAGCGGTGATTACATAGACATTGTGAAATTTGGATGGGCCACTTCCTTTGTTTATCCAAAACTCAAAGAAAAAATAGCACTCTATAAAGCTGCGGGCATTCCCTGCTACTTTGGAGGTACCTTGTTCGAGGCTTTTATTGTCAGGGATCAGTTTGCTGACTATCAGAAAGTCCTGGATGAGTTCGGTATGGAGTATGCAGAAGTCTCAGACGGGTCATTGGAAATGAACCATGACACCAAGTGCGAATACATCCGCATCTTATCAAAGCAAGTGACAGTTTTGAGCGAGGTAGGATCGAAAGATGCGGCCAAAATTATTCCGCCATACAAGTGGATTGAACAAATGCGAACTGAGCTGGAAGCTGGGGCATGGAAGGTCATTGGAGAGGCAAGGGAGAGTGGAAATGTTGGTTTATTCAGGGATTCGGGAGAGGTTCGCCAGGGTCTTGTGGAAGAGATTTTAACACAAATCCCATCAGAGAAAATTTTGTGGGAAGCACCGCAAAAAGCTCAACAGGTTTGGTTCATCAAACTCAGCGGCCCAAATGTGAACCTGGGAAACATTGCCCCAAATGAGGTAATTCCTTTGGAAACCATCCGGTTGGGACTCAGAGGGGATACATTCAGTCATTTCCTTTAGATCGCAATGATCAACTTCAGGCTTTTCCTTAAAGGTGCAGCTATGGGCTGTGCCGATCTGATACCAGGGGTTTCCGGTGGCACGATCGCACTCATCACGGGTATATATGAGGAGCTGATCAACTCTATCAGATCGCTGGATGGAGAGGCACTGAAGCTAGCCAGCAAACTCAGAATAGAGGAATTGTGGAATCATGTAAACGGAACCTTCCTGCTCCACGTGCTTGGAGGGATTCTGATCAGCATTTTCTCCCTTTCCAGGCTGATCACCTACCTGTTGGAGAATGAGCCCATTGCGCTTTGGTCATTCTTTTTTGGCCTCATCCTTGTTTCTGCTTTTTATGTGTTGCCTGCGAAGAGGGATCTGATGGCTATCATTTTTTTGATCTTGGGAGCAGTTTCGGCTTTTTTGATCACCAGCCTTGGCTCCTCATCTACGCCTGATCAGCTTTGGTTTGTTTTTGTGGCGGGAGCCATCGCTATTTGTGCCATGATTTTGCCAGGGATTTCCGGATCGTTCATACTCATTCTTTTAGCCAAATATGAGTATGTGCTCTCGGCTGTCCGGGCGTTTGACCTGAAAATCATCATCACGTTTGGGCTGGGGTGTGTCGTGGGTTTGCTTTCTTTTTCCAAATTAATCCATTGGCTGCTTCAGCATCACAAATCAAAAACAATGGCTGCTTTAGCCGGATTCATGCTGGGCTCGCTCAACAAAATCTGGCCCTGGAAAGAAGCTTCAGACGTTTCGTACACCAACCTCACTCCCACACAGTTCACCGAGATCACAGGGGAGCCTAATCAACTTCTTATTGCCATCGTTTTTTGCATTGCAGGTGGGGCAATTGTAATTCTGATGGAGCGTTTCGGTCAAAGGGCGGAATAATCTTTTTATTCCTTCAGGCTTCATATTTTCAAGGTAACTTTATCTCATTCATGAAAAGATTTGGATTGATCGGATACCCTTTAGGGCACAGTTATTCAAAGGATTTTTTTGAGAAGAAATTCAAGGATCTCAAATTGAAAGATCACTCATACGAGTTGTTTGAGATGGAATTTCTAAACGAGTTTCCCGCATTATGGCTTAAACACCGAGAGCTTGAAGGACTGAATGTGACCGTGCCACACAAGGAAAAGGTACTCAAGTACCTGGACAGGCAGGACACGAGCTGCATCAAAGTAGGGGCTGCTAATGTGATCCACAAAGAAAAGGGTAAACTAGTAGGCTTCAATACGGACTATATGGCCTTTATGGAATCGCTTGAAGCATGGATGGGAAAATTCAAAGGGGAGGCTTTGATCCTTGGGTCTGGAGGGGCATCCAAGGCAGTACAGGCGGGCTTGAGTGATTTGAATATTCCTTTCAACCAGGTGAGTAGAAGCTCGCGTGCTGGGGATTACACCTATGAGCAAATCAAGTCCAACCCAGAGATCATAGAGCGGTACGGCATGATTGTCAATGCTACACCGCTGGGCATGTATCCGGAGATCGAATCCAAGCCTGATCTCCCATATCACAAAATCAAAAAGGGAACTTTAATGTACGATTTGATTTATAACCCATCGGAGACTCTTTTTATTCAGCTCGGCAAAAAACAGGGAGCTAAAACTAAAAACGGACTTGAGATGTTGGAGCTTCAGGCAGAAAAATCGTGGGGTATCTGGACCAGCTAATTTATGGACTTTAAACTCGAATCAGAATATAGCCCAACTGGTGATCAACCTGAGGCCATCAGACAGCTAGTGCAAGGATTGCAGGATGGGGAGGCAGCCCAAACCCTGCTTGGGGTCACGGGTTCAGGAAAGACCTTCACCATGGCTAATGTGGTGTCGCAGGTGCAGCGACCCACCCTGGTGCTGAGTCATAATAAGACACTGGCAGCACAGCTGTATGGTGAGTTTAAGCGCTTTTTCCCGGAGAATGCCGTGGAGTATTTCATTTCCTATTACGATTACTACCAGCCGGAGGCATACATCCCCACCAGCAATGTCTACATAGAAAAGGACCTCTCCATCAACGATGAGATAGAAAAATTAAGACTAAGCGCTACTTCAGCTTTGCTGTCTGGGCGCAGGGATGTTATCGTGGTAGCCTCGGTTTCCTGCATTTACGGTATTGGTAACCCGGAGGAATTTGGGAAAAATGTTATTCGCCTTCAGGAAGGGGATGTAATCCCAAGAAATAAATTTCTTTTCGATCTGGTAGATATTCTCTACAGCCGAACGGAGGCTGAGTTTAAGCGGGGCACCTTCCGGGTAAAAGGGGATACCGTTGATGTATTTGTTGCTTATGCGGATTTTGCCTATCGGTTTATTTTCTGGGGTGATGAGATAGAGACGATTCAGCGCATAGATCCGATCACTGGCGAGAAAGAGTCGGATGAGCGGATGGTCACGATCTTCCCAGCTAACCTGTTCGTCACCGGAAAGGATCAGCTACAGGTGGCCATCAGGGAAATTCAGGACGACATGGTGGAGCAGGTTCAGTTTTTTGAAGATGAGCGGCGATTTCTTGAAGCAAAAAGGTTAAAGGAGAGAACTGAATTTGATCTGGAAATGATCCGTGAGATTGGCTATTGTTCCGGTGTGGAAAACTACTCGAGGTATTTCGACCGAAGAAAACCGGGAAGCAGGCCCTTCTGCCTGCTCGATTACTTCCCGGATGATTTTCTCATGATCATAGATGAGAGCCATGTGACAGTGCCTCAGGTGAGAGGGATGTGGGGTGGGGATCGGGCCAGAAAAGTCAATTTGGTGGATTACGGCTTCCGGTTGCCTTCGGCAATGGACAACCGCCCGCTCACGTTCAATGAATTTGAAGACATGCTCAATCAGGTAGTCTTTGTGAGCGCAACCCCAAGTGACTATGAGCTTCGAAAATCGGAGGGAGTGATCATAGAGCAGTTGATTCGGCCTACAGGCCTGCTGGATCCGGTGATCGAGGTACGTCCAAGTCAAAACCAGATCGACGATCTGATGGAGGAGATTCAGCAGCGTATTGAGATGGAAGACCGGGTGCTGGTGACCACACTGACTAAGCGAATGGCTGAAGAGCTGACCAAATATCTGTTGAATGCAGGAGTGAAGACGCGATATATTCATTCGGAAGTAGACACACTGGATCGGGTGGAAATCCTGCGCGAGCTCCGGCTTGGCATCTTTGATGTGTTGGTAGGGGTAAACCTCTTGCGAGAAGGATTGGATTTGCCGGAGGTTTCGCTGGTGGCCATTCTCGATGCGGATAAGGAAGGCTATTTGAGAAATGAGCGATCACTCGTTCAGACGATTGGCCGGGCCGCCCGAAATGACCGTGGCAAAGTGATCATGTATGCAGACAAGGTGACCGGCTCCATGAAGCTGGCCATAGATGAAACAAATAGAAGGCGGAGCATTCAAATGGAATACAATGAAAAGCATGGCATTATCCCTATGTCTCTGAAAAAGAACAGAGAGGAAATCCTGCGGCAAACAGGCGTGGCGGATAAGAAAAAGGGTGCTAAGAAGTATTATATGGAGGAGGAACATACCCTGGCAGCCGATCCCGTGGTTTCATACATGTCCAAAGACCAACTGTCCAAGCTGGCTGGCGAAACACGACGAAAAATGGAAAAGGCAGCAAAGGATTTGGACTTCATGGAAGCAGCCAGACTTAGGGATGAACTGCTGGAAATCGAAAAAATGATCAAAGAAAACAAATAGCTTCTTTGGAAATCCGGGCATCCTGCCTCAACTTGCTTTTGAAATAGACAATCATCCCAAAGGATTAATCTTTTTCAAATCTTAAATCCCCGCTTTTCTTATGTCACAAATTACAGCGTTCGGTACATACGTACCCGAAAAGGTCATCGACAATCATTACTTCGAAAGTTTCATGGATACCAACGACGAGTGGATCATCTCCCGGACAGGTATAAAGACACGGAGGTTTTCCAAAGATGGGGAGTACACTAGCGACCTGGCGGTAAAGGCTGTGGAGAATCTGGTAGAGCAAAGCGGAACGGACATCAGCGATGTGGATTATATCATTGTGTGCACCACCTCGCCGGATCAACCCATGCCAAATGCGGCCTCACGGGTGCAATATAAACTTGGGATAAAAAATGCCGGTTGCAATGACGTGTATGCAGCATGTGCCGGATTCATCTACGGACTGCAAATCGCCCATGGGTTTGTGAATTCCGGGGTTTATAAAAAAGTACTGGTGATTGGTGCTGAGACCCTTTCGAAAATCACTGATTTCGAGGATAGGACTTCATGCATTTTGTTTGGGGATGCTGCCGGGGCAGCCCTGATAGAACCCAGTGAGGAGGAGCATTTCATAGCTTTCAACTCCGGCACCAATGGCGATTTGGGGCATGACCTATACCTAAGTCACAAGAAGAACTCCATCAATGGGGTGGGGATTAACCCTCACGGAAAGATTGTTCAAAATGGACGATCAGTGTTCAAATGGGCAGTGGGAAATATTCCAATTAAGATAAGAGAGCTAATTGCCAAGGCAGGACTTACTCTGGATGATATTGATTACATCGTACCTCACAGTGCCAATTTGCGGATCATTGAGGCCATTGCCAAAGACCTAAATTACCCCATGGATAGGGTGCCTGAGAGCGTCACAGAGTTTGGAAATACATCCTCTGCTTCCATTCCGCTCGCGATTGCCAAGTCTGAGCGAAACGGGGGGATCAAAAAAGGGGATAAACTGCTTCTAATTGGTTTTGGGGGAGGGCTTACCTTTGCAGGAACGATCGTTATATGGTAGACATTAAGTCTACACCAGCTTTTTTTATGAAATTATATTTTTGTGAACCAGTATATGTATTACATTTGTGACACTACTAGGCGGTAGTAAGTTTTTTCCCGATGCTAGTCGGGATTGGTGGTGAACAGAGCGGGCAGTATTGTCCGCTCTTTTTTTGTGCTTGCTTGTAGTGGAAAGCGCAAGGCACCATCCTCTTTTAAAGAATGAATAGTTAGTCGCTGTTCTTTTGCCTGAGCTCTCATTTTTCGTGAATAATACATCGAATTTTTGTTGCCAACAATGATTAGATCAGTAGCAAAATGCTCCTTTAGCCACTCCAGGCTTTTCACTGATTGGTTGTTTAGAATGATAAAATCAGTTTCAATTCTGCCGCCAAAGTCAAGATGAAAGGTGGTAGAATCAAAAATGATGAATTTCTTCCCCGCAATCATGCCACTTTGAATGGCTTCTTTTTTTTCGAATCCGGCATGCTGAAATGAGAGAATGGACTCTGAAATAGGACGCAGGTGGGACGAAAGTCTGTTTGGATTGATCTGAAAGGAGAGAAGCTCCAATTCATCGGGTGAAAATTCATCGATATAGAGGGTAGCCTTGTGACCGTCAATAAAGTCGATAGCGGTTTTGTTTGATATTTCATAAAACACCAGCTCCCTTTTTTCAGATTGCAATTCATGAGAAACCACTGCCCAGTTGATAAAAATCAATCCCAAAAAGCAGGAAACGATCAGGGTTTTGAAGGATCGATAGTGCACGCCGGCCACAAGTGTGAACACAATAGCATAAGTCAAAATCAGTCCTGCTTTATCAAGGCTAATCCATTCGACAAGGCTATTCGGCAGAATGTGAACCAGGCTAATGATCTCATTGATCAACCACATGAATTTGTTTAGCAATTGACCAATTACTTCACTGACTGGGGTTAGAATCGGGTCGATTAGGAGCATCAATACGCCGCTAATGAGCATGAGGAAGGAGGCAGGAATAACAATCAGATTAGAGGCCAGGAAGTAGGTGGGGAATTGATGAAAGTAGTAAGCAGAAAGTGGAAATGTGGCCAATTGCGCTGCTATGGAAACACACGTGATCGCCCAGGCTTTATCTAAAATCCATGTCCTAAAATTCAATAACCGGTACAGCTTGGGCTGCAAGTACACGATCCCGATTACCGCAGCGAATGAAAGTTGAAATCCTACAGAATAAATCAAGTATGGATCATAGATCAATAAAAGGAATGCCGCAAAGCCAAGCGTATTGTAAATGTTCCCCTCTCGCATCGTGCTTTGACTGATGGCGACTAGGGAAAACATTGTGGCTGCCCTCAATACAGAAGGACTCAAACCGGTGACGGTAGCATAGAGCCAGATGGTGAAAACGCTAATAGCACCAAAAGTGATCTTGCCCCACTTTCCTGATTGCCTCAATTTTCCAAAGAAAATCTGTATGATCAGGTAAATAATACCCACATGAAGTCCTGAAACTGCGAGCACGTGCATTGCACCGGCAGAGGAGTAAGCCTTCTTCACATCATTATCCAGGTGATCTTTGATGCCCAGAAGTAGTGCTTTTGCTATGCCATTTTCTCTTGGATCCGGCATATTCTTGTCAATGGTTTCGGAAGCATGGCTTCTCAGGGAATATGCCCACCTCATAAATTGGCTTGGAGGATTGTTTGCCACTACTTTCACATCCGAATGTTGCACAAAGGCATGACTGTAAATATTCTGCCTCGCCAAATAGAGCTGGTAATTAAACTCTCCCGGATTGTCCGGCCCGGGCACAGGATAAAATCTACCGTACACATTCAGCTGATCTCCATAATTGTGAATTAAGGCAGAGGAATCTTTGCGTATGTACAAATGGATTTTACCAGTAATTTCAATTAGTGAGTCTGAATCTGTGATAACATAAGAGAGCTCAAAGTCATAGCGGTAATGGTTCGTTCGTTCGTTTACCGGGCTAATAATCGTGCCTGTGAACCCACTAATTTTTCCTGTCTGGTTTAAGTAGTGATGGGATGAGTGCGAGTGGTATTTGATTAGGTTGAAACATCCGCCAAAGATGAAAATAATAAAGAGTGCCATCACACCATTGGCATGCCGGAGTTTGTAAAAACCCAGCTTATGAGAGAGTAAAACCAGCACCCCAAAAATGATGACTGAACTACCGCAAAGTAAAATGGGACGGGCCCAAAGAATGGGGTAAAGGTCGAAGCACAGAATGCCGAGAATCAGTGCTATGGTGAGTCGCACAAAGGGATAGGTGTTCCAGAAATACATACCGTTGCATAATAAAGATGTAGATTTATTTTTTATTATGCAACAAAACGCTATTGTAATATTATATCTGAATCAATATTTAATTTCTTGTGTAGCTTTTTAGCCATTCCAAAAGTTAGTTCTCTCCTGCCTTTCAGGTATTCACTTACGGCTTGATGTTGTTTCAAGTAGTTCAGCCAAGTCCTTTTGTTTCAATCCCCTTTCATACATTCTCAACTTATTACATCTACCAGGTTTGGTTTTTCTACCGGATAATGATGCTCTTCATAATCTGCAACTAATTCAGAAATGCTGTTAAGTTCGATGAAATTTGGATGATCTTCTGGGGTCGAATTATCTACCACTAGTAGAAGCTCATCAATTCTTTTTATCAATATCTTATATTCCTTTTCTGTGATCATGATAGTGCAAATTTACAACTCCCGCCACATCAAATAGTGCATGATCCCACACTCGTCAAATTGGTCTCCTTTTGTCTGGAAGCCAAACTTGAGGTAGAGCGGCACAGCTGGTAGCTGGGCGTGCATGTAGAGATAGGTACCACTCTCTGCTTTTTCGGAGATGTCATCCAGTACGGTCTGCACAATGGCTGTGCCTACGCCTTTTCCCCGCATGGATTTCTTGGCCGTGAAGCGCTCCAGCTTAATGCCCTTGTCCGTGTATCGCCACCGGGCAGAGCCTACCGGGTTGTCGTTTTCATCCAGCGCTACAAAGTGATGGGATTCGTCCTCGAACTCATCAAACTCCTCATCAGTAGCTACCTGCTGCTCCACCACAAATACTTCCTCACGAATGGCAAATGCTTTCTTTTTTAGCTCCTCACTTGTTGCCGGAATCACCCTGAACGTCATACTTATTATAGGCTTTTATGATTGCTTTTACGAGTTTATGGCGCACCACATCCCGGTCGTCCAGGTGCACGAACCCGATCCCGTTCACGTCCTTGAGCACCTTCATTGTCTCGATCAGTCCAGAGATTTGCTTCTTCGGTAGGTCTATCTGCGATTGGTCCCCGGTAATGATCACCTTCGACTCTGGCCCCATTCGGGTCAGAAACATTTTGATCTGCATGGGCGTAGTATTCTGCGCTTCATCCAGTAGGACATAAGCATTGTTGAGGGTTCGCCCACGCATGTAGGCTAGCGGGGCTATTTCTATCACTCCATTTTCCTGATAATATTTCAGCTTTTCTGCCGGGATCATATCCCGTAGTGCATCGTAGATCGGGCGCAGGTACGGATCAATTTTCTCTTTCAGATCGCCAGGCAGGAAGCCCAGGTTTTCACCCGCTTCCACGGCAGGGCGTGTGATGATGATCTTCTTCACCTCCTTGTTCTTGAGCGCCCGCACGGCCAGCGCCACCGAGATGTAGGTCTTCCCCGTACCGGCCGGACCGATGGCAAATACCAGGTCATTTTTTTCCACTGCTGCCACCAGCTTTTTTTGGTTCACCGTCTTCGGGACTATTCGTGTGCCTCGTGTACCATGCACCAGGGCGGTGGTGTTGCCCGCCACATCTATGGTGTTCTGATCATTGTCTACATAATCCTTCACATTGTCTTTGGTCACCTTGCCATACTCATGGTAGTGCGCCAGCAGCGAATTGAGGATTTCGTTGATTTTTAGTATTTGCGGAGCAGACCCTTTGATTCTGATTTCGTTTCCGCGACTCACAATCTGACTGTCGGGAAATGCCGAAGCGATGGTTTTGATGTTCTGATTTTCGATTCCCAGGAAGTCAACCAGGGAAACATTTTCGAGTGTTATTATTTTTTCCAGCAATCGATATTTCTGTTAATCTTTCGAATTTAAATGAGCGGTCTCAAAAGTGTCATTCTGAACGAATGTGAAGAACCTTTGAATGCCTGAATATCAAATATTTGAGATTCTTCGTTCCTCAGAATGACAGGCCAATTAGGGCTTTTGAAACAGCTTCTTCTTTTCCAATTTCATTGCGTTTTTTTAAGATAAACCCGAGGGTTTTAAAACTCACTGTGTAAGTAAAATATATAGCTTTGTGAGAACAAATGTAAGCTGAAATCCCTCAAATGGCGCTAATCACCTTCATGTCTGATTTTGGGACGGTAGACCACTATGTGGCTGCTGTGAAGGCTGCCATTGTTTCAGAATCACCCACTCAGCCCATCACCGATATTACCCACAATATCCGGCCATTTGATATTGCTCATGCTGCCAATGTCCTCCGGAGCGTGTACAAGGATTTTCCGGACAAAACGGTTCACATTGTAGCTGTGGATGCTATGCGGGAAAAATCCAAAGCCATGGCGGTAGAGATCGATGGCCACCTGTTTGTCGGGTTTGATTCGGGGATTTTTAGCTTGATTTCTGACAAAAAGCCAAGTCAGATCGTTGTGTTGGAGAATGGACAATCCACCTTTCCGGCCAAGGATGTACTGGCAAAAACCGCTTTGAAGCTAGCAAGTGGCAAGACTCTGAGGGATGTGGGGACCATTGTAGAAGGAATGACCGAGCTTTATGCGCGCCAGCTAAAGGTGACGAAACGAGAGATCGCCGGGCACGTCGTGGTGGTGGATCACTATGGAAATCTAATCACCAACATTACGAAATCGGAATTTGACAAGATCATGGAAATCAATGGGGTGGGGGTGCGATATGCGATCCGTTTTGGAAGGGAGCAGTTTCAAAACCTCCATAGTTACTATAGTGATGTGGAGTCCGGGGATTGCTTCGTGTTTTTCAACTCATCCGGGCAGCTTCAGATTGGGATCAACAAAGGAAACGCTTCGGAGCTACTCGGGCTTTCGGTGGATTCGCCGGTGCTCATTGAATTTGCAAATGGATAAGCTATGCTGATACGGATTGTACGAATGGATTTCGAGCCAGAGAAAGTGACTGAATTTCTTGAATTATTCGAAAACGTTAAAGAGAAGATCGCCACTTTTCCGGGTTGTAATCACCTGGAGCTGTGCAAGGATGCTTCGCTCGACCATGTCTACTATACCTTCAGTAAATGGCAGAGTGAAGATGATCTGGAGACTTATCGCCACTCGGAGCTCTTTGCGGATACTTGGGCCAAAACGAAGGTACTTTTCGGAGGGAAGCCGGTTGCTTACTCGCTGGATCCGCAATAAAAAATCCCCTGCCCGACCAAAAGCAGGGGATACCAAAACCTAAATGATAGAGTCAGTTGACTCGCGACCAGTTAGATATTTTTAGTCCCTTTTTATAGAGCTGAGTCCGTTACTATCGGAGGAGACCCGTGCATCTCCGCGGTAGCGGATGGTACTGGCCCCAGAAGCATCGGCTTCCAATTCGTTTTTCACATAAACTTTTACAGTTGAAGCGCCGGACGCATTGATATCTGCATCATCCACGGTATAGTTGAAGGCGTCCAACTGAGACGCGCCATTGAGTTCGGCTTTCAGGTCTTCGCCGCTTCCTACCAATACCAACTCTGAAGCACCAGTCAGATCGACTTGCAGGTATTGCGCATTGATATCTGCCCAAACTTTTGAGGCCCCTTCAATATCAAAAGAGATGTCAGAACCGGTAAAATCCCTGACCTCTCCGTCGCAGGCACCAGTGGCCCTTAGGTATTCCAGCTCAGGCATCTCTATAAACACCTTGACCTTATTTTCACGTTTTCGGTATTTCCACCAGTTGGTTTTCCGGCCATATCGAATCTCCAGTTCGTCTCCATTCTGGCTTAGGTATACATCATCCAGGTCGTCATCGTCTCCTTCCAGTCTCACGGTGAAATTACTGCCCTGAACAATTTCAAAATCAAATAGTGAGATGAACTCCACTTCGTCAAAATCTTTGAACTGGTATTCCTGCGTATCTGATCCTTTCGTGCTTCGGTCATAGGAGAAGCCCCGGTTGTAGGACTTTCTGCCAGACTCTTTGCAGGTGAGGCATTTCAGACCATTCTCATCGAATACCCATTCATTTTCACCCAGGTCTCTCGCATCATATTCGTGGATCCACAGCGTGTTTCGCAGGATTCTTCTTAGCTCATAGTCCATGGTAAAGACTTTTCCATACGGGATGTAGAAGGTGGCCGTCACATCCTGAAATCGAAAAGGAGCATCCCCAAAGGTGATCTCCGAATCGAACAGAATGGTGTTGCCTTCCTGCGTCACGATGTAATCCACGGCTTCCCCATTTTCCCGGGCATTGGTACGTGAATATCCTCTGCTCTCAAACTCCATCTCCAAAAGGAAGGCGGTAGAATCTTCATGTCCCCTGATTTTTAAGTCCACACTGTGGTAGGCATCCCAGTCCAGTTCATTGAGCTTGAGGTTGGTGATTCCTTCATTCACAGCAAAGGTTCGCTCTTCCTTGAAGGTGCCTTCTGCGCTATAATCCCTGATGGTAGCCGGAACAGATATAGCCAACCCCACCATGCCCAGTAGCCACAATCCAAACATGCTCCATGCTACAAACGCATTTGTCACTTTCTTCTTCAGGATTACTACCAGCCCGATTAGCAGGATAGAAAGTGAAGGCACCATGGATACGATGTAGGCGGAAATCACGGCAATCGTACTCATAGAGTTGAACAGCTCACGGGCCGGGAAGTCACCAAAGTGTACCCACGATTCCATCGCTCCTCCCACACCCAGCAATACAGCCAGGCTGATGGTAAATGTGATCATCAACACAAATCCCAAAAACACCAGGAATACCCCCACACCGATCCGTAGCACTTCCACGGCAACCTTCAATAATGGGCCGAGGATTTGACCCAGTGCAGTGAAGATCATGGCGATGAGGCGGAAAGGGAAGAGAAGGATTTTTGCAAAAACATTTTCCTCACCCTCCTTCACATTGAGGCTTCTTTTTACATTTTCTTCAATGCCGGAAATCGTCACAGGTTCACCCTGCATCTGCATTTTCTCAGTGATGGATCGGGCTTCAGGCGTAATGATCCAGAGGATGATGTAGACCAACAGACCGGCACCTCCAAGGAAGATTGAGATTACGAATAGCACGCGTATCACTACCGGATCCATCCCGAAGTAGGATGCAATACCTCCGGAAACACCCCCGAGTACCCGGTCATCAGTGCTTCTGAATAGTTTTTTCACAGCTTTGTCATCATCGAGGGTTTCACTGCCTGGGACGGCAATCCACAGGATGATGTAGGTAAGGAAGATGAAACCGCTAAGGCCCCAGAAGAAAATGTTGAACAGGAATGCCAACATCAGCAGTCGCATCCAAATTGGGTCTATGCCAAAATAGTTGGCGATACCTGCCGCCACTCCACCGATGACTTTCCGCTTGGAATCGCGGTAGAGTCGTTTGGCTTTTTGATAGTCGCTTCTTGGTTCTTTTTTCTTTTCTTCTTCCTGAAATTCTGAGGTACTTTCCTCGGCCTTTTGCTCCGGCTCAGACTCTATTGATGCTTCAAAGTCTTTGGTTGTACCCATGGTAGCAATCAGGTCATTCACATCTACAGCAGTGATGATCTGCTTGCCTTCATCCAGCTTGGAAAGAAATATTTCGGCGATCCTTCCTTCGATATCATCAATAATTTCTTTACTGTCCTCGAAAGAAGAAAAGTATTTATTGACCGAATCGAGGTAGTTTTTCAGTTTGTCATACCCATCTTCTTCGATGTGGAATATGATACCGCCGATATTGATACTTATATTCTTTTTCATGTGTGTAGTCTTTTTGGGTATTGGGTCACATGGTGCAGGCCATGTGGCTCATTTCATTTCTTCTTCGTGTTTTTATTCGCGATGATTTTTTTGGTGGAAGTTACCAATTCAGTCCAGGTTTGATCCAGTCCTCCAAGGAATTCAGCTCCATCTTTTGTAAGCGTATAGTATTTTCGAGGCGGTCCGGATTTGGACTCCACCCACTTATAGTCCACCAGACCTGCTTTTCTTAGTCGGGTAAGAAGGGGATATAAGGTTCCTTCCACGACCATGATTTTTGCTGAGGTTAATTCCTCGAGCATATCTGAAGCGTAGACCTCACCTCTGGAGATAATGTGCAAAATGCAAAACTCCAGGATGCCCTTCCTCATCTGAACTTGTGTGTTTTCAATATTCATGCGTTGCTCTCATTTCGGGTCAAACTTTTATTTGTGCATGGATAGGTTTCGGTGGTGTATACGTAAAGGTACTTGGTATGGCCAAGTACTTTGGATAAATTTTCACTCCAGCATTAATATTCTTTAATTATTTATATATAATATTTGATTAGTTATATAATTAGTAAAATATGACCTTTATCGTATTTAAGTTATTATTCAACGAATGTTAATTACTTCAATCACTGTCCTATGGCTAAATTGCATTGATTCTGGGGTATGAGATTTCAATTCATCGTCATTTTTTGCTTTATATGCTGGCTTCCTGTTTTATCTCAGGATGCATCCAGTGGACGAGATAATACCCCAAAGTACAGTAACGAGTTCATGAATATTGGTGTAAGTGCCCGCTCATTTGGAATGGGATTTACTGCCATTTCTTTCACGGATGACGTGACCTCAGGCTATTGGAATCCGGCTGGTCTTAATAAGCTGGGTTCGGATCATCAGCTCGCCTTGATGCACTCATCTTATTTTGGTGGGCTTGCCAATTACGACTATGCAGCCTTTGCTACTTCCGTGGATGATCAGAGCAAGATCGCTTTTTCTATCATCCGATTCTCAGTCGATGATATACCTGATACTCGATACCTGGTGGATGTAAATGGTGCTATCAATTACGACAATATTCAATTCTTTTCTTCGGCAGACTATGGGTTTCTGGTTTCTTATGCCAGGAAGCTTCCGATTTGGGGAGGTGTTGATGCGGGGGGGAATCTAAAGGTGATTCACAGAACAGTGGGAAGTTTTTCGAAGGCCTGGGGTTTCGGATTTGATTTTGGCTTGCAGAAACAAATCAAGCAATGGAAGCTGGGAGTTGTTGGTCGAGATCTTCTCGGGACCTTTAACGCATGGTCTCACAATGCTGCTGAGGTAGAGGAAATATATGCACTCACTGGCAATGATGTACCAGTTAATTCGATAGAGATCACGCTTCCTAGAATTATACTTGGGGGCTCCAGAGAATTTAAAATTTCAGAAAAGTTTGGCGCTTTAGCTTCAGCCGATTTGGACATGACTCTGGATGGAAAACGAAATACACTGGTTCGTACTGGTCTGATTTCGATTGATCCGAAAGTGGGAGCAGAATTTGATTACAAAAAAATGGCTTTCCTAAGATTTGGAGTGAATCAATTTCAAAAGATTAAGGATTTTGACGGCTCCACTTCATGGACATTTCAACCGAATCTCGGTTTAGGTTTTAGCATTAAGGAGCTAACAATAGATTACGCCCTGACAGATATTGGAGATTTAGCTCCCGGACTTTTTTCACATGTTTTTTCCGTTAAAGTAGATTTCAATGTGGAGAAATAAACTAATTGCTATACTGATCCTGATAGGTCTATCTGGTTATGGCCAGGTAGGTAATGAATGGATTGATTTTACACAGTCTTACTATAAGATCAAGATTGGAAAAGATGGATTTTATAGAGTAACACAGTCGGAGCTTCAGGCGGTTGGTTTCCCACTATCCACAGTTCCCGCCAGCCGGATTCAGCTTTTCAGAAGAGGACAGGAGGTGGCTATAAATGTAAATACCAATGGAGACGGCACGCTAAACTACTTTGAGTTTTACGGAGAAAGAAACAACGGAGAAAGTGACAGTCCACTTTATGATCCTGGAGACCAACCACACACATTTTATAATCTCTTTTCAGATACCGCAAGTTACTTTTTGACCTATAAACTGGGAAGCGGGACAGGAAAACGCATGGCTTTCTCTTCCGATAAAAATGCCAGCGGACTTACCCCAGAACCTTATCATCTCGAGGATACACTTCAGCTTTTTACCAGCAATTATGCTCCAGGGATAAAATTTGGTTCCGGATCTTCATTCAGCCTAAGTAAATATGATAATGGAGAAGGTTGGACTGGAGACTATCAATCAAAAAATGCATTTAAGAACTTTTCATTTTTACTCGAAAACTATGTTTCGTCCGGGATCAATCCGATTCTCGAAACGGTTCTAATTGGAGGAAACAGCTTAGCGCACAATGCAGAAATAACTATCGGGCCAAATACAAGTTCACTGGGCTTGATGACAAACATTGAATTTGATGGATGGGAAAAGACATTTTATTCCGGATCTGTAGGTAGCTCCAGCATTGGAGGGGGCGGTGAGTTTGTAGCCAGAGTTACTGCAGTTGGGCTTCCAGGCCTCTCGGAGAGAATTTCTGTTGCTTATATGAGATTGAGATACCCTCAAGCCATTGAACTAGGGATTGATGAGAACAAGATTTTCACGATCAGTAATCCGGCCAACGCAAAATCATGGATGCAGATATCTACCACAAATGCTACCGGGACAAGGATTTTTGATATCACGGATCCATACAATACAATTCGAATATCTACTACAAATTTTTCTGATAGGGTAGAAGCGGTCATCCCGAATGTAACGGACGGTCATCAGGTTTTAGCCGTTACACACACGAATAGTGTGGGATCAATTGAGGCAGTAAGTTTCCCTAACTACAATTTGAGCAATAAGAATTATCTGATTGTTACCCATGAAGACTTGAGAATATCAGGTGATCCGGTGCAAGATTATAAGAACTATCGAGAGTCTTTGGAAGGAGGAGGTTTCAATGTTCAAATTGGAAATATTGATGACCTGTTTAACCTATATAGTTATGGCGATCCCTCTCCTCTGGCGATTTCAAATTTTATAACTGACGCAAACAATCAGAATCCAGTTGAATATGTATTCATTATTGGTAAAGGATTCACGCTGAATACCAACTATTATCGGGGAACTCAGACGCAGCTTAATGTTCCAACCTATGGATTGCCAGGAAGTGATCTAATGTATTCTCTGGGATTGGGGGGTGATCCGCTACAGCCAGGTATTCCAGTAGGCAGATTAAATGCATTCACTCCAGGTGATGTCTCCGCCTACCTTGATAAAATCACTGAGATGGAAGCACTTCCTTTCGATGATTTATTTCGTAAAGACTTTCTTCAATTGAGTGGAGGAATAAATCAATCAGAGATTTCCAGCTTCATTGGTATTGTTCAGGGATTTACAGACATTCTCGAGACAGATTTTATTGGCGGTCGAGCATTTAACACTAGCAAGGAGACCGGGGAAGCGGTAGAATACATCGATGTGACGGATCGAGTGAATCAGGGTGTAGGATATGTCACTTTTTTTGGACACTCCAGTGGTACAGTTACGGACATTGAGATTGGTAGGGTGAGCAACCCGGAGTTTGGGTTTTCCAACAAAGGGAAGTACCCGATTTTCCTTGTAAATGGCTGCAAGGCAGGAGAGATTTTCGATTCCAATTTTACGTTTGGGGAGGATTGGCTGATCACCCCTGATTTAGGGGCGGTTGGGTTTGTGGCACATGCTGACGTGGCAATAGCCCAAACACTAGAAAGATGGTCTGATTTGTTTTACGGCCTGGCATTTGGTGATGATGTGTTTATCGGTGAGACCATTGGCAATGTAATGCTTGAGGTAGATCAGAGGTATCTCAATCTATATGGTGCCAGCAATGACAACCTTACCCAAATCCATCAGATGATATTGCAGGGTGACCCGGCATACCGTGTTTTTGGGGCAAATTCACCCGACTACCAAATTGACAACAATTCAGTGAGTGCATCTGCAATAAATGCGGAGGAAATCCTGGCTACTCAGGATTCATTCAAAATAGATTTAGTCGTCAAAAATTTTGGACGTACGGTGGTAGACCCGCTCATCGTTCAGGTAAACCGAACCTTTGCTGATGGTGGACAAGAGGTCTATGTCAATGAATTTCCGAGACCCCTTCGTCAGGATACTTTGACTTTTTATATCCCCAATGAGCCCACACAAAATAATGACGGACTTAATCTGTTTACGATCCTCCTGGATCCAACAAATGTCACGGAGGAGCTAAACGAAACAAATAATTCCGCCACTCTGGCGGTCTCCATTTTTGACGGAAACACTGTTAATCTGTATCCGATCGATAATGGCACAGTCTCCAGCCCACAGGTGGAGTTTCAATGGCAGTCTAGCAATCTGCTTGAGGATGATCGCAGCTTCAATCTGGAGATTGACACTCAGCCGGATTTCGATGGCCCGAATAACCGGCAGTTTACCGTTTCCGGAGAGGTACTAGCCTCACAATCATTCAATTTCTCTTCCTTCTCATTGCCAGATTCTTCCACGATTTATTGGCGTACCCGCTTTGCAAATCCACAACCGGATGAAACCAATGAATGGGTAGAAAGCTCCTTCACGCTGGTGAGTGGAATCGGAGAAGGATGGGGACAATATGATGCTGAGCAGGTAGAGAAAAACGTGGTGACCGGCATTCAATACAATCAGCTGGCCAACCGATGGGAGTTTATAGAGTCCACTACCCCGATTGATATTTTCACGTATGGAGTGGACAATCCCGCCTTTACGTATGCTGACATGCAGGCGATTATCGGCGGGTTGGATTTTTTCGTCACCTCCAATACGATTGATCCATTCTGTGAAACCAATACCTTCAATGCCATTGCCTTTGACAAGGAAAGCGGCGATCCTTATCGCCCGATTGAGACCACCGAGATCGATGTGTTTAACCGGGAAGTGTGCGGCAGGTTGCCACAGCGGATTTACCAGTTCAGGCCGCAGGATTTGACCGGGGGTAGGTTTCAGCTCATGGTAGACAATATGCAGGATGGAGACATGATTGTCATGTTCAACATCGGGAATATTGACTACTCTACCTGGGATGCTTCAGTAGAAGTTACCCTCAACTCTGTCGGGGTGGACTTATCCGTCTTGTCTTTGGTGGACGGGCAGCCGATCATCTTTTTTGGAAGAAAGGGGGATGCTCCTGGCTCGGCCATCACCCTGGTGGACAATGGATCGCTATCACCCCGAACGGAGCAAAGCCTCAATTTGCAGGATGATGTGATCGGCAGCTTTGTGAGCGGTGAATTGCGAAGCAGACGAATTGGCCCGGCCAAAAGCTGGGAAGCATTTTCCTACAACATCACCGAGGAAGTAAATGACAACATTGCCATTGATGTGCTGGGGGTGGATCCGAATGGAAATCTGACATCACTGGCTTCTCGGGCCCGGGCAGAAACCATCGATATAGCAACTGTAGATGCTACATTGTTTCCTCAAATAGAGCTTTCGTTTTCATTTGATGACGAAACAGACCAGACACCTGCTCAACTTAACTTCTGGGAGATCAATTATGAGTACCCTGCCGAGGGGGTTTTATTGCCCAATGGAAAGTCCCTGACCTCCATTCGGGAGGGAGAGGAGATTGTGCGGGATTTCTACTTTTATAATCTTTCCGAAGTAGATTTTTCTGATTCTTTGAGCGTGATGGCAACCCTGGTAAGCCAAAGTGATGGGTCGGTGGTGGAGTCCAGCTTCCGCATTGGCCCTCCAGATGCGGGGGATACTATCGGTTTTTCCGTTGATTTCCCATCTTTCAACATGGATGGCCTGAATAGCCTTGTGGTGGAGGTACTTGCCAGTGAAAATGAGGCATATAAATCCAACAACAGGCTCACCCTTACCAACCTAATAGAGGTGCAGGCGGATGAGACCAACCCGATACTGGATGTGACTTTTGATGGCTATCACATTCTGGATGGAGACATTGTTTCGCCGAATCCAAACATTGTGGTGAAAATGCGGGATGATAATCCATTCATCACGAAATCAGATACCACAGGTGTGAATCTTTCACTTCGGCTGCCTGGCGAGGAGAGCCAGTTTCAGCGCATTAATTTTTCCGATCCGAGGCTTGCATACGTCCCTGCTACAGAAAATCAAGATTTTCAGTTGGAGTATCAGCCGGGTCCATTGGAGGATGGCATTCATACCCTGCGTGTGCAGGCGGAAGATGAAGCAGGGAATGCAGCCGGGACTGAGCCTTATGAGATCAATTTTGAAGTGGTAACCGAATCAACAATTACCCATTTCTATCCTTATCCCAATCCATTCTCTACAAGCTGCCGATTTGTGTTTACGCTCACAGGTAGTGAAATACCGGATGAAATAAAGATTCAGATCATGACCGTATCCGGTCGGGTGGTCAGGGAGATCACCCAGGATGAAATAGGCCCGATCAGAATCGGAAACAATATCACAAGCTATGCGTGGGATGGCCGGGATGAGTACGGAGACCAGCTGGCCAATGGTGTGTACTTCTACAAAGTATTCATCAATTCGAATGGCAGTGCCATGGAGCTAAGATCCACCAGCGCAGACCGTGCCTTTAAGCATGGTTTTGGCAAACTGTATATCTTACGTTAACACGTATGATTGACCGCCTGAAAAATACCAGCCTCTTTTTCATTCCATACCTGTGTCTTTTTGGGCTATCCATGATTTTTTATTTCTATCAGAGCCATGGAGATTTTGTGCTCTGGCTGGGTGGCTTGCATAATCCGGTTTGGGATTTCTTTTTCAAGTACTGGACGTACACGGGCAGCACAGGATTTTTTGTTGTGATTGCAGTCTTACTGCTCGTGATAAAGCGAAGGTTTGGTTTGGTACTCTCCATGGTGGGGATCACCATACTTGTAGCCGATAAATTTTTCAAGCAGATGCTTTTTCCTGGTACACCCAGACCTTCAGTTTATTTTGAGAAAGAACTTTTAAACCTGGTTGATGGTGTGGAAATGCTAAGTACCAGCTCTTTTCCCTCCGGTCATTCGATGGGTGCTTTTGGCCTGGCCACTTTCCTAGCATTGATGCTGCAAAGCAATAATCTCTCACTGTTGCTGCTCGTAGGAGCCACTTTAACAGCCCTCTCAAGGATCTACCTCGCTCAGCATTTTTTGATTGACACCATGGCGGGCTCTTTGTGCGGGATCATCCTTGCCACATCCTTTTATATGATTTTTGAGAAATACCTCAACAAAGAATTGGCTTCTGAAAAGAAGACTCCTGATGAAGACCTGGCCGAAATGGATTTGAAGGATTAAGACTACTTAATTCCCGCCCCTTCTATGATTTGATCCACTACCTCCGGGTTGAGCAGCGTAGAAGTATCGCCCATATTGGAAATATCCTTGCTAGCTACTTTTCGCAAGATTCGACGCATGATTTTTCCTGACCTGGTTTTTGGTAATCCGGGTACGATCTGTACTTCATCCGGCGTGGCTATCGGCCCGATGATTTTTCGAACGGTATCTTTTATTTCCTTTTTCAGGTTTTCTTCGGTTCGGCCTTCCATGTCGCAGATCACATATGCGTAGATGCCCTGGCCTTTCACATCGTGAGGATAACCCACCACAGCAGATTCCACCACTTTCGGGTGCTCGTTGATGGCATTTTCTACCTCGGCTGTTCCCATGCGGTGGCCGGAAACGTTGATCACATCATCCACCCGTCCAAGGATTCGGAGGTAACCGTCATGGTCGCGTTTTGCTCCATCACCTGTAAAATACAAACCCTTGTACGTAGAGAAATAGGTCTGTCTGCATCGCTCATGATCACCATAGGTGGTGCGAAGCATGGCAGGCCATGGAAATTTCACACAGAGATTTCCTTCCACATTATTTCCATGAAGTTCTTTACCGTCGGCATCTACAATCACAGGCTGAATGCCGGGGAGAGGAAGTGAGGCGTGTGCGGGTTTGTTCGGAGTAATACCTGCAAGTGCCGAGATCATGATTCCACCTGTTTCTGTTTGCCACCAGGTATCTACCAATGGGCATTTCCCTTTACCGATATGATCATGGTACCAGTGCCATGCTTCTTCGTTGATTGGCTCACCTACCGACCCTATTACTTTCAAGGATTCCAGCGAGTATGGTTCCAATGGCTCCAGGCCAAAAGCCTGCAATGCACGGATCGCAGTGGGAGCGGTGTAGAATTGATTCACTTTGTATTTATCTACAACCTCCCAGAACCTTCCGGCATTTGGATAAGTAGGCACACCTTCAAACATCAGGGTGGTTGCCCCGGCAAGCAGAGGCCCATAGACGATGTATGAGTGACCAGTGATCCAGCCTACATCGGCAGTACACCAGTAAACATCCCCCTGGGAATATTGGAACACATTTATAAAAGAGTAATAGGTGTAAACCATGTAACCGCCGCAGGTATGGACTACCCCTTTTGGCTTGCCGGTAGAACCGGAAGTATAGAGGATGAAGAGCATATCTTCAGAATCCATCTCTACCGCCTTGAAATCTGTGGATTGACCTTCAATGGCGTCATGCCACCAGATGTCTCTTCCGGCTTTCATAGTCACTTCATCTCCGGTTCGCTTGTACACTATGACCTTTTCTACAGAAGAGGTTTTCTCCAATGCCTCATCCACCACTTCTTTTACCGGGATTTGCTTGCTGCCTCTGAAGTTCCCGTCGGAAGTCAATACCATTTTTGCCTGGCAATCTTCGATCCGGTCAGCAAGGGAGGAGGAGGAGAATCCTGCAAACACCACGGAGTGAACCGCCCCTACTCTGGCGCAGGCCAGCATGGCCACTACCGCTTCCACTACCATCGGCATGTAGATAATGACACGATCACCTTTTTTTATGCCATTGGCTACCAGGGCATTGGAAAACTGGCAGGTCATCTCATAAAGCTCCCGATAGCTGATTATTTTGTGCTCATCTCCGGGTTCATTGGGCTCCCAGATGATCGCGGGATCGTCCCCTTTGGTGAAGAGGTGTCTGTCCAGGATGTTCTCCGTGATATTCAGTTTGCCATTCAAAAACCATTTGATATCCGGTCCTTCAAAGTTCCATTCCAGTGCCTTGGTCCATGGCTTTTTCCAGTGAAAGGAATCTGCGATTCTGGACCAGAACTCTTCGGGCTGAAGCACGCTCTTCTGATATTCGTGAATGTATCCTGATAGTGTTTGTATTTTATGACTCATAGTCCCCAATTGTACCTAAAAGGTAAGGAACCTATTTGTAGATTAAAACGAGAACGAAAATTTCCGCTTATCAGAATAAAGCAGTCAGCTTCATTGCTGCGCTTTTATCTCCTTCAATCTTCAACTTTCCTGTCATGAAGGCCATCATCACGTTCAGATCACCAGAAAGGATTTTGTTGAAATTGTCCGCTGACATTTTAATAGAGAAGGGTGCGTCTCTTTCTTCATTGACCACCACAGTCGGGGAAACAGTATCATCCAGATGGACTATGCCCTCATCAAAGATGAAATTGGCCTTGCCTTGAAATTGTCCGCTGTGTTTATCTGCGAGTTTCTGAATTTTTCCTGTGATTTCCTCTAAAGTCATTATTGTAAAGTTTTTGGTTGAAAAGTTACTTCAAATAGTTTTGGCCACCATTTTCCGGTGACGTAAATACGACCCGTTTCAGGATCCTGCGCAATGCCATTCAGGACATCTGCACTTTGATATTCTTCCTCAGTGAGTATACCTGCAAAGTCAATTTTTTGTAGCACCTCACCTGTTTCCGGGTCAATTACCACAATGAAATCCTCTTGATAGACATTAGCATAGATGAGACCGTCGATGACTTCAAGTTCATTCAGGGCATCCACTTTCCCCTTGTGATCATATGCTTCAATTTCACGCTGAATGGTAAAGCTTTTTGGCTCCACAAAATACAGTTTTTCCGTCTCGTCTGTGAGTACCAGCTCATTTCCCAAAGTGGCCAGGCCCCATCCCTGAACCTGATAGTTAAACGTCCTGACTTGCTCCATCTCTGCATTGTAGACAAACCCCTGACCGGAAGTCCATGTGAGTTGGTAAAACTCCTCATTGATTAGCGCCAGCCCCTCGCCAAAAAGATTGGAAGCAAGATTTATGACCTTCAATGTTTCGCCAGTTGTCAGATTTTTCTTTTTAAACGTTGATTTTCCCCTTTGTCCGGTGCTTTCATAAAGAAATCCATCTTTGATGATAAGCCCCTGGGTGTAATCCTCTGTATCGTGTGGATAGGTATTTTTGATAGTATATGTCAACTCTTCGGGCCCATTTTCCGGAAGGATGATGATATTTCTGTAATGCGTCTCGGAGTTTTCTCCATCATACACTTTGATCAAAAGTCTCCATGTGCCCACCTTTCTGGTAGGGATTTCTACTTTGAAGGAAGATGAATTGAAGGTGGTCGTCACATCTCCAACCGAAACCTGAACAGAATCCACTGAGAAGTCCTCCTCGGAAGACACTTCTATATCTATCATTGCACCTCTCACGTATGACTGGTTCTGGGTAGGGCTGGAAATACTGGTGGCTTTCCGTATCCGTGGGGATGTATTTTTCTGAGATTCTTCCTTCCCATCGCCACATCCGGCCAAAATAAGAAGAAACAGTAATGCATAGCTAAGTCGAATCATAGCCTAAAATTAGCAAGAATGCTTCCTATTTGAATTAATGATCCGGGGAATCTGTCTTAGGACTTCCTCCTGCTGATCGCATCAGTATAGGCACGGTCAATCCCTGGTACAGTACTGAGCATACCACTACAATGTATGTCATGGTGACTATAACATCTTTGCCCTGAAAATCAGTCAGCGAAAGTGAAAGTGCAATTGGTAATCCACCTCTCATTGCTCCCCAGGTCAATACCGAGATGGTGTTGGGGGCGAAATGATTTTTGACAGACATCATCTTGATAGGGATGAAAACGCTGGTCCACCTCCCAAAAAGAACAATACAGATGGCAAAGAAACCTGCGGCAATAAAATCTAACCTTAGATCAAGTATGAGCATTTCCAGCCCAATAAGTACAAAGAGCATCGCACTGAAAGTCTCTTCCAGCAGCTTCCAAAACTTAAAAACATAATCCCCCGTTGCGCTGGACACATGCATACTCTTCCCTTCGTTACCTACTACCAGACCCATAACGACAGCCGCCTGCTTTGCCGAGACGTGAATGAAATCAGCAAGCTGCGAACCTACCAGTACCAATGCCAGTGTGATCAAAACTTCTACCTCAACCGCGTCATTATCTACATATTTCAAAAGGCGATAGCCAATGTAGCCAAGCAAAAGGCCAATGAAAATTCCGCCTCCGATATCAGCAATCACGATATAGGCTGTTTCGAAAGCCGTAAGTGTATGATCTTCACCCGCATGGGCGATATCCAGAAGGGTTAAAGCCAATACTACTGCAATCCCATCATTGAAAAGCGATTCACCAGCAATTTTGATTTCCAGTTCCTTTGAAAGGTTAAACCGCTTAATTGTAGCTGTGACAGCAATGGGGTCTGTAGGCGAAATGAGTGCCCCAAACACAAGACAGTACAAATAGTCTAAATGAATGCTCATGGCATCCAGCATGAAATAGACGCCAGTACCTACTACAAAAGTGGAAATGAGGACACCAACAATTGCAAGTACCAGCACCGAGCCCCTTTGGCTACTCAATTTTCTAAAATCAATGTTTAAAGCGCCTGAAAAGAGCATAAAGCTCAATACGATCTGGTAGAGTACTTCCTCAAACTCGTATTCCTTCACATGCTCTGCCAGGTGCAACTCCGGGAAAAACGAGCCCACCAGGTATACAATTACTGAAAGCACGAGTGCCATAATCATCAAACCAATGGACGATGGCAGCTTCAGGTAAAAGGTGTTTATGAAAATAAACGCTCCTGAAAGGAAGATAAATAAGGCGATAATGTCGAGAATACTCACTTCCGTGTAATTTAAAGGTGATTAAACACAATATTAATTTTAAAAATTAATAGTATAAACAATTCGTACAAGTCCGTGAGTGAAAGTGCTTAATCGCAGGAATTCACCATGCGATTGAACAGATAGTTTATAATTTGGTGCTTCTTTAAGCTCCGATCCTTGTTTAAGGGATCATTATGGTGGGTTATACCTTTATAAAAGGCTGATTTACAGGAACGAAGATAACTTTTTTTATATTTTCTCACAAAAAATGAGCATTGGTGAAATTCGCAATTAACAATAAGCTAAAAAGACTAAATGAAGATACCGAAAGAATTTTCACCTCACTTGTAGGGATTTCGGAGGAAAAACTTCAGGACCAAAGCTATGGATGGAGTATTGTTCAAGTCTTTGCTCACTTGAATGATGCAGAAACTGCTTCACTAAAGTATATGCAGAAGAAGGTGCAGGCAGGAGATAAAATGCAGAAAACGAGTGCTGGGAATGCTATTAGAATGTGGCTAACTAATCAAGCACTGAAAAGCTCATTGAAGTGGGGAGCACCCTCATATATCTCCAACCCACCAACGTACCGGCTTGATGAAATTAAATCGAAATGGGCGGAAACCAGAAAAGCTATTCAGCAGTTTGCAGATGAGTATCCTGAGCAATGGCTCAACCGGCTGGTCTACAAGCATCCGATGGGGGGCAGACAAAATCTGGAGCGTGCAGTTGATTCTTTCATATATCATCAGATTCATCATGTGCACCAAATCAATCGAATCAAAAAACAACTGGGACTTTAATGCTTCAAATACACGGATTGAAATATTCCTACGATGGACAGGCTGAGATCAGCTACCCGGACTGGGAAGTGGAAAAGGGAAATCACGCGCTGATTCTGGGAAACTCCGGATGTGGCAAAACCACTTTGCTGCATCTGATTGGTGGATTAATGCAACCTTCCGCCGGGCATCTGGAGATTGAGGGAGAGGATCTGGCAAAAAAGTCGAGCGCAAAACTGGACAAGTTTCGGGGGGAGAATATTGGCATTGTTTTTCAAAAGCCTCACCTGGTAAAATCGCTTACTGTCAGGGAAAACTTGTTGCTGGCTCAATATTTAGGTAAGAAAGAGCAGGGCTCAAAGCGAGTCAATGAAGTAATAGAGCATCTGGGGATCAGTGAGCTGGCTAATCGCAAAGTGCATCAAATCAGTCAGGGACAGGCGCAGCGAGTATCGATTGCCAGGGCGGTGGTGAACTCCCCAAAATTGCTGCTAGCCGATGAGCCGACTGCCAGTCTGGATGACGAAAATTGCATGAAAGTGATTGACCTACTTAGATCTCAAGCTGAAGAAACCGGGGCAACACTCATTGTGGCCACCCACGATCATCGCGTGAAAAGCGAATTTCAAAACCAGCTAAGCCTATGAACCTGTTTTCACTGAGCATTAAAAATGTGTTTGCCAAGCCACTGAGTTCATTGCTAAGTGTGCTGCTGTTTGGGTTTGGAGTGGCCATCATTGTAGCGATTTTGCTCACCAGCACCTTCCTGAAAAATGAGATCAACAAAAATGCACAGGGGATCGATTTGGTGGTTGGAGCCAAAGGAAGCCCGCTACAGATCATTCTGGCCAGTATTTTTCACATCGACTTCCCAACCGGAAACATCTCCCTTCAGGATGCAAACAATCTTACTCGAAACAGACTGGTGAAATCAGCCATTCCATTGTCTCTAGGCGACAGCTATCAGGGATATCGCATTGTGGGGACAACTCAGGACTATGCTGACCTTTATGAAGCGACACTTGCAGAAGGAGCATGGTTTGGTGGTGAGATGACTGCTACAGTCGGAGCAACCATCGCAAAAAACCTAGAAATCAAAGTAGGTGATAAGCTTGCCAGTGCGCATGGACTAGCTGAGGGAGCAAGTGGACATGAGGAGCATCCATTTACGGTGGTTGGCATAATGGAGCCAACCGGCTCGGTGATGGATCAGCTGATTCTGGTGTCGGTGCAAAGTGTGTGGGAGGTACATGCCGGGCATGAAGCGCACGATCACGAGGAAGGAGGTGATCATCATGATAGGATGCAACTGGAAAGGCTGAACCTGGAAGTGACCAAAGAGCAGCTGGAAAATGAAGACATTACCTCACTGCTCCTAACGTACCGTTCGCCCATGGCGGCTGTGCAGCTACCACGGATTGTGAATGGTACCAGCAACCTTCAAGCTGCTTCACCACCTTACGAAACTGCACGACTTTTCAACATCATTGGAGTGGGGGTAGATGTAGTGAATATGCTCGGGCTGGTGATCATTGTACTAAGTGCAACCAGTGTTTTCATTGCATTGATCAACTCACTGAAGGAGCGAAAGTATGAGCTGGCCATCATGCGATCGATGGGGGCAAGTCAGCTAAAAATCTTTTCTTTGATTCTCACAGAAGGAATTGTATTGACCATCATTGGAAGCTTTTTTGGATTCCTGATGGCCCATGTTGGCTTCATGGTTCTGACCGCTACAATGGAACAAATTCAATCGGATGGAATGTTTTTTGTGACGGATGAGTACTACGTGATGCTGGGAAGTTTGTCAGTCGGTATTTTTGCCTCCATCATTCCGGCATTTCTTGCGTATAAGTCAGATATTTCGGAAACGCTCTCAAAGGCATAATTATGAAGCAAATCACTTTTTCTTTTCTGGTTCTTTTCTCACTGATCTCCTGGGCACAATTTGATGATTCCAGTAAAAACTGGGAGACATTAGCCGATGTGAAGTATGAAAAATCCCAGGATGAATACGGTGAGATTTACGTACCTAAGTTTGGGGACGATGTGCAAAAAATGAACGGAAAGACGGTTTCACTTAAAGGGTTCATCATTCCTTTTGAGGGGATGTTTGAGCCAAAGCACATCATCATTTCTTCCCTGCCCATTGCTGCATGTTTTTTCTGTGGGGGAAGCGGACCGGAGACGGTAGCAGAGGCATACCTGAAAACGGAAGTGAAATATACCGCCAAGCCTGTGACCGTGATCGGACGGCTGGAGCTGAATGATACGGACTATGACCAACTGATGTATATCCTGAAAGACGCTGAAGTAAAAATCGATTAAAACCTTACCCCTTGAGGGGGCTAGGGGGTAAGGATGAATTATTTTTACTACATGAAAAATCTAACAACACTAATCACAATCATCCTTTTTGCGGCCTGTGGCCCTGGCAAAAAAGAAGAATTGCAAACCCTGAAAGACGAGGTGATGAGCATCCACGATGAGGTGATGCCTAAAATGGGGGAACTCAGAAATGTAAGAAAGCAATTGATGCTACAAGCGGACTCCCTGATGGAATCTGACTCTGTAAGAGCGGCTATACTTACCACTGCTGCTGATAACATTGGAGAGGCCAATGAAAGCATGATGCAGTGGATGAGAAACTTCGAACCGGAGTTTGAAGGCACGAATGAGGAAGTGATGCAATACCTGCAGGGACAAAAGGAGTCTATCCAGAAAGTAAAGGAAGATATGCTAGGGTCAGTAGCTAAAGGGAGAGAGGTTTTGGGAAATTAAATGCTTTGTTGGTGAAGATATTCAGGAGCTTTTTAATTGCTGTTTTCATTGGAAGTCTTCTTTGGTATTTCTTTAAAACCAAGAAGGAGTTAGAACTGGAAGTGGCTGGCTTGCAAGGAGGTACAGAATTAGTAGCTGAATTCAAATTGTTTGTAGATTCATTAGTTCGGGTAAATTCAGATTCTATAAGAATTTTGAAAAAGGAGAATTCTGAAACAATTAAACAGATCGAATCTCTTAGGAAAGTGAAATGAGACTTGCTAAAAACATTATAGTCATAATCATCATTTTCATTCTTTCCATGATGATTTTTTTAAACAGTGAAGAATTGAAATTTACTAGGCACAAAATCATTCAAATTGAGGAGGATTATGTCGAATTGAATGATAAAGCAGATTCGATTTACTTAGCTCAACAGGACTCTTTATCAAACCTAAGGTTCAAAAGGGATTCGCTGAAACAGGTTCTTGATAGTTTGAGTCAGTGACTTACTCCTCCTCACACTCTCCCAGCCACTTATCTACATCCTTCACGCCTATCAGTCCAGCTTCATTGCCCCAGGCATTTCCAATGAAAGTAAGTACTTCAGCGATCTCCAGATTGGTAATTGGATTACCAGGCATCATCTGGTTGTAGGTTACCCCATTCACCACGATCTCTTTGCTTTGCCCGTTTTTGATGATGCACGCTGCTCTTGGCAGGTTTTCCAGTAGATAGTCAGAGCTAGCCAATGGAGGATATAGTGAAGCCAGTCCTTTTCCATCCTGCTGGTGGCAGTTGGCACAGTAGGTCGCATAGATCTTTGCTCCTTCCACACGGTATTGCTGCAGGCGTATTTCATCACGGGAGGACATGCCTGAATCAGTACTTCCTTCTTTTTTCTCTCCTGATCCTCCGCATGCTATGGAAATGATCCCAAGGATTAGAACTAGTATCTTATTTCTCATTCGAATATTCTTTTAGCAGTCGCTCAATATCATTCATCATCACATCTACTTGCTCCGGCACAGTTCCATCGTATACGCCTCTGATTCGTCGCTCTTTGTCCACAAGCAGGAACGCTCCTGAGTGGATATAGCCTCCCGGTGCATCTTCGTCTTCATCGGCAATGGACATGTAGCTTTTTTCCGCCAGGTCATAAATGTAATCCTGATCTCCGGTCACAAACTTCCACTTGTCTGAGCTCACACCCAGTCGCTCAGAATAATCTTTCAAAAGTGCCACCGTATCATAGGTAGGGTCAATGGTGTGCGAGAGGATAGCCACCTCCGGATTGTCTTTGAATTTGTTATATACTCGCAGCATCTGAGCTTTCATCTTCGGACAGATGGTAGGGCAGGAAGTAAAGAAAAAGTCAGCAACGTAGACCTGACCGGCAAACGTCTCATTGGTAACTATGCTGCTATCCTGATCCACCAGCTGAAAATTCTGGATGGTGTGATAGATGGTGTCATTTTCTTCAAAAATGGTATTACCCAGATATGGCAGTTTCTCAGAGGAACTCTGCTGATCACAAGCGATCAGGATGATCAATGGAAGAAGGATTTTTTTCATTTCTTAGCTCGGATTCGTTTATACAGTTTCACTGCTATCATCAACACGATTGCAAAGCTAATAAGTCCCATCGTGCCCCATATCCAGCTCAGTTCATTTTTCAGTACAATCAGGAAAACTACTGCGAAAAGAATTAATGTAGCAGCCTCATTGAAGACCCTGAGTTGCATCGAAGAATACTTTGCTTTTCCTTTTTGCAGCTGCAGATATATGCCATGACATCCCAGGTGATAGAGGATTAGCAAAACCACAAACCCCAACTTCACATGCATGAAAGGCATCTTGAGCCAGGCCGGTTGGCTGATCAAAAGGGAGGTTCCTAGTATAACGGTGATTGCCGCGGATGGCCAGGTAATGATATACCAAAGCTTTTTGCTCATCTCTGCCATCTGATTGGAAAGAATAGTTCGATCTGGTTCTGGTTTTTCCAGCGCCTCAGTGTGGTAGATGAATAGCCGAACGATGTAAAACAGCCCTGCAAACCAGGTTACGACGAAGATGATGTGAAGAGCTTTGAGATATAAATAATCCATTCGGGAGCTTTTTAGTTATAATTGTTGTTAACCCGTGGTTGTTGCAAATTTGCTTCAAATCCCTTTATCAAAAGATTATGAGCGCCGAAAGAAATCTATGGTATTTTGAGGATACGGACCTGTTTGAGGTTTTGTGCCCAAAGAAGACTCCATACATGGAGGATAAGCACGTCCCGGGGGTATACAAGAAAGATGATTTCATCTACTTCAAAGACCAGTCTTCAGAGAATATCTACATGGTTTCCAATGGCAGGGTGAAGATTGGAACGTATGCACCTGACGGAAAGGAGATCGTAAAAGCAATCCTTACCCGTGGGGAGATCTTTGGTGAGATGGCGCTGGCAGGGGAGGAAAAAAGGCAAGACTTTGCCCAGGCGATGGACAATGATACCCGCGTGTGCGCCATGACGATTGAAGACCTGCAAAACCTGATGCTGGATAATAAGGAGCTGAGCTTCAAAATCCTGAAAATTGTAGGTTTCCGCTTACGCAAAATGGAGCGAAAGATCGAGTCACTGGTTTTTAAAGATGCCCGTACCCGTATTGTGGAGTTTTTGAGAGAAATGGCAGAAGAAAAAGGCCAGAAAGTGGGCTTTGAGATGATGATCAAAAACCATCTGACACACAAGGATATCGCTTCGCTCACAGGCACCTCCCGTCAGACCGTGACCACTGTTATGAACGAACTTAGGGAGAAGAACCTGATCACCTTCGATCGACGAAGAATCCTGATCCGGGATTTGGAAAAATTGGCCTAGTTTTTGGATATTATATAGCCCAACTGTATTCCCTTAAGGAGAATGCTTTCTATTTATCGTTCCTCTAACGCCTCGATGCAGTGCTCGTTTTCTTCCGGTCTACCCACAGAGATACGGATGCAGTGCTCCAGTGGAGGCATAAGCGGGCGCACGAGCACACCCTGCTTCATCAAGCCGTCGAAGATGCGCATGACTTCTTCTTTGTTTTTCCAGACGGTCATCACAAAATTGCCATAGGAGGGTACGTAGCTGATGCCGAGCCGATCTAATTCCTTGTAGAAGTATTTCAGCCCTTTGGTGTTGTTGTCGATGGTTTTTTTCAGGAACTCCTTATCGTTGAGCGCACCTATACCTGCTGCTTGCGCCAGTGCGGTAGGCTCAAAAGTGAGCTTGGCCTTCATCATGGAGGCGATGATCTTTTCATGACCTACAGCAAAGCCCAATCGCACACCTGCTATGCCATACGCCTTGCTGAAGGTGCGCAGCGTGAGCAGGTTGGGGTAGTCCATCTCCAGCGAATTGGGGAAGTCGGGGTGGAGTGCCTCGGAGTATTCGAAGTAGGCCTCATCCACGATCACGAGGATATGATCGGGCACATGCTGCATGAAGCTCTCCAGCTCCGCACCGGAGATCATGGTGCCGGTGGGATTGTTGATGTTGGCAAGGTAGATCACCTTGGTGTTACGGTTGATCCTGCTTTTGATAGCTTCCAGGTCGAACCCGTAGTTTTCGGTCATGGGCATGGAAACGCACCGCACATTGTTGATCCGGGCCCAGTTGTAGATGATGACAAAGCCTCCCTCAGAGGTGAGGAACTCGTCTTCACCGGAGCAGAGCGCGCGGATGGCGAGCATGAGCACAGATTCTGAGCCATTGCCCATGATGATCTGCTCCTGCTTCTTGTTGAATTTTTTTGCGAGGTGGCTTCTGAGATCTACGCTGAGTGGGTCAGGGTAGTAGTTGATAGACTCATAGGCCTTGATCACGGCTTCCTTAGATTTTGGGGAGTAGCCGAGCGTGTTTTCGTTGTTCCACAGGATGGCTACTTTGTCCCAGCCGTATTCTTCCTGCAATTGGGGGATGGTCTTGCCGGGCTGGTAGCTTTTGATGGCGGCTATGTTATCGGGTATTTGGATGTTCATGTAAAAGTCTCTAGTTGCTAGTCACAAGTTTCAAGTTTTCAACCCACTTCCCATTCCTCACTTTTTCTGAAGACCACTCCTTTAAACAGTCCTACAAGTTCATTGTTTCGTGTAACGCGCACAATATACTGGCCCAGGCTTTTGGAGATGCTTTCTTTCTCTGCGGTGGCAATAAGTTCGTCTCCATCGAATACAGGTTTGATGTGGTTGATAGATGTTTCAATGGAAACTGCTTTTTGTCCGTGAGAGTTCGACGCAAATGCAAAAGCGGAATCTGCCAATGAAAACGAGATGCCTCCATGAGTGACACGGTGGCCGTTAAGCATTTCTTCCCGTACGGTCATTTTGATCTTGGCATAGCCTTCCCGCACGTCGAGCACTTCTACTCCGAGCCACTGACTGAAGGAGTCGTTGGCCATCATTTCGGCGACTATTTTTTCGGGTTTGGTTTGCATTTTCAATTCGGATGAGATTCTTCGCTGCGCTCAGAATGACATGCTAAATATAATTCGTTCGTGTCATGCTGACGAAGGAAGCATCTTTAATGTTGTCTGCTTCGAGGGCCTCAGCATGACAACAAGGGAGTGTCACCCTGAGTTTATCGAAGGGCTAATAAAACGTTTTACCCTCCGCTTTAATTCTTCTCAGCAACGGACTGCATCGGTACCGGTCTTCGCGGTATTCGTCGTACAGTGCGTCCATTTTCTCCACGCACCAGTCGATCCCTTTTTCATCGGCCCACTTCAGCAAACCTTTCGGATAGTTTACGCCCTTAGTCATGGCGGTATCAATGTCTTCTTTGCTTGCAATATTCAGGAACAGTGCATCTGCAGCTTCATTGATGAGCATAGCAAGCGTGCGATCCAGAATAGCCTGTCCGAGTTTTGAGTCTTTAGTTGGCTCAGGCTTCTCAGCTCCTTCAGTATAGCTGTAGTAGCCTCGTCCTGACTTTCTGCCCAGAAAGCCCGCTTCAGCCATGCGCTTCTGTGTGAAGGATGGTCTATATCGTGGATCGTAGAAAAACGACGCAAAAACCGTTTCGGTCACAGTGTAGTTGATGTCGTTTCCGATAAAGTCCATCAGCTCGAATGGCCCCATGCGGAAGCCACCCAGCTCTTTCATGGCCCAGTCAATGGTGGCAAAGTCCGCGACACCTTCCTCGTACATGCGAAGCGACTCACCATAGAATGGTCGGGCCACCCGGTTTACGATGAAGCCCGGTGTGTCTTTTGCCAGCACAGTCAGTTTCTTCCAGCTGTCAACCCAGTCTTTGGCTTGCTTGGTCGTTTCTTCGGCCGTCTGCACCGCGGGGATGATTTCTACCAAAGGCATCAATGGAGCAGGATTGAAAAAGTGAATGCCCACAAATCGTGAAGGATCTTTCAAAGCCGATCCGATGGAAGCCAGCGAAAGTGAAGAAGTGTTGGAAGCGATGATGGTGTCCTCCCGCACAATTTCTTCTACCGCTTTAAATACCTTTTGCTTGATCTCCAGGTTCTCAACAATCGCTTCGATGACCAGATCAGAGTTTTCGAAGTACTGCTGGTCTTCGGTGAAGTCGATCCTTCCGAGGATCTTATCAGCGGTGGCCTGATCGATCTTTACTTTTTCCACCAGCCGGTCCATCACCTTCACCAGGCTGGCAGAGGATTTTTCGAGTATATCGCTATTGGTATCATTTACGATCACGTCCCATCCTGCGGTGGCGGCTACCTGCGCTATGCCGGTACCCATAGTTCCGGCTCCTATCACACTTAATTTTGGCATTACTCTCCTTTAAAATTCGGTTTTCGTTTCTCGATGAAGGCCTGTACGCCTTCCTTATAATCATACGTTTCGGTGGCTTTGAACTGCCACTCTTTTTCCAGCTCCAGCTGCTGGTCCAGATTGTTGGTAAAGGACTGATTCAGCAAATGCTTGGTGTATGCCAGTCCTTTCGTTGGCATATTGGCCAGTGTCTGCGCGATTTTTTCGGCTTCTTCTGCAAAAGAATCGTCGCTGAATACCTTGTAGATCATGCCCATCTTTTCAGCATCTGTTGCGGATACTTTGTCCCCCAGCATCATCAGGGCAGAAGCTTTTCCAAACCCGATGATTCTAGGCAGTGTGAATGTCCCACCACTGTCCGGCACCAATCCGATTTTGCTGAAGGCCTGGATGAAGGATGATGATTCGGTAGCTACACAAACGTCGCAAGCTAGAGCGATATTGGCACCTGCGCCAGCGGCCACTCCATTGACTGCTGCTATGATTGGCTTTTCGATGGTGCGAATCCTGCGAATGATCGGGTTGTAATGCTCGTCCACAATCTGTTCGATTTCGAGTCCATTGTCGGCGATGGCCTCCTGCAGGTCTTGTCCGGCACAGAAGGCTTTTCCGTTTCCGGTGAGCATGATGGCCCGAATGGAGTCGTCTTTGGCAAATTCATCCAGTGCCTGTTGCACAGCCATAGCCAGCTCTTTATTGAAGCTGTTGAAGACCTCCGGACGGTTGAAGGTGAGGATGCCGAGTTTGTCTTTCTTGGTTACTTGAAGGGTGTCTGACATGTGGTTAATGTTTGGATTGGCGAAGTTAAGAGATTCCTTACATTCGTTCGGAATGACAAGGAGGGTTATTCGTAGTGTGTCCACATGCGGAGGACTTTTACGATTTTTTCTTCATCAAGCACCTGATAAACCAGTCGGTGCTGAATATTTATCCTTCTGGAAACAGCTCCGCTCAGGTCGCCAACCAGTCGCTCAAAGGGAGGGTACTCCTGGTAGGGATTTTCTTCAAGGATTTTGAGCAACTCCATGACCTTAGGTTTGAGGCCGGAGGATGCGACTTTCTTTGCGTCTTTCTGGGCCTGTTTGGTGTAGACAAGTTTGTACTTCACCAGTCGAGCTTATCAGAAGTTTCTTCAACAGGTGTTTTCATTCCTTCAATGATAGATTCGGCCATACCCGGAATCGAATGAAGATGAAGTGTTTCCTGAATTGCTCGCCAGTCTTCTTCACCTATTAAAACTGCATTACCGTTTTTGCCATAGACATGTACGGGCTCATGGGTTTGAGCAGTTTCTTCTACCACCTTGTAGATGTTTTTACGTAAATCGGTAATTGTGTAGGATTTCATAATTGTAAATGTACGTATTAACGTACGTTTGTAAAAATGATTATCAACAAAGAAGGCTTACAGCTTGTGCCTTGCCCCTTGAAGCTCAATGACATTTAAAATAATCAAAGGGCTCCAGGCAGTCTTTGCATTTGAAAAGGGACTTGCAGGCCGTGGAGCCAAACTCGCTGACAAGCTCGGTGTTTTTGGAGCCGCACTGCGGGCATTGTATGTTTTCCGGTGCAGTGGGGTTAGGGGGAGCGATCCCATATTCTTTGAGTTGCTGCTTGCCTTTTTCTGTCATCCAGTCAGTCGTCCAGGCGGGGGAGAGAACGGTCGTAATCTTGAAATGGTCAATGCCTTCTTTTTTCAAGGCGTTATGAATGTTCTTTTCAATCTCCAGCATGGCAGGACAGCCAGAGTAGGTGGGGGTTATAATTACTTCCACAAAATCATTCGTGATCAACACATCACGGATAATGCCCAAATCTCGCACCGAGATGACCGGGATTTCAGGATCGGTGACGGATTCTAGGATTTGGTAAATCGCTGACTGGTTGATTAGTTGATTTGTATCATTTTTATCTACTCCCATCTACTAATTAACTATTTTCCTATTCAACTAATTCACTAAATCACCACTCCTGACCCGGATATGCTCTTTGCAGGAACTGTAGATCTGAAAGGATGTACCCTAAATGCTCAGTATGGGTGCCATCCTTTCCACCTTCATGGGTGTAAGTGCTTTGCGGGAAATCTAATGTGGCTTCCATCAGCACTTCTCGTATCTGTGCATCACGCTTTTCTTTTAGAGCAGCCAGATCTACACCATAGCCATCTTCCAATGCTTTTTGCTCGGTAGCATTCGGCTTGGTGAGTTCACCGGCATACGACCATAGTTCTTCGATTGCTGCCTTCATTCGGCTGTGGCTTTCTTCTGTGCCGTCACCGAGGCGGATAACCCAGTCGCCGCTCCATCTTACATGATATAGTGCTTCTTTATGAGATTTAGCGGCGATAGCCGCCAGCTGCTCGTCGTTGCTGTTCATCAACATTTCGTAGAAGTTGACACTGAAAGTGTCGTGCAGAAACTGTCGAAAGATTGTTTGTGCAAAGTCGCCATTTGGCTGCTCGACAAGCAGAACATTTCGGTAGTCCCACGCATCACGGAAAGCAACGATCTCGTCTTCTGATTTGCCTTCGCCCTGAATTTCAGCTGCATATTGGTACCACATGCGGGCCTGACCGATGAGATCCAGGCTGATATTGGTCATGGCAATATCCTGTTCCAGTACGGGTCCGTGTCCGCACCATTCAGCAAGACGCTGACCCAGGATGAGACAATTGTCGGCGTGTTGGATGACGTAATTATATCGGTTTTGGTCTTTCATAATTTATAGGTTGTCATTTCGAACACAGGGAGAAATCCCATCTCTTACAGGAGATTTCTCAGTCGTACCTCCTTCGAAATGACGGAGAATCACATATGTTTTACTTCGTCCGGCAAATCGTAGAATGTTGGGTGTCGGTACACCTTATCTTTTGCTGGTTCATACAACGGGTCCGAATCATCCGGATCGGAAGCAGTGATGTATTCGGATTTCACCACCCAGATACTAACGCCTTCGTTCCTGCGGGTGTACACGTCACGAGCATTCTGGATTGCCATTTCCTCATCCGCAGCGTGCAAACTACCCACATGTTTGTGATTGAGTCCAGCTTTACTCCTGATGAAAATTTCCCAAAGTGGCCAATTTTTCATTTTTCTAAATATTTAGTCACCCTGAACTCGTTTCAGGGTCTTTTTTCAGTAAGTGTAGATGCTGAACCAAGTTCAGCATGACGTAAAAATCAGGCTGCTGCCTGCTTTTTCTTTGCTTTCTTTTCCGCGTATGCTGCCGCAGCATCTCGCACCCACTCACCATTTTCATAGGCTTTTCTTCGGGCATCAATTCGCTGCTTGTTGCATGGACCATTCCCCTTGATAACATTGAAAAACTCTTCCCAATTGATTTCACCGAAATCATAATGGCCTCTCTCTTCATTCCATTTCAAATCAGGGTCAGGAATTGTGATGCCCAATAAATCAGCTTGTGGCTTGGTTACGTCCACGAACTTCTGCCGAAGCTCATCATTGGTGAATCGCTTGATTCCCCATCGCATGGATTGTTCGGTATGAGTAGAAGCCTCATCGGTTGGACCAAACATCATCAATGCAGGCCACCACCATCTATTAAGTGCATCCTGTGCCATTTTCTTTTGTTCGTCCGAGCCTTTGCAAAGTGTGAGCATGATCTCAAAACCCTGTCGCTGGTGGAAAGACTCTTCTTTACATACCCTAACCATAGCTCTGGCATATGGACCATAGGATGCACGGCAAAGTGGAACCTGATTCATAATGGCTGCACCATCTACCAGCCAACCGATTGCACCCATATCTGCCCAGGTGAGGGTAGGATAGTTGAAGATAGAAGAATATTTTGCTTTGCCGGAGTGTAGATCTTGAAGTAACTGGTCTCGCTCCACACCCAGAGTTTCACATGCGCTATACAGGTATAATCCGTGCCCGGCTTCATCCTGCACTTTGGCCAAAGCAGCAGCTTTTCTTCTCAATGTGGGTGCTCGAGTAATCCAGTTGGCTTCCGGAAGCATTCCCACGATCTCTGAGTGAGCGTGCTGTGAAATCTGTCGGATCAATGTCTTTCGATAATTCTCCGGCATCCAGTCTTTTGGCTCGATTCGGATGTCCTTATCAATCTTCTCGTTAAACCGATCTTCTAAACTTTTTATATCCATGCCTTAAAGTTAATTAGTTAAATAGATAACCGGTTGATTAGCAGATTGGTTTGGAGAAATTGTGAATCTGCAGATCACTCCGTTTATCGGACTCCTACACGTCAAAATTCAGCTTCACTTTTTTTGTTTTCGGATAAGACTGGCAGCTGAGCACTAATCCTCTTTCCAGCTCGTCAGGCTCCAGGGCATAGTTCACGTCCATTTCCACTTCACCTTCTTCCAATTTGCATACACAAGTAGAGCAAACGCCACCTTTGCATGCATAAGGAAGATCGGCACCATTGTCGAAGGCCACATCCAAAATGGATTTGTCTGAATCGTATGGGAATGTCAGGCTTATTCCATCGAGAACAATGGTGATTTCTGCGGTGGCTTTGTCGTGTTTTATTTCTTTTCCTTTCGATCGCAGCTTGCCCACCGGCGAAGTGAAGAGCTCCAGGTGAATACGCTCATCCGGCACACCCAGGTTTTTCAGTTCACTCTGAACGGACAGCATCATCTCCTCAGGACCACAGGTGAAATAGTGATCCACCGATTCAGGATCAAAAAAAAGACGGGCAAAGGACCGGATTTTTTCCTCGTCGATTCGTCCGTTGAAAAGATCAGACTCCTGTCGTTCCTTGCTCAGGATATGGTACAGGCTGAAGCGTCCCATGTAGCGATTTTTCAAAGCTTCAAGTTCCTCCTGAAAGATGATGGTTCCTGTTTTTCTGTTGCCGTAGAAAAGGGTGAATTCACTTTCGGGCTCAGTACGCAGGGTAGTTTCAATGATCGAGATAATCGGAGTGATGCCGCTACCACTGGCGAATGCCACATATGAATTGGAATTTTCGGAATTTAACGGAACGTAGAAACTTCCGTGCGGAGGCATAACTTCAATCTCATCACCAACTTTTAGCACATCATTGGCCCAGGTGGAAAACTTACCACCCTCCAGTTTTTTAATAGCCACGGTCAGCCGCTCATCGATGGGGCAGGAGCAAATGGAGTAGGATCTTCGGGTGCCCTCTCCGTCAATGTCCTTTTTGAGGGTCAGGTGCTGTCCCTGGATGAAGCTAAACTCTTCTTGTAAATACTCAGGGATTTCAAAAGTAACAGCCACTGCCTCTTCGGTGGGTCGGGAAAGTTCTGCTACTCTTAGGGTGTGAAATTTTGCCATGATCAAATTTTGGGTGAGGCAAAACTAACCATCTCGATGGTTTTTTTTAGTTAGCCTCCAGCCCAAGCTTCTCCCTGATTTTTGTCACCTTCTCTTCGGCAGTCTCTTCCAGCGGGTGGCTGAAGAGGTAGTACTTATCGCCGTTATTTAGTTTGATGTATGCCTGATATTCGTGGTTGGTGACGATGTTTTGTCGATTGGAAAGCGAATACATGGTCTGCTTTGTCTTCACCTTATTGATGAAAATCTTTTCAATTGATCCATATGAGATGACTTTCCCCAACTTATGCCCCATGGTCCAGATGCCATCAAAAAGGGTTTTCTTCTCTTCGTTTATGATGATCACATTAAAGGAAAACCAGAGGAGCGGAAGGAAGGACGCTATGGCGATGGCGATGAAAATGGACCAGGGTTCCGGTAGGGTATCCATCAGTTTGATGGTGATGAATACTACGAACAATACACCTACAAGTCGGATGGGTAAGTTTACTGTTCTACCTTTGTTTATTCGAACGATCCTCATGGATGATCGAAAGTACCAAACTATTTGAGAACTTCCGAGTTTTCACCAATATGAAAGAAATTCCCCTCTTTCCACTCAATATTGTCGCTTTTCCGGGTGAGGCGGTGAACCTGCACATCTTCGAGCCACGATATAAAGCCCTGGTAAATGATTGCCTGAATCAGCAGCAAACTTTTGGAATTCCCTCTTTCGTGCTGGGCAAAATTGAGCTTGGGACAGAAGTGAAAATTGTGGAGGTGACCAAGAAATATGAGGATGGGCGGATGGACATCAAGACAGAGGCGATGGGGGTTTTTGAGGTAAAGGACTTCTGGAATCCGTGGGGTGAGCATGAATATGCCGGTGGAAGGGTCAGCTTTCTGAAAGGTGAAGAAGCGCGCGCGGATGCCAGCCTTCTATATCAATTTAAGGAAATGTCTTCACGGTTGTTCGGGTGGCTGGGGGAGGTAAATGTTCCGGATGTATCCACAATTTCTTCCGTTTATGATATAGGGCACAAGATTGGTTTGAAGCCAGAAGAGGAATACCGCCTGCTGGCAATCAGAGATGAGAATGAGCGGCTGAGGTATGCCATCAGGCACCTTCAGAATTTGATTCCGGCGCTGGAAAGAGCACAGAGCGCTCAGGAGCGTATCCGGCAAAATGGGCACTTCAAGCATCTGGACCCATTGAAGTTTTAATGTTCTGCTTACTTGAATCCCAATTATTGGGTAATTTCCCATCATGATCGAAATCAGTGGTTTTGGGGTTGTTTTATTGTTTCTGATTGGAGGAATCGCCTTTTTGATGGTGACACTTTTGGTTGGGAAAATTTTGCGCCCATCTCGTCCCACAGCTGAAAAGCAAACAACGTATGAGTCTGGTGAGGAACCATCGGGTACTGCCTGGGGCCAGTTCAATGTCCGGTTTTACATTGTGGCATTGATCTTTCTGTTGTTCGAGGCGGAACTGGTGTTTTTGTTTCCCTGGGCTACCGTATTTGGGGATGAACAGTTGATGGCTGAAACACACGGCTTGTGGGGAAAATTTTCTATGGTGGAGACATTCATTTTTGTGGGAATTCTTTTGGTGGGACTTGCGTATGTATGGGCTAAGGGCATGCTGGAATGGGTGAGACCAAAACCAAAAGCTACGGAGTTCATTTCTAAAATTCCGACCAAAGCATACGAAAGGTATCAATGAGTGAGACAAAAGACATACAACCTCTGAATGGGCTAAAGACCGGGGAAGGGGGCATCATCATCTCAAAATTGGATGACCTATTGAACTGGGCCCGACTGAGCAGTTTGTGGCCGGTAGGTTTTGGGCTGGCCTGCTGTGCAATTGAATTCATGTCTACCGCCTCTTCTGCCTACGATCTGGATCGATTTGGGATCATCCCGAGAAATTCCCCCCGACAGGCTGACGTAATGATCGTTTCTGGCACGGTCACCTTTAAGATGGCTGATCGGGTGAAGCGACTATATGAGCAGATGGCCGAACCAAAATATGTGATATCGATGGGGTCGTGTGCCAACTGTGGAGGTCCATACTGGGAGCATGGTTACCATGTGTTGAAAGGCGTGGATCGGGTGATACCGGTGGATGTCTATGTACCGGGGTGTCCACCTCGGCCGGAAGCGTTGATTGGTGGATTTTTGAAGTTGCAGGAAAAAATCCGGACTGAATCGGTACTTCGACCGAAGGCATTGGAAAAATTGATGGAAAAAGATGCAGTTTGAGGAGATAAAAAAGCTAATCGAACAGGAATTACCAAGTGCAGTTATTGGTGAGGATTTGGAATCTACTCCAAAAGCTTTGCTAATTCATCCCTCTGAGATCAAAGAAGTATGCACCTTCATCCATGCCCATGAGAAAACCTACTTTGATTCACTTTCCTGCCTGACCGTCCTGGACAATGGGGAGGAAAAGAATACAATGGAGGTGATTTACAATCTGTATAGTATTCCATACGACCTGCATTTAGCATTAAAGGTAGAATTGGATCGAAATAAGCCAGAGATTGAATCAGTTACTGCCATTTGGAGGGCTGCAGACTGGCACGAACGGGAAGCTTATGATTTACTGGGCATTCAATTCAATAATCACCCGGACCCCCGAAGAATATTGCTCCCTGATGACTGGGTAGGCCATCCGCTGAGAAAGGATTATGTGGAACAGGAAACCTACCATGAGGTTAAAGTAAAGTATTGATCATGGTAGAGTCATTTCTCACAAAATCGGAACCGTTAAAATATAAAGAGTCTGACCTCAAAACTGAGGAGATGATCATCAACCTTGGTCCGCAGCACCCTTCAACCCATGGAGTGCTGAGGCTGGAAGTAGTCACTGATGGAGAGATTGTGGTGGATGTCGTTCCCCACATGGGGTATCTCCACAGGTGTTTTGAAAAACATGCCGAATCATTGGCTTTCAACCAGACGATCCCCTACACCGACCGGATGGACTATGTGGCAGCCATGAATAACGAATGGGCATTTGTGATGGGGGTGGAGCGCATGCTCGGAATTGATAAAGAATTGCCCAAGCGCATTGAGTATATCCGGGTGTTGGTAGCCGAACTGAACCGGCTGGCTTCACACTTCATCGCCATTGGCACGTTCGGGATGGATATTGGTGCATTCACACCCTTCTTATGGATGATGCGCGATCGGGAGCATATTCTCAGGATGTTGGAGTGGGCGAGTGGTGCCCGCATGCTGTACAATTACATATGGGTGGGAGGTCTGTTTTACGACCTGCCTGTCGGATTTGAAGAGCGTGCAAAAGAGTTTGTGGATTACCTGAAGCCGAAGCTGAAGGATTCGGAAAACCTGCTGATCAACAATAAGATTTTCATTGAGCGTACGGCCAATGTGGGTGTACTTTCACCAGACCTGGCCATTAATTACGGAGTGACAGGCCCGATGCTTCGAGGGTCAGGCTTGCGGTTTGACTTACGTAAAGTTGATGGCTATAGCGTATATCCTGAGTTGGATTTTGATGTTCCCGTTGGTGAGGGGAAGATGGGTGCTGTGGGCGATTGCTGGGATCGAAACTGGGTGAGGTATGCGGAGTGCTGGGAGTCGATCAAGATCATTGAGCAGTGCGTGGAGAAGCTCCGGGGGGAGCATAAGCGAACGAAGGAATTCGATCCTCGGGCGATGGTTCCGAAGAAAATTCGTCCAAAGGCACAAGATTTATATGTCAGGGCAGAAAATCCAAAGGGAGAATTAGGCTTCTTCTTCCGCACGGATGGGCGGGCAGATCAGCCGCTGCGGTGCAAATCCCGTGCACCAAGTTTCTGCAATCTCTCAGTGCTAGCGGAAATTAGCAAAGGCTGCATGCTGGCAGATTTATTTGCCATTCTTGGCTCCATTGATTTAAATATGGGTGAAGTAGATCGATGATAAGATGAAAATCCTTACTTCAGAGCAAATCAGGGAAGTAGATCAGTACACGATCAAGCATGAACCTATTGCCTCTGTTGACCTGATGGAGCGTGCCAGCAAGGCATTTGTTCTTAAGTTTCAGGAATTTATCCATGACAAGCATCCGCTAAAGATTTTTTGTGGGGTTGGGAACAATGGTGGAGATGGCTTGGCCATTGGCCGACTGCTGAAAGAAAAAGGATGGGAGGTGTTTCTCTATGTGGTAGGAAACCCACGCAAAGGTTCGGACGATTTTAAGGCTAATCTGGATCGGTCGGAATTATACGCAGTGATCGATTCTGTAAAAGACTTGCCATCGATTGGCAAGGACGATATTGTTATTGATGGGTTATTCGGTTCGGGCCTTTCCCGCCCGCTAGAGGGGTTTTACAAAACATTGGTGGAGTACCTGAACCCGCAGGCGTGCCAGAAGTTTTCAATTGATATCGCCTCCGGACTGTACGCGGATCGGGCGGTGGAAAAGGATGCGGTTGTTTTCCAACCTGACTATACCTTTTCTTTTCAGGTTCCGAAATTGTCATTTTTTATGCCCTCTTGCTATCCGTATGTTGGGGAGTGGCATCTCCTTGATATCGGCCTGGATCAATCGTTTGTCGGGAAACAGCAAACGGCTTTTTTCCTCTCTGAAAAGGCCGAGTTTATTCCGATGATCCCGATCAGGCAGAAGTTCGCTCACAAAAATCAAGTGGGCAGGCTGATGGTGGTGGCCGGAAGCAGGGGAAAAATGGGGGCTGCTGTGTTGTGTGTAAGGGCGGCTTTTAAAGCAGGAGCCGGGCTGGTCAATGCCTGCGTGCCAACTTGCGGAACCGATATTATGCAGATTGCTATTCCCGAGGCGATGGTGGTTGAGCCTAAGGGAACAAACGAAATTCAATCCATCCCCAAAACGGAAGATACCGTAGTGCTGGGACCTGGCCTGGGCACTCACTCCAGGACGCTGGATGCCCTGGAGAAATTTCTGAAACAGACCAAGAAGCCTTTGGTCATCGATGCGGATGGGATTAATCTATTGGCCAAAAGGAAACCGTTGTTGAAGTTGCTTCCTCCTGAATCCATCCTGACCCCACATCCCGGAGAGTTTGAAAGGCTGGTGGGGAAGTGGAAGAATGATTTTGAAAAACTGGAGAAGCTTCAGCACCTGTGCAGAAAATATAAATTGAATGTGGTCTTGAAAGGAGCTTACTCGTCAGTGTGCAATGTAGAAGGAAAGGTGCATTTCAATCCAACTGGAAATCCGGGTTTAGCCACCGCTGGAAGTGGCGATGTTTTGACCGGGATAGTGGGGGCATTTCTGTCCCAGGGACTATCATCTTCTGACGCATTGAGATTGGGGGTTTACCTGCATGGAGCCGCTGGGGATCAAGCGGTAAGGGAACTGGAGACTCCCTGGATTCAGGCATCAGACATCATTGATTTTTTACCGAATGCGGTCAGTGCACTGAGAGGCTAAGTGGGTTTAGATAAAAACCTTTAAAAAATCGATCAAACTCAAAAACCTCATGCAATTGGTTAAAATCAATTGTTTCTTTAAAAAATCCAATGGAAAGTGGCCAGGTTAACGTTAATTAACGGTTATTATTTTTCAGGCATTAGGAACTATATGAAAAAAATTGCGTACTTTGTAAGACTACAATGCGCAATAAACTGATCATACTGACGTTCGCCCTCGCTCTGAGTGGTATTTCCCTGGCACAGGGAGTATCCGGTGCTGGCCAGGAGGCGCAGATCAGCATCTATCCAAACCCTGCAGTTGAATTTATTGTGGTGCAAGTAGATGGCGATTTTGCCAATGCGGAATTTGAGTTAAACTCAATGATTGGTAATAAGCTGCAGATTAAGCCGGAAGAGATTGGAGTAGGGAAATACAAGATCCAGGTAAAGGATTTAGCTACAGGATATTATTTCTTAATCGTCAAGGACGAGGAAAAGCGGTTTAAAAAAGCATACAAGTTTCTAAAACATTAAGGTGTATCTCTTTTGAGGAGACATAAAAAAACCTTCAACTCAGTTGAAGGTTTTTCTTTTTTGGCCTACTCTATTCGCTATTGTTGGAGTTGAGAGTAGTAGGTATTGAAAAGCTCTTCATAGCTTGCGGCTTTCTCCCTGTCTCCATTCGCCCGATAAGCCCTTGCTAGTTCGTTCAGGGACAGCAGCTGTTTTTGCAGCTCATTAGTTTCCGGACTGTCTGTCGCAAAATAGAAATCCAGCCACTGAGCAGCATATTTTGATGTAACCTCCGCCACATGGTTGGCCAATTCTGGCTCGCCTACTTTCAACAGCATATCCACCTGCTGCACACTAAAAAAGTCAAACGGGGTGGATTCATCCGGCATTACTTCCAGGCATTTTTTCAATACCTCAGCAGCTTGCGCATAGTCACCCTCTTCGATCAGGTTTTCAGCGAGTGTGTTAAAAGTGGATCTAGAATTGAGCACAAAACCCGCATAATCCTGTGTGTAATAAACGCTAGGGTCATCCAGATTGGTCCAGGTAAACTTGTTCATCACATTGTCATACATCACCTCGGTGTTCACGGGGTATGAACCAGTTCGGGCATCTGGATTGTAAATTGGAAGTACCCGATAGGCCATCCCTTCCTGCACTACGTGAGGCCTCATGTCAAATTCCAGCTGTGAAATAGATGTATTGTTCAAATAGATCGGTCGTTCCCAGTTGTTATTCACTAGGAGGTCCAGGAAAGCCAAATCACCTTTGATGATGTTTCTTCCTTTGACTCGGATGACCATCTTATCTACAATTAAATGATGCAAATCTTTGGGCACAATTTGTTTTGCCTTTACCGTATCCACATCAATGAAAAGCGTTTTAGATGGAATGGAATTGTAGGCACTGATGGAGGTTGGGATTTGAAGACCAGGATTTTCATCCTCAATAAATTTCAAAAGCAATCGTGCATTGATTGCATTTCCTTTTAATTCATCTCGCTCGTAAACTGGAAGATAGTCATTCAATCCGCCTTGCTGATAGTTCTCAATATCCAGGCCGTATGGCAAAGGAGCAGATTCATAAGCCTGCCTTGCAGACTGCTGGATGTACCAGTCTGTATTATAGTAGCTAAGCACCAAAACCCTCGCATCTGTTCTGAAGCCTTCCACTTCCTGAGCATACCACAGTGGGAAAGTGTCGTTATCCCCTCCCGTGTAGATGATTCCATTTGGAGCCACGGATGACAGGTAGTTTTTAGCAGCATCTACGGAGAAGTATCTGTCTGACCTGTCATGGTCATCCCAGTTTTCGCTGGCCATGAGTACAGGAATAGCTAAGCCTATCACTGAGGCCAATACTGCTGCAATCTTTTTCTCTTTGGAGATGTTTTTCAGCATATCGTACAATGAGAGTACGCCAAACCCAATCCAGATGGTGAAGATGTAAAACGAGCCCGCATAGATGTAATCCCGCTCCCGCGGTTCGATTGGTGGAGTGTTCAAATAAAGCACAATTGCGATTCCGGTCATGAAGAACAGGAGCGCAGTAGCTGAAAATAGCTTCACGTCTTTTTTGTATTGAATAAACATGCCAAACAACCCAAGAAGGAGCGGTAGGCCGAAATAAATATTTCGTCCTTTATTGCTGGCGAGTACATCTGGCAATTCGTCAAATGCACCTGCCAGACCAACCCAGCTAGCGCCCTGGATATCATGTTCCCGTCCTGAGAAATTCCACATGAAGTAGCGGAAGTATTGATGACCCAGTTGATGTACAATAAGGTAGTAGAAATTATCACCCCAGCTCGGCTTCTCACCTTCTTTCAGTCCGGTTACTTGTCTGTACTTTCTGATGTGGTTGGGATCTGAGCTGTACATCCTTGGCAGGATCGTCGTATGCTTTGGATCGTAAACCTGTTCCACTTTGTAATCTTTCACTACATACTTGTCCTCACCACGCATGTAGATAGGGCCGCCTTTCTTATTCTCAATAAGTGCTGCGGTATAGTATGGACCTTTGAACAGCGGGCGGCTACCGTACTGCTCCCGCTTCAGGTAAGAAACGAAGGAAATGATCTCTTCCGGGTTATTTTCATCAATCGGCGGGTTGTAGTTACTTCTGATCACCGCAATAGAATAGGAAGAATATCCGATCAGGATGAAGGCGAGTGCAAGGAGTGAAGTATTTAGAATGTACTTGTTTCGTTTGATGGAGTAATGGATTCCATACACCAGACCTCCAATCACCAAAACGCCAAAAAAGATTACACCGGATCCGAATGGAAGGCCCAGGCTATTGACGAAGAATATCTCCATTTTTCCTGCAATGGATGGCAATCCAGGAATTACTCCTTCCAGAATGATGAGAACAATGGCAGCTGAAATCGCCATCGTATAGATGATGCCTTTTCGTGTCACTTGCTCATAATACCTGAAGTAAACAATCAGTCCCAATACAGGAATGGCCACCAGGTTTAGTAAGTGAACGCCTATGGATAGCCCCATCATATAGGCGATGAGGATGAGCCATCTGGCACGATCCTGCTCTTCGGCCATGTTTTCCCACTTGAGGATGGCCCAGAAAACGAACGAGGTGAAGAAGGCAGACATGCCATATACTTCAGCTTCAACTGCCGAAAACCAAAACGAATCTGAGAAGGTACACGCCAGGGCGCCTACCAGACCGGTTCCCATGATCACGATGGTGTCGGCCATGGTTTCCTCGCCTTTTTTAATTTTTAATGCCCTTTTAGCCAGGTGTGTAATGGACCAAAAGATAAACAACACAAAAAATGCGCTGCTTACCACACTGAGCATATTTACCCAAAAAGCTACCTGCGTCACATCTCCGCCTGCCAGCAATGAAAACATTCTACCTGTAAGGAGAAAGAAAGGTGCGCCTGGAGGGTGTGGTACCTGTAGTTTGTAGGAGCATGCGATGAACTCCCCGGCATCCCAGAAACTGGCTGTTGGCTCCACAGTGATGCTATATGTGATAAGGGCGATGAAAAAGGCTATCCAGCCTGTGATTATGTTGATCTTTTGGTATCCCATAGTCAAATTTATGTGAAGGGCGAAAATAGTAATTAACCCGAAGATTTCAGGAGATAATCATTTCTGATTTGCAATAACCAATTGGTTTGCAAGGTATTGAAACTTCTACTACCGAAGCTTAAACGGAAGCTTGCCTGCTCGGATGGGGTTTTTAACATCTTTTTATCAGTACACCGCCAGGTAGAAAGCGAGCCACACGAAAAAGAACAGTACATAAGTGCTCAATACGATGTACGCAGATATTTTCAGTTTTTTCCCTCCGATAAAATAGATGCCCAGCGCGAGCACGGGCCAGTACAGCAATTCGAAAATATTGATGGACTTGAGTGGGTAGTGCCACTTTGGAGCGATTTGTGTGTAATCCACCAGGTTGATGAGGGAGAATGGATAGAAGGCCATGTAATCGTTGTAGTCTGGGTCTGTATAGAAAAGGGTAAACCACAAAACCTTCGCAATTTCCGGGAGGAAGAAGACCACCTCAGTCAGCATCACCATCTTCCAGATTTGATTGAAATGAAGGCGATAACCAAACATGAAACAACCAATCCAGAGCGTTAGAGTGGTCCAGGTCCATTTCCAGAGGAGAAAAATCGGCACACTTAAATATTGAATACCATACAAGATGTCGAATATCCAGATATCTCCTCGCTCGTTTAGCACCTCAAATGCCGCGATGCTATCGATGATGAAGATGCGTTTTACAAAAAGTAGAGCTATGTACGTCATGCAGATAATGAAAAACATGCCTGCACCGTTGAAGTCGAACCATTCTTCGAGAAATCGCTTTCGGTACTTGGTTAATGAGTCGGTCATTTAGATTTGCGATTGAATGAAATTGAACGTCAAAAATATCACGCTGATAATCCTAATCCTACACTCGGCGGCTGTCAATGCCCAACGGCAAGAGGGGCAGCCAAAAGGCGACAGTGCGAGGTATAGTCTGCTGATTAATCCATTCATTCAGATAGAATCCACCGAGGCGATTAACTCCATGTACAATTTTGAGTTTGAAAAGGCGCACAGCCACTTCAATTACCTGCAGAAGCAGTATCCCTGGCATCCCCTTCCGTACCTGCTGAAGGGATTGAACTACTGGTGGAGGATTGTGCCGGATTATGACAATGATACGTGGGATCAGGAATTTCTCGCTTACATGGATACCACTAAGCTTTTGGCAGAGCATGTACAGAAAAACTATAATGAAATCGAGGGATCTTTCTTTTTGGCGGCTGCTTATGCTTTTGAGGGGCGCCTGTATTCGGAGCGGAGGGAGTACCGGAAGGCAGCACTGGCAGGGAGTAGGTCGCTCAAATACCTGGGAGAATGCCGGGGGCATGAAGAATACAGCCCGGAGCTGCTCTTTGGAGATGCCCTTTTCAACTACTATGCCGAATGGATCAGGGAGGAATATCCGCTGCTTAGGCCCATCATGATGTTTTTCCCGAAGGGAGATAAGGAGAAGGGAATACAGCAATTGAAGGAAGTAGCCAGGAATGCATTCTACTCCCGCACCGAGGCGCAGTATTACCTCATGCGAATATTGGCAACCGAAGAAAATGACATAGCCGGTGCACTGCAAGTAGGCGAGTACCTAAACAGCCAGTTTCCGGATAATGCCTACTTTCATCGCTACTATGCCCGGCTGCTGTACCAGTCAGGCAGGTACACCGAAGCGGGCAATGTGTCCCTGGAAATTCTTCAGCGGATAGATAGTATGCAAACCGGCTATGAGGCCCATAGTGGGAGGTATGCTTGTTTTTACCTGGGACATGTTAGCGAGATTAAACGTAACTATGAGGCGGCAAAGGCTTATTACCAACGAGGGTTGGATTTTTCCGAACAAGTGGGAGCGACAGAGATGGGGTATTACTTTTATTCTCTCCTACACCTGGGCAGGATCGCTGAAAAAGAAGGGAATCCTGAGCTTGCGGAAGAATACTATAAGCGGGTAAAGAAAAGAGCAAAACGTAAGCATCCGACGCACGAGGAGGCGAGGGAGCGGCTGAAGGATTTGTGAGACCTTTTCCGTAAATTAGTTTTTTATGGTCGTGATTAATGCTGATAAAGTTCGAGTGAAGGAAGAAATACTATCCTTCTTTGGGGATTCAAAAGATTGATCCAAAGGCAGAATTATATCTTTTTGGTTCCAGAACAGATCTTCAGAAAAAGGGGGGCGATATTGATTTTCTTGTACTTTCTGCAGGGAAATTGCCCTTAGAAGCATTGAGGGAGCTTAAATATAGTTTTTGGAGACAGTTTGGTGAACAAAAAGTAGATCTGGTCAATTTCACATTTGAGGAGGATCGACCATTTAAGCGAATTGCATTGACTTCAGCTAAAAAGCTATGAATGAGAAGGATCATATTGACTTGCTTAGGGAGTATTTTGTTGATTTAGAAAAAATGCTTCAACTCTTAGATCGCTCATCAAAGAAGGCGAAAGAAACAGGAAAACACGGTGAGTACTCGATGGAAGATTATGATATCCTTGAAGCTTTTACTGCCAGATTCAGCAGGTTGGCGGATTTCCTCGCGTCAAAATTTTTACGGACCATTTTGATTTTACTGAGAGATGACAATATTGCTTTTATAGACAGAGCTAATTTTTTTAGAAAAAATGGAGGTCATTCCTTCCGCTGAGGAGCTCATTAGTATAAGAGATTTGAGAAACAGCATTGTTCACGATTACTGGATTGAGGAAGTGAAGCAAAACTTTATTAATGTAAGGAATCTGGCACCAGCCCTGATGAAAGTATCTGAGCAGTCCATCCTATTTTGCAAGCATCGCGGATGGCTGGAATAAGCATTATTTATCGAAAGACATCCAACCACTTTTCCTTATTGGCTTCCACGCTGAAGTCTCTCTCCACGGTTTTTCTTCCTACTTTACCCACTCGTTTTCTTAAATCAATATTTTCAATGAGAAGTGATAGTTTTTCCACCCATTCTTCTGTTGTGCTGGCAAGAAAACCGTTTTCACCATCCTGAATGATGTCTGAATTCACTCCCACTGGCGACATGATTGTGGGAATTTCGAGTGCCATGTACTGAAGGCCCTTTAGACCGCATTTGCCTTTGCTCCAGTCATCGTCGGGGAGCGGCATGATGCCGATATCTATTTCGCATAAGTCGGAGACTTCCGTCTCACTTTTCCAAGCTAACCCCCGGATGCCCAGGTCTTCATTTTTATAGCTACCGTCCCCAATGACTTTGAAATACACCTGATCCCCGTATTTTTCCTTGATCTTTTTGAGCGGCTCCAGCGCACTTTCAAAATGCTTGATGGTAGAGAAGCTCCCGCTCCACCCGATGCAAATCCCCGGCTGTTGCTTACTCACATGTACCCTTACATAATCAGCCATGTCTATGGTGGTTGGAATAATAGTCACGCTATCTGTGTGTTTTCGGGCGTAACTGGCGAGGTATTCATTTCCGGCGATGGTAAGGTCGCAATAGGAAATAATCTTTCCGGTCTTTGCAGGGTTTTTCAGTTTTTGAAAAAAGGATTGATTTGGATTCTCATCCTGCAGCCAAATGGAATCGTCAAAGTCAAAGATGAGTTTGGCTTTCGATTTTTTGAATAGCCACTCAAAAAACGTCCCGAAGAAGAAAGCATCCCGGTAGATAAAAATGTAATCGTAACGATTGGAGCGAAACACATCCTTCACCCTTTTCAGCATCGCGGAAATCCCCACTCCAATTTTGCCCGATGTATTGCCGGAACCGTAAAAGATTTTGTCCTGGCGAGCGTCCAGCATGGGAGAATATGTGATTTCAACCCCATTTCGTTCCAGGTAATCCAGGTACTGCTCGTGCCGGAATCTTTGCCCGGGAGACCGGTCTTTTCGGTGGAGTGTAAGGAAAAGTATTTTGGGCATCAGTCTTCCAGCCACACGGGTGGCAGTTTTTCAGTGATCTCGATGTTTTCAAACCTGGAGCTCTTCTTTGCTCCGGTGGCCTTGGCCCAACCCACCATGCCTCTCAGTCCATCTTCCAGTGAGGTTTTGCTGTATTCCCCAAAGATCTTTTTGATTTTAGAATGGTCAGAGTGGGCGTGCACTACTTCATTTCTGGCATCCAGAAATCGCAGCTCACTTTTCAGCCCCATCGCATCGATTACTGCGCTGGCCAGTTCCTTCACGGTGTATTCTTTGTCCGCACCGATATTGAATACCTCGCCGTAGCATTCCTTGTGGTCCACACAGTTTGCAATAATTGGCGCTATGTCTCCTACGTAGGTGAAGGCGCGTGTCTGGCTGCCATCACCGAAGATGGTGAGCGGGTTGCCTTGCATCAGTTGGTTCATGAAGATGCCCACCACATTGCGATAGCGGTCTCCCAGGTTTTGGTATTCGCCGTAAACGTTGTGCGGACGGAAGATCACGTAATCCAGCCCGAACATCTCATGAGAAACCTTGAGGTCCATCTCCACAGCGAGCTTGGCAATGCCGTAGGGATCCTCAGGCTGGGGTGTCATATCTTCTCGCATGGGAGGGGGCAATGCCCCATAGGTGGCAATGGACGAGGTGAATACAAAGCACTTCACTTTGTGCTTCACCGCCTCGTTGATCAGGTTCACACTCCCGGTAAGATTGTTGGTATAGTTGAATCGTTTGATGAAGTGGCTCAGCCCTTCAGCCGCATAAGCTGCAAGGTGATAGACATATTCTATTTCATAATCATTGAAAAGCTTTTCAAGTAATTCATGATCGGTGATGGAGCCTTTGATGAATAAGGCCTCCGAAGGGACATTTTCTTCAAAGCCACCGCTCAGGTCATCCAAAACGATCACTTGTTTTCCTTTTTCGATCAAACTGCGCGAAACGTGTGCGCCAATGAATCCGGCACCACCGGTTACTAATGAGTAGGGCATAATCAATACTTAAGGAAGTGCAAATAAAAAAAGAAGTTCAAGAACCAAGGATTTTTTCGACATAATGAGCCTTTTCTCGTGATATGAAATTGTTAGGAAAACCATTTCCCGTACCACTTCTGAAACACATAAATTGTCCATATCACCGAATGCACATCCCCCGGATTGGCGGAGAAGAGCTTTTCTTTCAGGCTCATGACTTTTTCGGGATTGAAAATGCCCTGATGGCGCAGGTGATCTTCGTCAAATACAATTTCTTCAATGGACCCTAGGAGCTCATTTTTCATCCAGCTCAGCATCGGCACCTCAAATCCTTTTTTTGGCCGATGGTGCAGCTCTTTGGGGAGGATGTGCTCTAATGCATCCTGTAGTACTGTCTTTCTCCGGTTTTTATCCACCTTGAAATGCGGCGGTAGAGAACGTGCAAAGGCCACCAGATCCTTGTCAAGAAAGGGCACACGTACTTCCAGGCCATTGGCCATCGACATCAGATCTACTTTGGTGAGCATGTCGCCCGGGAGCACCAGTTTCAAATCAGCATCCAGGAAATCATTGAGATCGATCTGCCCTTGTTGGTGTAGGATATTGTTGATGAACTGGCGTTCCCCAGATTCGGGTCTGTGCAGCAGAAACTTATGTGCCTGCAGGTTGAAGGAGGCCAGGTGCCAGTATTTGTCCTGCGGGCTCATTTTCATGAGACGGGCATATTTCGCAGCTCTGCGAGCAAGGTTGCCAGCCTTGGAAGACCGGGAGGTGGGGAGGTGCTGAAGCAGGGGCGGCAGCAGCCGGATGAGGTGGTTGGGTAGCGTATGTTCGCCGGACCGCTGAAAGGCCAGGTGCTTGTAGTACCCTCCAAAAAGCTCGTCAGCACCATCTCCGGAAAGGGCCACCTTGATGTGCTTACTTACGTGGTTTGAGAGGATGTAGGTAGGGATTGCCGAGGAATCTGCAAACGGTTCATCGATATAGTCCAGCACCTTTTCCAGGCTATTGAGCAGATCATCATTGGTGAGGGAGAAGGTGGTGTGTGTGGTGTTGAATTTTTTGGCCACCAGTTCGGCATAGTCTGTCTCATCGAAAAAATCATGATCCCGGTAGCCGATAGAGAAGGTGTGCAGGTGGCTGTCAAACCCAGAGGCCATAGCCACCACTGCAGATGAATCCGTGCCGCCACTCAGGAAGGAGCCAAGTGGCACATCGGCCACCATGCGCCGCTCTACGGATTGCTCCAGCAGCCGGACGGTCTCTTTCTGTGCTTCTATATAATTGCCACGGAAGATGTCAGGGCGTTCAAGGCTCCAGTAGCGCTGGATGTCTGTCCCGGCTTGGGATACCTTCATAAAGTGACCGGGAAGCAGTTTTTTTACTCCCACGAGCATGCTCATGTCAGAAGGCAGGTAGGTGAGGCGGAGGTACCAATAGAGGGAAAGCTGATCGATTTTTTTTGGAATGGGATAGTTCATCAGGGCTTTCATCTCTGACCCGAAGACCAGGAAGTCATCATTTTGAAAATAATGAAGCGGCTTGATGCCCATCCTGTCTCTGGCGAGCAGTAGGGTTTCTGCTTTGGAGTCGTAAAAGGCGAAGGCGAAAAAACCGTTGAGCATGGGGAGGCATTTTTCCTGATCACGGATGAGTAGGTAAAGTAACACCTCCGTGTCGGAAGTGGAGTAAAAGTCTACGCTCAGTGTTGCTGCCAGCTCGCGATAATTGTAGATTTCGCCATTGAAAATGAGCGTGTACCGACCGGATGCATCGGTCATGGGCTGGTTGGCTTTTTCGGAGGTATCGATAATGGAGAGCCGGGTATGTCCCAGGCCGACCGACTGATGCAGGAAGGTGGCCTGATGGTCGGGTCCTCGTAGGTGGAGGGATTGGGTGGCTGATATGAGTGAGGATTGCAAATCATCACGTTTCGAGAAGTTTTTGAAGCCAGTTATTCCACACATTGCTTTGCAAGTTAAATTAACTCTTAGATTTGTTGAATGGGTTTACAAGACTTGATCATAACCCCAGTTTATTTGGCAATTTTCACACTGATTGCTTTGGTAATACGTCCTTATGTAACGAATAAGGGAACACGCAAATACTTTTTACCTGCCCTATGGGTGCGGTTTGGGGGTGCTATTCTGTTGGGTGTACTCTATCAATTTTATTACGGAGGAGGCGATACGTTCAATTATTGGGAGCACGGAAGCAGGTGGATTTACCAGGCATTTAATGAAGACATTTCCTTGGGAGTTAAACTATTAATGGAGCCGGGAGGAGTCTGGGATCCGGAAACTTTTCAATACACCAGTAATATATGGTACTATCGGGATCCAGCTTCTTATGCCATCGTAAAAGCTACGGCCTTCTTTGATCTGCTTACGTTTCACACCTACTCAGCTACTTCTTTATTCTTTGCCGTTTTCAGTTTTTCGGGTTTATGGGCATTGTACTCTGCTCTACAATATAAATACCCTGAAAACTCCGGCCGACTGGCTATTGCTGTTTTGTTTGTGCCCTCGGTGATTTTTTGGGGATCAGGAATTCTTAAGGATACCGTAACCCTGGGGGCACTCGGCTGGATGACCTGGGGACTATTGAGGTGGATTGATTTTGGAAAAAGAGGAATAGTGGAGGCAGGAATATTTGCATTTTCACTTTGGGTGATTTTCAGGATCAAAGTATACATCCTTATTTGTTTTCTGCCTATGATAGCTGTTTGGCTCTTTTTTAAGAATGTAAAAAGGATTCGAAATCTGGCCCTCAGGTTATTGTTGATTCCGGCATTGCTCTTGGTTTTTATTGCTTCGGCCTATTTTACTCTTGATCAGGTCACCAAAGACAGTTCCAAGTATCAGCTAGATAACCTGGCCGAGCGTGCCCGGATCACCGCCTACGATATCAGGTATGGGTGGGGAGCCCGATCGGATGGTGACGGGGGATACGATATTGGATTACCAGATGGAAGTTGGCAAAGTTTGATTGGTCTGGCTCCAAGGGCTATAAATGTGAGTTTATTTAGACCATACATCTGGGAGGTAAGGAATCCTTTGATGATTTTGAGTGCACTTGAATCGCTAGCAATACTCTTCCTATCCATTGGTTTGATCGTTAAAGGAAATATCCGTGCCAAATTGAGGGATCCCTTTCTTGTTTTCTGCATCGCGTTTTCCGTATTGTTCGCTTTTGCCGTTGGTGTGAGTACGTTCAATTTTGGGACTTTGATGAGGTATAAGGTACCTCTTATTCCTTTTTTTCTAATATTCTTAACAATACAAGGAGAAAGGGAATGATTAAGAAATTAGCTGCTCTCTGGAGATCATTTTTGAAGAAGGATTCATTCGTTCAAAATTTCTCTTATTTAGCTTCTGGCAAAATTCTTGTCGCTACTGCCTCCTTTTTCTTCGTTCCTGTTTTGTCTCGATTGTTTCCACCAGAGGCTTATGGTAATTTTTCATTGTTCAATTCAATTACAACTTTGATTGTAACACTGCTACTCATGGGGTATCCGGGAAGCTATGTATTAGTAAGTCCAAAAAAGGCTTTTCAAAATCTGATAATATTTCAAATCCTAAAAGTTTGCTCCGCAACTTTCTTTGCTCTTCTAGTTATTGGATTTTTATACCTTATCTCGCCAAACATGCTCAGGGGGTCTATTTGGCTCTTCATCCCAATTGGAATATTTGTTGACGGCTCTATGGTGATATTTTCAAGTTGGAATGTAAGAGAGAAGGAGTTCAGACTAGCTTCAAAACTAGAAGGATTTGGAGGTATATTTCTGAGATCAGTAAACGTTCTATTTGGTTGGCTAGGGAGAGGGTATGTTTTTGGATTGATATGTGGAAATTTAATTGGAAGGTTTGTGGTAAATGTTATCAATTCATATCGTTTTTATCATAAAGAAGTGACCGGACTAAGAAGTGATATAACATTTCAGGGAGTTAAGCGAGTCCTCCATGACTATAGCAATTACCCAAAATATTTCCTACCAAACCAACTACTTGGTCTTTTTGCGGGCCAGATCCCCATTTACTTTTTGGCTATTCGTTTTGACAATCAAAGCCTTGGTTACTACGGAATGGCTCTGACACTTTTTTCTCTTCCACAGCAATTGTTTGTGAATGCGATAGCACCCCTCTTTTTGCAAAAGGCTAATGAACTGATTGAGTCAGGTTTTCATCACTTACAGTCTTTTACCATTAGATTATACAGAACACTTTTTTTGGTTCTTATTCCCCCTATTGTAATCCTGGTGGTGTTTTCACGGGACTTAGTGATTTTTTTTCTGGGTGATCAGTGGGAGACCACCGGATCAATAGTAGCAATGATGGGTATTTATGTGCTGTTCCAGTATACTATTTTCCCTATTCAATCCGTGTTTCAGATTTTCAAAAAAGAACGATTCCTGTTTTTCCTTAGTGCCATTGGCAATCTACTTATGGTGCTTGGTTTAGCCATTGGCTTATACTTGAATGTTTCATTTATATGGTTTATTGTAATAATTTCCGGAACACAGCTAATATCATATTTGCTCAATAGCTATTTCGTTTGCCGAACGCTTGAGATTTCGTTTCTGAGAAATGTACTTCTATATGGGGCAGTTTTCATTCTATTTATTATTTCATTTTACCTTTTCGGGTCTAATAATGATTTGCTATCAATTCTGAAATGAATATTCTCAAAAAACTTCAAAGATCAATTACTTATCGAACGTCCAAAAATGAGTGGCATAAGTTGGCCGTACACCATGAATTTAGCGGATACAAAAAGCATTCAGTTTATTTGGAATCTATAGGCATCCATTTAGATGAGAATAAGCATATTTCTCTTTTAAGGGGTTATTCGAGTGCAAAAAAACTTGTTGCAAATGGAGGTCGCCTCTTTCTTGAGAACGGGGTGCTTCTGCTTGCCCATAGTGGGTTACGGGTTGAGATTCAGACTGCTGAAGAACTCTTCATTGCATGCGAGATATTAGTAGATAAATGTTATGAATTTCATATAGCTGAGCCATGTTTAATATTAGATATTGGTATGAATGTGGGCATTGCATCCCTGTACTTTGCAAGTCAGAAGAATGTTGTGGCTGTATATGGTTTTGAACCTTTCGAACCAACATTTAAGCAAGCTCAGGAAAACTTCCGAAGGAATCCATCAGTATCACAAAAAATAAAGTCCAACAATATTGGATTAGGTGATTGTAACAAAGAAATGATGGTTGATTATTCTCCCTCAAACAGAGGAAGAGTTGGATTATTTGGAACGAATCTCGTTAAGAATGAATTTGTGGATTTAGGACAAGAGTTAATAAAGATTAAATCTGCTAGCGAAGTACTGAAGGAAATTATTACTAGCAGACCAAGTATTAAAAAGGTGGTGAAAATGGATGTTGAGGGAGCTGAATTCGAGATTATTGAGAATTTGTATAATAATGGCATTTTATCATCTTTCGATGCAATTATGATGGAGTGGCATAAAACTGAACCAACTGAAATAATACACAGTCTAAGTAAAAATGGATTCACTGCGTTTAAGCAAAATTATAATTCCCATGTAGGGATGATATATGCATCAAAGCAATAAGCCTGTTCTCTCTGTGATTATGCCTGTTTATAATGCAGAAAAGTATGTTGCACAGGCTATTGAAAGTATTTTGTCTCAATCCTTTGAAGATTTCGAACTTCTATTGGCCGACGATGGATCAATAGATAATTCTAGACAAGTAATTGAAAAATTTAGAACCGATAAGAGAGTCACTATTACTAATAATGAAACTAACTTAGGAAAAGTAGTAACAGTAAATAGATTGTTTAAAAATGCAACCGGAGAATATGTTACTGTTCATGATGCTGATGATTGGTCATATCTAAATAGATTCCAAGCTCAAATTGATTATTTGAAATCGAATCCTGAAATTGGATTTTGTGGGACGAATTTCTACAATGAAGAAAATAGTACAGTAAGTAAAAGTGATTTAAAAACAGATTCATTTGAATTAAAAGAAGCGCTTTCAAAAGAGTCGCAGATGCATGGGCCTACGATTATTGCAAGAAGTGAATTATTAAATACTGTTTATCGTGACTTTTTTGATGGGTACGGAGAAGATTACGATATGACCTTAAGACTACTTGATAAATCACTACCCGGTAATCTTAAAGAACACCTTTATCATTATAGAAATTTAAGAGGGTCACTATCGAAAAAAATTACTCCAAGGAAACTTTATCTTCATGAAATTGCTAGAATTCTATGGAGGCAAAGAATCGACAATGGTATTGATGATTTAGAATCTGGTAACCAAAAGCAATTGGAAACCAGACTTGAAGAAATGATGGGAAGTTACATGTCTGATAAATCACTTATACATATTAAGCAAGCTGAGCTTAGCATGTATTATGGTTTTAAAAAAGAGGCTATTTTGGAAACTTTGAAGGCAATCTACAAAAACCCATTTAAGGCACGCAATTATAACACTCTTCAGTATTGTGTTAGAAAAACATTACTTGGATTTTGAAAGTACTCCACATCACTTCCTGGCACCCAAATCGGGGACAACCCAAAGAGGCTTTGTTCATCCATCGACAGGTAGAAGCTTTGAATGAGTTTGTTGATGATCAGAAAGTAATTCATGCACAGGTACTCTATGGGAAGCTAAGGTTCATTCGTTATCAAGATTATGGGGCACATCATGTTTTGCTTCAAATACCTACCAGACGATGGATTATTATTGAAGTTTTCTCATCTCTCCTTGTTCTATTTGTGTTGCTGAGAAACAGAGCGAATAGCTATGATGTACTCAACTTTCATATCGCATATCCAAACCTGACTTATTGGCATTTGTTTAAGGGGTTTTTCAAACCTAAAACCGTAATCACGGAGCATTGGAGTGCCTATCATTTCAATTTCGGCTTAAAAAAAAGCTTGCCGAGAGTGCAAAGGATATTTAAGCAAAACATACCTGTGATCACGGTTTCTAAAGCACTAGGAAATGATATCAAGCAATTCAGTGGATATGACTTTGTGAATTTTATCGTCCCAAATGTGGTTGAAAATGACTTCAAAAGACTTAGTTTGAATCGTGAGAAAGGACGTTTTTTCATGGTTTCACTGTGGAAATCTCCCAAAGATCCATTCATCGTGATCAATGCATTTGTAAAGCTCTTGGATTTTGATCCATCGATCAAGTTGGTAATCGCCGGTTATGGTCCTCAATGGGAAGAAATTGTTCAGTTATCCCAACCTCATAATCAAATTGAGTTGTTAGGTAAACTGGATTCAGCGGAGATCGCTCGTCAGATGAACATGGCTTCAGCATACATTCATCCTTCGGTATATGAAACCTTTAGTGTGGTTTGCGCGGAAGCTTTAATGTGTGGCTGTCCGGTGATTGCCAGTCATGTAGGTGGGATTCCTGAGTTTGTGAATGCTTCAAACGGAGTGCTCATTGAAAACAACTCTGAGGACGACTTCTTCGAGGCAATGTACAAACTCATCAATGGGCCAATGGTGTTTAATGAGGTCCCTGACTTCTCGAAGGTCACAATTGGAAAGAAGTACTTTGATGTTCTCCAACATATAATAAGTCAAAAATGAGGCTATCCGGTAAAACCATTTTGCTTGTTTCTCCAGAACCATGGGATTATTTGTTTGTGTCTAAACATCATTATGCCATACATCTTGCACGCAGAGGGAATAATGTGTTTTTTTTGAATCCCCCTGATAAAGCAACTTCGATTGTTAAGTCTGATCAGAAAGGACTATCTATTATTTCCTATAGGGGCTTTCCAAGGGGGATGAGATACTATCCTTCGTTCTTATCAAGATGGATCACCAGGAAGGTGTTTTATCGATTGGGATCAATTGCCAAAGCAAGTTTTGACATTATTTGGTCGTTTGATAATTCTGTTTTTTATCGGTTTGATGCTCTACCATTCGGCGTACTAAAAATCTCACATATAGTTGATTTAAATCAGAATTTTAAAACTAAATCGGCAGCCCAAAGTGCCAATATATGCTTTGGAGTTATCTCACCAATTGTAGAAAGACTGAAATTGCATAATCCTTTATCATTTAAAGTAGGACATGGGCTAAATGTGGTTTCAGATTATGATTTCAACTTTGTGACACCTGGACTAAATGACATTAAAGCTTTGTATCTCGGCAACTTGGCAATGAGCTATTTGGATTGGGAAAACCTGTATAGAACTGCTATTGCCCATTCTGAAGTTGACTTTATTTTCATTGGATCAAATGGAGACAATTTTGATTTGGTGAAGAATTCCACCCATGATAGTAAGCTCAATATTTCAAAGCTATCAAATGTATTTTTTCACAATTACATACCAGCCAGTGCTATTCATTCAGTTATTTCAAGGGCGGATATTTTAATGATTAGTTATCAGGAGAAATATCACTTAGATCAATCAAATTCTCATAAAGTTCTTGAGTACCTCTACTCCGGTAAGCCCATTGTGGCGACTTTCACACAGGAGTATGAAGGCAAGGACCTGATGTACATGAGTAAAAAAAATGCTGAATGGCCTTCCATTTTTGAGTATGTGATCAGCAATCTTGAAGTGTGTTCATCGAAAGAATTAGCAGATAAACGAAAAAATTATGCGCTCGAGCATACTTATGACAAACAAATCGATCGAATTGAAAAGTTATTAGCAAGTTTGCCAGCTTGAACTTCCAGAGCATCCATGAAGCGTAAGAAGGTTGTCATTTTTCTCTACAATCGGTTATTCGATCCGTTGATCCAATCCAACTTTTGGTTGTACATCAAAGACTACCTGAAAGACCCAAACAGATCAGTCGATTTTTGCCTGGTCACCTATGAAAATCCGGAATTTCCACTCACCAAGGAGCAGCAGGTCCTGGTGGAGGGATGGATGAATCAGGGGCTAAAATGGAAAAAGCTCAAATGGAATCCGGGCACTGGCTTAAAAGCCAAAGCCAAAGACATCATCCAGGGTTTCTTTGCGGTTTTGAGCCTTCGTATAAAGGGCTACAAGCATGCCCTATCCCTGGCTTCTGTGGCTGGAACTTTCCTGTATTTGTATTGGCTCATTTTAAGAAATCGTTATTTTCTGTATCAGTTCGAGCCGCACTCCGAGTATGCCATTGATAACAAGATGTGGGCAGAAAATAGCTTTCAATACAAGATGAGCCACTACCTGGAACGAAAAGCTGCTGCAAAAGCCGCGGTGGTTGCGTCAGGTACCCGATTTATGGAAAGGAGGATTCGTGAGGAATGGAAATTCAGCACACCATTTTTTAAAATTCCAACAGTGGCCAATGACCATAAATTCATTTTTGATCCAAAGGACAGGGGGCTGGTAAGGCAAGGATTGGGACTTTCAGAGAATGACTTTCTGCTTTTTTATCCCGGCAAATTTGGTGATCTGTATTACCGGGAAGAGGCTGCATTCATGTTTGGGTGGCTCAGAGAGGAAATCCCCAACCTTCATTTCCTCATTGTCACTCCGCATACCGATGAGGAGGTGATCCGGTTGTTTGAAGTGGCTCGGGTTGATAGCTCGGCCTACACCATACGCCATTCGGATTATGCAGATATTCATCAATATTATTCAGCAGCTGATTTTGCTGTGATTTCTGTTCCTCCTGGCCCATCCAAAAAGTTTATTTCGAATATCAAGGTCGGGGAGTATTTATGTGCCGGACTTCCATTTCTGATTACCAGGGGAGTTTCAGAGGATTACTTATATGCTTTGGAGAAAAATGTAGGAGTGGTGGTGGATGATTTTCAGGAGGAATTCGTTAAAAAGGCCGCTCCAGAGGTTCGGCATTTTTTGGAGTCGGATCGGGATGAATTGAGGAAGCATTGCAGGGAAGTGGGGTTGGAGTACCGTGGCTTTCAAAAGTTGAATGGTATATTTAAAGAGGCAATTCAAGAGCTAACAAAATGACATTGGAAGGAAAAAACGTATTGATCACAGGGGGTACCGGATCATTTGGAAAGGCCTATGCCAGACACATTCTTGAAAACTACAGATTGAATAAGCTGGTACTTTTTTCCAGGGATGAACAAAAGCACTATGTGCAGAAGCGCGAATTTTTAGCATGGGGAGATAAGGTTCAGTTTGTCATAGGTGACATCCGTGACAGGGATAAGGTATTCGAGGTATGCCGAGGGATGGATGTGGTCATTCACAGTGCAGCCATGAAGCATATGCCAATGGCCGAAGAGCATCCCATGGAAGCTATTAAAACCAACGTGCTGGGCAGTCAAAACCTGATCGACGCTTGTGTTTTTAATGGGGTGAAAAAGGTAGTGGCATTGTCCACCGACAAAGCAGCACTCCCCATTAATGTGTATGGAGGCACCAAGCTATTGCTGGAGCGATTGTTTATCACGGCCAATGCGCAGCATGGACAGAACACCAGCTTTGCAGTTGTTCGGTATGCCAATGTGTTTGGATCAAAGGGGTCAGTCATTCCTCTCTTTATGAAACTGAAAGATTCGGGAGAGTTGCCCATCACGCATCCGGAAATGACCCGATTCAGCATTACCATGGAGGAAGGCATTGCGCTGATCCAGTTTGCCATCGAAAGGAGCCTGGGCGGGGAAATTATTGTTCCGATAGCTCCTTCCTATAAAGTAGGGGATGTAGCAGAAGCCGTATGCCCAGATTGTGAAAAGAAAATCATTGGCCCACGTGTGGCAGAAAAAATGCATGAGGTACTAGTGTCTGAGTTTGAGGCGAAGCAGACCATTAAAGCGAGGGATTATTACATCATTGTTCCTGAGCTTGGGATAAGGGGAATGGCAGACTACTTGAATAATTACAAAGGTCAGAAAGCACCTATCTCTCAATATGATTCTGGTTCAAATTCAGATTGGTTGTCTGTAGAAGGAATAATTAAGCTAATTAGTGAAACATAGAATTAAACTGCTCCTTGTAAGCATCGCCTTTCCCCCAAAGAAGGATCCGGAATGCATTCAAACAGCAAAATACCTTAAGTACCTGAGTAACACGGAGGAACTTGATATTCAAGTGTTGACGGCATGTGATCCGGTTATCAATATGCCTGTTGATATGTCAATGAATTCCTTTAGCGTCAGAAACTCTGGTGTTTTTAAAAAAAAAATAACGGAGAATCGTTATCTGAATTTCCTACTTCGAAAAATTGGCATAGAGCAATTCCCTGATACAAAATTCACTTTTTCCTGGGGTATCAGGAGATTTTTAAAGAATAGCAAGATCCAATCCCCTGATGTGGTTTATGCGCGATCATATCCAATAAGCTCTTTAATTGCAGGTTATTGGGCCAGTATCCATTTCAACAAACCTCTGATTATTCATTTTTCAGATCCATGGACATTATCTCCATTGCATAGGCACAGTTTAAGTTATCAACGAAAAATGGAAGAATGGGAACTCAGATTAATCAAACACGCAAGTGCTATTGTGTTTACCTCTGAGTTGACTGCAACGAACTATCGTGTTAGATACCCTGAATACAAGGAGAGGATCCACTTTTTGCCAAATGTATATGATGATGCTGATTTGTCGCTAAATGAAAGTCAATTGAGAAATGAAAAGCTAAAATTAGTATATACAGGTGGTATTGTGGGCAATAGAAATCCTGAGCCAATTTTTAAGGCAATCAGTAGTTTGCCAGAAAAAATGCTCGATAGATTTGAATTTTTTATTGCAGGTGAGGCGGATCGAGACAATAGAGAGTTACTAGGAAAATTTAACCATCAAAGTGTTAGTTATTTGGGACCAATTTCATTTCTTGAGTCCAAGAAATTACAAGCATCTGCAGATATCTTGGTGTTGATTGATAATCATTTTGATGATGCTAATAAAGCGATGTACTTACCTTCCAAGCTATTGGATTATTTTGTTCAAAGGAAAAGAATTCTTGCAGTTACGACCCCTCAGGGAACAACATCTAATACACTTGAGGAAGGTGAGTTTGGTGATTGCTTCGGTCATTCTGATGTAGATGGAATTACAAATTTTTTGAGAAAGGCAATTGATGAGTTTGATAAAAAAAATCATAGTTACTTTATTAGACCAGATGTGCCTAAAAAATTTTCAGCTTCATTAAATGCTCAGAACCTTTTAAAAATAATTAAACATTATGCCTAGAATTACTATTCTGGTCGGAACAAGGCCAGAGGCAATTAAGCTTATTCCTGTTTATAAGAAGCTTTTGGAGGAAGTTAACTTTGAAATCCGACTTGTTAGTACAGGTCAGCACAAGGAAATGCTCCAAAATGTATTCGATTTTTTTGGGGTAAGCCCTCAGGTAGATCTAGGACTGATGACAAAAAATCAGACCTTATCACTATTTACATCCAGAGCATTCGAAGAGATAGACAAAGAATTGTCTAAAAATCCAGCCGACCTTGTTATAGTACAGGGGGATACAACTACTGCTATGGTGGCTGCTATGGTTGGGTACTATCACCAGATTGATATTGCTCACGTTGAGGCAGGATTGAGAACATACAATAAGTACTCTCCTTTCCCTGAGGAAGTAAATAGGCGAATTATTTCCTCTGTTGCTAATATTCACTTTGCTCCCACAGAGAAGGCGAGAGAAGTATTAGAGAAAGAGGGTTATAATAATATTCATGTCACTGGAAACACAACCATTGATAGTCTTTTACTCACGAAAAGGATCATTGAGACAAATGCAAAAACCTATGATTTGAAATTTAAATCAGACTTATCGAAGAAGGGTAATGTTCTGATTACGGGCCATAGAAGAGAGAGCTTTGGGGAAGGTTTTGATATTATTTGTGATGCAATAGAGAAGCTAGCAAGAAAATATTCCGAGTTACAATTTATTTATCCTGTTCATCTGAACCCGAACGTAAAGGACAAGGTCTTTTCCAAACTCGAAGAAATACAAAATATCGTTTTGTTACCGCCCTTACCGTATGATGAGTTAGTCTACCTTATGATGCAGTCAAAGCTCATTCTAACCGATAGTGGTGGAATTCAAGAAGAGGCTCCATCATTGAATATTCCAGTTGTAGTTATGCGAAATGATACGGAGCGAATGGAGGGTATCGAGGCTGGATGTAGCGTTCTTGCGGGAGTATCGGATGGGATTTTTGATCTTGCTTCTGAAATCCTCGAGGATAAAAGACTTTATTGGAAAATGTCACAAGCCCAAAACCCCTATGGTGCAGGTGACGCAGCAAAAAAGATCTCTATAGTTGTAAAAAATCACCTTCATAGTCTTTGATGGAAATTCTATCGCTGATCTACTTCTTGCTCCCTTGCTGCACTTTAATCGGTCATTGGTCTCGATTTTTTCAGACTTGATCTAAGAAAGGCCCATTTGAGTTCTTTCTGAGGTAGTTTTAAGTTAAGAATTAGATGTAATGAAATTCATAACTCTATTTTTTACCATCTTTTTAGCAAAAATTCTATTTGGTCAAGCCTCCTTTACTATTCCGAATGATGCATGTATCGATGAAACTATAAACATTGAAAATACTTCTACTGGATTAACTAGCTATTCATGGGATTTTTGCATAGGAGAGATTGAGTCGAGTAATATCGAAATTACAAGTCAGACTCTTTCTGGAGTATCAGCTGGTTACGGTTATAAACTAGTAGAGGAGAATGGCATTTTCTATTCTTTTGTTATAAGTAGGGGTAATAATAGCCTTTTTAGAATAACCCACGGCTCCTCTCCAAATTCAATAGAAAATGTTGAAAATCTTGGAAATTTAGGTGTTCTTTCTAATCCGGAAGGTTTAGATATTAAAAAAATAGATGACAACTGGTATGGAGTAATAGGATCGTTGAACAACAACGCAAATATTATTCGAATTGATTTTCCTGATGGTATTGATGGAACAGTGAACGCATCATCACTTGGAACATTTGGCTTTCCTGATAGAAAGCGACATGTAGATTTTTTTGAAATAGACAATAATCTTTACTTAGTTTTTTCTGCTTATAACAACAATAGATTGGTTGTCATTGAATATGGGAATTCAATTGATAATGAAATCTTGGCAGGAGACATATATTCATACACTATACCGAATATGAATTTGATTACTGGTTTTGATATTCAGGAGTTGAATGGTGATATACTAATACATACTGTCAGTAGAGATAATACGAATGTTGTTAGGTTAAACTTTGGCAGTAGTCTTATGAATACTCCTTCTTTAGAAGGAACTTATTCATTGGGCTCACTATCAAACTCAATTAGAATAGAGCTTATAAGAGAAGGAAGCAAGTACTTCGGAATAGTGGGTAGTGAATCAACTGGGTCATTAATGTTTGATTTTGGAAGTTTAGAAACTGCTACTACCCCTGTCAGTATAACTTATGATGAAGCACTGCCCGGTCAAATCGATTTTGATCTTTATTATCATGAAGGAAATATCATTTTTCATGGCTTAAAGAATTCATCTCAAAATAGCATTTCTTTTGAGAATGTTTGCAATTCTAGCTTGGGGTGGTCGGATGAGGTTGATCCAAATAATGTGAGTTTTAATGCAAGTGGTGAACGTATCGTATGGCTTCAAGCTTATGATTCTGAAGGAAATTCATTTTCTGATGTCGACACCATCACCATCCTCCCCCAAATCGCCCCCGCCATCTCCTACACCTCGGACTATGTGTGCGTAAGCTCCCCAATAACATTTGACTCCTCCAACCCAGGCCTCACTTCCTACTCTTGGGATTTCGGAGATGGATCACCTACCTCATCTGATGAAAATCCGTCCCATTTATATGCTTCCGCTGGAGATTACACCGTACGTGTAGATGTAAATGATGGCACCTGCGACAATTTCTACGAACAGCAAATCACCATCTATCCCGAGCCACCCGCGCCCATGTTCACAGCCATCAGCTCAGAGTGCACCAACACAGACATCACCTTCACCAATACCACCGATGAATCCCAGCACACCGGCATGCTGTACAAATGGGACTTTGATAACGACGGAATCGTAGACAGCACCGACCCCAGCCCAACCTATGCCTACGCCACACCTGGATTAAAAACCGTGGTATTGACAGACTCGATTCCAGGGTGCAGTGCCACGTCCATCCCCTTCAATATCACCATCAACCCCGGACCTACGGCCGATTTCTTTGCTCCCACTGCCTGTCAGGGAGAAGCTATGCAGTTTACCAATACAAGTAGTGGGGTCGACAATACTTACTTCTGGGATTTCACAGACGGGTTTACGTCCACCAACCCCAATCCAAGTCATATTTTTAGTGATGCCGGCAATTATTTCGTAGAGCTCACAGCCACCGACGGGTCAGGGTGCAGTGATACCCAGATCATCGAAGTGGCAGTATCCGACAGCCCGCAAATCAGCTTCGATTTCGACATCCCATGCACATCTGCAGACGGCACCCAATTCTTTGATCTGAGCACGGTGGACAATGCAGACATTGTCTCCTGGATCTGGTATGTGGACGATGAGGAAGTGTCTACCGATCAAAGCCCGCAGATTGTCTTTGGCACTACAGGCCTCAAAAATATCCGGTTGGATGTGCAAAGCTCAAACGGCTGTGAGTCTTCCTATAGCGAAGATATCGAGGTGCTCAGTGCGCCGGTACCGGATTTTGATGTGAACATTGGCTGCCAGGGAGAGGAGTCCGTGTTTACTGACAATACCACCACCTCTGGCAATCCCATCGTTTCGTGGCTTTGGACTGTGGATGGTGTGAACTATGGCACACAAGACATCAGCCACGTCTTCGCTACCGGTGGTTTTTTTGACGTGACGCTGGAGGTGACAGGCCAAAATTTCTGCTCCGAATCGATCACCAAAACCATTGAAATCATACAGCTGCCTACCGTAGACTTTTCTGTCAGCGGGGAGTGTGACAACCAGCTGATCACTGCCATTGACAACTCCACGCCATCTGATGATCCGGTAGTTTCCCGTCGCTGGATGTTGGATGGTGCCAACGTAGGAAACGGCACGCAACTATTCCTGGAAAACCTGCCGGATGCCACCTATGAGCTGGAGCTGGAGCTGGAAACCACCTCCGGCTGTATCATTAGCACATCGGAAATACTGGAAATCAGCGAAGCACCACAGGCTGCTTTTTCCGCTACCCGAACCTACGGCATACCAGGAGATTTGCTGACATTTACCAATACATCAACCGGGGAAGTAGGCAATGAATGGCTCCTTGACGGAACTCCGATCAGCACCAGCCCCGATACGCGCACGATCCTTTTTGAAGAATCTGGCAGCTACACCGTGAGCCTGGTGGCACAAAATAGCCTCGGGTGCTACGATACAGCCAGCCAGGAAATCCTGATCGCAATCCCCGAAGTGGACCTGGCCATCGGAAGTTTTGAGCTGGTGCAGGAAAACAATACCGGGAGAATATTCCTGGAGGTACAGAACTTCAGCAACCTCCCTGTTGAGATCACCGAAGCGCAGATAGTATTGGAAAATGAATTCACCGTGACCGAGCAGATTCTGGAGTTTGTGGATGTCAATGAAACAAAGCTTGTGAGCCTGAATGTGGGCATACCTCTGGTGCTCTCTGAGCCCGCCTACTTTTGTGTGAAACTATCGTCTCAGTATACCAATTACCCTGACATCAATCCGGTAAACGATGAGAAATGCCTCACCATTCTGCCGGATGTACGGGTGGAAGATCCTTTCCCCAATCCGGTAACTGATCGGTTTAGGCTCAAGGTGATAGCGCCGGAGGAAGGAACCGCTTCCCTGACGCTGATCAATTCCGCCGGGAAGATCATGAAAAGTAATACCTATGCATCCACGGAAGGATTAAACAATTTCTTTGTGGAAATGAGTGCGTTGGATCCGGGGATTTACCACATTGTCGTGGAGCTACTGGGGACCACACATAAGCGAAAAGTGATCAAACTTTAATTGAATCACCACGTTAGGGTCTTTTATCAATTAATTGTTAAAGGTTTGTAGTTTATTTAAACGGCTACCAGAATTTTTATTAATCGTATTAATTTTGTGAAGAATAAAATTCTGTAATGAATTAAGCATGGGTGCAAAATATTCAAAATGAAAAGGAATATGGCTCATGCTAAAACCCAAGTCTGCCTGCGGGCAGGCATGTGACTTTGAAAATCACTAACTCAAATGAAAATACAATCATCGCGTATTAAACTCGACAAAATTGATCGCAAGATTCTGGACATTTTGCAATCAAACGCCAAGATCACGAATGCTCAGCTATCCAAGGATATTGGGCTGTCTCCTGCGCCTACGCTGGAGCGGGTGAAAAAACTGGAAACTTCAGGCATCATCAAAAGCTACCACGCCAAGCTGGATACTGACAAAATTGGACTTGGGGTTCACACCTTCGTGCAGGTATCGCTGAAAGGACACAACAAGAAAAACATTGACGCATTCATCAACGAGATCAATGCCATTCCTGAGGTGATCGAGTGTCACCACATCACGGGATCGGGGGATTTTATCTTGAAGATCATCTCTCACGATATTCAGTCTTATCAAAAATTGATGCTGGAGAAAGTGTCAGAAATTGAAGTGGTAGACGGCTTGCAATCCATGATAATACTCTCTACTTTCAAGGACAGCAAAGTAATGCCTGTACCTGAAAATGAGTGACAATCAGATTTTATCCCAGGCCAAGGTAGACCAGATCATCCGCAGGATTGCCTACCAGATTTATGAAAACAACATGAACGAGGAGGTGGTGCTGGTGGGCGTTGATTCCGGTGGCAGAAAACTGGCCGATCAGATCAATGAAACCCTGGCTGAAATAGCCGGGGGAAAAGCGATTTGTCACACCATATCCCTGGATAAAGAAAACCCTTTGAACAAAGACATCCTCATTGATGGAGATGTCTCTGATTTGAAGGACAAAACAGTCATCCTTTGCGATGACGTCCTCAATAGCGGACGCACACTGGCCTACAGTTTGACGAAACTTTTGACGCTTAGAGTTAAGAAGGTAGAGACTGCAGTTTTGGTTCTTAGGACACATGGCAGATTCCCAATTTATGCCAATTATAAAGGATACGAACTTTCCACCACAATCAAGGAGCATGTGGAGGTACGGCCCGGAAATGGGGTCTTTTTGAATTAATAATCCTTATACAAATTAGGCTTTCGGGTGAGCATTTCCAGGCTCATCTCAACTAATTGCCCCATGTTTTTGCATTGGAGAAAGTCCTTTTCCTCGTAAAATTCAGCCAGTTCTTTGCTGAGCTTTTTAATATTCTCCGGTTTAGAGATAGTATCCTTTTTCATTGCTGATAGAAGATCATCCACCCGTTTTCGTTCCACTTTTAGCCTGTTGGCAATATTGGAGCGCTCCTCCCGCTGGTACTGCCGCACCGTCTCAGGAGTCATGTGCTTCAGGCCTATTTTAATAATTGGGTTGTTTTGTGTGTAATACTGTGGTAAGTAGATCGCCCGACGACCTTCATAAGATTGCTGATCAAAATCTATGGCTCGCAACCGGTACTCCACATCTTCAAAATCCGGCGTGATGTCCACAACAAAATTACTGCTGTGCATATCTCCCAACAGACGGACGAAGCAACGCTCGTTGAATTTCACAAACTCTTTGGCCAACCTGATTTCATTCAGGTGAGAGCTCCCCAGGTATTTTTTGATGAACAGCTCAGCTGGCACACCCACAATGTGTTCTTCGATCAGCGTTTCCCGATTTACCACATAGCTGATCTTGTTGGGGGAGAGGAGATGCTCCAATTCCAGTCCATAAATTCGAGAAGCATCCGCATTTTTGATATAGAAGTAATCAAAATTGTCATTAATCTGGTTTACCACCCGCACCCGAAATGGCTGGGTATTGCCATAGGCGCAAAGATCTACCCGGTCGATGATGAGGTGATCCATCACCGATAGATCGCCATCTGCTTTCATGATGGCATATACTTTCTTTAGCGAAGCATTGATATGCGCCATATCTCCCTGAGGGAAAAAGACCGTCTCCCACAGCGTGTCATTACCCGACTTATCGTAGAGTGGGATGGAGTTGTCATAGCGGAGTAGGTCTCCATAGTAGATGGGCAGGTCAATCTCCCGATCATATTTTTTGATATAAGCCCTCAGGGCCTTGCTGATCGGAAAAATCTCTTTTTTCTTGCTAATGATAGCCATCCTAATCCAGGTATTTTACTCCAAATCGACCGATTTTAGGCTCAGCCGGGGCGGGTACCGTCTCACTCTTGATCATCTCCAGCAAGTCAATTTCAATGTTGCGAGTGATCGTATTGATAGGAGTGTCTGCGGCTCTTCCTTCAAAAGGGTCTTCCGTGATTGCTCCGGATTTTTCCAGAATGGTAAAGACAAAAGATATCGCCAGCGACATGGGGATAGCACCCCAATGCATCTCAGGGGCTAACGAAAAAGGAAGGCAAATGACGAATAGCCACAGGAAAACACCGGTGAAGTAATTGTAGTAATAAGGAAAAATAGTGCCTTTGATTCGCTCTGCCATGCCCTGCAGATCATAGAATTCTTTGATGACATTGGCCAGCTCCATATGCCGGAAATCCTCAATGTAGTTCTTGTCATAAGCCTCCTGAATCTTCTCGCTTTGCAGCCTCAGAATTTGCGTCGGCTTATTGTGCATTTTTTTTATTTCCTCGATCTCCTCTTCAGATAAATATTTTTCGAGTTCATCCCAATGATTGTGATTTCTGAGGTGCATGATCAGGGCATACAGCCAGCCGATGTGCCGATGGATGGATTCTTTTCTCCAGGCTTTGATTTCCTTACCCTTCACTTTTCCCTTCGAGAAGTTGGTCGAAGAAAACGTGCAAACCATGATGCCGAAAGTCCTGCTGGCATTGACTATGCCACCCCAGATTTTACGAGCTTCCCACCATCGGTCGTAGGCACTGTTGTTTCGAAAGCCAAGAAATATGGCCAGCGCTCCCCCCAAAATGGTTACGGGCACCACCGGTAGTATGATCGGGTTCCAGAGGAAAATTTCTCCGAATTCATATTGCAATACGGCAATGATGGAGATGAGTGTAAACAGGAAAATGTTCTTTCTGTTGTAGAAAGCAATCCCGAACACCTGCTTAAACGGGTTGTCAGAGTATTTAATCAGCATAGGTTAAATGGTTTAGAAACGTCTCAGAAGTGGTGTTGCACCACTCCCGGAAATCGTCACCAACATCAATGTGCTTTGGAAGATACGCCAACAATATTTCTAAGTCAAAAAATTCACTTGATACGCCAGCTCCGGCTTTTTTGGCGTCTTCGGCATTGCAGGACTGCTCGTAGTGGCCCTTTACCGGCACCATCAATACCGGCTTGCCGAGATACATGGCCTCACAGACTGACTCGAAACCGGCAGTGGTGAGATAGCCTCTGCAGCTGGCCATAAACCGGATAAATTTCTCATCGTCGAGCTGATGAAAGGTCAGGGTGTCATCAATTCTCAGCTCTTCAGGTTCGCCTTTTTTATCCCAAAAACAATGGATAGGTACCTCGGGGTGCTGCTGATGAAACTTCATGACTTCTTCCGAATAGCCATGATTGACCATGTATACCAGGAAATGATCCCCATGTGAAATTGGTTGCGATTTGACCTGCTCTCTCAGGAGCGGGGGCACGACAAAAAGTTTTTTCTGCGGCTCATCGTTCATCCTCTGAAATGAAAGGCCCAAAATCTTATCGGCCTTATATCCCGCCAGCTTGTTGCCAAAGAGGAGGGAGGGCTTGTCGTAAATCCTTCCTTTGGGGAAAGTGAAGGAAGAATGGCTGAGGAGAAACTGGTGAGCGAGCACAATGTGCCTTACCTTGGGCTTCTTGAACATGAAATAAAGGCCACCAAGAAAATCATAAAAATTGATGATAGCGTCCGGTTGCTCTTTTTGCACGATCTCATCAATCTGATTGATGCTTTGAAGGAAGGTTTTATACTTGCCCAGATTGCTGGTTAGCGTCCGAAACACATTGACTGAGCGGTCATTTTTGTCCGTGACAAAATTGGGACTTTCGAGCTGTACAATCGGGCTGTCAATCCGATCAATAAAAAACTGCGGAAGCTCCCGTCGCTTGCTTTTCCCCACGATCACATGGGAGACGTCATGACCATTTCCTTTCAAAATATGGAACAAAGAAATCGCCTGGGTCATGTGTCCCCTGCCTTCTCCTTGTATTATGAAAATATATTTCAACGTGAGAGTTTTTGATCAACTTCTTTCAACAGGGCGGGAAGGTAACGTTTGATTATTACCCAAACGGTTTCATGATCTACGCTATCGTAGGCATGGATAAGTCTGTTCCTGAATCCTTTTATTTTTTCGGCATTTTCTAGCCGGTCCATTTTTGAAAATTGGACAACTGCTTCGCCTAGAATGGATAGTTGTCTTTCTACAGCACTGGAGGTCTTATCATCATTGGCGTATGCCTCCAGAGACACTGTGTCCTCTATGAATCTATTGATTCGGTGTATGGATTCCCTGATATCATGTAAATACGCCTTGCTGTTCTTTGGCATATATCAACTTCTTCGTTTTTTCTATTTCTTCTTTAATGTAGGGGTTCTTAAGAGAATTTGGTGTTAAAAGATCCACTTTCTTTTTGAAATAGGATTCAAAATAATCCCAAAGATTAAGTAAGGATTCTCCTCTTTCAAGCGGGTCTTCATTTTCTACCTCAATCAGAAGATCTATGTCATTTGGAGTTTCTGATCTTAGACCAGATCCAAAGGCATATAAGGCACCTACCTTTTCCTTTTTTAGTTTGGCATAAAAGGTCCTAGGATCGTGAGATGAAATATAGTCGGTAATGTATGCCATCTATGAAGCAAACTTAAGTAAAAACTCAGTCCCTTCGCCGATCTGGGACTTTGCGGTTATGTTACCGCCGTGTTTTCTCATGATCTGTTTGGATAGGCTTAGCCCGATACCAGAGCCGTTTTTCTTCGTGGTGAAGAAGGGAATAAATATTTTCTTCAACGCTTCCTCTTCAATACCTGTTCCATTGTCGGCCACAGAGATAAATGCCCCACCACCATCGATCGGCATGGCCGTAATAGTAAGCGACTTGTTGTCTTTCTCGTCTGCCGCCAGTGCCTGGATGGCGTTTTTCACTACATTGATGATTACCTGCTCAATTTGCTCCCGATCTATGTTGATTTGAAGTCCGGGTTTAACTGAGCAATTAACAGAAATGGAGGATGCTTCAATGTCTGGCTTAAGCAGGATCAGGATGTGCTTGATCATGTCTTCCACTCCGGTTGGCGCCAGGTTTGGCAGCTTGATGCGGGTCATATTTCGGAAATCCGAAACGAATTTGATCAGGCTCTCACTTCGATTATGAATGGTTTTAACCGAAAGGTGAAAATCCTCAATGGTATCATCATTGATCTGATTGATATTCATGCCATTTTCCAGAAATTCGGCAAGCTCGGTCTCCACAGTGGCCGCAAGGGACGATATGGGTGTCACGGAGTTCATGATCTCGTGTGTCAGCACACGGATCAGGTTTTGCCAGGCTTCCATTTCTTTCTCTTCAAGTTCTGATTGAATATTTTGAATAGAAATAAGCTTGAAAGCCTTCCCCCTCAGGGACAGTTCTATCGCATAGACAGCCAGCTGCACTTCATCGTCGCTCTTGGTGATTTTGACCAAATCCCTGCCTCCGGTTTTTAGCTCGGTCAGAGATTCTTTGAGTCCCGGATGCTCCCGTGCCACTTGATTGATATTCTTGATCAATTTCATACCAAGAAGTTTTTTGGCAGCATTGTTCATGATCTGCACCTCGCCTTCAGCGTCAAAAGTGATGATGCCAATGCCGATGTGCTGCACGATGGTCCGCAAGTATTGGTGCTGGGCTTCTTTATCTGCGCGGATCTCCCTGAATTTTCTCAGGATTTCATTGAACTCATGATAAAGCAGGTCTCGTGATGAGCCGGAATTTCGCTCCGGATATGTATTGGTGAAATCATCATAGTGGATACTTTCCAGGAAATGGACGATTTCTCGGTTTGATTTCTCCAAAAAATTGTAGAGATACCAGGCCTGGATGGCCACCAGCGAGAAGACCAGAAATTTTGTAAAGAAATACGACTCTGAGTAATACAGATGTGTAAATAGAAACATGGTGAGCAGGAGCAGTATCATCCTGCTGATCAACTGAAACCTAAATGATTTATAAACCATGTTTTTCTAATCTTCTGTACAATGAAGCCCTTGTTAGCCCGAGCTCCTTGGCTGCCTTCGAGATATTCCCCTCATACTTATTTACCACTTTTTGTATGGCAATTTTCTCCATGTCTTCCAGGTTATAAGAGTCCGGCTCAAGTGAAAGGTTGCTTTCCGGCTTTTGAGCCAGGAAGAAAAAGTCCTCCGGCATCAGTTGAGAATTATCACTCATGATAATGGCACGCTCGATCGCATGCTGAAGCTCCCGGATATTTCCCGGCCATGGGTATTTCTGCAATTTACCAACCGTAGATGGGGCCACCCCATCAATATTTTTCCGATACTTTCCGGCATACATCTTCACGAAGTGGTTGGCTAGGAGCTCCATATCTTCCATACGCTCACGCAATGGAGGCAGCTGTATCTCTACCGTATTAATTCGGTATAGCAAATCCTGTCTGAAGGTATTCTCATTCACCATTTCATATACAGGCATATTGGTGGCACTGATCAGCCGAATATCCACAGGTACTTCCTGGTTGCTCCCAATTCGTGTCACCTTCCGGTTTTGAATGGCCGTCAAAAGTTTTGATTGTAGTGGCTGACTCAGATTCCCGATCTCATCAAGAAAAAGCGTACCTCCGGAGGCTACTTCAAACCTTCCTGCCCGATCTTCTTTGGCATCTGTGAACGATCCTTTTTTGTGGCCAAAAAGCTCGCTCTCAAACAGTGATTCTGTGATAGCTCCCATATCCACACCAATGAAAGGCATGTCTTTTCTAAGCGATTTTTGATGGATTGCTCTCGCGATGAGTTCTTTTCCGGTACCATTTTCACCAAGTATCAAAACATTCGCTTCCGTGACGGCCACTTTGTCAATCAGCTTAAAAACCTTTTTGATGGCTTCACTTTCGCCAATAATATCTTTGAATGCTTTGCTACTGTCTGCCTGAAGTGTCTTGCTGGTTTGCTTCAACTTTGACACTTCTTTCCGGCTATTTTTTAGTCGGGCTGCACTGGAGAGTGTGGCCAACAGCTTTTCATTTTGCCATGGTTTCAATACGAAATCGGTAGCTCCGGCCTTGAGTGCCCTCACGGCCATTTCCACATCGCCAAATGCCGTGATCAGAATGACCACCGCCTCAGGGTCTTTATCAAGAATTTGCTCCAGCCAGTAAAACCCCTCTTTTCCACTGGTGGTATCCTGGCTAAAGTTCATGTCCAGCAGGATCACATCGTAGCTGTCGTTGTTGACCAGGAAGGGAATTTTTCGGGGGTCCTTCTCGATGATTACTTCTTTGATGTGTTTTTTCAATAACATCTTGGCGGCTAAAAGCACATCCTCGTCATCATCGATGATCAGTATCTTGTTTATTTCTTGTTCCACGTTAGTTTGATTTGAATATTGAAAATGCTACAACTGTGCCAACAGTAAAAATGTGGCTTTACCGGATGCAATGTAAGAAAACAGTTATTGATTTGTTCGTTTTCGAACAGTTAAATTATTGATTTGTTGCGATTTCGAACAAATCCGAAAGCCCGAGGAGAGGCATACCTGTCATATGATAGTACTCTGCCTTACTTTTCTCCCACTTGGTGAAGGCATCATAAAAATCCGTCTGAGCTTCAATGAATTTGTCTTGCTGGATGTTCAGTTTAAACAGGTCAGTTTCTCCGTTCTGTAGATTGACTATCTCGGCATCAAGCAACCTTCTGTAGTTGGATGAAACGCCTGAGTACTGATCCAGGAGGTCCTGATAGGCCACACTTTGTGCATACTTACCCAGCACTTCGTTTTTGATTTCCAGCTGGTTTTGGGCAAGCTCATATTCGTTGCTTTGGATCTTCAGGCGGGTCTGCTGCAGTTTTCCTCTTTCTTTCCTGAGCAAAATTGGAAAAGAGAAATCAACCCCCATCTTGTAGTTGTCACCAAATTCGATAGAGCTACCACTCAGGTCTGCATCTACTGGCGCATCAATGAGCGAATAGGACAGGTCAATTTGTGGCTTCAGGCTCTCCCTGGCCCACCTGATATCTGCATCCAGCTGCTCTCGCTTTCCAGTAAGCTTATTGATTTCTGGGTGATTGGAAACTGCAAAATCGATCCCTTCTTTGAGGTCTCTATCTGATGGTGTCTGGAAAAGTGTGGACGAATCAGGGAGCACATTTTGCTGAAGCTCAAGAGGCACCAAATTTTCCGACCACAAATGCTTGGCCAAATTCAGCTTTGCAAGCTCAAAATCAAGCTGGGCTTTTCTAAAATCAACCGTTCTTTTTTGATAATTGATTTTAGCCTGTAGGGTATCCACCACGGCAGCTTCACCATACTCATAATCGATTAGCGTACGGTCAAAAAGATTTTCCGCCAAATCAATGGCTTGTGATAAAAGCTGAAGCCTTTGATAGGTGAGGTACCAATTCCAGTAATCTTTGATGACCGTAAGCAAAATCTTGTTGGTTTCTTTCACTTGCTCAGCTGCGGCTATTTGGGTAAATGCATCTGCCTGACGGATGGCGTTTCTGCGCTCATCAAAGAACAGGCCCTTGCCAATGGGCACAGAAAAGCCAACGGCTACTTGTTCGTAATCATTTTCCACGGGAATCTCCAGTTGGTCATTTACAAACTCCCCTTTATTCCTGCTGAATTCCACTTTAGGGTCAATGCCTACCCATGTTGGGATTTTAAAGGTTGTGTTGAGTAGGTTGTAATACTCCTTTTCCTTGAAATCCTTGAGGCTGTAATCGAGCTCTAGTTTAGGATCGAGACCACCTCTGGCCTGTTTCAACCTGGCCTCAGCATCCTGGTTGATCAAGTCGGCCTGCTTCACCACCGGATGATACGAAAGTGTCATTTTGAGCATTTGCTCAAGAGACAGGTACGAAGTATCCGTCGCAAGGGAATCCTGAGCAGAGAGTTTCGAAAACGCAAGAATCAATATGATACCTAGCAGTCGCCTCATTTCTTTTTTTCTTTCGTTTGCGGTTCGCCATCTTCATAGATCATCGGAGGGAAGCCATTCATCTGTCTCCAGATCTCATACCAGACCGGTACATTGTTGAGCATCACCCATCCTTTTATGCCACTGCCTAGTCGCAGCAAATCCGGCCATGGGTCATCCTCTGGATCGGGCTTCACCAAAATCCGAAACATGCCATTGTAGCTTTGGACACGATCCACATTGGCCACCACACCTCCAAACGTTCCAACGGAAACACTGGGCCATCCTGCAAACTGTAATGCTGGCCAGCCATCAAACTCTACCCTGACCTTCTTGCCAGTCTCAATCAGTGGGATGTCCATGGCTTTCACGTACATCTCTACTGCTTTATCCTGAGACTCTGGCAGAATTGTTACCACCGCATCCCCTTCTTTGATGGTTTCGCCGATCCCCATCTTGATTGCTTTCACCACATGCCCGGTTTGCGGCGCAATAATTTGATATTGGGATTGTCTGATTCGGATATTGGTAAGTTCGTTTTCCATTTTGGAGACCTCAGCCAGTGTTTCATTTAGCTCGGAGATAGTGCCATTCAAGTCGGATTTTGCCTTGCTGATTTTGTCAGCATAAGTGGCTTCAATGGAGGCCAGTTCCAGCTCAGCGTTGGCCAGGTCGGCTTTTCGCTGAAGCCATTCATTCTCCGCTTTGAGCACTTTGGCTTCACTCATTTGATATTTGGATTCGATATCCTGAAACTTGGTCAGCGTGATGTTGCCAGCATCATAGAGCGCCTTGTTTCTTTCAAAAACACTGGATGCGTTTTCATTACCCACTTTTTCCGCCATGAAATTCAGGCTATCAGCTTCTAGCTTCAAGACCGCCTGTTTTAGCTTGTTTTTTGCCTGGGCGTCTTTGGCAACCAGGATTTTTTCAAGGGCTACTATTTGCTTTTCAAGTGCCTCTACCTTGTTTCTTTTTGCCGCTGCGGAATTCTTTTTGGCATCAAGCTGCTCTTCCATCCTGGGCACCAGGTTTGGGTCAAAATACTTGTCTTTGATTTCAGTGATGGTGAGTATTGTGTCCCCTTTAGTCACAAAGTCTCCTTCAGAAATGTGCCAGGCGGTGATCCGTCCTGCAATGGCGGACTCGATCATCTGAGGTCTGTTTTTTGGGCTAAAGGCCGTTAGTGAGCCCGTGCCCCGAATGTTTTGCTGCCAGGGCAGGAAAAGAAACAAGATGAAAATGCCGGTAGCAACCATTAGCACTTTTGCCACGGTTCTTCCAATCCCGGGGGTTTTGAGCGTCCGGAGGGAGTAGAGTTGGGTTTCGGCTAGCTTATCTAAATGATCCATTTTAGTAAATTTCTTTTAAGATTTCTTCCATCTTTATGAGCTGATCAAATGGGCCAAATGCTTTGGTTTCACCATTTTCGAGGTATAGCACCTGATCGCAGGCTGCCATCACCAATGGATCATTGGATACTACTATGAGTGTCCAGTTTTTAGATTCATTGGTCAGCATTTCAATGAGCTTAAGTCTTTCAGCCTTTGTGAAATTGCTGAAGAAATCATTGAGGATAAGCAGGGCAGGCCGCTTCGCGAGACATCTGGCTAGCACCAGTTTGTTTACGAACGAAGACGAAAATCCTTTTCCACCGCTGAGTACCTGGGTATTCAACCCTTCCGGCAGCAGGTTGATGGCATCATTCAGTCCTACCTCCTTTATTGCATTGAGGGCATCTTCTATATCAGAGGTCGGTTTCCCTACAAGGATATTTTCCAGGATTGAGCCTTCAAAAATATCTTCCTGGGATACGTTTTTGCCTATTTTATCCCTGATATAAGTGGAATCAAGATCCCGAAGGGACAGATCATTGTAAGTGAGAATACCTTCATATTTCTGATGAATGCCCGCAATAATATTAGTGAGTGTGGTTTTACCTGCACCACTTCCTCCGCTTATGCACATTGATCCACCCTGTGGGACCTCAAATGTCAGCCCTTTGAGAGATGGCAGCTTTGAGCCGGGGTAGGTATAAGAAACACTATTCAGAGTTACCCTTAGCCCATCAGCCAGCTGGGATTCTGGGATGTCGATCCCTCCGGTTCGCTCCAACGGCAAATCTGTAACATGGGAAATTTTATCGACTGCCGTGAGCATATCATACACCACATCCATATACATGATAATCTTCTCCACAGAGCCAAGTACCAAAATGATGATCACCTCGGAGGCCACAAACTGACCCAAAGTGATCTCCCGCTGCACCACCAGGATGGTTCCTAAAATGAGCAATCCCCCGGTGACGATCGCTTTAAAAAGCAAAATGAATGAGTACTGAGAGATGAGCACTTTGAAATGTGCACTTCTGTTTTTCAAATAATTGTTGACGAAATAATCTGTCTTTTTGAGAGGGAGCACTGTATTTCCAGCAAGCTTAAACGAGTAAAGTGTTCGGGCCATTTCTTCCAGCCAGTACACTACTTTGTATTTGTATTTCGATTCCTGAATGGAAGTCTTAAGCCCCTTTGGCCCGGTCAGGTAGAAAATTAAAAACAACAACCCGACTAATCCTAATCCAAACAGGATGAAAAATGGGTGATAGAAAGACAAAAGAAGCAATCCGAAGAAAATTTGAATGGCGCCCGTAGAAAGATCAATCAAAAGTTTTGGTAATCCCTTCTGTAGCGTCAACACATCAAAAAATCGGTTCATCAACTCCGGCATGTGGAGGTCTAGCACGGACTCCATCTTGATCCTGGGCACTCGGAATGCAAACTCAAAAGCTGCTTTGGTAAAGACCCTTCTTTGGAGGTATTCCACAATCGTGATTTGCAAAACCTGCAACACCCCCGTTCCTAAAACTCCAATAATAATGAGTGAGATGAGCACATAAACTGAACTGAAGAATACACCCCCGGCTATCAACTCCACGGCCGCCTGAATACCCAGAGGCAGGGTCAAACTGACCAAACCAATAAGTGCAGCATATACATACACGTAAAAAATATCCTTCTTTTCAGCAGATAATAGACTAATAAGGCGCTTCACCGGGGTAATCATAGAATCTTTCGATCCTTCACCCATAAAGCTCTGATAGGCAAAACAGGAAAGTGTAAAAACCTCGCCGTTCTTATTGGTAGATAAATCAATTTTGCTAAAGTCAGGTACGTTCAATTGCTGAATTTGCCCGGTGGAAGTGACAAACTCAAGAATGATCTCTGAGCCCTTTTGCCTGATAAAGGCCGGATGAAAACCATTGTGCTGAATGAAGACAATGAGCGGGGATTTATTATCCTTGATGAAATTTCTGAGCGTACTTCTCTTCATGTACTTCTCTATCAGTACAATCCCACTCTCATTACCTGCTTCCACCAGGTCTCTCTGGAATTCAGCCAGCTCATCGTTGGAGTAAAATCGGGAAATGATGTCAACCCGTTCAAGCTGCGAAATATTCAAATCAATATCCAGCTTGGTGGCACACTCCTGCAGACACCTGATTATCTGTTGGTTGTTCATTTTTCTAAAGTTTTGAAAATGGTTGACATTAAGAAGTCAAGGTTTTTGGCATAGATGTCATCATCTTTTTTAATATCCGTCAAAGCCGGAAGGTGCTGAGCAAAAAATATTTGCTGATGAGCCGCTTCCAGGCATGTACTGGTAAGCGAGTGTGGATATGGAAAATCCGGGTTGATCTCCTGCATAAATCGGGCGATGGTGATACAAAGTGATTTGTACCCTTTGAAGAGCCCCTCCTTATTATCATCGTCTACATTTTTGGTCAGATAGGTTTTGTCAGATTCCAGAATCACTACCCGTTGAAGAACGCTTTCACTGATTATCGAAAAGTTGTCATCATCTTCCAGTTTATGTGTGATGAAACCAATCGCGATCCTGAGCTTGTCCCGGGGATCAGAAATATTGTGGGTTTCATAGGTGATTTTGTACTCCAGATAGGTCCAGTACCAGGCGATGAGATAGATCAGCAACCGGTGTTTGTTTTCAAAGTAGCGATAGATGGAAGCTTCAGTCGAGTTGATTCTGATAGACAGTTTTTTAAAGTTAAATGCCTCAAAACCGATCTCATCAATCAAATGAATGCTTTGATTGACGATTCGCTGACCCAGATCACTAGACTGTGGATCCCTCAGATAAAGGGAAGAATTAAGTTGTAATTGTAGTTGTGCTACCATGATAGTTACGCAAGCTATTCAAAATAATAGTATTACTATCAAACGAATTTACATTCAATTGGTTTATTATTTTTTTTTAAACCGATTTTTAGCTAAACTTGAAGTCATTAGTCCTTTTTATTTTGAGTTTTTGACCTTTGGGTTCAGGTGTTAGTCCTCCTGAACCTTTTTTTATGCCTTTTCGGCAGCATCCATTCCCATTAACTTTTGTTTTCTATTGTTTCCGGTTTTTTAGATCTGGTGATCGCTGGCGTACACTTTTATGTTCCATTCTGTACACGGGCTGAGATCAGGTTTCCCCCACAATTGACGTAAGTATCTGTTATTTAAGCTTTTAAGATTAATGGCATTTTTCTTGGCATAGTGGGCAATCGAAACCTAAACGACCAAATTGTCAATGGACAGAAAGATTAAAAAGAAAAAGTGGACCGCTAAGAAAATTGCGATATATGCTGGAGCGGCATTACTAGTCATTTTTATAGGCTATAACTTTTTTCTATCTGGTGGTGGCACCAGGCTCAATGTAGAAAGGAACAAAATCAATATTGCTACCGTGCATGAGGGTGACTTTCAGGAGTTTATCCCTGTGGATGGAAACGTGCTTCCGATCAAAACCATCCGATTGGATGCGATTGAAGGAGGTGTGGTTTCCAAAAAGCACTACGATGGAGGAATCCTGGTGGATAAGGGAGATACGATTCTGGAACTTGCCAATAATGCACTTTTGCAAAGTTTCGTAAGAGAAGAAACCCAGGCGTTTATTCTTGTAAACAATGTAGAGAATACCAAGCTGAACCTACAGAGAAACCAATTTGAGCTGAGGAGAAACCTTCTTCAGTTAGACTATCAGATTGATGCGGCCAAGGATGCTTTTGAGCGAGGCAAGAAGCTTTACGACGATAGCATAATTTCGGAGCAGGAGTATCTTAATCTGAAAAGGGAGTATGAGAGATTGGTGGATAATAGGAAGATTCAGTTAGAATCTAACAAGTTTGATTCCCTTGCTTCTGTTACCCAAATCAGGCAATCGGAAGCTACTCTGGAGCGAACCCGGGAAAACCTCGAGATGATCAAACGGAATCTCAACAACCTGTACATTAAGGCACCAATCGAAGGAAGACTGTCTACTGTAGACGTTGAAGTAGGGGAATCCATTGCACCCGGACAGAACATCGGACAGATCGATGACCTAAATGGTTTCAAGGTTCGTGCAACTATTGACGAACATTATATATCTAGAATATATACGGGCTTGAATGGAACGTTCACTTTTGCCGGAAATGATTTCGGCCTGGCCATTACAAAAGTGTACCCTGAAGTGAACAATGGGCTGTTTGAAGTGGATATGGCGTTTGATACAATCCCCAGAGGGATAAGAAGAGGGCAGACGCTTCAAATCAGATTACAGCTCAGTGAAAACATCACAGCGGTGCAAATCCCGAGGGGAAGCTTTTATCAGACGACTGGAGGTAACTGGATTTTTGTAGTGAACGAAGATGAGACAGAGGCTGTGAGAAGGGATATCCGACTGGGTAGGCAAAACCAGCGCTACTATGAAGTGGTGGAAGGATTGCAACCTGGGGAGAAAGTTGTTGTCTCTTCATACAGAGGATATGAAGACAAGGATATCCTGGTGATAAAGTAACCTAACAGAAAACAAAAAGTATTTAAATAGAACCCAAAGACTAAACTCAATAAATCATGGAAAACGCTAAAGCACTTATTAAAACAAAAGATTTAAAGAAGTTCTACTACACCGATGAGATTGAAACAACAGCACTAGCTGGTGTGAATATGACGATCAAAGAAGGCGAATTTGTTGCCATCATGGGTCCGTCTGGGTGTGGTAAATCGACACTACTCAATATAATTGGACTATTGGACAATCCTTCCGAGGGTGAATTTTATTTCACTGATCTGGAAATTTCTAACTACAAAGAACGCCAGAGAGCTGACCTGAGAAAAGCGAATATTGGTTTCGTATTCCAGAGCTTCAACCTGATCGATGAGCTTACTGTATTTGAAAACATCGAGCTACCATTGATCTACCTGAAGTACTCTGCCGCAGAAAGAAAGAAAAGGGTGGAAGAGGTGATGGAGCATATGAAAATTATGCACAGAAGAAACCACTTCCCTCAGCAGCTTTCCGGAGGTCAGCAACAGCGTGTGGCTATCTCCAGAGCTGTGGTGGCTAAGCCGAAATTGATCCTTGCGGATGAGCCTACTGGTAACCTGGACTCTGCAAATGGACAAGAAGTGATGAACTTACTTACTGAGCTAAATGAAGCTGGGACTACAGTAATCATGGTAACTCACTCTCCTGTGGATGCAGAATATGCACACAGAGTAGTTCACTTATTTGATGGTCAGATTGTTTCTGAAAACATCAATGCAAAAGAAGCTTTAGTGTAATTCTCTTCATACTTACACATACACAGTTCCCCGTCTATTCTGGTCAGGATAGATGGGTGCACTGTACCTTGAAAACCTTTGAAAAGACCTTAAGACATGCGAAAATTTATTTTCGGAATATTATTATTAGTTGGGATCATCGCTGTAGCCCAAGACTCTGTGAGGGTGCTTACCCTTCAGGAGTGTATTGATATGGCTCTAGCAAGAAACCTTACCATAAAGCAGAATCAGAATAATCTTTTTGGAGCTCAGTCCAATAAGCGGCAAGCATATTTTAATTTCTTGCCAAACCTAAATGCGAACATAAACCACTCGTATTCGGATGGTAGTGATATTGTAGCGGGAGATGTGATAGCATTCACAAGCTGGAATGGCCGGCCCAATGTTTCGTCCAATCTGGTGGTGTTCAACGCATTTGCAAACCATCACCTTTTGAATAGAAGGAAGCATGAATTTGAGTCTTCAAGGTATCAATTGGAAGACTCAAAGATTACTATTAGAGCCACTGTCATTCGGAATTATCTAAGTGTCCTGGTCGATACTGAGAATGTCCGTATTTCAACTCAACGACTGGAATTTTTGGAGGAGCAGCTGGAACGAGAGAAGAAGAGGGTTTCGGTTGGTGTGGGGAATTTGGAAACGGTATATAATTTCCAATCTCAGGTGGCTAATGAAAAACTGAACAATGTGAACTTGAAAAATCAGTATCAATCTGATCTTCTAAACTTACTTCAGTCTATTCAAATTGAAAATTATCAGGGGGTTCAACTTAAGCCGTTAGATATTGAGGATATTGAAATCTTAGTAGAGTATGACGATTATGACCAAGTTCTACAAGAAATATTGAGTTATTCTTTTAGGTTGAAAAGTGCTGAGGAGAGTGAGATAGCTGCAAAATCTGTGCTGAAACAGGCGAGAAGTAGCAGATACCCAACCCTGTCACTGTTTGGTCAGCATGCTCGAAATTATACTTCACAGAATGATATAGACTATACTCAACAAATCAATAACACTCCGACCAACTTTGCACAACTGAGTTTGCAAATTCCAATATTCGCACGATATCAGACTCAAAACTCTATTGATAATAACAAAGTGGTATTTCTGAATGCACAACTTCAAAATGATCAGGCTATGTTAGATGTCACTAATGCAGCTCAGAGAGATTATCTAGACCTTGTGTCAGCACAAACCTCATTTCAAACTGCACAAGAGAATTATGAGGCGCTTAATCAGACGTTCGAGTTTATCAAGAAAAGATTTGAAACAGGGAACACAGACTTTTATTCTTACCTCGAGAGTCTGAATAATAAGAATAGGGCGGAGGCTCAGCTAATTAATGCCAAGTATACGATTGTGCTGAGAAAGCAAATCCTCGATCTCTACAGGGGGAAGTAATCACATCAGAATATTATTTACCGGAGGTGTCACCTCCGGTATTTTTTTTGCCCATAGTAAAAGAGGGGGCTAATCAATCAGCTTATAGTATGCCAGCTCCTTTTCATCAATAAGAAGGTATTGATCATTCAACTTCAAACCTCCGCTTATTTCATAAGGAAGTTTAATCGAAGAGTTAAACTCACCTTTATTGATATCTATCTGATGGATCATGCTTGAAGTAAAAGCATGAATCATTCCAGATGATACCTGAAAGTTCAGCATCCCTTCAATCTTTAGTGACTGTACAAACCCGCCAAACTGATCAAAGAAGTGCAGGCCTTGCTCGTCAGCTATGAATAGAAAATTTTGGTATGCCTGCATTTTTCTAATATTGTCACCGATGGATATCTGAGCTTCGAGTATGGTACTTTTCCTTAGCGGATTGATTTTCTTTAATCGCTGGGGGTTATTTTCTAATACCCAGATGTCTCCATCCGGGGAGGGGCAGGCCATCATGCCAATTTCGGTCCCCAAATCTGATAGTTGATAAATTTTTGGAACAGAAGAAAACCGATCCAGAATCGTGATTTGCTGATTATCAAAATAAAAAAGGAAGGGCCTGAGATTATTTTGCACATCAATCAACGAAATGGGGGAGTTGTTTGAAAGCGCAAAGTTTTCCAGCAAGTCGCCGTTTGCATTTCTTTTTTCCAGGCTCCCGTCAGTGTAGCCAATGAAAAAATTTCCCTGAATATCCGCAGAATAAGCAGTCGCTGTTTTTTTCAAGCTATGCTTTTTCACTTCCTCCCATTCTTGTGCCATGGCCAAAAATGGGAGGAGGAAAAGGCTAACCTTCAAAAGTCTTGAGTACAGCTTCGGATCCATCAAATTCCAGATAGGGGCATTCATTCACCCATTCACCTAAGTTATAGTAAGTGGATGTATCTGAGACGGGGAGTGCTAAAGAAAGGTGCCTATGGCCAAAAACATAGAAGTCGTGAGGATTCTTCTCGTTTACACTTTTGCAGTATTGCCAAAGCCCTTCTTTCTCTCCTTTAAAGACTTCATCGAATTGGTCGTTTGCTATCCGGCTATTTCTGCTCCAGGACTTTGCAATGCTAATCCCCACATCCGGATGTATCCATCGAAATAGCCACTGGCAAAGTTTATTGGTAAAGATTGACTTGGTGATTTTATAGCGCGTGTCACCCGGGCCTAGTCCATCGCCATGCCCGATCAGGAATTTTTTGCCACGGATTTCCAGCTCTATGGGCTTTCGATAAATGGGTATTCCAAATTGTTTTGGAAAATAATCAAACATCCACAGGTCATGATTGCCCGTGAAAATGACGATAGGGATACCTCGGTCCCTTAGCTCGGCAAGCTTGCCTTGAAATCGAATGAACCCCTTCGGGATTGTGGTTTTATATTCAAACCAGAAATCAAATAAATCGCCCAACAAAAAAATGACTGAAGCATCTTTCGATACATGCTCCAGCCATCTTACTATTTTTTGCTCCCGCTCTAAGCTTTCTGTTTCATTTGGAATTCCTAAATGGAAATCGCTAGCGAAATAGACTTTTTTATTGGAAGGTAGCTCCTTTAAAGAGCTGACTAGCTCAGGATTTACCTTCATGTGCTATTCGCTTTTTTCTGTGGTCTCCTCCTTTTCCACTTCCTCTTTCACGTCATTTTTTACCTTGTCCAGGTCATCTGTCTTTTCTTTCTTCCCCTTTCCATCTTCCTCATCAGATACCCCGTTGGTAAAGGCATCATAGGTAGTCGGTGTTTTAAACGGACGCTTACCAATAAGGCCTTCCAAATCAGATTGGAAAATAATCTCCCGCTTCAATAGTTCTTTAGCCAGAATTTCCAATTCTTTTTTCTTGGAAAGAAGTAGCTCTTTTGTTCTGGCATAAGCCTTGTCGATGAGGATTTTCACTTCCTTGTCTATCAGTTCCGCTGTAGCGTCAGAGTATGGTTTTGTGAAGTTGTAATCGGATTGTTTTGAATCGTAGAATGAAACATTGCCAACCTTATCATTCATACCATAAACTGATACGATGCTATAGGCAAGTTTGGTGATTCGCTCCAGGTCACTCAAAGCTCCTGTGGAAATTTTTCCAAAAATAATATCCTCAGCTACCCTGCCACCTAATGCCATGCACATCTCATCAAAAAGTTGCTCTGTCTGATAGAGAAACTGTTCTTTAGGAAGGTACTGGGCGTATCCAAGTGCGGCAACTCCACGAGGGACAATACTCACTTTCACCAATGGATCGGCGTGCTCCAGAAACCAGCCTGCCACTGCATGGCCTGCTTCATGATAGGCTACAATTTTCTTTTCCTCCGGAGAGATGATTTTATTCTTCTTCTCCAGCCCACCAATCACACGGTCAATCGCATCATGAAAGTCGTCCATATCCACCTTGGACTTGTCTTTTCTTGCAGCAATAAGTGCAGCTTCGTTACATACGTTGGCAATTTCAGCTCCTGCAAATCCGGGAGTCTGCGCAGCGAGTTTTCTGGTGTCCACATCTTTAGAAAGCTGGATAGGCTTAATGTGTACTTTGAAAATAGCCTCTCGTCCCACAATATCCGGCTTGTCTATGCTAATCTGGCGATCGAATCTGCCTGGTCTTAGAAGGGCTGAATCCAATACATCCGGTCTGTTTGTGGCGGCCAATATGATCACGCCAGCATCCGTGGAAAACCCATCCATTTCTACCAGAAGTGAGTTCAACGTGTTTTCACGCTCGTCATTAGAGCCGGGCATTTGCCCTCTACCTCTTGATCTGCCGATTGCATCAATCTCATCAATGAAGACGATACACGGAGCTTTTTCCTTAGCCTGCTTGAAAAGGTCTCTCACCCTAGCGGCTCCTACACCCACAAACATCTCTACGAAATCTGACCCTGAAAGGGTAAAAAATGGTACACCGGCTTCACCGGCCACCGCTTTCGCCAATAAGGTCTTACCTGTTCCCGGAGGGCCGACAAGCAATGCTCCTTTCGGAATTTTTCCACCAAGCTTGGTAAATTTTCCGGGATTTTTAAGGAAATCAACAATCTCTTTGATCTCCTCTTTGGCTTCCTCCAAGCCTGCGGCATCTGCAAAAGTGATCTTCACCTTGTTTTCCGCATCAAACAGGGATGCCCGTGATTTTCCGATGTTGAAGATTTGTCCGCCGGGACCACCGCCTCCGGTCATTCGCCTCATCAGAAACCAGAACCCAAAGATGAGAAGGATCAGGAATCCCCAGTTGAAGAATATGTTGGTGTAATCTCCCCGCTCTTCTATCTTATAATCGAATCGCTGATCTTCCGGGATGTCAGCCATCAATTCTTCAAAATCCCTTACAAACTTTTCAATACTAACAATCTCTACTTTATAGTGTGGGCCACCGCCACTATTCAAAATGCTTTTATTTTGATCGAGTTCAATCTGGTACTTGGTGTTGCTGAGGGCCTCCGGTTTAAGCGTTATTTCTATGAAATCCTGGTTTTTTATGAGCACTACCTTCTGCACATCGTTGGATTTCACCATTTTCTCAAAGGATCGGTAGGTGGTTGTTACCGCACCACTGTCATTCGAGAATACAGTCAATCCTATAACCAGCGCGAGTAGTCCTCCTATAAGCCACCCTTGAAATCCGGGTCTTGGCTTTGGTGCATCTTTTCTTTTTTTATCGGGCATTCTTTTGTTCCTCCTGTAAAATTTCTGTTAGCTAAACGGGTAGGGTAGGTATTAGTTCTCTTCGATGCGGGTAATTTTCGCATCTCCCCAAAGCTCCTCTAATCCGTAAAAAATTCTTTTTTCTTTATTAAATACATGCGCTACAACATCAATGTAATCCAATAAAATCCATTCCTTGTTTTGCTGTCCTTCCCGCTTCCATGGATTTTGCTTCGATCGCTTGTGTATTTGAGCTTCTATAGATTCTGAAATAGCGTCAATTTGCGTGTCAGAGTTACCACTACAAATAATGAAATAGTCGGCAATTGCATGCTTCACTCCCCGCAGATCCATCACCACTACGTCAAGGGCTTTCTTATCCAACATCCCTTCTACCACCCACTCACTCAGTATTTCCGAACTGACGTCTTTACTTACCTGCTGATTCACTAATAGTTAAGAATTAATTTTGCCGCAAATTTACATTAATTCTATTGCATAAAATCTTTGCCAAACCCTTATTCTTAGGTAAAAAAGTGGTTTTCCTGCCACAATGTCACTCCACGAATGATGAGCTGGTCTCTTTGGCGAAAAAATCCGTTGAACCAGAGGGCCTGGTGCTTTACACTGATGACCAAACGAAAGGAAGGGGTCAGCGTGGAAATGTGTGGCTGGCCGAGCCTGGCAAAAATATATTGATGTCGTTGCTCCTTCGCCCAAAATGGCTGGCTCCAAATGATCAATATTATCTGAATCTGATAGTTGGTCTTGCGATGTTGGATATGCTTAAATCCCATGTCAATGGGGAATTGGTGCTGAAGTGGCCAAATGATGTTTACCTAAGCGAGAAGAAAATTGCTGGCATTCTCATCGAGAATAGTATGCGTGGAAGTGTCCTTGAATCATCTGTAGTTGGTATTGGATTGAATGTGAATCAAAAAGGCTTCAATCTATCTTCTGCCACTTCAATCTATTTGGAAACGGGTAAAGAACAGGACAGAGTGGAAATGATGGAACAATTGCTCATTTATCTAGAGCAGTGGTATTTGAAACTGAAATCAGGGAGTCAGGTATACATTCTAAATGAGTATCATAAATCAATGATGTGGCGCGGAGAACTGCGAACCTTTAAGGTAAACGAGGAGGAATTTGAAGGGGAGATTCTAGGAATTGACTCTAATGGCAGACTGACAATCAATGAAAGGGATAAGCTTCGGAACTTTGGAATTAAGGAAGTCAAGTTTGTCAGGTAGTCTACTTTGTCAAACCTAAGATGGAAGGCTTGAACCTAAATCACCAATGATGGTTATATCTTTGCAAACCCAAAAAAGAAATTAACTCTAGAAATTTTTAAATAATGAGCGTAACTACTGAAAAGTACAAAGTAAAAGACATTGCCCTTGCAGACTGGGGGAGGAAGGAAATCGGACTTGCTGAGGCAGAAATGCCCGGTTTGATGGCCCTCCGCGAAGAGTATGGAAAGAGCAAACCTCTAGCCGGGGCACGAATTGCCGGCTGCCTTCACATGACCATCCAGACAGCCGTATTGATAGAGACGCTGGTGGAGCTCGGAGCAGAAGTCACCTGGTCTTCATGCAACATTTTTTCCACCCAGGATCATGCAGCGGCAGCTATAGCTAAGTCAGGTGTTCCTGTATATGCCTGGAAGGGAATGAACGAAGAAGAATTCGACTGGTGCATCGAGCAAACGCTTTTCGCATTTGAAGGAGGAAAGCCTTTGAACATGATCCTTGACGATGGTGGCGACCTCACAAATATGGTTTTGGACAGATATCCTGAATTGGTGAAAGACATCAGAGGTTTGTCCGAAGAGACAACAACCGGCGTTCACCGACTTTACGAGCGAATGAAAAAGGGCACCCTCCCAATGCCGGCGATAAATGTGAACGACTCAGTGACTAAGTCAAAATTTGACAACAAGTATGGCTGTAAGGAGTCTTTGGTAGATGCGATCAGAAGAGCAACTGATGTGATGCTCGCTGGAAAAGTAGCTGTGGTTGCAGGTTATGGAGATGTTGGGAAAGGTTCGGCGGCTTCACTCAGAGGAGCGGGAGTACGAGTGATTGTGACCGAGATCGATCCAATTTGCGCACTCCAGGCTGCTATGGACGGATTTGAAGTGAAGAAAATGTCTGATGCAGTTTCCAGAGCGGATATTATTGTGACTGCTACAGGTAATAAAGATATCATTCGAGGGGAGCATTTCGAGAAGATGAAAGACAAAGCGATTGTTTGCAACATCGGCCACTTCGATAATGAGATTGACATGGCGTGGTTGAAAAAGAATCATGGCGGCTCTCATATTGAGATCAAACCTCAAGTAGATCTTTACAATATCAACGGAAATGATGTGATCGTCCTGGCTGAAGGAAGACTTGTGAACCTTGGCTGTGCCACCGGTCACCCGTCTTTCGTGATGTCAAATTCATTCACCAACCAAACGCTCGCGCAAATTGAGCTTTGGAAAAATCATGAAAACTACGAGAATGCCGTGTACATGCTACCAAAGCATCTGGATGAGAAAGTAGCTGCTCTCCACCTGGCGAAGATTGGTGTGGAACTAGAGACTCTATCAAAGGATCAGGCTGATTACATAGGTGTAGAGGTGAAAGGACCATTTAAGCCAGAGTACTACAGATATTAAGAAATTTTTTCTTCGAAAGAGAGGATTCTTCCCAAATGGAGGAATCCTTTTTTTATGCCTGCGCTTTTACTGCCTCATTGACAGGCTTTTTGGGATTGGCAGGCTTTTGGTGTATCCTTAGGTGAGATGAATGTGTCAGGTATTGAACAAAAGGTTCCAATACCGGTTCAAATAAGAGGAAATAAAAAAAATAAGAAACTTTATTTAGAACAAATCTAAATTCATCACGTACACTGATGTACATACACACAAATTGTGAAGAGAATGACCAATCAAGTAGATACTCCAGCTAAAAGATCATATTCAGAAGCTAAAAAAGTACACGTTTTTGATCATGAGTTTATGCCTCATATCGACTCGATGTACAATTTCGCCTACCGTCTGACTTTCGATGAGGACGATGCGAAGGATTTAGTTCAGGATACTTATATGAAAGCTTTCCGATTCATCAACTCCTTTCAGGAAGGTACCAATGCCAAAGCCTGGCTCTATCGAATTTTGAAGAATAGCTTTATAAATGACTACAGGAAGAAAAGCAAGCAGCCAGCCAAAGTTGACTATCAGGAGGTAGAGCAGTTTTACAATTCAGAGGATACCCCGAGCAATGCCACGGTAGACTTGAGATTGGAAACCACCAAGGATATGATAGGAGATGAAATCAGCAATGCGCTAAATTCGTTGGCGGTTGATTTCAGAACCGTGGTGATCTTATGTGACCTGGAGGGCTTTACCTACGAAGAAATGGCTAAAATCCTGGACATTCCAATAGGCACGGTTCGGTCCAGATTACACAGAGCGAGAAATTTGCTGAGAGAGAAGTTGGGTACTTATGCCCTTTCCATGGGTTACAACTAATCAGGAACTTTTTTTACAATCTCACCATTCCATACCTAACCAAACAGCATTTTAATAATGTCAGATTGTCCAGATTGTGGTTGTAGTGATTTTGAGAAGTGCCTGAGGATTTTGAACCTCATATTGGATAATGAAGCCACTCCGAATCAGGAACAGTTTTTCAACACTCACATTGAAAAGTGCATGGTCTGCTTTGCGCATTATAATGTGGAAAAGCAGATCAGGGAATTGCTTAAGACAAAGCTCAACAACAGGGCCATCCCTAGCTCACTTGCTGAAGATATCAGAAGTAAGATTGTTCGCTAACTAAGTATCCCGTTTCTGGGGTTGACTCCTGAATTATTCAGGTTAATTTCGCGTGATGGAGGGAAAGGCTATCATATTTTCAGCACCATCAGGAGCAGGCAAGACTACCATCGTACATAGCCTGCTCGACCGAATCCCAAGCCTGAGGTTTTCCATTTCAGCAACCACACGATCAAAAAGACCAACTGAAATTGATGGTCGGGATTATTACTTCCTTTCGGTAGAAGATTTCCATTCAAAGCAGGAATCAGGTGAATTGCTGGAGTGGGAGGAGGTTTACAGTGGTACGTTTTATGGTACCCTGCAAAGTGAAGTAGAGCGCATCTGGGCCGATGGCAACCACGTCATTTTTGATGTAGATGTGAAAGGAGGGAAGAAGCTTAAACAGATCTTTGGTGGGCAGGCCCTCTCCGTTTTTGTCAAGGTGAAGAGTGAAGAAGTGCTTCGCGAAAGACTTCAGATGAGAAATACCGAGGATGATGAGACCTTAAATATGAGAGTGAGCAAGGCTGCCGAGGAAATGAAAGAGGAAGTTCATTTTGACAAAGTGGTGCTAAATGAAAATCTGGATGTGGCCATCAATGAGGCAGAATCACTCGTTAAAAACTTCATAAGTATCAAATAGATGGAAGTTGGTCTCTTTTTCGGTTCGTTCAATCCTATTCACACAGGACATATGATCATCGCCAGCCTGGTGAAGGAGACTACCAATGTGGACGAAGTGTGGTTTGTTGTCAGCCCTCAAAATCCATTCAAAAAAAACAATAATCTGCTGCATGAATTTGACAGACTTGATATGGTCAATGCGGCTATTGGAGACGACTATCATTTTCGATCCAGTGACATTGAGTTCCATATGCCTCGTCCCAGCTATACCGTTGATACCTTAACCCTGCTGCAGGAGAAGTATCCGGATAAAAAATTCCATCTCATCATAGGTGAAGACAATCTTGCTTCATTCCCTAAGTGGAAAAACCATGAGAAGATATTGGAACATTTCGGGTTGATCGTCTACCCAAGGCCTCACTCCAGGCCAAGTGATCTTGTTAATTCAGAAAATGTCAAAATGATTGAAGCTCCTGAGGTTGATATATCGGCTACTCTAATCAGAAAGCTGATTAAAGAAGGTAAATCAATTAAGTATCTGGTGCCGGATGCGGTTGCAGCTCTGATAAAGAGTAAGGGACATTTTCAATAACCTACACGGTCATTATGTCTTTTTCCTTACTCTCAACTAATGAATCAATCTTAGCCGTGTAAGTGTCAGTGAGCTTCTGCACATTATCTTCCGCATTTTTCACCAAATCCTCAGATACTCCATCCAGTTTTTTAAGGGCATCATTGGTCTCTTTCCGGGCATTTCGAATGCTTACCTTGCCCTTTTCTGCTTCTGCCCTTACTTGCTTCATCAGGTTCAATCTACGCTCCTCCGTTAGTGGAGGAATATTTATTCGTATTTGCTCCCCGTCATTTTGCGGGTTGAAGCCAAGGTTACTGTTGATAATGGCCCGCTCGATTTCCTGAAGCATATTTTTCTCCCAAGGCTTCACACTCAGTGTCCGTGCGTCAGGGGTAGTTACACCCGCCACCTGATTCAATGGGGTCATACTGCCGTAGTATTCTACTTCTATACCATCAAGCATGCCGGGCATGGCTTTTCCCGCCCTTATTTTTGAAAATTCAGTTTTGGTATGGTCGATGGCTTTTTCCATCATTTCTTTAGCCGTATCCAGGTAAATTTCAATTTCTTCCATGGGTGAAAATTAAGAATTATCTAATGAATAAGGGTTCCTACCTCTTCCCCGGCCACAATTTTCTGAAGGTTGCCGGAAGTGTTCATATCAAATACAATGATTGGCAGGTTGTTTTCCTGACACAATGTAAATGCCGTCATATCCATGATGTTCAGGTTCTTTTCGTATGCTTCCTGAAAGGAGATGTTGGAATATCTTTTGGCGTTTGGATCCTTTTCCGGATCCGCGGAATACACTCCGTCCACTCGTGTCCCTTTCAAGACTACATCCGCTTCTATTTCTATAGCACGCAGACTAGCCGTGGAGTCAGTGGTGAAATACGGGTTTCCAATGCCTGCACCAAAAATGACCACTCTGCCTTTTTCCAGATGACGAATTGCTCTTCTTCTTATAAAAGGTTCACAAACCTGTTCCATTTTGAGGCCAGACATCAGGCGTGTATACATACCTTGCTTTTCAAACATGCTCTGAAGCGCCATTGCATTGATTACGGTAGCCAGCATGCCCATGTAATCACCTTGCACACGATCTATTCCTGAGGCTTCCGCTTCCACTCCTCGAAAAATATTCCCTCCTCCGATTACCACGGCCACTTCCACACCTTCGTTGACAACCTTTTTTATTTCCTCTGCATATTGGGTTAGCCGTTTGGAATCTATTCCGTGCTGCTTATCCCCCATCAGTGCTTCGCCGCTTAGTTTTAGTAGTATTCGTTTATAGGTCATTTGTTAGTTTGTGAAAGGATAAAATCGTGCAAATATATAAGTATTGATGTCGGTTATTCGAAAGAAATGAGCACTTGGTTCTTTTCCACATTCTGTTTTTCAGCAACGTAAATTTTACTCACCTTGCCCTCACCGGATGATTTTATTACATTCTCCATTTTCATGGCTTCCAATACTAAAAGCTGATCCCCCTGACGAACTTCATCACCTTCTGCAACTATTATATTTAATATAGAGCCAGGCATAGGAGCTTTTATGTCCTTCACAGCCGTACTGGCTGCTACATCCATACCAAGCTTATCCAGAATCTGATCAATGTGGTCAGTCACAGAAACATTCAGCAATTGGTCATTTACTTTAAGTTTCATTTCCTTGCCTTGTCGCTCCACCACATCTACACGAAAAATTTTAGTGCCTTTAAATACCTTAAAAGAGGTCTCATTGATCTTAAGAATCTCACCATCAAATAACTCGTCATTAATGAAAACTTCGTCTTTTTTGTTTTCTACCTTGATTTTATCGGCATCATCGACCTTTACTTCTATCATATGAATGGTATTTGAAATTCAGTTGGTCAAAAATATGGATTGCATTAGATTTTTTATCTAAAAATGAAATTTGATTAGTTCAAAAAACCATATACTTTTGCAATCCTTTTTCTGGGAAGCATCCGGGAAAAGTAGTTCTTGAAAGTATTTATTATAAGGGGAGATACTCAAGCGGCCAACGAGGACAGACTGTAAATCTGTTGGTGTATTCCTTCGCAGGTTCGAATCCTGCTCTCCCCACTTTGAGAAATCTCAAATCTCAAAATACAAATCTCAAATCATTAATGTTTTTGTGATTTCGTTTTTGATGTTTGGAATTTTAATCAAGCGGGTGTAGCTCAGTTGGTAGAGCGACAGCCTTCCAAGCTGTAGGTCGCGGGTTCGAGCCTCGTCACCCGCTCAATTTTCATTGAGCAATCAATGGAATGAGCTTTGAGTTACTAGGTCAGAGTTTTAGTTCAAGCAAGTCTTACAACTTAGAACTTTGGACTTGCAACTTAAATTAAGCCGATGTAGCTCAGGGGTAGAGCGTTTCCTTGGTAAGGAAGAGGTCAGGGGTTCAAATCCCCTCATTGGCTCTTATTCAAGGAATGAATTTAGAAAATAGAGTAATAACAATAAATTAAACAAAACGAGGATTATCAAGCATGGCTAAAGAAACCTTTGATCGTTCGAAACCACACGTAAATATTGGTACAATCGGACACGTTGACCATGGTAAAACAACTTTAACTGCAGCAATCTCAGCAGTACTTGCTAGTAAAGGATTGGCAGATATTAAAGACTTTTCTTCTATAGATAACGCACCAGAAGAAAAAGAAAGAGGTATTACCATTAATACTTCACACATTGAGTATCAGACTGAAAAACGTCACTATGCTCACGTTGACTGCCCTGGTCACGCAGATTATGTAAAAAACATGGTAACTGGAGCTGCTCAGATGGACGGAGCTATCATCGTGGTAGCTGCTACTGACGGACCAATGCCACAAACAAGAGAGCACATCCTTCTTTCAAGACAGGTAGGTGTACCAGCTCTAGTGGTATTCATGAACAAAGTGGACTTGGTTGATGATCCGGAACTACTTGAATTAGTAGAAATGGAAATCAGAGAGCTTCTTTCTGATTATGATTTCCCAGGTGATGATATCCCTGTAATTCAAGGTTCTGCTCTTGGAGGTCTTAATGGAGATCCTAAGTGGGTAGAAAAGATTGAAGAGCTAATGAACGCAGTGGATGAATACATTCCACTTCCTGAAAGAGCTGTTGATAAGGATTTCTTGATGCCGGTTGAAGACGTATTCTCAATCACTGGACGAGGAACCGTTGCTACTGGTAGAATTGAAAGAGGTGTGATCAACTCTGGAGATCCTGTAGATATCATTGGTATGGGAGCTGAGGGACTTAAGTCTACAATCACTGGAGTAGAGATGTTCCGTAAAATCCTAGACAGAGGAGAAGCTGGTGATAATGTTGGTCTTCTTTTGAGAGGTATTGAGAAAGATCAAATCAAAAGAGGTATGATCATTTGCAAACCAGGATCTGTAACTCCTCACGCTCACTTCAAAGCAGAGGTTTACGTTCTGTCAAAAGAAGAAGGTGGACGTCACACTCCATTCTTCAACAAGTACAGACCTCAGTTCTACTTGAGAACTACAGACGTAACTGGTGAGATCATGCTTCCAGCAAACATCGAAATGGTTATGCCAGGTGATAACGTAACTATTGATGTTAAACTTATCAACCCTATTGCACTAGAGAAGGGATTGCGATTTGCGATTAGAGAAGGTGGACGTACAGTAGGTTCTGGTCAGGTAACTGAAATTCTTGATTAATAAATAGTTATCCCGAAAGACATAGTCTTTTGGGATTTGTTTATAAAAACTGATTACTCTAAATTTGCAGTCCTTTTGGGGACTGCATTTTTTTACGGGTGTAGCTCAATTGGTAGAGTAGCGGTCTCCAAAACCGTTGGTTGGGGGTTCGAGTCCCTCCTCCCGTGCTTTTAAAACGAAGGAAAATATGTCTAAAGTTGTCACTTTTTTCAAGGATTCATACGATGAATTGACGCATAAGGTATCATGGCCAAAATATGCTGATTTGCAAAATAGCGCCATCTTGGTGCTTGTTGCATCGCTAATTTTTGCGCTCATGATCGGAGCGATAGACTATGCCTTCGAAAATTTGATGGAGTTTATTTACCAGGAACTATAATACGTACAGGATAGCATGGAGCATAAGTGGTACGTAGTTAGAGCCGTTAGCGGCAAGGAAAAAAAAGTCAAAGAAGCCATTGAAAATGAAGTGGTTCGTCAAAAATTGACCGAGTACATCCCTCAGGTACTTATTCCTTCGGAGAAGGTATATGAGATGCGCAATGGTAAAAAGCGAGTAAGAGAAAGAAATTTTTTCCCAGGATATGTATTGATCCAAGCTGACTTCTCCAATGGCGAAGTACAACACCTGGTGACTAATAAAGAGCTAATTCCCAATGTGATCGGCTTTCTAGGATCCGCAGGGAGTAGCACTACAAGAGATCCAATTCCTTTAAGACAATCCGAGGTAAATAGAATCCTCGGAAAAGTTGATGAGGTGGAGGAGTACGAAGAAAAGCTTGACACACCATTTATAGTGGGTGAAAGCGTGAAAGTGATGGACGGTCCCTTTAGTGGCTTCACGGGCACAGTAGAGGAGGTATTTGAGGATCGTAAGAAGCTTAATGTTACGGTTAAGATTTTTGGCAGAAATACACCTGTCGAATTGAATTATATACAGGTAGAAAAAGAAGATTAATAAGGTAAGAAATGGCTAAAGAAATAACAGGCTATTTGAAATTACAGATTCGTGGAGGAGCGGCTAATCCCTCACCTCCGGTAGGACCTGCGCTTGGCGCTAAGGGTCTGAATATCATGGACTTCTGTAAGCAGTTTAACGCTAGGACCCAGGAAAAGCCAGGACAGCTTCTTCCCGTTCTTGTAACGATCTATGCTGACAAGTCTTTTGATTTTGTAATTAAAACCCCTCCGGCAGCTTCACTTATAATGGAAGCAGCCAAGGTTAAAAAAGGATCTTCCGAGCCAAACCGTGTGAAAGTGGGTTCAGTAACATGGGATCAGGTTAAAGCTATTGCTGAAACCAAGATGCCGGATTTGAACGCATTCAATATCGAGTCTGCTATGAGAGTAGTAGCCGGTACTGCACGAAGCATGGGTGTGAAAATTTCAGGTAAAGCCCCTTGGGCAAATTAATATTTGGTAATGGGAAAGCTTACAAAAAATCAGAAGAAAGCTCAGGAACTGCTAGAAGTTGGCAAGGAGTATTCTTTGGCTGAGGCTGCCAAGCTTGTGAAGGAAATCACCTTCACCAAGTTCGACGCTTCAGTAGATGTTGATATCCGTTTGGGTGTTGATCCAAAGAAAGCTGACCAGATGGTTCGTGGAGTAGTATCTCTTCCTCATGGAATAGGTAAGGATGTGAGAGTATTGGTGCTATGCACGCCTGATAAAGAGCAAGAAGCAAAAGACGCTGGTGCTGATCATGTTGGATTGGATGATTATGTGAAGAAGATCGAAGGAGGATGGACGGATATTGATGTAATTATCACTATGCCAACAGTAATGGCACAAGTGGGTAAACTCGGACGGGTCCTTGGACCTAGAGGATTGATGCCTAATCCAAAGTCTGGAACAGTGACGATGGATATTGGACAGGCAGTAAAAGAAGTGAAAGCTGGAAAGATTGACTTTAAGGTAGACAAGTTTGGAATTATCCATACAAGTGTAGGAAAAGTTTCTTTTGATGCAGATAAGATCAGGGAGAATGTGATTGAGATGGTGCAGACCGTTTCAAAACTGAAGCCTGCATCTGCAAAGGGAACTTACTTCAAGTCGATCACCCTATCATCCACGATGAGTAGCGGTATAGCAATTGATAAAAGTAGCATAGCGAATATTTAATAGTTATGACACGACAAGACAAAGCACAATTAATAAGTGACCTTACTTCAAAGTTTAAGGAAACAGATCATTTCTATATAGCTGACACTTCAGGCCTCACAGTAGCTGAGATCAATAAGTTCAGGGAAATGTGCTTCAACAAGGGAGTGGAGTATAGGGTGGTGAAAAACACACTTATCAGGAAAGCCCTGGAGAATGTGGATGGAGATTATTCGTCTTTGGACGAGGTGTTGAAGGGAACATCTGGCATCATGTTCGTAAACGAGACTGCCAATATTCCTGCGAAGATCATCAAGGACTTCCAGAAAAATGATCCAAAAGATAGACCGAAATTCAAGGCTGCTTCCATAGACTCGGATTTATTTATAGGTGAAGATCAGCTAGGAGCACTTGCCAGCTTGAAATCTAAGCAAGAGCTTATTGGTGACATCATCACATTATTGCAATCGCCTGCCAAGAATGTACTTACTCTACTTCAAAGTGGAGAGCACAAGCTTGCTGGTATTGTTAAAACACTTTCAGAAAGAGAGAATTAAAAATTTTTAAACAGAATTAACACTTAATAAAATGGCGGATTTAAAAGAATTTGCAGAGCAATTGGTTAACCTTTCAGTAAAAGAGGTAAACGAACTAGCTAATATCCTTAAAGACGAGTACGGCATAGAGCCTGCTGCAGCTGCTGGACCTGTAATGGTTGCTGGTGGTGCTGCTGCTGGTGGTGACGCTGCTGGCGGAGGTGAAGAAAAATCTTCATTCGACGTGATCCTTAAGTCTCCAGGCGGTGCAAAACTTGCTATCGTTAAGTTGGTGAAAGAACTTACTGGACTAGGCCTGAAAGAAGCGAAAGAGCTTGTGGACGGTGCTCCTAAAGCAGTAAAAGAAGGAATCGCTAAGGACGAAGCTGAGGCATTGAAAAAGCAGCTTGAAGAAGCTGGTGCTGAAGTAGAATTAAAGTAATTAGCTCATAATACCAAAGGTTTAGGCCTGGCTCCCCTCTCAAAATTTTTGGGAAACGGGATCAGGTCTTTTCCTGTTTGTATAAAAAGCTAAACGTCCTTTTCAATTTTTATAAACTAAAACTCCGTAAGCTTTGGCTAACAACAATAACACGAGAATCAATTTCTCTTCCATCAAATCAGTTATTGATTATCCGGATTTTCTGGATGTACAATTAAAGTCATTTGTTGATTTTTTCCAACTAGATACACCAGCAGAACACAAGGAAGGTGAAGGCCTTTACAAGGTGTTTATGGAAAACTTCCCAATTACAGATTCCCGCGAGAATTTTGTATTGGAGTTTGTAGACTATACAGTAGATCCTCCGAAATACAGCATTCAAGAATGTATTGAAAGAGGATTGACCTATTCAGTTCCACTAAAAGCAAAACTTCGTCTGCTATGTAATGACGAAGAAAATGAAGATTTTGAAACGATCGAGCAAGAGGTATTCTTAGGAAATATCCCTTACATGACAGAAAAAGGCTCGTTCGTGATCAATGGTGCTGAGCGTGTGATCGTGTCACAGCTTCACAGATCTCCGGGTGTGTTCTTTGCACAGAGCAAGCACACCAACGGAACACTATTGTACAGTGCGAGAATTATTCCTTTCAAAGGATCATGGATCGAATTCGCTACTGACGTAAACAACGTGATGTACGCATACATCGATCGAAAGAAAAAGTTTCCGATTACCACACTTCTTCGATCCATTGGTTATGGATCAGATAAGGAAATCCTTGACTTGTTTGGCCTTTCAGAGGAGATTGAAGCAACAGAGAAAGAACTTAAAAAGGTTATTGACCGAAGACTTGCTGCGAGGGTTCTCAGAACATGGACAGAGGATTTCGTGGATGAAGATACCGGAGAGGTAGTTTCTATCGACAGGAATGAAGTAGTCCTTGAGCGTGATAGTATTATCAAAGAAGAGGATATCCAAACAATCATTGATTCTGGAAGCAAGTCTATCATCATCCACAGAAAGGATGTGAATATCGCAGAATATTCGATCGTATATAATACACTTCAGAAAGATAATTCAAACTCTGAGAAGGAAGCGGTTGAACAGATTTATCGTCAATTGAGAAATACGGAGGCTCCTGACGAGCAAACTGCACGTGATATTATTACCAGCTTATTCTTCTCTGACAAGAGGTATGATCTTGGAGAAGTAGGACGATACAGAATCAACAAAAAGTTGGGCATTGATACCGATTGGGATCGAAGAGTTTTGACTACAGAGGATATCATCCTCATCGTTAAATACCTCATCGGATTGATTAACAGTAAAGCAGTAGTCGACGATATCGACCACTTGAGTAACAGAAGGGTAAGGACAGTTGGAGAGCAGCTTTATTCTCAATTCGGAGTTGGACTAGCAAGAATGGCAAGAACCATCCGTGAGCGGATGAACGTGCGTGATAACGAAGACTTCAAACCAGTTGATTTGATCAATGCAAGAACATTGTCTTCAGTTATCAACTCATTCTTCGGTACGAATCAGCTATCTCAGTTCATGGATCAAACAAACCCACTGGCAGAGGTAACTCACAAAAGAAGAATGTCTGCACTAGGGCCAGGCGGTCTTTCTAGGGAAAGAGCAGGGTTTGAGGTTCGAGACGTTCACTATACGCACTACGGTAGACTGTGTACCATTGAAACGCCGGAAGGTCCAAACATTGGTTTGATTTCATCACTCTGTGTTCATGCGAAAGTGAACCAGATGGGATTCATCGAGACTCCATACCGAGAGGTGGCAAAGGGAACAGTTGATATGTCAGGGAATGTGAAGTACCTGACGGCTGAAGAAGAAGATACTCACAACATTGCTCAGGCTAATGCGCCATTGTCTGACAAGGGTAAATTCTTGAACGAGAAAATAAAGGCCCGATTTGAAGGTGACTTCCCGCTTTGTAGTGAAGAGGAAGTTAGCTACATGGACGTTGCTCCAAACCAGATTGTATCTGTTGCCGCTTCTATGATTCCATTCCTTGAGCACGATGATGCGAACAGGGCCTTGATGGGATCAAACATGCAGCGCCAGGCAGTTCCGTTGATGAGACCGCAGGCACCAATCGTTGGTACAGGTCTTGAGGAGCGGGTGGCACTTGATTCAAGAGCATTGATTAGAGCAGAGCGAGACGGAGTAATTGAGTTTGTTGATGCAAACAAGATCGTAGTTAAATATCAATTGGATAGCGATGAGCAAATCATCACCTTCAATGATGATGTTGTGACTTACGATTTGGTGAAGTTTAGAAGAACCAACCAGGATACCTGCATCAATCTAAAGCCAATCGTAAGCAAGGGGGATAAAGTAAAGCAGGGTCAGGCACTTTGTGACGGATTCGCTACTGAAAAAGGAGAGCTTGCACTAGGTATAAACATGCAGGTTGCGTTCATGCCTTGGCAGGGATACAACTTTGAGGATGCGATTGTAATCTCTGAGCGAGTGGTGAGAGAGGATATCTTCACTTCAATCCACATTGATGAATTCGAACTGGAGGTAAGGGATACGAAGCGAGGAGAAGAGGAGCTTACAAGCGAGATTCCGAACGTTTCTGAAGAGGCAGTTAAAAACCTCGATGAAAATGGAATCATCCGAATTGGAGCAGAGATTAAAGAAGGTGATATCCTTATTGGTAAGATTACTCCTAAAGGAGAATCTGACCCAACTCCGGAAGAAAAACTTCTAAGAGCAATCTTTGGAGATAAAGCTGGCGATGTGAAAGACGCTTCGTTGAAAGCTTCTCCATCGCTTAAAGGAGTGGTTATCGACACCAAACTTTTCTCCAGACCTAAGAAAGATAAAGATGTAAGAGCCAGAGCCAAGAAAGAAGTTGAGCTACTTAAGAATAAGTATGGCCAGCAGCTTACTGAGGCCAGAACTACCATGATCGATAAACTTGCTCAGCTTCTGGATGGGAAAACCTGTCAGGGAATCAAGCACAAGTTTGGTGAGGAAGTTATGAGTAAAGGAGTGAAGTTCTCTAAGAAGAACATCGAAGCGAACCTATTCCCTCCTAAGAACAAGTATAGAGATGAGAGTAACTACAATGTACCCGAAGAGGCAAACTTGATCTCTGACTTGATCATCGAAAATTGGGTATCTGATGATAAGACCAACGATCTGGTCTTCAAATTGGTGAAAAATTATATTGGATATAGAAATGACATTTCTGGAAAATTCAAGAGAGAAAGATTCACACTAGAGGTGGGAGATGAACTCCCTGCTGGAATCGTTCAGCTTGCTAAAGTTTACGTGGCTAAAAAACGTAAGCTTCAGGTGGGTGATAAGATGGCTGGACGTCACGGAAACAAGGGTGTGGTTGCGAAGATCGTTCGTGAGGAAGACATGCCATTCATGGAAGATGGAACTCCGGTAGATATCGTATTGAACCCGCTTGGTGTACCTTCAAGGATGAACATCGGCCAGATTTATGAGACCGTACTTGGATGGGCTGGATTGAAGCTCGGAAGAAAGTACGCTACTCCAATCTTCGATGGTGCTTCTGAAGAAGAAGTTCAAAATGAATTGAAAGAAGCAGGACTACCAAGCTTTGGTAGAACTTATCTATACGATGGACTTTCAGGTGAGCGTTTTGATCAGCCGGTGACTGTTGGTGTGATTTACATGCTGAAGCTAGGTCACTTGGTAGATGATAAGATGCACGCAAGAAGTATCGGGCCATACTCACTTATTACTCAGCAGCCGCTTGGTGGTAAGGCACAGTTTGGAGGTCAGCGATTTGGTGAGATGGAGGTGTGGGCATTGGAGGCATTTGGTGCGGCCAACGTTCTTCAGGAAATCCTAACCATCAAATCGGATGATGTGATTGGAAGAGCAAAAGCTTATGAAGCGATCGTAAAAGGCGAGAACATGAATAAGCCAAACATTCCTGAATCATTCAATGTATTGATACATGAATTGAGAGGATTGGCTCTTGAAATTACTTTGGACTAATTAATTATTGACAATCATTCTCCCGAGCAATCGGGAGGCTTTATTGATATACAACATGGCGTTCAGAAAAAACAAAAAAATTCACAACGATTTCAATAAGGTTACTATCAGTCTTGCCTCTCCAGAATCAATTCTGGAAAGTTCGCACGGTGAGGTAACTCAGCCCGAAACCATTAACTATAGGACGTATAAGCCTGAGATGGGAGGCCTTTTCTGTGAGCGAATTTTCGGTCCAGTAAAAGATTGGGAGTGTCATTGTGGCAAATACAAAAGAATCCGATACAAAGGCATTATTTGTGACCGATGTGGTGTGGAGGTAACCGAGAAAAAGGTTCGAAGAGAGCGAATGGGCCACATCGAATTGGTAGTGCCAGTTGCACACATTTGGTACTTCAAGTCGCTACCGAATAAAATTGGATACCTTCTTGGTGTACCAACCAAGAAGCTGGATCAGATCATTTATTACGAGCGATATATCGTAATTCAGCCGGGGGTTAAGGAAGAAGATGGAATATCAAAACTGGATTTCCTTACCGAGGAAGAATACCTGGATATCCTGGATAAACTTCCAAGGGAGAACCAAATGCTTGATGATGATGATCCGAACAAATTCATCGCTAAGATGGGTGCGGATGCATTAGAAATGCTTTTGGCTAGAACTCAGCTGGATGATCTTTCATTTGAGTTAAGACATCAGGCGGCAACCGATACTTCTCAGCAGAGAAAGGCAGAAGCGCTTAAGAGATTGAGAGTCGTTGAGGCATTCAGAGATGCTAAGACTAGAATTGAGAACAAACCTGAGTGGATGATTGTGAAAATGGTACCTGTAATTCCTCCGGAATTACGTCCATTAGTGCCATTGGATGGCGGTCGATTCGCTACTTCTGATTTGAACGATTTATATAGAAGAGTAATCATTCGAAACAATCGTCTGAAAAGACTTATTGACATTAAAGCGCCGGAAGTAATCCTTCGAAACGAGAAAAGGATGCTTCAGGAAGCAGTTGACTCACTTTTCGATAACTCAAGAAAAGTAAACGCAGTACGATCTGACGGAAACAGAGCGCTTAAATCTTTGAGTGATATGCTTAAAGGAAAGCAGGGTCGATTCCGTCAAAACCTACTTGGTAAAAGGGTTGACTACTCTGGTCGATCTGTAATCGTGGTAGGCCCTGAGTTGAAAATGCATGAGTGTGGTCTTCCTAAGAACATGGCTGCTGAGCTTTTCAAACCTTTCATCATTAGAAAATTGATCGAAAGAGGTATAGTAAAAACTGTAAAGTCTGCGAAGAAGATCGTGGATAGAAAAGATCCTGTTGTTTGGGATATCCTTGAAAACGTATTGAAAGGACATCCTGTACTATTGAACAGGGCACCTACACTTCACAGACTAGGTATTCAGGCTTTCCAGCCAAAATTGATTGAAGGAAAAGCGATCCAGCTTCACCCATTGGCATGTACAGCGTTCAACGCTGACTTTGACGGTGACCAGATGGCCGTACACGTACCACTTGGTCATGAGGCGATTTTGGAAGCTTCTCTATTGATGCTTTCATCTCATAACATCCTAAACCCTGCGAATGGAGCACCTATTGCGGTACCTTCCCAGGACATGGTATTGGGTCTTTATTACATCACTAAAGGCAGAAGAAGCACAGATAAAGAGAAAGTGGCTGGAGAAGGAATGATTTTTTACTCACACGAAGAGGTAATCATTGCTTTGAATGAGAAGAAAATTTCTCAGCACGCTTATATCAAGGTAAGAACCAAGGTTCGAAATGAGAAAGGCGAGCTTGAGACTAAGATCATAGAAACTGTTGCTGGCAGAGTACTCTTCAATGAAGCTGTGCCGGAGGAAGTTGGTTATGTAGATGAACTTCTAACCAAGAAAAAACTTCAGAAGATTATCTCCAATGTATTCAAGATTACAGGAATGGCGAGAACCGCTCACTTCCTTGATGACATCAAAGATCTTGGATTTAAGATGGCTTATCGGGGCGGTCTGTCTATGGGTCTAGATAACATTAACGTTCCTGAGGAGAAAGAGAAGTTGGTGGCTCAAGCGAAAGAGGAAGTAGATGCAGTATGGCAAAACTATCTGATGGGTCTGATCACAGATAATGAGCGTTACAATCAGGTAATTGACATCTGGACCAGGACCAACACCATGTTGACCAACTCGCTGATGAAGCAGATGGAAGAAGATGATCAGGGATTCAACTCGATCTACATGATGATGCACTCAGGTGCCAGAGGATCCAGAGAGCAGATTCGTCAGCTTGGCGGAATGAGGGGCTTGATGGCTAAGCCGCAGAAAAACCTTCAAGGCTCTGTGGGTGAGATCATTGAAAACCCGATCCTTTCAAACTTTAAAGAAGGTCTTGACGTAATCGAGTACTTTATCTCTACACACGGTGCTAGAAAGGGACTTGCAGATACGGCATTGAAAACAGCGGATGCTGGTTACCTGACAAGACGACTTGTTGACGTGGCTCAGGACGTGGTAATCAACGAAGAAGATTGTGGAACATTGAGAGGACTTTCAGTTTCTGCATTGAAGGATAACGAGGAGATTGTTGAAGCACTTTCTGAAAGAATTCTTGGTCGCGTATCTGTACATGATATTTATGATCCAATCACAGATGAGTTAATTATCGAGTCGGGAGATGAATTCACGGAAGAAATCGCTGACTATATTGATCAGTCAGCAATTGAGGAAGTAGAGATTCGATCTGTATTGACTTGCGAAACCCGTCAGGGAGTTTGTGCTAAGTGTTACGGAAGAAACTTGTCAACTGGTAAATTGTCTCACGTAGGAGAGGCTGTTGGTGTAATCGCTGCACAGTCTATTGGTGAGCCGGGTACCCAGCTTACATTAAGAACATTCCACGTAGGAGGTACTGCATCTAACATTGCAGTAGATGCCAACATCAAAGCGAAGTTTGAAGGTGTTGTTGAATTCGATGAGCTAAGAACCGTGAAGTCCACTGACGCTGAAGGAAACAAGATTGAGGTTGTGATGGGTCGATCAGGAGAAATCAAGATTCTTGATCCTAAGAAAGAAAAAGTATTGATTTCAAACCATGTTCCTTACGGTGCAATCCTTAAAGTGAAGGATGGCGGCAAAGTGGAAAAAGGTGATGAACTATGCTACTGGGATCCATACAATGCGGTTATCATGTCTGAATTCGACGGTACCGCATCATTCGACTCAATCATCGAAGGTATTACTTTCAAAGAAGAGTCTGATGAGCAAACTGGTCACAGGGAAAAAGTAATTATCGATACAAAAGATAAGACGAAGAACCCTGCGATCGATATCGTTGGAAAAGACGGATCTACTGAAAAAGCATACAACATTCCTGTAGGAGCTCACCTTGCGGTTGAAGAAGGTGATAAAATCAAATCAGGACAAGTACTTGCTAAGATTCCAAGGAAAACGGGTAAGTCGAGAGATATTACCGGAGGTCTTCCACGAGTAACTGAGCTATTTGAGGCTAGAAACCCTTCTAACCCCGCAGTAGTAAGTGAAATTGATGGAGTAGTGGAGTATGGTGGAATCAAGCGAGGAAACAGAGAGATTTACATCGAGTCCAAAGATGGTGTGAAGAAGCGTTACATGGTACCGCTTTCCAAGCACATCCTTGTTCAGGACAATGACTATGTGAGAGCGGGCGATGCACTATCTGATGGTGCCATCACTCCGGCGGATATCCTGAAGATCAAAGGGCCTACAGCAGTACAAGAGTACTTAGTGAATGAAATTCAGGAAGTATATAGACTTCAAGGGGTGAAGATCAACGACAAGCACATCGAAGCAATCGTACGTCAGATGATGCAGAAAGTAATCATTGAGAATCCGGGAGATACCAGCTTCTTGACAAATCAATTGGCGGATCGTTTCGCGTTCATGGAAGAAAACGACAATATCCTTGACAAGAAAGTGGTTGTTGATCCGGGAGATTCTTCAAACTTTAAGGCAGGTCAAATCATTGACGCAAGAAGTCTAAGGGATGAAGTATCTAGCTTGAAGCGAAGAGATCTTAAGCCAATGGAGGTGAGGGATGCTGAGCCGGCAACTGGTAAGCCAACGCTTCAGGGTATTACTCAGGCATCACTTGGAACAGAGAGCTTCATTTCTGCAGCGTCATTCCAGGAGACTACCAAAGTATTGAGCGAAGCTTCCATCAAAGGGAAAGCGGATACCTTGATAGGTCTGAAGGAAAACGTAATCGTTGGACACCTTATTCCTGCAGGTACAGGAACAAGAAAATACCAGAAATACATCGTCAATTCTCAGGAAGAGTACGAAAAGCTGGTAGCGTCCAAGGAGGAGTTCGAATCAAAAGAGGTAGAGGAAGCCTAAGATTTTATGAGCGACGATCAGAAAAAGAAAGACGATAAAAATCAAAACACAAATCAGATTAACATAGAGCTCTCGGAGGAAACTGCCGAGGGCGTCTATGCCAATCTGGCTATGATTGCCCACTCTAGCAGTGAGTTCGTTATCGACTTTATTCGATTGATGCCTGGCGTGCCTAAGGCCAAGGTCAAATCAAGGATTGTCATCACTCCAGAACATGCAAAAAGACTCCTTAATGCACTTAAGGATAACATTCAAAAGTACGAAGCGACTTTTGGCGAGGTGAAACAAAACGAGGAGATGCCGAAGTTTCCAATAAATTTCGGAGGCACAATGGGTGAGGCTTGACATGTCTCATGCTACCTCTTTGATAATTCCTGAATATTTCCAGTTAATTAATCTTTGAACTTTTTGATATAATCTCAATATATCTATCTTTGCGTTCCCAAATTTTGGGACGATTAGAAATTATAGCGTATGCCAACTATACAACAATTAGTAAGGAAGGGTAGAAAAAAGCTGACTTCAAAGTCTAAATCCCCAGCATTGGACTCATGTCCACAGAGAAGAGGTGTATGTACACGTGTATATACTACCACTCCTAAGAAGCCAAACTCAGCTATGAGAAAAGTGGCAAGGGTAAGACTTACCAATGGTAAAGAAGTAAACGCTTACATTCCGGGAGAGGGACACAACCTTCAGGAGCACTCCATTGTGCTTATTAGAGGAGGTAGAGTGAAGGACTTACCAGGAGTAAGATATCACATCATTAGAGGTGCGTTGGATACAGCTGGTGTAAACGGACGTCTACAAAGAAGATCTAAATATGGCGCTAAGCGACCTAAAAAATAATTTGCAGGAGAAATGAGAAAATCAAAACCTAAAAAGAGATACATCCTTCCTGATCCTATTTATCAGGATACTCTTGTTACCAAATTCGTAAACAATCTAATGATTGATGGTAAGAAGAGCCTCTCTTACACAATTTTCTACAACGCAATCAATCAGGTAGAAAAGAAAACAGGAGAAAATGGACTTGAGACATGGAAAACTGCTCTTAGCAATATCATGCCATCTGTAGAAGTGAAAGCTCGAAGAGTTGGTGGAGCAAACTTCCAGGTGCCAATCGAAGTTCGTCCTGAAAGAAAAATCTCACTTGGTATCAAATGGATGATCAAGTACGCCAGACTAAGAGGAGAAAAAACCATGCAAGACCGTCTTGCAAACGAAATCATTGCCGCATCAAAAGGTGAAGGAGCCTCTGTGAAGAAAAAAGATGATATGCACAGAATGGCTGAAGCTAACAAAGCATTTTCACACTTCAGATTCTAAGAACCAAAATGGCTAGAGACTTAAGACTTACAAGAAATATCGGTATCGCTGCTCACATTGATGCCGGAAAAACCACAACCACGGAGCGTATTCTTTATTATGCCGGAGTGAACCATAAAATTGGTGAAGTGCACGATGGTGGCGCTACCATGGACTGGATGGAGCAGGAGCAGGAAAGAGGTATCACAATTACTTCAGCAGCTACCACCGTATTTTGGAAGTATAAAGGTGATGACTATCACATCAATATTATAGACACACCAGGACACGTTGACTTTACGGTGGAGGTAAACAGATCTCTACGTGTATTGGATGGCTTGGTGTTCTTGTTTAGTGCGGTTGACGGTGTTGAGCCTCAATCCGAGACTAACTGGCGACTAGCTGACAATTACAAGGTAGCCAGGATCGGTTTCGTAAATAAGATGGATAGGGCAGGTGCAGACTTCCTGAAAGTTTGTAAGCAAGTGAAAGATATGCTGGGCACCAAAGCTGTGCCACTTCAATTACCTATTGGAGCTGAAGAGTCATTCAAAGGAGTAGTTGACCTGGTAGAGAACAAGGCGATGGTTTGGAATGAAGATGACATGGGCATGACCTTCAGTGAAATCGAGATTCCAGCTGACATGGTCGATGAGGTTGCATCATACAGAGAGCAATTGGTGGAGGCAGTAGCGGAATATGATGAAGGATTGATGGAAAAGTATTTCGAGGATCCGAATAGTATCACCAGAGATGAAATCGTGGCTGCACTTAGAGCTGCTACAATTGATTTGGCTTTCGTTCCAATGATGTGCGGTTCTGCTTTCAAAAACAAAGGAGTTCAAACACTTCTGGACTATGTGATGGAACTTCTTCCATCTCCGTTGGATAGAGATAACATTCAGGGAACCAATCCTGATACAGAGGAACCAACTTCACGAAAGCCTTCTCCGGATGCGCCTTTCGCAGCTCTTGCGTTCAAGATCGCAACGGATCCATTCGTGGGTAGACTTTGTTTTGTGCGTTCATACTCAGGAATGCTTGATTCAGGTTCATATGTATACAATACAAGAACTGATAAGAAGGAGCGTATTTCCAGGATTTTCCAAATGCATGCTAACAAACAGAACCAAATTGAAAAGCTGCATTGCGGTGATATTGGAGCTGTTGTTGGATTCAAAGACATTAAAACAGGGGATACCCTATGTGACGAAAAGCACAAAATTGTACTAGAGTCGATGGTATTCCCAGAGCCTGTAATCGGATATGCTATCGAGCCAAAAGCTCAGGCGGATGTTGACAAACTGGGTATTGCAATTGGCAAGCTAGTGGAAGAGGATCCAACCCTTCAGGTTGAAACCAACCACGAAACAGGCCAGACCATTCTTAAGGGAATGGGTGAGCTTCACCTTGATATTATCATTGATCGATTGAAGAGGGAGTTTAAGGTTGAAATCAACCAGGGAGCTCCTCAGGTAGCATACAAAGAGGCAATTACTGCTTCAGTAGAGCACAAAGAAGTGTATAAGAAGCAATCTGGAGGTAGAGGTAAGTTTGCAGATATTGTATTTGAGATTGGACCTAAAGACGCTGATTACGAGAAAGATGGACTTCAGTTCGAAAACAACATTGTTGGTGGAGTGATACCTAAGGAATTCATCCCTGCAGTTCAAAAGGGTTTTGAGCAGGCAATGGTGAACGGCCCACTAGCCGGATATCCAATTGACAATATGAAAGTAAGATTGTTTCACGGATCATATCATGATGTGGATTCTGACTCACTATCATTCGAACTTGCAGCACGAGCAGGGTTTAAATCTGCGGCTTCAAAATGTAGCCCAGTGATCCTTGAGCCAATTATGGCGGTTGAGGTAGTAACTCCTGATGAGTACACCGGTACCATTACTGGTGATTTGAATAAGAGAAGAGGAATGATGAAGGGGATGGATACTCGAGGTACTTCTACAGTTGTGAAGGCAGACGTTCCTTTATCTGAGCTATTCGGATATGTGACAGACCTTAGAACCAACAGTTCCGGTAGAGCAACAGCTTCATTAACGTTCTCACATTACGATCAGGTGCCTAAAAACATTGCTGATAGTATAATCTCAGATGTAAAAGGCACAGCCAACGTATAAAAGATTAGACATGAACCAAAAAATTAGAATAAAACTTAAGTCTTACGACCACAATTTGGTTGACAAGTCTTCTGAGAAAATTGTTCGGGCGGTAAAAACCACTGGAGCAGTTGTGAGTGGGCCAATCCCTCTACCAACTGTGAAGGAGAAGTTTACAGTGTTAAAATCACCACACGTAAACAAAAAGGCCAGAGAGCAATTTCAGCTTTGCACATACAAAAGATTGGTAGATATCTACAGCAATAGTGCAAAAACAGTAGACGCACTTATGAAGCTTGAGCTTCCTAGTGGAGTAGACGTTGAAATTAAAGTCTAATCCGGGATTTTTTCCGGAAAAGGGAACCAATTGGTCTTTATCGATTGGTTCTTTTTTTGTCTAAAAAATAACCGATCAAAGTTTTTGTTCGGCATATGGATTTGCTATCTTTGCAGTCCTTTTCACGAAAAGTTTGCCTGAGAGGGTAATTAAAAGATATAAACGAGTAGAAAATGCCTGGTTTAATAGGAAGGAAAGTAGGAATGACAAGTATCTTCGACGAGAATGGTAAGAGCATTGCTTGTACCCTCGTGGAGGCTGGTCCTTGCGTCGTGACTCAAGTTAAGAACGAAGAGACAGACGGATATAGAGCTGTGCAGTTGGCTTACGGTGAAAGAAAGGAGAAAAATACGCCTAAAGCACTTCAGGGTCACTTTGCTAAGTCAAAGACTACTTCAAAAGCCAAGATTGTTGAATTCAGGGATTTCAGAGCTGAATTTGATGATAAAGTGAAGTTGGGCAATGAGATTAGGATTGGTGATATTTTCAATGAGCAAGACTATGTAGATGCCATTGGTATCTCTAAAGGAAAAGGTTTTCAAGGTGTTGTTAAAAGACACGGATTTGGTGGTGTTGGTCAAGCAACACACGGTCAGCACAATAGACTTAGGGCGCCAGGCTCTGTAGGTGCATCATCATTCCCTTCTAGAGTTTTCAAAGGTCTGAGAATGGCCGGAAGAACAGGTAATGATAGGGTAAAGGTTTTGAACCTTAGAGTGCTGAAAGTATATCCTGAGAAAAACTTAATGCTAGTTTCAGGATCAATACCAGGAGCTAAAAATTCATACGTAATACTTGAGAAGTAATCATGAAGGTAGCTGTATTAAATATTAAAGGAGAAGAAACAGGTAGAGAGATCAGCCTGGACAAAAGCATCTTTGGGATAGAGCCTAATGAGCATGCTGTCTACCTCGATGTAAAAAATTATTTGGCAAACCAAAGACAAGGAAACGCCAAAACCAAGGAGAAAGGTGAGGTAACTGGATCAACCAGAAAAATCAAAAAACAAAAAGGTACTGGTACTGCTCGAGCAGGGAGTATCAAGTCTCCTGTCTTTAGAGGTGGAGGTACCATCTTCGGTCCTCAGCCAAGAGACTATGGCTTTAAGCTAAATAAGAAAGTAAAGAAATTGGCACGCAAGTCAGTTCTCTCTTCAAGAGCTAAAGAGAAAGCCATACAGATTTTGGAAGACTTCAATTTCGAAACTCCAAAAACGAAAGATTTCATAAGCCTTCTTAATAGTCTTTCTGTTTCTGACAAGAAGTCTTTGTTGCTGGTAAGCTCCAATAACAAAAATGTATTCTTGTCTTCAAGAAACCTTAAGAAAGCACATGTTACAACTGTTGACGAAGTGAACACCTACGATTTGATCAACGCTGAGCGATTGATCATTTGCGAAGGAACACTTGAGCAACTTAAAGAAAGATTTAACTAAGATGGGAGTTTTAATTAAACCATTAGTTACTGAGAAAGTATCTGCTCTGAATGAGCATGGCAAGTACGGTTTTGTTGTTGCCAAAAATGCAAATAAGGTTCAGATTAAGGCTGAGGTTGAAAAAACCTACGGTGTTACTGTAGAATCAGTGAATACGATGATCCAGCCTGGTGCGTCCAAAAGACGATACACTAAGTCAAGAGTCATTGAGGGAAGAACTCCAGCTTATAAGAAAGCAATTGTGCAGGTGGCTGAGGGTGAAATAATTGATTTTTATAGCGGAATATAATAGACAGACATGGCTGTAAAAAAACTTAAACCGACTACCCCAGGACAGAGATTCAGAATGGCTCCTGTCTTTGATGACATCACTAAGTCCACTCCAGAGCGGTCTTTGGTGACTACATCAAAAAGAAATGGAGGTAGAAACAACCAGGGAAGAATGACTGTCCGAAATGTAGGAGGTGGTCACAAGCGGAAGCTTAGACTTATCGACTTCAAAAGAGACAAGCACGGAATACCTGCGACAGTAAAAGCAATTGAGTACGATCCAAACAGATCCGCTCGAATCGCATTGCTTTATTATGCTGACGGTGAAAAAAGATACATTCTGGCTCCAGCAGGCCTTGAGGTAGGAACAGTGATCAACTCTGGAAAGGGAATCGCACCTGAAGTAGGCAATGCCCTTTATGTAAGTGAGATTCCTCTAGGTACTATTATTCACAACATCGAATTGAAACCCGGAAAAGGCGGAGTGATGGCGAGAAGTGCGGGGACATACGTTCAGCTTGTAGCTAGAGATGGAAAATACTCAACAGTAAAGCTTCCTTCCGGTGAGATGAGAATGATTTTGAATACTTGCCTGGCTACAATAGGTACGGTTTCCAACTCTGACCACATGAGCGTGAGACTGGGTAAGGCTGGTAGAAACAGATGGTTAGGAAGACGACCTAGAGTAAGAGGGGTAGCAATGAACCCGGTAGATCACCCAATGGGTGGTGGTGAAGGTAGATCTTCAGGAGGTCACCCTAGGTCTAGAAACGGTCAGTATACGAAGGGTATGAAGACCCGTCGACCAAATAAATATTCTGATAAGCAGATAGTTAAACGAAGGAAATAATGTCAAGATCATTAAAAAAGGGACCTTATATAGACTTCCGTCTTGAGAAGAAAGTGGACACGATGAACGAGTCAGGGAAGAAGTCTGTGATCAAAACATGGTCGAGAAGATCAATGATATCACCGGATTTTGTGGGTCACACTTTTGCGGTTCACAACGGAAATAAATTCATTCCTGTTTTCGTGACTGAAAATATGGTAGGACATAAACTTGGCGAATTTGCTCCAACAAGAAACTTTAGAGGACACGTCGCTAAGAAGGATAAGGGTAAAAGATAATAGCACCAATGGAAGCTGAAAAGAAATTAAAGAAATCAGTACGAATCAGACTTCAGAAAGAAGCTGACAAGAAATTCCGTGAGGAGAACAAGGGAAAACTTGGTGCGGTGAAATCATCGCTTCGAAATGTACCAACCTCTCCAAGAAAGATGAGATTGGTAGCTGATATGATCCGTGGAGAGCGAGCCAGTGTGGCCCTAAACGTTTTGCGATTCGACGGGCATCATGCTTCAAACTCGCTGGAGAAACTCCTTCTTACTGCAATAGCTGATTGGCAAATGCAAAACGAAGATATCAGTATTGAAGAAGCAGATCTTTATGTGAAGGAAATCTTTGTGGATAGTGCAAGAATGTTGAAAAGACTGAGACCGGCACCACAAGGTAGAGCGCACAGAATCAGAAAGAGATCAAATCATGTGACTATCGTGATCGATAATCACAATCAGGATACTAAAGAAACTAAAGAAAGCAACAAGTAATGGGACAAAAAGTAAACCCAGTTGGATTTAGATTAGGAGTTATCAAAGGGTGGGATTCTGCCTGGTTTGATAGCAAGTCCTATGCTGATAAAATTGTTGAAGACAACAAAATTCGTAAATACATCGCTGCTCGTATGCCTAAAGGGGGTATCTCCAAAGTAGTGATTGAGCGAACACTCAAAAGAATTACGCTTACTGTTCACACTGCAAGACCAGGAGTTGTAATTGGTAAGGGAGGATCTGAAGTAGATAAAATCAAGGAAGAGTTGAAAAACCTGACTGGAAAAGACCTTCAGATAAACATTTTCGAAATTAAAAGACCTGAGCTGGATGCAAAGCTAGTTGGTGAGTCTATCGCTCAACAGCTTCAAGCCAGAATCTCCTTCAGAAGAGCCATGAAGCAAGCAATTGCCTCATCAATGAGAGTAGGAGCTCAAGGTATTAAAATTAAATGCTCAGGACGTCTTGGGGGAGCTGAGATGGCAAGAAGTGAGCAGTACAAAGAAGGGAGAATTCCACTTCACACATTGAGAGCAGATATTGATTACGCAATCACTGAAGCTCATACGATCTATGGAAAAATAGGTATCAAAGTGTGGATATTCAAAGGTGAGGTTTTCGGTAAGCGAGATCTTTCACCAAATGTGGGAGGACAGCAGCAAGCTGGTGGCGGTAACAACGCACCTGGTGGAGCTCCGAACAGAAGGAGAAGAAGAAAATAAAAGTAAGTAAAGTTTTGTAGAGCAATGTTACAGCCAAAACGAACGAAATTTAGAAAAATGCAAAAAGGCCGAGTGAAGGGTCTTGCTCATCGAGGGCACAGACTGGCATTCGGAACTTTTGGAATCAAATCCATGGAACCAGGTTGGATCACCAGCCGCCAGATTGAGGCAGCTAGGATTGCTATGACCAGAGCTATGAAAAGGGAAGGTCAGGTATGGATTCGAATTTTTCCTGACAAGCCAATAACTAAGAAGCCTGCAGAGGTAAGGATGGGTAAAGGTAAAGGAGCTCCAGAATACTGGGTAGCCACCATCAAGCCAGGAACCGTACTTTTTGAAGCAGCAGGTGTGGATATTGAGTTGGCGAAGGAAGCCCTTCGATTGGCTGCTCAAAAGCTTCCGATCTCTACGAAATTCACAATAGCAAAAGATTATAAGCCAGAGTAATGAAAAATTCTGAATTAAGAGGATTGAGTCTGGACGAGCTGAAAAATAAGCTTGCAGTAGAAAAGGAGAACTATAGCAAACTGAAGTTTGCCCATAGCATTACTCCGATTGAAAACCCAATGAAAATTCGTGAGAATAAAAAATTGGTAGCAAGAATTCAGACTGAACTAAGAGCGAAAGAGTTAAACCAAGTTGCTGAAGCAAGCAAATAATTTTCAGTGATGGAAAGAAATCTAAGAAAAGAAAGAATCGGACAAGTGGTGAGCAATAAAATGCAAAAAAGCATCACTGTAGCTGTTGAAAGAAAAGTAAAGCACCCGATCTACGGAAAATTTGTGAGAAAAACCACTAAGCTCACAGCTCACGACGAAAAGAACGATTGCAACATCGGAGATACGGTGAAAGTGATGGAGACTCGTCCAATGAGCAAAAACAAAAGATGGAGGTTGGTAGAAATTATTGAAAGAGCAAAATAATGGTACAGCAGGAGTCAAGATTATCAGTTGCGGACAATAGCGGCGCTAAAGAAGTGCTTGTTATCCGTGTGCTTGGAGGCACCAAGAAGAGATATGCTACTGTTGGGGACAAAATCATTGTCACCGTTAAGCATGCACTTTCATCAAGTAACTTAAAAAAGGGAACTGTCTCAAGAGCCGTTGTGGTGAGAACCAAGAAGGAAGTTCGAAGAAAAGATGGTAGCTATATCCGATTTGAGGACAATGCTGCGGTACTCCTTACTGCCAATGACGAGCCAAGAGGAACAAGGATCTTTGGTCCTGTGGCAAGAGAGCTCAGAGAGAAGCAGTTCATGAAAATTGTATCATTAGCACCAGAAGTACTTTAACAATGAGCAAAGTAAAATTTCATATAAGAAAAGGTGATACTGTAAAGATCATTGCCGGTAACGATAAAGGAAAAACCGGTAAAGTCCTTGAGGTAAACACCACAAAGTATAGAGCGATAGTGGAAGGTGCTAACATGATAACCAAGCACGTAAAGCCTTCTGCAACAAATCCTGAAGGCGGAATTCAGGAGACAGAAGCGGCTATTCATCTTAGTAACCTGCAGGTAGTAGATCCATCTTCAGGTAATGCTACAAGAGTAGGAAGAAAGAAAAATGCAGACGGAAAGCTGCAGAGATATTCAAAGAAATCAGGAGAATTTATCACTAATGGCTAGTCCTAGATTAAAAGAGAAATACAATAAGGAGATCGTTCCTCATTTGAAAGACAAGTTTCAGTACAAGTCGGTGATGCAAGTGCCGAAGCTTACTAAAATAGCTATCAATAAAGGTATTGGAGCCGCTGTTTCAGATAAGAAACTGGTTGATACCGGAGTTGAGGAATTGACTCAGATCACCGGGCAACAGGCCGTAGCAACGATTGCTAAGAAGTCTGTTTCCAACTTCAAATTGAGAGAAGGTATGCCTATCGGTGCGAAGGTTACACTTAGAGGTGATAAAATGTACGAATTCCTTGACAGGCTGATGACGATTGCCCTGCCAAGGGTGAGAGATTTTAAAGGAGTAAGAGAAAAGGGATTTGACGGACGAGGTAACTATACGTTGGGAGTGCAGGAGCAAATCATTTTCCCTGAAATCAGTATCGATAAAATAAATAAAATTTCAGGTATGGATATCACGTTTGTGACTACTGCACAAACTGACGAAGAGAGTCTTGAACTATTGAGATCTTTCGGAATGCCGTTTACTTCAAAGAAGAACTAAGAAATTATGGCTAGAGAATCAGTAAAAGCGAGAGAAAGAAAAAGAGAAAAGCTTGTAGCAAGATATGCGGAGAAGCGAGCGGCCTTAAAAGCAGCTGGTGATTACGAAGCACTTGACAAGTTGCCAAGAAACTCTTCAAAAGTAAGATTGCATAATAGATGCAAACTTACAGGTAGACCAAAGGGCTACATGAGGAGATTTGGTATCTCCAGGGTGACATTCCGAGAGATGGCATCCGATGGAAAAATACCAGGTGTAACAAAAGCAAGCTGGTAGTTTAAAACTTCCTTTCGTTTCAAAATATTAATTATTATTTTTGCACCCCCTTTTTCGAGGGGGATAAGTGTGTTTAAGAAATGGTAACAGACCCGATAGCAGATTATTTAACCAGGATTCGCAACGCAATAGGCGCGAACCATCGTGTAGTAGAGGTGCCTGCTTCTAATTTAAAGAAGGAGATCACTAAAGTATTGCACAGCAAGGGCTTCATCAGAAACTATAAGTTTGAGGATGATGGTAAGCAGGGCATTATAAAAATCGCCTTGAAATACAACCCACAGACTAAGCAGTCGGCAATCACAAGCCTGGAGAGAGTAAGCACTCCCGGTCTAAGAAAATATGCTGGAGCTGAGACTCTACCAAGAGTCCTGAATGGTCTTGGTATCGCAATCTTATCCACCTCAAAAGGAATCATTTCTGACAAAGAGGCGAGAAGAGAAAATGTAGGTGGAGAAGTTTTATGTTACGTCTATTAATTGAATTGAGATGTCAAGGATAGGAAAAGCACCAATTAATTTACCTGAAGGAGTAACAATCACCATAGATAAAAATAGGGTGAATGTGAAAGGACCTAAAGGTGAGCTGTCTCAGCAGATCGATCCAGATATTACCTGTAAGGTTGAAGATGGAGTCGTGACTGTTGAACGTCCGACAGAGCAAAAAAGACACAAGGCACTACACGGACTTTATCGTTCACTTTTGAATAATATGGTAGAGGGCGTAAGTAATGGCTTTAAGAGAGAGTTGGAACTTGTGGGAGTAGGTTATAAGGCAGCAGTTCAAAACAATGTTTTGGAGCTAAACCTAGGATACTCGCATAGTATTTACTTCGCTGTTCCTGAGGATATAAAAGTTTCAGCGGAGACAGAAAAAGGAAGAAACCCGAAGGTGACCGTTGAAGGAATAGACAAACAATTGGTTGGTCAGATTTCTGCAAAGATTAAGTCACTAAGAAAAGTAGAGCCATACAAAGGAAAAGGTATTCGATTTGTTGGTGAGCATATTAGAAGAAAAGCTGGTAAAACTGCTTCTAAATAACAAGATATGGCAATTACTAAAACAGCACGAAGAAAAAGACTTAGACTGGGTATCCGAAGAAAGGTATCCGGCACTGCTGACAGACCTAGAGTTTCTGTTTTTAAAAGCAACAAGGGGATCTACGCCCAGCTGATTGATGATATCAATGGAAAAACCTTGGCTTCAGCATCAACTAAGGAAATTGGTAAAGTGAACCTGAATGTGGAGATCGCTAAGGAAGTAGGGAAAAAGCTTGCGGAGAACGCCAAAAAAGTAGGAATTGAGTCAGTAGTTTTTGATCGGGGTGGATATCCATACCATGGTCGAGTGAGGTCTCTTGCAGAAGGAGCTCGTGAGGGAGGTTTAAAATTCTAAGAACTGGAAATTATGTCACAAAGCAATATAAGATCTATAAAAGCAAGTGAAATCGACCTTCAGGAGCGAGTGGTTGCTATCAAAAGAGTAGCAAAAGTGGTGAAAGGTGGACGTAGATTCAGCTTCTCTGCTATCGTGGTTGTCGGAGATGGAAACGGTGTAGTTGGTTACGGACTTGGAAAAGCAAACGAGGTTACGGATGCAATTACCAAAGGTATCGACGATGCTAAGAAGAATTTGGTGAGAGTACCTGTATTTAAAGGAACTGTACCCCATGATGCGATTGGTAAGTTTGGTGGAGGGTTAGTACTTCTGAAGCCTGCAGCTGCTGGTACGGGAGTAATCGCCGGTGGTGCGATGCGTGCAGTGTTGGAGAGTGCCGGAGTGCATGACGTGCTTGCAAAATCAAAAGGTTCTTCAAACCCACACAACGTGGTAAAGGCAACTTTTGATGCACTTAATAAAATGAGAGATCCTTTCGCTGTTGCTCAGCAAAGAGGAGTGTCCTTAGATAAAGTTTTCAATGGCTAAGACAATGGGAAAAGTATTAATCACACAGAAGAAAAGTACCATTAAGCGTCCTGAGAATCAGAAGAGAACCATGGTTGCTCTTGGTCTTGGTAAGCTTAATAGGTCAGTTGAAAAGGAATTGACACCTGCTATCAGCGGAATGATCAAAACAGTGAATCACCTAGTAGAAGTAAAAGAGCTGTAAACATGAGACTTGAATCATTAAAGCCTGCAGAAGGCTCAACAAAGAATAGAAAGAGAATCGGTAGAGGACAAGGCTCTGGAAGAGGTGGTACATCTACGAAAGGTCATAAAGGTGCTCAGTCCCGATCTGGTTACTCCAAAAAGATTGGATTTGAAGGCGGTCAGATGCCTCTTCAAAGGCGAGTTCCAAAATTTGGTTTCAAAAACAACAATAAAGTTGTTTCCAAACCAATCAACCTGGACGACCTGCAAAAACTAAGTGAAGCTAAAAAGCTAAAAGAGATCACTCCTGAAATCCTGAAAGATAATGGACTTGCTCAGAAAAACGATACCATCAAAGTATTGGGCAGAGGCGAGTTGAAATCATCACTTAAAGTTACAGCACACAAATTTTCAAAAACCGCTCAGGAAGCAATTGAGAAAGCTGGTGGATCAATTACAGTAGTTGAATAATGAAGAAATTCATAGATACCATACGAAACATTTTTTCCATTGAGGAGCTAAGAACCAGAATCCTAAACACGATAGGATTCTTGGTAATTTTTAGAATCGGTTCCTTCGTGGTTCTTCCTGGAGTTGATCCTTCCAAACTTACCGGCCAGGCGTCAGGTATATTTGGATTACTGGATACATTCTTGGGAGGAGCATTTAGTAATGCATCAGTGTTTGCACTTGGTATCATGCCATACATCTCTGCTTCGATTGTGCTGCAGTTGATGACAGTGGCAGTTCCTTACTTCCAGAAACTTCAGAAAGAAGGAGATAGTGGAAGGAAGAAGATCAACCAATTAACAAGAGTTTTAACCATAGCCATTTGTATGGCCCAAGGATTCAGCTACGTTTCGGCTGCTATCGAGCCTACGGCGATTCTGGATAATTCATTCTTCTTCAAATTCACATCTGTGATCATTCTTACTTCAGGGACAATCTTTTGTATGTGGCTTGGAGAAAAAATCACTGATAAGGGTATCGGAAACGGTATTTCCATGCTTATTATGATCGGTATCATTTCAAGATTCCCAGGAAGTATTGCTGCAGAGGCTATTACCAGGGGAATGAGCGAAATGCTTCTTTTCATCCTTGAACTTGTGGCGCTGTTCTTTGTGGTACTGGTAACAGTGGCATTGGTGCAAGCCGTACGAAGAGTCCCTGTACAATACGCGAAGCAAGTGGTGGGGAATAAAGTATACGGGGGACAGAGACAATACATTCCCCTGAAAGTAAATGCATCCGGAGTAATGCCGATCATTTTCGCACAGTCTATCATGTTCCTTCCGGCTATGTTGGCTGGGCTTTGGAGAGAAGAAAGTGACTTTGCGAACTATATCGGAACTACATTCTCCGATTTTACTTCATGGCAGTACAATCTGACGTTTGCGATTATGATTATTATATTCACATTCTTCTACACTGCCATCACCATTAACCCTAATCAGATTGCTGACGATATGAAGAGAAATGGTGGTTTTGTGCCCGGAATTAAGCCAGGTAAGCAAACTGCGGATTTCTTAGACAATATTCTTTCAAGGATCACATTGCCTGGAGCTATTTTCCTAGCGATCATCGCAATACTTCCAGCGTTCGCTATGATCGCAGGAGTAAATCAGGGATTTGCACAGTTCTATGGAGGTACGTCTCTATTGATTATGGTGGGTGTAATACTTGACACCCTTCAGCAGATTGAGAGCTACCTGCTCATGAGGCATTATGAGGGAATGATGAAATCAGGTAGAGTAAAAGGAAGAACTCAAGCAGCATAATGGCAAAACAAGCATCCATAGAGCAAGACGGAACGATCGTGGAGGCATTGTCAAATGCAATGTTTAGAGTGGAATTAGAAAATGGTCACGAGGTGATTGCGCACATCTCAGGAAAGATGAGAATGCACTACATCAAGATTTTACCTGGAGATAAGGTGAAATTGGAAATGTCACCCTATGATTTATCAAAAGGAAGAATCGTATATCGATATAAATAAGACAGCTTAGGGCTGAATTAAATAAAGAGAAAATGAAAGTAAGAGCATCCGTAAAAAAACGAAGTGTTGATTGCAAAGTGATCAGACGAAAGGGGAAGCTTTATGTAATCAATAAAAAGAATCCAAAGTTTAAACAGAGACAAGGATAATTATGGCAAGAGTTGCAGGAGTAGATATTCCCGATAACAAGCGAGGCGAGATAGCCTTGACTTACATCTTTGGTATAGGTAAAGCATCCGCTCAGAAAATTCTGACAGAAGCTGGAGTAGATCCAAACAAGAAAGTTCAGGATTGGACGGACGAAGAGGGTGGTAATGTAAGAACCGCCATTCGAGAAAAGTATAAGGTGGAAGGAGTTCTAAAGGGAGAAGTTCAGATGAGTATCAAGCGACTTTTGGATATTGGTTGCTACAGAGGTCTTCGTCACAGAAAAGGTCTTCCGGTAAGAGGTCAGCATACAAAAAACAATGCTAGAACCCGAAAAGGCAAAAGAAAAACGGTTGCTAACAAGAAGAAAGCTACTAAGTAATAGATAGATGGCACAAAAGAGAAAAGATAAAGCTAAAAAGAGAGTTGTTGCGGTAAGCGCTGTGGGTCAAGCTCACATCAAGGCGTCATTCAACAACATTATTATCTCTATTACCAATGAAACTGGTCAGGTTATCAGCTGGGCTTCAGCAGGTAAAATGGGTTTCAGAGGATCTAAGAAAAACACTCCTTACGCAGCGCAAGTTGCAGCTCAGGAATGTTCACAGAAAGCTTATGAACTTGGTTTACGAAAGGTTGAAGTTTTCGTGAAAGGCCCTGGTTCAGGAAGAGAGTCTGCCATCAGAACTATCCAAAATGTTGGAATCGAAGTTACTATGATCAAAGATGTAACTCCACTACCACACAATGGATGTAGACCACCAAAAAGAAGAAGAGTTTAAGATATTATAAAATAGTTATAGATAATGGCAAGATATACTGGGCCTAAGACTAAAATTTCAAGACGATTTGGAGAGCCAATCTTCGGAGCAAGCAAAGCGCTTCAGAAGAAAGCGTATCCTCCTGGCCAGCATGGACGTGGCAGAAGAAAGAAGCAGTCTGAATACGCTATACAGCTAGCTGAGAAGCAAAAAGCAAAATACACCTACGGTGTACTTGAGCGTCAGTTTGCTAATGTTTTTGACAGAGCGTCAAGAAAGAGCGGAATCACGGGTGAAATCTTACTTCAAATGCTGGAGGCAAGACTTGATAACACAGTTTTCCGTTTGGGTATTGCGCCTACACGAAGAGCTGCGAGGCAACTGGTTTCTCATAAGCACATTACAGTGAATGGAGAAGTTGTAAACGTACCTTCTTACACTTTAAAAAATAACGACGTAATCGGAGTAAGAGAGAAATCAAAATCTCTGGAGGCTATTACTGATAGCCTTAAATCCCATGCTCGAGGTTATTCTTGGTTGGAGTGGGACTCTGCCAGCATGTCTGGTAAATTCCTAAACTCTCCTAGCAGAGAGGAAATCCCTGAGAATATCAAGGAGCAGTTGATCGTCGAATTGTACTCTAAGTAAACACTCAAAAAATAAGATATATGTCTATCCTAGCATTTCAAATGCCGGAAAAAGTGGTGATGGAAAAAGCCGATGATTTCCATGGCCTCTTTACTTTCAAACCTCTAGAAAAAGGATACGGTGTTACAGTAGGTAATGCGTTGAGAAGGATTCTACTTTCCTCATTGGAAGGCTATGCTATTACTGGTGTGAAGATACCAGGAGTATTGCATGAGTTTTCAACTATTGAGGGAGTGGTAGAAGATGTGAGTGAGATAATCCTGAACCTGAAAATGGTTCGTTTTAAGAAGATAGAGGATGTTGCTGATAATTCTATTACGGTAAGTGTTTCTGGAATGAAAAAACTTACTGCGGGAGATCTTGCAAAAGCAACTACGTCATTCGAAATATTGAATCCTGACCATGTAATCTGTAATCTTGATGAGTCTGCAAAGTTCGAAATCGAGCTGACGGTTCAAAAGGGTAGAGGATATGTCAGTGCGGAAGAAAATAAGCCAGCAGAGCAGAGTTTCGGATTTATCGCCATCGACTCCATCTATACTCCCATTAAAAATGTAAAGTATAGTGTAGAGAATACAAGGGTAGAACAAAAAACGGATTATGAGCAATTGACGCTCGATATTGAAACTGATGGGTCTATCCACCCAGAGAATGCATTGAAAGGAGCAGCCAATATTCTGATTCAACATTTCATGCTATTCTCAGATCAAAATATGATCCTGGAAACGCAGGAGACAGGTGAGCCCGAGCAGGTGGATGAAGAGCTTCTTCACATGAGAAAGCTTCTCAAAACCAATCTCAATGATCTTGACTTGTCAGTAAGAGCTTATAACTGTCTGAAAGCAGCTGATGTAAGAACACTTGGAGATTTGGTTTCTCTTGAAATATCCGACATGATGAAGTTTAGAAACTTCGGTAAGAAGTCTTTGGCTGAGCTGGAGCAACTTGTGTCTGACAAAGGACTTACTTTCGGGATGGACCTTGGTAAATACAAATTGGAGGAAGAATAATGAGACACGGAAAGAAATTTAATCACTTAGGCAGAAAGACGGCTCACAGAAGTGCGATGCTTTCTAATATGGCTTCTTCTCTTATCATACATAAGAGAATCAATACAACAGTGGCTAAAGCGAAAGCGCTTAGAAAATTTATTGAACCGATTCTTACCAAGTCAAAAACAGATGATACTAACTCCCGAAGAGTAGTATTCTCTTACCTTCAGGATAAAGAGTCTGTAACGGAGCTTTTCAATAATATAGCCGGGAAGATCGCCAACAGACCTGGAGGATATACCAGAATCATCAAAACTGGTGCTCGTCTGGGAGACAATGCCGAAATGTGCATGATGGAACTTGTGGATTTTAACGAGTTGCTTCTTGGAGACGAATCAGTTGGAAAGGCAAAAACAAGAAGATCACGAAGAGGTGGTAAATCCCAAAAGGAGGAAGCTCCAAAGGCTGAGGTGGCAGAAGTACAGGAAGAAATAGCTGAGGAAGTAACGTCAGGGAACAACGACGAAGAAGTGGAAGCGAAATCTGAGGAGGGAGAAGAGCCTCAGTCTGATTCTTCAGAGGAATCACCTGAGGAGGAGAAGAAATAAGTTTAGACATATAAAATATATCGTAAGGGATTAGGCAATACTTAATCCCTTTTTTAATTTTAGCTCCTTTTTAATTCATTAATTACCTTAAAATGAGAAGATTCCTTCAACTTTCCGGATCAATAGTTTCCATTCTACTTATCATCTTTTTCTTTGGTCAATCTGATTTATCAACTTCTACCAAAGTTGATGGTCGTGAATTGATTTTAAAGGAAAAAGAAAGTAAACAATTTGACCGACCAGATTTAGCTATCCAGCAGAACAATGAAATGACCCTGGATCCTAAACTAGGTTACCCACCTGTAGAGCGTTCCGTCAGAGCCTTCGAGCAGCTTAAGCAGCAACGATCTCAAATGAGGGCTGTTCTTTCAGAAACAAATTGGGTAGAAAGAGGGCCTAACAACGTCGGCGGTAGGACCCGGGCTCTACTGTTCGATCCTAATGACCCAAGCGCAAAGAAAGTATGGGCAGGCGGAATAGGTGGAGGACTATGGTATATTGATGACATCACCGATGCTTCAATGAGTTGGACAAATGTGGATGATTTCCTGACAAATCTTGCGATAAGCTCCATAGCTTATGATCCAACAGACCCAATGACCTTTTATGTTAGCACCGGGCTTGGATATACAAATGATATTCGGGGAGCTGGTATATTTAAATCCACCGATGGTGGGGATAGCTGGAGTCAACTTTCCAGTACAGATAATTCGGACTTTTACTTTATTCAAAAAATTGCTGTTGATGATGAAGGCAGGATATATGCTTCCACATTGGATGGATTAAAAATCTCAGAAAATGGAGGCACTTCATGGACCACAGCGCTTGAAGGATCAGCAGGTGATATTGAGATTGCCTCTGATGGGACAGTCTATGTCACATTCGGCGTTAATAGTACAGGAAGTATACGCAAGTCAGTAACGGATGGGGCCACATGGACTACAATTACTCCTGCATCTGGCGCACTAAGAATAGAAATGGCATCTGCTCCAAGCAACCCCAATGTCTTGTATGCTGTAGCAGATGGAGGCCCAGGAAGCACCGATGTGGCATGGTTTTATAAAAGTGAGGATGCGGGATCAAGTTGGGAGGAGATTACCATCCCCCTTTATTTAGATCAGAATTGCTCTCAAAGCTCAAATCATTTCACCAGGGGACAAGCTTTCTTTGATCTTATCTTAGGCGTTCATCCTGAGAAACCTCAGAAAGTTGTTGTAGGAGGTATAGACCTTCATGCTTCGGACGATTCTGGTTTTACCTGGAGACCAGTTTCGTACTGGACTGGGTCATTTTGTGACGCCTATGTACATGCAGACCAGCATGCCATGGTTTTTAGACCAGGGTATCCAAATGAGGCAATATTTGGAAACGATGGGGGCGTTTCATATTCAAACAATATTGGAAATTCAAATAATCCGAATTTTCTTCAGCGTGTAAAAGGGTATAATGTCACTACCTTTTATGCAGCAGCCGCTGCGAATGAGGAGAAGTCAAACTACTTTCTTGCAGGAGCTCAGGATAATGGCACTCAACAGTTTTCCAATGCCTTTTTGAATAATACTAGAGAAGCTACAGGGGGTGATGGGGGCTTTTGTTTTATTGATGAAGATGATTCCGATATTCAAATAACTTCTTTTGTTTTTAATTCTTACAGAGTATCTCAAAATGGAGGGAAGACATTTACCTCGATAGCAGATGATCAGAACAGAGGTAGATTCATTAATCCATCTGAGTATGATAGTGATACAGATATTTTGTATGGAGCAGGGAATACCGGTGAATTGACCAGAATAACGAACCTTTCAGGAACCCCATCTGCGTTGCAGGTAATTAATGTATCAATAGATAGTAGACAGATAACAACAATTAAGGCATCACCGCATACAGAAAACCGTTTGTTTGTTGGTGTTAGAGTTAATGGTGGTGAAGGAAAAATTTTCATAATTGACAATGCGAATTCAGGAAGCCCAACTTCAACTGAAATTACTGGATCATATTCTGGAAGCCATGGAGAGTGGGTTTCCAGCATAGATGTTGGGGCAAGTGACGATCAACTCTTAGCTACCTTTAGTAATTATGGAATAAACTCGGTTTATGAAACCACAAACGGCGGTACAAACTGGACAAACAAGGAAGGCGATCTACCTGATATGCCAATTAGATGGGGTGTTTATAATCCAGATGATCGATCTCAGGTGTTTCTGGCCACTGAGCTAGGTGTCTGGAGTACAAATGACTTATCGGCAGGCCCAGACTGGGAACCAACCAATATGGGCCTTGCAAATGTGAGAACGGACATGCTAAAAATTCGACCTGTTGATAAATTGCTTGTAGCTGCGACTTATGGTCGGGGCTTATACACGAGTGATATATTAAATTCTGCAGCGAGTGCTGATTTTAGCGCACCACGTGTAGGGTATGCTGGACAACCAGTTCAGTTTAAAGATGCCTCATCCAATGCTAATGATGATTGGAGCTGGACTTTTGGAGATGCAGGAACATCAACCGATCAAAATCCGTCTCACACCTATGCTGCCCCAGGCACATACACTGTTTCGTTAGGAGTTGATAGTGATGCAGATGTTGAGACTAAATCGAACTTCATTACGATCCTTCCATCTTTAACACCACCTTTTGCACCGGAAGATGGTGGAGACTTTGAGAGTAATCCAAACTATTTCACCTCTTTAGCAGAGGCCAACGGTGTGAATAAGTGGGAACGAGGAGCACCAGGATTTAATTTAAACTCAGCACCATCCGGCACAAATGTGTGGAAGACTGATTTAGATGCGGCTATAGGTGATGCCGGATTTGATTTTAGTTCTGCCCTTTATACCCCATCATTCGATTTGACTGAGCCAGGAAATTACAGCCTCAAATTCAACTTGGAGATGGAAATTGTTTATTGCAATGCTCCTTCTGCATTGCAGGTTCAATACACATTGGACAATGGAGAAAGCTGGACCACCCTGGGATCATCTTATCCTGCTTTTGGGGTAAGCAACTGGTACAATAGAGGAGATAACACAGGTTGCTCTATCGAGTTTGACTTGTTTCCTGAAAAAATTGGATGGACAATCAATACCGATGGGCCACTTCAAGTTGAACATACTTTGAATAGTTTGGTAGGGAATGATGCTATTGCCTTTAGATTGCTTTATGCACAATCCACTGGATCTCAGCCGAATGGTTCAGGTATAGATCCATATGATCAGGATGGAATTTTAATTGATGATTTTGAAATAACCTACGGAAACCCGACAGCTGACTTTTCTGTTCAGAAAATCGGATTTGTTGGAGGAGATATAGATTTTAAGTACGAATCAAATGGAGCGACTTCATTCGATTGGGACTTTGGAGACGGATCAGGTACTTCAAGTGACGAGAATCCTACTTACTCATTTAGCACCCCTGGTACCTATGAGGTTTCGCTGACAATTACATCGGCATCAGGACCAGACGACACAAAAACCAATTCAATAATTATTCTACCCTCTCTTCCAATTCCATTTGAAAAGAATGACGGAGGGAATCTGGAAGTCAATCCAAATTATTTTGCAGTCGATAACATAGCAGGAACTCCTTTTGAGCTAGGTAACTCTTCTGTGAGTGGTAAAAATGGGACAAACAGTGGGAGTAACGCTTGGGTAACTGGATTAGAGGATGATGAATATGTTGATGATTCGGAGGCTTACCTATATACGCCGGTGTTTGATTTTCTAAGCTTAGGAAATTACGAATTGAGCTTTTTCGCCAATTTTAGTTTTGAAGATAATTGGGATGGGTTTATTGTTCAGTACTCAACAGATTTAGGCGAATCGTGGGAGAAACTTAATCCGGTAGAAGAGGATGGGTGGTACAATCAAATCAGTGACCCTCAATCAGTATTTGGAGCGAGTGTTCCAATTTTTAGCGGTAGCACAAGTGGGTTTGAAGAGTTTAGCACTGATTTATCTTTCTTAGGTGGAAACGAGTATGTTTCATTTAGATTCCAATTCCTGACGGATGGTGCTACAACAGATGTAGGAATGGCACTTGATGATATCACGGTAGATGGTCCTGAACCAGGACCAGGGGTTCCGGATTTCTCCTACACTAATGGTAGTGGATGCGCAGGACAGGTTATAACATTCACCAACGAATCTACTGGATCAATTTCAAGCTTTGAGTGGGACTTTGGAAATAATGCTTCACCTGCCACTGCTACGGGCCCAGGCCCTCACAACGTGACCTATTCTGGAAATGGGACAAGCACTGTAACGCTTTCAATCACCAGTCCTGTTAATGGAGAACAAGAGGAGGAAAAAGTTGATATTATTGAAACTGGTGCTCTTCACGAGCCTACTATAGAAAGTACTTTTAATAACAACGGTACTTATACTTTGGAAGCATCACTAGGGGATGCTTATCAATGGTTGAGAGATGGCGAAATAATTGAAGGCGAAACCAATAGAACAATCTCGGTAGATGTAGGTGATGGTGGTGAATTCTCAGTTTTAGTTACTGTAGGATCTTGTGAGGTAGAGGCAGAAAGCCTTATCGTCAATAGCGTTTTGGAAAACTCATTAGCCATCTATCCTAATCCTGTTAGAGACATCCTAAGACTTGAATCAGGGCTATCCATCAATGGTGATTTTAGGATTTATAGTCAATCAGGTAGCATCGTAATGAATGGTAGTCTGGATGAAAGCAAAACAAGCATTGATGTTTCCAGACTACAAGATGGAATCTACGTTCTAAGATTGGATGCCAATGACGAAACAGTTGTACGAAGGGTAATCATAAGAAAATGAGATTTTTAATTGCGTTCTTTTTTTGCATTTCTTTTACTCTTGGATGTAAGAATTCAAAGCAGACGGTAACCAAGGAAACTGATACGAAAGCAAAGGCTGACCTTCAGTCAGACTGGGAAAAAGTGGAAAATGAAAGCGGAGCGTATGTTTTGTATTATATGAGTATAGTAGATCAAAACAATACTTCTCCTAAGAGGGATTTTTATATTGAAGATCAGAATGGGAATAAGGTTTTTGAATCCTCGGTTTACGGTGGATACGTAAAATGGTATGATGCATCTAAGGTGGAGTATTTCAGTACTCCAGGAGTAATGCCATCAAATATGGAGAAAGATGATTTCATCATGATCTACGATATAGACACTGGAGAATCTTATAAAAAAAGCAGTTTGAAGCAATGAGACTAAAGCCACTTTCGAAGTGGCTTTTTTATTGCCCCTTCCATAATTATTTTTGTGCCCCAGTATGAAATACCCCACGCGAAAAAAAGCAACACTATTACTACAAGACGGCACCACTTTTACTGGATATTCGATAGGCAAGCAAGGCACCTCCGGAGGTGAGATATGCTTCAATACCGGTATGACAGGCTATCAGGAGATTTACACTGACCCGTCCTACTTCGGTCAGATCATTGTAAATACCACCTCTCATATTGGTAACTATGGAGCCATCAATACAGAAGTAGAAAGTGATGCGCCAACAATTAAGGGACTTGTCGTCAACGATTTTTCCCATATATACAGTCGGACCAAAGCCGATGAAAGCCTTCAAGAATTTCTTGAGAAAAACAATACCGTTGGTATTGCCGGAGTAGATACACGCAAAATTGTAAGGCATATCCGAACCAAAGGTGCCATGAATGCCATCATTTCCTCTGAACTTGAGGGAGAAGCTTTGCAGGCTGAGCTTGCTAAAGTCCCCAGTATGGAGGCTCTGGAGCTTTCCACACAGGTAACAACCAAGGAGCCATATGAGCTGGGTGAGCAAAACAATGGATTCAAAGTAGCTGTTTTGGATTTAGGAATCAAAAAATCAATACTGAAGAATCTGGTCAAGCGCGACTGTCATTGCAAAGTTTTTCCCGCTCAGACTTCTTTTGAGGAGATGGAAAAATGGGATCCTGACGGATATTTTATTTCCAATGGCCCTGGCGATCCGGCTGTGATGGACTATGCCTCCGATACAGTGAAAGAAGTGCTGGCCGCTAATAAGCCACTTTTTGGAATTTGTATGGGAAGTCAGATTCTGGCAAGAGCAGTGGGGATTCCTACCTATAAAATGCACCACGGTCACAGAGGATTGAATCATCCGGTAAAAAATCTGAGAACCGGCCTTAGCGAAGTTACTTCGCAAAATCACGGATTTGCCGTGGAGATGGACGCATTGAAGAATTCGAAAGAGGCGGAACTCACTCATGTGGATTTGAATCATGATACGGTGGAGGGACTAAGACTAAAGAACAAGCCCGCTTTTGCAGTACAGTACCACCCGGAATCTTCCCCCGGACCAAATGACTCCACCTATCTATTTGACGATTTCATCCAACTAATAAAAGACAATAAATAATGAGCGTTATTGAAAGTGTTTTTGCTCGTCAGATAATGGATTCAAGAGGCAATCCAACAGTAGAAGTTGAAGTCATTACTGAATCGGGATGCATAGGAAGGGCTTCTGTCCCCTCTGGGGCTTCTACAGGGGAGCGTGAAGCCGTTGAATTACGCGATGGAGACAAGACTCAATACATGGGAAAAGGCGTTCAAAAGGCTGTAGATAATGTAAATAACATCATTGCTCCGGAGATTGAGGGGCTTTTAGTGGTGGAGCAAACATATATCGATCAGTTGATGATTGAGCTGGATGGTACACCAAATAAATCTAAGCTTGGTGCCAATGCCATTTTAGGCGTATCGCTGGCAGTTGCCAAAGCAGGTGCTGATGCGTGTCAGTTGCCACTTTACCGATATATCGGTGGGGTAAATGCAAAGGTGCTCCCTGTTCCGATGATGAATATCATTAATGGGGGTTCTCACTCTGATGCACCAATTGCATTTCAGGAGTTTATGATCAGGCCCGTAGGTGCGCCCACTTTCACCGAAGCGCTTAGAATGGGTGGAGAAATTTTTCATTACCTGAAAGCAATCATTCACGATAAAGGATTAAGTACAGCAGTTGGAGATGAAGGAGGATTTGCCCCTAATTTTAAGGGTGGAACCGAGGAAGCTCTCGAAAGCATATTAGCTGCTATCAAAAAGGCAGGATATAAGGCTGGCAAAGATGTGATCATCGCTTTGGATTGTGCTTCGTCAGAATTCTATAGCAAGGGGGTTTACGACTACTCAAAATTTGAGGGGAAGGGAGGGATCAAGAGGTCCAGTGCGGAGCAGGTTGAGTATTTAGCGAAGCTGGTCAAAGATTACCCAATCGATAGTATTGAGGATGGATGTGATGAAAATGACTGGGAAGGCTGGAAAATGCTAACAGAGAAAATAGGAGATAAATGCCAGCTTGTAGGTGATGACCTACTGGTAACAAATGTGACATTTCTGGAGAAAGCCATCAGAGAAAAGGCAGCCAACTCAATCCTCATCAAAGTGAACCAGATTGGGACACTCACCGAAACTTTGGATGCTATAGAAATGGCACACAAAGCCGGGTGGACCGCTGTGGTATCTCATAGATCGGGTGAAACAGAAGATGCCACCATTGCTGATATCGCTGTGGCTACCAATGCCGGGCAGATTAAAACAGGCTCCATGTCCCGATCTGATCGAATGGCGAAATACAACCAACTTCTGAGAATAGAAGAGGAGCTGGGGGATGTAGCGGTTTATCCTTCCAGATAATTAAAATTTTAAGGCCTCCATTTGGAGGCTTTTTTGTTTCCTGATCTAAAAGCGTCACTAACCCTACCCAAACCGCAGCTTACCGATTTGCTATGGTTTTGCCATATTGCATGATGCAGTTTTGAGTATCATTTAAAACTCAAAGGCAATGACACGACACGAAAATTCAAACTCGAAATTATGGCTCGGCATAGTGCTGGTGACCATAGGAAGCTATTTCTTACTAAGAAACCTGGATCTCATCCCTTCATTTTTGCCGCACTGGCTTTTTAGCTGGGAGATGATCTTTGTAGTGGCCGGCGGAGGCATGCTGGCTTCCGGTCGCAAAGAAGGATTGGTTTTTATAGCTATCGGAGCATTCTTTGTGCTACCCGATATCATGGACTTTCCGCGATATAGGATGCGCGACTGGTGGCCGGTTATCCTGATTGCCATTGGATTATCAATCTTTCTGCGGAGAAGAAGCTATAATCGTCCTGCTTCCAGCATGGGTGATGAGTACTTTGACGATACCTCCATATTTGGAGGCTCAGAAAAGTCCATCACTTCACAAAGTCTAAAAGGAGGAAAAATTAGCTCTGTGTTTGGTGGTTCTACACTGAACATGCGGGATGTGAAACTCGGACAAAGGGAAGTATTGATAGACTACCTGTGCATTTTCGGAGGCAATGAAATCATCGTTCCCAATGACTGGACTATCATCAATGAGGCTTTCGTGATGTTTGGAGGCTTCTCCGATACCCGGGCTAAAATCAGTGGGGTGACGCCAGATCCGGAGAAAATTGTCAGGATAAAAGGCTTGATCCTCTTTGGCGGTACAGAATTGAGAGGTGGGTAATCCACCTTTCTTTATTTTTATTCCTCATTTCACTAAGCACCTATGAAGCACCCAATCCTCAGCGGCTCAGGCTACAAACTATATGCACTCATATGGTTGATCGTCATGGCTGTGCATGGTTCGGTGCTTTATTTCTATTATGACTTCACGATCACCATCTCCATAGCCGATAGCCTGGTTTACAACCTTATTTTCGGATCTATTGCCCCGGGCTTCTGGTTCATCGTGACCTTCGGAGGCTTGAACAAAGATGAGCTCTCGCTGCTTGGAACTCATATAGGAGCGGCAGGACTTACCATTATACTTTGGCTGTCAATTTCGGGATATCTCCTGAGGATGCTTTTCTTGAACAATGCGGAATACCTGAACTTCATATCCAGCGTCACTATCTGGCGGGTGATCATAGGAGCTCTTTTTTACAGCATTTCCATCCTGATTTTTTACCTGATAAAATACTATCAGGACATGCAAAAGCGCATGAATCTCGAGCTGGAACTACAGAATCTCCTGAAGGATTCGGAGCTGAGGATGCTAAAGTCTCAGATCAACCCTCACTTCATCTTCAATAGCCTGAATTCCATCAGCGCACTGACCGAATCTATGCCAAAAAAGGCGAGGGAAATGGTGATTAAGCTTAGTGACTTTCTTAGATATTCGCTTGGGAAGGACAATAGTGAATTGAACCCCCTTGACCAGGAAATAAACAATGCCACCCTCTATCTTGAGATTGAAAAGGTGCGGTTTGGGGACAAGCTCCGGTTTGAAAAGGAAGTTTCAGAGGAGTGTGCGCAGGTGAAAGTCCCCAATCTCATTTTGCAACCGCTATTCGAAAATGCCATAAAATTTGGTGTATATGATAGCTTGGAGCCGGTCACTATTCGGCTAATATGTGAGTCATCGGATGACATGGTCTATCTGCGCATCACAAACAATTTCGATACATCGTCGATCCCATCTAAAGGGGAAGGAATAGGTTTGGAAAATGTGAAAAGACGAATGAGCTTAGTGTATGGAAGGCATGATCTGGTGGAAATAGAAAAAGGAAGGGGAGAGTTTACCGCAACACTTAAGATACCGCTAAACCTGAATGAAGATGAGTAAAATACGAACGCTGATCATTGATGACGAGCACCTGGCCAGGCAGATCATTCGGGGATTTTTGGAAGAGGACGATGATGTTGAGATTGTGAGAGAATGCGGCGATGGGTTTGAGGGGTTTAAGCAGATCAATGAGCTGAATCCGGATCTCGTGTTTCTGGACGTGATGATGCCCAAGCTCACGGGTTTTGAGATGCTGGAACTTATCGAAAAACCTCCGGTAATCATTTTTAGTACAGCATATGACGAGTACGCCATCAAGGCTTTTGAGCAAAACGCTGTGGACTACCTACTCAAGCCATATGATAAGGAAAGGTTTGTAGTAGCACTGGAAAAAGCGAAAGCCAAACTTGATACAAGCCAGTCAACCCTGACGGGCATGAAGGAAGTGATAAAACAGCATCAGGAGAAAGCAGAGGTGCTATCCCGTATTGCAGTGAGGACTGGAAATAAAATCAACATCTTGGCCATTGACCAGGTCAGGTACATCGAGGCTCAGGATGATTATGTAAAGATTTATGCGGATGAAGGATCATTCCTGAAGCAACAGACGATGAAATATTATGAAAATCACCTCCCACCGGATGATTTCCTACGCATTCATCGATCGTATATTGTGCGGTTAAAGGAAGTTGCGAGAGTAGAGCTTATGGGAAAGGACACTCATGTGGTCTTTCTGAATGACGGCACTCAGCTGGCTGTGAGCAGATCGGGGTATACCCGATTGAAGGAAGTGCTGGGTTTTTAAAATACCTGAATAGACGTTTGAAAAATGAAATATATCGCTGATCAGTATAGCAAATATGATTACCCCTTAATTCCGTCAAAGCACGATTTGGAGGTGTATCAATACTTCATTGACAACTTCCTGAAGGCAACACAGCGACAAGATATCAATGTACTGATCTGTGGTGTTACTCCTCATTTGGTAAACTTGGATTATCCAGAAAAGGCCTTTATTCTGGGAGTTGATTTTTCGGAAGATATGATCAGGTATGTCTGGCCCGGAGATGTAAAGGGAAAAAGAAGAGCATTGAGGGCCAATTGGCTTGACATGGACATAGCATCAGATTCGATAGATATTATCATTGGCGATGGGTCATTGAATTTTCTTGACAATACTTCCTATCAGAGTTTTTTGCATAAAGCAAGCACGATACTGAAAAAGGATGGAGTCATGATAAAGAGAACCTATCTGAAGAGCGACCGGGATACGCCGGAAGAGTGCTTTAGAGGGATCTTTGAAAAGCGATTTCAAAATCTCACTGAATTTAGATTGAGGTTCATACGATCTATGCAGCAAGATGAAAATCAGGGGGTGCTAATGGCCGATGTTTATGAATTATGGCATGGTATGAATCCTGATCTGGATCAAATTGCCAGCGCCACGGGCTATGATGTTTCCATGCTGAAAGGAATGGATTTCTACAAAGACATGAAGGCCAGGCTGTTCTTCCATTCGCTGGATTTTCATGAAGGTGAGCTAAAAAGGGTTTTTAAAGTAGTGGAGACAAAGGCACCTTCTGCTCACATGGGGGAGGAACTGCCTATTATTTCAGCTAGAGGAAAGCTCTAATTCCACCTGCCAGGATTTTCGCATTGTCTTCGTTGTAAGGAGAATCTCCCGGGGTTTTGTTTGTGTCAAAAAGTATCACCTCTCCCTGATGTATACAGAAATCGAATTTTCCATAATCGAATTTCCTCTCCTTTATGTATGCTAAAATCTCGGCAGGGGGCTCCAACAATTCCCTGGAAATAACACTCGCACCTTTCACAATCGGCTCTTTCGATCCCACCCTTGAGCACACATATTTATCCCCCAAAAAACTACATACACGCAGATAATAGACGTCATCTTCAACCTCAGGCAAGAACTTTTCAACAATGAATTCATCATTGGAGAAAATCATCTCAGGCACATCGCTTAGTGAATTAAAAATGGAATAAGTGATATTCTTTTGCTGGTTTATTAGCTGGTCCCGGAGTTTGACCAACCCGTCCGGGATACTTTTCGCTATTTCCGCCAACCCACCAGCATTCAGGTTTGGTTTTACGATCACAGGGCCTTCATACGTAGTGCGGCTTTCCAATAGATGATTGCTAATATGCCTCTTGCTGATGTCCCTAATTTTGCCATTGATAACTTTTGGATGCCGATCCATATACTCCTGATATTCGGGTGGTATTATCGTCAGGTCAATATGGTTGATCAAAATATCAACTTCCGGCTTTGGTTTGATTCCCTTGATAATGATGATTGCAAAATCTTCTTTAGCCCAAAGCCTAATGAGGTGATTTATTAGATAGCTGCACCGGACGAACCTGTATTCATTTTCATGAATAAGTATGCCAATCTTGATCATGGAAAACTATTGTGGACGAAATTGGATACAAATAAAAACCCCCAGCCCCTCCAGTGGAAGCGCACGGTGCGGGCAACCCGATGGTATGAAAATAGAAAATGGTGCAGATAAAACCTGCACATCCCCATCCAATTCTATTTCATATTTAAAATGCTCACTACTTGGAATAACTACATTGATTTCATCAAAATCATGGTGGTGTGTTTCTGAGAAATTTTTAGGGTCGTTGTAATAGTCATTGGTAATCACATGCACAGCCAGATGAAAAGCCTTATCATTAAAATCCCCATGCTGAAGCATTGAATAACGAACAATCCCTTCCACATCAAAATGATGGTTCATCTTGCTGAATGGTTCTAGCTTTCCCTTTTTTATTTGAGGTTGCATCTGTCTAAACGTTTCTTAAAACTAGTGACAAATTTCATTAATCATTGGGGTTAGGTATTTGGAAAGGGGAGAAGCTAATGAAGAGGCTTGGAAGGAAAGAATAAAGAAACCACCGTCCCCACTCCCTCCTCACTTTCAATGTCTATTTCACCATGGTTTTTCGAGATGAGCTCTTTCACCAGGCTCAAACCAAGGCCGGTACCTACTTCACCGGCAGTCCCCAGATGGGACTTCACTATCGCTCCATCTTTTAAGTTTTGAAGGGTAGCCTGATCCATCCCTTTGCCTGTATCTGTGATGGTGATGCTTACCTGGTCTCCTCTCAGATGAGAGCCTATGGATAGTTTACCATTTCTTGAAGAGAACTTCAACGCATTTTGGACGAGGTTTCGAATGACCACAGTAAGGTGATCCGGGTCACACCAAATCTGTTTGGTATTCAAGTCTATGTTCACCGATATTTCCTTCTTTTCAATTTGATCCGCAACAACTGTCATCACTTTTGAAATGACTTGCTCAATATCGAGGGCACTTGGTTTGGCATTGATGCCCTGAAGCTGGGATTTTGACCAAAAAAGTAGATCATCCAGGGTCTGACTGATATCATCCACTTTCTTCTGCAGCGCACCCTGATAGGTTATAAACTGCTCGGGATCTTTCCTTAGCTCGGGATCGAGAAGGAAATATTGCTTCAGGGTATTAAGCGGACTCCTGATGTCATGAGAGATCACAGCAAACAGAAAATTCTTGGTTTTGTCTGCGACGGCAAGCTCTTCCTTATCACGAGCAATCAGCTCATTGACTTTCACCAATGATCGTTTGAAAAAATTCATGCAGAAGAAAACGGTGACTGAAGTGGCTAACCAATTGATCTGTAACCCAAAAAATTCTTTGGTATATACTTCTGCAGAATAAGTGTATCTGTACGCGATGAAAAAAGCTCCGCTTAGGATGATAAAGAGTGTGCCAAAAATGGATGTCTTTCCGTCCAGGAATATAAGTGTCAGGGGGATAAGCAAGATTATTACATACTCAGTATCAGTCTCGAGATTCAATTGGATAGAATGAAAAAACACTCCTGAAATGAGCGAAAAGAATCCAATCAAAAACCAGTTTCTGGCTAGCCGATACCTATTGATAGACTGAAGCCAGATGGAGGGGATGGAAATAAATAAGCCAAGTGACACTACTATTGGCTGTACTTTGTTGCCAATGAGGATATGGATGATTACGATTAGCGTGATGATTACAGTAGCAACTATTGCAATTTTATTGAGTAGGAGGATCCGCCTGTTTTCGAAACTGTAAGGCTGATCAGGCAGGCTCCCCAATCTGATCACTTGCTCAATCCACTTTAATATTGCCATTTCATAAAACTACGAAAATACCTGCTTTGGTTGATTTCTTTCTGTAAGTCCATTTTAATTTATGAGTTGCATAATTATTACTATAGTTATAGTATTGCTGAATGAAACAACTATTATCCATCCTTTTTTTGCTGGCTTTCCAGAGCAGTCTGGCTCAGTCAGCGGATGAGCAGGCAATCATCGAAGTGTCCACACAATTCTCTCAATACTACGTGGAGGGAGATATTGGCTCGCTCGCAAAATGCTACACGGAGGATGGAAAGATCATGCCGCCAAATGCCGATATCATTGAAGGGAGGGAGGCCATTGAAAAAAGGTGGACCCTGCCTGAAGGTGTCACAATCCTCAAGCATAAGTCTACCCCCGTTGAGATCAGGGTGATGGGAGATACCGCCTATGACGTAGGCAGGTACGAGGGCACCACACGAAGAGCCGACGGATCGGAAGTTAGCTGGAGTGGAAAGTACATCATCATCTGGAAAAAGGTAGACGGTGAGTGGAAGATTCACTGGGATATATGGAACCGATGAAATAATTACTATAAAAATAGTTTTATTATTATAAATATAGTTATATCATTGCTTTATGAAGGAATTGACCAAAGCAGAGGAGCAACTAATGCACTACCTCTGGGGACTAAAAAAAGCTTATCTGAAAGACATTGTGGAGCAATATCCCGAGCCAGCCCCGGCTTATACTACTATTTCTACAGTGGTAAACGTGCTGGTGAAAAAGGGATTTATCGGCTTCAATACGCACGGAAAGAGCAGGGAATATTATCCGCTTATCTCCAAAGAGAAATATTCCAGACAATCTATGAAGGGTCTGATGAGCAACTTCTTCGACAATTCGGCCAAGCAGTTTGCCTCGTTTTTCACCACGCAGGAAGATCTCTCCATAGAGGAGCTACAGGAAATAAGAAAGTTGATTGATGAGCAAATAGCGCAGCGCAAATCATGATTGATATAGTCTTTTATCTGCTTAAAGTAATAGCTATTCACGGCCTGCTTTACTTATTCTTCCGGCTCATGCTGAGTCGTAGCGCACGGCATTCACTTAATCGTATGTATTTGCTGGCAGCCGTTTTTCTGGCCTTTTTCATTCCTTTCATTGAACTACCCATATCCACTTCCGCCACCATTTTGCCATCCGATGATGAAATCACGACCTGGCTGTCAGAGCCCTCTGGTCAGGCAGAGTTTGATTTGATTCCCGTACAAAAGGAGGCAGACTCTTTCTCTTATTATGGTGTCATGCTATGGATTTATTGTTTGGTTGCTGGCGTCTTCATTATCAGATCAATCTTTTATTTGATATCACTGCATAGACTAAAAATACATTCTGAATACATCAGGAAACGATGGTTCAGACTTTACAAGACTTCACATGCTCGTCCGTTTAGTTTCTTCTCAAATGTTTTTATGCCCAAATCGCTGTTTGGTGCTGAGGCATTTGGCCAGATTCTGGCACATGAGTGTGTGCATGTACGACAGTTCCACTCAGTGGATCGGTTGGTTTTGGATTTCGTTGTTTCGCTGTTTTGGTTCAATCCCTTCATCTACTTGTATCGAAATGCACTCATCGAAATCCATGAATATCAGGCAGATGAAGCGGTGGTTAAGCGCTTTAAGGATCCTATTGGCTATCAGGAGATTTTATTCTCCCAGCTTCAATCTGCTCAGTATTCCGGTATGGTGAGTCATTTCAATGTTGAAATAATCAAAAAACGAATTGTAATGATGAACAAACAAAACAAAATGTCCGGTTGGGTGTATGCACTCACTTTGCCGGTTGTGCTTTCGGTGGTGTTTTCTTTTTCCAGTAAAGAAGCGATGCAGCCGATCAGTCAGGTGGGTGGTGAGATTGCCACCTTGCTAGGCCCTGAATCCATTAAACCCTGGGCGGATTTTTGGATCGAGGAAATTGCTTCGGCAAAGTTTGACAAGGACCAGCAGGATTTTACCCCATCCATTTTGCCATTGAAAAACACAAGCAATGTGAAAATGACGTCTGGATTTGGGATGAGAATGCACCCAATTGATAAGGTGGAAAAGATGCACAAGGGGATGGATTTTTCCTGCCCGATGGGTAGCGAGGTAATTGCCACCGCAGATGGGATTGTGGAGAAAGTGGAGCCCAATAAGGATGGTTATGGCAATCTGCTGACCCTGATGCATGGAGAGGAATATCAGACCAGGTACTCCCAGCTAAAGGAGTTTAAGGTAAAAGTGGGAGACAAGGTGAGGAAAGGAGACGTGATTGCACTCAGCGGCAATTCCGGACAATCCACAGCTCCTCATCTGCATTACGAAGTGATCAAAGGAAGCGAACATGTCAATCCCATTTACTATATCCAAAACTACAATTTCCAGATCAAGACCAGGGAAGATGGTAGATCGAAGGAGGAGCGATATGATGCCTTGAGAAAAAAGGAGGAAGAGCTTGCCCGAAATGAAATGATGCTGGCCAAAGCAGAGGAAGAGCGTGCTGCTGCTGAGTCTCAATTGATAAAAGCAAAAGAGGCTGAGGAAAGAGCAAGAGTAGAAATAATCAGGGCTGAGGCGTATAAAGCTGAGGCAGAGAAAGTGAAGGTAGAGGCGCAGAGAGTGAAAGAGGAAGAGATCAAGCGAAAAGCGGAGATAAAGGAAACGAAGAAGGTAAAGGAGAAGGATAAGAGCAAATCGAAGGATAAAGCGAAGGAGGAAATTAGCAACCATGAGAGGCTTACCAAGATTGAGAAATTTCTCAAAGGATATGACGAGAAGTATGATTCCGAAAATTGGATAATTGTGCTCAAAGATGATCGTGCCAAGCTAAAGCGGGTAGGAAGTGTAGAGTCAATTACACTCTATGAAGGCTTCTTCGCGAAGAACTAAAAAAAAGAGGGTGTCTCACTTTTGAGACACCCTCTTACTTTTATCGATATAAATACTCAAACATTCCAGTCAATATCTCTGACGCTCCGATGTAAATCCCAACACCATACGTCACATGCCTCACTGATAGGTTTTGAATGGCATATGGCAGTCCGCTGATATTCAATGTTGTAAATCCACCTGCAATTACAAGTGCTGCGGCAATGGTGAGATAGAGGTTTTCTGTGAGAAACATACCCAAAGCACCCACAAACAGCACAATAAAGCTAGTGGTAATGACTGTTCTCAGGTTTGCCCTGGAGATTCGCTTACTTATCAAGAATCCACTGATGGCACACAAGCCTAGGATTCCGAACGAAATATAGTCTCCATACTCTCCTATTTCAGGGAATAAGTTTGCAAAATGACCCGGGAAGAACTCAACAAGGAAAGCTTTGCCCACCCCAAGAAAAAGGCCCACCATCAGAATGGCTATGTATGAGATGACCGGCTGAGATCTTACCCGGTCATTTGCCATGAGCTCCGACTTTCGCTGAAGTACCTCATCTCTGGAAACGTGGTGAAATAAAAATCCTGTGGCAGAGATCAAAATACCTCCAACAATGAACGTCAATGTGTCACCGAAGAATTGTACCAATCCCACCACGACAGGCTCCAGCGCATAGAGCAATTCGGTCACCAGGAAGAGAAATCCCATCACAATAGGCAGCTTCTGTGCCGGTGCAAATGCCTCAATCATGGAGTTGGCAGGGCTTACAAAAAGGTTCATACATATGAGCCAGATCACGATCATAAAGGGGACTGCTCCACTCACATCCATGATGTGGGAGGTGCCAATGAGTGAGGCGACCACCATAAATACCATGGCCGTAGCGCCAATACCTACGGTGAAAATGATCAGGTATTTCCCATTTTTCTGGAGGATTTTATCCGATAGCCATCCAGCCAGTGGTGGAATAGTCACCAGGATGATTGCCTTGGCAATAATCATAAAATCAACCAAATGAGTGATCCCAAGATTTTCCATTAGGATAGGCTGATATTCGTGATAAGCAATCCAGCTAATAACTACTGCGGCGTTTAGTGCCGCCAAACTATATACCTCTTTCCATTTGAGGCTGCTTGTTTTTTCTGTTAACATGTAATTCGGTTAATGATTTATGTACCTACATACGGCGTGGCTATGTGGGTTGGATTTTATGGTTTGGTAGGATTCATCAAATGATAAGTTATGACAATTCCAGCATGATACCAAGTAGGCTTATCGCCAGGCAAAGGGGAGAATAGAATTCCGAATCTCGCTTTCCGAACGGAGTGGATTTGATTTTTTTTGAAAAACCCTACGTATCTAAAATCTCCAATAGACCTCATCAGAAATATAATGGGAATGAGCCATCCGACGGTGGATAATACCCAGCCCGGAAGATCAAACCCAATGATCCCTGACTTGATGAGGTAGAATATGCCGAAAAGAAGCAGACCGATACCCACCACCAGGCTGTCGATTTTCTTTGGATGCAAAACTGGCTCGCCGCTTTCTTTGGTTGGGATGGAAGCTTCGAATCCCCAGGAATTGCCCAGCGCCCAGCTAATATGAAGTAGAGATAAAACCAGAAAAATGCTAAACAAAATAGCTCCCAATATCATGTTGGTTCTTTTAAATATTTAATCAATACCTCCTTGAGGGTTTCCATTCGGATGGGTTTCAGTAGGTAGTCGATCATGCCAGCCTCCAGGCATTCCTCCCTGCTATTTTTCATTGCATTGGCTGTGAGTGCTATGATCAGCGGTTTTTCACTCTTGTTCTCATAGATGGTTGTGATTTGCTTCGAGGCTTCAAACCCGCTGATATCCGGCATTTGTAAGTCCATGAGGATAATGTCGTAACATTTCTCTCCAGCCATCTGCACCCCCTCGGTTCCATTAAAAGCCAGGTCTACCTTCGTAATCCCCAGGCTTTTCAGCATTTTTTCGGCCACCAATCGGTTGATTTGAACATCTTCTACTACGAGAATGTCAAGGTCTGTCAGCCCGGGCACAATCATCAGATCCATTTTCTTATCATCGGCGGATTGGCTGACGCCAAGTGGTAAGGTGAAGTAGAAATGCGAGCCTTCCCTGAGTACTGACTCGAATGCAATGGTGCCTCCCATAAGGCTCACCAGTTTTTCTACAATGGAGAGACCCAGCCCTGTGCCTTCATATTTCTCATCATCATTTCCCTTATAGAAGGTTTCGAAAAGCCGGGGCTGACTTTCCTGAGGAATCCCTGCGCCGGTATCTTTTATGCTAAATCTCACAGATGCCACATCGCCGGTTTGGTTGATTACCGCTACCTCCAGATCGATTCTGCCTTTGTAGGTAAACTTGATGGCATTGTTCATCAGGTTGACCAGCACCTGCCGGATCCTGGCAATGTCCCCGGTCAAAAATTGTGGGAGCTTCTCATCGAGATGCAGGTTGATTTCCAGGCTCTTGTTGGACTTGGCTTTCTTCTTAAAAACTTTCCAGATGGCATTGAGCTCTTCCCGGATTTCAAACGAGCTCATCTGCAGCTTTAGCTTTCCGGCCTCTATGGTTGTAATATCCAGCACATTGCTGATCAGTCCGTGGAGGATATTGCTGCTATAGACCAAACTGTCAATCAGGTCTTCCTGCTCTTTGTTCACTTTGGTTTCAGATAGCAGTTCAGTCATCCCTACGATACCATTGAGGGGCGTTCGCATCTCGTGTGAGATCGTGGCAAGAAACGTGGTTTTAGCCTGATCGGTGGATTGGGCTTTGTGTTTTTCTTTTTCCAGCTCCTCGTATTTCTCCCTAAGCTGCCTGCGCTCATCTATATAGGTGCGCTTAAAGACATAAAGACATATCCCCATAATTACAAGTGAGGTGAGGGTAGCAATGGCCAGGTCCTGCATCAGGAGGTCATTGCTGAGGTAAGGGGCAGCACTTTGTGGATAATGGATTTCATAGATTGTGAGTCCAAGCACCAGGCCAAACGTGGCAATAATAAAGATCAGGTAATCCTTAAGGGGCAGCACGAGTAGTCCCGATAGATAAACAAGTCCCAGAAAAGTGGGGATAGCGGCCTTAATACCCCCTGATGGAAGCCAGCTTATACCGAGCAAAAAAAGGATGAGATAGTAATAGAAAAGGGAAATCTTGCGGAATGCGATTCCCTTTTTCTGGAGTACGTAGAGCGCTGAGTAGACGAAAACCCCGGATATATAGACCGTTTGCACGAAATACTCATAGCCCACAACCAATCCATAGATCGCCCAAAAAAAGAACACCACCACCGTAAGGGCGAGTGTGATTTCGAACAATCGATACTCAATCTTCACAGATCGGTCTGTAGTAGGGAGGATATTTGAAATGCCTGATTTCAATAGCTGGAACTCAAGAGTAGTGAAGTTAAGTATTTAGGTGAAAAATCAATGCTCCGAATTTTTACTGAGTATATCATTGGGGTATTCATTTAGATTTTTTTACCCACTTTTTGCGAGCCGATCGGCTTGATAGTGAGCATAGTTTTGATCGTGAAAAAATGACTACAATGAGCACGATCAAAACTTTATTCATTACAGTTTTTGTGGCTTCTATTGCGCAAGCCAGCGCACAGAGCTTTGTCACCATAGATATAGAGGAGGAATACGAAGACCTGACCAACCAATGGCTGACGATCTCTGAAGACCTCTCGCACTATGGCGGACTGTCAGCTTTTTGCTCCAGCGAGGAGTATAGAACCTACACGATGGATATTTTAAACCTGCTACACCATTATGACTCGGTGGTATTAGACCTGCTAAAGAATCCTACATTGGATATTGATATCAGCTCCAAGGAGTACCGCAAGACCATGAGTGACATTGCAAAGTTTGAGGAGGAATATGATCTGAAGGGGTTCATTTCCTTTTTGAAAGAAAGCTGCATCACTCGCCGGGACCTCGAAAAGGACAAGGAAGATTTGAAAAAGGAGGTGGGGATGTACTCCTACGATGGGCAGGTGATGATGCTGGAAACAGACCTGAACAAGTTTATGCATCGCATCAATAAGCGAATAGTGGCCATCAATGACCATGTGCACAAGATTCATCCCAGTCAGGTCAGATCCATGCCTGTGGTGAGTAGCGGGGAATGATCTCAATCAGCTGACTTCCGGATCAATCCACTTGCTGGTGAAAATATGGCCGATGATTGTCACCACTTCGTTGATGATGAACAGTAGTCCAATCCCGATGATGGTTTGTGAAAGGATGCCTTTGTTTACCATCAGGTACTCAAAAGTGCCAAAGAAGGGGCCAAAGAGGAGGTATGGGAAAAGCAGGTAGTACCAAAGAAACCAGAGCATTCTGTTTTTATTTTCAATGCTTTTGTAGGCCGCCAGTAGTGGAGGTATGCAAATAGCAAATAGAATAATAGTGACGATGATCTGAGTTTGCAGCCCTCCCCCAATCAGTTTAGCTGTGGCAAAGTACTCGTCGTTGAACCCGAAAATTGGGCCTGTCATCCGCTGGAACGGTAGCTGGGCAAAAATGGTAGCAAACCCAAGGTGTTTGAAGAATGAGCTGTCACGTCTCAGCCACATCATTCCTACATACATCAAAACATAAGTATACATTGGGCCCATGTAGGTGGCGAGGTATTTCCAGTCATTCTCTGCTGCGCAGGCCGTCTCAAAGTAGTTGAATGTTTTATAGCCAAAATCACCGCAGATAAGGAATCCGGCAAAGTGATGAACCAGCTCGTGGATAGAAACATGCAGCATGATCACGAAGTAGAAAGCCACACAGTATTTCCAGTTGATCTTTAGGGTTAGCATGCTGTAATGACAAACAAAGAAGGGTATGGTTTCCCCTTGATTTTGTAGATCAAATGTCAAAGTCTAACAATCGAGTGGCAATCATGTTATTCAACCAAGATTAACCACTTTTTCGAATGTACGAGCAAGAAGCCCTTAGAGAGAAGCTTAAGGAAACAATTGAAAATGCAGACGGTAAGCTCCTCCGAATCTTACATGCTGTTTCATTTCAGTATTCTGATGACTCAGACCTGAAAGAAGAGAAAGAACTGCACCGCCTGGTCTATACAAGTGCCCGGTCAAGACGATGCAGTGACGAGGATATTGAAAAAATTCTGGAGGCCTCCCGAAAGAATAATGCCAGGCTAAATGTCACCGGAATCCTGATCCATACCCGAGATCGGTTTCTGCAGGTTTTAGAAGGGGAAAAGGATACAGTGATGTCTCTCTATAAGAAAATCGAAAAGGACGATCGACATGGTGGGTCCATCATGAGATTTTGTGAGCCGGTGACGCAGCGCTACTTCAGTGACTGGGAGATGGCTGGCAAAAGGATGGATTCGAATGAAATAAAATTCAATACTTCGATCAGTGAGCAAAAGAAGAAGCTATACCAATCCATGATGGATGGTGACCTTCATTCCTACAAAGATGAAGGTATGCGCGTGCTGAAAACTTTTTTGCTGGTCTCCTAAGCTCCTGCGTTCAGAAATTTCAGTGCTTCATAAACCAGGAAGGCAGGCCATACCATCGCTTTCAAAAATCCCACAAACCCGACCCAGAAGCCGGTGGCAGTGGAGATATAGTAGATGGCAGCACCGATGAATCCTAGCCCATAAACTGCACTGCCGCTGTGATTACTTTTACTCATGCAGCTAAAGTCCGGGTTAATTCTCAAATATTGAATGACCAATCTCAAAGAAGCACCTGATTTTTTCAGTCAGTCACTGTCAGTGCTCATTCTCGAAGTAAATCTTGTAGTATTTCCGCCCGTCTGAATCCTGTCCTCGCTCAATCAGCTCCCTATTGCCATGGATGTACACATGAAAGTTCTTGTCCAGCTTCAGCACGCTTTTGAATATCCGAGCCTGCTTCTTCACCGAATTGGCCGCAATCTTAAAACTTTCAGAAAGCTCCAGATCCATTTCATTTTGGTACTGCTGATCAAAAAATCGAAACGAATTGATCGCTTCAACTTCCCGTCCGAATACGGATAATTCAAACTCCCCCTTATCAAACGTCTCAGCTTCTTTGAAGTACTTGATGGATTTATTTAGCAGGTCTATCTGGTCAGTTTTCGTCACTTCAAACTCCTCCGGCATTTGCTCGGTGATATACGTCTTGGTCATTTGGAGAAAGTGGTTGGTGTCGTTCACATGATCCCGCTTGAAGTCCAAATTGATGAAGTCATTTTTCCAATAAACTGCCTCACTGCTGTTGTTATCATAGGCCAAAATGGTATAAGGTTCCTCAGTAAATAGGATCAAACAAGCCTTGTCCAGCCTTTTCTCGCCAATTCCTTCTTTGAAAAGCAGTGTGGGTTCCTTCGTCCAATAGGGGGTTTCTATGAACGCATCTTTTTTCTCCACTTTGAAAATACCCATCCCATCCACAGGCTCGCCACCATACATGATGTCACTAAACCGGACGATGAAAAGATCACCTTCTTTGATGTTTGGGTGGCGGGAACTGTTTCGTAGATGCGTCACAATTCCTTCGTGTGTTTCACCAAGCGACCCTTCATTTTGTATTTTTCTGGAAAGCTGAAAAAGCACGTTTAGCTCCAGATCCACATCATGCTTAAACTGATAGGTATTGATGGTCTCGGAAAATGGTCTGAGAAAGATGTTTTTGAGCGTTTCTTCTTCGCTGGGAGCAAACTCACGTTGGATTAAATGTGGATTTCCATTCGCTTCCTCTTTGATTTTCTTGAAGAACAGTTCCTGAATGGATGCGCCTTTGTATTCGATCATAGAGATGGATTTTGAGGCTCGAAGTTAATGCCATCATAGATGGCCTACTTGCCCAGGGTATGAATTTTTCGCAGGATGCGTTTTAGGTCAGCATCCTGAATAGGAGTCTCCCCTGAAAGCACAAAATCAGCTGATCCATATTGGCCGTATTTCAAATGTGCCTCCCACACATATTCGATATACCACTCAGGATCTTTGCCCCAGCGGGTCTCCAGTTTTCGTCGCTTCACGTAGGTAGCTTTAGAAATTTCCATGAATACCGTCAAGTCATAGCGGGCTCTCAGCGTCTCATTGGCAAATGCCAATATGCCTTCTACAATGATGAAGTCATAGTCAGGCTCATTGTCATCGATGGTTGCGATCACCCATTCATAATCGATCGATTCGGGCACCTCCCAGTCGGGATGACCCTGAATATGGGGCACCTCATTTTCCGGGAAAACATAGTTGTCCATATCCAAAAGCAGCACCTGTTTGGGTGCTAGTGCTTCTTTCAGTTTCCTTGCCAGCGTGGACTTACCAGACCTGCTAGCGCCTCCTATGCCAATGATATGTGCCATTCTGCGGTGAAAGTTAGATTAACCTTTTATGAATTTAGATGAACGGGTTGGGGGGATAATTAGATATTCTGACCTTGCATTCACAAATCAAAGGAAACATCATGAGATTAATCAAACTATCAGTAGCACTGCTTTCATTATCCCTGTTTATTGCTTGTGGCGATGATGAGGAGGAGGCTAGAATTAATGTGGAGGTTCCCGATCAGTTTTCGGTAGATATCCCCTCCTCAATCAGTAGCAATACAGGTTCCCTGAATGGACGAACCACCGGCGATGACGATGGAATCATCGAGGGGAATGAGATCTACGAGAGCTTGCGATATTTCATTCACCTGGGAGAGGAGTCTGCAGAAGTGGTTGAGTTGACACTACAGATTGGGGCTGTGTTGGGAGCGAACAATATCACCTCTTTTACATTTGAGGGGGACGATGACGGGCGCACAAAGAGAATAGACCTAACCGATGAAGTAACAAGGGGAGGAGTTTCGTATGAATTTGAGATGACCATGGTGGATACCGAAAATGAAGATATGGCACTGCAGGTGCTGTGGAATACAAACCCTGTATCCGGGGTTGCTATCCTAAAGCCTTACAATCTGGATCGAACAGATCAGGAGGTGGTAGAGTCTGCAATTTTGCGTATTGATTATACGGAAGATCATGCCACCTATGAGGCAGCAATGACTGTCTCAATTTCGGGGGTTGAGGCTATAGATAATGGAGACATTGATAATATGAAAATGTTTGTGGGTAGGAATGGCGACATTGTAGATGTGATGGGTAATTCCAATCACCCAAATATCAGCATCATCGACCCGGACTTTGAGGGAGGCAGAAACTATGCCTTCGTAGCGCGCGGTGATGAGTCTACTGATCTGGGCGTGGCTAATCTTTGGCTACCGCCATCTGATGTGACCACCAATGATTTTACAGCAGGAGATGAATACTCTGTTTATGCTGTTTTGGAAGCGGAGATAGAGGCGGTTGCCGACGGTTTTTTGACCGAACAGGAGATTGCCGATATCCTGGCTGAGGCATATTCCCCGGCGTATTTTAATGATCAGGGCTTTATCACCTCTGGTGAGGATAACAAACCGATGAGTTTTAGCGATACGTTTGTAGACTTGTCGGGTATGGTGCCATTCGTGCCAAACGATGTGAAGAATCTGACAATAGACTTTATTCAGTAAGTAAGTTTTTAGGTTATCGCAATTTGATCCCGGCCTATTTGGTCGGGATTTTTTTGTTAGATCACTTACCCAAATCATTCAGAATAGGACCCCCTTTAGGAAAGGGGGTGTAGGGGGATTGGCACGTGTACTTAAAGCATAAGACTCCAGCGCTAGTTAGAGATGCTTCGTTCCCTGCCTTTGGCGGCAGGCGGACTTAGCATGACGGCAATGAAATCTTTATGTGCTCATCACCAGCATGTCATCCTGAACGCAGTAAAGGATCTCTAAAAAAGGTAGGGGAAACCATAAGCAGAAAGTAGATTCTACCTCACTTTAATTCAAATCAAAATCAGAAGTATTCCCCCTTCGTAAGGGGGTCAGGGGGATTGTCTATACGCCCTTGTTTTTCTCCCACTCCTCCACAAAATGATAAATCTCCCCCAATACAAAGGCCATATTTCTCTTCACATCCATATCGTCAAACCTGAGGAAGAATAATCCCATAGCTTCCAGTATTTCTTGTCTTGCCTGATCTTGCATTCTAGCCTCTTCATGATAATGACTGCTGCCATCCACCTCAATGACCAGATTCAATTTTTTGCAATAGAAGTCGACGATGTAATAGTCTAGCGGCTTCTGACGGTTGAATTTGTAGCCTTTGATGGAGCCAGCTCTAAGCTCCCGCCAAAGCAACACCTCACTGAGTGTGCTATTGTTGCGAAGGTCACGAGAAAACTGCTTCAGGTTCTTATTATATGGCAGATAATACATGAGATAAAAATAGAAACGTTGAGTCGAATCCCCCGCCTTGATTTTTCAAATCAAGCCACCCCCTTTAAAAAAGGGGGATTCCTCTCTTAATTTATTCAAATTAAAATTGAGAGTATTCCCCCTTTATCTAAAGGGGGGCAGGGGGATTGGTACGTGCACATAAAAATGTGTGGCTTGAGTTAGTTTGGGGAACACCTGACAAGCACAGTAAACGAGCCTTAATCTTTTTTATGCTTCCATAATGTAAAACTTAAAGTGGCTAAAAAGGAAACTATTGCTAAAGCCACAGTAATCTCATTCCCTTTTAATAATGGCCATAATTGGCCAATAAACCATCCAGTTAATACCCAAAGAAAAATTAGAGGAACTGTCCAAATATTTATAGATAAGTAATTTTCGCTAAATAATCTTACCCTTAGTTTCTTCTTGTTTTTCTTGAATGACAACAACTGGTTAATTTCTTCATCGGAAATATATCCAGGGATCAATACATATCGTTCAAAATCGGTATCATGAGATTTCAGTAACTCCTGCAATGGATTTTCTACTTCATGAATATAAAAGTATTTTGGACTTGCTTTAACCATAGAGATGGCAAGATGTCGATCAAATATACCTATAGGTCTTTTTTCAGGTTTAATTCTGTATAACCAGACAGGATCGCCAATGCTGACAATTTTGTATAAATGTCGAGTATCGTTGCGTGAAGGTTTGACCCATTCAGAAATTTGTAAGTGATAAAGCTCTCCAGTTTGGGAATGTTGAACAATAAAAGGATTGGGATTATTTATAATATCAATTTCGATAGTTTTTTTGCTATTGGTCGGTTCATGATAAAAAGAATAAGACCTTATGTTTTCTGTGATACTCATAAACTTAGAATCTAGTTTTCACTAAATTTTGCTTGGCAATTCGGACAAGAATATAACCCGAAATTTGATCTTGATAGTGGCATTTTAATTCCTTCTTTTTGATAACATCGAGGACAATAGAAGCCTTGCTCGTTTTCAAATTCATACATCCCCCATTTTATATTGGGTTTGTCAACCTTGTTATCACTCTCTATTTTCTTGACTTTGGGTTGTTTTAATTTTGATTTCCAATTTATTAAGGCGCCTGTAATATTGGTTTGTATAGGCCATGAAGAATCTTTCATATCTACTTTATAGAGAAATGATTTGCTGGCTCCTCTATCAAAAATTCCTCTAGTGACTCTTTCATGGTGAATAATAAGTAGAGGATGTCCAATTGAATATGCAATACCAGCTTCTATATGATTCCATTCTGTCCCCAGTTGAAAAAGGTTTTTGACCTCCTTATTCTTCACTTTTCCCTTCACTTCCATTTGCGGTATTCCTAAAATTATAGTCCCAGAGCACTTTTCCATTAAAGAAATCACTTCATCTAGTGGAGATTCGAGAGGGTAGTCTGACTGGCCTATTGTTCTTGGATTTAGTTCTAATGATTCAAGTGCATTGTAGAAATTCTGAGCTCCTTTGGAATAAATGGGAGCAATCCAATTGGGTCTACTTAAAAAAACATCTTCCATAATCGAATCAAGATAATAATAATTAGGGATCGATTAAATTCATAGAATTGCAGTTACCAAAGCCTATCATGATTTATACATTTCTCGCACTTCCCCAAAACAATACCCCACCGTACAACTTTACACACCAAAGGATGTTCTATCTAATCCCAGCTGGAACCAAATCCCTCCAATTCCCCTTCCTTTTCAGTAAATTTGTTGACCCAAAATTTTGAAACAACATGACCCAGGCTGTAGAGATATACAAACCCAAATATCACATCCGAATCGTTACCGCTGCGTCCCTTTTCGATGGGCACGATGCTGCCATCAACATCATGCGACGCATCATCCAGTCTACCGGCTGTGAGGTGATCCATTTGGGCCACAACCGCTCCGTACAGGAGATCGTGGATTGTGCCATCCAGGAAGATGCACAAGCTATCGCCATTACATCCTATCAGGGTGGGCATGTGGAGTACTTCAAGTATATGTATGACCTGCTGAAAGAGCGGGGCGCCAACATCAAAATCTTCGGAGGAGGAGGAGGGACCATCCTGCCGGAAGAAATAGAGGAGCTACACAATTACGGCATCAACCGCATCTACTCACCGGATGACGGACGCTCCTTGGGATTGCAGGGGATGATCAATGACCTGGTGAAGCAAAGCGACTTTGCAGTAGGTGAAAACCTGAACGGGCAGGTAAAGAAGATCAGCACGCACGATCATGCGGCCATCGCACGGGTGATCTCAGCTGCAGAAAACTACCCGGACCAGCACCGGGAGGAGATGGAAGCCCTTCGCAAACAGGCAACTAATACCCCTGTACTTGGCATCACTGGAACCGGAGGAGCCGGAAAGTCTTCTTTAGTGGACGAACTGGTACGTCGTTTTCTGGTCGACTTCAAGGATAAGAATATTGCTGTCATCTCAGTAGATCCGTCTAAGCGAAAAACCGGCGGAGCGCTGCTTGGGGACCGTATTCGCATGAATGCCATCTTCAACGAGCGCGTGTACATGCGTTCGCTGGCCACCCGACAGTCCAACCTGGCACTTTCCAAATACGTGCAGGATGCCATTGATGTGGTGAAAGCTGCAGGTTTTGATTTGATCATTCTGGAAACTTCCGGTATTGGTCAATCTGATACAGAAATCACCGATCACTCTGATGCATCGCTTTACGTGATGACGCCAGAGTACGGTGCAGCCACCCAGCTGGAAAAGATCGACATGCTGGACTTTGCAGATATCATCGCGCTCAACAAGTTTGACAAGCGAGGGGCACTGGATGCACTCAGGGATGTGAAGAAACAATACCAGCGTAACCATCAGCTGTGGGATGCGAAAGAAGAAGATCTGCCGGTGTTTGGCACCATCGCATCACAATTCAATGACTCGGGCATGAACAAGCTATACCTGTCGCTGATGAACCTGATAGCAGAGAAAACAGGAGCCGATCTCAAGTCTTCCTTTATCAGCACGGATGAGATGAGCGAAAAGGTGTTCATCATTCCACCAAAGCGAACACGCTACCTTTCAGAGATCACCGAAACCATCAGGGGATATAATGAAAAAGCTATTCAACAAAAGGAAGTGGCTCAGAAGCTTTACAGCCTGGAGAAATCAGGCGAAATTCTGAAAGATCAAAAAGACGCTTTGGCCGCCATTGATAAAGCCAAAGAAGAACTGAAACTGGAGCTTGATCCTTACAACCTGAAGCTTTTGGAGGAATGGAATGCAAAGAAAGCCAACTACGAAGGAGAAGAATACACCTACGAAGTACGAGGCAAAGAAATCAAAGTGGAGACCACCACCGAAACACTTTCGCACACCAGATTGCAGAAAGTGTCCCTGCCGCGATACGAAGGCTGGGGTGACATCCTGCATTGGAGCCTGCAGGAGAATGTACCGGGTGAGTTTCCATTCACCGCCGGTGTGTTTCCATTCAAACGAAAAGGCGAGGATCCAACGCGGATGTTTGCCGGAGAAGGTGGGCCGGAGCGAACCAATAAGCGGTTCCACTATGTGTCGCATGGGCTGCCAGCCGCAAGGCTTTCCACAGCCTTTGATTCGGTGACACTATACGGTGAAGACCCGGATTACCGTCCGGATATCTACGGAAAAATTGGTAACTCTGGCGTGAGCATCTGCTGCCTGGACGATGCAAAGAAATTATACTCAGGATTTGACCTGTGTGACCCAACCACTTCGGTATCCATGACCATCAATGGTCCTGCTGCTACCATCTGTGCATTCTTCATGAATGCGGCAATTGATCAACAGTGCGAGAAGTACATCGCCGAAAATGGTCTGGAAAAAGAGGTTGAGAAAAAAATTGAAAAGATATACAAGGAACGGGGAGTTGCGAGACCGACCTACAAAGGCGATTTGCCGGAAGGGCACAACGGACTTGGCTTGATGCTGCTGGGTGTGACAGGAGATCAGGTGCTTCCTGCGGATGTGTATCAGGAGATGAAAATGAAAGCGCTTTCTTCTGTGCGTGGAACCGTGCAAGCCGATATACTGAAAGAAGATCAGGCACAGAATACCTGCATTTTCTCCACTGAATTCTCTTTAAGACTGATGGGAGATGTGCAGCAGTACTTCATTGACAATCAGGTGCGAAACTTTTACTCTGTTTCCATCTCGGGTTATCACATTGCGGAAGCAGGAGCGAACCCGATTACTCAGTTGGCGTTCACATTGGCCAATGGATTCACTTTCGTAGAATACTATTTGTCCAGAGGTATGGACATCAACGCATTTGCGCCGAATCTTTCATTTTTCTTCTCAAATGGAGTAGATGCCGAATATGCAGTGATTGGTCGTGTGGCCAGACGTATCTGGTCCAAGGCGATGAAGCTGAAATACGGAGCGAACGAACGTGCTCAAAAGCTGAAGTATCACATCCAGACTTCTGGTCGCTCCCTTCATGCACAAGAGATCGATTTCAACGATATCCGAACGACGCTTCAGGCCCTTTATGCGATTTACGATAACTGTAACTCGCTACATACCAATGCCTATGATGAAGCCATCACCACACCGACGGAAGGATCAGTAAGAAGAGCCATGGCGATCCAGTTGATCATCAACAAAGAGCTTGGATTAGCCAAGAATGAAAACCCAATGCAAGGATCGTTTATCACCGAAGAGCTGACGGATTTGGTCGAGGAGGCTGTAATGTTAGAATTCGATCGCATTACCGAACGAGGGGGAGTATTAGGAGCGATGGAAAGCATGTATCAGCGAGGAAAGATCCAGGAAGAATCCCTTTATTACGAGACCAAGAAGCATACGGGCGAGTTGCCAATCATTGGGGTAAACACCTTCCTTTCTTCTCAAGGCTCACCTACAATTATTCCGGATGAGGTGATACGAGCGACCAAGGATGAGAAAGAGCAGCAGATCATCAACCTGAATGCCTTGAAAGAGGGCAATGAAAAGAAGGCTGAAGAGATGCTAAGCAGGCTTCAGGAAACAGCACTTAAGAACGAAAATACTTTCGCTACTTTGATGGAGGCAACCAAATATTGCTCGTTAGGCCAGATCACACATGCCATGTTTGAGGTGGGTGGTCAGTACAGACGCAATATGTAATTCGAATCAATATACCACCCATCCTGAGTGTAGCGAAGGATCTAGCCAATACCGTAGAAATATGTAAATGATTGGCCGGAAATCCTGAACAACGTGAAGGATCTGAGCAGTATAGAAGAAATATGTAGTGAGATTGTAAATAACCTGAGAAATACATCTTTAAGGACTCAATCTTTTGAGCCTTTTAGTTTTGCCGCTCAATGAAACAACTGATATTCTTCATTCTTTTCATAATTAGTTGGGCTAGTGCGTCAGCCCAAATCCTCAAAGTGGATAAAGACTTTCTGGCCACAGATTCTTCCAATTATTTTACTGGGGTAATTGATGCCACATTCGCAATCAACAACAGGAGCTCCACGGCTGAAAAGCAAAATGTGTACATAGGGGCGAATAATAATGTGGATGTGGTATATATCGCCGAGCAGTCTGCAACCGTACTCATTAGCGGGCTGAATTATTTCAAAATTGGCGATGGTCCGCTCATCTACAATGGAACTGCCCACCTGAGGGAGATATTTAGAAGGGCCGCCACACTCACGCCGGAAGTCTATGGTCAGGTGCAGTTTGATGAATCCCGAAACATGGAACTGAGATGGCTGCTGGGAGGAGGCTATCGGTGGAATATCCTCCAGAAGCAAAACTCACTCTATATGGGGTTGGGGCTGTTTCGGGAGTATGAGCGATGGAATGGCACGGAGGAGAAAATCGAAAAAGAACTTTGGAAACTGAATACTTACTTCAGTGCCGATGTGAAACTAACCCCCACCACCAATGTGAATGCGATCATCTATTTCCAGTCAGGAAATGATAGCGCCATTGATGTTTTTCGAAATCGGGTGAGCGGGCAGTTGGAATTCAAAAATGCCCTGACAGATCAGTTCAAAATCAAGATGACCTCCAACTTCTTATTGGATGATAAACCAATTATTCCTTTGAATAAGTTTATCTATGAGGTGTATTTTGGTGTTGAATATGCCTTTAACTGATATCAGATTTATGAAGATTAAAAAAATACTCTTAGATATTGTTCCGGTGCTCGTTGGTATCCTTCTCGCATTGTTTATTAACAATTGGCAGCAATCTTGCTCAGAATCGGCCTACATCCGAAACTCAGTGTCCTCCATCATTAAAGAAAACGAGGCAAACATCAGGGAACTGGAATATTCGCTTCAAAGGCAGGCAAAGTTTATGGATACGCTGAGTGCCTATTTGGACGATGAAAGCTACACCCTGGCGGACGTAATTAAAAAGACCCAGGGAGTGACTACACCTGATCTTAAATCAACGACATGGAAGTTTCTGGTGCAGGATTCCAAACACACGTTGGTTTCTTATGAATTCATCAACTGGCTGGCTGAGATCGAAAAGTATGAAGTGCTTGTAAACAGATACAATTCTAAGGTAGGGGACATCATCTTTCAGCCAGCTTTTTTTGATGATCCCAGACTCAAGCAAGTTTGCCTCATTCTTTTCAGTGATTTTGGAGCTACGGAGATGAGCCTGATAAAGGAGTTGAGAGAGTTTAATGAGTTTGCCAGGGAAACCTATAACATCGAGTTGAGTGAGCAGTGAAATGTCCACAATTAATTTTGCTGATTTGCCTATCAAGATTACTTCACTACTTTGTAGATCACCTCTTTTTCCGGCAGGGCATATAAGCTTTTTTCATCGTCACTCAGCTCATCGATTAGCCGCTCCTCCACCACCCGGAAGCCCGAACTCGCCAGCCTGGTCCCGTAATCTTCCCCGTACATCCGCACATGGTCGTCCTGCCCAAAGGCTTTCTCACGCTCCTTCGGATCTACGATGCTTTTATCCTCATAGGTAGTTTTAAGGAGTGGGTAGAAAAAGGGCACTTGTAGAATGGCCCACCCACCGGGTTTCAACACCCTTCGCATTTCACTCAGGGCTTTCATGTCATCATCCACATGCTCCAGCACATGGTTGCAAAAGATGATATCGATTGAATTATCTTCAAACGGAATCTCGTGAATATCCATTTTCACCTTGGCCAGTGGCGACTCAATATCAGCTGTGATGTATTCCAAATTCTCCAGGGCTTCAAACCTTTCCATGAAGCAGATCTCAGGTGCGACATGGAGCATTTTGGCTTGTTTAGTGAAGAAGTCAGTCTTTCGTTTCAGATAAAGCCAGATCAGTCGGTGGCGTTCCAGTGCCAGACATTTAGGGCATAGGGCATTGCTTCTCGATTGTCTCCCGTACGGAAGAAATTTGCGAAAGCGTGATTCACACACAGGACATTGCACTTTATTTCCACGGTAGAAAACCGCTACGATCCGAAGCGCCACGTGGCTAAAAAGCTGAAGGTACTTTCGAGGTACCTTTCTGAGAAAAAAGGAGATTAAAAACTTCACGTTCCGCCAATTTTGCCCCGCAAGTTATTTATTACCCCCACGACCAGCAATCATTGCTGAAATTTTCTCTATTTTGGTTTTCCTATGTGGCGAGTGCTATTCCCGATCATATTTATTAGTATTTCATGGGCCAGTTTTGGGCAGAAAGAAAAGCCCGTGCAGGATTACCTCCCCACGGAGAATCTGGAGATGCGCAAGGATGCCAATAAGGCGGCAAACAAGCCGAAGCGCAAGCACATCGGATTGATTTATGTGCCAGATGGAAATAAGATCGCCTATGGCAATCGGTGCGTGACCGAGGAAACCCACAAAATGGGCTTTGAATACATCGTAGAGCCGGTTAACGTTGCTGGCAGCAAAACCTGGACTGGCAAACGTTTGAATAACCTCTGGGTAAAGACTAAATTAGTAGTTACTCGTTCGCCATTCTGGAAACTCATTCTCAACAAAAAAATCAAAAAATGCAGGGAGATGAGTGGGGATTTGGTGGGCTGATGACCGAATCAAAACCGAATGAATAACCTGACGCAACATGCCAAAAAGACAATAGTTGTCTTGATTGTGCTTCTCACTTCCTGTGCCAATATCACTGAAGAAATTTACCTCAATGAAGACGGAAGCGGTGAATACCTGGTGTATACGGATGTGATCAGCAGCACCCGCGCCATGATGATGGGGATGATGAGCAGCTTCTATCCGGATGCCTCGGAGGATAGCCTGAGGCAAATAGTGGACGCACAGATATGGAAGGACTTTCCGGCTGAAGTCGATTCCATCATTGACTTTTCCACCCGTGTACCCGATAGCATCAAAAACGATCCAGCCAAGAAGAAGTATGTGGAAAAGATGGTCATGTTTATGAAGGGAAGCCGAGAGGAGGCTTTTTTGAATTCGGGGATGAGCTTCAGGTTTGATAATATTGAAGACTTGCAGGGATTTCAGGATTTTATGAATGAAAACCAGACGGCTACCGGAGGTGGCATGGGTATGGACATGCCAGATGTGCAGGTGACCTATAGCTTCAACGGAAATATGTTTTCCCGAACATCCACCCCTTTTGAATCGGTGGATATGAACGACTCTACTATGATGATGCTCAATACTATGCTGGAAGGGGCTAAATCCCGACTGATTTTACACTTGCCAAAGCCTGCGAGGGAAGTGAGCCAGGATCAACTAATGGAACAGAATGGAAAAGATGTAATTTATGAGTTCGACCTGATCAAGGTGATCAATGGGGAGCAGACCACCGATGTGAAAGTAAAATTCTGACCCATGGAGCCACGCACAGTCCAGTTTTCCCGCACTAAGCTCACCGAATTGATGATCCCTTCCTTCGCCAACTTTGGCGGGAAGGTTCATGGAGGCCTCATTCTCTCACTGATGGATAAAGTGGCTTATGCAGTGGCCAGCAAACATGCGGGCGCCTATTGTGTGACGGTGACCGTGGATGGAGTAGAGTTTCTGCAGCCGGTAGAGGTGGGGGAGCTTTTAACCCTGGATGCCGCAGTACATTACGTTGGGAATAGCTCATTGATTGTGGGTATTAAGGTCACCTCCGAGAATGTAAAAACCAATGAGGTCAAACATACCAACAACAGCTACTTTACCATGGTAGCAAAGGGGGATGACGGGAAACCAACACAGGTTCCGGAATTAATCCTTCAGGACATAACCGAGATGAGGAGGTTTGTAGAGGCCATCAAGCGAATCAAAGTGAAGAAGGAAGCCAACGCCAAAATGCAGAAAGAACATGACGAGTTTATCATGGTGGATGATATGGAACTCCTAAGTGGTCAGCGTTGTAAAGTGGAGTTTACCGCTGACGATGACATCAACGATCTTTTTTCCGATACATAAGAGGCCAACTTGAAGAAGTTCATTCGGTGAGGTCCTGATGATGAAATGATTCTAAGATTTTTATCGTTATTTTGTAGTAAACAGTTTATTATGACGGCTCCTTCTGTAAAGCAATCATTGCACGAAATCATCGATAAGATAGAGGATACAGAGTTATTAAGTCTTCATTTGAAGCTACTCCTAAAAGAGACTCAAAAAGATTTTTTTAATACTTCTGATGATGAAATGATTGCCAGGGCAGAGCAATCCTTAGTCTCGGCAAAAGAAGGACAAACACGTTCCATTAAATCTTTCAAAGAAGAAGTAAATCAGTGGAAGAAGAATCAGGTTATTTAGTAGATATCACTTCCGAAGCTGAGATTTACTACTACGACTTACTGAAATACTTGTACTCAACTCATTCTGTGGAAAGTGCTGATCGTAAGTCAGATGAGATTTTAGACATGGCACTTTCACTCGATAAAATGTCCGGCCGAGGTAGGAATGAAGATAAATTGGCTTTTCTGGGATTAGGTCACAAATACCTTCTTTATGAGCTTACATCTCGTAAAAAAGTGAAAATAATCTATTTCATACTTGAATCCGAAAAAAAGGTCTTTGTCACAGATTTCTTTCCAACTGAAATGAACGATTCAAGTATTGAGGAAAGAAATAAATAATTCACCCTTTTTATTTCTCATTGAACTCGGAAAAATCCTTCATAATAAATTTGCGGGTAGCAGCACCGGGAAGTTCACCGGCTATTTTCGAGCACCTGTTTGAGAACCAGAAAACTCATAATAGAGGATGACATAGCCTTGCTCGGCGATCAGCATTGCAGAGGGGAATTTAAAGTCGACGAATGACATCAACGATCTTTTTTCCGATACATAAACTTCAGTCCGGACCAGTTGTCATCCACGGCGCACACTTTCACATCTACCAGCCCTCCTTTTAGTCCATATTCCCGCACGATGTTGCCGTTTAGGTCAGTATCCATTTTGGAAGTTCCCTTTGGCCAGGATACCCAGAGTGTGCCATCCTTTTTCAGGCCTTTTTTCCAGCTAGCCCAGTGCTGTTCAAGTTCGCTTAGCCGGGTCACAAAGACATGCTGAAAGTCATATGGCGCAGAGTTAAACTCATCATCCCACGTAGTTTCTGTTGGAGTCTTCTCCAGCAGCTCAAAGTAGTTTGCGGGAGAATTGTGGAGAAAGCAATGATAACCTTCTTTAATGTTGAGTTTTTTCCAAAGAGGATTTTTTGAGTAGCCGGCCATTCAGTTGCAGTAGCTTGGTTTTTCCCCACTCCAGTTTCTTGCCATGGCCCCAGCAAACTCCTCGCAGGCTTTCCATCGCCTACCCAAAGCCAAATAGGCATTAGCGGAAGTGAGATATGAGGAAGCACTGTCTGGCCACACATACTTGTTCCAGTCTGCAGCTTTTAGGGAAGTTTCAGCATCTCCCACCACCAGGTACATGTCTGCCAGTTGGGTATAGAGGTAGTAATGGGATTTTGGAACGTATTTCTCATTAATCACCAGCGCATACCCATCCCCGTAAAAAGTCTTGTAGCGCTTCACCGCCAGCCGGTGGGCGATCAGGAGGTAGTCCAGTGCTTCCTTCGAGTCCTTGAGCTGATGGTGATGAATCTCAGCAATTTTCACCAGTGAGGTGATGATCTCATACTCACTCACCAGAAATTCATTCAGTATTTCAATGGCCTTCTGTGGCTGGTTGGTCAGCTTGTACGCTTCGGCGAGTTGTTGCTTTACCTCATAAAAAGGCATCTCAGGTGCAAACTCCTGCACCAGCTCGTACAAAGCAATAGCTTCGGTGTATTCCTCATTTGAAAATCTCCGGTTTCCTTTTTCTATGATTTCATTGAGCATATTATCCTTAAAAAGCTTCATGTCATCTTCCTCCCTGTGAAAGAAGCTGAGTGAAGTCATGGTCTCAAAAGCTGCATGATAGTCACCGGTTTCAAATTGTTTTTTAGCTTCTACAAAAGTGGATCTTCGCTCGGCCAGCAGCTTCTCCATTTGATGGCTGTCATAAGTTTTCTTCGCCCAGATCCCGGTCATCACCACCAATGCAATCAGAAAGGTGATACCAAATGCATAAGCCGTAGCAATGGCATTCTTACGGTAGTCCACTTTGGTTTGGTAATAGTATCGTGGACGAGGGGGCGCTCCATAGTGAGGCCGATTGGTCTGGTAAGTATAAGGTGGCGGCTGGTGGCTGTGAGAAAACTGCTGATACTTTAGCTTGAGGTCAAACCGGGCCTTTTCATATTCATCTGAGAGGACCTGATGGGCGATATTGATCTCCTTAAACTTTTCCTCCATCTCAGGCCTGCCCGGATGTTTGTCTGGGTGATAAAGCACCGCCAGCCGCTTGAAAGCAGCTTTGATTTCGGCTGGGGAGGCATTTTCAGAGAGCCCCAATACATGGTAATAGTTGGTCATCCGAAAGGGTTAAGTAGCTTATATAACGGTGAAAAATAAAGAAAGATTATGCTTTGTTCATAGGGCAGAATCCTGCATCACTAAAAATGTCAATGCAGTATCCTAATTTAATTAACTGCAATTTTTAATTCTGTTTTATGTATATTGAACAAAAACTCACTATTTATGAAAAAACTTATCATTCCAATTGCTCTCCTGCTCTCTTTCGGATTGTCTTATGCACAACAAGGATCGGCAGGCTTTGCCTTAAAGCAGATTAAAATAAACGAGTTACAGGACAACTCACTATTAAACAAGGTTGAGCAGATAAATCAATTGCCTGACATTACAAATGTGGTGGTAGTGAAGGTGGAAGATTTTGAAGCAAAAATCAGAAACCAACAGGTATTTTTTGACCTTCCAGTTAAAGGAGTGGGTATTACTGCTACACAGCAGCTCGATTATCGTTCTCCTTCTGAGCTTAGGTGGAGAGGAACCTTCAAAAATGGCTCTGTCACACTATCCAAAAAGCAGGACAGGCTCTACGGGCAAATAAGAACAAAGGGCAAGGTATATGACATTCAGCACTATGATGACGATCATGCATTGCTCATTGAGTACAACATGGACAAGCTCATTCTGGATGGGTGTGCGGTGAAAGGACCCGTAGAGGCTGAAATAAAAGAAAACCCGGAAGAAGGAAAAATTAGCGATACAGAACCAAAACAACAGTCCAATAAATCCGGGACAGAGGACATAAGGGCCCTGGTGCTTTTCACCAACAATGCACAAAACACCGGACTGAATATGGCAGACCTTGCCAATACCGCAGAAGACCAGTGGTTTGATGCGATCTTCAACAGCAACATCTTCAACGCCAGGCTCCATATTGTAGACGTGCTGCCATCGACCTTTGTAGAAAACTCGCATGGAACATTTGGTAACATAAGTGATGACATTGAGGCTCTTCCAAATCATGCACAATCCCAACAGCTCAGGGACCAGTTTGAAGCAGACATTGTGATATTGCTTACCAATGGCAATTATCCTGGAATAGGTGGTGTTGTTGCTGCCATAGGACCTAACAATAGCAATGCCTACGCCATGGTGCAGGTGGGTAGTGCCACCTCCACCATGACCCTTATCCATGAGGCGGGCCATTTATTTGGTGCCAGGCATCAAATAGCCGCAGACCCCAGCCCCGGCGATGCGCATGGGTACGACTGGCAAAAAACCACAGGCATTTGGCCGTTTCAGACTACCACAAAGTACGGATCAGTGATGCGCACCCAGGAGCAGGGCAGGGAGCGGGTGCTGCATTTTTCCAATCCGCAGGTATCGCACCAGGGGCAGTCTACGGGTGCACTGGGCACTGCTTTCAATACACGTGTGCACAATACAAACGGCCCCACAGTTGCGGGCTTCCGCTTTACCCAGCCGGACTTGCTGGCCACCATCTACGGCCCGGATGCGGCTGATGGCGGCACCATACTCAACTTCACCAGCCTGGTGCAGAATGCCACAGGAAACGTTTCGTACAAATGGGACGTAAGTGTAGGAGGAGCCTACTTTCAAGTATCGACTGCAAGCTCGCTTGCCTACACCATGCCCAATGGAAATGACCTGGACGTCAGGTTGCGGGTGATAGATGGTGACAATGAGCAATACACAGACCATCACTTTGTGCTCAACCCGGACGAAGGCGACATCATATCCCCCTGTGATCCGCATTGTGCGGACAGCACATTGTTCGATACCAATGGATTCAGCATTGATGAATCACTCATCTACCCGAACCCATCCTCGGATATTGTAGAAATACATTTGACGAAAGAGGATCAGTCAGAGATCGAGAAAATTGAAGTAATTGATTTGAAAGGAGGACTTGTCTTTAAACAGAAAATAACTGGGCGTTCATCCAATAGAATCACTTTAGATGTTTCCAGCTTAAAAGCCGGAAATTATATCATCCGATTATCAGGAAGAGGAGGATCAACCAATTACAGATTCATAAAAGAATAGTGATGAAAAAGTATTTGATCATACTTACAATGCTGTCTTTGGCCTGTTTCCTTGGCTGCAAGGATGAAGACCCTGTGAGCTTAATTCCGGATATTTATTCTGGGACAGCAACTGCTATTAGGAGCGGAGTGAGTTGGAATGCAATAGCACGAACTCAGTTATCTGTAGATACAACAAGATTTACGATAATTCTTGATACATACAGTGAGGAAGGATTCTGGCGCGAATCACTTGGAATAGGTGGGATTTTGCCGATTTTTGAAAAACAACAATTTGAACTATTTGACGGTAATAATTCCTCTATAACCTCATCACGTTTTGTAACTTGGATTGACGATGGTGATGTTTTAAGTGATATTTATCGTTTAGATACAACTGTAAATGACAGCTTCATTCAGATAAAAAAATACGAACCTCAGAAAGCAGAAATTCAGGGGATATTTAATGTATCTCTTGTATTGGAGAGGGAAGGCAACCAGACTTCAGGGGAAGCACCAGAGAAGCTGGTTTTTACGGAGGGCACATTCACGGTAAAGGTAGATCCGGAGTGGTTTGAGTAGCCATGAAAAAATGCTTGATCATATTAGAAATGCTCCTCTTATTTTGCATCACAAGTTGCAAAGAAGAAGAACCTGTCAGTTTGATTCCGGATATTTATTCTGGGACAGCTACTGCATTAAAAAATAGTGAAGAGTGGAGTGGTTTTACTAGGAGTCAAAAGTTAAAAACAAATAGAATTTCAATAATAGTAAACACTTTTAGTTCACAAGGTTTTTTACGTGAAACACTAGGAATTGGAAGCGTTAAGCCATATTTTGAAAGGCAGAATATTAAATCAATTGATGGAAATGGCTTTACCGAAACTTCTGCTGGATATGGGACATGGATAGATGATGGTGATGTAGGAGGAGATTCCTATGGTCTCGACACCACAGTGCATGATAGTTTTATCCACATAACTTCATATAATCCTAATAACGCAGAAATCGAAGGAATCTTCAAAGTCTCATTGATTCTTGAGCGTGAAGGCAACCAAACACCTGGCAAGGCCCCAGAGAAGCTGGTTTTTACGGAGGGCACATTCACGGTAAAAGTAGATCCTGAGTGGTTTGAGTAGCCATGAAAAAATGCTTGATCATATTTGAAATGCTCCTCTTGGTTTGTCTTTCAAGCTGCAAAGAAGAAGAACCTGGTAGTTTGATCCCTGATATTTATACGGGGATTGGAAATGCAGAAAAAAACGGTGATAGCTGGAGTGCCCTATGTCGTACACAGCTTTCGGTTGACAGTACAAGATTTTCAATAGTACTTGATACTTACAGCGAAGAAGGATATTGGCGCGAATCACTTGGAATAGGTGGAATTTTGCCGATTTTTGAAAAACAAAAATTTGAACTATTTGATGGTAGTAACTCTTCGATCACTTCTTCGAGCTATGGTACTTTGCTTGATGATGGAGATGTTCTAGGTGACTATTATATTTTGGACACAACATCAATTTTCAACTTTGTAAGAATTACAGATTATAGCTCACAAAACACTGAAATTCAGGGGATATTTAGTGTATCTCTTGTATTGGAGCGAGAAGGCAACCAAACACCTGGCAAGGCCCCAGAGAAGCTGGTTTTTTCGGAGGGCACATTCACGGTAAAGGTAGATCCGGAGTGGTTTGAGTAGGGGATGAGGATTGAAAACTGAAAGATTATGCTTTGTTGGCCAAATAAAACCCAATCAGGCAGAGTATCAAACCTCCAACCATGCTCACAGACGCATATAAAATGAACTGGCCAATCATTCCGGCTTTGAGCATTTTCAGTCCATCCAGTGCAAAGGTGGAGAAAGTGGTGAAACCTCCGCACACCCCCGCAATCAGAAATAGGGCGGCCTGGTTATTCAGCCGGATCAGGCTGCCACTCAGCAGTCCAATGACAAGACAGCCAAGCAAGTTCACAACCAGAGTCCCAACGAAGGGTTTGTCAATGTAAAACCTTGCGGTGAGCAGGTACGCACCATATCGCAGCGCACTGCCCAGAAATCCACCCAGCCCTACAATTAGAAGGTCTTTCATACCTCAAATTTGGCCACATGAGCTTGCAAATCCGGAAAGAATTGATGGAATTCTTCTTCAAACTTTTCATAATGATCCTGAAGGGCTTGAGAGGCTTCTTCCATCTTACTGACAAATTTTGTTCGCCTGCTCATCCCGGTTAGCGCACGGTCTATTCCTTCTATAAATTGGTAATTATATAGCCAGTTGTCCCTGGACATGTAGCTCAACATGTGAATGACCCCTTTCGGGATGATGTCGTAGTACCGATCCATCATTGTATAAAAATGCTCCGTGTATTCCAAAAGCGGGACATCCGAAAAAAGGGACCAATCCCTGGCCAGGAAATGATCATAATACACATCCACAATCACTGGTGCATAATGCCTGAATTTTTCCCGCAAACGCACTTTGCTTTTCAGCACTACTTCATGCGTATCTGTGAAATGGTCAATACTTCGGTGCATGCGAATGCCTTTTTGAATCTGATCCGGGTAATGGTCCATTTGCGAGCCTTTCACAAAATCCCCTATGAAGTTTCCGACTAAAACTTCCTCATTATCTCCGCTTAGGTACAAGTGAGCTAGAAAATTCATCTATTTGGCCATTTTCAATGCTAAACTTTAATAGTTTGAGATTAGCTTAGCTGGGTTTACTTTTGTGAAGCGACATGATTTCGCCTATAGCAATATAGTAACTAATCAAAATAGTCATCGAGAATAACTTTCCAAATATCGTCCGGTCCCACCTCAACATGCTTGTGCAACTGGCACGGGTAGATGGAGTGGTTGTGCAGGAAGAAATCGACCTGATCAAGCAAATAGGCAAGGCCAACGGGATGTCCGCAGAGGAGATCAGCGAATGTTTCGAAGATCCTTCTGTGATAGAAGGGCTGGAAACCCTTTCTGATGACTTGCGCTATGACTACCTCTACAATGTGGTACAACTGATGAAGATCGATGGCCGGATTTATAAAGAAGAAATCAAATTTTGCGCACGCATCGCCAGCAAGCTGGGCTATGATGAAGATGTGTTGCGCGAGATGATGCTGAAAATCTATAGCGACCCTCATATCACCACCGATAAAGAAACCCTGAAAGCTAAGATTCAAACGTATCTTAGAAAATGAGGAAAATCGGGATCATACTCCTACTCACCACCACACAGGCTTTTTCACAGCAGAACCCGGACGAGCGGGCCATCCGCGAGGTATTGGCACAGCAGGAGGAATGCTGGAACGCCGGTGATCTGGAGTGCTTCATGGAAGGCTACTGGAAATCTGATCAACTGGTTTTTATCGGGAGCAAAGGGTTGACGTATGGCTGGCAGCAAACCCTTGATAATTATAAAAAATCCTATCCGGATAAATCTGCAATGGGCGAGTTGACTTTCGATTTGATCATACTGGAGCCCCTTAGCGATGATTTCTGGTCGGTGATAGGTAAGTGGAGCCTTAAAAGAAAAAGCGACAACCCCAGCGGGCATTTCTCCCTGCTTTTCAGACGGTTAGGCAATGACTGGGTCATTGTTTCAGATCACTCAAGCTAAGTTTCTGTGTGCTAATATTTTGCGTTTTCGTGTTTTTTGAGTAGATTCTATGCTACTTAAAACATTAATTCAGCTAGATATGGTAATGAGCTACAGAGGAGCAGAAGCTCCCAAAACCCAGGAATCCCAGGCACTCAAAGTAGAAGATTACATGGCCAGGAAGCTTATCACGTTTAGGCCGGATCAGGCCATGCATGAGGTCGTGGACGCTTTGATGAAACATAAAATTTCTGGTGGGCCTGTGGTGAATGACCAAGGTGAATTGGTGGGAGTGATTTCCGAAGGTGACTGCCTGAAGGAAGTGGTAAAAGGCAAATATGACAATATGCCCATCTTTACCGGTCGGGTAGAAGAATACATGGCTAAAAATGTGATCACAGTAAGTCCTGACCTGAATATTTTTGAAGCTGCCAAGATGTTTCTGGAGAAGCGCCTGAGAAGATTTCCGGTTATCTGGGATGGTAAATTGATTGGCCAGATCAGTCAAAAGGATGTGATGAAAGCGGTACTCAACGCCAAAAGCTCCACCTGGTAAATTCCCAGCATGATTCTTCGTATTTTCGTTCTTCATCTTAAACCCCGAAGAATGAAAAAGTTTATCTCAATTTTATCCCTGCTACTAGTTGTTTTTGCTTCCTCCGCTCAGGTGGATGTAAAAGCCATTGACAAATACATTGAAAAGGCCAGAAAGGACTGGAATGTACCAGGAATGGCAGTAGCCATTGTAAAAGATGGAAAGGTGGTTCTAAGTAAGGGATATGGCGTAAAGGAGCTGGGAGGGAAAGATCAGGTAGACGAAAATACTGTTTTTGCCATCGCATCCAATTCCAAGGCTTTTGTTGCTTCCTGCATTGCCAGACTTGTGGAGGAAGGCAAACTTTCCTGGAAGGATAAAGTAAGGGATTACCTGCCATACTTCACACTTTATGGTGATGAATACATTTCATCAATGGTTACAATCGAAGACCTCCTTTGCCATCGCGTGGGCCTTGGAACCTTCAGCGGAGATGTGATTTGGTATAAGACCGAGAAAACCCCTGAGGAAATCATAAAGCAAGCGGCATACGTACCGGAAGCGTATGAATTCCGGGATGGATATGGCTATACGAATCTAATGTTTATTGCAGCAGGTGAGGTGATAAGAAAGGTGACAGGTGAGCCGTGGGAAGCTTATGTGAAAGAGCATATTATGAATCCACTGGGAATGGAGAACACTGTAATCAGTATTAGTGATCTTCCGGAAAATGCTGCCACACCTCATAAACCTACATTGGAAAACGGAACGGTTCCTATAGAATGGGCCAGCTGGGATGCACCAAGTGCCGCTGGAGGGATTATTTCATCCGCTTCAGACATGGCAAAATGGATGATGATGAATTTGAATGGAGGTGAATGGGACGGAAAGCAATACATTGAGAAGGAACAGCAAAACCTATTATGGACACCACATAATAATTTCAAACTAAGTGAAGGTTCCAAAGGATCAATTCCGGGAAGGCATTTTGCGGGTTATGGTTTAGGTTGGAGCCTGATGGACTACTATGGAACAATGGTTGCAAGTCATGGTGGCGGATACGATGGCATGTACTCTCGCGTGATGATGATCCCGGATCTTAAACTCGGGATCGTTGTACTCACGAATACAATGGAAAGCATCTCTACACCGTTGACATACTACATTGCCAACCAATACCTGAAAAAAGATACGCGCGACTGGTCTCCAGAATATCTCGAAAGGGCACGGTCACGAGATGGCCATAGGGAAGATGTGGAGGAAAGAAAAGCTGCCCGTAGGATGGAGACAAAACCCTCCATTGAAATCACTGAAATGGAGGGTACTTACTATGATCCGATGTATGGAGAAATTTCAGTTGTTGAAACCAATGAGCAACTGAGAATGGCCTTTCAGTATGCTCCATTACTAAGTGCAACGTTAGAGCACTGGCACTACGATACCTATGAAATTAAGTGGGATAAAGAACATGCCTGGTTTGATTTTGGAACAGTTTCGTTTACGCTCGACAACAACCTGAAGGTGACTGGGCTGGAATTTGATGTTCCGAATGGAGACATCTTTTTCCATGAATTGCATCCGAAGAAGGTCGAGTAAACTACTTTGCTTCTATTTCACGATTTAGTCGAGGAAGCCATGTTTTAATGCTTTCTGAAGTATAACTCATTTGAATTGAGAATTCTTGTTCCATGTGGATCCATGCAGATAATAGAAAGTTTAGCTCACCACACTCTTCAGCAGTGAGTAAAAACTTAGATTGTTTTGTAATCCATTCTTTTCTTTCAGTCGAGTAGATTGCAGGATAGGAAATTTCCACCAACTTATTTTCCAATAACTCTCGCCTTTTTTTATTGTCTTCAATGTACCGAAGTTCAAGTGATATGGGTTTAAACCCATGAAGAAGGGTGTCATCTTCAATATTTGATAATAATCCTGAATTTTTAAGATTTTCATATCCTTCAAATCTCAGATGCAATACAGGTGTAAAACTGAGAAAATTTACCAGGGTGTGTGTTGAATCAACAATGCAATCTTCCAAATCAATAAGCACTGAATTCATCGCGGGGATAATGGCACTTTCCTGCATTAAACTATATTCCCTTAATATTTCCGAGTTGCCTAAAATGTCCTGTTTGATATTGATCAACAGCTCTTTTGTATCACGATCATTATTTTTCTGCTCACGGTAGTCTTCAATCCAAAAAGCGATTAGAATACTAAGAGTTATAAGTGTGAATTCCTTTAAGAATTGCCTTAAATTTTTCATAGCAGTTGACGAAAGTTAATCATTAGTTTTGAATCACTTTGTCCACTTGAGCGGAGGTACCTTGGTCTGCTCGGTCGAGCAATCTAAGAGTGTCTGAAATCTTTTCTCACGAGTTTCCTCTCTTTTTGCACTCATCACCCAGTGTATGGATTGCTTGCGATAGGATGGAGCAAGCTGGTTGTTGAAATAATCCCAGGCTTTTTTGTTTGCTTTTAGCTGTTTTTCAAAGGGGGCACTCAGGGCCACATTCTTTTGCTCAAAGGAAGCTTGTCCGGTGTTTTTAGGATCTCGCTGAGCATAGGCGGCCAGTCCTGCCGGAGTTACCAGATTAGCCTTCTTCAGCTCTTCCATTCGCTTGATGTTCACATGGCTCCAGTGGCTGGTTGGCTTACGTGGGGTAAACCGAACTTGATAGGCTTCTGCATCGTATTTCTTTCGGATACCATCAATCCAGCCAAAACAAAGTGCCTGATCTACCGACTCAGGCCAGGTGATGCTGGGTTTGCCGGTGGCTTTCTTATAATACCCTACCCACAGTTCAGTTTCAAGTTCATGATTTTCTTTCAGCCAGTTTCTGAAATCATTTGGTGTAGGAAAAAAGGTAGGCATTTTAGAAAGGCAATAAATCCGGTTCAACAAATTCCTGCTTTGCATGTGGGTCAGCAAATACATTGAACCCGTAATGCTGACCCAGGATGTCTTTAAAGTTTGTGAGTAAGCGTGGGAACTCTCGAATGAAATCTTTAAAATTATCCGATTTAGCTTTTTGCATGAAGTGATCCATGGCTTTTACTGAAGCGATAGTCACCGTCTTGTTAAATTTATCAAACACACCCAGCGATTCAGCATACCCTTTGATCTGGTCGCACATGTTCAGTTCAGCCTGTTCCCGCCCATATTTCTTGATGTGGATATAAGCCAACCTCAAATGAGCTTCGTGGGAAAACATAGTCGGTTTTAGCTGGTACGTTTCGAATTGTTTTTCGAACTCTTCGTCGGTGAAATTCCAGTGGTCTTTGATTCGCATAAGGCAAAGGTACGCCTCATTTGATTAGCGGTTCGGGGATTTGGGCAGACAGAAATTTGATTTTTAGGGCCATTCAAGGCATAGTTTAGATACCTTGAATAAAAATATATCAAATATTGAGGCATTTGTTTGGATATATCGTATTATGATGTATTACTTTGTGATGTAAAAAAGGAACAAAATGAAAAGGACAATTTTTATTATTGTATTAGCCTGTCTGTTTAGCGGCTGTACAGAGGAACCATCTCAGAACACTATTGATGAACTGAAGGCATCTTTTAGTAAGGGGGAAGTGATTAAAGTTAAGAGCATAGATTATACCCAGACCCCAATCTACAAGAAGGTAAAACATCATCCTGAACAATATACACATCTTGATAAGGTTGATTTTTATTCAATCTCTTACCTCAGCGATGGTTTGCTGATTACTGGACTGATGGTGACACCAAAAGAAGATGGCAGCTATCCGGTAATTGTCTTTAATCGTGGTGGTAACAGAGATCTTGGACGATTGCTGGTTGGCACCTCAGTGGATGTACTCTCAAGGTTTGCAGCGAAAGGTTATGTGGTGGTTGCTTCTAATTATCGAGGCAACTCCTCTACTGAGGGAATAGAGGAATTCGGGGGAAGTGATGTAAATGATGTGATTAATTTAGTAAAAGTACTGCCAGAGATACCCAAAGCGGATGCCGAAAAAGTAGGCCTTCTTGGATTGAGCAGGGGAGGAATGATGAATTATCTGACATTGAAAGGCGGCAATCTTACTCAAATAAAGGCAGCAGCGGCCATTGGTGGAATTGTGGATTTGAAAATAACAGCGAAGTATCATCCTGAAATGACTGAAGTATTTAATGAGCTGATTCCGGATATTGATATTGACAGGATGAACGCATTGAGAAGCCGGTCGGCGACTTATTGGGTGGATGAACTTCCGAAAAATGTACCGCTGATGATCTTGCATAGCAAGGCAGATGAGCATGTTAGCTATGAGCAAATCCCACCATTTCTCGATAGCTTGACTACCTACAATGTGCCATTTGAGTCAGTTATATATGAGGATGATACCCATGGATTGACCAATTATCAGGATGAGGTATTGCAGAAAATAATCGAATGGTTTGATAAATATTTAAAATTAGAACTCCAATGATATATTCAAAAGAACTCTTGAAGGGAACGCTGGAAGTGATCGTGCTACAGGTGCTATCGGAGAATGGAAAGATGTATGGCTATGAGCTTTCGCAGATGGTGAAAGAAAAAACGGATGGAAAGATTCACCTCAAGGACGGCTCGCTCTATCCTGCACTCCACAAGATGACCAAAGATGGAATCCTCACATTCGAAGAGGTCAGCATAGGGAAGCGAGTTCGGAAGTATTACAAGCTCACAGCCAAAGGGGAGGAGCAAAAGCAGACTCTCTTGGACGAGATGCGCGACTTTATAAAGACTATGGAAAAAGTGGTTTTTAACGAATTCAAAATTGCACCAGTGATATGATAGCCGAAGAATACGAAGAACGAATTATCCGTGAAATAAATAGCAGTAAAATTAAAAATCAGGTGCTTAAGGATGACTTGATCGATCACTTCTGCTGCCTGGTGGAAATTGAAATGGACAGAGGACTTTCCTTTGAGAAAGCACTACAAAAGGCATATATACAAACGGCCCCTAATGGGCTGGATGAAATACAACAAGAAACTATTTTTTTACTCAATTACTCAAAAATCATGTTTATGAAACGACTAATGTATGTAGTGGGCTATCTGTTCACAGTGACCTGGATAGCCGGTACTTTGATGAAAATTCTCCATTTGCCAGGAGCAGGTGTGCTAATGGGATTAGGTGCAATCGGAGTGGTATGTATTTTTCTGCCAGTCTTTCTCATCAATCGGTATAAGCATCTCGCAAGAGAGGTGCTCTCTGAGCGAATGAAGTGGATCTTTGGAGGAATTTCCATTGCACTTCTAATTGCCTCAATAACCATGAAGATGCTCCATATGATGGGTGCCGGGCTAATGCTTGCAATCAGTTTTCTGATTTTCGCGGTAGGCTTCTTACCCTTTCTGTTTTTCAGGATGTACAAAAAATCTGTAGATGAACTCTGAGGTCAAGGACTAAAACTCAAAATGAAAAGGCTACCTGTTTCAGGTGGCCCTTTCATTTTTCTTCACTACTCTGGTTCTTATGTTCCTTTCTACCGCCAGATCCCATTCCGGCACCCAATGCCACCCCCACACCAATCCATACGGCTAGATCGTCGGTAGCCACGCCGATGGCCGTGCCCATGGCAATTCCCAATATCAGACCTGAAGCAAATTTCTTTTTTCGATTCATAGGATTGTTTACGGCATATCTACAACTGTACGCATACAAATCATGGTAAGCGGTTTTTAATCCTCCCGCACTGCTCACGGCGGCACTCCACTTTCTTCCATAACTTCTCTCAATATTTACCAAGGCCTATCCTGATAATCGGATATTTACTGCCCAGCTATGGCAATCATTCGTCCGTCTGGTGATACGGATACCCGCGTGATTTGTGCAACTCCATTAGAAGCCAGATCAGCGAATTCCTGCCAGTCCTCCTCATCGGAAAAGAAGTAGAGCTTACTCCCTCGTCCCATGATGAGCACCCCACTTGGAGTCCAGCAATAATCCTCTGACCCGGCCAGGGTTTTTGCAATGTTCAGGGTTTCTTCGGTCTCCGGATTCATACTCTTTATCAACCACTCTTCCCCACTTTTATCTACATAGCTGAATGAACCTGAGTTAGGGATTTTGTGAAGCGATCGGCCAATATTCTCTGCTACTACTTTAGCCTGGCTTGTTTTTGTATTTACTAGTTGCATAGTGGCCGGATCTCCCAATACGAATGTGACAATCTCCCCATCGCTTATCCAGGCATGGTACCCAATCACCAATTCTGGGACGAGCACTTGTGGATTACCATTCAGATTATAAGCGTATAGCAACTGTAGCCCAGTAGTGTCCAGGCGGATACTTGAAATTCGACCATCCGGCATTTGAGTTGGAGAATATTCACCACCCTGAGGAGTATTCGTAATAATTTCGGTATTGCCGGACTCCACAAAGTACCTGGCAATTTCCGTTTGCCCGTTCACTGTTCGGGAATAAAGCAATGACTTGCTATCCCCCCAAAAGGAAGGCTGGTTGTCATAGCCCGGGTTATTGGAAATATTTTTGGGATTGATTATTTCAGGATTATCACCCTCCAAAAAATCAGCAAGATATACTTCTGTTTCCGGCTGGGAATAACATGGCAATGAACTAATTACGAAGAAAAAAGCAATGGCTCTATACATCATAGATTGGGTTTGTGTAGGTTGATCTTTTAAATTTAACTTCTAAACCTGACACAAATCCACAAGCATCGAAATGATTAAATCAATTCTCAAATTTTTAGGCATAGGCCTAGTCACACTTCTGATTATTGGCTTCCTCACCTATTTGTTCATGGATGAGTCCCTGCCTAATGGAGTGAACGGTCAGGCAGCAGAGCAGCTTGCGGATGAAATGTTGTCAGCACTGAACAAGCCAGCATTTGATTCATTGAAGCTGATCACCTTCACCTATCCAGGAGGACATTCATATGAATGGAACAAGGCAGAAAATAAGGTGAGGGTGCAGTGGGATAAAAATGACCTTGTGCTGGACATGAATCAGTCACCTGAGGATTATAGTGTACTGGAGTATCAGGCGTATGAGTACTTTCTCAACGATTCATTCTGGCTCATTGCGCCATTCAAAGTTAGGGATGATGGGGTGATACGATCCACTGTTGAGGTGGAAGGTGGTAGCGGGCTGTTGGTCACCTACACCTCCGGAGGGGTCACTCCGGGAGACAGCTACCTGTGGATTATTGATGAAAGGGGCTTCCCCACAGCGTGGAAGCTCTGGACTTCAAATGTACCTCTGGGTGGCCTTCGCACAAGCTGGGGCGGTTGGGTTGAAAAAGGTGGAGTCTGGTTTTCTACCTTTCATGCAAGTAAGTTTATAGATCTGGAGATTAAGGATTTGGAGGTAGAATATTAGTTGAATCAGCACTCCTCTACCTCCACACCAAGTTTTTTCACCTCCTCCCAAAATCCCGGATAGGACTTCTCTACCACCATTGGGTCGTCAATCGTCACATCCATTAGCTGACAGAGCGGTGCAAATGCCATAGCCATCCGGTGGTCTTCATAGGTTTCGATTTCTACAGAGGAAGGTAATTTCCCCACGGTGCTCAATATCCACTGATCTCCTTCTTCTACAAGTAGCGCACCAATCCTCGCCAGCTCGGTTTGCATGGCATAGATCCGATCGGTCTCTTTAATTCTCAAACTTTCAAGTCCGGTCATTCTTAAAGTGATACCTGAGGCAGCCGCTGCTACCATCACGGTTTGTGCCAGGTCTGGACAATTTTTAAAATCCAAAATGAGCTCCTCCTGTTTTTTGTCCCTTTTTACCAGCTTCACTCTTCCCGGCTCAAAATAGGAGATCACCCCCATTTGGTACATTATGTTGGCAATTTCATTATCGCCTTGAGATGAATAGTTCCAAATCCCCGGCAGATTTAAAGATCCCTTCTGCTTAGATAAAGCCATGAAACTGTACCAGTAGCTTGCCCCCGACCAGTCCCCTTCGATGGTGTGGGTAGAAGGAGTATAAACCTGTGGGCCGATACTTATGGAATTATCCTTCCACTTTCCATCCACTCCAAAACGGCGCATTAAATCAAGCGTCATCCTAATGTATGGCTTGCTATAAACCTCCGTGGTAAGATGGATCGTCAGGCCCTTCGGCAGACAGGGAGCTATCATGAGCAGCGCACTAATGTACTGACTGCTGATATTTCCAGGAATGGAAATGGTATCTGCCGCCTGTTCTTTAAGTGTATCAATTCGCATCGGTGGATACCCGTCCTTCTCCAGATAGGCAATGGGCACTCCGATTTCCCGCAATGCATCTACCAGCGGGCCAATGGGCCGTTTCTTCATCCTGTCCGTACCGGTAATCACTTGCTCGCCTTCCTGCAGTGCCAGGTAAGCCGTAAGAAAACGCATGGTGGTGCCGGCATCTTTCACATCAAAAGTTTCCGGATTTTCTGTAAGTAGCCGCAGCATCGTTTGTGTATCGCGCGCACCGGATAAATTTCCAATATCAGTGATTTGTCCGCCTGCTAATGCATTGATCAGGAGTGCACGATTACTTTCACTTTTTGAAGATTCCAGTGAAATAGTGCCCCTTAGTCGGGAATTATATCTTTTTAATCGATATTTCAATATTTGGCAGGTTTTTTGACCAACAGGCTTACAACTTTTTACGTTGCTAAGATGTCAATAAATTATAATATGTCAAGATCACGTACCATCGGAACCATATTCGCCTCCATCGCATTAGGTGCGCTTACTTTCTTTTTGAGCTCTCCCAAAAAGACCACCAAGAAAAAGGAACAGCAAACTTCACAAGATGATTATAGTGGCGACAAAGAAGACCTTTTTATTTAAGCACATCGCTTAATATTTGTTCTTCTACCAGCACATTGTATGTGCACGATCCCCTATTGTCCAAAAGGGAAAGCCGTACTCCTTTCTCATCATTTTTTTTATCCTGCTGCAAATGCCTTTTAAGGTCAGCAAAGGAGGGGAGATCCCCCGGAAAATCATAGATACCCTCGAGGTAAGATTTGATTTCATCGCTCACCTCTTTGCTCAGAATCCCCATCTTCTCGGCAATTGCATTCTCCAGCATCATTCCCCATGCCACAGCCTCGCCATGGAGGATTGGTGTGTCAGACAGGAGAAAATGTGACTCCAACGCATGACCAATGGTGTGACCGTAGTTCAATATTTTTCGAACACCACCCTCTCTTGGATCTTCGTCCACCACTTTATTTTTTATAGCTATGGAGATGGGAATGATTTCATCCCATTTAAAACGTTCAAAGGGAGTGTTTCTGAGATGGTCCCATTGCTGCCTGTCGCGGATCAGTGCATGCTTAATGATCTCCGCAAAGCCGGATCGTAGCTCGCGCTTTGGAAGTGTTTCTAAAAATTCCGTAAAAACAACAACCCTTGCCGGATCCTGAAAAAGCCCGAGGTGATTTTTCAATCCGTTGAAATCGACCCCAAGCTTGCCACCAATGCTGGCATCCACTTGTGATAGCAGGGTGGTGGGCACCTGGATAAACGCCATCCCCCGTTTAAACGTGGTAGCAGCAAATCCACCCATATCCCCAATCACTCCCCCTCCCAGGTTGATTAGCAGGCTCCTTCGGGTAAATCCTGCAGATGTGAGCTTCTCCCAGATTTTGATACAGGTATCCAGCGTTTTATTTTGCTCGCCAGATTGAATTTCAATGATGATGTCTGTAGCTATGTGCAGGTGCGGTAAACAATATTTTTTCGTATTTTCATCCACCAGCACGGCGATTTTGTCCGGTCGGATCGCTTCAATGGCAGCACTCATGTCGTGGTTGATATCGCATGAGAGCACTAAGTATTTTGGAAGATTGTCAGACATTTCTATAAACAGATAATGGTGTGAATCTGTTAGCTATCTTTGCACACCGATTTTCAAAAATATGCAATCAGATCCAATCAATTTCGATGATACTGCAACGGCATTTGCCCATCGCACCAACGGTGAATTGAAAAACTCTCATTTTGTATTTGCAAGTATGAGTAAGCCCTGGATGGTGAATATAGGAACAATTATGACCACCTGGGCTTTGAAGGTAAAGTTGCCGGTGAAGGGTTTGATTAAGCGTACGCTATTCAACCAGTTTTGTGGAGGTGAATCCATCAAAGATTGCAGCCATACCATCAACCTGTTGGGCGACCACAATGTGCAGACTATTCTGGATTATTCTGTAGAGGGAATCAACAATGAGGATGGCTACAATGACACCAGGGATGAGGCTTTGCGAGTGGTAGACTTTGCAGCAACAAATGACCACATTCCTTTCTGTGTCTTGAAACTCTCCGGGCTTGGCTCCACTGATCTGATGACAAAAGCCCAAAACAAAGAGAAGCTGACCGAAATCGAAAAAACCAAGCTGTACAACGTGGAGCTTCGGGTAGATGAAATTGTGAAGAAAGTGAGCGATAAGGGACTGATGATCATGATTGATGCCGAGGAGTCATGGTTTCAGAATTTCATCGATGGGGTGGCCTACCGCATGATGGAAAAATATAACAAGGACCGTCCGGTGGTTTACAATACTTATCAGCTTTATCGGCACGATGTGCTGGATCGGATGAAGCGTGCGCTTATTCAGGCTCAAACTGACGGATATTATCTGGGTGTAAAGCTGGTGAGGGGAGCATACATGGAAAAGGAGCGTGAGCGCGCCGAAGAGATGGAATATGAATCTCCAATTCATCCTGACAAAGCTTCTGTGGATAAGGATTATGATGAATCGCTTCGATTCTGCATAGAGCACATTGACAAAATGGGCGTGTGTGCGGGGACTCACAATGAAAAATCTGCCCAGTTGCTAGTACAACTCATGGAAGAACAGGGCATTTCGAAGAAAGACAACCGGATTTTATTTGCTCAGCTTTTGGGCATGAGCGACAACATCTCATTCAAACTGGCCGACCTGGGGTTCAATGTAGCCAAGTATGTTCCCTATGGACCGGTAGAGAAGGTGCTGCCATACCTGTTTAGACGAGCAGAAGAAAATACCTCCATCGCCGGACAAAGCGGCAGGGAATATATGCTGGTCAAAAAGGAGCTGAAAAGAAGAAAAAAATCGGCCTAAAAAAATAGTAATACGAACACAAGCAGGAAAATGCAGTTAAGCGAACAGGAAATTCAACGAAGAAAATCGAGGGAAGAATTGATGGCGATGGGGGTGGATCCGTACCCTGCCGAGTCATTTGAAGTGAATGTGACAACCAGGAAGATCAAAGAGAATTTTGAAAGTAAACCCGAAGATTTTAAAAATATTTCCATTGCCGGAAGGCTGATGAGCCGGCGGATTATGGGGTCCGCTTCATTTGCCGAAATCCAGGACTCTACCGGGCGAATCCAGATCTACATCAGGAGGGATGACATAGCCGAGGGTGACGACACCTCGCTCTACAATGACATCTTCAAAAAGAAGATGGACATTGGAGATATCATCGGGATCACAGGGTATGTCTTCAAGACAGAAGTAGGAGAAATTTCCATTCACGTGACTAGCCTGAAGCTGCTGACCAAATCCCTTCGGCCTTTGCCGATTGTGAAAGAAGCTACGGACGAGGAAGGAAACAAAAAGACCTATGATGCATTCAAAGACCCTGAGCAACGATACCGTCAGCGCTACCTGGATTTGATCGTGAACCCGGAAATCAGGGAAACATTCATCCAAAGAACAAAATTGGTGAATTCCATTCGGGAGTTTCTCGCCAGCAAGGGATATCTGGAGGTTGAAACGCCAATCCTGCAGCCATTGTATGGTGGTGCTGCGGCACGTCCGTTCAAGACGCACCACAATACGCTGGACATGACGCTCTATTTGCGAATTGCCAATGAACTGTACCTCAAAAGGCTGATTGTGGGTGGATATGATGGGGTATTTGAATTCGCCAAAGACTTCCGAAATGAAGGTATGAGCCGATTCCACAATCCAGAGTTTACCCAGGTGGAGCTTTACGTGGCTTACAAAGATTACAACTGGATGATGGACTTGATGGAGGCCATGATCGAGAAGGTGGCCATGGACTTGCACGGAGACACCAAAGTGCAGGTAGGTAAAAATGTGATCGACTTCCAGCGGCCATGGAAGCGATTCACCATGTTTGAAGCTATTGAGCATTTTACAGGAATTGACATTTCTGAAATGGATGAGGCGCAACTAAGAGATACTGCCAAAAAGCTGGAGGTGCCTTTGGATGAAACCATGGCTAAAGGAAAAATCATCGATGAAATCTTCGGTGAGAAGTGTGAGCCACTCCTGATCCAGCCGACCTTTATCACCGACTACCCCGTGGAGATGTCGCCGCTAACGAAGAAGCACCGCTCCAAAGAAGGATTGGTAGAACGCTTTGAGGCGATCTGCAATGGAAAGGAAATCATGAACTCCTACTCCGAGCTCAACGATCCGATAGATCAGCGGGAGCGCTTTGAGGAGCAGTTGGAGCTTGGAAAACGTGGCGATGATGAAGCGATGACGCTTGACGAAGACTTTCTCCGGGCACTGGAATTTGGCATGCCTCCTACGGCAGGAGTGGGGCTTGGTATTGATCGTTTGACAATGATCATGACCAACTCCAATTCGATTCAGGATGTGCTCTTCTTCCCTCAGATGCGACCGGAGGTGAAATCCAAAGCAGTGGAGCTTGAGGGCGATGAGAAGGCCGTATTCGAGATGCTGGAAAAAGCTGGAGGCATGGAACTAAACGCCCTCAAAGAGCAATCAGGCTTATCCAATAAAAAATGGGACAAAGCAATGAAGAAGCTCACTCAGGGGGGCTTTGCTAAGGTTAACAAGACGGATGCCGGCTTGCTGGTGGAGGTTGTTTAATAAAACCCACCCCTAACCCCCTGCAAGGAGGGGATTGTTCTACCAATGAGATAATTGATCTAGATCACATTATTCCCCCTTTGAAGGGGGTGCGATGGGAGTGTGTGATGGCAGGGGGATGTTAATATACTTTCACTCACCCAACCCCAACAGCGGCAAATGCTTCACTTTATGATAAGTCAAAGCCGCCTTGATGCACTCCTTCAGCTCCTTTTTCGGGATTTCATCATCCAGCTTGAAAACAATGGCTCTGGTATTCTCGTAATTGAATAAGTCACCATAAGCAAGCTGAAAGGAAGGCACCAATTTACTGGTACACTTAAAATACATTGCGTACTGATCAGGTGTTTTGGCTTTCCAATCGATGCGTATGGTGCTGCCATGCTTGGTGAGGTAGCTGGGTTCGCCCCATTTCAGTGCTTCTTCAAGGTCAGTGAGGCCGATCTCGTCAGCAGTTTCTAGGATCAGGGAGCGAAGATGACCGACCTTTTTTCTAGCCTGAGGAGGGTAGGTGGAGAATACGGATTGGATTTCAGGGCTTGAGGTCATGGATTATCAAAGATATGGGAGACTACAAAAACCGCCATCCCTGGCGGTTCGTGTCTTATGATTCATTTCACCCCCGCTGCATCAAGCAAACTCGGGCATATGCGTATAGAAGAATTGCTCCTTCACCACCTTTCCATCGTTCACTTCATACACACAGATCTCATCCATATGGATGGGATGATCCATGCCTTTCAGGGTCACTTTGGATTTCATGGTCATGGAGAAGAAATTCTCCGCAACGATGGGATCTGAAATTTCACTTTCGTGGAATTCTTCAACCATCCCATGCCACTCTTCCGCTTTTTTGGCAATGGCCTCCAGACCCTGCACTGTTCCCCAGGCACCACCTTCCGGCTCTATGCTTTTGATCTCAGGTGAATAAAACTTTTGGATGCACTCCTCCCACTTTCCCTCCTTGCACAGTGCCACAAATTCGCTGGCTACTTCTTGTGTTGTCATTTTTTTACTTTTAGTGTTAAACATGACTCAAAGAAATGCGCCGGAGTGACAACCCTATGTCACCCGGGTTTTTAGAAAAAATAAATATTTTTTTACTTCCAAAAAGTGGATAAGAACGCCTTCCAAAATTGCGGTCTGTTCAAAGAAAACATCACCTTTAAATCTTCGGAAAAGGAACTCTCCTCATCCAAAAACCGAAAGACCGATTGCATGGCAGGCTTGGTATAGAGCCGGGTGAAAATCTCTTCGCCCAGATCATTTCGGGAAGCCAGCACATTGAGGAAAATGGAATCATAGGTTCGGAAGCGGGAAGTGGCTATACCGTGCTCCGGCTTTCTTCCAAGTTTGATGTTCTCTACCATCATCGAAGAATATCGATCGGCATTTTTGAAGGAATACCCGGAAGAGGGGCGCACCCAGCCACCCGCCGTGCCTATTTTGGTCAGGTGTTTTTCATGATGCTTATGAAACGGGTAGTCCGACATGGGGATTTGTCCCTGCTCTACCTCAGTGATCTCATAGTTTTCAATTTTCAGGTAATCCTGAATATAGCAAGAGAGAAACTGATCGTATTCATCATTTTCCAGCATCGTGTCATTGAAGAGTGTAAACTCTACCAGTGCTTCATTTTCAGATATGGGGAGCACATAGGTGAAGCTTGTGCTATCCTTCCATTTCAGTCGGTAGTCCATCATGGTAAATGTACCCGGATCAAATTCCGGTTTTTCAGTCTTGATGAACCAGCCCTTGAAGTGCTGAATCAGCGAGTGATAGCGATCTTTCACCTGATTAAATTCTTTCGGGATTCGGCTGTCAAACAGGTGGTTTGCAAAGTAGGTGTCCCTGATGGTGGTTATTTCTTGTCCTGCTACGTTGGTCACCGCTTCTTTCACCCAAACTACATGGCGAGCCCGAAGGATTTGCTCTTTGGCATAGGTATAAAATTGGGCCGAACGAACCATTTTGTATCGGTAAGGGGTCAGGTCAAAATCGATCGTTTCCTTTCTGTTGATAAAAAGCCCCCTGGGCCAGGTGTGAGTGGACAGCTCATCCCAGAGTGTCACACCTTTTTCCCAAAAGCACCAGGTTCGGTCATTTGCATCTTTGGTATCCGGCTCAAGGACAAGGATGGTTTTCTCATTGAAAAATGGATCGGCAATCATCTTCAACAGTAGCTGAAGGCCGGCAGCTCCGGCACCCACAATGGCGTAATCGTATTGCTTCTGATCCATGGTGGATAAAGATAAGAGCCCCGCACGAAACGAGGCTCCTATCTCACCCAAACTACTACCTAATAGCTGCTCTAATGGTTCATTTCCCGGCATACATACCCCAGAAGCTCCAGGGTATCCTCAATTTCCTGAGGTGCAAGATTATCCGTCACCTCAATTTTCAACACCCGCTCCCAGTCTTCCAGGTCCACCACCCATCTTTTTATCTGCTCATATTCATCCAAATGTCGTCGGATGGATTTTAGGTCATCTTCATTTTTAAGGGAAGTCTTGAAAATCATGAATTTCGTTTCGATGTGTTCTGAGATGAGTACTGCCATAGTTTTTAAAATTGAATTCGATACATCAAGTCAGGGAAGAATCCGATCTGCTCTACTACATTGATTCTATCTGTTACAGGATTATATCTTCGTATAAACTCGTTCTTTCTGTTGGTCACGTTCTGAAAATCCACGAAAAATTGGTGAGAAACTTTTGGCCTGTTGAGCCTCACACCCACCTTCATGTCCCATCGGAAGTACTCGTCATAGCGCTGGCTGAATGCCACATCTTCCATACGTACTTCCCGTCCCAGATTGTCTCTGGTTGCAGTCAGATCAATCGGTGTATAAGGACGCCCACCAGAGGTGGTCAGCTTGGTATCAAATGTCCAGGCGTTTTGCTTATTGGCACCAAACTTCCATTCTTTTCCGAAAAGTACATTCAGCACGTAGTTGTTGTTAAAAACCGTGTTTCGCTGAATTCCGTCGCTACCCTCATATTGAGAATCGAAAATGGAGGTAGTCAAAAGCATATAGTAGTTTCTGCTGAAGAATTTCTCAAGCGTAGCTTCCACACCGTAGTTGAAGCCTGTTCCATCATTGACCAGCGAGCCTTTTTCTTCAAAGATGAAGTCATTGCCCTCGTTCAGTACCGAATAGCTGGAAGGAGTCTGCTCCACCGGCACGTCAAATACTTTTTGATAATAAACTTCGGTCTTTAGCCTCCAGTCCGGGGCAAGATTTCTATCCATGCCGAGAACAAAGTGATGTGCTTTCATGAATCCAAGGTTGTCATTGGTACGCTCTGTTGTGCCGGGAGAAACCTCTTCCTGATAGAACAGAATAGGAGCGGGAATAGCCTGGCCGTGCAATCCATATGCAATGCTCCATCGCTGAATTGGAGTCTGCTGCCAGCTGATGGCTGCCCTTGGCTCAAGGATGAAATCATCCATGAATTCATGGTACTGGGCATGTAATCCGAAAGTGGTAGACAGGTTATCCGTGAGTTTATACTCTGCCTGACCATAGGTCTGTAGCAGGCTGTAAGACTCATCCACGTCGGTAGAAGTGAGGAAGTAATCTGGTACACCATCGTTGTTATTGTCAGGGATAGACACCCGATCATCACGATCTTCCACAAAGAATTTGAGATCATATATTTCATTTAGAATGCCTGCTCGCATGCTCCATCTTGCATTGAACTTCGTGTTGAGTGTGGTGGTGGCGGTATACCTATTTTCCCTGTTTCGAACATTAGTCGCTCGGTATTTTCCAATCAGTTCATCGTTTGCATCCAGCATCCGGTTGTCCTGCTCATATTGATTGTAGTTGGTGGATGCACCGAATGAGGTTTTCAAATATGTATTCTGAGAAAGCCGAAGGGTGTGTGCCAATCCGATAAGGCCGAGTTCATTTTCTACAAAGGCATCCTGCGATGGGTCTGCAAAGAGATCATTCTCGTCAATTTCATCTCCCAGAAAATCGATGCTACTTTTCCCACCCAGGCCAAAAAGTTCGAATCTGCCGATTTTAGTATCGCCAAGGTTGGCTTTGAAGGAGAGGTCTTGATAGTATGGGATGGCTGAGGTGCCCGTTGCTGCCAGGCTTGCAATCCCGTATCGGTAGGAGGTTACAAATGATGAGTTGTTTTTTTTGCTGATGGGCCCTTCGGCCATAAACTCCAGCCCGCTGAATGCAGACATCTGTCCCGTAAACTCAAACTTATCAGTATTCCCATTTCTAAAAAACACATCAAAAACTGCTGCATTGGCATTGCCATACTCTGCAGGAAAAGCCCCTGTGAGAAAGTCTGAGGTTCGGAGCAGGTTGGTGTTCAGTGCGTTGACGGGCCCACCCGTAGTACCCTGCGTGGCAAAGTGATTTGTGGTGGCAATTGGAATACCTTCTATTCTCCACAGTAGTCCAATCGGGGAATTGCCCCGCACCACAATATCGTTTCTTGCATCGTTGGTGGCATTTACCCCGGCAAAGGAAGTGGCCAGTTTTGCTACATCGTTTCTGCCTCCTGAGAACCGGGTCACTTCTTCCAAACTAAAGGTTCGGGCGCTTACTTTTGCCAGATCATTGATTGGCAAATCCTTATCGGCAGAAGCAGTTACCACTACTTCCTCCAGTTTCTCCACCGACTCCTCCAGCAGTACTCTGAGTATGACCTCTTTTCCCGAAGTGACCAATACATTTGGAAGTGTTATGCTTTTATATCCGATATAGGTCACGGCAAAGGTCTGTCTGCCAACGGGCACATTTTCAATTCGGAATTCTCCATTGACATCCGCCACAGCGCCCTGAATGGGATCCGACCCAACCAGCTGGATGGTGGCTCCAATGAGTGCGTATTCGGCTTGAGCATCAAGAATAATTCCCTTTACTGTTTGATTCTGAGCAAAACTGACGATGGATGTGAGAATTCCCAGAATCGTAATTAGGATAGCTTTTGATCGTTTCATTGTTTGTGAGTGTTGATTTTGATGCTAACCTACGACCAACCTCCTGCCATAGAAACGCAAAGCATTGCCAGCTCCTGTTTTAGTCAGTTGAAACAGCAGTTTAGTAGTATGAATTGTTTTTTGGGTGAATTGAGCCGGCATCTGGTTTCAATGGGGATTTCACATGCTTCACTATACAGATTGGCTGTTTCATGCTCATTTCAGATTTTTCAAACTGGTGATAAGCCTATATTTATGGGAGAATGAAGCTGAAAGAACTACATATCAGATGGATTGGCATCTTTCTGGTGGCCATACTAGCTACGCTGAATGATGGTGATGATCACATGGCAGAAACGCCATTGTGGTTTCACTACGCTGTTTCCCTGTGTTTTACAGCAGTATATTGGAATGGTGCTTGTGCCATCATTTTCTTTTTCAGGAGAAAATTCCCAGAGATCAGCCGGACAAAACGAAGGCTCTCGCTCACAGCTTTGAGTGTCATCATCTGGATGTCCATCGGGGGCATTCCACTCAAAATCATTTTTGATTTCGTCTCCTGGAAGGACCTGATGACCATGGAGGAGCATGTTAGGTACATTCCCTTCAATTTTGTCGTGGCGGCAGTAGTTTCCCTTTCGTATGAAGCGTTCTATTTTTTTGAGAAGTGGAAGGAGCAATTTTTTCTTTACGAGCAGTTAAAAAACCAGCAGATCAGGACACAGTACGAGGTACTCCAAAACCAGATGAGCCCCCATTTTCTGTTCAACAGTTTGAATACGCTTACTTCAATCATCCCTGAGGATCCAAATGCGGCTGTGGCTTTTACCGAGAAGCTTTCTGAGGTCTATCGATATATTTTGCACAATAAGGATCGGGAGCTGGTGCGGCTGGATGAGGAGCTGGATTTTGTGAAATCATACCTGTTTTTGCTGAGGATGCGCTACCCGGACAATCTGACATTTGATTTTAAGGTAGATGATAAATACCTCCAACTGACCATTCCGCCATTGACTCTTCAGATGCTGATAGAAAATGCCATAAAGCACAATGTGGTGTCCAAAGCAAAGCCCCTTCATATAGCTGTTTATATTGAAAACGGTAAGTCGGTGATTGTAAAAAACAACCTCCAGCCGAAGGATTCCCTGGAGAAATCGACCAAAACCGGACTGGTCAATATCCGGGAAAGATACCGGATTATGGGGGGCAAGGAGATTGATGTGATCACCAGCGCAACCAACTTTATGGTGGCTGTCCCGCTGATAGATTTGCTGGAAGAAAAAGATCTCAAACTCGCATGAAATGAGCATAATTGAGAAACACCAACCCCGTGGATAAATATACTTATGCGAATTCCATGTGTGCCTTTTGAAAATTAAACCTTTACACATGAAATGTCCATAAAGCGAGCTATACCAACCGAAGATGAATATCCGGGTAAAAATCTCGACTTGATGCAGGTTCAAGCTAGCCGGACATTCCATGTGGCCTTTAAAAAACAAATTATATACACATGAAAGTCCTGATCATTGAAGACGAAGCACCGGCATTTAGAAGGCTGCAAAAAATTCTGCTGGAGATAGACCCAACCATCGAAATAGTGGAGGTGCTGGACACGGTAGAGGATACCGTGAAATGGCTGTCCAATCATCAGGCTCCAGATCTGGCACTCATGGATATTCAGATCAGCGATGGGATCAGTTTTCAGATTTTTGATAAAATTGATGTGAAGTGTCCGGTCATCTTCACCACCGCATTTGATGAATACCTGCTCAAGGCGTTCAAAGTCAATAGCATTGATTATTTGCTAAAGCCGATAAAAAAGGAGGAGCTCAAAAGCGCCCTCACCAAGTATCAATCCCTACAGAGGTCGTTTTCAAACGACGGATTTGATATGGCGGCTCTCCTGAGCCAGATTAGTCTGAATGAAACCACCTATAAAAGTCGGTTTTTGGTGAAGCAGGGAGACAAAATGCTGGCCATACGCACAGAAGATATTGTATGCTTCCACAGTAGGCATGGGGTGGTTCATATTGCTACGAATAGTGGCAAGACCTACCTTTCGGATTTTACCCTGGATGAGCTTTCCGAGCAATTGAACCCGAAATATTTCTATCGGGCCAATCGTCAATTCATTCTGAATGCGGATTTTATAACTACTGTCCATAAGCACTTCAAGGGAAAACTATTAGTAGAGCTCAGTCATTTTTCTGAAGAGCAAATTTTAGTCAGTAGCGAAAAAGCCACTGCCTTTAAGCAGTGGCTGGATCAGTAATTTAACTTAACGTGAGTTCGGGATAAGAACTCCAAATTCCATTCAAAAATGACACAAATAGTCTCCTCTTGGGAGGAGGGAGAGGTGGGTTAGTTAAACTGGTCATTTTTGAATGAAATTTGATAAAAAAGAATTTTTTTTCTTTCAAACCCACCGCTGCGGCGGACCGTCCCAACCCCTCCAAGGAGGGGATTTTAGGCGTTTTTCTTTTTACCCTCATCTCGAACCAGGTTAATTTAGTTTGTAATACTTTATTGTACGTTGAGCATCCCGTCTATCTGGAAATTGCCGTAGATGCCTTTCGTCAATTCCTCTAGTTGATCATTGTATGGCTTAATGGGATCACCCATGCCCATATAATCTACTGGGGTTCTGAAAGGTTTTTGTCCCTTTGGAGCTTCGATGAGGCCCAAAATCGCATCAGCTACTTTTTGAGGATTCTGTGCATCGTTTTGAGCGAGTGCTTCACCAAAACCTTCACCCATTTGTTGCGGCATGTTCATAAAATCTCCATAGGCTTCATTTCTACTGCTATCGCTAGGCTGTATCAGGTTGCCAAAAAAGGTAGTTTCAAAACCACCCGGCTCCACAATTGCGTTTTCAATACCAAATCGGGAAAGTTCCACCCGGTAGTTTTCAGCCATTGCCTCCAGTGCCCATTTCGAAGCATTGTATGGTCCATAAAAAGGAAGTGCGATTCTCCCAAGCAGACTTGAAATATAAATAATGAGACCCGAGTGCTGAGACCTCAGGTGAGGCAATACAGCTCTGTTTACTCGCTGCACGCCATACACATTTACATCAAACAATTTATGCCAATCCTCTATGGTGAAATGCTCCTGCATGCCGGAAACACCAACACCCGCATTATTCACAACTACATCAAGTCCACCCAGTTGTTCAATTGCCTCCTTTACACCACCATTCACACTTTCGTCAGAAGTTACATCGATTTCCACTACCACTGCACCCAAAGATCTTAGTGCCTCAGCAGTTTCTTTGTTTTTACCATTTATTCCTCTCATGGAAGCCGCTACCTGATGTCCGGCATTCAGGAGGGTTTCGACGGTCAGTTTCCCAAATCCTCCATTGGATCCGGTGATCAATACTTTCTTAGCCATTTTGTTAAATTTTTAGTTGAAGATGCAAGAAAAACTCTTCTTCGAAATAGAAAGTTCTTAGCAGTGTGTTATTAAAACATAACCTGAAAGTGGAACTTTTTCACTTGAAGCTGAGCTACCGATCAAGCCATGACTTGAATGTCTTCACCTTTTCCCTGCTAACAATTACATGCTCTTTGAAAGCAGGGGAGAGGGAGAGTAACAGTCGGTTGTTAAAATATGAGTCGATAGATGTGATGCACTTGTCACAAATGATCATATGTCTGTTGACACGGAAAAATCTGATAGGGTCAATGTGCTTCTCCACATCATCGAGCGAATGATCTATGATGTGAGAATCACCGGAAGTGGTTTTGATATATGAGGTGCTGGATTCACTGTAGAAGTAGGCAATGTCTTCAATGGAAAGGGACAAGTATTTCAGTCCGGTTTTTACCAGAAATTTCTGCTTATACGGGGTTTGAATCTGGGATTTGAGTTCTCCAATTACATCACTTAGATTATTCTGTCCCCGCACCTTTTTCAGTTTCTCCACAGCTTGAACGAGCTTCTCTGGTTGTACCGGTTTCAATAGATAGTCGACACTATTGTACTTGAATGCATCCAATACATACTTGTCAAAAGCCGTGGTGAAGATAACCTGAGGGTAGGTGCTCAGCGATTCCAGCACATCAAATCCTGTCCCATCACCCAATTGGATGTCAAGGAAAATAAGATCGGGAGATTCATTTTCCTGAAACCAGGCAATCGCTGATTTGACAGATTGAATTGATTTGATAACCTCAATGGACGTATGCTTACCGACCAGGTTTTTCAGGCGGTCAGCTGTTAGTTGTTCGTCTTCTATGATTACCGCATTCATGTAGTTGACAAAGGTAGCCTCACCTGAAATGTTTCATCATTGTCAGTGATCTCAAGTGCTCTCCCTACGGACAGTGAAAGCCGGTTAGACAAATTCTTGAGGCCAATCTTGGTTCCTGAAGTCAGCATTTCCTTTTTTCTTTTCTCATTCGTCACTACGATGGCCTTCTCATCGTCATTGGTGATCACGATCTCAAGTGGCTCTTCTACCGAAAAATTGTTGTGCTTTACGGCATTCTCTACCAAAATCTGAATGGACATAGGTGGTAGTTTTAGAGACATATTCTCCATCCTGATTTCTTTTTTCACCTCAATCGCAGACTGATGTCGCATCTTCAATAGGAAAATGTAGCTGTCCAGAAAGTCCAGTTCTTCTTTCAGGGTCACCTCACTTTTTTCATCATTTTCCAAAATGTATCGGTACATGTCTGAGAGCTTGGAGATGAATTTCACAGCTTTTTCAGAATCGTGCTCAACGAGTGAGGTAAGTACGCTAAAGCTGTTGAAAAGAAAATGTGGGTTTACCTGGTTCTTCAGGCTTTCCAGCTTCGCAGCGGCCAGTTCTTTTTGAATGAGTTCTTTCTCCCGCGCCGTTCGGATAGCATTTTTCACGTAAAGATTAATGATCTCATAGGCTATGATGAGCAGGCCGATGACAAATCCTTGCGCAGTATTGAGCAGAAAGTGGCCATGATCATGCATGTCGCAGCAGACTATGTATTCCAGAATGCCATCATATATCCAAGCAAAAAGAAATACCAAAGGCAACACGATGAGTGTTGCCTTTGTAGAAATAACATACAGGCCCTTATTGGAACTGATGCTGGTTTTTGCTCGCTGGATATAGCGAGCCACTATTTCCCATAGCAAGAAAATGACAATGATGGTATAGCATAGCGATATCCAGGTGCTCCTGTCCCACAGGGTAAATTGTTCAACTGTGGTATCCCTGGTCAACTTGAAGAACAAGAAGACAAGGATTGAAATAACTAACCTATACCAGTATTTCATTGAGCTAATTTACTTCCCATCTTTGGATGCTACAGCTTGCGCTGCTACAACATTGAAGGAAAGTGTGGTGCCAGTCACTTTTTGTGTGCCGTTGCTTCTGGCGGAAACGGTCGTAGTATACTGGCCTGCTTCCACCTCATTAGCAGATACGGTCACGGTGTAGTGATCTTTATTCTCCGGATCTTGAGCTACTTCAAATGCCAATGCCGAGCTGCTCATCAGGCTTGGAGCCATAAATTCCGCACGCTTTGCGAATCGTGACCGCACGATCCAAAGATCGAAAGTGGTTTCAGAGCCAGAATCAACATGAATCATATACTCCTGGGCATAGATTTTAGCTCCTTTTTCTGGGGCATCAAAATTTTGTCCATAAGAAAGAGTGCCAATAAGGAGAAGAGTGAGTAGTGCCAAGTGCTTTTTCATGATTGTATTTTTTTGATTTACATACAAATGACACGAGCAGTAAAGGCATTCGGAATGCAATTCCTATTGAACCAAAGGAAAAACTTATTGAACCGGCATTTTGGGTGGTTGAGTCGATGAAGTTTTTTTTATACAAAACATGAAAAAATAAAACTATTATGATAGTGCTACGTTTTCATTTTTCATACATTTGGTGAATATATAAGAACTACCCAATGAAAGGAACCAACCTTGGAGAATTTGAAGAGATCGTATTGCTGACCATTGCCTCGCTAATGGAGGAAGCTTATAGTGTAAACATCGTGGACGAAATCACGGAGGTGACCGGCCGAAAGACGAAGCTTGGTGTAGTGCATGCGGTGCTCAATCGTTTGGAGAAGAAAGGACTAATAACCTCCGAACTGGGTGAGCCTACCAAAGAAAGAGGAGGAAGGAGGAAACGTTTTTTTCAGGTTTCTCATGCTGGCAAAGTTGCACTTATGAAAGCCAAAGAACAGCGAGATAGACTATGGAGCAACATTCCTGAACTTGTTTTTCAAGGCATCCGATGAGCAGATCAAGGCAAACACCACCTCGGTGGATGGATTGGCTGATAGAACTCTATTGCAGCAAGGAAGTCTTGGAAGACTTGCAAGGAGATCTCCATGAGTACTATTCCAGAAATTTGGAAAAGAGCCGTTTCCGAGCGGATCTGGTCTTCTTTCTGGATGTGATCAAATTCTGCAGACTTTACACGATTCGAAAACCCAAAATACTAGGACAAATGACTTTTTTCAATCTAATGGGCAACTACTTCAAGACATCAGCGAGAAGCCTTGCCCGCAACAAACTTTTCTCCGCTATCAACATCATCGGACTGGCGATTTCCATGTCGATAGGCATATTGATGATCACCTACATTAGTGAGCTATTGAGCTTCGACACATTCCATGAAAAAAAGGATAGGATTTATCGGGTGCAAACTAATTACAAAAGCATCTCATCCGATGATCCGTATGATCTGGCTTCCACGTCAGTATTTGTTGGAAAGAAATTGAAGGAAGAGTATTCGGGATTTGAAAAAGTCCTTCTTATGAGGAGAAACTTTAGCGCTGATCTGAACAAAGGTGAAAACAATATCTCGGTAAGTGGGCTATATGCTTCTCAGGAGTTCTTTGATGTATTCTCGTTCAATCTCGTTTCTGGTAATCCCTCAACCGCCCTAGTTCAACCTCATTCGATTATTCTTACTCAAAAGACTGCAAAGAAGCTTTTTGATGATAAGGAAGCAGTGGGACAGGTGGTTACCTCCGAGGAGGACACGTATACTGTCACAGGTATAGTGGAGGATCTGCCCACCAACTCCCATATTCAATTTGAGGCATTGGTTTCATTTATCACCCTGGAAAATCAGTTTGCAGGAGACGAAAATTCTACATTTTTCGAATGGAGAAGTGTGTGGATGAATTACGTGTATATCCTACTTCCTGAAGATCAGAGCCCCGAGGTGATCAATGCATACTTACGGGAGATTGCCAGCACAGAAAACCTTAAAACCGATAGGTTTGTGATCAATCATACCCTCGAAAGCCTTGGTAGTATTGTTCCGGGGGATGAACTATCCAATCAAATAGGGCCGAGTATGTCGTGGAAAGGTATATATCAGTTGACTTTGCTGACCTTATTTGTCATAGTATCAGCCTGCTTTAATTATACCAATCTCTCAATCGCAAGATCACTGAGACGAGCAAAAGAAGTGGGAGTGAGGAAAGTAGTAGGTGCGGGAAGGAGACAAATCCTGACTCAATTTGTTTTTGAAGCCATCATTGTGGCATTGATCTCGGTGGCTATTGCCTATGGGTTATTTCTTCTGGTCAAGCCTTTCTTCCTGCAAATGATGGACAATCAGGAAATTGTTACGCTTGACTTCCAATGGATACATGTTTTATACTTTATCGCTTTTGCTTTCTTCATTGGGCTTGTTGCTGGAATATTACCATCATCAGTTTTGGCGAAGCTTAAAGCCATATCCATTTTCAGAGATGCATCTTCGGTTAAATTGATCAAAGGGATCAATCTAAGGAAGGTGTTGATCGTACTGCAATTCACCACCTCAATATTTCTGATTGTTGGGTCTACCATCGCTTATAGACAGTACAAGTTTGCACTCAATTTTGATCTGGGATTTAAAACCGACAATGTTTTGAATGTTTCATTGAAGGGTAATGACCCGAAATTATTGATTCCGGAGATTGAAAAATTGCCGGAAGTCAAAAAAATATCCAGGTCAGGGATGATCCCAAACACGGGGGAAATCTGGGGTGAAGAGGTTAAGTATAAAGACCCTCTGGACTCGGCAAATGTCTATGTGAATTTTGTAGATAAGAACTATTTCGACACGCATGAATTCACATTTATAGCCGGGGGATCGTTTCCTTATGATCAAGAAGAAGGTGACGCAAAGTTTGTCGTCATTGACGAGCTCTTACTCGAACGATTCAACTTTGAAAGTCCGCAGAGTGCCCTTGGCGAGGTACTAACGCTGGATAGAAGGTTGGAAGATCTGAAGGTTGAAATTGTAGGGGTGGTTAAGCAATTTCAGTATGCAAAAATCCACGATGAGCCAGAGCCAGTAGCAATCATTCAAGGTACACCGGATGACTATATGCATCTTAATCTGGTTGTGAGCACCGATGATGCAATTGCTCTGATGGATAAATTAGAAGATATCTGGACAGATATAGACAAATTACACCCTTTTGAAGCCAGGTTTTACGATGAGCTCATACAGGAAGCTTATGAAGATCAGGCGGTGCTGTTTAAGATTTTTGGATTCCTGGCCTTTCTGGCAATTTCAATTGCTTCCATGGGCTTGCTAGGCATGGCAGTATTTACCACAGAAACACGTCAGAAAGAGATCAGCGTAAGGAAGGTGCTTGGTGCGAGCAAGCAAAATCTGATGTATATCCTATCCAAGAGTTTCATTGTATTGCTGATCATTTCTGCGCTTATAGCAATGCCGTTGAGCTACCTGTTTTTCACGGAAATGGTGATGGCGGATTTTGTGAATAGAATCACAATCGGTCCGGTAGAACTCCTGTCAGGGGTTTTTGTGGTGTTTGCGATTGGGCTTCTTACCATTAGCTGGCAGACAGGAAAAGCCGCCCGAACCAATCCTGCGGAGATGCTGAGAAATGAATGATTGATGTGATCTTGCTATTTTTCTGCTATGAACAGAGACGAGCAGCCGGTGTGGAAATGCTGGGAGTGGATATGACGGAACACATCAACCACATCATAGACGTGCTAAAGAAGAATAGGGAAGAGTTGGGAATTTAAAAATCATACTGCACCGTCACCTGAAAGGTAGGATGGCGCTCCACAATTCCATTGGCACTGGCATGCTGGTGCAGGTAAGCCAGCTGCACATTTCCTTGTTTGATGTTTCGTCCAAGCCCAACATAAATCCAGTTCTGATTATAAGAGGCCTGCTTAAACTTCTTGTCCATTGATACCCACAGCTCATCAAATGCCTGGATGAAATACTTTTCACTGATCGGTTGTCTAATGGTAAGCCGGTACCGAAAGCGGTTGCTAAAATTGTGACCATTGACCTCAAATTCGCCGGGTGACATTTCCACTAGGTTTCCCTGATAGCGATGCTCCATCCGATAGCGGTGGGAGAGGCTTGTTTTGTTTAGGGTCTGGTTTACCGTCACCTGCTCCCAGAAGTTGTGCTCGGGCTGTGCAATAGGTAGCGGGTATTTGCCATACGGCTGGGTATTTATGTAGGAGTATCCTGCTGAGTAAATCACACTCTCACCTGGCATGAAATTCACAAACGGCCTCAGGATGAATTGTTTTTTCTCACTGATAAATTCAGTCTGGCGAATATGCAATTCATTCCCTACCGTCCATTGTTCATTGATTTTGTAGTGGTTTAAGAGCAAAAACCAAAATTCTGAATCGCCGTGAGTTTCCTGGGCATCAAGAGCATTCAGGGAAGTAAGCGCGGCAATCAGAAGGATTATTTTTTTCATCCCCCAAAACTAAGAAAGGATAGCACACTGCAAAAAGTAAAAAAATAGGCCGCCCACCCCCGAAGGGGCAGACAGCCCTGCTCACGAACTAACCTAACCTAATCTTTCAGCTTCAGTATCTGGTCTATCTCTTTGATCATCTTGTCAATGGTAATGACATACTCCACAGGAGTGATCGATTTGTTTTTGGATAAACTATCCATCTCTTCGAAAACCCGCCTTTCGATGGCCAACTGCACCGTATCTGAATCCCAAAAACCATCGTGGAAGAGCATCGCATTTTTGATGTGTAGTTGGGCATATTTCAGCGCTATGTTGGCATTGTCCATGTTGTTGGTTTCTGCATACATCTCTGATACCTCCAGCTCCGCTCTGGCCAGATTGTCAAGCGCATATTCAAAGGTCTGGGACATATCTATTCCCTCCAGAGAGTCGGTAAGCATGGCATGGTGGATTATTTCCAGGTCTTTGATCGCTCGCTCCAGTTTAGCAAAGCTGGCATCATCTACATCTTGCTCTATTTTCCAGATCGACTCTATGGCCTTTTCCAGATTGTGAGCACTTTGCTTCATCTTGTCCGCATCTGCATAGTAGGCCACATTTCTAAGGTACAAATCCGGCATTTCTGCGGTGGTATTCAACGTTGGGTGCTTTTCGACATACTTTTCTTCTTGTGAAAGAAGGATGATCAGAAACAGGGTGATTACCCCGATTATTACATAAACTATCTTTTTCATAATTGATAAATTTTAATTTGTCTTTTGACGTGAGGGTGTTACTTCCACCCTCCACCTAATGCTCTATAGATGTCAACCATGGCATGCATCTGATGCATTTTGGTCTCAATCAATTCAAAGCGGGTTTCAAGTGCGTCTCGCTGAGTGAGAAGCACTTCCATGTAATCAGCTCGGGCTGACTTAAAAAGCGTATTCGATATTTCGATAGACTCATTCAGTGCCTGCACTTGCTGAGCCTTCAAATCGTAACTGCTCTGAAGATTGCTAAGATTAGATAGCTGATTGGCTACCTCTATGTATGCGTTCAAAATCGTTTGTTCGTAATTCACCACCGATTGAAGCTGCCGGGCATTGGCATTGTAATACATCGCCTTTATGGCGTTTCGGTTTACTAAAGGCCCTACAATGTCTCCACCGAACGAATAAATCAGCGATTCGGGAGTGCCCACCAGATGCGTCGCATTATAGGATTGGTACCCCAATCCCGCCACAATTCCCAGTGATGGATAGAAGGTGGCTTTTGCCACTTTCACGTCCAGCCTAGCCGCTTCTACTTCCAGCTCCGCCTGGCGAATATCCGGGCGGTTTTCCAGTAGTTGCATCGGGATGCCAGCCTGTATCGAATCGGGTGCCATCTCATTGAAAATGCTGGGATCCCTTGGAATCGGCTGAGGAAATCTTCCCAGAAGGAAATTGAGACGATTTTCCGTCTCTATGATCTCCTGCTGGATTCGATATTGAAGGCTCCTGGTGTCCAGCACCTGAGCTTCAAATCGTCTTACCGCCAGTTCAGTGACCTTGGCCGATTGCTTCTGTAGCCGTACAATATTAAGCGCATCATTCTGAATGCCAATGTTCTGCCGGATGATGGCTAATTGGTTATCCAGGGCCAGCAGCTCGTAATAGGAATTGGCGATCTCGGCAATCAGATTGGTCACCAGGAAGTTTCTTCCTTCCTGGGTGGCCAGGTACCGCATCAAAGCGGATTTTTTGGCGTTTCGCAATTTCTTCCACACGTCTAGCTCCCAGGAAGCACTTGCGCCAAAAGTCAGGTCGCTCAATGGCTCGGGAAACTCCTTGTCCGGCTCTATCTCCGTGTTTGCCTCCAGTGCCCCGTTCCGAGTATACCTGCCCACTTTGTCTACTCTGGCACCAGCGCCCACATCTACAAATGGAAGGTATTCTCCTTTTCGGGCCCTTACCTCATTTTTCACCATCTCTATTTCCTGAAAGAAAATCTTCAGCTCCTGGTTATTATCTAATGCTGTGTCAATCAACGCCACCAGATTTTGATCCTTGAAATACTGTTTCCAGTTCGTACTTGCTGAATTCAAGGTATCACTGCTCGATAGATAGTGATCCGGTGTGCTGGTGTCGGCATCCCGCACGGAAAGTTTAGGTGCGCACGAGTGTATGGCGATGGCCATCAGAACCATCAACAACGCTTTATTTAAAATTTTTGTCATCATTGGTCTGTTACTTTTTGCCTTCATCTTTTTTCTTCTTCTCAGTTTCATCCTGCATCTGCTGGAGCATTTTATCACGCTCCTCCATGGTGTGTACATATTCCTCAGAGAATGGCTCATCATGCTCGCCGCTTACCAATTGTCGGCCTTCTTTCAAGCTTCCGAAAATGTAGTACAGCCCGGGGATGATGAGTACACCGAAGAGGGTGCCAATCAGCATGCCTCCAAGTGCTGATCCTCCGATGGTTTTGTTTCCCACTGCTCCGGCACCATGCGATAGTACCAATGGGATCAATCCGGCAATAAATGCGAATGAAGTCATCAGAATAGGTCTGAACCGAACTTTGGCACCTTCGATGGCAGCTTCCAGTACCGTAGATCCTGCCCTGTGCTTCTGCACGGCGAACTCAACGATCAGCACCGCATTTTTACCAAGCAAACCCACCAGCATGATTAATCCTACCTGTGCATATACATCATTGGCCAGCCCCATAATCTTGAGCATGAAAAACGACCCGAAAACACCGACCGGAAGGGATAGAATTACCGCCAGAGGCAAAAGGAAACTCTCATACTGCCCGGCGAGCACCAGGTACACGAAGATGATTACAATGATGAAAATGAATAGTGCTTCATTCCCTCTTCGCGACTCATCATAAGATAAATCCTCAAAAGCTATGTCATACCCTCTTGGAAGTGTGCTGGCAGCTACCTCACGAATAGCAGCAATGGCATCACCTGTTGTGTAACCTTCCGCAGGCAGCCCCCGGATGGAGGCTGAGTTGTACAGGTTGAACCGGGTGATCTCGTTTGGTCCCTGTCTCTTCTTCACTTCCATGAAGGAAGAATATGGAACCATCTCCCCATGCTCATTTTTCACAAACAGATCCTCCAGATCGGAAGGGTACCTTCGATATTCTGGCCCGGCCTGAACGTATACCTTAAAGAATCTACCAAAGCGAATAAAGCCCTGCTCATAGGTACTGCCAATCATGATGTTGAGGTTTTCCATAGCATCACCTATGGTTACTCCTTTTTGCATGGCTTTTTTATTATCGATTATTAGTTCATACTGAGGATAATTGGCCGCAAAAAAGGTGAAGAGACCGGTGATTTCAGGGCGCTCACGCAAGGCGTCCATAAATTGGTCATTGATCCTTCCAAACTCGTGATAGTCTACCTCATCGCTTTTGGTTTTGTCCAGCATCCTCATGGAAAAGCCGCCGGAAGTGCCAAATCCCGGAACAGCCGGTGGCTCAAAGAACTCTACAATGGCTCCCAGATTATGGGTTTTTTCCTCCAGTTCTTCCATGATTTCATGCACCGAGTGCTTTCTATCAGACCAGTTTTTTAGGTTGATCAGACAGGTGCCAGCGTTTGATCCACGACCTTCTGTCATAATCTCATAGCCGGCCAGCGCAGATACCGATTCGATACCTTCAATTTCTTCGCAGATCATCTGAAGTTCCCTGGAAAGTTGATTTGTACGCTCAAGCGTAGCTCCAGGGGGTGTCTGTATGATGGCGTAAATGGTTCCCTGATCTTCGTTTGGAATAAAGCCGGATGGCAAGGACTGGTTCTCAAGGTAAACCCCCACAGCAAAAACAAACAGAACACCCCATGTGACCACCTTTCGGTTCACAATCAGTTTGAGTAGGCCAACATATTTGCCGGTCACCTTTTCAAAACCACTATTGAAGCTGTGAAGAAGCTTATCCAGGATGTTCCTTCTTTTCGGTTTGCCATGATTATTCTTCAAAAGCATGGCGCACAGGACCGGAGTAAGCGTAAGGGCAACCACGGCAGAAAGGATGATGGAGCTTGCCATGGTAATTGAAAACTGCCGATAGAACGTACCGACCGGACCACTCATAAAGGTGATGGGAAGAAACACGGACGTCATCACGAGGGTGATGGCGATGATTGCCCCACTGATTTCACCCATGACCAGTTTTACTGCATTATAGGGAGAGATATTGAGCTCTTCCATTTTAGCATGAACCGCTTCAACCACCACAATCGCATCATCTACTACAATGCCAATGGCGAGCACCAGCGCAAAAAGCGTAATCAAATTGATGGAAAGGCCGAATAACTGAAGGATGAAGAATGCTCCAATTAACGATACGGGCACGGCCAAGATGGGGATCAGGGTAGATCGCCAGTCGCCCAGGAAGATGAAAACCACCAGGGCCACCAGAATAAATGCATCCCGAAGCGTATGGGTTACTTGTTCGATGGATGCATCGAGAAAGCTGGAGACGTCATAACTAATTTTGTAATCCATTCCAGGAGGGAATTCTTCCTCCATTTCATTCAGTTTCGATTTCACTTCCTCAATTACCGTTGAGGCGTTGCTGCCCACATTTTGTTTTAGGACAATGGAAGCGGCAGGATAACCATCGAGGTTGGAATAGATATCGAAGAACTCACTGCCCAGCTCTACCTCAGCGATATCTTTGAGATAAATGATCTCACCCTCTTCATTTGCCCTCACTATGATGTCTTCATACTGCTCCGGCTTATTGTATCGGTCCTGATATGCCAGTACGTATTCCAGCGATTGCGCCTGTTTCCCTGAGCTTTGTCCCAACCTTCCGGGACGTGCCAGTATGCTTTGCTCAAGCATGGATTCCATGACTTCTTCTGCTGAGATGCTATACGCTCTCATTCGGTCCGGCTTTAGCCATATTCGCATGGCATATTGTCTACTACCAAGTATTTGTGCTCTCGCAATTCCGGGTATCCGCTGGATTTCCTGGATCATGTGCACATTGGCATAGTTGTAAAGGAATTTTTCATCGGCATCTTCATCCGTGCTGTAAAGGTTTACATACATCAGCATGCTGGGCTGGATGGGGGTGATGATCACACCTTCTCTTTGTACAAGTGGGGGTAGAAGAGGCATCACCTGATCTACCCGGGTTTTTACCCGAACAACTGCGAGGTTAGGGTCTGTGCCGGGCTCAAATATGACCCTGATAGTGGCCTCTCCGGCACTGGTAGCATCCGAGGAGATGTAGCGCATGTCTTGCACCCCATTGATAGCCTGCTCCAAAGGTATCAGGGTAGAATTGACTAAAACCTCTGCATTGGATCCCGGATAGGCAATGAAGATGTTGACGACTGTGGGTGCTATTTCCGGAAATTGGGAAATAGGTAAAGTCTTAATCGCGAGACTTCCAGTAAATAGTAGTACGACCGAAATGACAATAGCCAGTACTGGTCTATGTATGATTCTGCTGAAAAACATAATTTCTTAGTTTTAAGGTGAAGGATGCTACTCAGCGTGAAGCTCAAGATGCTCGAGTACATATTCAGGCTTTTGAAAATCAGGTATGATTTTCTCACCTTCTTTCACCTTACGCAAGCCTTCCAGCAGAATGACGTCTGATTCTTTCAGTCCGGATTTCACTTCATAGAGATGCGTAAGTTCTGCACCGACTTTAATGTGTCGGGTGCGGATCACATTTTCTTTATCCAGCACAAATACATATCGCTGATCAAGGATCTCAAACGTTGCTTTCTGAGGGATCAGCAGTGCGTTTTTCAAGGGTTTCTCCACCAGGATATTTCCGGTCTCGCCATGCCTAAGTAGCCCTTTAGGATTTGGGAAAGTAGCACGGAAAGCAATATTTCCGGTCTCGCTATTGAAGTCCGCCTCAATGGTTGTGACTTTGCCGGGGTATTCAAAAGGCTTCAGGTTTGCCATTTGAAGGGTCACGTTGATCACACTGTCTTTCTTGACATTGGATTGATATTCCAGGTATTCTGCTTCTGGCACATTGAAATACACCCACATCTCATGATTATCTGAAAGGGTGGACAATAGCTCTCCTTCTTCTACCAAACTCCCAAGACGCACATGGAAGTGATCCATAATGCCGTCAAAAGGAGCTCTCACTTGTGTGAAGTCCAGATGAACCTGAGCCAGGGATAATTCTGCTTTGGCTTTATCAAGTTTGGCTTTAGCCAGTGCAAGTTCATTGGGTGCCACCACATTCGTCTCTGCCAGCCTTTTGGTGTTTTGATATTCAATTTCTGCGAAATTGGCCTCTGCTTCTGCACGTTCAAGTTCTGCCTGGTATAGCCTTGGCATAATTTGGAACATGAGTTGGCCTTTCTTTATGAATTGGCCCTCGTCTACATAGATTTTTTCCATGTATCCAGTCTCCATAGCCCGTAGCTCTATGTGCTGGGCAGAATGAATCTGACAAACATAAACCTTAGTGGTGAGAGTGTCTTTTCTGATTGGGTTTGTAACCGGAAATGTCGATACCGATTCGTGGTTTTCTTTATGTGATTCACAGCTTGTGCTGTACATCAGTATGCACAGGCCTGCTATTTTTAGGATTGCTTTCATAACGAAAAATTCGTGAGCCAGGTGATAGTCACCTGAATTGTTAAAAAAATGATGAGAGGAGGAGCAATGTGTGCTCCAGGGGGAAGTTTGTCCCGAAGAGAATCAGGACAGTTTTAGCAATCCAACTTGAGTTTCTGGTACAGAATGTAAAGTTTCTCGGAATCCTTTTTGATGACGGCATAGGAGGAAGATCCTACTTTTTGGAAGCCACAGTTAAGATCTGGGACAATATTATAGGCCTCCGACACCAGGTCATCGTCCCATCCGTCCAGCTCTTTTTCGGTTTCTTTCTCGCTCTTTTCTCCATCAGCCTCTTTTTCCGTGCTGATTTCGATCGGGTCTTCTATATCTGCGAGAAGCTGACTCCATATCGTGCCAGTGGTCGTAAAGACCAGGGCAAGGGCTAGAATGATATGAAGATTTCTTTTAAGCATGGACTTTTGTCAAAATCAATTCGAATTTAAACATGATTACCAACCACAAATTGAAATGACAGATTTTTTTTACTAACCAGCCAAAACTGTAGACGAAATGGTCTTTACGAAATGGATTTTAGCAACCGATTCCATATTTCATCCATCCAGTTTTGGTGTTCAGGCTTCATCAATGACGACCTCAGGCAAACCAGGTATTCGGAATCAACCTCAAATGGCGGGTCGATGAGTTTGGAGGTGGGGTATTTGTAAAGTGAAAGGTACAATTTGTTTTTTTCCGCACGTACGAAAAAACCCTTCGCTTGCTCACTCATCTCGCTGGTCTTTGATCCGGCAATGGCCCAGGCCACAATGTCTGTTTCAGGCTTTACGATAGGGTAGAATGACTCACTTTTGATCAGTCTATGATATAAATCGAGAGCGGCATCCCTGGATTTGGATAGATCCTTTGAAAATTCCCCATTCTGAACCGGAGGCAGCAACTGATGTGTAGCCCAAAGTGCAACCGCTGATGCGCCGGCCCTGGAGCATTCCAGGCTAATTTCACCCAGATGAAGCTCGTCTGAGATGAAATAGGTGTATGGCGAATCATGGATATAGTACTGGGCCACTTCAGGATTTTTGAAAAGGACACACCCACATCCATACGGCTGTAGCCCCTGTTTGTGCGGGTCAATGACGATGCTGTCAGCCTGATCGATCATAGCATATTTTCGGAGCGCGCTTTCTTCCAGATTCTTTAGCAGCTTGAAATAACCGCCATATGCCGCATCCACATGGATTCGGAAATCATACTTCTTTTTGAGTTCAAGCAGCTCAGGAAGCGGGTCTACGGAACCCAGGCCGGTGGTGCCCATGGTGCACACCACCGTGCCGACCCCACCTTTCTTTAGAATGCTTTCCAAATCCTCCAGATCCATGATTCCCTGTGAGTCTGTTTTTACTTTGGTGAATGGAAGCTTCAAAACCTCGGAGATTCGCTCATGCGTGTAATGCGCCTGATCTGATGCCACAATTATTTTGTTGGTGTGAATTTGGCCGGCCACCCATAGGGCCTCCAGGTTGGCCATGGTGCCCCCCCCTGTCAAGTGCCCCAAATGAGTATCCCAGCCAAACATCTTGGCCAAATCAGCGACGACCGCTTTTTCCATCGGCGAGCTGGCTTTACTGCCGTCCATGGCGTGATTGTTTGGATTGATCCACATGGCCAGCATGTAGGCAGCCTTGGCAATGGGGTGAGGCGGCTTTAGCATCTGCCCGGCAAAAAGCGGATGAAAGTAGGGATAGTTGTCCTGCATTCGCTCAGCCACTTTCAGGATCACCTCCTCCATTCTTTTTGAGTCGAATGAATGATTCAGGTCTGGCAGGTCGAAACCGGATTCCAGTTTTTCAAGGGCTTTGGCCAGGAGTGCTATTGATTCTTTTTCCAGCTTCATTGTTCAATCCATTCCACTTTATCTTCTACCTTTTTCTTCTGGATAATTCTATCAGAAGGTTCGCAATATCCGATATAAAAAAAACCAATGCACGTTTCATTTTCTGTTAGCGGCACATGTTCGCCCAGAAATTGGCACAATGCCGGAGTACTCCAGTAGCCTCCCAATCCGTATTGATCTAAAGAAATCCAGATATTTTGGACAGCACATGCCACGGCGGCTACTTCTTCCCATTCCGGCACTCGCTGGGCAGGATCCCGATGAAGGATAATAGCCAGCACTGCCCCGGCTAATCCGGGATTTGATCTTATCTTTTCCATCTTTTCCGGTGTGGCATCCAGGGTGATTTCTTCATGTTTTTTTGCGAGAAATTCACCAAGCTTCTTTCGGGACTCTCCAGTGAAAACTTTGAAGCGCCATGGTTCCGTAAGTTTATGGGTAGGGGCATGGTTCGCATTGAGAAGCAGCTCCTGAAGGATTTCCTTCGGGACTGGCTTATCCATATATTGCATGGGATAAACTGATTTTCGCTTGCGTATGGTCTCGTTTATTTTACTCACTAAATCAATCGATTAAGAATGGCTAAATCTAAAAACATATTAATCACCGGGGCATCCACCGGCATTGGATATGATCTGGCAAAGGTATTTGTTGGTAATGGTTATACCGTATTCGGGAGCGTAAGAAAACAGAAAGATGCGGACAGGCTTCTCGAGGATTTGGGTGAGTCGTTTAGGCCTTTGTTGTTTGATGTAACAGATCATGAGGCCATAGATCAGGCCGCAGCTCAGCTTGAGAAGGAAATAGGGGATCAGGGACTGGCCGGTCTGATCAATAATGCAGGAATTGCTCTTGGTGGCCCGTTTGTTGATTTGAAAATAGATGAATATCGCTATCAGTTTGAGGTAAATGTGTTTGGCTTGATCAAAGTGACCCAGGCATTTCTTCCTTTGCTTGGAGCCAAGGAAACCCCATCATTCGATCCTGGAAGGATTGTTCAGATTTCCTCCATAGCCGGAAAGCACGGAATGCCATTTATGTCACCCTATTCCGGGTCTAAACATGCGTTGGAAGGAATTACGGAGAGCTTAAGAAAGGAGCTGTTGTTTTATGGAATCGATGTGATTCTCATTGAACCGGGACCGATCAAAACACCAATCTGGGAAAAGGGAGCTTCGGAAGCTGTGGAAGAGCGATTCAAGAAATCTGTTTTCTATCCTGCCTTGCAAACGTTTCAGAAGAGGTTTGTAGCTAAGGCAGTAAAAGATGCCTGGACTTCCGAGCGTGCTGCCAGGATCATTTTCAACGCCTTTGAGGCTTCCAGGCCAAAGACCCGGTATCTGATCGTGCCGGGCAAATTTAAGAATTGGACGCTACCCCGATTGATGCCTACACGAACGGTGGATAAATTTCTGGGAAAAGCCCTCGGATTGATGAAATAACTTCCTTCGAAAGCCTTTAGATTTAGGATATGAAATTTGGAAGCGTAGATAATCCCGACGAAATTGACTTTTCACTCCCCGATGACCATCACGACACAGAGAAAGTGCTGAAAAAGGGGAGAGGCCTTCAAAGCGTATTTGTAGGCTGTGCCAAATGGAACAAACAGGAGTTGAAAAAATTCTACCCGAGGGGCACAAAAGATGAGCTAGAGTATTACTCCACTCAGTTCAACTCCATCGAGCTAAACGCTACTTTTTACAATCATTTTCGTGAGGAGCAAATTGAAAAATGGGTGGAAAAGACACCCGACAATTTCAAATTCTTTCCGAAGGTGCATCAGATGGTGAGCCACATCAAGCGGCTCAAAGATGTAGAGGAGCCTATTGAAAGGTATACTACGAATATCCGGGCATTTGGGGATAAGCTGGGGATGTGCTTCTTGCAGCTTCATGATAATTTCAAGCCGGCAAACATGGACCGGTTAATTAAGGCTGTGGAGTATTGGCCACAGGATATTCCGCTAGCCATTGAGCTGCGAAATACGGAATGGTTTAATGATGCGGAAATTGCAAATGAGGTTTATGCGCTTTTTGAGAACTACCATGTTTCCAACATTGTAACGGACACAGCCGGAAGAAGGGATTTGCTTCACATGCGACTTACTTCCCCTTCGGTTTTTGTGCGGTATGTGGGTGCTAATCACGAAAGTGACTATTCGCGACTGGATGTGTGGATGGAGCGGATAAAGAAATGGGCTGGCCTGGGCATGGAAAATCTCTATTTCTTCGTGCATCAAAACCTGGAGAAAGAGTCGCCGGTATTATCGGCCCACCTGATTCAGAAGCTCAATAAAGAACTGGGGCTTGACTTAACCGTTCCTGTTGGGCCGGATCAGAAGAGTCTGTTTGCATGAAATGATAAAGCCCTCGATTGAGGGCTTTTTAGTGAAAATTAGTTACCGTCACCTTGTCGGTCTCTCCTCCGATCCATGCGCTGCTCGCGGTTTTCTATTTATTTCCTTTTTGATCACCTCAAGTTCAGCAAGCTGCTCATCGTCGAGAATCCTGGCTACCTCTGCTTCCCGCTTTTCAATGATATCAGCATGCGCACGCATCTTTTCACTTCTGGATTTACCCTCATCGGCGCGGAGGGCATCCAGCTCCGGCTGCATTGATTCCCGTACTTTTTTGAGCTCCACCACCTGATCTTCCGTCAAATCGAGCCGGTCTTTGTATTCTTCAATTTTGATCTTAACACGCTCCTTTACTTGCTCCCTTCTGCCCTGGGCAAAAAGGATGTTCACAGCGACTATCAGTCCGATTAATAATGTAAGTTTTCTCATCTCTTGAAATTTTCGATTTCGCCTTAGATCAAAAACTTACTAAATGGTTTAATTCCCTAGTAAAAGATCATTCGAACTTCAAATGTTTCACAGACTCTCCCGAGCTGCTCAATTCCATCAGTGAATCAATTCCAATTTCAAGGTGATTTTCTACAAACTGGGAAGTTACTTTTTGATCACTCTTTGAAGTTTTCACCCCTTCGGGTGTCATCGGGTTGTCAGATACAAGCAGGAGCGCACCACGTGGAATTTTGTTTGCAAAGCCAACGGTAAACAAGGTGGCCGTCTCCATATCGATGGCAGAAGCCCGAATCTCCTTCAGGTAGTTTTTAAATTCTTCGTCATGTTCCCAAACTCTTCTATTGGTAGTGAAAACCGTACCCGTCCAATAGTCAAAGCCTTTGGCCTTGATTACGTGGGAAACGGATCGTTGAAGGCGGAAAGAAGGTAGTGCCGGAATCTCAGGTGGCATGTAATCATCGGATGCACCTTCGCCCCGTATTGCAGCGATGGGTAAGATTAAGTCACCAAGTTTATTTTCACTTTTCAGCCCACCACATTTTCCCAGAAATAGTACTGCTTTCGGCATGATGGCGGATAGTAAGTCCATCACTGTGGCTGCCATGGCACTACCCATCCCAAAGTTTATTATAGTAATATCCCCATGCGTTGCAGTTTGCATGGCCCTTTTGTTGCCCTTCACTTTCACGTTAAACTTTTCAGCGAAGAGATCTACGTAATTCTGAAAGTTGGTCAGGAGAATGTATTTTCCAAATTCATCGAGCTCAGTTCCCGTATACCTGGGCAACCAGTCGTCTACTATTTCATCTTTTGTTTTCATGAAGCGCAAAGGTAGAAGAACCGTATAAATCTTCCCCGGATTCTAACAGTGGCAGGAATTGTAAGAAGGTTGTCAGGATTTTGAAATAGGATAATTCTAAGTTGCAAGCGAGAAAAAATTATTATTAGTACATTTCTAATTCACTAATTAACCACTTTGTCAATATGTCCTACCTTAATGCTTTTGGAAATGGTTTGTTCAGAACAAAGCACTTCGTCACAATACTTGTACTCCTCGCTCACCTCAAAGTAAACGCTCAGGTAGCTGTTAATACCGGTGATTTTTTTCCCAATAGCACCGTGCAGGCTATCGTGGAAGATGAAAACTATATCTACGTTGGAGGTCAGTTCACTGAATTATCAGATGGGACAAACATCAGCAGCCTTTCATACTTGGTGCGCTATAGCAAGGAAGGATATACACTGGATGAAAGTTGGGACCTTCAGTTGGATAACCACGTATACGCCCTAGAAGTAGACGGAGACTATCTCTACATTGGCGGTCAGTTTACCACCATTCTTGGGTCTGCCAGAAACAATCTTGCCAAGATCAATAAATCAGGTGACTCACCGACATTGGAAAGTTGGGATCCGTCACCCGATGCTCCGGTTCGGGCATTGGAATTAGGTAATAACTCAATTTACGTTGGGGGAAATTATGCCAACATTAGCTCTACCGCCAGAAACTGCCTTACAAAATTCGATACATCAACCGGCAACTTAGATGGGGGTTTTAGTCCTAGCGTTACTACGTACATTCCGTACAATAATACTACTGTGCCCGGCAAAATTCTCACCATGATTTATGATGAAAGTGTTGATTCTTTGTACATCGGTGGAGCTTTTGATCATGTTGGAGCTACCGGTGTAAATGAGCTGGCTAAACTTAACGGGAGCAATGGAGCTGTAAGTCCAGATTGGTTTCCGGAACCAAACAATGAAGTAAGCGATATGGAGCTGGTGGGGGATTCTCTATTTATCGGGGGAAGGTTCACATCTGCGGGAGGCCAGTCCAGAAGAAGCATTGCAAAAATTCATGCGTCAGGTTCAGGCGCTGCGGATGCATCGTGGAACCCCGACCCACCCAGAAATAACTTTGTCTTTGCACTTTCGATGTATGATGGAGACCTCTACGCCGGTGGAGGATTTAATTCCATCGGAGGAGAATCCATTGTGAGGATTGCCAAGCTTAGTACATCAGGAACTGGAGCTGCGGATGCATCATGGTCGGTGAGTAATGGAGGGAGTATCAATTATATGATCACTAGTGGGGATTACTTATATATAGGTGGAAACTTTAGCAGCCTTGATGATGATTCGACTATTCAACGTTTTGGAGTAATAAATGTCGGGCCAAAAGAAATCAACGTCTTGGGTAATGACAATTCCATTGTGAGTGGCGATGATTCTCCCAATGAAACAGATGGAACTGACTTTGGATCGAGTCTGATTGGGTCATCGTCCACCCAGACCTTCACTATTGAGAATGAGGGAAGCAAGCCGCTGGAAATCACGGATATCCAAATTTCAGGAACAGATGCTACAGATTTTTCTATATCTAATATTACATTGCCTGTTTCCTTATCAGGGATATCAAGTACCACATTCGATGTTACGTATAACCCATCCAGTGCAGGCACTAGTGCTGCAACCATTCAAATAAGCAGCGATGATGAAGATGAGGGTACTTACACTTTTGCTATTGCTGGTCTCGCACAAACTCCCCAAGAAATCAATGTACAGGGAGATGGAGTTGATATCGCAAGTGGAGATGATACACCATCGTCGACAGACGGCACTGATTTTGGAACAATTACTATTGGGAGTCCTTCAGCAAGTACTTTCACCATTCAAAACATTGGTGATGTAACACTCAATGTGAGTTCTATCGAAATTAGCGGAGCTGACGCCTCAGATTTTTCCGTCACAAATATTACTACTCCTGCTAATGTAAGCGGTTCATCTAGCGTGACTTTTGACGTAGTTTTTGATCCTTCTGATGCGGGGACAAGTGAGGCTTTGGTTACAATCGAAAGTGATGATTCAGATGAAGGTACTTACACATTTGTTATATCAGGGATAGGAGAAGAGGCTTTAGGATTAAGTGAATTGGAAAATATCAAGGTATTCCCTAATCCTACCGCCGAATACTTTTCTTTTGAATCCGCATCGCTATCCACCAAGGATGAGCTGATATTAATCGATGCGCAGGGAAAAGAAGCGATTAGATACAATATCTCTACAGGAAATAGATATAATATTTCCGGGTTAGCTGGTGGAATCTATGTTCTCGTAATAGAGACAGATGATGTGAGACGTAAGGCAGGAAGATTAGTAATTAAGAATTAACTAAGGAAGCTTGTTCAAGGAGCAGGCTAAGGCAGCCTCGACGTAAGTCGGGGCTTTTTTTGTTAAAGTAAAAGGACTCTACTGGGGGTCCTCATCCATTTTATTCAATAAAAAAAGCTGCACTAGGCAGCTTTTAAAGTGGAGTCGGAGGGATTCGAACCCTCGTCCAGCTAAGGAAACCATAGACCTTCTACATGCTTAGTCATACTTCTTAGTCTCACGCTGATAGCTGGCGGATGACTACCCACTACCAATGCCAGTTGCTAAATTTCATCCCGATTTAGCAACATCATCGGGACTATTCCTTATTATGACACCCCAAAATCCTCCCTCAAGGACGAAGAGCGGTGGGATGTGGCAGGGGGAGCCGATGGGGCTCAACCCTGATTAATCTCTACTTAATTCGAGATTAGGCTGCCATAGCGTAGTTAGACTCGCCAATTATAATTTGAAGTGAATTGATCACGGATGTACACTCACCACCCGGCATGCTAGCTTATGCTTTGCACTTCCTGTCGATTCCGGTCGACCCCATACATTCAAAGAACAAATCCAAATACAAAGGTAAATCCTTTGTGGAAGTGTAAGACGTTTGAAATGGCGAAATAGTTCGATCGTTTTTGAAGGAATTTTTCTATAGAACCCCCCGCATCATTAACTTGCCTGCGGATGGAAAATTTTGTGGTATCGGCAAGAAAGTACAGACCACTCGGTTTCGGGGAGGTAGTGGGGCAGGAGCACATCACCACCACACTGGAAAATGCTATTAAGTCCAACCATCTGGGGCAAGCGCTTTTGTTCTGTGGGCCAAGAGGGGTTGGGAAAACCACTTGCGCGCGGATTCTGGCAAAAACCATCAACAATTTTGAAAGTGAATCTGGTGATGGCACCAACAATTTCAACATTTTCGAGCTGGATGCAGCATCCAATAACTCAGTAGAAGACATTCGAAACCTGATCGATCAGGTGCGGTATCCACCTCAGCATGGAAAGTATAAAGTGTACATCATAGACGAGGTTCACATGCTTTCTACCCAGGCATTCAATGCATTTTTGAAGACGCTGGAAGAACCGCCTGAGTATGCGATTTTCATCCTTGCCACCACGGAAAAGCACAAGGTGATCCCAACGATTCTATCCAGGTGTCAGATTTATGATTTCAATCGGATAGAGGTTGGTGATATTGTAAAGCAGCTGGAAAAAATTGCCGCCAGCGAAAAAGTGGATGCAGAGAAGGAAGCACTCCATCTGATTGCTCAGAAAGCAGACGGAGCACTGAGAGACGCGCTCTCCATCTTCGACTTGATCACTACTTTTTCTTCTGATGGCAAAATCACCTATCAGGATACCATCAAGAACCTTCATATTCTTGATTACGACTACTATTTTAAGCTCGTCGATGACCTGCTGGATCAAAATATGGCCGGGGCTCTGATGCTGTTTGACGAGATTCTGAGAAATGGATTTGATGGGAACAATTTCCTCAATGGTTTCCAGCAGCATTTAAGAAATCTACTGGTTTCGAAAGATGAAAAGACCATCGAGTTGATCGAGGTGACGGAAAACCTGAAGTCCAGATATGCAGAGCAGGCTACCAAGTGCAGTCCGTCATTCTTGCTTTCCGCATTGAACATCTCCAATCAGTTTGAATTAAACTATAAGCAAAGCAAAAATCAGCGCCTGCATGTGGAGCTGTGCCTTATGAAACTGGCGCACCTTTCTAATGCACTCACACTTAGCTCCTCTGACAATGGAGCAAAAAAAAAAGGTCACACAATGACGAATTAGAAGCTTCAAGTGAAAGCTCAAAGCCTGAAATTTTAGAAAAGAAGGAACCTCAGTTATCTCCCGATACTTTTCCAACTCCAATAGAGGAACCACATTCACCCGTTGAACATAATGTAGAAATCCCAAAGGATGAGCCTAAGCCAAGCCCTATAGTTGCTGCACAGGTCGTATCGGACAAGCCCAAAGAGACACCAAGCATTTTTGGTAAGCGAAAAAACAAGGAAGATAGTGCTCCGGGCGATACTTCCCCGGTAATCAACAAGAAAGAAACTGATTTCTCTGAGGGGGAATTGCAGCGGGTTTGGAAAGCTTTTGCCGAGCAGAAAATAGATGCAGGGGATACTGAGCGGTTGATCTTTGGTAAGACGGTGAGCAAGGGGGAAAATCATAGTGTAACCATCCTGCTGAGCAGTCAGCTGGAAGTGAGTTTCCTGGAGAAGTTTGACACGGAGTTGGTTCAGTTCCTTCGGTCCGAATTGCAAAACGATCACATCGTGATCAGGAGGGAGATTGAAGAAATCAAAGACGAAAAGAAGCTCTATACCAGCACAGATATTTTTGATTACATGGTGAAGCAGAACCCCGACCTGAAAGACCTGAAAGACCGGCTGGGGCTGGATTTTGATTATTGATAGTTGTCACCCTGAGCATGGAAGGGTAGGACTTATTCCGAACTAGTAGAGCCACCATACACCTTCAACGCCTGACCAGTACTTAGATCGTAGGTCTTCATTCCATTCAAATCCATCACTTCATCCACAGTCATGTTGTACTTTCTGGAAATGGCGTAAAGTGTCTCGCCGGCCTCCACCGTATGAGAGATGATGTTCTTTCCTGCTGAAGCCTCCTCGATTGGTGCTTTCACCTGGATGTTCTGACCTATACTGATGGCATCCGGATTGGGTAAGTCATTCCATCTAAGCAGATCATCAAGTTTTACTTCATAGTTTTTTGCAATCGCCCAAAGCGACTCTCCGGCAGCTACGGTGTGTATTTTTACTTTCCTGCGCTCCTCGGAACTGTCCACCACCGGGACTACAATCGGCTCGATTTCTTCTTCTGTTTCCTCTTCAACTTGCTCTTCGGGTTCGATAATTTCATCTTGAATTTCAACAGTAGAGGCTGTTGGCTGAGCGACAGGTTTAGTGATGACAGGCCTGGTCAGTTCATGGTACGCTATAGGCTCATCCGAAGGCCTGGTTTTATCCATCCAAAGCACTCGTCCGGACTTCAATTCATCGATGATGCTCATGCGGTTTCGTTGTGCCAGTTTACTCAGTTGGATGCCGTATTGCTGTGAAATATCCCACAGGGATTCATCTTTTTTTGCCACATGAAAGCCGATTTTCGCTTTTCCTTTTTTCTTCTTTATATAGTAAAATTCATTAGAGATGATCTTGTCGTTTTCCCCTATGTCATTATACTTCCTAAATCTCTTTTCGCTGATTCCGGCGCGCGCAGAGAGACTGTGAACATCATCCGTGGCTCTTGCTAAAATGGACGGAATGCCATTCAGGGGAATGATGGTCGACTTGTTTTTTTCGGTAATTCCCGGTTTTATCTCTGTCGGGTAGACTTTTGTTTGTGGCTCAGAGATTTTATTTCGCCGAGGGTTGCTGTTTTCCGCTATCAGGTTCTTTGGTGGCGTGCCTTGCCTTGGCACCATAATCGAATAGGTCTTATCCTCAGGGACAGTTCCGCGCATCAGCCACTTGTTGTATTTTTTAAGCTCCTCTATGTCTACTTTCTCCTCACGGGCTATCTGCTCCATGCTTTTTCCCCCGGCATTGGTGATTTCGTCGAGCCAGATGCCTTCCGAGTGAGGCTGACCAACATAAGGAGAAAACGCTACCACATGCGCGATGAATTTTTTTAGATACCAATAGGTATTGGTGGTAATGTTTAGCCTTTTTGAGCCATAGTTTGATTTGTCCGTATGGTTTTTTGCTCCTCCAGCTCCGGCCTGGTAGGCTATTACAGCATATGCCCAGTTGTCAAAGTAGAAGTTGTTAGAGTTGAAATACTTGCCTGAGCCTCTTGATGACGAAACAATGTTGAGGCGCTCATCCACTTTCCGGTCTACGATCAGGCCAACTTCCCGTCCGGTAAAATCCTTGAACTGCCAGAATCCTACAGCATTGGCTGAGGACACTGCATCGGAAATCAATGCACTTTCCTGAAGGGCCAGAAACTTGATTTCATCAGGAACACCTGCTTTTTTGTGCTCCCGCTCGATATACGGGAAATAGAGATTCATTCGATCCACTAGGATGTTGAAATACGTTTGGCTTTGCGTGAGCCGATCCACGTCCTGCTGGATTTGCTTCCTGGCAGATTCGTTGATGGAAAGCCTCACATCCCCGATCATCATCTCACTTGGAACAGTCTGGGCTAAACTCGAGAATGCAAGCATAATGAACATGATCAAACTCAAGACTCGAAACTCAAAACCTGTAACGTTTGCTCTCATAGTTTTCTTAAAATCATCAATCCGTCCCGAATGGGAAATAGAACGTTTTGAACACGGGGATCGACATGCATTTTTTCGTTAAATGCCCGAATGGCCACCGTATCATTGTCATTTTTTGTTTTATCAAACACTTTGCCACTCCACAGCACATTGTCGGCAATCAGGTAGCCTCCTATATTTACCTGATCGATAACCTGATCAAAATAGTTGGCATAGTTTGACTTATCGGCATCAATAAATACGAGATCCCAATTTTCCTTTAGAGTAGGAATAATATCCAGCGCATTCCCCACTTTCATTTCTATCTGGTCAGCAAAATCAGATTTTGCAAAGTATCCCTTGGTACGCACTGATAGCTCTTCGTTGTTGTCAATGGTGATCAATTTTCCTTCGGGCCGCAAACCTTCCGCCAGGCACAAAGAGGCATAGCCGGTGTAGGTGCCAATTTCCAGAATTCGCTTTGGTTGGATCATGTGAGATAGCATAGACAAGACCCGTCCCTGAAGGTGGCCGGATAGCATTCTGGGTTTTAAAACGTGGAGGTGGGTTTCCCGGTTGATCTGCTGGAGCAAATCAGATTCCGGCTCAGTGTGATCTTCTACGTACTGCTGGAGATCTTCAGCTAGAAATTCCATGACTGTAAAGATAAGAATTACTTTCCTGAAAGTTTGCTTTTTAGCTTTTGTAGAAAATTGAGGTCTTCCTGATCCCTCGCTTTCGAACGCTCTTTAATGGCAGCTTTTTTTAGCATAATTAGATCATCCAAATCAACAACATTGATCAACACACCATTAACGTCTCTGGTTATTTTCCTTTCAAAAGCATATTCAAAATCAAAACTAGCTACTGTTTTAAGGATCTCTATCCTTAGCGGGGGATCACCAATTCCAATCATTTTAGGAACTAAAAACATCTCCTTTTTAATATCCTCCTTTGGTATTCCATAATCTATGCATGCCTTGATCATTTTTAGAGCATTGGTTTCCGTAGCATGAATGAAAATATCCAGATCATTGGTACCTCTAATATGACCATATGCTCCTAGTGCGTATCCACCAATAAGTAAGTACTCTACCTGCTGATTGTTAAGCGAATTGATGAAATCTTTGTAATGAGAAGGGAACTGATCATTCGTGCTCATCAGCTATGTAGTATATTTTTCGTGAGTTCGGGACATTATTTATGTCAATGCCCATCATCGCACATTGGGCTGCTATAGACTTAAAATATTCGGATAAATTATCACCTATTGGATGCTTGAGTGCTTCATTGACCTCAAATTCTAGTTGATCTTCTTCAGACTCGATGTACGAAATTGATCTTGTCTTCATAAGAGTAAAGGTAAGAATTATTCCGGCAGATATGCCAGCGAGCTCATCTGATCCACTGGCAAATATTGTCTGGCAAGTTCCTGAATGTCAGTAGCCGTGATGTTGTCGATCTTTTCAAATACGCTATTGATGTCCGGCACTTTGTTGAGGTCAAGCTGACTTTTGGCCATCATCAGCATGATGGCATTTTTGTTTTCCTCAGAAAGGGCCATCTGTCCCTTGATTTGGTTTTTGGCTTTGTGGAGCTGGATACCTCCCAGAGGCTTGTTCTTAAGCATTTCTATCTCCTTTAGTACAATTCGCTGACTTTTCTTCAAATTCTTAGGATCAGTAGCAAAGTAAATGGCGAACTGGCCCGTCTCAACGTAGGGGGCATAGTGTGCGTCTACTCCATATACCAGCCCATGCTTTTCGCGCAAAGAGAGATTTAGTCGGGAGCTCATACTTGGCCCACCCAGCAGGTTGACCATAAAAAAGAAAGGAATGCGATTTTCGTCCTTGATGCTGAGTGAGGGCATGCCCATAGCGAAATGAGCCTGGGTGATGGGCTTTTGAATTTCCTTTCGGGAAGGCTGATAACCGGTAAACCATTCACGAGAGGGGGTGTGGTTTTTATGAGGTGTTTCCTGAAGGTATTTGGTGGCCAGCTTCTGAATTTTGGTTGCCGGGTAATTCCCCACACTGGAAAAAATGATTTTCTCAGTATTTAGGTTTTTGTCCAGGAATAATCTGAAGTCTCCTTTTTGGAATGACTTCACAGTTTCCTCCGTTCCCAGGATATTTCGCCCGAGCGAATGATTTGGAAAAAGTTGCTCATCAAATTCATCCTGTATAGCATCTTCCGGTGTATCCCGGTACATACTCATTTCCTCCAGAATCACCATGCGCTCCTTTTCGATCTGTTTTTCCGGAAAGGTAGAGTTGAAGGTGATGTCAGCCAGCAATTCCACAGCCTTATCCAGATGAATATCTAGCAGCGAAGCATAGAAACAGATTTTCTCTTTGGTGGTGTAGGCGTTCAGCTCACCGCCCAGGGATTCCAGCCGGTTGATAATATGAAAAGAATTTCTCCTGGAGGTTCCTTTAAACACCATGTGCTCCAGGAAGTGCGCCAGCCCCTGCTCTTCTGGTGACTCATCCCTACTACCCATGTCCAGCATGATGCCCACATGGGCGATTTTGGTGTGGCTTACCTCCTTGTGGATAATTCTTATGCCATTTGGCAATTCTATCAGCTCGTATTCCTTCATGCTCATTGGGGCGCAAAGTTAGGACTTAAGTTGCTAGTTATAAGTCTCAGGTTTCAAGTAGGATTATTTTAAATCGAATAATTCCTCCTAGGAAGGGAGTGAGGGGATATAATTCTACTTTCCTTTAAAGGAGTGATACAGGGAGGTTGAAAACTCATTCCTTCCCCGGGAGCTTCTTCATGGCTTTGGTGACTCCCTTCCAGATTTCGTCTTTGTCATAAACCGGATTGAGCTCCAGGTACTTTACAGCTGTGGAGCGCCAAACCAGTTCCGAATTTTCCCGGTCGATTACGTCGATGACCAGGCTGCCTTTCAGAAACTTCTGATATTCGGGATAAAGCATGGTGAGCCACTCTCGTTCACCTTGATAGGTGCCATCGTAGATCGAGGTAACCTCAGCAGAATCTTCTTCAACTACCATGAAGAAATTCACCATTAGGTCTGACTGATCATCCCCCTGCTGGTAGCCTTTTTCATATATGCTAAAGGCGATGGCATTGGCGATCTCATCAATCACCTTTTGATCATATAGGTATTTAGGGCCCTGATATGTGACCTCACAGCCTTCCAGCCAACACCACGTCTGAAACTGATCAAATGTTTGATTGGGCTTTTGATAGGTTTTCACCGTCACTGCGCAGGAGGACAGCCAAATCACTGAAATGAGTAAATAGACCTTTTTCATAGGCATAAAGGTCGACGAAGAATGAAGCCTTTATGCTGACGGGGGTCAGATGCAGGTCTGAAATTTATCAGCCGAGCTTGCTGAGTTTACCTGACAGATAGGTTTTTTCACGATCGTTTTTGGTCAGGGAGATTGCCCGTTCCAGCGACGTTTTGGCTTCCTCAAGGTTCCCCAGCTTTTCTGACATCTCACTTTTGATGGCATAAAACAGATAATACTCCTCGAAGAATTGGGTAGCCTCCAGCCGTTCCACTTCCTTGACCGCAAGCAAAGGCCCATGCACTTTTTCCAAAGCAACTACCCGGTTCAATTCCACGATAGGGCTGGGCGCAAGCTGAAGCTGGAGGTCATAAAGTCTCAGAATGTTTTTCCAGTTGGTTTCTTCAAAAGTGGCCGCCTGACAATGTGTGGCGCTAATAGCTGCCTGTATGATGTATTCATTGATTTCGCCTTGAGCAGAAGCCCGATCCAGATAAATCAGTCCTTGTTGAATTAGCTGCTGATTCCACTTAGTCCTGTCTTGCCCTTCAAGCGTAATGATGTTACCATCCTGATCCACACGTGCATCAAAGCGCGAGGCATGAAAAAGCATGAGCGCCATCAATGCATTGGCAGAGGGAGTATTGCAAATTTCGCTTTCAAGTAAAACTCCGCTTAATCGAATGGCATCCTCGCATAGTTCTTTCCGAATCAGGTTTTCTCCTTCGGCTGATTTATATCCCTCATTAAAGAGTAAATAGATGATCTTCAAAACCATGTCTAGCCTCTTCTCAATTTCATTAGCAGGAGGAAGGTTTAGTTTGATTTCATCCTTCTTGAATTTCTTCTTGGCCCGGGTATAGCCTTTGGCAACCGTTTCCTCTTTCTTCAAAAGCGAACTGGAAATTTCCCGAATGGAAAGACCGCCCAGGATTTTGAGCGTGAGTATAATCTGATACTCCTGGCTGAGTGAAGGGTGGCAGCAGGCAAACATCATTCGCACCATATCGTCATTGATAGAGTCGAGCGTCACATCATTTTTGGATTCTTCCATTCCTTCCGGCACTTCCTGGTAGCTGGTTTTCTGGTTTCGCCTAAGCTGATCGATCATTTTGTTTCGGGCCACTTTGAGTATCCACCCGGTAGGATTATCAGGAATTTGCGAATAGGGCCAGGTCTGCATCGCCTTGATCAGGGCTTCCTGCACACTGTCTTCAGCCAGCTCCAGATTAGACGAACCAAACTTGCTGGTAAGGTGAGAAACAGCTTTACCATACTCCGTTCGGAAAAAATGATCGACGAGCTGGGAGGTTTGCATGGATTTGATTTCAAAAGAACGTCATCCTGAGTGAAACGAAGGATCTTTACTATATAAAAGTTAGATCCTTCACTACGCCTGCCTACCGCAGGCAGGTTCAGGATGACGTGCAAAGTAGAGATTGATCAAAAATCCGTGATAATCTCCCTCACCTCGGTGGTGCCTCCGAACTCGAAAATTGGGCAGTCTTTGGAAAGCTCCACTGCATGATCCAGATCTTTGGCTTCCAGGTGTACATAGCCACCTACGATTTCTTTGCCTTCGGTAAATGGTCCGTCTGTCATGATTTTGCCTCCGGGCCCAACTACTTTTCCCTCTTTCTGTAGTGGATAACCTTCTGCCTGCACTTTGGCCATCCATTCGCCCCATCGCTGCATGTGGGCCTGCATTTCTTCCGGTGATTGATTTTCATAGCCATTGTCCCCACCTCGGAATACGTACAAATACTTTTTCATTTTGCTGTAGTGTTTTAGTTAAGATAAATATTTCCAACAAGACGAAGCAGGAATTTGGGAATGGACAATACCCAATTGAAATTATCCTTTTCCCCTTTGGAGGGGGTAGAGGGAGGAGATAACTTTGACCCATGAATCTATCAGAAATACTGGATATTGATGCTGACCTTCTCAACTATGTAGTCATCCCTGCACTGATCTTTTTTGCCAGGATCTGTGATGTGTCCATCAATACGCTTCGCATCATTCTCATGCTGAATGGACGAAAGTATGTGGCTACCATTCTTGGCTTTTTTGAGGCGTCTATTTGGTTGGTGGCGATCAGTCAGATATTTCAGAATCTGGGTAACTGGCAGACGGCCATTGCCTATGCGAGTGGCTATGCGATGGGGATATTTGTGGGAATGATGATTGAAGAGCGACTGGCGATTGGAAACGTAGTGGTGCGGGTGATCACAGCCAAGCCCGCTGATGGACTCATTGAGTTCTTTAAGGAGAAAAACAGGCGATTTACGAGTCTGGCCGGGGAGTCCGGGGACGGGCCGGTGAATGTACTCTTCACCGTAATCAAACGGGAAAAACTGGGTGAAACCTTAGAGGCTATTAAGAAGTACAATCCTCAAGCGCTCTATACGGTGGAAGGCGTGAAGAAAGTGAGCGATGGAGAAGTGGTGGATGACAGGGGTTTTTCGAGAAGGATTTTCAGGTTGGGAGGGGGGAGGTAAGGATTTGTACTTATTCGTGCTCAACAATCCCCTCATTGGTCAATTCGACATAGTTACTCCTCTTTAGGGCCTGCATAATGATCGATGCATTATTCCTTATCAAATCGAAAAGTTGCCGGTTTTTGAGATTCCCTGTTGTAATAAGAAAGAGCCTTCTGGGCCTTTTTAGTGCCATGAATGAATGATAGAAGTCAAAGTCCTTGGTAACAATCATTGAGTCATGATCATCCGCATATGCAATAATTTCTGAATCTGGAGTTTCATCCCCTTTAGGCAAAGAATCCACATGAATTGAATCAAACTCAAGATGACTTAATATTTCGCAAAGCTTAGTCGGCAATTGAGCGTCAATGATCAGCTTCATATTGCGATCTTACTGTAACTGGTATATTTTGTCAATTTAGAAGCGTATGCCAGGCAAGCCAAAATATCATCTTCAGTCAGGCTGGGGTAATCTTGTAGTATTTCCTCATGGCTCGATCCCGCAGACAAAAGATCAAGTATTAAATCTACGGTGTACCGTTTATTCCTAATTGTCGGTTTTCCATGACAAATTTCCGGGTTAACCGTGATTCTGCTTAGTTGTGAATTATCCATGAAAGAAAGTTACGAAATGTTTGACTAATTCGTTCCAATCGTTTTGATCAGCTCTCCGACATTACTTTTCAATAAATTTAATACTTCCACACCACTTCCAAAGCCCCCCCTTCCCAAATCACCGTACTGGACTCTGCGTCTTCCTTTCGTTTGATTTTGATGGTTGTTTTATCCGTTCGGATCGTTTCTTTCTTTAGTGCTATCCAGCCACGCTTGTGATATACTGTCAGGTAAATGGAAGGCTTGCCTAACTCAAGGATGTAGTTTTTTTTGTCACATAGGACCGTTTTCTGGTTCTCCACACTTGATCCTTCAATCAGTTGTAATGCTTTGTGAGCATCCGGTACACCATAGCCGAGGTAGTTGTTAGGAGATACCAAACTCCCAGCATTTAGGATTGCGCTTCTTAGCTGATCCACCGTAGTTGTAGAATCTCGTTCTAAAAGACACGCAGCAAGTCCCGTAATAATTGGCGCAGAGAAAGATGTTCCCAATGAAGAATAGCAAGAGATTTCCGGCTTCACATAATCAAGCCACCCTGGGCCTTTGGAGCTGTATTTCATGTCATCCCACACTTTGAATTTCGTAGCTCCCACAGTGAGGGCACTAGGTGCATCTCCTGGTGAACCCACGATCTCCCAGCGGTGATCCCCGTCATTTCCAGCCGCTACCACAACCAAAATCCCATACGCTTTGGACATTCGTTCCACCGCCTGTGTGAGGATCGTACTCTTTCCATCCATTTGTTCCGGCCGGTAGTTCTCCTCCTTTTTGGTAAACCCGAAATTGTAGCCAAGCGAGATATTGATGATTCGTACGCCTTCTTTGGCCATCCACTCCATCGCTTCTATGGCGAATCTTTCTTCTTCTCGTCGTTCATACCCACCATGATCGGTTCGAGCGAGGTAGTAAGTTGCTCCAGTTGCGAGCCCATATTGTACGTCTTTGCTTGCCTTGAATCCACCGATCAGCTCCCAAACCTCAGTGCCGTGGGTGTCATCAAAGTTTGCACTGCCGGAAAAATCAGTTGCTTCCAGATCGAGATAATCTCTGTATCCTGCCACCTGCCCGCTTTCAAAAAGCGCTTTTAAGGATTCGCTTTTATCGGCACCCAAAAATCCACCATCGATGATACCAATTTTCACACCTTTACCGGTCAAGCCGGCATCAATGATTGCCTGCCCGTTGATTTGCTCCAGCGCAAATCCCAATTGCTGCCCAAATAGCGGAGCAGAGAGAAAAAGAAGTGCTAATTTTAGCCACCTCATTGCCATATAATTTTTTAATTCAGAACGAAGATAATCGATGCGATACGATCCAATTGACAACCAATTATTTATTCAGAATCGTAAAAACCTGGCCAAGCGCATGAAGCCACGCTCGGTGGCCATCGTCCATGCAAACGATATCATGCCTACCAATGCCGATGGCACCATGAAATTTGTGCAGAATGCCAACCTGTTTTACCTCACCGGGGTAGATCAAGAAGAGTCGATTGTGTTGATTGCGCCAGACTTCCCGGACGAAAAAATGCGCGAGATTTTATTCCTTCGTGAAACCAACGAGGAAATTGCAGTGTGGGAGGGTCACAAACTCACCAAAGAGGAAGGAACCGATACTTCAGGTATTAAAAATATCAAGTGGACGTCTGAGTTTGAAAAGACTTTTTATACCATCCTGGCGGAGTGCGATCATATTTATCTTGATAGCAATGAGCACATCCGCAATGCCAGCGAGGTGGAAACCAGAAATGCTCGATTCATCAAGGAGTGCAAGGAGAAATATCCTTTGTATGAGTACGAGCGATTGTTTCCAATCATTCAGGATTTGAGGTGCATTAAATCTCAGTTTGAGATCAATATCATGCAACAGGCCTGCAACATCACAGAAAAGGGATTTAGAAGAGTACTGGAGTATGTGAAGCCGGGTGTGATGGAATATGAAGTGGAAGCTGAATATCTGCATGAATTTGTGAGAAACCGATCCAAAGGATTTGCTTACACGCCAATTATTGGTGGAGGGGCTAATTCCTGTGTGCTGCACTACATTGAAAACAAGATGGAGCTCAAGGATGGAGATATTCTTTTAATGGATGTGGGGGCTGAGTATAGTAATTACAATTCGGACATGACCCGAACGATTCCGGTGAATGGACGGTTTACCAAGCGTCAACGTGAGGTCTATGATGCTGTTCTTAGAGTGAAAAATGCAGCCACAGCTTTATTGAAGCCGGGGAACAGAATCCCCGAGTACCATGCAGAGGTTGGAAAATTGATGGAGAAGGAGCTCCTGGGATTAGGGTTGATTGACCAAACGGATATCAAGAATGAGAACCCGGAGTGGCCGGCGTACAAAAAGTATTTCATGCATGGCACATCGCATCATATCGGCATAGATGTACACGATGTGGCATCTATCTATAAGGTTTTTGAACCTGGTATGGTGTTTACGGTGGAGCCGGGCATTTATATTCCTGAGGAAAACATTGGAATCAGGCTGGAAGATGATGTGGTGATTACTAAAGATGGACACATCAACCTGATGAAAAACATTCCGATCGAAGCAGAGGAGATTGAGGAGATAATGGCAAGTAGCAAGTCATAAGCTGCAAGCCACAAGGTTAGATTGCCTTAATTCAGAAATTGCAACGAACAACTTCAAGCTTGTAACTTCAAACTATGACTAGCACAAAATTCGATTCAGATAAAGCACCGGAACCGGTGGGATTGTATCCCCATGCAAGACAGGTGGGAAACCTGCTGTTTTTATCCGGAGTAGGACCGAGAGAGCGGGGAACAAAGAAAATACCTGGCGTGGAATTAGATGAGAATGGTGAGATCCTCAGCTATGATATTGCTGAGCAGTGCCACTCGGTATTTAAAAATGTAAGGTTGATACTAGAAGCTTCAGGAGCTAGCTGGGATGACCTGGTGGATGTGACGGTTTTTCTCACCAACATGAAGGACGATTTTAAAACCTACAATAAAATTTACGCAGAATACTTCAAGGATAATCAGCCATGCAGGACTACCGTAGAGATCAGTTCGCTACCAACTCCCATCGCGATTGAGCTGAAATGCATTGCAGCAATTAATAAGTAACATTGAATTGCCTATTTTTGGGCCAAATTATTATGGATACATCATTGGAATACAACACTCAGCGTGCACACTTGAAATTGAGGGAGTACGGGCGAAATGTGCAAAATCTTGTGGCACATTTGAAAAATATCAAGGACAAAGAAGATAGAAATAAGAAGGCGGCTACCCTGGTGGAGCTGATGAAGCTGATCAATCCTGATTTGGGAACGGACAGTGAGAGCGATCAGAAAGTATGGGATGACCTACACATCATTTCGAACTTTGAGTTGGATATTGAGGGGCCGTACCCTAAACCGGATGCTTCAGTGCTGGATAGAAAGCCGGAGCGACTAAAATATTACTCCAATGAGATCAAATTCCGACACTACGGACGTAGCGTCGAATTATTAATTGATCAGGCTGTGGCGATGGAAGACCCCAAAGAGAAAGAGGGAGCGGTAGTGGCCATCGGCCGATTGATGAAAAGTTTTTTCCAAACCTGGAACAAGGAAAGTATCGAGGATGAGCAAATCCTGAAGAACATCAAGCGTATGTCTAATGACCAGTTAGATATTGATATTGAAACCGTGAAGGAGCTCGGACTTTTCGATTCGGACAAGAAATATTCCGGCCGAAGAAGTAGCAACACAAACAACAATAAAGGCCGTCATAATAATCAAAATAAGGGTGGTCAGCGAAGGAATGGCCCTCACAATAAAGCCCGCAGTGGCAACAACAATAGAAGGAGAAATTAATCCGATTTTTTGATTTGAAGATTTTTTTGATTTGAGGATGGTTTCGATAGCTTAGTTGCCCAATCGAGTAATTACTAAAATCATCAAATCTCCGAATCAACAATGTCATCTTTCAGGGTAGAAGGCGGTCACCGGCTTAAGGGTGAAATCACTCCACAAGGAGCAAAAAACGAGGCACTTCAAATTATCTCAGCGGTTTTATTAACCGGCGAGGAGGTGACCATCCACAAAATTCCTCAGATCAGGGACGTGCTCAAGCTCATCGATCTGCTTAGTGATATGGGTGTGGAGGTGACCGAAAATGGAGGAGAGTCCTATACCTTCAAAGCGGCCAACGTAAATCTTGATTTTCTCAATACTTCTGATTTTAAAGAAAAGGCAGCAGCTCTTCGCGGCTCGATTATGATTTTGGGTCCGCTCCTGGCACGGTTTGGGACCGGCCGAATGCCCAAGCCAGGAGGCGACAAAATTGGTCGAAGAAGGCTGGACACACACTTTGTGGGATTTGAAAAGCTGGGAGCTAAATTCAATTACGATCCGCAGACCTCTTTTTATACCGTAGATGGAAGAAATCTGAAGGGGGCCTACATGCTTCTGGATGAAGCATCTGTAACCGGAACAGCAAATATTATCATGGCCGCTGTGATGGCTGAGGGTTTGACAACCATCTACAATGCCGCGTGTGAGCCCTACATTCAGCAACTCTGCAAGATGTTGATCCGCATGGGGGCCAATATTGAAGGGGTGGGGTCAAACCTGCTGCGTATAGAAGGGGTCACCACGCTGAAAGGGACTGAGCATACTCTGCTTCCAGATATGATTGAGGTGGGAAGCTTCATCGGCATGGCAGCCATGACCAAGTCCGACATTACCATCAAAAATGCGCAAATCAAAGAGCTTGGGATGATCCCTGATACCTTCAAGCGATTAGGAATCAAGATGAATTTCAACGGAGATGATATCCACATCCCTGCCCAGGAGCATTTTGAGATAGAATCCTATATTGACGGCTCTATTTTGACCATTGCAGATGCCATCTGGCCAGGACTTACGCCTGACTTACTGAGTGTGATTTTGGTAACGGCAACCCAGGCAAAAGGTACTGTTCTGATTCATCAGAAGATGTTTGAAAGCCGCCTATTCTTTGTAGATAAATTGATAGATATGGGCGCCCAGATCATCCTGTGTGATCCACACAGAGCAACAGTCATTGGATTGGATCGCGCTTATCCTCTGAGGGGTATTACCATGACCTCTCCAGACATTCGCGCCGGGGTTTCGTTGTTGATTGCCGCCATGTCGGCAGAGGGAGTCAGCACCATTCACAACATCGATCAGATAGACCGGGGCTATCAATTCATTGATGATCGATTGAACGCACTGGGGGCTAAGATTGAGCGAGTGGGTTAGTTATAGACCTTTCCCTGCTCAGCGATCCCAAATCCATTTTTCAAAACTTCAATCCTGGCTTTTTCACTAAAGAGTAGTGGATTAGTGTGATTGAGGTGGATGAATTGAACCTTCTTCTTCACCAACTCAGACTCATTTTCGAACAATGCCATGGTTTCTTTCACAAATGGATGTGGCACTTCGCTCATTGCCCGATTGGGGAGCTCTCCATCCTGAAAGAAGGTAGCATCCAAAAATGCATAATCCACTTTTTTGATTTCTTCTACAATGCTCCGATCCCATTTACTCCACTTGTCTATATCAGGAATGAAGAGGTAGTCTTTCTTGTTCGTTTCAATTCTGAATCCGGCTGTCTCTGAGTATTCATTACGGTGAGGAACAGTGAAAGCCGTTACTTGAATGTTTTCTGATATCGTCAATGAGCTATCGGCTTTCATTTTGACGGGATCAATATTATCCAGCGATATCAGCTGGCTCCACGGGCCATTGGTGCTTAGGAAATCAATCAATCGCGGAAGTGCATAAACTTTGACGCCATTTGCTCCAAGGGCTTCACGGCCCAAAAACATTAATCCGGTGTAGTGACCCATATGTGCGTGGGTGATGAATATCCCTTCGGGCAGGTAGTTATACTGATGATTGGTGAGGTCATGGAAATACTGAATCTGCCGATCCATGTCTGGAGAAGCTTCAAAGAGCCACCATTTTCCAGATTCGGCATCTGCGAGCGCCAGCGAGGTGATATATCTGGCAAGATCAGGATTTTGATGAGCTTGAAGGCACGCCTTCTGGCAACCGATATGAGGGAAACCTCCGTCTTGAGCCAATCCCAAAACGATCACATTTTGGGAATGGACAAAAAACACAGAGACAAAAAGGGCTGTAGCTAAAAAGCCCCTCACATATCCCGAATTAGTTGAAAATCGCATCGTAAGCCTTTTTGATTGCGTCCCGCATCAATTCCTCATCCAGCGTTTCAAACTCGAAAGTAGTCCAGCCTTGTTTTCCCCATTTATTATCAACAGGATAGATATGGTCATTGATTTGGCTGAAGACCGATTGATCAACCTCTGAAAGCTTAAGGTTTGCGGTGAGATCAGCCTCTAGAATGGTCGTGAATATCCGTTTTCCTCTGACCTTAAAGGCAGCTCTTTCGAAGTGTGGATTTTCCTCAACATTCGGAAAGCTTAAGATCAGACTACTGATAGCTTCGAGTGTCATTACCTTCGCTGAAGCTTCACTGTTGTGTTGATCCAGCACCCGATCGTTATCTGATCACCTTCTTCTTTTCCTTCGTTGAAAATATCTTCGATAGAAGGAAATTGTGCTTTGGATGCTTCCATTTGTGCTTTGTTTCCCGCTTTTGAGTACATATCATATGCAGCTATGAAGATCGCCCGATCCTGCACCTGGCTTTGTTCTCCTTTGCAGTCATCAAAACTGGTAAAGTAGAGATTGCCTATCAGGTTATACGCTTCTGTGCCTCCCGGTTTAGCACTCAGAGCCTCGTATGCCAGAGCACGAGAACGTGATTTGTTTCCGAGTTTACTGTTTGCAATGGCTTGCCCCATCAGCGCATCATATTTTTCGTCTGTTGTGGTCGCAAGCTTCTCAGCTTCTGCATGAAATTCAAGCCCTTTGGCAGCATCTCCACCGGCCAGGTATTTATTGCCAATGGCACTGGCCAAGGTGTATGAGGGCTGCTCCTTAAAGACCGGCTCACTAGCTTCCATGAAGTACGGCTGGTCGGTACACTTGGCCTGAACAGAGTATTTAAAAATCTTCTTTGCAATGGATAGGTCAGTGGGATTTGCCCGGAACTTTGGTACAAGTTTTTCTTCAATGAATTGGCAGCTTAGGATGTCTCCAGGAATGGAGCTTAGCCACGCATCGGTTTTATCCTGTTCCTTGTCAAGTTTGTCTGCACTTTCACCACTTTTTCGCTTTATTTCTATGATTTCGGAAATCTGAGAGTGGATGTCCAGCACTTTCTCTGCAGGCATTTTATCCGGATTCAACTGATGATAATTTTTAGCAAGAAGCATATAGGTGTTAAGATTGAAAGTGGAAATTTCAGGTCCATTCATCTCATAGGCTTTCTCAAATAGGTCCGTTAGCATTGGATACTTTGCCGGGGCTTTATAATACAATTTGAATGCTTCATAGACTTTTCTATCCATAGTTGCGGCATCATTATCAAAGTGCGCGATTCGCTGGTCATACATCCAAAGCAGTGAGTCTTGAAGTCGTTCTTTTCGCACCTTATCCGTGGTGTTTTTAATCATATTCTCCATACAATCTGCCCCCTGGATGTAAATGGAGGGATTTAGCTTCGGGTTGTTTTTAAAAAGCCAGTTTAAAGGATCCATGGCTTCTTCAAACTTGCTTTGCGCTATCAGTAGTTTGTAGTAGGCTTGTTTTTCCATCGCCTGATCTTTCAGGTTTGGATCTTCGGGCCAGTTCCAGCCCTCCTGAGCCATGGAAAAAGCAGATAGGAACACTAACAGTGCAAAAAATGTAGATTTTATCATGTCCTTAGGATTTGTATTCGTTTGCCTTATTTATTTACAACGATCAGGCGAAAACAGTGCCATTAGATGTTTGAGAGACGCTCATAGAAATTGATCTGCAAAATGAGCGAATTTTATGCTATTACGGCTTGTCATCACATTAGTTTTGTGTTAAATATTACCAAATAAGTAAGTCGATGTTCAATTTTAAAGAAATAATCAGTGTTTCGCTCATTCTTTTCTCAGTTATTGATATTCTGGGCAGTGTGCCCATCATCATTGATCTGAGGAAAAAATTTGGCCATGTACAGTCTGAAAAAGCAACACTGGTTTCAGGGATCATCATGGTAATTTTCCTTTTCGTAGGGGAGAGTATCCTGAAACTATTTGGTATAGATATCCCGTCTTTTGCCATCGCCGGAGCAATAATTATGTTCTTTTTAGGGATGGAGATGGTGCTAGGGTTGCAGTTTTTTAAATCTGATCCTGAGGAGACAAAGAGTGCATCCATTGTGCCGGTAGCCTTTCCGTTGATTGCCGGAGCAGGTACTATGACTACCCTGATTTCTTTAAAAGCAGAGTTTGCTACCGCCAATATTTTGGTCGGGATTTTTGTCAACTTGATTTTCGTATACGCTGTACTCAAAAGCTGCAACTGGCTGGAGCGAAAAATTGGCAAGGCAGGTTTTAATGTATTGAGAAAGGTGTTTGGTATTGTATTGCTCGCAATCTCCATTAAGATATTCAAAAACCATCTGCTGGCATGATCACCATGTTTACAGACGGGGCGGCCAAAGGCAATCCGGGTCCGGGTGGGTATGGAACCATCCTTCGATATGGCGATAAGGAAAAGGAGCTATCCGAAGGCTTTCGCATGACCACCAACAATCGCATGGAACTGATGGCTGTCATAGCTGGCTTAGAGGCCATCAAAAAGCCGGGCTGGAATGTGCTGGTGGTTTCAGATAGCAAGTATGTGGTGGATGCCGTAACCAAAGGATGGCTGAAAAGCTGGGTGGTGAAGGATTTTAAAGGGAAAAAGAATCGTGATTTATGGGAGCGGTATTTGAAGGCTTCAGCCCCACATGATGTTCGATTTCAGTGGGTGAAGGGGCACGCAGGTCATCCGGAAAATGAACGGTGTGATCAACTGGCTGTAGAGGCCGCTGAACGAAAAAACCTAAAAGTAGACGCTGCATTTGAAGCGAATAATTGATAAAGTCTTAATTTAGAGTGTATAGACAGAATACACCATGAAAGGGAGAAACATATACTACTTATTGTTTGCCGCGGTGACTATCACCGCCATTGTGATTTATCTCAAAATCGACAGGGAGAAAAAAAAACAGAACCCTCAGATCACTGAGCTTGCAGTAGAGCCTGATCTTTTGATGAATACCGCAGATAGGTATCAGCACGATGGGAAACGTCTCACAGCGATTGAGTTTCTGGAGGATGCGATCTCCATGATGAGGCTGCTGGAGAAAGATGGTGATAGCGTAAGCATGAGGGCAATTGAAGTAGCAATTCATGACCTGGAAGTAGTGGAAGAGCACATCAAAGCAGAAGACATCAATGATGATTTGATGTATGAAGCATTTGCAGATGCGATGAATTCGCTGGCTTTTGCTTCCCTGCGAATCTCAGAAGAATATATCCGTGAGGGAAAGGAGGAAGAAGCGATGGTAACACTGGAGCATGCCATGGATCACCTTCAAAACTCCATCAAATATGCGCGGGGACAACAGAAGGAGGATGAAATTAGGATCGTTCAGCACCTGAACGAAATCATAGAGAACCACCTGGAGAGTGACATTTCCCGAATAGATGAAGTGATGGCTGAGATTGACTCAGTAGTGCAGGCTCACGTGATTCAATAAAAAGTAGGGGCAACCTCCCTTTCATTAAAAATCAGACCTGTATTGATTAACTCTTCCAAGACGGGTTCATAGATTTCTTTTCTGATCGGAACCTGAACACCTGTCAGATTGATTTTGCCCTGGAGGATGAGCTTGGCTGAAATAGCCAAAGGCAGTCCCACCGTTTTCGACATGGCTGTATTTAGGTTGTCATCCCCTAAAGTGACCATGCTTGACTGGATCTCCCGAGGGGTACCATTGTCAATAAAGTTGAATTTGTGCCACATTACAATCATGTCCTTGTCATTGGGATTAAGAGACCACTTTTTCTTTAGGATATGCTCCAAAATCTGTGCAGGAGTGCCCTGGTTTAACCCCACAGGTTCATCATCAAACATCCCCAGCCACTTCATCTTAAACATGATGCCATTGTCCAAATCCAGGTTTAAGTAATGCGCCAGCTTCAACTCAACCGAATCTTTGGGGTTGTAGGAAAGAAAGGAATTGATGAATTGGCGATGTGTCATGTTTGACACATTTTCCATCTGATAGGTATCGTCGGTAGCGCCCAGCTGCACAAACACATCCCAGGCCGCACAATACCCAGGCCTTCTCAATGTCCCTCTATACAGTGTCTTGATCCCTCTTAGATTGTAGACATCCAGATACGCCAATGAATCACGATTGGCATACCCCTCAAAATATCCGTAATCGGGGATATAGATGGCCTCCGTCCTTCTAAAAAGTTTATGATACGGAATGTATTTGTATTTTCCTTCCTGTATGAATTTGCACGTGCCCTGCCCGGCCAGCACCACATTTCTTGGATTCCAGGTGAATTTATATTTCCATGGATTGTCACCCACAGATTCCTCCGCCACCAAACCTCCTGTGAATGTTTCAAAGCCCGTAAGTTCACACCCTTTGTCTCGCAGCTCATTCAGCACCTTCATTGCCGACATATGATCAATGCCGGGATCAAGCCCCATCTCCATGATCATAATTTTGCCGGCATTTTCAAACTGTCCATTAAGTGCTTCGATTTCTTTGGTGAGGTATGAGGCCGTCAGGAAATGCTTTTTGAGCTCTGCACATTTTCTGGCCACATGAATATGAAGTGAGGCCGGAAGCATCGAAATGACAAGGTCATGTTCCTCCACAAGGCTGAATAGTAGATCATCATCAAAGACATCAAAAGGAACTGCTTTGGCTTGCGAATGACCTTTGATTTTTGCGTTGGCAAGTTCTAAATCCTTCTCTGCAATGGTGATTTGCCAATGTTCTTCACTTGCATGATCAAGCAGGTAATTGATAAGTGCGGTGGATGACTTGCCCGCCCCAATGATGAGGATGTGTTGCATCCGGCAAATATGTGAGGATCAGAAATCTTTCAAAAAGACTATTGGCTTTTTTTATTCACAATTGTGCTGCTGGCCTGGTCTGTAGGTAAGATCAGTACATCCCCGATCATCACATGAGGAGGTCGGCTGAGTACAAACTCGATTGTTTCTGCCACGTCATGTGCAGTGAGTGGAGTATAATTTTGATAGACCTGACTGGCTCGTTTAGTATCTCCTTTGAATCTCACCTCGCTAAATTCTGTCTCTACAAGCCCGGGATCTATGGAGGTGACTTTAATGCCGTGTTCATTCAAATCCATCCTCATCCCTTTGGTGAGTGCGTCTACCGCATGTTTTGAAGCACAGTAGACGTTTCCTCTCGGATAAACTTCCAGACCGGCAATAGAGCTGATATTTACGATATGGCCTTTTTTTCGACTCACCATGCCGGGGATGATCGCTTTGCTTACGTAAAGAAGGCCCTTCACGTTGATGTCCATCATGGCATCCCAATCGTCCGTATTGCCGTCCTGGATTAAATCAAGCCCGTGGGCATTTCCTGCATTATTGATCAGTACATCTACTTTTTTCCAATCTTCGGGAAGAGATTCAAAAGCAGAAAAAAATGCCTTTTTATCACGAACATCGAATGAGAGTGTCTGTACCTCTCTCCCCAGTTCTTTCTTTAGTTTTTCCAACCGATCCTTTCTTCTCCCGCAAATAATCAGTCGGTAATTTCTGGAAAGAATACGAGCGGTCGCTTCGCCAATTCCGCTGGTAGCTCCGGTTATAAGTGCAATGGGTTGGGTCATTGTTTCAGGCGTTTCTTCTGTCTGGCTTGTATCTGTCCGGCACCCTTGGTTTTCTTTCCAAGCTTTCTCTTGCTGCTTGGCCCGCCCTCAAAAGTGACAAAAATGCCTAGGTTCTGAGTGGTGAGTTTGTCAAGTCCTATGCTAAAGTCGTTTGGATCTTCGGTGAGCATATTTCGCAGGCCATAAGAGTATCTTATTTCAGGAGAGAATTTGAAATAGGCGAAATACATATCCAGCCCAACTCCCACATCTATGGCAATGTTCCAGTTGCGGAGTTCCAGCTTTTGCCCTACATCCTGCTCATCGCCCTTTCCTGCTGCCTCAAAAGATGGATTTACTCCTGCGAGCATGTACATGGCAATATTTCCCCTCCGGGCAGACTTGTATTTGAGCAGTAGGGGGAGTTCCACCATGGTGGCATCTTTGAGCTCCCGCTGACTGATGCCGTTCGTGAACCGATAGGTAAGGTCATTCTCATAAAACCCAACAGTAGGGAGCAATCTGAAGTCGAGGTATTCAGAGATTTTCATGTTAATCACAAACCCCAACTTAAAACCACCCAGATTTCCGGGCACGATAGAATGAACCGTATCCATGGCAGGGGAGGTGAAGTAATCAGAATGCCGGATGACATATTTTGAAGAGTGGATGCCAATCAAAAAACCATAGTGAATCCACTGGTCTTCATAGTTGATCAGGTTGTCCGAAGGGTTGTTTTGTGCAAATGAGCTTTGCCCCAACCCCAAAATCAATGCGAAAACCAGGGCTATTTTTCTCCCACGTAAATAGAGCTGATGCCTAGGGTTAATGGTCTGCATGTAGTGTTTTTATATCCTGTTTTCTGCAGAATCTTCAAGAAATCGTCCCCGAAGGGAAATTCATTGACAGATTCGGGCAAGTAGGTATAGGCGGCATTGTCTTTTGAAACCACCTTTCCAATCTTTGGTAATATCCAACGAAAATAAAAATTATATAATTGTTTGAATGGAAATACCGTAGGTTTTGAAAACTCCAGAATGACAGCTCGTCCTCCCGGTCGAAGCACGCGATTCATTTCAGATAGTCCTTTTTCCAGATTTTCGAAGTTCCTCACCCCAAAAGCAACGATCACTGCATCGAAGGTATTGTCTTCAAAATGCAGGTTTTCCGAATCTCCTGACTGCATGTCTATGATGTCTGAGTAACCTCGCTTTTTCATTTTCTCACGGCCTACATTTAGCATGCCTTCCGAGATATCCACGCCAATTACTTTCTCAGGGTTCAGCTTTAAAGATTCGATGGCGAAATCTCCTGTACCAGTAGCAATATCAAGGATTTGTTTCGGCTGAAGATCTTTGAGCATCTTGATGGCTTTCTTTCTCCATCTGATGTCAATCCCCAAACTCAGAAAGTGATTCAGAAAGTCGTATTTGCCCGAAATGCTGTCAAACATTTCCGCAACCTGCTTCTTCTTCGCATCCGACTTATCTTTGTATGGAAGTACCGTCATAATTGCCGCAATATTAGTGGATTAAACCCTTGATCGGTTCAAATGTTAGCAGTTTCTTCCCTATGCAGATAAAATCAGCAGAATTTGTAAAAAGCAGTCCTCATGTGGCTGATTGTCCGGATCCTACCATTCCGGAGTATGCCTTTATCGGGAGATCGAATGTTGGAAAATCCAGCCTGATCAATCACATGACCAATCGGAAGAAACTGGCAAAAACATCATCTACTCCAGGTAAAACGCAACTGATCAATCACTTTCTAATAAATGAAAATTGGTATCTGGTGGATTTGCCGGGGTACGGCTGGGCACAAACAAGCAAGGTCAATAAAGCTGCCTGGAAGAAAATGATCAATTCCTACCTGGAGGAGCGGCAGAACCTTGCGTGCGTATTCGTCTTGGTAGATAGCAGACATGAGCCGCAGAAAATTGATCTGGAGTTTATGGAGTGGCTCGGCGAGAATGGCATCCCTTTTAGCATTGTATTCACTAAGGCGGATAAGCTAGGCAAGACTCAAATCCAATCCAATGTGGCCAGCTACAAGAAGGAGATGAGAAAGACATGGGAGGAGCTTCCCCCTACATTCATCACTTCCTCTGTGGAAAGGGTAGGAGGTGAAGAAATTTTAGATTTTATTGATCGCATCAATGCAGAGATAGCAGGATAGGATATTTTTGCCACCTCAAAAAATAATATATGGATTTTAGTGATATAGCATCGGTTTCAGGTAAGGGAACATTATTTAGCATTGTACAACCCACTCGTACAGGGGTGATTCTTGAAAGCCTTGATGAGCACAAGAAAAAGATGGTAGCCACCATGCACAATAAGGTGAGTATTCTGTCTGAGATTTCTATTTACACCACGGATGCTGAAGGTGCAATTCCGCTTGAGGATGTGATGAGAAAAATCCATAAGGAATTTAAAGGAGACACTGATCTGGACAAAAACAGTAGCCCTGAAGAACTTAAGGCATTCCTGAAGTTTATCCTGCCTGACTATGATGAGACGAGGGTGTATGTCTCTGATATCAAAAAGGTGGTGAGCTGGTATGACCAGTTGGTGAAGCAGGCACCTGAGGTTTTGGAAGAAAAGAAAGAGGAGAAAAAGCCTGCCAAGAAAGCATCTAAGAAAAAGGAAGAGGAGGCAAAGGGTGAGTGAAGTAAAATACAAGTTTCGGGTTCGCTGGGCCGATCTTGACCCCAATGGTCATATGAGGCACACGGCCTACAACGATTATTGTGCTCAGGCTCGCCTGATGTATTTTGAGGATATCAGCATGCCTTTTCACAAGCTGATCAAGATGGGAGTGGGGCCAATCCTGTTTAGAGAAGACACTCGCTTTTTCAAAGAAATCCGAATGAATGAGGAGTTTGAAGTGGGATTCACTATTTCAAAACTTCGAAAAGATGGCTCTAAATGGTCATTTCGCCACAATATCTATACAAACGACGGGAGCCTTTCCGCCAAAATAGACGTGGATGGAGCCTGGCTCAATCTTGCAGAAAGAAGAACGACCGTGCCCCCGAAAGAATTGAGTGACTTACTGGTTGATTCGGTAAAGTCGGATGATTTTGAGTGGATTCCGGATAAGAAGAACCCTTGATTTTAAGGTGTATTATTGTGGTTAAAGAACCACTAGCATGACATTCACAAAGTCATATAAAGTTCATCTCGCTGTAGGAGTCGGTGTAAGCACTTGGCTGTTTTTTTTCTTAGTGTTTATCGCACCATTTGATGTTTCAGATCTTTCCTTTTTCATAAGGATGCAGATCACCATTGTGTATGGCTTGATCTTCTTCTTGTGTTATGTTATCAGCATTTTTATTCAAAATATGCTGTTCGGCATATCTTCCAAATGGTCTGTCAAGTTGGAATTACTCATTTATTTGCTCCTTTACTTATTGGCAATGCCATTTACGATCTGGTATTACAAATCTGATATAGTAAATGGAGATTATTCTATAAGTAGATTTATTCTGGAGCAGTATATTCCAATATTAATTATCATCACTCCCATCATGTTTTTGCTTAGAAAACTTGCAGCTAAAAGCGAAAAAGTAATTAGCCATGAAAAAGGTTTAATAACGCTTAAGGGAGAAAACAAGACTGATATTTTAAGGTTGAAATCTGAGTCTATCATTAGTGCGAATAGTTCCGATAATTATGTAGAAGTGTGCTATCTAGACCAAGGGGAGCTAAAGAAAAAATTGTTAAGAACTACTTTGAAAAAAGTGGAATCTGAGTGTGATTTCTTAGTAAGAACTCATAGATCATTCCTTTTCAATCCAAATCATTTTATTGAATGGATTAGTAAAGACATATTGAGACTGACACAAATTGAAATCCCTGTGTCGAAGCAATACAAGGATAGAATCAATCAGTTGATTCGTCCCTAAAACTTTAGTCTCCGTCCCTAAAGATCTTTTTCATCATTCGAGTGGGAAGCTCGAATCGTTTCTTTGGAAAAAGAAAAATGTCATGAAAAAACTAAATCGAATAATTCTGATATCAATCGCAGTTTGTACTTCTTCAATTTCTTTTAGTCAAACTAAATCTGATTCACTTCTCAATGCTTACTTGGAAAAAAGTAAAGCAGTAGGAATAGTTGCTGGCTACACATCGGATAGTAAGAAATGGATTTCATCTGCAGGTTATAAAAATTTGAGTAACCAAGAATTGCTTGAAGTTGATACCAGAATTCGAATAGCATCTATAACTAAGACAATGACTGCAGTGGCAATTCTTCAATTAGCTGAGTCGGGAAAGATTAACCTAGATGTGTCAATTGATTCTTACTTTGATGGAGTATCAGATTCCCATGGCAAAATCACAATCCGACAGCTTTTGAATCACTCTTCTGGAATTCGAGCTTACAAATCTTCCAAAGAACGAGAGAACAAACTATCGTACGAAAATTTAGAACACGCATACTCAATTGTTAAAGACGATCCTTTAGAAATTGAACCAGGGAGTACATTTTCTTATTCATCCTACGGGTATGTACTCTTAGGTATTATTATAGAAGAGTCTTCTGGCCTTAGTTATGAGGAGTACTTAGCTAAAAATATATGGGAGCCGCTAGAGATGTCCAGTACTGGAGTTGAGTATTTGAATGTGGTAGATCAATCCTTCAGTGAGTTATACCATAAGTCGAGCAATGGGAAGGTGAAAATGGCTAAAATAAGAACCAACTTAAGTGACCGAATTCCAGCTGGTGGAGTTTATTCTACGGTAGGTGATGTCCTGCTTTTTGGAGAAGGAATTCTCAATGGAAAACTGATTAGTAAGGAATCATTCAATGAAATGATTACGGATTCTGGATTGAAGAAAGAGGGTAATCCTTATGGATTTGGAGTTTATCTATATGGTGAAAATCCTAAATATGGGAATGTGGTAGGTCACAGTGGGACACAGATTGGAGCTTCGGCTCAACTAATGCTGCTTACAAATCAGAAAGCTGCTGTATTTGTAGCGTCAAACACCTCTGGGGTTTGGGAAGATATGTTTTACCTAAACTTGCTACTCTTTTCTGAGGTTTGTAAATGATCAGGGCTTAATATCATCAGGGATCTCACAATCAGATCTTCTTCTCGTATCCACCAGGTGGAAAATTTTCCATTCCCCCTCTTGCTTTATTAGATGAAAAGCATCCACTCCACAGTGCGAAAACTGATCGTCTACATAAAAGGCATAGTCAACCCAAACTGAAGCCAGATTGCCGTCTATTTCGACCTTTTCATTCCAGATCGGTTCATTCCAGACTTGCTCTTTGGGTTGCCCCACTGCATCTATGAATTGCTGAAACTTCCCTTCAACCAATCGAGATTTCCCTTCCTTGTCTATGAATGCTGTAAAAGTGTTTGGCTCACTTACGAAGCACTTTTTTAGTAAGGTACTATCATTGGTTCTCATGGCTTCAAACACCTGATTGACGACTAATAGAGCCGCTTCTTTTTCACCGGGCTGTGCTGAGGTTTTGAGTGCAAAAAGTAGAAAAGGAAGGATTAACAATTTTTTCATCATTGAGTCTTGAGAGTTTAAAATATGCCTTTTAGATTGCTGCTTAAGCCTGTTTCTATGGATGAAGTTACACTAGTAAGACAGAGCTATCAGCTCGTTCGTAAGGATTTTGGATTGGAGGAAAATTTCGATTTTGAGGAAGGTCAAATCGGGTTTGATCGGTTGGAGGAATTCCTTGCCAAACAAGTTAATTATCTGCTCGATCACGATCTGAATAAGCTCCTAAACGCCTTGTATCGAATTGATATTCCTGAAAGTCAGGTTAAGCAGCTTCTTCACTACTCTAGTCAGGGGGAAATAGCCAAAAACATGGCTAAGGCAATCATAGAAAGGGAAAAGCAGAAAGTGATAACCCGCCAGAAATATCAGCCTTGATAAAATAGCATGGCATGATCCACCATTTTTGGTGAGCCAATGTACAAAGGTGATCGCTGGTGAAAAGAGGTTGGCTGAATATCCAATATCCGTTCTTTTCCATTGGTGGCGATCCCTCCCGATTGCTCTGCTATGAAAGCCAGTGCATTGCACTCGTAGAGCAACCTCAACTTTCCGTCAGGAGCTTTGTCTGTATTTGGATATAAGTAGATTCCTCCTTTTAGCATATTTCTGTGAAAGTCGGCAACCAAAGAACCAATGTAACGGGCAGTCATTTTTTTCTGTTTGCAATCGTCCACATACTTTCTCACCCATTCATCAAAGGCAAAATAATTGCCTTCATTGATGGAGTAGATTGCTCCGTCTTTCGGGCAGGTCATATGGTCATGCGAAAGCACAAACTCACCCAAGCTCGGCTCGAGTGTAAACCCATGCACGCCGTGACCGGTTGTGTAGACCAGCATGGTGGAAGATCCATACAGAATGTACCCTGCTGCCACTTGCTCGGTACCTTTTTGCAAAATATCTTCTTCCTGCACCGGACCACCTACAGGAGAAATTCGCTTATAAATAGAAAAAATCGTCCCTATTGATACATTCACGTCGATATTGGAACTTCCATCCAATGGATCAATGGCCACTACATACCTACAGTTAGGGTTTAGATGGATGATTTCCTGATTCTCTTCTGAAACCACCGCACACGTCATTCCACCATTTCTTAGCGCCCGGATAAAGCGGATATCCGCCACTACATCCAGCTTCTGCTGATCTTCTCCCTGCACATTTTTCTCACCATACCCGCCGGTGATATCTAGCAGCCCTGACTTGTTTACTTCTTTATTGATGATTTTGCCGGCAAGGGCGATATCCCTCAAAAGCTGGGACAACTCACCGGTAGCTGAGGAAAATTCATCCTCTTTTTGCTTAATAAAGCGGTCTAAGGTTGTTCCTATCGGCAGGCCAAGCTTACTTTTGTTCATGCGGGGTGTTAATTCAGAATTTTATTTCGATTTTCGAACCACGAAATTAATTCATTCACTAGTTATAACATTTGCATAATGCAGATTTTCAAGTTTGGCGGTGCTTCGGTTAAAGACGCATCCGGAGTTAAAAATTTAGTTGATATCGTATTATCATATGACCCAAAAGGATTGGTCATTGTGGTTTCGGCCATGGGGAAAACCACCAATAAACTTGAGGAGCTTGTCAGGCAGGCGCATTCCGGCGAAGATTATATGGTATCGCTGGCTGAGCTGAAAGAGTATCACCGGGCGATTGCAAATGAACTATTGGGTGATCTCCCTGAGCGATACCTTCATTTTGAGCAATCTTTGGAAAACACCCTCATGGATATAAGCCAATGTGAAGCAATGATGGCCTATGATCGGGTGGTGCCCCATGGCGAGCTGATGTCTACGGCAATTATCGAGGCATATCTTGGAAGAAAAGTAAAATGTGAGTGGGTGGATGCCCGCACCATCATTCGCACGGATCAATACTTCACAGAAGCGAATGTTGATTGGGTGGTTACAGAAAAGCAAGCAATCACGGACCTGAAGCCGGTTGCTGAAAAATGTGTGGTCGTTACACAGGGTTTTATCGGATCGGATGTGGAGGGCAATAGCACTACTTTAGGCAGGGAGGGTTCAGATTATACTGGAGCCATCCTGGCCTATTGCCTCAATGCGGATGAGTTTACGGTTTGGAAGGATGTGCCCGGCATCTTAAATGCAGATCCACGGATTTTGGAAGGTACGGAGCAATATGAACGGTTAAGCTATCGGGAAGTGACGGAGATGACCTATTATGGAGCGCAGGTAATTCACCCAAAAACCCTCAAGCCAATTGCACAAAAAAGCATTCCCCTGATCGTGCGCTCATTTCAGGATCGAAGCAAAGGAGGCACAACCATAGCGTCCGAAAACACAACTAAAATGATTCCATGTTTTGTATTCAAGGGTAATCAGCTCCTGGTTACCGCCCAGGTGAAGGATCATAGCTTTATGGATGAAAAAAAGCTGGGCATGATCCTGCAGGTGTTGGACCTGCTGAATATCAAAATAAACCTGATGCAGAATTCAGCACTGACATTTTCCTTTTGCATCGATAATAAAGAATTTAAGTCTAAGCGGATCAAAGAGCTACTCAACAGGGATTTCATTCTTTCCTTTGAGAGCCCATTAAATCTGGCCACAATCAAGAACTATACTCCCGATTCATTTAACCGGCTTCCTTGGAACCGATCAGTAATCATGGAGCAAAAAACATCGCACAACTATCAGGTGCTGTATCGTTAGGTTAATCTCTTAAGGGTTTGCCTTATTCCAGATAAATAGGAGGGACCAAATAGGTTGACGTGAACCAGGAGCGGATACAAATTATGAATATCTATTCTTTCATCAAATCCGGGCTCTAGCGGATATGATTCATGATAATGCTGATAAAATTCCGATGAGAAACCTCCGAACAGCTTTGTGAATGCCAGCTCAGTTTCTCTATGTCCATAATAGATCGCCGGGTCATAAATTACTGCGGCCCCATCTTCTCCACACATAAAATTACCACTCCAGAGATCGCCATGAAGGAGAGCCGGAGGTTCTTCTGGCACTAGGTGATCAAGTTTGGAAAACAGGGTCTCGAATTGGCTAATGGCATAGGAGTCAATGAGGTTGGAGTCCTTTGCCAGCTTGATTTGAGGAGCCAAGCGTTCCAAAATGAAGAACTCACTCCATGATTTGTGGGGCTTATTGGATTGAGGCAGGCTCCCAATAAAATTGTCATGATCCAGTCCGAAGTAACTTTGAGAGGCTTGATGCTGTCTGGCCAGGTTTTGGGCAAAATGCTCCCAGAAATAAGCGGACTGAGCCCCCTTATCAATCCATTCGAGAAGGAGATACGCTTTGCTGTCGAAACTTCCCCTACCCAAAACTTTCGGTATTCGAATGGTAGAGTGTCTGGAAAGGTGACCCAACCCTTTCTCTTCTGCCACAAACATTTCATGATGGTGAGCCTGGTTGTATTTCAGGAAAAATGATCCTGAGGAAGTTTCAATCCGAAACGTGCTATTAATACAGCCGCCCGAAACAGCATGAACATTTAGGATAGCAGCTTTATTGGAAACGTTGGTTTCTATGATATGCTTGAAAAAGCTGTTCACAGGTTGTGTTTTTCCTTCAGGAAGTTTAGAAGTTCATCTGCTGAACGATCCAGAATCTGATACACCTCTTCAAACCCATTCATACCTCCATACCAGGGGTCAGGTACATCTTTACCCTTTCCGTCGGGATCGAAATCGCGCATCATCATGAGTTTTTCCGGATCTTCGCCCATTTCTTTTACCATGTTTTGATAATTGGAGGCATCCATGGCCAGCAGGTAATCAAATTCATTTTGATGGTATTTTTTGAATTGCTGGCCTCTATGATTGACAGGAATGCCATATTTTTCAGCGATTTCAATGGTTCGTGGATCAGGATTTTCTCCAACGTGATAATTGGCTGTTCCGACCGAATCAACCGCTATTTTATGTGCTAAACCCATTTTTTTGACCTTTTCAATTAAGATGGCCTCTGCCAGTGGAGAGCGACAGATATTACCTAAACACACAAATAAAACTTTTATCATAATCAGGGGTTACCTTTTTGAAGTAGGTAGTATATACCTAATGCATAACACAAATTTATTCATACACCTGTTTGACAAGTAAAAAAGAAAGTCCCGTTTTTGACGGGACTTTTCTTTTTTGAATCGGTTTTTATGTTCTTATCTAATGCTGATTCCTACCCCTGCAGTAAACGTATTGTATTTCTGAATTGCGTACTCAGCATGCAGTGTTAGTATCAATAGCTTGATCCTTAGACCAGCATTGATTCTTGGTGAACTGGCTCCTGTGAAATCCAGGGAAACAGGATCGGTTACGGTCACACTTTGACCACCTGGAGAGGTATCTGTATATGTGAAGTCGCCATTGACTTCTATTGAACTACTGGCAATGTTATACCCCACACCCACATATGGAGTCAGGATAGATATCTTTTTAGAAATGATCCCTTGGATAGTCACTGACGAAGCTTTAAGCACCGCAACCCCATCAGCTTGAAATTCAGGATCGTTCTCGTTGATATCAAACTCTGCCTTCAATCTGTTAAATGAAGCAAATCCGGAAACATCAAATGGAATTTGCTTTAGTCCGGGGATCCATTGCTTTAGGTCATGCTTTACTCCTAATCCAAAGAGATTGAAACTACCATCCTCAACTGCTCCAAGATCACTTGCATACCTGATTATTAGTTCGGTGTTTTTAGGAAGACCTACTCCAAGCTGAAATGCAGGAACGGGAAAGCCTACGATTGGCAAATCTTCCACATCAGCTCCGCTTGGTGCATCAAAAACCACGTCACTACCATAGGTAACACCAGAACCTGGGATAACCTCGGTTCCAGCTGGAATTACAAGCCTGGATGTGGTTTCACCCCCCACGGCAGTGGGAAGAATATCCGAACCAGATTGCAATCTCAAATTGTTGTAATCAGCCTGATTAAATTGAAATTTTCTTTCTCCTGATGGGATATTAGCAATATTAACCGTGGCAGTAAGGTCAAAACCTAATATTTTGTGAGTTTCAGCAGTGTTATACCAGCCGGCACTAAGTCCGTTATTGAAAGAACGCATGATTGACTCAGTATAGCTATTCAAATATCTATTTGCATCCTCCGTTCCGCCTTTAAAAATATCGCCAAACTCCTGAGATTTGGCACTATGGCTGATTGCAAAGAATCCAATCAGCACTACGACTAAAATCTTGATAATAGGGTTTTTCATAATCATTGAGTTTGATTCGTGATCATCAAAGATGATTCATTTTTCCGTTTTATACTGCAATTAACCAAGATTTTGGCACTTTATTGAGACTGTATCCCGGTATTTTAAAACTTTAGTCGAAAAATTGGGAGGCCCCTACTTTGGCTCTCCAATACATCAGGGTAAATGTATGTCTTGCAGGGAAGCAGGCAAAAAAGGCAATGTGGGCCTCACGAGAAGGTGTAGCTGAGTTTTCATTATTTGGCTACTATTGCTCATTGAATTATTCGTGAGAGCATTAATTACAAAATCAACCGGGTTGTGGTATGAAGCTTTTGCTGAAGGCAAGAAGTACATAGCTCGTTTGCGTGGCAAATTCAAGCTTGAAGATAAAAAGCTGACAAATCCTATAGCTGTAGGAGACTGGGTAGAAATCGAACCTAATCCGCAGGCCAATAATGAATGGGTCATCACCCAGATCCATGTAAGGGAAAATTATGTCATTCGATCCAGCCCAAGAAAAAAGGGACATGACCACCTGATTGCCAGCAATATCGATCAGGGAGTCCTCATTGTTACATTGAAGAAACCTCGTACTTCGGTGGGTTTCATTGATCGGTTTTTAATTACACTGGAAAGCTTCAGAATTCCGGGGGTGATTTTATTCAATAAGAAGGATCTTTATTCCAATAAGGATTTGGTCAGGTACGAGGAGCTGAAGGCGATATATGAGCAGATCGGTTATCAGGTTGAACTAACTCAGTTTGATTCAGGAATTGATCAGGGCGTGTCGGCTATTTTTAAGGGGAAGACAAGTTTGCTTGCCGGTCACAGTGGGTCTGGTAAGTCAACGTTGATCAACCTGCTCATTCCGGAAGCGAATCAAGAAGTGAGCGAAGTTTCTGATTTCGCAAACAAGGGTGTGCATACAACCACTTTTGCCGAGTTATTCTTTGTGGATGATTCGTCGGCAGTCATAGATACTCCAGGGATCAAAGAGCTGGGTCTTTCCGAAATTGAGGATGAGGAGTTGTCTCACTATTTCCCAGAGATGCGGCAATTCCTCGGTAAGTGTAAGTTTCACAATTGTTTGCATGAGAATGAGCCTGGCTGTGCTGTGAAGGCGGCTGTCGGGGAGGCGATTTCTTTGATGAGGTATGAGAGCTATCTGTCTATTTTGAGAAACGAGGATAACCGCAAATAACGAAGGGCCGCCCTGTCTGGGCGGCCCAACATCACACAACCAACCTAACTCACTATTACTAGTGCACTTATGTAACATACGAAGTAGACGGAGTGTTCGTATTTTTCAGAAATTTTGGAATTTTAAAGAAGCCTGAGAAACCCCGGAATAAGCTTAAAGTTTCTCTGCCTCAGGCACTGTCTAATTTCATACAGGCATCTTATTCGAAGAGCTGATCGTTCCTCTCTGGTGCGATTCAGCTTTTTTATTTTTTGGCAAACCCTAAGCGTGCTTTTTTGATGAGTGGATTTGCGACGAAACTGCTGATCTGAAAGCGATCCGGCTACTTTTCTCTTTTTCACCAAGACCTCATTGGTGAAGGCATATTTCCAGTTTCTGGAGGATCTGATCCAGAAGTCAAAATCTTCGTAGGAAAGCGATTCGTCATACCCATTTAGCTCTTCCAGAACCTCCCTCTTGATCATCATAGAAGGTGGAGAAATGAAATATTTTTTGATCAGGTTTGCATATATGTCTCCTTCAGGAACCTGACAAAAAAGGGTTCCTTTTTTATCCCGCTTGAAGTGGGTGCCCAGCTCTTTTCCATTTTCATCGATATTTAGCACATCGCAAAAGGAAACTCCCGCATCACTTTTCATGAATGTATTAATGCCGCAAAGTACCCGCTCCGGCATCAAAATATCATCAGCTGCCAAATCAATAATGTATTCACCTCTTGATTCCCTGAATCCAAGATTGAAAGCTTGGCAATTTCCCAGTGTGGTCTCCAGACTAATGAATTTGACATTTTTTCCATCCAGTATCGAATGAATTAGCTCCTTGCTGCCGTCGGAGCTGCCGTCATCCACCACGATCAGCTCAATGTTGGGATACGATTGACTCCATACCGATTTGATCGATTCCTGCACAAACCGCTCTTGATTGTGACATAGGCAAACCACCGAAACCAGGGGAAGCTGATTCATTTGGGCAATATCACATCTCAGAACTTTTTTACCAATTAAATTCGGGGGAATGAATGTTTTTATCGTTCCGTCGTGGTATCCCTCTGCTTCGAATCCCTCATACGGCATTTTCATCAGGGAGCAAATCGGGATGATGGCCCGCCTGCGGTCCAGCTGGAAAATAGGGGTGAGCACGTGGGGGCAAGGGGATCATGATAAGCTGCTATGGGTGAGGGATCACGTAAAGAACATTAGTAAGCTGAGTAAACATGCCAACGATCAGGCAGGTGTTTTTGAGAATGGGTTTACTGAATATTATCAGCCTGCACTCAGCTGGACGAAGAAATTCAGGAAGGGGAACTTGAGGGAAATTATCCGTTGCAATGAATTGAACTATCAGGCTCATGTGCTGGCAAGCGGAAAGCCCGATGTACTCATGGTCCAGGCGGCATATCCGGGAGTTTTGATTGGAGCATATTTGTCGGAAAAGTATAAAGTTCCGGTTCACCTTCATGTGAGGCTCGGGGGTGCAATGTTTGAGCAGATGCTGAGCGAGCTCGGCTCCCTAAAAAAGGAGTTACTATCAGCCTTAGGGAAGTGTGATCTGGTTACCGCGACGAGTGACTTCCATGTCAGTGAAATTCAGAAGTGGGTTCCCCATGCCCAGACACTTCACAATCCTGTCGATACGGATTTTTTTGCTTTGTCAAAAACATGTGATGACTATTTCCTGTCAATAGGTAGGCTGGAACCGGAGAAAGGATTTGACATGCTGCTTGATGCTATCAAAAATCTCCCTGATGTGAATTTGAAAATCGCAGGTTCGGGCTCCCAATCCGACGAACTGACCAAGAGAATCATAAGAGAAGACCTTTCCAATCGTGTAGAATTGGCAGGAGAGCGGAGTAGGGAGGAAGTGAGAAATCTGATGCAGGAATGTCAGTTTTTGGTACTTCCCAGTAAGTATGAGACATTCGGTAATGTTTTATTGGAGACAATGGCTTGTGGTAAGCCGGTGGTAGCCACTGCATGTGGCGGACCTCAGGAGATTGTCTCAGGGAAAACAGGAATATTGACTGAAGTTGGTGTGAAAAGTTTGGAGGAAGGAATTGTTCGCATGACGAAGATGCATCAAGATTACGATCCTGTCGAAATTCGGGATCACGTGGAAAAAGAATTTTCTCCTGTCAAATGGATGGACTGGCTGGAAGGAATGTTCAGATCAATTGTGTAAGCAATGGTTTTCCGGTTTCCATTGCACCCATCCGTTCTTTGAAAAGCTTCAATGTTTCCTGAGGCCTCCCTTCCTTGGAAGATACCCCCAGATCCAGGTATTTAAATCTCTTGCTTTGACAGTGGGCTACCATTCCGGCAATCAGCATCACCATCGGGCTCTTATTTCTAAACATCGGACTGGTGGCCGGCAGGTAATAATATGCTATCTCGTCCGTCACATTCACAGCTATGCAGAGTGCCGAAATCTTACCTCCCCGAAATACGCCAAAAATTTCATATTGCTCGGGCAATTCGTCAATAAGAGATTCGAGGTGATCAAACTCAATGTTGATTTGCAACCCCTGAGCCTGCCGGCATACTGTTAGAAAATCATAGGCTGTTTTGACCTGATCATTGCCCATCTTCTGGAATTCAAAACCTTCCTCTTTCAGGGATTGAAGTTTCCGTGCCTGCATTTTGTGAATGGAATCCTGCCATTCTTTACTCAGGTCGATGTGTTGATTTATGTCTGTAAACGCAATCGTAAATCCTAGTTTCTGTAATTGAGCCAGATCGGCAAATGGTCGGTAAATCTCCGAAGGATGCCGTATCTCCACTTTTTCTACCCCCTTGGATTTTAGGTCATTGGATACTTCAGCCCAGAAATCGGCTAATGCCACTGCATGGTCATTTCTGCAAAAAAAGGATCCGAATGGACTTCTTGGTATACTAATTGCCACTTTATCTGCCACATCAAAGGCGATAAAGAAATCCGGATTTGAATAGCCAACGAAATGAGCGTAGGATTGTGAGTGCAGGTATTCCTTTCGCAAGTAAGTGGGAGCAATGCCTTGCGGAATATCGGCTACAGATTGATGAATTTGAAATGACATTTGGTTACAAAATTAAAACCCAGCCAACTTTTGAAAGCTCAAATCGGACGCTATCTTGCGTCTTGGATTTTTACAATAAAATCTCAAATACTTCACTTTGAAAAACCTGATAATTGGCATTTTTTTAATGACTTCCCTCAGCCTTCATGGCCAGGTCTTTGAGCGTGGGAATGTACAGAATTTGGTGAAGAAGGCAACCGATCATATCTACAATGCCTCTCCTGATTCTGCAGAATATTACATCGGGAAAGCTGAAAAATTTATTCCCCAGCATCCTGTCATTCCCCTCATGCGGGCTATGAGCATCTTGTGGGCGCATATACCCACCATCGATGTGGAACTCTTTCGGGAGATGGAGGTGCAGCTTGATTCTGCAATTGGTTTGGCCAAACTGAAGGATCCTGATTTAGATGACCCTGAGATGATATTTTTTGCAATGGGTGCTTATGGCTTGCTTGCTGAATATTACGCTGATCAGGGCTATAGTATGAAAGCAGTGGGAGAGGCCAACCGTGCCTATGGTCTCATGAAAAAAGGTTTTGATATTGTGGAAGAGTATCCGGAGTTTTTGCTCACAACCGGATTGTACAACTACTTCCGTGAAAAGTATCCGCAAAAGCATCCGATCTACAAACCCTTGCTGTGGTTTTTCAGAAGTGGCGACATGGAACTTGGCCTTCAACAGCTGGAAAGGGCATGCACTGAATCCTTTCTCACCAAAGTAGAAGCTCACGTCTATCTGAGCTATATCTATTTGAGATATGAGTACAAGCCGGAATTGGCCCAGAGGTATCTTTCAGAGCTCTGTACCATTTATCCAAAAAACTATTATGCAAAAGCCAAATATTTGGAGTCCCTGGCAAATCCGAGAGGTTTTGAAAACCCACCCTTAGAAATCATCTATGACCTTATCAAGCATGAGAGCCCATACTATAAGCTGGCGGGCTATGTGTTTTTGGGTCATTTTGAAGAGAAAAATGTAGGGAATAAGGAAAAGGCCGAGTATGCATACCGGTTGGGTCTGGAATACAGTGCGGAAATACCTGATCATGGCGAATTTTTTAAAAGCTTTGGATACTTGGGCTTAGGTAGGTTATTGGCGGAAAAGGGTGAAAAAGAGGAGGCCAGGAAATCGTTAGATTTGGCATTGCAATATGCAGAAACCGAGCAGGTAGAGTCGGAAGCCAACAAGCTTTTATCAGAACTTTGAGCAGCTACTACACCATTTATTCAAAATCAGAAGGACTTTATAAGGAGAAGGGCAGTAAATTCATCGCTTTGGCCTTTCCTGTTACCTCTGAAGATCAAATCAAAGAAATACAAGAGAATTTGCGGAAGGAATTTTATGATGCTAGGCACCATTGCTTTGCCTGGGTTCTGGGTATGGATGATCAAAGCTGGCGGGCCAATGATGACGGTGAGCCTGCTCATTCGGCTGGAGACCCTATTTTGGGACAAATCAGGTCATTCAATCTCACAAATATTTTGGTGGTGGTAATTCGCTACTTCGGGGGTACCAAATTGGGAGTGGGCGGCTTGATTCATGCATATAAGACCGCCACGGAGGATGCGCTCTCCAAGGCGAAGAAAAGGGAGATATTTGAGACGATCACTCTAAAGATGAAATTTGAGTATGAAATGATGAGTGTGGTGGAGCGTCTGATCGCCGATTTTGATATGGAAGTACTGGACAGGGACTTTCAAATATCATGCACCATACAAAGTGTGATTAAAAAGGACCTGCTGGATCAATTCAAAGAAAAAACCTCCGACCTTTATAGCATTCAATTTGATTTCAATGATGATTAAAGAACTGGAAAAGTTATTTGTTCGAGACCTTGAAAAACTTCGGGGAGAACTGGATCAATACCCAAACGAAGAAACGCTATGGAAGGTAGTGGACGGTATCAGCAATTCCGGTGGGAATCTTGTAATGCACCTTTGCGGAAATCTCCAGCATTTTATAGGTGCCGTACTCCATGACACGGGTTATGTTCGCCAGCGCGATTTTGAATTCAATGGACGGATGGACCTGAATCAGCTCAATGAAGAAATAGGCAAGACCATTGAGGTAATCCGTTCGTATTTCAAAGATGCTGATTCAGAAACCTTTGATGGCGATTACCCTCTGGAGGTTTTCGGTTACCCCATGTCCATCGGCTATTTCCTTATTCATTTGCAAGGCCATTTAAACTATCATTTGGGGCAGATAAACTATCATCGAAGAATACTATCATAAGTGTCAAAAATCTACTTATTGTAGCAGCATTCACGAAATATTTCAATAGCTCAAGCCTTAATCGGGCTATTGATTGTGTTTATCTAATATTTCCCCAAAATGAACGAATGGGGCCTTTCACTTAAATATTTCTTAGTTAACCTTGAGTCGTAAAAGAAATTCAAAGACAATCCATAGCTGGTTGAATTAGAACGGAGTTGCTTTGGTGAGGGCGCTCCGTTTGCTTTTTATCCCTTCTATATCTTGAAATAAAAAAGCCACCCAAAATTGGATGGCCATCTCTAACCTACAAAACGTCTGAATTCAGAATCCAGTTAAGCTTTTCTCATTCTTCTTGAGATTTTTACTCCAAGAATAGCAATAAGTAATGAAGCGAGTATAAGGGCAATTTTCTTTCTCATGTAGATAAGTCAATAAAAAACTCCTTGACCCCTAAAAGCAACCTCCTTATGGGATGGAAATGGATGCTGAACTCACAGCTACCGTACCAAAAAATCCCAGCACTGGTCTTTCATCATTCAGATAAAACAGATTCCCTTCTACAATGGCTGGGGTAGTCCCCGAGGAGGTCCCAAGTGTAGTTATTTGTGATCGTAAGAGATCGAGGTAATCATATGCGTCGGATGAAATAGCCTGCAATTGTACTGTCATTTCATCACCGCTATCATATTCAAAATTTTGAAAATTATTGGGTATTAGGTTGCCGTCAAATAACCGATCGTCCTGAACTGTGATGGGCTCAGGTTCCGTGATCATATCTCCATTTCTAAGAAAAATCCATCGGTAATAGTTTCTGATTCCCTGCGGGTCTCGGGTATTTATTTTAGGATAATAAATTGTGATTTGCTGGTCAGAATTATTCGGGTCATTTTCCTGAAACGACTCTACCCGTAGATTTTCAATAGGAACCCGTGTGGACATTTGATCCCAATCTGATCGTATCTCCAGGGTATCCAGTACGATTCTCAATCGATATTCTTCTCCACTTGTCCCGCCAAAAACACTGTCAGAATGATAGTATCCATCTGATGTATATGAATACCTAAAAACGTCACCAGATCTACTTTGAACAATAACCTCGGCATCTTCAATCGGGGTAACTGAGCCCTGATTTGAAAAGGCGGTTGATCTAGTGAGCCTTATTGCCTGATTACTGGGTATATCTGAGAGCCAGCCTTCCACCACAACTAGATTTTGTGGATCCGGCAAATCCACCACCACCACCTCCTCGCATGAGAAGATCAGGAAAAGCAGCGATATGTATGCAAGCTTTTTCAAAACCTGAAATTGTATGTGATGGCAGGGATGATCGTTCCAAAAATCGAGTATTTGACTACCTCAGCTGTTCCCGGATCAGTAGGGGATTCACGGAAGAAGTAGGAGTATGCATTCTTTCTTGCATACACATTATAGATCGTCAAGATCCAATAGTCATTGTTTTTTCTTCTGCTTCCATCTTTTTTAAACTCCTTTCCTTCCCATTTCACAGATAAGTCCAGCCGGTGGTATTCAGGTAGCCTGGAGTTGTTTCTCACCTGAAAATGGGGAACTAGATTGCCCTCAAATTCATACTTGTCTGTGGGGAGTGTCACAGGGATGCCAGTATTGAAAACAAAGTTGGTTGATGCACTCCACCTTTTAGAAAGCTGCATGCTCCAAGAGGTAGAGAAATCGTGTGTCTTATCATGGTTTTCTACCACAAATCGCTCTTGGTTGTTTTCCGGGATTCTACTTTCGGCACGTGAAAGGGTGTAGCTGATCCAGCCCTTCAATCGACCAGTTTTTTTCCTCGCGTAAAGCTCCAGGCCATAAGCTCTGCCCTGGCTAAAAAGTAACTCGGTTTCGACATTTTCATTGAATTGTAAATCTGCGCCATTCTTATATTGAATGTTGTTAGTGATGTCTTTGAAGTAGATTTCGGAGGAAAGCTCCCACATATTTCCATTCAGGTTTTTGTAAAACCCAAGTGTATACTGATCAGTGGTCGTCGGTGGGATGTAAGAATCGCTCAGCTTCCAGATGTCTGTGGGTGCCGGTGAGATGGTATTGGAGATTAGATGGATATACTGGGCAGTCCTGGAAAAGGAAGCTTTTAGAGAGGATGTATTATTCAATCTCCAATTCACCGACACCCTCGGCTCCACATTTATTTCTTTATTCATCAATTCCAGCTGTTCGAAACGCACTGTATCTATGATGGTAGAATCTGCAATTGGCACACCCTCTTTGTATCGAAACTCAGTGCCTGAGCCAAAGGAATGGAGGCCACTAAGTCTCACACCGTAATGCAATGAAAATTGTCCAATATTGGTCTCCTGGCCAAAATGAAGGGAAGACTCCAAGCCTTGTTCACTTTCCAATTCTACCTTGTTAGTACTTGCGTTTTGATCCAATGGCTCCCTTGATCCGGGCAGCAGGCTATGGTAAACAAATCCAAATCCAAATGTCAGCTCATTGTTTGGATTGAGTGTATAAGTCAGGTTCGTTCGGAAGCTATAGTCCGAAACCCTGGACCTACCAACAAACGCTCCGGGCTCTTCCGTACTTTCAATCTTATAATTGTATTGTGAGACAAAGGCAGATATATTGGAGAAAAGCCGAGGCGTGAAAAGGTAGTTCCACCGGAAGTTGAGCATACGGTTTCCCCAGTTTCTTGTTGAATTCAGTCCTACAAGGTTTCTGTCATTGCCAATGTACCCGGAGAGATAATAGGTACTTGCCTGACTGTATTTAAAGTTGAGTTTTAGGTTTAAATCCTGAAACCTGATTCGGTTTCTGCGAACGGAGGTGCTGGCAAAATCATCGAGCGAGAGATTCAGCAGACTCTGACGACCGGATATCAGGTATGAGCTTTTACCTTCCTTGAGTGGCCCCTCGGCAAGCATTCGGGCAGATAGTATCCCGATACCCCCGGAATAGCTGGGCTTATTGGCATTGCCTTCTTTCTGCCTCACTTCTATGACTGAAGAGGTACGGCCTCCGTATGAAGGTGGAATATACCCTTTCATAATCCGCACATTGTTTACAGCCTCAGGGTTGAAGACCGAGATCAATCCATAGAAATGGTTGGGGTTGTAAATGGTGGCCTCATCCAAAACGGTCAGGTTCTGATCCACGCCACCACCTCTCACGTGAATTCCACTGGCATCTTCACCAACAGCCTTGATTCCGGGTTTTAGAAGTGCATTTTGTATTACATCTACTTCCCCCAGGAAATAGGGAATCTGACCGTCTGCTCCTGATATTGAGATTCGATTGATGGAAGTGATATTTTCAGAAAGGTTGACATCATCGGAAAGGGAAAGCACTTCCACCTCATCCAGCTCGGTGATTTTTTGAGATATGGAAATGTCGAGGTATGTGTTTCTGTAGAGTGAAATTTCCGTCTCGATGGGCTTATAGCCAATGTGGGAGATTTTTAATTTATAATCCCCTTCACGCACAGTCAGGGTATAAAAGCCGTAACCATTCGTGGTAGTTCCAAACTTGGTGCCTTGTATCTGCACAGTCGCCCCGATTATGTGCTCACCGGATTCAGCAGTCTTTACCACTCCGTTGATGGTATATGTCCTGGGAGAGTGGGGGAGCAATATCACCTGATTGCCACTCATTTGCACATCGGCAATTCTACGCTCCCTCAGGTAGTCAATGTATTCCTTAATGGTTAGCCCTTTTTCTACCTGTATATCCTGATTGGTCAGCTTGTCAGCACTGTACGCAAGTTGAATCCCGGAAGACCTGAGTGAGTCCAGACTCTTAAAAAGAGTGATTTTACCATGGAACGGCAGCTTGCTTTCCAGTGTGGCTTGCTGGGAGAAGGCAACAGCTATCCATCCCAACAATAGAAATATGCTGAAAAGCTTTCGTAAACTGGAATAGCAGGCGACAAACACGCCCACAAAAGTAATGGGAATGAATCGTGAATGCTGTATTTAGCAGCCCTGACCTGAAATTTTAACAGTATTGTCTTTTAAAGAAGTTTTTACTTTCAGGATTGAACTCAATGTACTCAATACTTCTGAAAGAGGCTGTTTATTGAATGTTGCAGAAACTCTGCATTGCTGCAGGTCAGCGTTGGATAGCTGAAATTCCACATCGTAATACTCGCTTAGTTCGGTAAGCGCTTCATTTAATGGAGTATTGTTGAAGTTGAAGATGCCATTTCTCCAGCTCATAATATTTTCAGAAGGAGCTTCCTTAACTTCTACAGATGCAGTTGCTCTGTTGAAAACAGCTTCTTTCCCGGCAGGAACCTGAGTTTGAGTTCCCTCTTTCTCAAATGCAACCAAACCTCTATCAACATAGAGTGTTACTTCATTTTCTGTGGTGATGAGATTGAAAGCCGTTCCCAAAACCTTCACATCAACACCATTCACATCGATGATAAATGGCTTTGTACTTTTCTGAATGTCAAAGTATGCTTCGCCTGTAAATGATACGTTTCGTTCTTCCCCGAATTTTTCAGGATAAGAAAATGACGAATTGGCATTTAAAACGCCCACAGAACCGTCAGGAAAAGTCACACTAACTTTTTCATCTAATGAAGCTACCTGAATAAGGGATGGAGTGGGGTTGTATAGATAAACGGAAACGGAAAGTACTGCGAGAATTGCCACAGCTGCTGCAATTTTCATCCAGCTAAATGACTGGCTTGAAGTATGGATTTTCTGATTAAGCTTATCCCAAGCTACATTCTCATCAACATCCGGAGCGTTAACTTCCGTGTGCTGAAAGAGAAACTCAACGAAGCTATCCTTCTCAGAAGAAGACCCATCATTGTAGTTTAAGTGGTTATATACTTTCAGGTCGTTTGCCATCTCATTTGTCTGTCAATAAACCGGGGTGCAACCCCCAATTTTTTTCACTTTTTTTCTTAGCTCATATGTTCTTTGTAGTGTTTGTACACATGCTCCAAAGATTCTCTCAATTTTTTCAGTGCTATCCCCATTTGATTTTCCACTGTTTTCTTCGATAAATCCAGCTCTTCGGCTATTTCTTCATAAGTCATGCCAGCATTTCTGCTGAGTATAAAAATCTTTCTGCACTTTTTTGGAAGCGCATCAATCGCCGACTGAATGTACTGTTTCAGTCGTTCGTTTTCACCCTCATCTTTCCGTGGCATGCTCACACTCAGCATCACCTCGCTTACATCCGCCATAGATTGCTGCCTGGGTAGCTCCAGTTTGATGTAGTTCAGGCACTTATTTTTTACTGCAGAGTAGAGGTAGGTTTTTAGGGTTGTCTGTATCTCAATGTTGTCTCGTTTCTCCCACATATACAGAAAAACCTCCTGGGCCATCTCCTCAGCGATAGTCGCATCTCTCACATAGGTAAAAGCAAAGCGATAAAGCTCCTTGTAATAGCGTTTGAAAATGACCTCATAGGCTGAGAAGTCATTACTTTTCACCTGCTGGAAAAGCAAAAGGTCATTGTCGGAGTTCATAGATGCTATTGGAACGAATTGGTTATTTCCGTGAATAAGTTCAACGAAGGATTGAAAAATCCCGCGAAGTAGTTTTCGGCGAAGATAGAAACAATCATGTTTTCTGAAGGAATGATATAGATATGTTGTCCCAGTTCTCCGGGAATGTAGTAAAACTCATCATGTGGGATGCCGAAGTATCCCGAAAGGTCTTCACCAAAAAATTGCCAGATATAGCCAAGATTATAAAGTCCTGAAACTTCAGTTTGAATGGAAGCTGCATCCAAAACAAAATTCGGATCAATGATTTTTCTGTTTTGCCAAATTCCTTCACTGAGGTAGAGATAGCCAAGTTTTGTCCAGTCCAATAGCGATACACTTATTCCATCGCCACCATTGAAATTTCCTGCAGGGTCAGTGTCTATGCTACATGTAGCGATCGTCAGCGGATTCAGAATGTTTTCCAGAAGAAACTGATCAAAGCTTTGACCGGCAGCTGCCTCAATAATTTTTGCCAGTAGCACCCCAGACCCGGTATTTAGGTTCGTTCTCAAACCCGCCGGTGCTTCCATTGGTTGCTCCAAAATATACCGAACCCAGTCATCTGTTGTCTTCATTACATTCAGGTCATTCGTCAGGCTGAAAGGCTGGATGCTTTCATTCCAGGAAAACCCACTTTTATGCGTCAGCAAGTGCTCTATAGTGATCGCTTGTTTATTAGGGTCGGCCGTAAATACATATGCATACTCTGGGAGGTAATCCGCAATAGAATCATTCAGAGATAGTATGCGTTTATCTTCCGCAACACCAACGGCAGCAAGTGTGAAGGTCAATCCGGCATTTCCTATGTTCTGGATACTGCTTCGCTTTCTTCCGAAATAGTAATTTTCGAAAATGAGATGATCATTTTTGATAATTATCATCCCATGGATTTCCTGAAATGCTCCAACTTTTATGCTGTTATCTAATCCCAGCAGGATATTTTCGGACAGCCCATTTTTACCGGGTAATTCATAATCCCATATTTCCTGATCTGGAGCCACCTCATCACTGATGTAGCAGGAGGACAATATGAGCAGGATGAAAATGGTCTTTAGCTTCATTAGGTAAATAAGGTATAGTTTCCGTGCTGATCCGAAGGGGGAGCAGGTTTTATGAATGAAACATCATTACCCTCAATATCCCTGATTTTGGGACTGACAGTATGCGAAAGAAGCTCTTCCCTGGTCTCCCTGCCAAGAAGCTCCAATAATTCGTCCGGATCGTTTGATTCCAGCCATCTCCGGGTAGAAGCCGCATCCAAAATCGCTGGCATGTCTTCCTGAAAGTCGCCAATTTGATCATTGGACAGCCGGGTAATCATGATAAATGAATGAGTGCCTTCCTCGCCTTCCTCCCAAAGGCCTGCTACCGAGAAAACCTTTTTGTCAGGATAAAAAAAATAGTGGGGTACCTGCTGCTTTTTTGCCACTTGCTTCCAAATGTAAAAGCCATCCATGGGGATCACGCATCGGTGTGTGGGGAGTTTTTTTCTGTAGCTGGCCTTGTTGAGTACCGAGTCCATCGGGAGATTAAAAAACTTTGGGCTCATAGCCCGATTATTGGACCACAAGGCCATTAGGCCCCAATTGAAGAAAGAAACCCGGTCTTTTTCGATGCTGGTGATGAGCGGCAAAACCTTGGTAGGGGCCGCATTGTATTGAGGCTCGTACATCTCGGGCACCTCCACCCCCAAAACAAGCGCAAGCTCATCCGGTTTTAATGTAATGGTGTATCTATCCAGCATTTTCGGCAATTTAATACGAGAACATCGCTTACTCAATGATCATTTTGTGCCGAATCCAAATTTTTATTTTCATCTATGGGTTAATTTTGACTCTGGAATTAAAGACGATCTAAATGGCTGAAGTAATAAGAATGCCCAAAATGAGTGATACCATGGAAGAAGGCGTGATCGCCTCGTGGTTGAAAAAGGAGGGCGATGAGGTGAGCTCTGGTGATGTGCTGGCGGAAGTGGAAACAGATAAAGCCACCATGGAACTGGAATCCTATCAGGATGGGGTGCTGCTTTACATCGGAGTGAAAGAAAAGGAGTCTGTTCCGGTAGATGGAATTTTGGCCGTGATCGGTGAGAAGGGGGAAGACTACAAGCACCTGCTGGAAGAAGCCAGCAACGGACAATCTAAAGAAAAGCCTGCTGAGGCACCTGCAGAAGATAATCCTTCAAAAAGTTCAGGAGAAAAAAAGATCGACACAAGCAGTATAAAGGCTTCAATCATTCGTATGCCAAAAATGAGCGACACGATGGAGGAGGGTGTGATTGCATCCTGGTTGAAGAAGAAAGGAGACAAGGTGGAGTCCGGTGATATATTGGCGGAAGTAGAGACCGACAAGGCCACCATGGAGCTGGAAGCCTATGAAGACGGCACATTACTTTATACAGCCGTGGAGGCAGGTAGCGGAGTTCCGGTAGACGGCATCATCGCAATCATTGGTGAGGAAGGCGCGGATTATGAAGCTCTTCTGAAGGCCGAGGAGCAAGGCGGAAACGATGAGCCAGCTAAGGAAGAGAAAAAAGAAGAAAAGCAAGTATCAGCTGCATCTGGTGCTCCGTCAGCAACAGCCGTATCGTCAGCACCACAGCAATCCGGCTCATCCAACGGTAGAGTTAAAGCATCTCCATTAGCTAAGAAAATTGCCGATGAAAAAGGAATCGACCTTTCACAAGTAAATGGAAGCGGCCCTGATGGAAGAGTGGTGAAAGCCGATGTAGAAAACTTTACCCCATCTCAAGCTAAGCAGGCAGCTCCATCTGCTGGAGATCAGCCAGCCATCAATATTCCTCAAGTGGTAGGCGAGGAGCGTTCGGAGAAAGTGGAGCTTTCGCAGATGCGCAAAGTGATCGCCAAGCGACTGAGCGATAGTAAATTCTCCGCACCACATTTCTACCTGACCATGGAAATCAACATGGACAAGGCGATTGAAGCGCGCAAGTCCATGAATGAGATATCGCCAGTGAAGATTTCTTTTAATGACATGGTGATCAAGGCTGCAGCAGCAGCGCTACGTCAGCACCCGAATGTGAATGTAAGCTGGATGGGTGATCACATGATGAGGCATTCACACATCCACATGGGAGTGGCAGTGGCTATCCCTGATGGGTTGATTGTGCCGGTTGTTCGTTTTGCCGATAGCAAATCACTTTCGCATATTTCTGCGGAGGTAAGAGAGCTGGCACAAAAGGCGAAGGATAAGAAATTGCAACCAGAAGAATTTTCTGGAAACACCTTCACCATTTCCAATCTGGGCATGTTTGGGATCGAAGAATTCACGGCGATCATCAACCCGCCGGATGCATGCATCATGGCTGTGGGTGGCATCAAGGAGACAGTAGTGGTGAAGGATGGTGAAATGTATGCCGGCAATGTGATGAAAGTGACACTTTCGTGCGATCATCGTGCAGTAGATGGAGCAGTTGGATCGGCATTCCTGAAAACATTCAAAGAGCTATTAGAGGATCCCGTTCGGATTTTGATATAATTTGATATAATAGGATAGTCTCATCAAATTGAAAGGCACCCTGAACTTGTTTCAGGATCCTTAAGTTTTTAACCGAATAGATGCTGAAATAAATTCAGCATGACCAATCATTTTTTGATTCTACATGGAAAAAATAAGATCAACCACTGTCCTTGCTATCAAACACAATGGCAAAGTAGCCATCGGGGCAGACGGCCAGGCCACATTGGGCAATACCGTGGCAAAGTCAAACGTGAAGAAAATCCGCAAGCTTGTAGATGGCAAGATTGTAACAGGTTTTGCCGGATCAACAGCCGATGCTTTCACGCTTCTGGATCGCTTTGATGAGAAGCTGAGCAACTATTCTGGCAACCTGAAAAGGGCAGCTGTGGAGCTGGCGAAAGATTGGAGAACGGATCGCTATTTGCGAAAGTTGGAAGCCATGATGATCGTAGCTGATAAAAGCGAAGTACTGATCGTATCCGGTACTGGTGACGTACTGGAGCCCGATGAGGATATCGCTTCCATTGGTTCAGGCAGTATGTATGCACGGTCTGCAGCCATGGCCCTAAAAAAGCATGCTCCGCATCTGACAGCCGAAGAAATGGTAAGGGAAGGGCTGACCATCGCTGCGGATATTTGTATCTATACCAACCACAACCTGGTGGTAGAGGTGGTGGAATAGAACTATTTCTGACTCACCAACTCAATATCCAGCTCCGCACCCGGCACATAAAATTTCATGATCGTTCGGGGTGCTGCTTGGCTGATCCAGATTTTGTTGTCCGGCATTCTGCCATCAGCTTTTAGCCACACCACATCACATTCTTCCATACCATTTATGGTCTCGATTGTCTCTGTGCCGGCATAATACATTTGCGTATTTGAAACGGCCATGCTGGTGGGTACCAGCGCCTGTAGTGATAGCGTATCTCCTGACTTTAAGTTGAGCGTGTGCGCAAGCATATAAATCTCCTCCCTAAAAGTGGTGAATTGATATGCGGAATCGATAGCATTGGGAGTCTCGATAGTATCGCGAATGATGGTATATGACCCGATAATTCTGCCGTTATCATTTCTTAAATCAACATCAAGGCTGGCAGTTGCAAGCTGAAAATCAATAGCAACCTTTTTTATGGTAAAATTTGATGTGTCAAATATCAGCTCGGCCGTTTCATACACACTTCCATTGTCAAACTGAGAAGTGTCCCTTGCTACCAAAAAGCCGTTTTCAAAGGAGAAACCAAAGACCATAGATCCAACTTTGGTATCTGTGGAGTCAAACATGTGATAGGTGTTTACAACCTCCTTCAGGTTTGAGAATTCTACAGGCTGACCCTGCCAGTATTTTGCGATTTTCTTTTCTTCGGTTGGCTGGCAGGAAAATACCACCAATGCAGCAAGAATGATTTGTAGTGTGATTTTCATAAGTAGATTAAGTTGAGTGATACACTCAAGAAACATGCAAGCGGGCAGTATCCACACAAAGATTACACCAACGGCAGATGATCCCCTCTTTTGATTTCGGATAAGGCAATGCGCAAGTATCAAAATCCTTTGAGCGGTTTTCTTGAAAAAACCGAGAATGATGGCGCAGGCTTTTTTAGATTCGCATTCGTAAGGATTCCCTGAAAGTGAGAGATAATTTCTACGGCCTGGGTGTCGTTACGATTTACGGATTGTGATGTGAAATTTTTGATTAACCAGCCATTTTAAAAAATGAAAAACCTAAAACTCACCTTTTCTCTTGCCTTCATCTTATTTGCCATGCAATCTCAGGCCCAGGAAACACTCCGGGAAAAGTATGACGCTATGCTTGAGAAGACGGAGACCTACGAACAGTACAAAGTGATCCCCCGCACAACGCTAAATAGCTTCTGGTCGGAGGCTTTGGACTCGCTGAAGCAGCAGGCAAGAACGATTCGAGACCTGAGGTCGCAGGTCACCGGTCAGCAGGGTGAAATCAATTCTTTGAGGGCAGAAATAGCAGAGGTGCAGTCTAAACTGGATGAAAGTCTGGAGCTAAACGATACCATCTACTTCCTCGGCATGCCTTTTTCTAAAGTGGGCTATCACATCATGGTGTGGCTGATCATAGCGGCACTGGCCGTGCTTGGTGTAATGTCCTACCTGATGTTTATCCGCAGCAACAGTGTAACCTCCAAAACCAGACGTGAGTACGAAACACTGAATGCGGAATACGAAGAACACAAGACCCATGCCCGTGAGACGCAGGTGAAGCTGAAACGAGAACTGCAGACAGCCATCAATCAGCTAAACGAGCGGAGGTAGAATTATTCCCCCCTTTGAAGGGGGGCGTGCCGGGTTGGAGAGAGATGGGAGGGGGATGTTTTGATGTTATGCCGGATCTGTCTAGCTGGCAGGAAGGCTTGATCCGGCATCTTCAGATAAGCACAAGCAAGAGAATGGAATAGACTCAAAATTTGTGTAATCTTGGTGCTAAAAGCACCGATATGAACTTGGCTGCATTTCTATCCTTTATTTTTATCACCACCTATACACCAGGCCCGAACAATATTACTTGTGCATCATTTGGGATGCATCTTGGCTATAAGCAAACTTTCAAGTTTTTAATGGGAATAGTGGCAGGTTTCTTTTCCGTGCTGTGGATCTGTGTTTTACTGTCCTCTGTGCTATTAGAAGTAGCACCATTCATCAACACCTATCTGAAATACATTGGGGCGGCTTACATTCTATGGCTGGCCTATCATACCCTGAAAGCCAGCTATACTTCATCTTCAGAAATAAAGGAGTTGGCAAAGTTTAGTAGAGGGTTTTTGCTGCAATTGGTGAACCCCAAAGGCATCTTTTATGGCATGACAGTTTTCACCACCTTTCTCTATGACCCCAATAAACATATACTCTCACATGCGCCATGGATATTTGTTTTGGCTGTAGTGTGCTTTAGCTCAGTTTCAGTCTGGACCTTGTTTGGCAATTTTATTCAGAAGTACATGCAGAATAGGACTTTGAAAAAAACTATCAACATGATTCTTTCATTAGCGCTTGTTTACACAGCGCTACAGATTTTGGATTTCTTTTAACTCAGAGGTTTTGTGCTGTCACAGACCAAAATGTTAGTACTTATTCGTTAGGACACGAACTAGGCGAGGGAATTGTATATTTGAATGTTATGAAGTTAAGGCTAATTGCTGTAACGTTTTTCTTAAATAGTTTCAGTTATTCACAAGAGGTTAATTGTGAGATACCAGAAGTTATCCAAGAAACAGTTGCGTTATTCAAAAAACAATTCCCTTTAATTCCAGCTGATGAGGATACTGGGTTTAATTTTCAGATACTGATTATTAACAAAAGTGATCTTGAAACCTTTGATGATGCAGAAGGTATCGAATTCAGAAATAATATATTATTTGATGACCTTTCTGTCTCCTTTGTAGTTTCTATGGCATGTATACACCATGCTGAAGTTGTAATACCTCAGTGTATTTTAGATTTAGATTCTTCGAAGGTTCTCCTGTCAGATTTTGATTTTTTACTCGAGCAACCCAAGATGAGTAAAAGAAAAATTAAGAAAATATCTAAATATTATAAAAGCTATTCTAATGCTTATATAACCTGGTTAGTCAATGTTGACGGAGGAAAAGTGAAAGTAGGGTATTTATTTGGAAACTATTTCCAGTATAGGAAGATGCAAGATTCTTCAAATGATTTCTAACATTAATATAATGCGCACGAGCCACAGACTGTCCACATTATCACCTTTTAAATATACCTCTTAAATCAAGCTAAACCAGCCCTTCACCTACCTCTCTCACCACCTTCATCAAGTAGTCCACCGTTCCTTCGTGCATGCGGTGGTTGATCAGGCAGGCCCGGATCACAAACTTGTGGTGGAGCGTGGTGCCCGTGATAAACACCCGTCCGTCTTTCTCCAGCGCCGGGATCAGCTTTCGGTTGAGGGCATCTATTTCCTCTTCTGAGGTGCACCCCTTTATGTACCTAAAGCAGGAAATGGCCAGGTCTGAGCGAGCAATCAGCTCAAAATCATCACTTTCATCTACCTGATTTGATAAGTACTTCGCCAGGTCAATGTCTTTCTGCATCATCCGTTGAAAGGCAGTCAGCCCGTAGGCCTTGAGGCTCATCCATACCTTTAGCGCTTTGGCGTTTCTTGAGAGTTGGAAGTAGTGCTCGTTGTAATTGACTCTGCCTTGCTCTTCCATACTAGCATCCAGGTATGATGCCACTTTGAAGTAAGATCGCTTGAGCACATCCCAGTTTTTTACCAGCAGGCATCCTCCTTCAAACGTTTGATACAGCCATTTGTGAAAGTCCACTGCCAGCGAGTCAGCTTTTTCGATACCTCGGTATTTCTCCTTCAGTGATGGCAAGGTGCCTGGCAGCCCACCATAAGCTCCATCTATATGGTACCACATGTTGTATTTTTTAGCTATCTCAGCCAGTGCCTCCAGGTCATCTATCGCCCCGGTATTTACTGTGCCCGCATTGCCGATCAGGCAGAAAGGAGTATACCCGGCATTCAGGTCCTGCTCAATGGCACCTGTGAGCGCATTCAGGTCGATGGTGAAATCCTGATTGACCTCTATCTTTCGCAGTTGATTGGTGCCAATCCCTAGCTCTTCTATGCTCTTGTCTACGCACCCATGTACCTCAGCTGAAGCATAGATGGTAAAGGGCTTCATCCCGAAAATGCCTTTCTTTCGGATACCTTGCTTCTCAAAGAAAATATTACGACCTACCTCCAGTCCTGCAAGATTGGCAGCTGATCCGCCACTGACGAGTACACCTGCAGCGTTTTTGTCAAACCCCGTAATTACTCCACCCCATTGCACTACCCTTCGCTCTATTTCATTGATGGCTGGGGCAAGGTGCCATTTTCCTACGTTCTGGTTGATGGTAGAAGCCAGGTGGTCGGCAATAACAGAAACTTGAGTGCCTCCGGCCATCACATAAGCGTACATATAGGGGCCCACATTATTTGTAGCTGTATCCATTACCTTGGTCTTCACTTCATTGAGCAGTGCTTCGGCATCCATTCCTTCTAAGGGGATTGGCTCATCAAACCAGCTTTCCACCTCTTTTTGTGGGAAATAATGGTAGGCTTTCTTCAGCTCCAGATCAGCAAGTTGGCTGATCACCATGTCGGAGGTTTTGTTCAGTAGCTGAGCAAATTGCTCCTGCGAAAAGTCGAGTGAGTTATTCATTGGTTTAATTCATTTAGGGTTCGGTCTTTGAAACTTTGCTTGCTGTATTGAACCTCCAATAGTTCCAGTAAGTCCATGAAGTTGCTTCCTTCCGGAAATAGCTTTTTAGTACCCTCAGCACCGGCAGACCATATCTTTTCAAAGCGTGGAAGATTCTCATGAGCTTTTTCTGAGAGGCGAAAATGTTTCTTTCTTGAATCCGATTTATCAACGGATGAATGGAGGTAGCCAGCTTTTTCCATCTTGCCAACAAGTGTGATGACGGATGGGTGAGAGAAATGCAGCTTGGAGGCCATCTCGGTTACTGAGAGTTGCTCATACTTTTTCAGCAGCTTGAATATCAGAAACCAATTGGGCTCAATGTCCTCTCCTAGCTCCTTATACATTTGTCTGCCACTGTGCACCATGGCCTCACTGAGGCGTTTCAATCGCACCGCAAGACCCAGGTAGCCGGTCTCATTTACAAAATCGTATAACATAATTATGTAGTTGTCTACATAAAAATAAAGAAATAAAATGTAGTTGTCTACATGTCCCGAGATTTTGTATGGATTTGATTAATTTGAGATTTATGGAAAATCACAAGTTCTTCAGGAAGATCATGGTGGCAAACCGTGGCGAGATTGCGATCCGCGTGTTGCGTGCTATTGCTGAGCTTCACATTCGGTCGGTGGCCATTTATACCTATGAAGATCGATACTCATTGCACCGGTATAAAGCGGATGAAGCCTATCAGATTGGTCCGGATGAAGAGCCGCTGAAACCATATTTAGATATTGAAGAAATCATAGCTGTGGCTAAAGAGAACGAAGTGGATGCCATTCATCCGGGTTACGGTTTCCTTTCTGAGAATGTAACGTTTGCAAGTCGGTGCAAGGAGGAGGGGATCACGTTCATCGGGCCTGAGCCGGAAGTGATGTCGCAGTTGGGAGACAAAGTGATGGCCAAAAAAGTGGCCAGAGCTGCGGATGTTCCGGTGATTGAAGACAATCAGAAAGTTTTAGAAAACGATGAAATAGCAAAGAGCGAAGCAAAGCGAATTGGCTATCCGGTGATCCTGAAAGCGTCTGCCGGAGGGGGAGGCCGGGGCATGCGTGTGGTTCGTGATGAAAAGACGCTGATCAAATCCTTTAATGAGGCCAAGTCCGAGGCGGGCAAAGCCTTTGGTGATGATACCATCTTCCTCGAAAAATATGTAGAGAATCCAAAGCATATAGAAGTTCAGATTCTGGCCGATAATCATGGAAACATTGTTCACCTCTACGAGCGGGATTGCTCCGTTCAGCGAAGATTTCAAAAGGTAGTGGAAGTGGCACCCAGTGTTGGATTGAAAGATGCCACACGAGAAAAACTGTATGAATATGCCCTCAAGATAGCCCGGCAGGTCAACTACAACAATGCCGGAACAGTGGAGTTTCTGGTTGATCCGGGTGAGAACATCTATTTCATTGAAGTGAATCCACGGGTACAGGTAGAGCACACCATTACAGAAGAGGTGACAGGCATTGATATCGTGCGTTCACAGATTTTGATTGCGGCAGGGTGCAAGCTTTCCCATCCCCAGATTTTCATCAACTCTCAGGATCAAATTAGTGTGCGTGGCTATGCCATCCAGTGCCGGATCACCACGGAAGATCCTGAAAATGGATTCAAACCGGATTATGGGACAGTAATTGCCTATAGAAGTCCGGGCGGTTTTGGTATCAGGCTGGATGCGGGAAATGTATACAATGGTGTGAAGATCTCCCCATTCTTCGATTCGTTGCTGGTGAAAGTAACCGCAAAAGGAAGAACGCTGAAAGGAAGTGCGCAGCGTTTGCACAGAGCATTAAGGGAGTTCAGGGTTCGCGGGGTTAAGACAAACATTGGCTTCCTTGAAAATGTGATATACACCAAAGACTTTTTCGAAGGCCGGGCCACTGTCAACTTCATCGACAGTCACCCTGAGCTTTTCAAAATCCAGCAGAGTTTTGACCGGGGCACTAAGACACTTAACTACATAGGGGAGATTTCCATCAATGGCAACCCGGATGTTAAGTCGTTTGATCCGAATAGAGAATTTCGTGTGCCTAAAGTACCACCTGTGAAGAAAGGTGAGCCAATGAGGGAAGGCTCTAGGGATTTATTGAAAAAACTGGGGAGAGAGAAGTTTGTCCAATCCATAAAGGACGATCCAAAAGTTCATTTTACGGATACCACCTGGAGGGATGCCCACCAGTCTCTTTTAGCAACTCGCTTCCGAACGAAGGACATGCTGAAAGTGGCCAGGAGCTATGCCCAGCAAAATCCTGAGGTGTTTTCACTGGAAATGTGGGGTGGTGCGACCTTCGATGTATCTATGCGATTCCTGAAAGAGAGCCCGTGGAAGCGCTTGCAGGAGATGCGGGAAGCAGTTCCAAACATCCTGTTTCAAATGTTGCTGAGAGGCTCAAACGGAGTAGGCTACACCGCCTATCCAGACAATTTGATAGAGAAGTTCATTGAGCGAGCAGCGGAGAATGGTATGGATATCTTCCGGATTTTCGATTCGCTCAACTGGATTGAAAATATGAAGGTGAGCATCAAAGCCGTACGCGAACGCACCGAAGCGTTGGCAGAGGCGTGTATTTGCTACACAGGAGAGATTCAGGATAATGACCAAAAGAAATACACGCTACAGTATTACCTGGACATGGCGAGGCAGCTGGAAGATGAGGGTGCTCATTTGCTGTCCATTAAGGACATGGCAGGATTGCTGAAACCATACAGTGCCGAGTTACTAATTTCTGAATTGAAAAAAGCAGTGGATCTGCCCATCCATCTGCACACGCACGATACCTCTTCCATGCAGGCGGCTATGTACCTAAAAGCAATTGAGTCGGGCGTTGACATTGTAGACGTGTCTCTGGCTTCCATGTCAGGGCTGACTTCCCAGCCAAATTTTAACTCGTTGGTTGCCAGCTTGAAATATCACGAGAGAGGAAGGGAGATGAACCTGGAATCGCTGAACAAACACTCTACCTATTTTGAAGACGTGCGTGAGTTCTACTACCCGTTTGAGTCCGGGCTGAAAGCAGGAACTGCTGAGGTGTATGACCATGAGATTCCGGGAGGACAGTATTCGAACCTGCGACCACAGGCGATAGCATTGGGATTAGAGCACAAGTTCGAGACCATCAAAAAGAATTATGCTATTGTCAATGACCTGTTTGGAGACATTGTGAAGGTGACGCCATCATCCAAAGTGGTGGGTGACATGGCCATGTTTATGACGGCCAATGACCTGAGTGCAGAGGATATTTTAGCTAAGGGTTCATCACTTTCTTTTCCAGAGTCAGTAGTTGGGTTTTTTAAAGGAGACCTGGGGCAGCCTTATGGTGGTTTTCCTACGGAGATTAGCAAGTTGATCCTGAAGAATCAAAAGCCATTGCAAGGCAGAGCCAACGACAATATGGAGTCAGTGGATTTTGATAGGGAGTTCGCTTCCTTTCAGAGAGAGTTTCCACTTACTGATTTTGATGATTTCTTGTCCTTTAAATTGTATCCGAAAGTCTTCAAAGAGTACTATCAGCACATCCAGGATTATGATGAGGTGAGCCACCTGCCAACTCCGGTATTTTTCTATGGAATGAAGCGAGGCGAGGAGGTGATCGTGGAGATTGCCAAAGGGAAAAGCATCATCATTGAGATGGGCTTCATCACCGAGCCGGACGATGAAGGCATGCGGACGGTTTCGTTTAAACTCAACGGGCAAACCCGTAGGATAAGTATTCGGGATAAGAAAGTAGCCGTTCAGAAAGTTTCCAATAGAAAAGCTGCGGCAGATAATGAAATCGGGTCGCCCCTTCATGGAAAAATTGCTGAGGTGAAAGTGAAAGAAGGAGACAAGGTGAAGAAAGATGATGTGCTGTTTGTGATTGAGGCAATGAAGATGGAAACGACCGTTTCTTCTTCAGTCTCCGGAACGGTGAAGAAAATTCACCTGAAGTCCGGTGAGTTGGTAGAGCAGGATGATTTGATTGTTGAGATAGCCTAATTCTGACCAAATCGACGACCATATCATCTGGCAGATGGGGCTATTTGCTCCTGCTGATTTTGGCGGGCGAAGCAGTTTTTGTGCTGCCATTCGTATTGCAAAGAATCTTCAGGTCGACAGTTCTCGAGGTGTTCCAGGTAGACAATACTCAGCTTGGGGTCTGCTTTTCTCTGTACGGAACGGTGGCTATGATCTCCTATTTTCTCGGAGGACCTGTTGCAGATAAGTATCCTCCCAGAAAACTGATAGCCCTTGCTTTGTGGATGACCGCTTTGGGTGGATGGTTTTTTGCCACATTTCCATCCTACTTCTGGCTCAAGGTACTCTACGGATATTGGGGTTTTACTACCATTTTTCTTTTCTGGGCACCAATGATAAAGGCTGCAAGAGTCTGGGGAGGCAATCACTCACAAGGCAAAGCCTTTGGAATCCTGGACGGAGGAAGGGGACTTACCGGAGCATTGTTTGGGGTCATGGGCGTTTTTGTCATTTCTATTTTGCTTGGTGATCAGCCGGATTCAGCGTCATTTTCTGAGCGTAGAGAGGCTTTTACACATGTCATTTATTACTCTTCTATTCTGATAGCAATCAGTGGTTTGCTAGTGTGGCTTTTTATGAAATCCCCCGATGAAAATGATGTGGAGGTGTCTCAAATTTCCTTCCATCAAATCACGGATGTCTTGAAAATACCCTCAGTTTGGTTACTGATGCTGATTGTGCTTTTCGCCTATACGGGGTATAAAATCACGGATGATTTTTCGCTTTATGCACGGGAAGTAATGGGATATGATGAGGTGGTGTCTGCCAGGATCGGTACACTACTTCTGGTGATTCGAGCGGTTGTAGGGGTGACGGTGGGTATGCTGGCTGATCGTACAAAAACTTCGCTATGGTTGATGATCAGCCTGTTTGTTTCTTTTGCGGGAGCCCTACTTTTCGCACTGGATTTAGCCTCTTCCTTCTGGATTCTGTTCTTTGTTTCTGTATTGATAGTAGCAGCCGGAGTATATGCTGCCAGAGCCCTGTACTTTGCTGTTTTCAGAATTGGCAATGTACCTATCAAGCTTATGGGTACTGCGGTTGGGATGGTCTCAGTGATTGGTTTTGCGCCGGATATTTTCGTGGGCGTTTTGATGGGCTACTTCCTAGATGCTAACCCAGGTAAGGTTGGGCATCAGCATGTTTTTTGGCTGCTGGCCCTTTTTTCATTTCTTGGGGCCATTTGTGCGTGGATTTTTTACCGGATGAGTGAAAAGCCAAATCAATAATTTGGAATATTCTTTCCAAGAATAATATCTCTCCTGATTTCAAGTATACCATTCTGGCTTTCAATCGGTGTTACTATTCCTGAGCCGGCTCTGTTTGGCCTGTTTTTGATTTCTTCTTTTGTGAGCAAAGGATCATCTGTAAAGAGGATATCATCTATGTAATAAGGTATCGTATTTTCATCTTTCACGGTTATATGGATGTGTTGTGGTATGGTGGTATTTGGATAGGAAGCAGGTCTGAATGTATAAAAATCATATCTACCATCTTTTTCCGTCTTTACCCATCCGCGATATTTCCCGTGCCTTCTACCCCAACCTGACTCATTATCTGTCACCTCATAGATGCCATTGGCATTGGTATGGTATGCATATAGAATGACATTTTCGGCAGGTGTTTTTCCATCTTCCCGGTAGATTATCCCCGACAAATGGATTTTGGATTCATTGGCTAGAAATCCAGAAATTGTATCTATCGAATTAAGGCTTCTATCTCCATACTCATACAAGGCTTCACATCCTTCGCAAGGGCCGCCCACATTTCGTGGTTCAGTATTTTTTGTTTGACAAGATCCTAAGATGGGGACTATCAATAAGGTCAGAAAGATATTTTTCATACAACTTAGTACGTAAATCAAATCCAATTGATATAGTCAACCCATGAACCCATCCGAAATCCTAAAGCAATACTGGGGCTACAATGCCTTTCGGCCCATGCAGGAGGATATCATCCGATCGGTTTTAGATGGAAATGATACGCTCGCACTGCTTCCAACTGGTGGAGGAAAATCCATTTGTTTTCAGGTGCCGGCAATGGCGATGGAGGGCATTTGTATTGTGGTTTCCCCGCTCATTTCTTTGATGAAGGACCAGGTGGATCAGCTACAAAAGAGAGGGATACGAGCAGCAGCTATTTATTCCGGGATGAGTCGGCGGGAGATAGACATCTCACTGGACAATTGCATTTATGGAAATTTCAAGTTTCTCTATGTCTCACCCGAGCGGCTGAAAACAGAGATTTTCATTGAGCGGGCTCGGCAGATGAATATTTGTTTGCTGGCAATTGATGAAGCGCATTGCATCTCTCAATGGGGCTATGATTTTCGTCCGCCGTACCTGGAAATTGCCGAATTCAAAAGGGAAATTGGGATAGACCGGCTGATAGCGCTGACCGCTACTGCCACCAAAGAGGTGAAGCAAGACATTGCTGAAAAACTTGAGATGAAGGAGGTTCAAATCTTTCAAAAAAGCTTTGCCCGATCGAACCTTTCCTATTCAGCATTCCGATTGGAAAACAAGGAAGGTAAGTTGATGGAAGTGCTTGGAAATGTACCTGGGACTTCCGTGGTATATGTCAGGAGCAGGAAGCGTACCAAAGAGATAGCCGATCTTCTAAGGCGCAATAAGATTTCGGCCGATTTTTATCATGCAGGGTTATCCGGGCAGGAGCGAACAGAAAAACAAAGCGCCTGGATCAATAGTAAAACACGTGTGATGGTAGCCACCAATGCGTTCGGTATGGGGATTGATAAGCCGGACGTCCGCACTGTTATTCATATGGATTTGCCCGACTCTCTTGAAGCATACTACCAGGAGGCCGGAAGGGCTGGAAGGGATGAGAAGAAAGCGTATGCGGTTGCTTTGTACCACAGTCAGGATGTGGATGAGCTGAAGGATCGCACGAACCGATCCATCGTTTCTCTTGAGCAGATTAAGCGGACTTATCAGGCATTGGCCAATTTTTTTAAGATGGCTATTGGCAGTCATGCGTTTTCCAGCTTCCCATTCAACTATGAGCAGTTTATCAATACCTACAACCTGCCAGTGGTGGAAACGTATGCAGCGTTGAAAAAACTCAGCGACGAGGGACTGATCCAGATGACGGAAGGTTTTTACGAGCAGTCAAAATTGACTTTTCTGTTGGATAAAAGTGAGACCTATAAGTTTCAGATCGCCAATCCGAAACTGGATCCGGTCATCAAGACTTTACTTCGGCTATACGGTGGAGAAGTCTTTGTCGGTTATGCCAAAATTAAAGAGAAGGATATCGGTTCATTATTAAAAACAGATAAGGTGCAGGTACGTAAATGGTTGAAATTCCTGCATGATAGCGAGGTGATCGATTACCAGCCAGCCCTGGATTCCGCTACGATCACCTTTCTGACCCCACGCCAGGATGCCGATAAGCTGCCCATCGATCCAAAGCAAATAGAATGGAGGAGGAAGCTCGCACTTGAAAAGGCCAATGCGGTGATTGATTATATGAAATCTACCGAGTGTCGAACCCAGATTTTTCAGCGATACTTTGATGAGGAAACCTCGCTCACCTGCGGAGTTTGTGACAATGACCTGGAAAAGAAGAAGCACTTGAAGGCCAGTGAAATACCTGTTGATAAGGTGGAGGAAGTGCTGGAATCGCCCCGTAACATCTCGGAATTGCGGGCCCTTATGGCAAGCTATACGCAAGACCAGATCATGGAAGCCCTTCGCATCCTGATTGAGGATAAGAAGGTGGTAGAGAGTGAGGGGAAGTTTAGTTTAAATTCATAAATGGAGGTCATGCTGAATTTATTTCAGCATCTTGAAAGACCCTGAAACAAGTTCAGGGTGACGATTAGCTTTCCAATGCCGCTACCCCAGGAAGCACCTTTCCTTCCATATATTCCAGCAAAGCACCACCGCCTGTAGAAACGTAGGAGACCTTGTCTCCATAGCCCAGATTGTTGACTGCAGCGGCAGAATCCCCACCGCCAATCAAAGAAAACCCTCCATTTTCAGTCGCTCTCACTACCGCCTGCGCAATGGTATTGGTGCCTTTAGCAAAGTTGCTCATTTCGAAGACGCCCATTGGCCCATTCCAGAGGATGGTTTTGGAGCTTTCAATGATTTCTGAAAACACTTCACGAGATTCCGGTCCAATGTCAAGCCCCATAAATCCTTCGGGGATGGCATAGTTATCAGCGATCTGTGTGTTGGCATCATTAGAAAAATTGTCCGCAACAATCGAATCCTTTGGCAATTGTAAATCCACACCTTTTTCTTTCGCCTTTGAGATCAGCTCCTTAGCAAGGTCAAGCTTGTCTGCTTCTACAAGCGAGTTCCCGATCTGTCCGCCCATTGCTTTGAAGAAAGTGTAGCTCATTCCCCCACCAATGATCAGGTGATCCACTTTGTCAAGTAGCTGCTCTATGATCATGATCTTGTCTGAGATCTTGGCGCCACCCATAATTGCTGTAAATGGCTTCTCCGCTTTATCAAGAACTTTTTGGGCATTTTCAAGTTCCGCCTGCATCACATATCCGCAACATTTATCTGCAAAGAATTTTGCTGCAACAGTGGTAGATGCATGTGCTCTATGAGCCGTACCAAAAGCATCATTTACGTAGATGTCACCCAGCTTGGCCAGCTTTTCAGCGAAAGCTTTGTCACCGGCCGTTTCCTCTTTGTAGAATCGAACATTTTCCAGGAGAAGTACTTCGCCACCTTTCAAACCAGAGGCTAAGTCACCCGCAGATGCCCCAATACAATCATCTGCAAATTTTACTGGCATACCCAGTTTAGCACCAAGATTAGGTACAATATGTCGGAGTGAAAATTTATCTTCCGGTCCATCTTTTGGTCGCCCAAGGTGGGACATCAGGATACAAGAGCCACCATCATTCAGGATTTTTTTGAGCGTGGGTATGGCGGCATTAATTCTGGTTTCATCAGTCACCTCCATCTTGTCATTTAGAGGCACGTTAAAATCTACTCTGATCAAAGCCTTTTTTCCTTCGAAGTTGTAATCCTGAATGGTTTTCATGCGAGAATTTTTAGAGACCGCAAACTTAGCCAGCTTATTGAAAATTGAACAGGAATTTGGCAAGTGTTACAAGTCCGATAAGCAAAATAAGAATTAATGCCAGACGCTTGAATTTCTCTTGTGGTATGTAAGCAAGGATACGCTTGCCAATAAATGTGCCTACCAAACCAATGATTAATAGGAAGGGCACATAAACCAAATCATGCGAGTGTATATAACCATTTTGATAGTAAACCACCGTTCTGGTGAAATCGATCATAAAATCAATAAACGCAGAGGTTGCTATAAACACAGATTTCTCTAGATTGAAAGCAGCCATCGTCAATCCCCGAATGGCTCCACCAGTACCCAAAAGTCCTGCTGTAAACCCGGAAAGTGATCCCCCGATGATTGAATTTTGCTTGCTTGCAGATATTGTAAGTTTCTTGCGAATGAGAAAAATCAGGCTGAGAATAATAAGGAAAATGCCGAGGGCAATTTCCAAAATAGGGCCATCTACAAACTTTGAAAGCGCTCCACCAAGGATGACAAAAAGTACAGATGGCAACCCGATGTAGAGAAGGAGGAATTTGTCAATTCCATGTTTGAAAAGGAAAATCTTGCTAAGGTTGCTGGAAAGGTGAAAGATGGCCGTAAGCCCCAGGACGGAATAAAAATCAAAATAGAAGTTAGCAATCGGGACAAAGAAAACAGAAGATCCAAATCCACCAATAGTACCAATGATTTCGGCTAGCAGGGCGAGGAGAAGAAAAATATAGCTTACTTTCATCTAAGACTATTTGATATGAAGATAGCAGATGCCTATAACTTTATGTCTACTGATGTGTTGGTTCTTGGAAATAATTGAAGTTTTATGAATCGAATTTTCCCCATACTCTCACTGCTTGTTGTTCTTTTTGTCAATTTTTTAGCTAACTACCTCCCAATCGGAGGCAGGACAACCGGTGAGGTATCTGAAGCGTACCCGACGCTTTTTACCCCGGCGGGATTCACATTCTCCATTTGGGGGCTGATCTACACCCTGCTCATTACTTACGTCATTTATCAGCTTCTTCCCAGCAATAGGGACAATAAAGTATTTGACCGGATCAACCGGCATTTTGTAGTCAATTGCTCGGCCAACACCTTGTGGATTTTTGCGTGGCATTATGAATTGATTACTCTGTCGCTAATCCTGATGGTGATAATCTTAGCATCACTGATTGGAATATATCGTCACATCCTGCCGGGTAAAGTGAGCGGATTCAGGGACCGTTTGTTCATGCGAACTCCCTTCAGCCTTTATTTTGGTTGGATTACCGTTGCTACACTCGCAAATATCAGCGTGGAGCAGTCGGTGATCGGGATGGACAATTGGATCATGACCAAAACAGTGTGGGTGTTTGTGGAGCTTGCCCTGGCTGGTGCTATTGCCACAGTGATGGTAATCCGCTATCGCGATCCGATTTTCGGAGGGGTGGTGACATGGGCTGCTTACGGAATCACACAACGGCAGATGGATACACCGGAAGTAGCCGGAGCGGCGGCCGTCGTTATGATTTTGGTATTGGTGATTCTGATTATTGAGGGGATACGGGGATTGTTCTTCAAATAGCTACTTCGTTCGCTCGATCGTGAATTGAACCAAATCTTCGAGCGAATTTCGGTATTTGCTTTCCGGGAGGGTCTGCAGGATGTCTTTTGCTTTTTGATGATAATCCTCCATCACTTTCATAGCGTATTCAATGCCGCCGGAGGCTTTTACAAAATCGATCACTTCATGAACCAGCTTTGGTTTTTTCTCTGCCCTTTTCACAAGTTTCTTTATTCTCCTTCTTTCCAGCTTGGAGGCTTTGTTCAGAGCGTAGATCAAAGGAAGAGTCATTTTCTTTTCCTTAATGTCAATACCTCTGGGTTTCCCAATCTCAAAAGTGCCGTAATCGAACAGGTCGTCTTTGATCTGGAAAGCCATGCCCACAGCCAGACCAAATTCACCCATTTTCGCCACCATTTCTTCATCTGCACCTGCTGAGGACGCCCCCACTTTGCAACATGATGTGATCAGACTTGCTGTTTTTTGACGAATTACGTCATAGTAAATATCCTCGCTGATATCGAGTTTCCGAGCTTTTTCCATCTGTAACAGCTCGCCTTCACTCATCTCCTTTACAGCCTCGGTGGTGATTCTTAGTAGATGAATGTCATTATTTTCCATGGAGAGGATAAGGCCCCTTGAAAGTAGAAAATCGCCAACCAATACGGCAATCTTATTCTTCCAAAGCGCATTGATAGAGAAGAAGCCCCTTCGTGTATTTGCGTCATCCACTACATCGTCATGCACAAGTGTGGCGGTATGGAGCAATTCAATCAATGATGCGCCCCGATAGGTGGATTCGGTGATCTGGCCAGTAGCACCAGCACTTAGAAAGACAAACAAAGGCCGCATTTGCTTACCCTTCCTTCGGACAATGTACCCGGTGATCTTATCGAGCAACATCACCTTGCTTTTCATCGATTGGCGGAATTTTTTTTCAAATTCCTCCATCTCAATGAAAACCGGAGATTGTATATCTTGTAGTTTCAGAGCCATTAATCACTTAATAAATCTGAATACCTTTTGGGTAGAAGGTGAAATTATTTGCATTAAATAGACTCCTTGAGGAAATGTCTCAATGTTTAACCTGTAGTTCAACTCGTTTTTTACAGTACTATCAAAATGGATATTGCCATTTATGTCATAAATTCTAATTGAATATTCACTTCCAATTCCTTCAATATTTATGTAGTCTCTGGCTGGATTGGGATAAATCAATATGGGCTTTTCTGAATTTGTTGACGTAACAATCCCGTCAAAATAGTTTGAGGCAAATTCATACGACTGTACACCAATTAGTTTTCCAATTTTTCTTCCGGGTATATCATCAGCAGGTGGATGAATACCACCCCATATTCTTGACAGACTACATTGATCGGCAGCATCCTTGTAAGTAGCCCATTGAAGAACCACGTCCACACTTGGGCCTTCTTCAAACACCAAAAATTCATTTTGTGGCGCCTCAAACTCACCTAGACCACCGGGGAAATATTCACTACCTGTCAAAAGCGATAATACATTCGCTGCTGCTTGACTATATGTAGAATGTCCTGAAACAAATCCTGCAAATGGAGGAGTAACAAACGAAGGTCGTTGGTATGGCCACCAATTTTCGGCTAATATCCATCCAACCCCTGCTTCGTCAACTTCTGGGTCGGAAATATAATCGGGGCCCCTCCAAGCATACAATTTTATTTTATTGACATTCTCATTTTCATCTCCAGCTAGCTCATCTCCCTCTTCGACGAGTTCAATTAATCCCTCAACTAGTGGTATACCAATTTCACTGTAGTTTGGAAGTGCATCATCAGTAGACTGTCCCTTGTCGCACATATATCTAATTGCAGAAATAGGTCTAACATAATCATACCATCCTTTAATGCCCCATGATGTAACCGCTACATCATGCATTGTGCCTCCTAACAAGAAGTATGACTTTACGTCCCATTCTAGCTTGCTGACGATCTCGCCCTGCCCTCCAATTTTTCTAACATGAAGCGGGTGATCATTGACATAGTTTAAGATAGTGAACCAATGTCCAGGGGGTGTCTCCGAACTAGGCCCATCGGCCCAAAACTCTGCTAAAACACGTGTATAATCGCCACGAGGGACTATTTGTTCTTCATAAGGTTGACCTGTAATTGGATTTGTTGAATGGCCCTGACTTGCATCGCCACCATCAATCAGATCATAAAAATCGGAATATGTTTCAAAGGACTCGGGTAATGTTGAAATGTTACCAATAGATTTTGGAGAAATATCCCACATTACCCCATCTGAAGGATCCAAGTGCGAAGACCAAATACTAACTAATGAAAATCCCCATTTATAGTATTCACCTGAAGATTGACCCAAATATGGTGGATCTCCAGGATCTAGGTATACTTTAAATTCATTTGAATTCCTAGAATGACTAGTATATTGATCATCACTTAAAGAAAAGGGATCTACGTTTCCCCATTCTGGACTTAAAAAGGGAGGAGTTGATCCAGGAATCTCATTTCCTGACTGATCAATGAATGTTTCCAATGTCAATGGTTGCCATCTATTAGGCTTTTCCATATTTGGATTACCCGGATCATCAACTACCAAGGGAGGGTTAACTGGTTCATAATATAGATTAGCATAGCTATTTTGTTCGTTTGAACCATCTTGTAACCCATATTCAATTATGCTTTTAGCAAGATAATTTCCGAGTTCTGCAGGAGATCCACCTTCATAGTCAAATGAAATGTTTGTCTTATCATAACCCAATCGATCCATCAATGAGTCAGCCTTAAAATATATTTTCTCAGCTCCTGGAGATTGGGAAAATCTATGACGAATTAACCTATAACAAGCATAACTCAATATTTCTTCTCTTGCCACTTGTTTTGATACTTCATATTCAATGCCTTCAAAAGGAATGTGAAAACCATTAATTGTCCTTCCAAGAAAATAAGGTAAAGCTGTATCATCAAGTACTGCCCAGCTATCATACATTGCGGCAGAAATATGAAATAAGTTCCTTGCATGAACAGTTGGTCTGGCAAAATCATTTCTTATCGATTCAAGAAGAATTTCATTCCATTGTCTTGCAACAGAATGTTGGCTATAAGTCAAAACAGGAAGAAGCAATAGCAAAGTGGACTGAATTAGTCTTTTCATAGTAGCAGTTGTTATTGAACCATCAAAACTATCAAAATCAAGTTATCTTTCCGCCAATTTCTAAAACAGGTAAATGGGTAGAACGAAAGTCAGGTATTCAGAAATTATTCCGAATAAGAGTGAGTGGCCTATTGTAAAACTGGCGCGGGAAAGAAAGGAATTTATCGAAGAGGTCACTTCAGAGACCTACAATCACTTGGTTAGAGGAAAAAGCGGCTCTCTCCGTGAGGAGATCGAAACCACTATACATAGGGAAAAGCTGCGAATGAAGGCCAATCCTTGGAAAGTAGACCCACCTAACGAGAGAGTATATTGGAAAGGCATTCAGGCCAGATTGCTCGAAATCAATCCTGACGATAAGGAGGAAGCCAGAAAGAAGGAAGAGGAAATACTCAAAGAAATAATCCAGCGATATTCCACGGAAATATCCGGCAACTTCAAGAAGTCTGCTTATCGCTTTGCACAGAGCTTCATCACTTTTGGTTTCGCACGGTTGCTCAATGCCGCCAGAGTGAAGGGGCTATTGTCACTTTTCAGCCGTCAGCTCGATTTGGATGATAAGCTGCACATCGTAGGTGAAACCGAGCACATCAGAAACCTGGCAAAAAGAGGCACAGTAGTGATGGTGCCTACTCATTTCAGCAACCTCGATTCTATCCTGATTGGATGGGCTATCCAGCATTTGGGCCTGCCACCCTTTATATATGGAGCCGGCTTAAACCTTTTCAATATTAAACTCCTTGCGTACTTCATGAATAGCCTGGGGGCCTACAAAGTAGACCGGCGGAAGAAAAACCTAATTTACCTGGAGACACTCAAGACGTATTCGCGAAGTGCCATTGAGCGAGGGTGCCATTCTTTGTTTTTCCCAGGGGGCACCCGGTCTCGTTCGGGAGAGATTGAAACCAGGCTGAAAGTAGGGCTTTTGAGCACAGCCATCGAAGCACAACGTGAGATGTATCAAAAAGCCAAAGATGGAGAAGAAGTGAAGAAGGTTTTTATAGTCCCGGCAGTCATCAACTATCATTTTACATTGGAGGCCCCATCGTTGATAAGGGAATATTTAAAGCGCACAGGAAGGGAACGATACTATGTGGAGGCCGATGAATTTTCAACTTCATACAAGCTTTCAACCTTCATGTTCAAATTCTTCACAAAAGGATCAGATATATCTGTCAATATCGGGAGGGGGATGGATATACTTGGTAACTATGTGGATCATGAAGGAAATAGCTTTGATAAGAATGGAAACCCGATCAACGTCAGGGACTATTTCCTTAGAGGAAAAGAAATCACTGTAGATGCTCAGCGGGAAAATGAATATGTGCGGGTGCTGGCCAATAGGATTGTGGAAGAGTATCACAAATACAACCGGGTGTTTGCGAGTCACCTGGTAGCTTTTACAGCCTTCAAAATGCTGGAGCGAAAGAACCCCAAACTGGATTTATACCACGTACTGAGGCTTCCCGATGAGGACTTGATCCTTGATTACGAAGAGTTTAAAGCCAACTTTAAGAAGCTGAGGAACAGACTCGAGAAACTGCATAAAAAGGGACAGGTGGATATGGCAGATCATATGAAGGAACGTGCAACGGATGCAATTCAGCATGGGTTGGATAATGTGGGGCTCTACCACGACCAGCGTCCTTTGGTGAAAAAGAAGGACAAGATCATCGTGCAGGATACCAATACCCTATATTACTATCACAACAGAATGAATGGCTATGGGCTCGAAAGATACATCTGAAACCATAGGCGTTATTGGAGCAGGCAGTTTTGGGACTGCCATATCCAATATTCTGGCCGAAAATAACTCACATGTGATTTTATATGTGCGTGATCCCGAAAAAGCCAAAAGGATTGCAAAAGAGCGCATAAGCTCAAAGCAAAAGCTCCACGAAAATATTGAGGTTACGAATGTGCTTGAGGAGATTCCTCAGCGATGTGAAGTTATTTTCCCGATGGTGCCATCTGCCAATTTCCGGGATATGATCATCGAGCTGGCTCCTCATCTGAGACCCTATCATGTCCTGATTCACGGAACGAAGGGGTTTGATCTATACGTTCCAAAAAAGCAGAAAATCGACAAGAACAACCCACTCACCAGAGAGCACGTCAAAACCGTGTCAGAGGTGATCAAAGAAGAAACCTCTGTCCTCCGCGTAGGATGCCTGGCAGGACCAAATTTGGCTCGTGAGTTAGATCAACGGAAGCCAGCGGCTACCGTGGTTGCCTCACACTTTGATGAGGTGATAAGGATTGGCCAGCGGCTGCTCAAAAATGACCGGTTCATGATCTATGGTAGCAGGGACCTGATAGGGATCGAGCTATGTGGTATTTTGAAAAACATCATCGCAGTGGGTGCTGGTACCATCGCCGGAATGAATCTGGGTGAGAATGCAAAGTCACTCTTTATCAGCCGGGGCTTGGTGGAGATGGTGTACATCGGTAAGGCTCTGGGGGGCAATGCCCAGGCGTTTCTGGGATTGGCCGGAGTGGGTGATTTGATCGCCACGTGCACATCCAATCTGAGCCGCAACTTCACCGTAGGGTATCGCCTGGCCAAAGGGGAGACACTGGATCAGATCATCGAATCGATGGATGAGGTGGCTGAAGGAGTAAAGACCATCAACATCGTGAATCAACTGGCGGAATCGTATAAAGTAAGATGCCCGATCACTGAGACTTTGTATGGCATCATCCACAACCAGCGAACCATTCAGGAGGCGCACACCTACCTGATGAACTTCCCCTTTAGGGCTGAGATTGATTTTTTAGATCCTATAGAAGATTAGCTCTGGAGTGCGCTTACCCGCTCTTTGAGGGGTGGGTGAGAGTAGTGCACGAAAACATAGGCCGGATGTGGGGTGAGGTTGGATAGGTGATCGGCACTCATCTTCTTCAAGCCTGTGACCAACGGTGTGGCATCATAGGTTTCTTTAGCAAAAGCATCTGCCTCATATTCATTCTTCCGTGAGATCACATTGCCGAGAATTCCAAGGATCGTGGAGATGGGAGAGTAAAGGATTCCAAAAGCGAGGAGGTTTAGGTGAAGTGCTGAGGTCTGCCCACCCATTGCCCAGCTTACCTCTGCGCTGTAAGCCATTCTTGAAAATAGAAATAGCATAAATCCCATCAACCCAATGCTGAAGATCGTAGTGAATAAAATATGCTTCTTCTTGTAGTGACCAACCTCATGGGCAAATACGGCAGTAAGCTCCTGAGTGGAGTGCTTCTCCACAAGTGTATCGAACAATACTACCTTTTTCTTCTTCCCCAGCCCACTAAAAAATGCATTGCCCTTGCTGGAGCGTTTTGATCCATCCATGATGAAAATATTTTTCAGTGGAAAATTCACTTTGTCGCAATAGGCTTGAATGGAAGATTTGAGTTCACCCTCTTCCATGGGCTTTAGCTTGTTGAAAAGAGGTAGGATAAGGGAAGTGTAAAATAAGTTAGCGAAGAGTACAAAAGCAGCCATTACCGCCCAGAAGTAATACCAAAAGTCACTGCCAATGGCATTTACAAAATAGATAAGCACACCAAGAAGCAAACCCCCAAAGATCGCTGTAAGTACGTACCCTTTGATCTTGTCGAGTATGTAGGTTTTGGCTGTCATTTTGTTGAAACCATAGTTAGCCTCTATCACAAAGTTTCGGTAGATGGAAAAAGGGGTGTTGACCAGGTCCGAGATGACATATAGTATACCGAAAAAAATCAACGGCGAAACCAGGCTCAATGGGGAGAAAGTCCTGATCCATTGATCGAGCATACCAAACCAGCCATTGTAGATGGCCAGAATTAAAAGTACGAAACTAAAGGTGGCCGAAAAGGTACCAAACCGAGATACCTCAGCATTGTATGCTTGAGACTTAGCATATTTCTCTTCGTCATAGATTCCTGCAAGTTCTTGAGGGATTGGTTTTTTAGCACTTTTTCTGTTCAGGAAACTTAGAATCCGCTCAAGGGTAAAATCGAACGTGATGATTGCTAATAGGATAGTGAAAATGGTTTGCTCAGTCATAAAGCAAATGTAATTGACTGAGCTACTAAAAAATAAACGGAATCGGGCACTTCAGTCTCCTCACATCTGCCGCCGGCTTTAGCGGATCGCCAAGACTGAATGAATAGGCAATGCTGATTTCATGTGCACCACCAGTGCCTATACCAAGATCAGAAAGGGTATAATCAAAGCTGTATCCGAACGTGGTGCGATTGGTTTGCAGGCCAAGCATGAAGATGATGGATTCGTTATTCACCACTCCATCCGTATTTTTAATTGGCAAACCCCTGTACCACAAGCCCACCAAAAGTGGATCAATGGTAAAATAGGCTCCAATATCCAGTTGATCAAAATCTCCTTGCGTGCGGTAATTGAAACTAGGAGTGATACTTCGTTCACCTAGCCCTGTTCTGGTAGTTCCGGGATTTAGCGGGATCCGATACCCCCCGTGAATGGAAAATCTTCTTGGCAGTGGCGCATCTCCTCCGGCTATGCTTTGATTGGGCTCCAGCACATGGTGCATGGCCGCTCCAATCCACAGCGCCGGGTTGTACAAAACCCCTCCAAACGATAAGTCAAAAAACCGCGTATTCAGTCCGGTATCAAAAATTTCCTGTGTAGGGTTGCCATTCAACCCCGTTGGTCCTAGCTGATCGCCGAATATGAGCTTGTCAAAGTCCAGGTCCTGAAAAGTATAGGCCGCTTCCACACCCGGCCGGAAAGTCCAGTCATAGTTGATCTGAAGCTGGTAAGCATACTGCAATCCAATGGTCGTTGATTTCAATCCTGCTGATCCTGCCTTATCTGTTGTAAATATCAAACCCGCACTGCTGTAGTAATCTTCAAAGTGGTAATCGAAATAGGCAGAGAACGTCTCAAAATTAGCATCCAGATTGGGCCACTGCGTCCGATAGTTTATACCCATACGCCCCTTTTGGTTGATCCCCACTAATGCCGGGTTGAGGTACAAAGGCGCTGCATAATACTGGGAAAACTGAGGGTCTTGCGCCTGCAAAGTGTTTCCCTGAAAGAGCGCACCAATGATTACAATGAGTGAAAATACCTTTCTGATCATGCAGAGTGTTTGATTAGAAAATCATTGAGCAAATTATAATAATTAATACAAATCGGCTTAAGTTTTGTTGAGTAACGTACGTAATCTAACGACAACTTATGCGTTGAAATTTTAAGTCGATCCATTAGGATAAATCAAATATGGCGTTTCACTATCCAAAGTTGTTTACATTATCAGGGAATAACACTTGAATTATTCGGGTTAAACCTATTTTTACGAAGTTGTGTGTATGAACAAGGACATCCTTATGACGTATCTCCCCTATGGGTCTGCATGGCGCAGACTGTCACTTACTGTCCTTCTTACCGTTTCTGCACTCGTTCTCCACGCTCAAAATGTAACCGAGACCAGATGGTATTTTGGTAATTCTGCCGAGAATCTGGTGTTTGACCGCAATGGTCGTGACGTGTACTTGCAGGATGATCAGTTCACCCCTTTCGGAAATGCCGGTGCAGTGACGATCACAGACCAGTTCACAGGCAACCTGCTTTTCTACACCGACGGGGTAAACGTCTATGACGTGTCTCATTCAGTTTTGCCGGGAGGAGCCGGACTATCAGGTACTGCCACTATCAATATGCCGGTGGTTACTTGTCCGGTCACAGATAATCCGGGTCAGTATTATTTGTTTACCAATTCCGGGTCTGCAGGAGTGAATGAAATCCAGTACACCATTGTGGATGCCACGATCCAGGGGAATGGATCGGCGCAATTTCCGTATGGTGATGTATTTGGTGCCACGAATAATGCCACAGGTTTGATAGACCCTGCCGAGGGAATGTTAATCATTCCGGCAGGTGACGGAGAGCTGTTTTGGCTGATTTCGCAGGATCGCACAACATTTGAAATTCGTGTTACGCAAATTGACGGTGGGGGAGTTGGAGCAACTACCAACTATGATTTCACCGACGGAACCACGCCCGGATTTGAAGCTGCTCACTTTGCTTTTAATGCAGACTCAGCGCAGCTGGTGATGGCCCCCAGGCTGGCCAACCGAAATATTTGGCTGATGGATTTTGATGCAACGACCGGACTTTTAGCAATGGATACCACCTTGACAGGCTCAGGATTTAATGATGATCAGGGAGAGTCTGTCTACGATGTAGAGTGGTCAGGAGATGGTTCCAAATTGTACCTTTCAAGATTTGGTAGCAGCGGCACCACCGGGCAATTGTATCAGATCGATTTCAATGATACGTTACGCACGGTCAACCCTGTTTTGCCTGCACCGATATTCAGAAGCTTTGGATTGAAGCGAGCGCCCGACGATCGCATCTATCACCTCTATCAGGAAACCAATGGGTCTCCTTTCAACCTGGGTCGAATCAACCGACCTGATAGTACAATAGACTCAGTGCAGTATCAAGCTATTGTTTTTCCAGATGATTTTAGTGCGCAGCAATTTCCAGAGTTTACCCCCGGCTACAATTTCACATTTGACACGCTCAATTTCTATTGGATAGACAGTTGTGAAACCAATATCACAAAGTTCTTTCCCGTGGTTGAGCCAGTTCCAAATAATCTGATTTGGGATTTTGGAGACGGTGGAGGCAGCAACGGATGGATCCCGAATTATCAATATCAGGCAGCAGGCGGATACATGGTAAGCCTCACTGCAGAGGTGAATGGCATCACTCAAACCATTACTCAACCCGTGGAAATATTGACCAACAGCCTGATGGTGGATTTGGGGAATGACACGACCATATGTGTGGATGAGATTTTGACACTGGATGCCGGCACAGGAAGCTCCTTTGTGTGGAGCACTGGGGAGACCACCCAGACCATAGATGTGGATACGCTCGGAACGTATTGGGTGGAGGTCACAGATGCCTCGGGATGTACCGGATTTGATGACATTGTAGTGACAGAATATGGGGTGGCCAACCAAACTTCAAACCAATGGTATTTTGGCGAGCAGGCGGGTATTGAATTCACCAATGGGCCGATAGCGATTCTAGATGCAAATCAGCAGGATGCGTTGGAAGGTTGTGCCACCATTTCTGATGTCAATGGAGATTTGCTTTTTTATACCAATGGCGTCACTGTCTGGAATAAGGAGCATGACGAAATGGTGAATGGTGATGGAATAGGAGGTCAGCGCAGGTCTGCTCAAAACTCTCTGATCATGCCATTCGGCGGTGATCAGACTATGTTTTACATCTTCACTACCGAGCGAGTGTATGGCGATGATGAATACGCACTCCGATATTCCATTGTTGACATGAAAGAAGATCAGGCCCGTGGAAAAGTGATTGTGAAGAATGTGATGCTAATGGATAATAGCACTGAGCGTATCACAGGCTCGGGATTTACCGGTAGCGACCTCATCATGGCTCATGAATTTGGTAACAATACCTTTAGAGGATATCAAACGAGTGCTGCTGGCCTGAGTGGTGCAATCTACTCACCAGCAGGGGAAGTGCATGACTTTATGGATGAGTTGAGTGCGACAGGATATATGAAGATTTCTCCATCGCTTGCTCAGATTGCAGTCAATATTCCGGGCACTAACCAAGTGGAAATTCTCGACATCAATCAGGGGGAGGTTTCCAATCCACGATTGATTGATACCGGAGAGAATAATTTGTATGGCATGGAATTTTCCCCAGGAGGTCTTAGACTTTATCTGACTACTTCTTCGGGCTCATCCAAGTTGATCCAGTATGATTTGGATAGCTTGAACTCTGCCGATCCGGCAGGCGATATCTCAGCCACCAAGTTTGACGGATACCCCCAAGGCTCGGATTATGGGGCGCTGCAGATAGGTCCGAATGGAGTGATTTATATGGCAGTTGATAATTCAGGTACGCTCGGGACGATCAACTCCCCTGATGGAGATGATGCTGCTGCCGGTTTCAACGCCACAGGCTTTGACCTTTCCGGCAGGACCAGTCGATTGGGTTTGCCAAATTTTGCACAAAACCAGACCCCACCACTTCAGCAGCCAAGTATGTTGATTTCCCCTGCCTGTGCAGGACAGCCTACCGCTTTTTCTGCAACAGGGCGAGACCCGAACAACCAGATCGAAAACTACTTATGGATATTTGGAGATGGCACCTCTGCCCCGGTGCAGGACACGACGCACGTATACAATACCCCCGGTACATATACTGTACAGTTGGTGCTGAGCAACCGGTGTGATGTGGACACCACTTTGACGCAGACAATTACCGTAAACAATATTCCAGAGAGTCCGACAGTGCCAACTGACACTGCCCTATGCGATCAGCCTATTGTGCTTACTGCCTGGCCGGTGGACAATCCGGAGTTTTCGTATTACTGGAGTACCGGAGATTCCACAAGGCAAATCACTGTTTCCGAGCCGGCAATCATTGATGTCGCTATCATCAATACGGTAACGGGTTGCAACTCCGATACACTGACAGTTTTCCTTGCAGATGCCAGACCAGATGTGGATTTAGGAAATGACCGAACGCTTTGTCAGAATACTCCTGCTGTGACGCTTGATGCGCAGGTAGCAAGAGGCACCTACTCCTGGGCCATTGATGGAGTCGTGTTAGGGTCAAATAGGACTTTTGATATTGATACTTCAACACCGGGAATATTCGAGTATACAGTGGAGGTGACCAATAGCTTTACCTGTGTGGGTAGAGATACCATTCAGGTCACGATTTTAGAAGCACCAGATATCACCGTAGCTCCAAATCCAACAACCGGATGCGGTAATGATGACGGAACAATTGACATCAACTTTAATTTGGCGGGAAGCTTTTCTTATCAGCTTTCAGGCCCCTCTGCTTTTGGTCCTGCCAATTTTGACGGTCCGGGAGCAGCACCTACCATCACCTTATTGCCACCGGGCAATTACAACCTGACTGTCACAAACCTTGTGACCGGGTGTAATTATCTAGAAGTAGTTCAGGTTGAGGATCTTCCAACTTTTGCTTTATCAGGCAATGCACCAAACGCCTGTATTGGAGATGGATTTATTGATATCAACTTTGGAGGGGTAGCTCCTGCGAATTTTGATTTAACAATTGATTATGAGGATGGATCAAATGTTGTAACTACCACATTAGTGTCGCCTCATGCCAATCCTGTAGCATCTAGCCTAGACACAGGGAATTACTTTATTATAGTGGAAGAAATCGGTGGGGCAGGATGTATAGAAACAGAAGAGGTTAGAATTCAACTTCTAAATCCTCAGCCTGATTTCACCTTTGATGCAATTCAGGAAATATGCGGAAGTCAAGGAATGATCGAAATCACTGATAATAGCGGAGCAACATATGATTGGACACCTATAGCCGGAATTGTAGGGCCGACAAGTGGATCGACCATTATCGTAGATCAGCCAGGTACTTATACAGTCACTGCTTCTGGTGCCGGTTTCTGTCCAAGATCTGAAGATATTGTTGTTCGCTTCAACAACGATCCTGTAGTCAATGTGAGCATTGATGGAGATGTCTGCGATGGCCAGGTGACTCTTGTAGCAAATGTAACTGGCGGTAGCGGCAGCTACATCTTCAACTGGAATGACGGTGGACAGGCCATGCAACGAACGGTGACAACTTCAGGAAACTACAATGTGATCGTTACCGACCAATTCACAGGCTGTGAAGTGACATCAGGGGATACGGATATAGAAATTCAACCGGAGTTTGATGTGTTTATGTCCCTGGAGCCCGATTGCGAAAACAATGGAAGTGTTCTGGCAATCGCCACCACTAATTATTTCAGTCCGTCTGTTACATATGAATGGCAGGGGCCTGATGGTAGCACACTCGCAGAAACTGACTCCATTTTGGTGATAACCCAGTCTGGCAGGTACACGGTAATTGCAACGAATGAGACAGGTACATGCATGGCCACCGACGCTTTGGATGTAGCAGTAGTGCCTATAAATCCCGAAGATTTGCAGCTCCCGGAGCGTGCAAGCTTCTGTACTGGTGATCCGGTAGACCCAACTGTGGATTTAGATCCGGGAATCTTCAATACCTATGAGTGGAGGCTGCTTCCTGATGATGCGGTTATTTCCACTGAGCAAATATTAAATGTTTCCACCGAAGGCACATATGAAGTGACCATTTACAATGGATTTACCTGCATCATTGACAGGGTAGAGGTAGTACAGGACTGCCGTCCAACCATCGTTGCACCAAATGCATTCTCACCAAATGGAAACGGCATCAATGATGAGTTTTTTGTCTACCCGAATGACTATGTGGATGAGTTTCAGATATTGATCTACACCCGATGGGGAGAGCTTGTGTACACGTCCAATAATCAGGACTTCCGGTGGAATGGTATCTACAAAGGAGCACTTCTCCCGCCGGGCACCTATGCGTATATACTCAAATTCTCCAGCTCACTTGCGCCTGAGTTAGGAACTATCGAGCAGTATGGAGCCGTTACACTTATTAGATAAATGAGCTACTTCGACGATATATACCACAGGCTTTTTGGGAAGCCGGCTTCCCCATCCAGGGTTTTCGTGAATGAAATCATAAAAAGAAGCCAGCCTTTCCTGGATCAATTCCAGGCCTGGAAAGCTTCTGATGTGTGCGAAGAGTTTTTGAATGACTTGTGGCAATCGTATTTCTGGCGGAAAAAGGGGGTAGACAAAGACCCGCAGATGGTTTTGCTGGAGTCTGCATATAGTAATGGATTTGCGATTTCATACGAGGAAAAATATGGGAAGAGCAATTTTCACTACCTATTCGATCACCTGGCGGAGCAGGTGAAAAAGCTGGATTATCGATTAGTGCTGAGCCGACATACCATGCAGGAGAAAGGGGATGTGGTGGAAATGAAGGAGATGCATTACCTGAAACCGAAACGTGGATTCGTAGAGCCGATTGATCAAAAGTATGGGAATGTGCAGATTGAATACATCGAAGAAAATGATGAGCCTACCCGTATCAAACTCATCGCAAATTCGTATCCAGACAGGAAATACAAGGAGGCACAGGATTTCGAAGAATTGGCTCAGTATATTTTTTCATTACAAAAAAATCACAATTAATAAAGACATGAGAGTATTAGCATTATTTACAGTTCTGTTTATTGGAACTTCATCATTTCAACCTGCGGAGGCACAAATCCTTCCTACCAAGTTGAGGATCACCGTCATAGACGGGCTTGGCAATTTTGTGGAGGGAGCATCGGTTTCCATTTATGAGACGGAAAAGGACTATCTGGCCAGCCAAAATGCAATAGCCACTTTAAAAACGGACAAAAAAGGACGAGTGACGTTCTCAGATGTCAAGCCAATATCTTATTTCGTAGAGGCAAAATTTGAAGGGATGAACAATAATGGCGAGGGAGTGAAAACCAGCGAACTGGCGGAGGGCAGAATCAACAAAGTCAATACCGTTATTGAATAGCAGGTGAAGAAGTATTTTCAGGCACTTCTCGTCTTCTGCTGTGTTGGAGTATCCACGCAAAAATTCAATCCACATTATTCAATCCACATCTCAGATGAACCATCCGAAATAGAAGGAATGGAAGATCTGATGGGAAGGAGTGAGTATTTGACCATGCTCACCGCTGACCCCAAAACAGGATTGGTGCCTGAAGGTATTCGCAGCAGGGAGCTGGCTTTCGATCTTAAACTTTCTCAGGAAACAGCGCGGTTTCGAACCCAGCAACTATCCATTGAATCAGCAGGGCCAACAAATGTAGGTGGGCGAACCAGGGCGGTAGCTTACGACGTGCGAAATGAAGATATAATTTTGGCCGGAGGGGTCTCAGGAGGCATCTGGAGGAGTACCGATGGAGGGATTTCCTGGACAAAAAAATCACATCCAGAAAACCGGAATAGTGTCACCTGCATTGTGCAGGACATTCGCCCCGGCAAAGAAGATGTCTGGTATCATGGAACGGGTGAGATAGTGGGCAATTCTGCAAGAGGGGGCTCGGCTCCTTTCAGAGGGGATGGTATTTATAAGTCTACTGACAATGGCGAAACCTGGAACCCGCTCCCATCCACGCAGGATGCCGAACCCCATGTATTCAATAGCCAATTTCAGTATATCTGGGATATTGAAATCAACCCAACTAATCTTCAGGAAGATGAGGTACTGGTGGCTGCCTTTGGCGGCATCCTTCGCTCAGTGGATGGGGGTGCCACCTGGGAAGTGGAGCTTGGTCAGGAGCTCTTCAATCAAGATGAGGGGGTAGACCTTAATGAGGGGAATGCTTCATTTTATACCTCTATCGAACGATCAGATAACCATGTTTTCTACGCCACACTATCTACAGAAACTTCCACAGACCAGCTTTCTCCTGATGCCGGGATCTTTTATTCATTGGACGGACAAAACTGGGAAGATATCACACCTTTTACGGCAGCCTCACGATATAGAAGGATTGTCATTGGTTCAAGCAAATCCAACCCAAACATTACTTACTTTTTTGGAGATGCAAATTCGGCAATAATCCTGGAGCATGATCTAAGCCTGGTTGGACCTTTAAATAAGGGCTATGTTGCACCTTTCGAAAGAGAGCTCCCCGATTTTGAAGAGGAACTGGGCGTCATTGAGACGCAGGGCTCTTACAACATGATGATCAGGGTACATCCCGATGATCCGGATATCGTATTTGTGGGCGCAACCAACCTGTTTCGGTCTACAGACGGATTTAAAACAACGGAAAATATTGATTGGATTGGAGGCTATAATCCTGAGGGTGGAAGTGGAGTCTATCCCAACCACCACCCAGATCAGCATGACCTGCTATTTCTGCCGAGCAACCCAAATGTGGCCCTGTCAGCAAGCGACGGTGGGTTGATCCAAAGCGATGATATCACTGCAGATTCTGTAAAGTGGGAAAGCAGAAATGAGGGATTTATCACCTCTCAGTTTTTCACCATTGCGCAATCCAAAATAGCAGGTGACCCCACCATCATCGGTGGGATGCAGGACAATGGAACCGATCTTTCCCCCAATGGCAGCCAATCGTGGAAAGGGATCATTGGTGGAGATGGTGCGTATGCAGCTACATCTAAAGACAATTCCCTGTGGTTTTCATCATTTCAGCGAGGACAGACACTGCGGCTTACACTCAATGAGGATTACAGCCTCACCTCTTTCGGGAGGGTTGATCCGGGAGGGTTGGTTGCAGATGCAGGCTCACTCTATTTGTTTGTAAACCCGTTTGCATTAGATCCCAACAATCCAAACAGGATGTTTTGTGCCGGAGGCAATCACCTCTACTTCAACCAAAACGTATCGCAGATTCCCAGTGGCTCACAGGTGCCATCCAGTCTAGGGTGGGAGCGGGTGAATGAGAAACCAGTCCAAAACGGATTGATCAGTGCGGTGGAGGTTTCGCTGGATGGAAGCACCGTGTATTTCGGAACGAGCGGTGGGCAGATTTTCAGGTTGGACAATGCGAATGACCGCTTTGCTTTCTCAGTATCGGAAATAGCGATCACTAATCTTGATTTTGTGGAGGAGGGTTACGTTTCCTCCATTGCTGTGAACCCGGAGAATAGTGATCACATTTTGGTCGTCTTTTCCAACTATAATGTGCCTTCCATTTTTGAGAGTACGGATCGAGGGGAGAGCTTTGAAGATATAAGTGGTAATCTGGAGGAAAATCCGGATGGCACTGGAAATGGCCCAAGTGTCCGGTGGGCAGAGATCATCCCCAAAACAACAGGAAATTTGTACATGGTTGGGACGAGCGTAGGGCTGTATGCATTGGAGGATTTTTCAGAGCCCATTACCTGGATCAAGCAATCTCCTGAATTAATCGGAAGCTCCATTATTCCCATGATGGACTATCGAGCGAGGGACGGCCGCCTCGCTATTGCCACTCATGGCAATGGGATTTTCACTACCCAGATACCGGGTTATAAAGAAATAGTACCTGAGTCGGTTGCAGGTGAGTCATTCCAACTTATAGCGGCTTATCCAAACCCTTTTGATGCGGATACCAGAATTGAATACACCCTGCCGGAGGATGGAGAAGTACGGATTGATATTTTATCTCCACGTGGTGATTTGATCAATACCATTCTTTTGGCACCCCAATATGCCGGGAACAATTCAGTGACCTGGAATGGCACCACACCATCCGGCACCACACTGGCGAATGGTATTTATTTCTATCGGATCAGGTACAAAGGTCAATCCAAATCCGGTCGGATTCTTTTGAGGCGCTAGCGCAAACTCAAAACCAAGAGGAAGTAGGCAATCACCATCACCCAAAAGTGATAATTCACAAAGTTTGGTATGATCCCTAAATCCATTAGAATGACCAAAACGGCCATTAAGATTGATACAATTCGAAGGGTATTTCTCGTGCGACTTGTCATTGATATAGGTTTTAGACTAAAATAGCGTGAGTTCAGGATAAGAAAAAAGGAAACACCTAAAATCCCCTCCTCGGAGGGGTTGGGGTGGGTACATATAGAATGTTTTCCTTTTTAATAAAAGTTTTGGTTTTTATTCCTAACTCAAATTAAGAAATAAGTATTTCAAACCCACATGGCAAATAAGTTTGGATGACTAATCTTTGCACCCTCTTAGATACAATGGCAGAGATAGGATCCGATATCGATAAAGCGGCAGCAATACTGAAAGCTGGTGATGTGGTGGGGATACCTACGGAGACGGTGTATGGCCTGGCGGGAAATGCACTGAATGAGGAGGCGATCCTAAAAATCTACCATGTAAAAAATCGTCCGAAGTTTGATCCACTAATTGCCCATGTGGATTCCATTGGGAAGGTTGCTGATTTGGTAAAGGAAATACCGATGGACGCTCAAAAGCTGGCTGATCAGTTTTGGCCGGGTCCACTCACCATTTTGCTGGATAAAAAACCTGAAGTGCCCGATCTGCTCACCTCCGGATTGGATCGTGTGGCAGTGAGAATCCCGAATCATCCGCTTACTCTGGAGCTGCTTGGATCAATTGATTTTCCTCTGGCGGCACCCAGTGCCAATCCATTTGGGTATGTCTCGCCTACCAGCGCCAAGCATGTAGAGGATCAGCTTGGCAAAAAGATCCCCTACATCTTGGATGGTGGGGATTGCAGGGTAGGGTTGGAATCAACGATCATAGGTTTTGAGGAGGGAGAAGTCATCGTATACCGATTGGGAGGCACCAAGGTAGAAGATATTGAGGCTGTGGTAGGTAAGGTGAAAATCAATGTAAACATGAGTTCGAATCCGGCTGCCCCCGGTATGCTCAAGTCGCACTATTCTCCGGGCAGGAAGCTGATCATTGGTGATATCGTTGAGAATCTGAAAAGTCATGATCCAAGCACAACCGGCATCATTTCATTTAAGGACATTCACAATGTACCCGAAACCAACAGGGCTATTTTGTCCCCATCTGGCGACATGGATGAGGCAGCCCGCAACATCTTTTCGGCACTCAGGAAAATGGATCAGGCGCATATCAATGTAATACTGGCGGAGTTTGTCCCAAATGAAGGATTGGGGAAGGCTATCAATGACAGGCTGAGAAGGGCATCTGCCTGATCAGTAATCCTCCTTATACACCTTTTCGAAAGGCGTCAATTCACCATTCGAGTTGATAAAAATGGTATAATCAAAGCTTTTGCTGGATTTGAGTGCAGCGTCGTTATCATCGTGTTTGATCAGTGTGGCGGGGTTCGTTTTTAGCAGCTGTGGATAATTGAAATTGATTCTTTTCAGATCGCTCGATATGATCATTTTATTGAAAAGTGCCGAGATTTTAATGGTCATGACTTTACCATAAAGTGGTGAAAATGTCAGATTATCCAGCTTATGAATAGAGGAGCCTTTGGTGGCATGTCTCATACCTATCACACATAAAATGCCTTCATCAGGGTTGGCCTCTGCCAGCTCTTCAAACTTCTGATATATCAGGCGGTCGCGAAATTTGTAGTTATTGTTGGGGTTGGTGTAATCAAAGGTGAGCCCATCATCCATTTCCAGGATCATGGTGGCAAACTTCACAAAATCATCCCCGAAGAATTCAGAGTAGGTCTCACTTTTTCGTTCCAGTTCATTGATGGTGGTGAGCACGAGGCTTTCCACCAGATCACGGTCATAATAGTACATCACCGACAGTCCCTGGTAAGATTCCCGGTGCGAGCGGGTTTCCTCAAAAATCAATTTGAAAGTGCCGAGCGTGCCGGAAAGTGATTCGGGGATTTCTTTATCTCCAATCATTTCATTGATGACGAAGATGGCCGCCTCCATTTTATACTCAATGTCAATGCTCTCCACCCGCACTCGTTGCTTTTTGGGTAGTGATTGGTTAAAGGCCCGCAGATCTTCAAAAAACTGCCAGTTTTCCTTCCCCCAAAACATGGTATTTCTCACGATCTGTCTCAGAGTGGTCGTATCTCCTGAATCCAGATAGCTGTTGACCATGTGGGCCACACTCGCACCTTGCTCGATTGCCAGGATACGCACATTGCCTTTTTTGTGAAGGTATCTCAGCACCTTCATGGTTGCCTTTGGAACCGATCGGATGTTGTGCCAATGTTCGGCCAGAACGAACACCTGATTGCTGTCAGGCTCTATGAGCTCAAAGCCATCGAAGTTTTTATCGTTTTCGATACTGATGGGGCGGATGTTGGGAGTAGGCTGAGCGGCCAACCCTCCGAAAATCAATAAACCCGCAAAGACTAGATCAAACCTTCTTTTCATTCAACCGCTGCAACGATAGCTGTTTGGTGAAATTGCATAAAATGTACCAAATAACAGTCTCTCGTGAACAGAAAAGACATGCCCGGTAAATGAGCATGTCTTTCGGTAAAATTTCTACTGGTTTTTAGGCTAGTCCATCTTGAGCCTAAGGTTACCATAGCTGGAATCGATCCGGATCATTTTGTTGGGGTCGCCTTTCCCGATCTTTCCCTTGTAGGTGCTCCGGTTGGATTCTTTCACCCGATAGTTGAAGGTGGCGTCCACATCTGAAGAGATTTTCAGGTCTGCGAAAGAAAATTCAGCATTGATGTCCGCATTGATGCCGTCAACCAGGCCGATTTCATAGGAGCCAAACTTTCCGTCGATATCTATCAGGGTAAATGTTTTGGCAAGCCGGTCTATGCTAAAATCCCCCAGATAGCTACAGTCCAGTTCGAGACTCCCTGTTAGCTCCTCAATGTCGAATCCTGAGAAATGGGCATCCGCATCAATTTTTCCTGCCTTCTCTATTTCCACTTTTCCATATTTACTTTCCAACTCCAGATCGTCCACCTCCCCAATTTCAATATCTGAAAACCCTTGGGTCAGGTCCAATCTTTCAGCCCGCTCTATTTCGAAATTGCTGTATTTGATGGTAGCTTCCCCACCTTTAATGTACCCTACTCCGCCACTCCCAAAGGAAAGTTTGATCCTGGAGTCGCCACTAACGTCACCTACCCGCATAGAGCCGTAGGAAACATCGATGTTCAGATCATTGCTCCGATTGCCCATGGTCACATCTCCAAAGCTGTTTTTGATTTCCAGGGGGTTGCTTTCAGGCATATAAATCGTATAATTTATCTCAAAGCCTTCTTCATTCTTGTTTTTGGCATCATCGATTTCCGTTTCAAACACAATCTCGGCACTGCCTTCGGTGATGTCTATTTGGATGGCATCCAGGATTCTTTGTGCCCGGTCTTCGGTACGTCCCTTGCCTATGATTTCCACTTTGATTTCAAATTCGCTTTTCGTCCAGGAGTTGATCTCCACCTTTCCAAACTTGTTGTCAATTCTCAGTTTGGTGGTAGCACTTACTTTGTAATTTTTCTCTACAAATTTCTTTTTTTGATCCTGGTCACGAGCCGTTACTGCTACTGCTATCAGCATGCATAAGGCCAGTATGCTATATTTCAATTGATATGTCGCTTTCATTGTTTTGGTCTTTAATGTTTTGTAAAATGTCCAGTTGTCTGTTCAGGATTTCGAGTCTTAGCTGCAGGTTACTAATCATCGCATCCATCACCCGGTCATTGGAAGCATTGGTTTGGTAGGTTTTCTTCAGTTCCACATACATAGAATCGAGTTGGTCGATTTCTACCAAAAATTGTTCTTGTTGCTCAGGGGTAAGCTGCTCACGGATCGCCTGCCTCTTTTGTGAGATCAGGGTCACATAGTAGTCTTCAGCTTGAACGAATTCTTCACTTAGCACAGCACCTTCCTCCATTTCATTCATGTTTCTATCCACCATCAGGTAGATGGTAGATGCCATGAAGAGGACAGCAGCCACTTTCCACATGGTGGGCCAGATCGAATGCTTCTTGCCAAGTTTCTGATCAATCTTGCTCCATGCTTTTTCCGAGGGAGCCGCATCGTCAAAGGCATCCCTGTTTCCCATGATGAATTTTTCCAGTTGATCACCCATAGTTTACCTCCTGTGTTACAATCATTTTCAATTTGTCTTTTGCCCGCTTGTACTGAGATTTGGAAGTTGATTCCGTAATGCCCAGTATTTCGCCAATTTCCTTGTGATCGTACCCCTCAAATAAGTAGAGGGATAAAACCGTCCGAAAACCGGATGGCAATTCGTTCATTGCTCTTTTGACCTGCTCCACGGTATAGTTCGGCTCGGTCTTTTCCGGTTCAAATTCGCTGGCATCTTCTTTCATGTCTTCCACCAGCATCAGGTCCCTTTTTATGCGCTGCACCTGATTCAGCGCTTTGTTTATCACGATACGCTTTAGCCATGCCCCAAAAGAGGCGTCTTCCCTGTAGCTGGTCAGGTTTTGAAAGGCGCTTACAAATGCATCCTGCAATACATCTTCAGCGTCATTTGCATCACCCATGATCCTAAGCGCAGTGTTATACATCGCTTTGCTGTACAGCTTGTAAATTTCAAACTGTGCACTGCGATCATTTTCTCTGCACCTGGCTATCAGGTCGGCATGAATATTTACCGTGTTTGCTTCCAATTTTCAGGTTAGTTCATGGTAAAGACTGGCAAAGGGAACTTGGGTTGCATGTTGTTGTTAATTTTAGCCGATAAGATTGAGAATATGAAGAAACTACTTTGGCTGGTTTTACTTTTTTCCGGGATGGCCGCCGCGCAAGAGATGGATACCGTCGCTGTTGATACAGTGGAAAAAGAGCCTCCTCCCTACTATCTGGGTGTTTATGTCACAGGAAGTATCAGTCTTGAGCCAAGTTCGCCAGATCAAAATATCATAACTTCATTCGGTTTGGGTGTACAATATCAGAAATGGATGTTAAGCTTTAGTATTCACGACTTTCGCGGCAGCTACAAAACGTATGTGATATTCCCCAGCGTGTTTGAGTTGGACTATAGATACAGTGGGCCGGAGGTTGCATTCCAGGCTTTCGAATCAGAATGGGTCGGTGCAATGCTGTCTGCCGCATACCTGAGAGGTGATATGGTTTGGAAAAATATGAACACTGAGGAAAATTTTCTAAGGGATGAATTTGATTTACTGAAAGGGGCAGTCAAGGTAGAACTACGAAGATTCAGGTATGCTAAACCTCATTTAGCAATTGGTTATCAGAAAGTTAGAAATTTGAACTTGGACAGGATTGGCACCAATGACTTTTCCGGGCTTTTTGTTGCGGCGGGAATCAGGATTGGTTATTTTAACCAATAACTTATTTATTCATAGATATTTAGGCTTGTTTAATTAAACTTGTACAAGAATAATAGCGTGGAATATGAATAGCTTTTTTCGTGTGTGTTGCACCGCATTAGCCCTTACTTTATTCGTGGAGGTGCAGGCTCAGAGAGTTTATAAGATGTATAGTGACGCGGAGGAAACCTTCTACGAGGAGAGGTTTGGTGAAGCATTGAAGCTCTACCAGGAAATCGAAGAGGTGGAGCCCAATTATGAAGATATCCAATACAAAATGGAGATCTGTAAGCTCCTTTCCATAACTCAGTATGAAGATATGGCACCATTTGAAGGCTATGAAGCGGTCATGGCGGAGCGTGATAAATTCTACTACTATTGGCAGGGAAGGATTCTTATGAAAGAGTACATGTTTGAAGAAGCTCTGGAGTCCCTCAAAAAATTCATCAACCTGCCTGCCAAGAAAAGTGATGAAATCATGGAGGAGGCTCGCAGGTGGGCCAATTGGGCCACCAACGCAAAGAAATACATGGACAATCCGGAATTCTACGAGATCCATTTGCTGGAAAATGGTATCAATACCGAGGTGGCTGAGCTAAGTCCGGTATATTTTTCAGACAATGAGGAACTCATGTTTCTTTCCAATCGGGACGAAAGCAATCCTGACCAGTTTCAAATCTATCACACCAGGCACGAGGGGAGTAGAAAATGGTCTGAGCCAACACCGATCTATAATGTAGGTACTTTCACACGGGATAATTCCAATATTGAAGTGGTGGCAGAGGATGGCAGGCTGTTCCAATTTAGAACTGACAAAGGGGGTGACCTTTTTTACAGTGAACCTACCGACAGCAAAACCGGATGGACAGCTCCAAAGGAATTTGATAGTAAAATATCTTCCACACATCTAAGCTCTCACTTTTTTATCAATGAGCATGAGGATCGGATCATCTTCGCCAAAGATGTCGGGAACAAGAAAAATCCTAATCTGGACTTATTTCAATCCTATCGAGACCATGAGTCTGGTAAATGGAGCAAACCAGCGCTCTTTGCGACCTCTATTAACAGTAAATACAATGAGGATAGCCCGTATCTCAGTCCCGACGAGATGACACTTTACTTTGCCTCCGATGGACATGAGACTATGGGCGGGTTTGATATTTTCAAGTCAGAATTTGATACGGTAAGCCAGACCTGGTCAGAACCGGTGAACCTTGGCTTTCCAGTAAACTCTCCAGACGATGAAATTCATTTTAAACTGAACGACGACCAAATGTCGGGGTACTTTACCTCCAATCGACTCCATACCATAGGGGACTATGATATCTTCTTTTTCTGGGAAATACACACCGTTAAAGTAAAAGGCAGAGTGATCGATGGGCCAACCGGAAAACCAATCACCAATGCCCGTATTTTCTTCCGTCCGATAGAATACACAGATATGTATTTCTTTTCTCCGATTGACGACAAGGGTCAATACCAAATGGAGATCAATGCGGACGATGTGTATGAAATCGAGATAAAAATGAATGACACCAAGGAGATAATCAGCCTGGAGGATTTTGAAATTCATTCGACTGGAGGTGCAAATACCACCTATTTGAAGGATTTTTATATAGGGGAGGTGCCTGAGCAGCCGATTGTGACGACCAGGCCTGCTTCCACTACACCTACAGTCCCAAAACCAAATGTACAAACACCTCAACCACGGAAAGAATCCAAAATTCAGGATCTGGGAAGAATGGATAGCCCAAGTGATCGGGCGGTGGTGCGCAATATCTATTTTGATTTTGGAAACACAAAAGTTACAGATGAGAGCCTGCCAATCTTGAGGGCCATTCGTGACAAAATGAACGAGTATCCCCAGATGAGGATCGAAATTGCTGGCCATACGGATAATATTGGCGATGATCAAACCAACCTGTGGGTGTCTCAAAAGCGGGCAGATGCGGTGAAGAACTGGCTTGTTCAGAATGGCATTGCAGTAGATCGTATGATCGCCAAGGGGTATGGTGAGTCTCAGCCAATGGCGACCAATGACAATGAAAAAGAGGGCAGAGAGCTCAATCGAAGAATAGAAATTATCGTCCGGTAAATAGCTGCTCTTTTTTTATATTAGGACAAAATAAGCAGCATGTACATCTCAATTATTGCTGGTCTAGGACATTATGTACCCGATAATGTTGTGACCAATGACGATCTGTCCAAAATGATGGACACTAGTGATGAATGGATCATCGAGCGAACAGGTATCAATGAGCGCAGATGGATAGATCCCAAAACAGATGATAGCCCATCAACCATGGGTACCAAAGCAGCCAGAGTTGCCATCAAGAATGCCGGGCTTACCCCTGATGATATTGACTTTATCATTTTCGCTACACTGAGCCCGGATTACTATTTCCCCGGACCCGGAGTGATGGTGCAGGATCAGCTGGGAATCAAGGAAATTGGGGCTCTTGACGTGAGAAATCAGTGTTCAGGGTTCGTATATGGGCTATCTGTGGCAGACCAGTTTGTCAAAACAGGAATGTATAAGAATGTTTTGGTAATAGGAGCTGAAAATCACTCTGGGGGATTAGAAAAGTCTACAAGGGGAAGAGGTGTCACGGTGATCTTTGGAGACGGGGCAGGCGCTGCTGTAGTTTCACGATGCGAAGATCCAAACAGAGGAATTTTATCGACGCATCTCCACTCTGAAGGAAAGCATGCTGAAGAACTTGCCCTCATCGGACCCAACACCGGAAGATGGGTGCCTGAGATCATTGCAGAAAATGACCCGGAAGACTCATCCTACTATCCATACATGAATGGAAACTTTGTGTTTAAGCATGCGGTGACCAGATTTATGGAAGTAATAGGAGAGGCTCTCATAACCAATAATAAAACACCTGAAGATATCAGTCTTTTGGTTCCCCACCAGGCCAACCTGAGGATAAGCCAGTTTGTACAGAAAAAGATGGGCTTGTCTGACGATCAGGTGTATAACAACATCATGCGATACGGCAACACTACCGCCGCTTCCATCCCGATAGCCATGAGTGAAGCCTGGCAGGAAGGAAAGATAAAGGAAGGGGACTTGGTGTGCCTTGCAGCATTTGGCAGTGGATTTACCTGGGCATCAGCCCTAATTAAATGGTAGGTATGCCTACTTTATCCTAATTCCCAATTGGACAAAACACACGTTTTCATCGATTAATAAAAGTCTATCCTTTTTTTAATTGCATTTTATGAAGAAGTTATTTAATTATTTTAATTATTTACTTGAAATAATTAAATTTGTTCCCAGCAAAGTATAATCAACCATAAAATCTAAAAACCTAAAAGATGAAATTCGTTAAAACTCTACTTGGAAAGTCTACAGACGAAAACCAGCTAAAATTGAAAAAGGAAGCTACCGGGGAATGGGTCGTGAGAAAAGGTTCAACTGTGTTGTATATCGGATCAAGAGATAAATGTGAGACCTACATGAGTCACGCGTTGTAAAAAACCCAGCAAAGGGAGATACTCATCAAACAGGCAATGTCTACTCACCAGGCATTGCCTTTTTTTATGCCTGCTTTTTACTAAATATGAAAATTTTTATAAAAAATATGATTTTTAATGAAACATTATTATTATATTCATGTTTAATATTTAAATCATACAATTTTTAAATAAAAGTTATTCTTGATATGAGCATTTTGGATCTTTTTTCAGGCAAACGAAACTCCTCACGGATCAAGCTTGTAAAGGCTGATTCAGGTGAGTGGATGGTGAAAAAGGGTCATCGGACGCTTTACGTAGGTTCTAAGAGAAAATGCGAACTATATCTGGAAAACACTTTAATGATGTAAAACTTAAATTATACTCACCATGAATTTCTTCAGATTATTCGCAAAAAGAGACAAGAATCGAATTCATTTGACAAGATCCCAAACAGGTGACTGGATGGTAAAGAAAGGCTTTAGCATCCTGTATATCGGCAGCAAGGAAAAATGTGAGACATTTATGAGACAGACGCTCAGCGTCTAGCTATGGAGAATAATCATTGGCCGTCTATCAACTGGTAGATGGCCTTTGTGATTTCCTGAGGGTCGGTCCAGGGTATGAAATGGTTGACCCCATCCAGCAGATTCACCTCCAGCAAGGAATCTGATATCATACGTTTTGCAAAAGCTGCATTTTCTTTAGGTACCAGCGAATCTTCAGTTCCCTGAATGACAATTGTTGGTACCTTTATTTTATCCCACAAGGGGAGCATCAGTTCCAACTCTCCCCTTAGTGCCAGGATTTCGTCATTGCTTACCTCAAATTCTTTAGGAGTAAAGAAGGCACCCACTTGCGTTTTTATCGCACCCCGATACCATTCTTCCTCTTCCAGCGACGGATCGATGGATGGAGCCACCAAAATAATCCCGTCAAAATCTTCTGGGAAGTCCATAGCCATGCGGGCTGCTACCGGTCCGCCCAGCGAGTGCCCGATAAGTATTTGCTTCTTTTTAGGAAATTGGCTTAGTACACGTTCAATTAGAAGAGCCTGCTTTTCCAGGGAGGGCTCAGCTTCTCCAAAACCGGAATCACCGAATCCTGGCCGATCCACAGAAAGCATATCGAAATCCCTGAGTAATGAATCGACCTTAAAAAAATCAATGAATGCATTCCATGATCCGGGCGACCCGTGAATAAAAACCAGTTGAACATCTTTCTCCTGTTCAGTGTAGGCATAATGCATGTTCCGGCCATCTACAAGCAGGTCTCCAAAGCGAATTTCTATCGGTACATCTTCCAGTGATTCTCGCGCATCTTCATCCGCAACCCGAAACTGGCATGCGCTGATGAGGACGATTATTAGGAGTGATTTTTTCATTTGCGGAAGCTCAGCCAATCGTATGCATCGGGCTATATTTGCCGTCTATGTCTGAAGGCATCATTTCTACCGATTTTCAATTTAAAGGACAAACCGGAAAGTACACTGGAAAAGTTCGTGAGGTCTATGAATTTGGCGACAAGCTTGCCATGATCGCTACGGATCGTATCTCAGCCTTCGATGTGGTGCTGCCCAAGCCGATTCCCTACAAAGGTCAGGTTTTAAACCAGCTTGCAGCGAAATTTCTGGAGGCGACCAAGGACATTGTACCGAACTGGGTGGAGAACTCTCCACATCCCAATGTGACTTTTGGAAAACGATGCGAACCTTTCAAAGTGGAAATGGTGATCAGAGGCTATCTGACTGGCCATGCCTGGCGTGAGTATAGAGATGGCAAACGCATACTGTGCGGTGTGCGCATGCCGGATGGGATGAAAGAGAATGAAAAATTTCCTGCACCAATCATCACACCTACAACCAAGGCCGCCGAAGGACACGATGAAGATATTTCAAGGGAAGAGATTCTGAAACAGGGTATTGTGACAGAGGCGGATTATTTCAAGTTGGAGGACTATACCCGAAAACTGTTTGACAGGGGGACGAAAATAGCTGCTGAGCGAGGGTTGATTCTGGTGGACACTAAATATGAGTTTGGGAAGTATAAAGGAGAGATATATCTGATTGATGAGGTGCACACACCGGATTCTTCCCGATATTTCTATGCCGAACCATATCAGGCATTGCTTGATAAAAATGAGCCACAGAAGCAACTCTCAAAGGAGTTTGTGAGGCAGTGGTTGATATCAGAGGGTTTTCAAGGCAAGGATGGTCAGCAGATACCGGAAATGACCCAGGAGCGGATTCAGCAAATCTCAGAGAGATACATCGAACTTTATGAGAACATCTCCGGGGAAAAGTTTGTTAAAGACGAATACTCAGATAAATTAGCCCGAATTAAAGCGAAAATTACTCAAATTGTAGAATAAAGAATTATGGAATTTACGGTAGACAAATACGAAAACTATTCAATGGCTAAAATCAATCAGGAAAAGGTTGATTCAACAATTTCTCCGGAATTGAAGTCTGAGTTTATGAACCTGGCTCAGGATGGAGTGAAAAGCCTGATCGTGAATATGGAAGATGTGAAGTATGTAGATTCCAGTGGTCTGAGCGCATTGTTGGTGGGCAATCGATCTTTTGGTGAGACCGGTGCTTTTGTGCTTTACAATGTAAATGACCATGTGATGAAACTGATCTCTATCAGCCAGCTGGATAAGGTGATGACTATCGTGGCGGGACAGGAAGAAGCCGCTGATGTGGTGCTAATGACAGAGATCAGCAAGGGACAGGGTGCGGAGTAAATTTGAGCCTTGAACTACTAATACTCGGATCCAACTCTGCGGCGTTTGCTCATCGCAGGCATCATACTGCACAATTATTTAAACTTCAGGATCAGCATTTTCTTATTGATTGTGGGGAAGGCACCCAGCTACTGATGAAGCGGCATCAGGTCAAGCTTTCTCGCATCGATCACATCTTCATTTCCCACCTGCATGGCGACCATTATTTTGGCTTGATTGGGTTACTGTCTACCATGCACCTTTTTGGGCGGAAAAAGGAACTTTTGCTGGTTGGGCCTCCGGGATTGTCAGAGATCATCCAGTTGCAACTGCGGTATTCGGAAACCTCACTCAACTTCCACATACGTTTCATTGAGTTTAAACCCGGCCAGTCTGAGGTGGTGATGGATCACCCCAAGTTTACGGTGACTACCGTACCAATGGATCATCGGGTTCCATGCTCAGGATATCTGTTTAGGGAAAAACCAAAGAAGCGCCGCATTGACCGGAAAATGATGGAGGATGTGAAACTGTCCCACCTGGATATTTCCAGGCTGAAAGACGGACAGGACATCCTGAATGAAGACGGATCAGTGAAGTATGAAAACAAGCTCCTGACCAGTGACCCGAATCCGAGTTTTAGCTATGCTTTTTTCTCCGATACCAAGCTTAGACCTGAACTGAAGTCTATGATAGAGGGGGTGGATATGCTGTATCATGAAGCGACCTTTGCCAACGATATGAAAGACCGGGCGGAGCAGACCTATCATACCACCGCCGAACAGGCGGCTCAGTTTGCGAAGGATGCAAACGTGGGTAAGTTGATCCTTGGACACTTTTCGGCACGCTATAAAGAGCTGGATCCGATAATTAATGAGGCTCGGGCCATTTTCCCGAATGCGGAGCTGGCCATAGAGGGGACAAAATTCATTGTGGATGGGAAATAAAAAACAGAACCTCTTTATCATCCTTGGTGCCATCTTTCTCACCAACGCCATTCTGGCCGAGCTGATTGGGGTAAAGATCTTTTCGCTGGAGCAAAGTCTGGGTTGGGAGCCTGCCAACCTCAACATCTTTGGCTATACGCTGGATTTCAACCTGACTGCTGGGGTCATGATCTGGCCGGTGGTCTTCATCACCACAGACATCATCAATGAATATTTTGGAAAAGCTGGCGTGCGAAAAATAAGTTTCATCGCTGTGGGGTGCATCACATATGCTTTCCTGATGATCTGGCTGGTGACGAAGCTGAGCCCGGCGGCTTTCTGGCTGGATGTGAATAGCACCGATCCGGATGGCAACTACTTCAATATGAACTTTGCTTTCAATAAAATATTTACGCAAGGCCTGGGGATCATCATCGGTTCCATCATCGCTTTCCTGATCGGACAGTTCCTGGATGTGATCATCTTTCAGCGTCTGCGCAAGGTGACAGGTGAGAAGATGATCTGGCTGAGAGCTACGGGCTCTACGCTCATCTCTCAGCTTATTGATAGCTTCGTGGTGCTGGCCATTGCTTTTTACCTGCTGGCTCCTGCGGGGAGCCGTTGGGATTTCTCACAAGTAATGTCCGTGGGGTCACTCAACTACATCTACAAATTCATTGTAGCTATTGCCCTGACTCCATTGATTTATTTGGGGCATTTTCTGATTGATCGATACCTGGGGGAGGACGCAGATCGCATCAAGGAGGAGGCGAGCCAGAGTAGTTTTTAGGGTCACCCCCTGGCCCCCTCAAGGGGGAACATCCCTTTAGATCAATTGGATTCTTTTCGCTTATACAGTCCGTCAAAGGCGGGTGTCCAGGTTTTCCCTTCATCCGAAGAGCTCTCAAAAAGCTGCCTCACCGTTCCATCTTCATTGAGCGTGAACGTCAGCCTGGAAAGTGTCACCGTGCCCTGAGGAGTCATAAAATCACTGACGAACTGTAGCATACCTTCCTCACGTTTGGTCTCTACATAGTTGTAGACATCCCCACCGCTACCTACCCAGTGCTGGTGCCACTTCTTATCCACCGGGCTGTAGAAATTGATGCTTTGACCGGAGTAGTTTCCTGCAGTGATGTAGTTTTCATGGATTGCACAACCGCCCTGGGCCATCGTGATGGAATTATCACCCACCTTTCTCGGCCCTACATAGACATCCCACTCCCCAATCCAGAAATCAAAATGTCTGCAATCCGGATCGCTGAGGCAGGGGTATGCATTCAATTCTACTTTACTCAGCACTTCCTTGAATCGCTTTTCGTCCTGATACGGGGCAAACTCCGTATCCGATTGCAACCGGGCATAGGCGAAAAGCCCGTTGGCCGCTGCAGATTCGAGTGTTTGGTACATCATGCCAGCATCACCTTGGAGCGCGTAGATTTTAGCCACATTGAAATCCACAAAAAATGGGTTGAAATTAGTCTCTTTGGCTTTGGCGAAGCTGCTAAGCGCTTCATCATAATTCTCCAGATTTTTCTGGCTGGTAGCGAGGTTATACCAGGCTGCCGAGTCGTCTGTGTTTTTCTTCAGGTATTTGGTGTAATCCTTTACCGCACCAGCCCAGTCCTGATTATTAAATTTTTCTGTTGCACTTTCCATGAGTGTTTGTCCATTGAGTTCCATTGCTGCCATGAATGCGATGAGTAGAATGATCTTTTTCATTTGTATTGTTTTGATAATCACTAGCAACCTATGCTCAGTGGAAGTCAAAGAGGTCTAATCCGATAATATTTTACCTGATTTTAGGCTGGGACTGCATGAAACTCACGGTACTCACTCGGCGACATACCAGTGTGTTTTTTGAAGGCATTGTTGAAGGAGGCCTTGTTGTTGAAACCGGTATCGTATGCTACATGGATGATCTTGTGATCAGATCCGATGAGCAATCTTTTGGCGTCAGCTATTCGATAGGTATTGATGAAATCCGAGAAATGCTTCTCCTCCTGCTCGTTGATCACCTGGGAGATATGGTGCGGCTGTAGTTCCAGTTTGTCTGCCACGTCCTGCAGTTTTAGCGAACTCTGCAGATAGATTTTTTCTATTTCCATTAGCTCCCTCAGCCTTTTGGCGATGGAGTGGCTGGCGGATTCATTGAGGGCCGACCGGTCGTAGCGGGTGCTTTCATTCATCTTCAGCACTTCCTGTTTTTGAAAACCATGATAGCCGATGAAGTAGATAAAAAAGGAGGAAGCCAGCGAGATCATGTAGTCGTATTCGATTTGCAGAAGGCCGGTCCATACCATCACATAATAGAGCAGGAAGCTCGCCGAATAACCAGTAAATGCCCAGGCCACTTTTTTCCGCCATCTATATTGCCTGAGCGCGCCATTGCTGTAGCCTTTGTTTTGCGAAAGCCACAGGAAAATAGCCGTAGTGTAAGCCGCCAGATGAAGTACCTGCACCATGGCGATGACAAACCCGTTGATCAGGCGAGGCGGGGCGTCTGCCATGAAATGAAGGACGTAAAGAGCAAAGGGAATAAAATGCCAATACTGAATATACGATGACCTGCGATCTGAGCGAAGATAGAAATAGGTGAGGGGGCCAAACAAAAACGTGAGGCCCTGTGCGGCTCCCAACTGCCAGGGAAGTACCCGGAAATAGCCCGTCCAGAAGATGACATAGTAGATCATGCACATGCTGAAGCTCAGGATGAGTGCCCCCAGCAGGCTATTGGTTTGCGAACGCCTGGCAAAGAGCAGGACACTCAGAAACACCCCCTGCATGGCTGCAATGAGGAAGATGATCGTCCAGCTATTGAAGGAAGGCTCCATGAAGTGAATTTACTGAAAAACAACCGGAAGGGGAGAGGTACTTATGCGATCATGTAAATGGTCTTTGCAGTGATGCAACTACTCTTTGCATTCATGTAAGTACTCATTGTTGCGATGCAAGCAGGCCTTGCAGGGATGTAACAGGTTCTTGCAATGATGTAAGATGTCTTTGCTTCAATGTAAATGCCTTTTGCGATCATTTAAGTGGTTATTGCTTTGATGTAAGGGCTTCATGCAGTGATGTAAGTGGTTTATGTGACTCTTGGGAACTTTTTACTTACCACCATTCCCCCTTGAGGGGGACGAAGGGGGTGATGGAAATGGAGGAACGCCAAGCCGAAAATCTTGATCGTTTGGTTTTTAGCACAAGCGGACGCTTGCGCTAGTTGGGGATTTTAGCGGTTTCAAATGCGTGCTTGGATATCTCATTTAAATGATTTTCCAGCTTTTTATTGAAAGTGTCCCTGTCAAATAGATTGTTAATGTTAGCTGATGCCTCTCTCTCTAAGAAATACTTTAAGTAAGTATCTGTAAAGTTCGCAAAGAACATTCTCGAGAGTTCGCAAAACCCACTTGCGCTGGCTGCAGACTTCCATTCATCAAAAGAATTCTGATCTGTTTCGAACTGAATTTGAGTCTGAATTCTATTCTTTTGAGACCACTGACTTATTGTGTCAATCAGCGCATGATTTGCGAATGATGAATATTCCTTTGACTCAGTATTTTGATCAATAAAGTCTCTTATTTCTTTGGATAGTTTTAGCAGGTTAAAATTCCTTGGAAGATCTATGCCATGTTCTGCTAAAAAATCACTTGAATCTTTTTCACGAGCAGATTTAGATAGGAGAACTAGGAATTTAAACGCAGATAAAACTCCCTGATCAGATTCAATATTGTCGTAACGCTTAAGGACATTTTTGGTGGTTTGATTTGCTATTTTGGCAATGGTGTCTTCATCAGAAGTAAAATTGGCCACTTCTTCGACAATTGATCTCCACTTTTTGGATTTGGGTAGATAGCCTATTCTTTCATGTCCCATTTCTCCATAAATATACCCAAAACGGCGTTATCCATCACCTAATGAGCGAACGCTTGCGCTGGTGGGATTGAGATCATTTCCCCCTTGAGGGGGATAAAGGGGGTGATTGAAATCATTTCCCGTCTTGAGGTGATTGAGGAACGCTAAGCCCGAAGCGTCATTCCGGCCCTACCAGCGGCAGTCCTGAGCCGGAATCTTCATTGCTTGGTTTTAGCACAAGCGGACGCTTGTGCCAGTATGTAGCTAACCTTTCACCGACCCGACCCCTTCTGTCATTTCGAGCGAGGTGAGAAATCTTTACCTTCTCCGACTGAGAAACTCCTCCAACTTCCACCAATAACTTCCCGTATCTTTCCATCATGCGTATTGTCATCATCCTTGTTTTGCTGGTGTTTAGCGGGTTGGCCATGGTCATATTGCCGGAGAGGCCAGCCACCCGCATCCATGGCGTCAGCCTGGTGAACCCGCCCCGTCCGATCGAAGCGGCTACCATGGGGGAGGTGAAGCGGGTGAATGCCCGGTGGGTCGCTTTGATCCCGTATGCCTTTTCCCGTGAGGGTGAGCCACGGGTTTCTTTCGATCATTCTCATCAGTGGTGGGGGGAGCACTCAGCGGGCAACTGCACACTCATACAGTATGCCCACGATCATGGACTGAAGGTGATGGTGAAGCCGCACGTGTGGGCGCAGGGAGCCGGATGGGTGGGGGATTTTACCCTAAGCACCGAGGCAGACTGGGAGCTATGGGAGGCCGACTACACCCGATACATTATGAAACATGCCGCGAAAGCCGACTCCATGCAGGTGGAGATGCTGTGCATCGGTACGGAGTTTCGCATCCCCGCAAAGGAGCGGCCGCAGTTTTGGCGTTCACTGATCGGGCAGGTTCGGGAGGTGTATAGCGGTCAGATCACCTATGCGTCTAATTGGGACAACTATGAAAACATCACCTGGTGGGATGCGGTGGATTACATCGGGATAGACGCCTATTTCCCCCTAGCAGATGGGGATCACCCTAGCATTGAGCAGATCAAAGCCGGGTGGGAGCCGATCAAAAAGAGCCTTGCTGTTTTTTCTAAAAAGTGGGACAAACCCATCCTCTTTACTGAGTATGGGTTTCAGAGTGTAAATGGGGCCGCAGGACGTCACTGGGAGGTGAATAAGTCTGAAGCAAACGTCAATCAGCAGCTACAGGCCGATGCGTATGAGGCGACCTTTCAGGCGTTTGAAAATGAAAACTGGTGGGCAGGAGGGTTCTTCTGGAAATGGCACTTTACCACACGCCACTGGGGGATGCGAGGCACAGAATGGACCCCTCAGGGGAAGCCAGCAGAGGAGGTGATTGCAAGATGGTATGGAAAGGATTAAATGGGAGTCACCCCCTGACCTTCAGTATATCACCCCCTAGCCCCCAGCATATCACCCCCTAGCCCTCTCAAGGGGGGACTAAATTCTTCAGATAAGAGGAATTGCCTATTTTGGGACATACATTTCCCCCTTGAGGGGGAATGAAAAGGGGGTGATAACTATTCAAACCAATGCAAAAGAAATACTCCAATAACCACTACAACAAAGACCTGAAGGCCCTTGCAAGAAATCTCCGAAAAAACCCGACAAAGGCAGAGACTGTACTATGGAGAGAATTGCTCTCTGAAAATAGAATGATGGGGTATCGTTTTCTCAGGCAGAGACCAATCGCTAATTACATTGTCGACTTCTTTTCCAAAGAATTGAAGCTGATTATTGAAGTGGATGGGTATACACATCAATTTGAAGAGGTAGTGGAAAAGGACCAAGAAAGGGAGGGAGCATTGAGATCACTTGGTTTTGAGGTATTAAGATTTGAGGATTCGGAAGTACTTAATGACATTAACAACGTTTGCCGAACAATCGAGAATTGGATTTTGGACAGGGAGGAGTCATCCCCTGACCTCCAGCGCATCACCCCCTGACCTCCAGCATATCACCCCCTAACCCCCTCAAGGGGGAAAGTTTTCGGGTTTTAGCCCCTCAAGGGGGAACTGTTACTTTGGCTCCTCGAGGGGAACTTTTTGGCTTAGCCCCTTCGCAGGGAAAATTTGATTCCCTGCAACCAGCAATTAATTTTTGAAGGTTATTCACTTCAATCAGATAAGAGGAATTGCCTACTTTGGCACATACATTTTCCCCTTGAGGGGGAATGAAAAGGGGGTGACAGACTTCTTAGTATTACCACGTAATTATGAAATCCATTAAATTCCCATTTCAACCTTACATCCTATGAGTGAGAAGCGAAAAGTAGAAGATATCCTTGCCGAGCTGGGCAAGAAAATCGATCACCTCGTGGCGGAGGCCAGGGAGGCCGACGGCAAAGTATCGGATGACATGGAGGGGCACATCGAGCGATTGAAAAAGCAGAAGGAAAAGATTGAGGAGCAGATACGGTCTTCCAATTCAGGTGAAAAGTGGCAACAAGCCCGCGAGCATCTCAATGAAGCTGCAGCTGCGATGAACAAAGCGTTCACCTCCCTTTTTAAGTAGCTAGATTCTCTCCAGCACCTTCTTGATCAGGCTATCGATGATCTTATTGGGGTCTTTGGCAAACTGCCCTTTGATACGATTGGCCATGATCGCATTCAGGCTGAGCATCTCATGGCCAAGCAGCTTGCCGAAGGCATAATACCCGGCAGTTTCCATTTCCAGATTGGTAATCCATATGTCCTCTTCGTGGAAGTATTGCATCTTTTGGATGATGTCTTTGTAGCGGATCGGGATTCGCAATTCACGACCCTGTGGTGCGTAGAATCCCGGACAAGTCACCGTATTCCCGGCGATGGTACAGTCCTTGAATTTCTCGAAGAGGGCAGTAGACCCTTTGAAGCAATAGGGAGTGTAATGCAAGTCGAGCTCCTCTCGCAGCTTCTTGATGATCCTTCGTTCCACGCCCGTATGCTTGTGTGTATAAAACTGTATGATTGTGTCCAGTCCGATGGCGTATTCGGTGGCAAGATGGCTGCCTACTTTGATGTCATCCCTGATTGTGCCTGACGTACCTATCCGTATGATCTGGAGCTTTTTTTTCCGTGGTTTGGGTTGGCGATGTACCAGGTCAATGTTAAACAGTGCATCCAACTCAGTCATCAGAATCTCCACATTGTCTGTGCCCATTCCAGAGCTTATCACAGTGATTCGCTTTCCTTTGTACTTTCCCGTATGGGTAATAAACTCCCGTTTGTTCATCTCGAAATCTACCGAATCGAAATGGCGTGAGACCCGATGGACTCTGCCCGGGTCGCCAACCACGATGATCTTGTCTGAGATGTCTTTTGGCCGGAGGCTCAGATGATACACACTCCCGTCTGGATTGAGAATGAGATCGGTCTCCGAATACGAATGAGGCATAGCCAGGTTTAGTTAGTAAGCCTCCTAAAGGTAATCAGGAAACTGGTTTGATCCGATTAATTTTTGAAAGTCTGGCCAGGAAATTAGAGTTCCTGAGAAGCGGGCTTTCTTTTCAGTCCTTTGTACGGATTGTATCCGTTCATCTTTTTCTGATAAAAGCCTGTTCCATCATACGGTCGGGTGTCAGGATTGTTCATGCATTCCTCAGAGCAACATCCCTTGAATATTTCCGCACCCTTCTCACTCATAGGGATGTGCATGTTGCAATGCGGGTTGGCGCAATTGACCATCCGATCGCATGGCTCGTCGGTCACATAGCATCTGGACACAATGCTTGGATTTACTTGGTTTACCTCCTTCACAATGCGGTTGTCAAACACGTAGCACTTACCCTCAAAGTCTTCACCGTCAGCTTCCAGTCCGTATTTGATGATGCCACCATGAAGCTGATGTACATTTTCAAACCCTTGCTCCAAGAGATAGGCGCTGGCCTTTTCGCACTTGATGCCTCCGGTGCAATAGGTGATAATTTTTTTGTCTTTATACTTCTTCAGTTCCTCAATCTTCTCAGGAAAGTCACGGAAGTTGTCGATATCCAGGGTGATGGCATTCTTGAATTTGCCGATCATATGCTCGTAATTGGAACGAACATCCAGGATGATAACATCTTCGCTTTCTTCTTTCAAAATCTTTCTGAATTCCTCAGGCTCTACATAGCCACCGGTTCGTTCGTTGGGATTGATGTGCTGCAATGAGCTGTGCACGATCTCAGGTTTTACCCGAACGTGCATTTTTTCAAATGCTGGCTGATCATTTACATCCACTTTAAATTCCGTATGGGCAAATCGGGGATCGCTGGTCACCGCATGCATGTATTTTTCGCACGCTTCTTGGGTGCCTGACACGGTTCCGTTCAGGCCTTCTTCGGCCACAATGATCCTTCCTCTGAGGTCGAGATCCAGGCAAAGTTTGTGATGTTCTTCCCTGAACTCTTCAGGGTTTTCGATCTTACTGTAGCAGTAATAGAGTAATACGTAGTGTTTTTCCATACTAACCAGGCCCTGTTTCAGCAGGGTGTTAAAATGAAATGCAAATTTAAAATTGATAATGGATAATTGTCAATTATCACTTGTTAATTGGCTGAGCCGGATTCCCAAAAACAGTCTGCCCCTTCTTCACATCTCCAACCACCACAGAGCCAGCGCCAATACGGGCGCCTTTCTCGATTTTCACCCCTGCTACCACGGTCACCCCTGACCCGATGAAAACTTCATTTTCGATTTTCACCCTGGTGTTGATGATGGATCCCGCACCAATCTGCACGAAATCACCTATTTCCACTTCTTGTTCGATAATCGCTTTCGTATTGATCACATTGTGATTGCCCATTTTGGAGTCATTGGAAAGTACAGCTCCGGCATTCACAAAATTGCCATGCCCAATGCTGAAGGAGCTTGAAACAGATGCCGACTGGTGGATAGCATTCATGGGCATTACCTTTCGGGTTTCGGTCAGGTACTCCACATACTCTTTCCGCAAGGCATTGTCGTCGGTAGCTATGAAAGCTTCACACTTCTGCCCGATCAACTTGGTGAATCCGTGATCATCCGTAGCACCTAAAACTGAAACGGTGTTGATCTCTGTGTTGTGTGTTTTTTCATCATCGTCCAGAAAGCCATAGACCACAATGTTGTTGGAGTTGAAGATTTCGAGTGCGGCTTTTGCTAGTCCTGTTGATCCGAAAATGATAACCGGTTTTTCCATGTCCCTTCGTTGTTTTGAGGGCGCAAAATTAGCGATTATTCTTCCGTTTGAGAAGTGAAGTAGTGATATGGCAGTATACTGCTGATCATAAGGAGATAGGGCATGTAAGCGTTTTTGTACCTGACCAGCGTGCCAAAGTTTGGGGTGGAAAGTGGGAGCATAATCGCAAGCAGGAATATGCAAAAACCAGCCGCCAGGATTAATGGCCAGTCTAGTACTGGTTTCTGTTTGATTATGAGTATCAGTGACATGATCATGAGCGTAGTGAGTGCCAAATTTTCTATTCTGTGAATCCACCCCCAGATAGGTGTCTTATCCAAAACCGAAGGTCTAAGCAGACCGGCTTGAAGGGCTTTTGGTAGGTTTGTGAAGATGTCTTTCCACTGATCTCCTTTCATCTCCAAATCTATCCTGTCTTCAGGATCGGATTTTTTCAAAATGGCCTGATTATTCTCATAGAGTGTCCAGGGTATTCTGTCAATTTCCAAATAGGGGTGTACAAACTGTGTGGCGATCAGTACTGAGGACAATATTGCCAGGGACAAAAGGATGCTCCATTTTTTCCCTAGTTTTCTAAAGATCTGAATAGAAATCAAAATACCTGCAAATAGCAGGAATGTGATAAACAAATAGTGCTTGATCTTAAGAAGGATCACGGAAGAAGCAAGAAGGAGTATGATCTCTAAAGGGGTTGATCGTGAGGATCTATAGAGCTTAATGATCATAGCGACCGCAATGGCGACTGCCGCAAAAGCCAGGCTGTCTTTGATAAGCCCTGATGACCAGAAGACTACCGAAGGAATGAAAAGAAAACAAAAAACAATCACCGCTTTTACTTCAGGGTATAATCTGCTAAGGATGGTCACACTATACCAGGTACCAATAAAGCTGATCAGCGAGAGATAAAGTGAAGTAATCCAATAGGAGCCACCGGATACCCACACTATGGGCCGAATGAAATGGATAAAAAACTGGGTTCTCGGTTGACCGTCCAGATTATCGCTTTGGAAACTCAGCGCACTCTCAAAAAAGGCAATAGTATCTCCCGAACCATAGTATTCGAAGAATATCAGTCCGAGCACAATTCCTGCGCACAGCTTCAGGGCGAGGGCAAGCCAATAGACCCAGGTGGGTAGCTCAGCTTTAATGAATCTGAATCCGAGGTAAGCAAGGATGCTTATACTGACGATATGTAGAAACCAATGGATCACTTAGTTAAAATTTCTACACCAATATTACACTGCAGGCACCTTCTTCGCTTGCAATAGTTGCTAAATAGCTCAATCAATGCCTGGGAGTCAAATGCCGATTTGGGTTTGATCCCTACTGATCCCCATTTTTTGGTGATTCGGTTTTTCTCCGAAGCAAGCGATTCCAGCAGCTCCACTCCTCGATTCATAAAATCCTGATTGTCTGTGTACTTGGAATAAGCGGCCAAAAGAGGAGCGACGGAGTTGATCAGCAGGTTTTCAAACGAACTGATCCCCATGGATGCGGAAGGTGTTTTCCTTGCCTTTCCAAAGTCATAATGAGTCTGCCAATAGTCACTGACTTCAACCAACAATTCTTTTTTGAGCACTTTTAAATCTTTTGTTTCTATGAGAAGTGAAAAGAGTTTTGGGTGCCGATGAAGTAGCGATGCAAGCTGCGCAATACGAACCGAAGGAAAGTTGGCAGGCCGTAGTTTTCCAAATTTCCATTGAGGCTTTACCATGGGGTCGACCAATTGAAACTTTTGTCGGAGATAGGAAAATTCTTCCTTGAGGGACTTCTGATAATCATCCTGTACTTCGTCTAAAAATCCAGCCTGGCCAAATAGTAGTGCTTCTGTTGATTTTGCACTTTGCAATGCTTTCTTCAACCTTGAAAAGGGGAGTAGCTCTGTTAGTCGAACGAAGGCTTCTTTATTGGTAGAGAATCCAAAGTTGGGAGCCAGTGTACGATAGGTCGCTTCCTCCCAGTCATTATTCGTTTTGCTCAGAATTTGTAAAATCCTTTCTGCCTTAGATGCCAGCCTATCTATCATGGTTCGATCCAGCATCCCGGAAATGGTCAGTGAATGGATACCGGGTAGTTGCGACGAACATGGAATTTCATCCACGGCATGAATGTGACGTTTGTATTTATTCAACAGTTCAAGGTCAACATTATTTTTAAGCTCGAGCGTAGGTAATGGTTGGCTATTAACCGTGATCTCTTTGTCGTGATTCCATACTACATGCAAAATGACATTGTCGTATGCAGCATCGGTTTGATGATTGTGACGAATCCAATCGGACGAGTTGATGTGAACTTCCACTTGGCCGGCCCATTCGATATCCCCAATCTTAATACGGGCTTCTTCGAAATCCGGCCCTGAGTCGTGATTGTGGCTTCCCGTGCTGAAAATGGAAATATCGTGCCCGCCTGTGGTTTGCACCGGAGCTTTTACAAATTTCTGATACTTCCAGATATAGTGGAGAAACTGCTCGTCCATAACGATTAGCCTCCTAAGATACGACGTGTGCTATAATCGCTGAAGTATTTCAGCCATTTGGAGTTGTATTTTATGCGCTTCTTCTCCGGCAGCTTTGGCAAAATTTTCTGTAGAGTCAGCATAAATAATCCCCCTGGAGGAATTGACGAGCAATCCACATTGCTTGTTCATGCCATACTTGCACACGGCATTTAGATCGCCCCCCTGTGCACCAACGCCTGGGATAAGAAGAAAATGCTCAGGCACCATTCGGCGAATGCCTATAAGTGCCTCCGGCCTGGTAGCCCCCACTACATACATGGTATTGTTGGCATTGCCCCATTCTGCACTTTTTCGAATGACCCGCTCATAAAGTTTTTCGCCATCCACACTTACGATTACATCCTGAAAATCGAGCCCTCCGGGATTACTGGTGGCTGCTAGGATAATCACCCATTTCCGGTCAAATTCCAGGAAAGGTTTTACTGAATCAGCCCCCATGTAAGGGGCGACTGTTACTGAATCGAAATCCATCGTTTCAAAGAAGGCCCTGGCATACATAGAGGATGTATTGCCAATATCAGCACGCTTTGCATCAGCGATCGTAAAAATGCCTTCCGGGATGTACGCAAGTGTCTTTTGGAGTGACTCCCAGCCTTTTGCACCTTGCGCTTCGTAGAATGCGGTGTTTGGTTTGTATGCTACTGCATATTGGTGTGTGGCATCAATGATTTGCTTGTTGAATTCGAAAATGGGATCGTCAGCAGACTTGAGATGATCGGGTATTTTTTTGATGTCGGTATCCAGTCCTACGCACAGAAAGGATTCCTTTTCTTTGATCTTTTCAAAAAGCTGTTGACGGGTCATCTGAGGGTGATTTTTTGGCTAAGTTAAGAATTTCACCTTGGACATACTTCTCCCAATATCCTTGAATTCAGATGCTGAAGTTTACGTATGATTACTGGGTTATTTAAGCTCAGGAAGCTTATCGTTTACGACTTTTCCCTTTTTTACTTCGCCATAGAAGTGAATGTCGTAAAGCTTTTCGTACTTTTTGATGGACTGGTGCAATTCCGGAATCGTTTCGCTTCTTAGTTTGATTCCTTTTCTTTCACCCTTGTGTCGGAGCTCTATGTAATATCCGTCTTTAAGTTTTACCGGAGTAGTTGCAGGTCTAGCCAAATCAATAAAATTTTATTTGTGCGTAACAATTATATAAAACAATGCTCGTGCAGAAAAGTTTCCACACGAGCAATTATATAAAAATCAAAAAAAACTTAGAATCTGTTTTGAGGCTTACCCTTTCGGGTTTGCTTTTTTTACAACGATGGTTCTGCCATCTAATTCTGTTTCGTTTAGGCTTGCGATTGCCTGTTTAGCTTCGTCATCGTTTGGCATTTCTACAAACCCGAAACCTTTCGATCTCTGAGTGTCTCTGTCCATGATAACTTTCGCGGAATCTACTGTTCCGAATTCTTCAAATGCTTGTCTTAATGCGTCTTCTGAAGTTGCATAATTAAGCTTAGCTACAAAAATGTTCATTAAAAAAAATAAAAAATTAAAACTCGCCCAGACTTGTTCTGAACGCAACAAAGGTATGCTTTTTTTGAGATTCTATACTAACGAAAGTCAATCACCTCAACATTTGGATATTTTGAGGTGTCAAAAGTGAAATAACTGTCACTAAGATTGGTAGGAGTAAAGGAGTTGATGGTGTAAATATATCTGTTGCCAGTGCGCTCAAATACAGTAAAAGATTTCAATTCATCCTTAGCATTAATCGTCATTCTAATCTTGAAATAGCTTTTTTCCCTGCTTTCCGGATCCAGTTCTATTATTCGGTCTCCGTTTGCTTCTTTGGATGCAAGTGCATATTTGAAACCATCCTTATACAAATCATACACGTTTCCAATTGTGATTTCTGATTCTTCCGGGTCGTAGGAACTGATGGTCACTTCTTTAATCTCCGGGCTGTAATTGTAAACATCTGTGCCATTATTGAAGATGCGCTGACCTGCCACATCCAGTACGTACATATCTCCTTTCACGGCAATTTGTCCTGATATGGTCTCATTCAGTCCGGCACTTTCATTGGTGAGTTGCTGGGAAAATGCCGCCTGGAATGCCTCTACTTTCTTGTATTTATTGCTCATCGCATCCAGCACCGCCAGTGCTTCGGGATCGTACTGTGCGCGAACCTGACATAACATGATAATTGAAAGGGATGCTAGTATAAGCTTTTTCATTTCTTGATTTCCTGATTCTTAATATTTGATTTCTATCTCAGACAATAACTGTTCCAAACTGTGTTCGTCAGGGATGAGTACTTCCCGGGCCTTACTGCCCTCAAATGGTCCAACGATTCCTGCAGCTTCAAGTTGATCAATGAGTCTACCTGCTCGATTATAACCCAATTTCATCTTCCGCTGGATCAATGAAGTAGAGCCTTGCTGGTGTATAACGATTAAACGAGCAGCATCTGCAAATAGTGAATCCCTGTCCGAAAGATCTACTTCTCCAATCCCGGCTTCTCCTTCTCCAACATATTCAGGGAGAAGATATGCATCGTCATAGCCGCGCTGTTCTCCGATAAATTCGCAAATACGCTCTACCTCAGGGGTGTCTACAAATGCACACTGCAAACGGGTCATATCAGATCCCATTGAGAGCAACATGTCCCCCATGCCTATCAATTGATCTGCACCTCCGGCATCCAGAATTGTTCGGGAGTCGATCTTGGAGGTAACCCTGAACGATAGCCTTGCCGGGAAGTTTGCCTTGATGATACCCGTGATCACGTTCACGGATGGACGCTGAGTGGCCACAATCAGGTGAATGCCAATCGCACGGGCAAGCTGCGCCAATCGGGCAATGGGTGTTTCTACCTCTTTTCCTGCAGTCATCATCAAATCTGCCAGCTCGTCAATGACGAGTACGATGTAAGGTAAGAACCTGTGCCCCTTGTTAGGATTCAGCTTGCGCTCAGTAAATTTCTTGTTGTATTCCTTCAGGTTTCTGCATGCCGCACTCTTCAATAGATCATACCGATTATCCATTTCGATACACAGGGAATTGAGCGTATTCACCACTTTGGACGTATCGGTGATGATGGCTTCTTCACTATCAGGCAGTTTGGCCAGGAAGTGTTTCTCCACTTTGTTAAAGAGCGTCAATTCCACCTTTTTTGGATCAACCAGCACGAGCTTGAGCTGCGATGGGTGCTTCTTGTAGAGAAGCGAGGTAAGGATGATATTCAAACCAACAGACTTACCCTGTCCGGTAGCTCCGGCCATCAGGAGGTGTGGCATCTTGCATAGGTCTGTTACAAACACCTCGTTGGAAATGGTTTTTCCGAGTACTACTGGCAAGTCCATTTTACTTTCCATGAATTTGCTGGTAGTGATCACGGAGCGTGCGTCCACCATTTCACGGTTCTTATTCGGCACCTCAATACCGATTGTTCCCCTACCTGGAATAGGAGCAATGATACGAATGCCCAATGCGGAAAGACTAAGTGCAATGTCATCTTCCAGATTTTTGATCTTAGAGATTTTTACACCGGCTTCCGGCACGATTTCATAAAGTGTTACTGTTGGGCCAATGGTTGCTTTGATACTGGAAATCCCGATTTTGAAGTTGACCAGCGTCTCGATGATCCGATCCTTGTTTTGCTCTAGCTCATCCTTGGAAACTTTCACGTCCTTTTCAGGATATTCGATAAGTAGAGATGGAGTTGGGAATTTGTATCGAGGTAGATCTAGGGTAGGGTCAAAGTTGATGGATTGCTCGGTTACTTCTTCTTCAAATTCTTTTTGCTCTACTTCAAAAGAAAGGTCCTCCAAATCTTCATTTTTGGAAATAGGGGCTTTTTCCTCTGGTGGAGGTGTGGGTTTCTCTTCTTTTTTGGCGAAGACTTTCTCCTCCACCTCTTTTGGCAAAGGCTGTTCTTCGTTTTTAAACTCCGGTAGGTCAATGGTAAACTCAGGATTCGGTTTCTCCTCTTTGTTTTCCTGCTTTGGTGGAATCTTTTTCACCACCCAGGTTTCAGTTTCATCCCGATTGGCTTCCTCGTCCTCCACCTCTCGTTTGATCTGATCAAGGACGGAAGAAATGTCCTGCTTTTTCTCTTTTTGTTTCTTTTCGGGTATTAGGGATTTTACTTGGCCCACCAGATTTTCTAAGGAAGGAAGTATTGCACTAAAGGCGGGTATTTTGGTGATGTCAAAGAAGAACATGTTGAATACCACGAAAAGAAAAATGATGAACAGGATCGCTCCCCATCCCATCAGGCTGTGGGCAATCATGGCCAGCTCATAGCCAATGCCACCACTCAGAAATCCCCACATGGAAGTCTCCTCCTGGGAAAGTAGAAAATATCCCATCACAAGGCTGAGCCAGATCAAGTAGAATACGACAAAATTGAATGTTTTGGTAATGGGTAATAGAGCTCGATACCAGATGATTTTATAAGCGATAATGAACAGGAAGGGCGGGATCAGGATCGCTGCTATACCAAACCACAGGAAGATGAAATAGTGTGCGGCGATCGCCCCGATGAGCCCAAAAGCGTTTTGCACTTCCGCTCCGGACTCCTTCACATTCGTATTGGTGTAGGCTTCTACCACACTCTGGTCTGCCTGGCCGGTGCTGAGGTAAGAAATGAAAGAAACGCCAAGAAATATGGAGATGAGTAGGAGGGTGAACCCAATAAATAAATGGAATTTTCTATCGGCGATAAAGTTAAACTTTAGCCCTGCTCGTTCTTTCTTCTCAGTCTTTTGCTTATAGGTATTCTTTGCCATAAATCGTAGCTCCAAAAATAGTGGAGTTTTCAGCGTGGATCGAGCTATTTTGAAACTATACTTCTTAATTTCTCAATGCCAATAACTTCTACCTGTGGAAAGTCGATTTTCTCTAAAATATTAAAATGTTTGTCTTCAGAAACAATATAAGCAGCAGAACTAGCAATTGCGCAATCAACAAATTTGTTGTCGTCTGGATCATTTTTCATCAACTCCCATTGGAAAAATTTTGTAACTAATTCAGTATTTGGAGCACTTTTTACTACCCTAATGACCGACTTGGCAATATCCCTATTCATAAGTTTAGTAATAATTTCTTCGTATTCAAGCATGATTTCCAATGTAACACATAGGGTTATTTTCTCATGAAGGAATAGGTCAAATATCCAACGATATTTGGATTTCGGGGATACAGACACAACCAGAACATTGGTGTCCAATACTATTTTCATAATACCTTTTAGGAGGGTTGATTTAACCAATCATCCATTGTTTGGTCCGATACGTCATTTTCCTTCCAAAACTGATCTATTTGTTTATCAGCTTTTTCAGCCAGGTATTTTACTATTCTACGCTTTATTTCAAGGATGTCCTCATTTTTAAGATCCCTATCAAGCAATGCGAGAATGTCTAGTTGAGCCCTTGATAAAGTTGTATTCATAATATTTCAAAGGTAATTGATTTTCAAAAGTTCCTTATTTATCCGTTTGATAAGAGCCGGACCTTCATAAACCAGGCCGGTGTAGATCTGTACCAGATTGGCACCAGCCTGGATTTTTTCCACAGCGTCTTGTGCGGAGTGAATGCCACCCACAGCGATCATATGAACTGTGGGATGATGCCTTCTTATATATTTTAGCACTTCATTGGATTTATCAAAAACAGGCTTCCCGCTTAGTCCACCAGCTCCAATGGCCTCAACACTTTGTTTTGAAGTTTTCAATCCTGATCTATCAATCGTAGTGTTGGATACAATAAGCCCGTCCAGATTTAAAGTTTTGGTGATTTCAATGATATCGTTAAGTTGGGACTCGGTGAGATCAGGCGCGATTTTGAGCAGGATGGGTTTTTGTGCTTTTTTCTTTTTGTTCGCTTCTTGAAGTACTTTCAGCAGCTTCATCAATGGCTCTTTTTCCTGAAGCTCTCTTAATCCCGGCGTATTGGGGGAGCTGACATTTACCACGAAGTAATCCACATAGTCGTACAGTTTTTCAAAGCAAATCAGATAGTCATCCAAGGCATCTTCATTGGGAGTAACCTTATTCTTCCCAATATTTCCACCAACGAGGATGTTGGATTTTCTCCTTTTCAATCGCTTCACCGCTTCGTCTACGCCATCATTGTTAAAGCCCATCCGGTTGATCAGAGCTTCGTCTTGTGGAAGCCTAAATAGTCGTGGCTGTGGATTACCGGGCTGTCCCTTTGGTGTGAGTGTGCCAATTTCGATGAATCCAAAGCCTAGATTCGAAAAATCATCGATCAGCTCAGCGTTTTTATCAAACCCGGCCGCCAGACCAACAGGATTTTTAAATTTCAATCCGAACACTTCTCGCTCTAGTCGTTGGTCTTGAAAATTGAACAACCCGCGAACTAGTGCTTTTCCGAATGGAAGCTTCAAGACAATATGCAGAAGTCTCGTGGTGATTTTGTGAGCTTTTTCGGGATTGAAGAGAAAGAGAATGGGCTTAATGAGTTTGTACATCAGCTTCTTGGATGAAATTGCGTAATAACCTGTTTTAGATAATCCCGATCCAGGTGGGTGTAGATTTCAGTGGTTGTGATGGATTCGTGTCCCAGCATTTCCTGCACCGCCCGCAAATCTGCTCCTCCTTCAATCAGGTGAGTTGCAAAGCTATGACGAAATGTGTGGGGACTGATGCTTTTCTTCAAACCGATTTTGGCAGCCAGATCTTTGATTACCATAAACACCATCACCCGGCTGATTGACTTTCCTCTTTTGGTCACAAACAAGTGATCTTCAAACCCGGTTTTAACGTCAATATGCACTCGGACTTCATCACGGAAAATCTTTATCTGCTTCAGGGCAGACCGGCCAATTGGCACCAACCGCTCCTTGCTTCCTTTTCCGATCACCCTGAGGAAACCTATATCCTCGTGGATGTTGCTGATCTTGAGGTTGATGAGTTCGGAAACACGAAGACCGGAGCTATAAAGAGTTTCCAGCATCGCTCGATTTCGCTGGCCTTCGGGTGTTGACATGTCAATAGCATTGAAGAGATCTTCGATCTCAGGCAGATCGAGTGTGTCGGGCAGTTTTCTTCCCAGCCTGGGCGCTTCCAGCAGTTCAGAAGGGTCTTTGGTAATAACTTCTTCGTAAACCAGAAACCGAAAGAAGGCTTTGAGCCCAGAGACCATCCGGGCCTGCGTATAGGCCGACATTCCCAGCTCGTTGATGAATTCTAAAAAGTCAATCAAGTCCTGCTGAACCACTTTGGTTGGGGATACTTCTCGCTGCTTTATGTCAAAAAATTGCTGCAGCTTGGCTATATCGGACAGATAGGCATCCACCGAATTTTTGGCCAGTGATCGTTCCAGCTTCAGGTAACTTTTGAATTGTTTGGTGTAGGTGGCCCACATTAGTTATTCGTGGATTGGTTAATTAGTAAATTAGCAGGAAAGCGCAATCATCTGGTCACTAATCTACTAAATGTGAAAATACTGATTCTAAACGGACCCAATCTAAACCTACTTGGTAAACGAGAGCCGGAGATTTACGGCAGCCAATCCTTTGAGGAGTTTTTTGAGGAATTAAGAAAGCGGTTTCCCGATCTTGATTTGGAGTATTTCCAATCCAATCATGAGGGTGCCCTGATTGATAAATTGCATGAAGTTGGCTTTAGCTATGATGGGATTGTATTTAATCCCGGGGCGTATACACACACAAGCATTGCCTTGAGCGATGCGATAGTCGGAATAGAAACACCAGTGTTTGAGGTGCACATTTCCAACCTTGCAGAACGAGAAGATTTCCGACAGATCAGCCATGTGAAAGATGTGTGTATTGGCTCGATCAATGGAATGGGATTGGAGGGGTATGCTGTGGCGATTGAGGAGCTGAAGAAAAATCCCCCTTTGAAGGGGGGTGGGTAGATTGTGTGATGGCAGGGGGATGTTTTTTGGTCGAACTTCTTATCTTTCCTCTAAATACACCGCCATGACAGACGTTCAGAAACAAAAAATCCTTCACTTCTTCAATGTGCTGGATCATAATGGAAATGGAGTTTTAGAGCACTCAGACTTTGAGCAGGTAGGGGACCATATCAGTGATATCATCGGGCACAGTGCCAATTCGCGTGAAAGGCTCTTGCTTCGACTAAAAGCACATGGCTTGTTTATTCAGATTTTGAAAGACATTGATAAAGATGAGGCGGAGCTATCTCCGGCAGAATGGGTTCGATTTTTTGAGGAGGCAGTGCTTTCAAAACCAAATGATTATGTCAATCAATCTTCTACGTATCTATTCTCTTTGTTTGATCAAGATGGCGATGGACACATTGATGAGCGTGAATACCTTGATATGTTTAAGGCCTACGGTTTGTATATGTCCGTAGCGAAAAAGGCTTTTGACATGCTGGACATTAATGGAGACGGACGCATCAGTGGAGGAGAGCTAGTAAAAGCGTTTGAGGACTACTTCCTGTCACCGGATGAAAAAGCGCCGGGCAACTGGATTTTTGGGGATTGGAGGAATTCATAAATCCTTCCTAAAGACCATCAACCTGTTTACCTCTTCAAATCCTACTGCCTTGTGAAATTCAATACTCGTTTGGTTGGGTAGCTCTGCATCGGACGCCATCTCTTTGCATCCTCTTTTTTTGCCCCATTCTTCGGCGGCATCTACCAGTTTTTGTGCTACTCCTATTTTGCGATAACCCGGATCGACATAGATGCCTTCCATATAAAGCACAGGGGATGTGGATGTACCCTCCACAAATTCAGACCTTAGTGAGAGCTGAATGAACCCCATATAAATCCCGTTCTTCTTAGCGATAAAAGCGGTCTCTGTTTCGGAATTCAAAATCTTGAGACCGTTTTGAAACTCTTCTTTGTAGTCGCATTGCGGCCAGAGGTAGAGAATAAGCTGGGCTAGATCAGAAACATTGTCTTTGGAAATCTCTTCAATGGTCATGGCTTTTTGGGGTGGTGTCTTTGTATTTACTATGAAAGGTACATTTTGGTTTTCTGAGAATAAAAAAAGCCATCCCGATTATCGAGATGGCCATTGTACCATTAGTCTATTAATCCCTATTCCTTTCTACCTGGTCTCTCCCTTGGTTTTTTTATAGTGAGTGGTGTTTCCACGTTGGTATCACCTACGGTAATCCTTACGGTGTATTCACCTACTGCTAAATGAAAGTCGCCATTTTCAGCGGCTTCATAGTCTTCTTTCTGCTCATCATCCAGCAAGTCTTTAAAAGACTCATCTGTTTCCAGCCTTAGTTCCACCACGTTCAGTCCTCTGTCTGCAGAGATTTCCATGGTGGAAACTACCTGATCTTTATACATGACTTCTATTTTTCCCTTTCCGTTGGAATTGGAATAAAATGACACGTCAATGTTGGGCTCAATCACTTCTCCCCACTCCCATGTTTTACTTCCCCACCTTGAATTGTAAGTTACTTCATCAATAGAGAATGCATGCAGCCCCTTGGCTAATATTTCATTATTTAATTGTTGCACCAGCGAAACATCGGCAATGTAGATACCCCTGCCATGAGTACCAAGGATTAAGTCATTTTCTCTAGGATGTACTATCAGATCGTGTACCGGTGTGTTGGGAAGTCCTTTGGTCAATGCTTGGTAGCTATTGCCACCATCAAGTGATACGTAAACCCCATGATCCGTACCTACATATATGATGTTTTCATTGACCGGATCTTCTTTCACCACATTCACAGGCTCCATGGGCAGGTTGGATGAAATGCTTTTCCAGGACTTGCCGTAATCCTCACTCATGTACACCATCGGCTCGAAATTGTCCCACCGATAGCCATTGAGCGAAGCGTAAACTCGTCCCTCCTTATGAGCTGAGGCCACAACAGTACTCACCCAAAAATCTACGGGGAGCCCGTTGGAAATATTGGTCCAGCTTGCGCCGGTATTATCTGATCTGTGGATCAATCCATCATCACTGCCTACATAAATCAACCCAAATCGGGTAGGGGATTCTGATATGGTGGTCAGCGTCCCGAAGCTCACATCCCCTTTCTTTCCGCCTTTGGTCAGGTCACCGCTCATCGTCTCAAAGTTCTCGCCCATGTCCATGGAGCGATGGAATCGGTTACTGCCGAAGTACACAATATCCTGGTTGTGGCTGGAGAGCGCGATGGGAGCCTCCCAGTTCCATCGGTATGGGGCATCACCAAGTTTATGTCGAGGGGTGATGTATTTTCTATCACCTGTTTTGGTGTTGATGCGGAAGTAGTTTCCAAACTGATAGCCTGTATAAACGGTCTCATTGTCCCTGGTATCTATGGCCACCTGCATGCCATCGCCACCCATCAGTCTCTCATATGGGTAACGCCCTTCCTGATACCAGCTTCTGGAATATTCGTACGTGCTGGGGCCTTTCCAGACGCCATTGTCCTGAAGACCGCCATACACATTGTAAGGTTCGGCCATATCCACAGCAATGGAGTAAAACTGACCTACCGATGGGGAGTTGCAGTTGATCCAGGTAGCTCCCGTATCGAAGCTTACGTACACTCCTCCGTCGTTTCCGAGGATCAAATGCCTGGAGTCATTCGGGTTGATCCAAAGTGCGTGGTGATCCACGTGTACATTGTCTTCATTTATGCTCTTGAATGTATTGCCTCCATCTTCCGATCTCACTATTGGAACGCCCATCGTATAAATCACATCGGGATTTTGAGCATCCACCCGCACCTGACCAAAATAGTAGCCATAGGAGAAGATCATACTCTCGATGTAATCTTCATGCGTCTTTGTCCAGGTTTTTCCGGCATCATTTGAGCGGTACATTTCACCGCCTTTTACCGGTGTGTCGAAAAGGAGGGAGTTTGCATCTTCCGTGTAGATCACCAAATCCAGAGGCTTCACCTTTCCGTCCTCTACATCCTTCTTGATATCTACCGCATTGTATTCTCTCGGGAAGCCATTGTCATCCAAAAACTGGTTGATATCGCCATTTTCCAATGCGAGGAATTGCTGATTGCTCATGGTTCTGAGCTGATCTTTGGTGATTCCTTTGTCTTCCTCGTCTTCTTTGTCCCTTCTGTCCTGATTATCGAGGATGGCATATACGATGTTTGGATCAGAAGGAGCGAACGAAAGCCCGATTCGACCAGTACCGTTGGTGTCGGGGAAGCCTGAACTATCCGAAATTTCATTCCATGTACTGCCGCCATCTTCTGATCGATAAATAGCTGTTCCTGTACCGGCTTCTTCAAAATCCCATGCTTTACGATCTTTTTCCCATGCTGCCGAGATCAGGAGATTTGGATTAGTAGGATGCATAATTAGGTCAACAATACCTGTTCTGTTATTCACAAAAAGTGTCTTGCTCCATGTTTTACCACCATCGGTAGATTTGTAAACACCACGTTCAGGATTCTCGGAATAGAGGTGACCTAATGCAGCCACCCAAAGTGTATTTGGATCGGAAGGGTGGAGAATGATTCGGCCGATGTGGTGTGTCTCCGTAAGTCCGATGTTCTCCCAGTTTTTTCCGTTATCCGTGGATTTGAACATGCCATATCCTGAGTAGGACGATCGGCTGGAGTTGTTTTCACCGGAACCCACATAGATAGTGCTGGTATTCCAGTCCACGGCAATATCCCCAATAGTCATCACGATCTGATTGTCGAATATGGGCTCGAAGGAAGTACCGTTATTTTTTGTTTCCCAAAGAGAACCAGAAGCGTAGGCCACATAGAAATGAGAAGGGTCTGCAGGGTCTACTGCCAGGTCTACCACACGTCCGCTCATGACGGTCGGTCCTACATTTCTAAATGGAACATTCTTCACCAAAGAAGACTCTTCGAGCTTTAGCCTTTGTTGATAACCCTCCCATCTTTTAGTAGCTGCGGTGGCTGTGGGTGAGTCATTGGATTTTTTCTTGCGCTGTGCAGGCAGGATAATTACTGCACATAGAAAGAGCATTAGATAAAAGGTTCTCATAGGTTAGATTTTTAATAAGTTAGAAAGATAAATATTTATTGGAGTTAGTTCATGGGATATTACGCCATTTGGTTTTATTTGAATGTCAGCGGTAAAACCAAGAGCAATGATTACGATCTATCATAACCCCAGATGCACCAAGAGCAGGCAGACACTCAGCTTAATTGAAAATAAAGGAAGGGATTTCGTGGTGAAGGAGTATTTGAAAAATCCGCCTTCTAAAGATGAGCTGAAAGAGGTCGTCAAAAAGCTGGGCATTAAGCCTGCGGAACTGATCCGAAAAGGGGAGGCAGAATTTAAAGAGTATTTCAAAGGCAAAGACCTCTCTGATGATGAGTGGTTGGATGCGATGGTGAAATTTCCGAAGCTGATCGAACGGCCGATCGTCATCGAGGGCGACAAAGCGGTGCTTGGCCGTCCGCCGGAAAATGTGCTTGAGCTTTTATGAAGGCAGTCTTAGTAGAAGAACTTGGCGGACCTGAGAAGCTGGTCTATAGGGATCACACCATTAGTCCACCTGATCCTGACAAAGTAATTATTAAAGTAAAATATGCAGGCGTCAACTTTCCCGACACCCTGATCATCAGGGGGAAGTACCAGTTTCAGCCCGACCTTCCATTTTCGCCCGGGGGCGAAGTGGCCGGGGTGATTAAGGAGGTGGGGGAAAAGGTAACCGAATTCAAGCCCGGTGATCGGGTGGTGGCAGGAACCACCTGGGGAGGATTTGCTGAGGAGGTGCAAGGCTTTTCCTTCAATACGCACCACTTGCCAGATGAGGTGAGTTTCAGGGATGCAGCCTCTGTTTTAATGACACATGGCACAGTGATCCATGCCTTGCAGGATCGCGCCAAACTTCAAGCTGGAGAAACATTGGCGATCCTTGGTGCTTCCGGGGGAGTGGGCACAGCCGCCATCCAGCTTGGAAAGGTGATGGGAGCAAGGATTATCGCGTGTGCATCTACCGATGAAAAGCTCACTTTTTGCAAAAAGGCGGGGGCTGATTTACTTCATAAGTATACTCCAGAAAATATCAAAGATGCACTCAAGGAACTAACAGACGGCAAGGGAGCAGATGTGATTTTTGATGCGGTAGGAGGAGATTACTCAGAGCAGGCATTCCGGGCCATCGCACCGATGGGGAGATACCTGGTGATTGGATTTGCCTCTGGAAAAGTACCGGCTATTCCATGGAATCTACCCCTGTTGAAAAGCGCATCCATCACCGGAGTGTTTTGGGGAAATTTCTTTCGAAACTTTCCTGAGGAAAATAAGGCCAACATTCAGCAACTGTTGAAAATGGTGGCTGAAGGTAAAATCAAACCGCTCGTGGATGAGGAATTTCCATTGTCTGAAACCAGTAAGGCTCTTCAAAAAATTGAAGATCGGGCAGTGTTGGGGAAAGTGATCATCAAGGTTTAGCTTCAGCAAGCAATCCCTCCAAATCAAGGGTCCTGGTGTACATATCAATACCTCCGTTTGGTTTTTGTGGCCACTGATCTTTGGGTTTGTCCCAATATAGCTCCACGCCATTTTCATCCGGATCATTCAGGTAAATTGCCTCAGACACCCCATGGTCTGCCGCACCGGATATCGGATATTTTGCCTCGATCAACCGATGTAGAAGAATAGCCAGATCCTTGCGGGAAGGAAGCAAAATGGCCGTATGAAATAGTCCGGTAGTTCCCCTGGGCGGAGGAGTTCCATTTTTACTTGTCCAGGTATTTAACCCGATGTGATGGTGATAGCCGCCCGCAGAGATGAAGGCGGCATCCTGACCATAGGTGGTGATCAGATCAAAGCCAAGCAGTCCACAATAAAAGTCAAGCGACCGTTGAAGGTCAGAGACTTTTAAGTGGATATGTCCAATTCTTGTTTGATCGGGAATTTTATAGTTTTCCATCACTTAATTCATTGGAATTTCAATGAATAAAACCTGAGCATCACCTTTGGCTTTGATCTCAAACTCGCTGGTATCATAAATACCAATCGCATCCCTCTTTTCCAATGGTTCTGAGCCAATCTCCAAGCTCCCATCAATGATGAAGGTATACACTCCATTTCCTTCCATATTGAGGTTGTAGGTCATTGTATTGCCATCTGAAATGTTGAGCAGGGAGAAGTAGGCATCCTGATTGATCCAAAGGGCATCTTTATGTTCCGGAGAAACTACCGTTTGGATTTGATCCTTTCTACCCGCCTCATCAAAGTGCTTTTGGTCATACCTTGGTGCAATATTTTTCTCCTTTGGTAAAATCCATACCTGAAGAAAATTCACTTCATCCGTCTTGCTTGCATTGTACTCGGAATGTGTTAATCCGCTTCCTGCACTCATGATTTGAACCTCACCTGTTTGGATCACCTGCTCCGTTCCAGTACTGTCTTTGTGCGCCAATGCTCCTTTCAGTGGAATAGAAACAATCTCCATGTTATTGTGAGGGTGGGTGGGGAAGCCAGCTCCACCTTTTACTATATCGTCATTGAGTACCCGTAGCATCCCAAACTGGATTCTGGCAGGGTCATAGTAATGTCCAAAACTGAAGGTATGTCTGCTTTTTAGCCAGCCAAAATCAGCTGTGCCCCGGGTGTTTGCTTTGTGAACAATCGTTTTCATGATATTTCCTTTCTGTAAAATTAATCATATATACGCAAGTACATTAAATGTAGTTACATATATTAAGTACCTTTCAAAATACCCCCTCCATAATTTTCGTACCTTTGCCGTATTATTTCACTTGAAAAAAAGACAAATGAAAGCTAAAGCTAACGACAAGGTAAAAGTGCATTATACTGGAAAACTTACTTCGGGAGAGGTTTTTGACTCCTCGGAGGGAAGGGACCCGCTGGAGTTTACTGTTGGAGGAGGTCAAATGATACGTGGTTTTGATGAGGCAGTAAACGGTATGGAAATCAATGAGAAAAAGACGGTAACTATCCCATCTGCAGAAGCCTATGGTGATCGCAGGGATGAACTGATTCAGGACGTTCCAAAGGATCAACTACCTGCTGACATGAAACCTGAAGTAGGTCAGAAGCTTGTAGCAACAAATGATCTGGGTCATCAAACGTATGTGAATGTGACTGCTGTTTCTGAGGATGCGATCACAGTGGATGCCAATCACGAACTGGCCGGTAAGGATCTTGTATTCGATATTCAGTTGGTGGAGATTGGATGATCTAGCCATTCAATAAAAAAAACTGGAGGGGCTCGGGAGAGCCCTTTTTTATTTGAGTCCAAACTGATTTTTTTTACAAAGGCAATCGGCCTAAATTCATCTCGATATTCTGCCAGCATGAAACGAACCTCACTTATTAAGTACCTATTTTTATTCCTTGTCCTGCTAGCCGGCTGGAGCATTGCTATAGCGCAAGCCCAGGATTCTATCCGGTCAGACAGTACGGATCAGGTTTTGAAGAACTATACTCAGCAGATCAAAGCCTATGAACGATTGCTAGGCCAAAATGACCTTCGAAGGAAACAGGACTCACTGGCTAGGGTAGAGCTTTTGAGCAGGATTCAATTGCTTCAGGAAAGCGACAAGCTGAACCAGGTCACTCTGCGAAATCAAATAAGGGAGATAGAAAAGCAGGATTCAGTAAGAAATGCGGAGCAGCGCGAACGAATCCTGAAATTAAGAGAGGAGACAAAAGGGTATGTAGTTGCTCCTCTCAATGATTCACTATTCACCATTTTTACGAAGCTGGGACCTGTTCGGGCGGAGGAAAGGACTTCCAACGTCACGCAAAAGATCGAGTTTTTGATCCGTGATGATTTCTTTTATCCCGACTCTCTACACTATGAAGAGCACGAAGGCACCATAGATGTGATGTACAGTGACCTCATTGTGACGAGTGTCTCTGATTGGGATGCCCTCTGGGTGGAGGGGGTGACCAAAGATTCCCTGGCCACATTGTATAAGACACGTATTGCAGACTTTGTGTCCAAATCCCGCAATCGAAGCACTTTTCGGAATATTGCTGCCCGTGTTGGTTTGGTATTTCTGATTATAGGTGGGCTGGTTATTGTTCTTATGATTGTAAGGCGCATCACGAATGGTATTCAGGGCTGGATGGTGGTAAACAAGAAGGAGTATTTTAACGGCATCAAGGTTAGAAATTTTGAATTGCTATCTCCACAGCTTCACCTGGAAGTGACTATTCAGGCAGTCTCATTTTTGAAATGGGGCCTCTATGTCCTGGCGCTCTATCTCTCGCTCCCACTGGTTTTTGGATTGTTTCCATTTACCAGAGGATGGGCACAGACCCTTCTCGATTGGATTTTGAGCCCGGCCAAAAATATCTGGTTTGGATTTTGGAGCTATGTCCCAAATGTGTTTACCATAGCTGTTATCTATTTTATCACCCGATACTTAGTGAAGCTGATCAAATTTTTTGCCCAGGAGGTAGAAAATGGAACCCTGACTCTTCCGGGGTTTTATTCCGATTGGGCCATACCCACCTATCGGCTGGTCAAATTTCTGATTTATGCGTTCATGATGGTCATGATCTGGCCATATCTGCCGGGTTCGGATTCCGACATTTTCAAAGGAGTCTCCGTCTTTTTGGGGCTTCTCATCTCCTTCGGATCCACCTCAGCTATTGCCAATGCGGTAGCAGGTCTGGTCATCACCTACATGAGGCCTTTCCGGGTGGGGGATAGGGTGAAACTAGGGGAAGTAACAGGAGAGATCATTGAGAAAACCTTGCTGGTGACACGGGTGCGAACCACTAAAAATGAAGACATCACAGTGCCTAATTCTTCAATTTTAACAGGCCATACAGTCAACTACTCCAGCAGCAGTAAATCACTTGGACTTATTCTACACACTTCTGTTACTATCGGATATGATGTGTCGTGGAGAAAGGTGCATGAGCTATTGATAGAAGCAGCAGTAGCCACAGAAGGGGTGAATGTGAGCAAGGAGCCATTTGTGCTGCAAACGAGCCTGGACGACTGGTACGTTTCTTACCAACTCAATGCCTTCACTGATGCACCTGAGATTATGCCTAAAATCTACTCAGAGCTTCATGCCAATATTCAGGATAAGTTTAATGAAGCAGGCATAGAGATCATGTCCCCACACTACAGAGCAGTGCGGGATGGGAACCCATCTACAGTTATCAATGTGAAAAAAACCTAAATCTCCTCGGATACCATTTCAGGAAGAGATTTATAGACATTAAGGTGGTGTTTTGTCATTTTGGACATGATACGAGCAGCACCTCTTATGATAATGTTATCCGAGACTAAAATGATTTTTTCGGTCTGACCACTGTATTTATCCAGGTGATCCATCCATCGTTTCTTAGCCGAATTGTCAAAGCCTGTCATACTTTGACAGTCCCAGATATGTATGAACCTCTTGCTTGGATTGTCGTCACAGAATTTAGCCCATATATCGGTCGCTTTAAGAGACATGTCCTCACTAAATTTGTTCTTGAATCCGAAGTGGAGGAAGTCTTTTCCGTTATCCTGAAACCGTTTGATTTCTACAGATTCCTCCTTAAGAACAGGCTTTGCCTGTGCTATTTTTTCTCTCATTGTTGTGGTTAATTGATGTTTGAAATTATCAAATGATAATCCCCGGAAGAGCGAATTGTTTTAAAATATTATCAATTGATAAAATACTTAGACCAATCAATGGAGAAAGCAGACTTAAAATTGAGCCAACATCATTCAAACCTCACATCTGAGTGAATGATAATTGAAATACGACAGAGTTCTTTGGTGCAAATTTTATGATTGAAAAGAAAAGCTCTAATTAATGCATTGAGGTGTATTTCCGTCTAAATCATTCTTTTATCTATTCAGGGGCACCACTTATCAAAATTCTTATCCGAACCCGTTTAAAATCACTATATTTCGAAATTGTCGCCAGTCCTATATGAAGTTTCTGAAGGGAGTAGTTTTATTTTTTTTAACGGTTTTACAATGCCATTTTGCCTGTGCTCAGGATGGGCGAACGCAGCAGATGGTGTCATCCACCTATTCTTTTATCAAGAATATTGAATGGCCTGTTAAATCCACACCGTTTAAAATTCATGTAATCACCACAGATAATACGCTTAGGGAGGAATTTAAGGTTGCGAGTGAGTCCAGGAAAGTGGCCGGCAGGGATGTGCAGGTCAGCTTCACCAACTATGTGATTGTCCCTCAGGATGTGGATATCATTTTTGTCACCAATAAATATGTGGCCACTATACCCACCTTGCTGGATCGAATCGGAGGCAATGGGGTATTACTCATCACAGATCGCTACGATAAGCAGCGGGATGTGATGATTAATTTTTTAAACAAGCCATCCGGTGAACTCACCTTTGAGATCAATGAGGCCAATATTACAAATCAGGGACTCGTCATTAAGCCCGGCATGAATGAATTGGGTGGCTCTGAGGTCGATTTGGCTAAGATTTTTAAGCAGGTTCGTGATTCGGTACGGGCAATGGAACTAAGAGCTGAAGCCCTCAAAGAGCAGTTTGATACCCTCAATATGAATGTGGCCATTGCGCAGCGGATAGGTCGTCAGCAGCAGCTCATGATGGCAGAGAAGGATCAGGAAATTGTAGAAAAGGAAAAGCGAATTGAAAAGCAAAGCCAGGCGTTGGATAGTCTTTCAGTTGAATTTGCACTCTCCAGAGGGCGTCTTGATAGCTTAACTACCATACTTGATGCCAGAGAGGAGGAACTGGCCGTGCTAGGTGAGGAGATTGATAAGCAGAAGGAGAACGTGGAAGAAGGAAACAAAATACTTGCGGAACAAACGAAAAGAATCTCTGAGCAAAATAAGGAGATTGCCCAGAGAGAGGAAAGGCTGGATGAGATGTCCAATGTGGTGAATTCCCAACAAAGTGCTCTGGTATTTCTAATTCTATTTTTGGTGGCACTGGTTGGTTTTTCATTCTTGCTTTTTGCGGCCTACAGGGCCAGGAACCGCACAGCTCAAAAGCTGGCAGAGCAGAAAGAAGATTTGGCACGCCTGCTCGACGAACTTCAGGATACTCAATCCCAGCTGGTGCAATCAGAGAAGATGGCCTCCCTCGGTGTGCTTACCGCTGGTATAGCCCATGAAATCAACAATGCGATCAACTTTGTATACTCCGGCATACAGGTATTGAGCAACCGGTTTGATGAGATCAAGCCGGTGATTGCCCATGCGTCCAAACTTGACGAGAAAGATAAAGACCTCCAGAATTCCATAAAGGAGTTTACCAAAGAGCGAGAGGAACTAGAGTACGATGGGGCTCAGGCGGTCATAGATCAAATGATAAGCAGCATCAAAGTAGGAGCGGAGCGTACCACTGAAATTGTGAAGGGCTTGCGGATTTTCGCGCGATCAGAGACTGAGAAGAAGACCAAAATTGATATCCACAATGATCTGGATGTGGCCTTATTGCTACTAAATAGCAGACTTAAAGAGTCCGTTCAGATCAATAAAAAGCTTGCTGATAAGCTTCCTGAGATCGAAGGCTACAAAGGGCAGCTGAGCCAGGCATTCCTGAATATCATCAACAATGCCCTTGATGCTGTGGCAGAAAAGGGAAGTGATGGGAAAGTTGACATTGAGACGAAAATGAATGAGAGCGAGATTCAGGTACGGATAAAGGATAATGGAATTGGAATGTCCGAAGCGGACAAACAGAAAATATTTGACCCATTTTTCACAACCAAAAAGGTGGGTGCAGGTACAGGACTTGGTTTATCTATTACCTACGGTATCGTAGAGCGACATGGAGGAACCATTACTGTAAATTCAAAGGAGAATGAAGGGGCGGAATTCGTTATTAAACTACCACTAGCTAGCTAAAGTCAAAAAAATCATGAGTGAATCAAAACCATCACTTATATATCTGGACGATGAAGAGATCAACCTGATCCTTTTCAAGGAGATGTTTAAAAAGGACTTTGACATCTTCACTACTACATCGCCTGAAACCGCCATCCAATACGTAAAGGATCATAATCCCGATTATATCCTTACGGATCAGCTCATGCCGGTGATGACGGGTGTGGAATTCCTGAAGGAACTCCGGGAACTTGGGGTTTCATCCGTCATGCGGGTTATTATTTCGGGCTTTACCCAGGAGGGTGAGGTGGACGAAGCGCTGGAAACCAAGCTCATAGATGAGTTTGTGAGCAAGCCCTGGTCCTACCAAAATCTAAAAGACTTGCTGCTTAGTCGAAATCAGTAGGTAAAATAGATAAGATAACTGCACACCTCTTTAAATTTGTAATTCAATTAACTTTGAATCTTCAATCAGTTGAATATGCGTGTGAGTGAAAGTAAGCCGGCAGTGATCTATCTTGATGATGAGGAAATCAACCTCCTTTTATTCAGAGAGATGTTTAAGAAGGATTTCGAAGTATTTACTACTACCTACCCGGAGGAGGCGCTGGAATATCTAAAAAGCCACGATGTGGAGTTTGTATTCACAGACCAGCGGATGCCGATCATGACCGGGGTAGCATTCCTCAAAGAGCTTGAAGAGATGAAAATCACTACTTCGCCCAAGAAGGTTATGATCTCAGGCTATGCGGCAGAGGGGGAGGTGAGCGAAGCATTGGAGCGAAACCTGATCGACAGGTTTGTGGATAAGCCCTGGACCTACGAGGGCATCAAGAATGTGATCAGTACTATTTAATCGTCCTGATTTTCTTATTAGCCTCCAAAATCAATTAGGGATTGGTTTCCTGCTTTTGTTTCATGAATAATACAAAGTATACTTGGTATACGAACTGAATGCTCATGAAACTAACTACCACCTTACTTTTAGTAGTGTTGGGCTTGAATGCTATGGCTCAGCAGGAAGCCAACATCGTCACCATCATTGATGACCTGCGATATCGCTGGGATGCGGAGGCCATCAACCTGAAAAACTATCAGGGCATCCAGGAGTTTTGCCTCACGGAAGCCTATCGGCAAAAAACCATTGAGCTTCTTGATGCCATTCATCATTGGGATACTTCGCTGTATTTCATCGTAAAGAATAAGTATGATCAAAGCCAGGACAGAGAAGCGGCCGCAACACTAAAGGATATAGAGATGCTCGAGACAGAGTACTCTACCGAAAATTTCAAACATTTTATAACTAATGAGTGCGGTGAACTAAAGGTGATTAGGGAGAGCTTTGATCCCGCCACTGTTCGCCAATACGAGAAGGACATCAAGAACTTTGAGAAGGAACTGGTGAGATACATCAATAGTATCACTTATCGAATAGATATTATTGATGAACATATTCATCATTTGGATTTGGAATAGCTTTCCCCATCCAGTGATTCCATTTCTATATTAAATTCGTTTCGATTAAAATATGACGATTATGTCTCCAAGAGAAGTTGTAGAAGAATGGGTGAGAAGATTTAATAATGCCGATATAGAAGGACTTTCGGCACTTTATACAAAGGATGCCGTCAATCACCAGGTCGTGACCGATGCATTGGAAGGTAGGGATGCTATTAGAAGAATGTTTGAGATAGAATTTGGCCGTGCCGAGATGGTGTGTGAGATCGAAAACATTTTTGAAGATGGAGACTGGGCCATCCTTGAGTGGAAGGATCCTCTGGGTCTGAGAGGGTGTGGCTTTTTCCAAATCAAAAATGATCAAATTCAATTTCAGCGTGGATACTTCGATCAGCTTTCTTTCTTCAAAATTCAGGGCTTGCCTGTACCTGAATCCTATCTTGATAAATAGTTTCCAACAATCTTTCAACAGCTACGATGAAGCCTGTTTTCGGTTTCGCGAAGAGGTGTGAGAAAGATCATACTGGTGACTGCCTCTTGTCATAACCCACCCTCATAGCAGCCTCTAATTTAGCCTCGGAAACAAAAATCCAGGAGCGCTATGAAATACTTATTAATATTAACGGTACTGTGGAATTTTTCAGCATTCGGACAAATGAAACTGAATGCAGATAAAAGCACCATGGTAATCACAGGAACTTCCTCTCTGCACGATTGGGAAATGACGGTAAATGAATTTGATGTAACAGCAACAATTACTGATACTCAGGTTCAAAACCTTAAGGTTACTATCAAATCCAAGTCTATGGAGAGCGGCAAGTCTATCATGGATGATAAAGCCTATGATGCTGTAGAAGCAGATGACTATCCGGAGATTCTTTTCACTGCAAAATCCCTACAAATCAGTGGAGGCAAAATCACCGGAAAAGGTAATCTGACGATCGCTGGTGAATCCCGGGAGATTGATCTGACGGCTCAGATCTTGAAAAATGGATCATCAGAAATGCAGATACAAGGCTCTGTGCCATTAAAAATGACAGACTTTGACATTGAACCACCCACAGCCATGTTTGGCACATTGAAAACAGGGGATGAGGTGGTCATTAACTACGACATCACGATAACCAAGTAATTAACAATTAAAACCAGAATCATGAAAAACTCAATTTTTAAACTAACAATGGCGGGCATGATGCTCTTCGCAACCGTAGCGGCCTATGCCCAACTGCCCTCTATCCAATATTATAGATATAATGATCAGAGAGGCTGGAATGTCTTCGAAACTAGCAAAGAAGACACAGTGAAATACGAGGGCTTTAAAGTCCGTGTAGGAGGTGGATTTGCCATGCAATTCCAGGGAATTTCCCAATCAAATGACGAAGGAAGAGTTGATGGAAATAGCAATTCTCTGGACTTAGTGGAGTTGGATAACAACATGACACTTCCAACTGCAAACCTCAATTTTGATGTTCAGCTTGAAGATGGCTTGAGAATGCACTTAAGAACTTACTTGTCTTCTCGTCACCACCCAGAGGCTTATGTAAAGGGGGGTTACTTACAAATAGATAAGCTCGACTTTGTAAAGCCTGGATTTATGAGTGGATTGATGGAAAAAATGACTATTCGTGTTGGTATGGATGAAATCAACTACGGGGATGCGCACTTTAGAAGAACCGATAACGCTCGTGCGCTTTTCAACCCATTTGTGGGCAACTATATTATGGATGCATTCACGACTGAGCCTTTCATTGAGTTCACCTATCAGAGAAATGGAATGATTGGAATGCTTGGAATGAGCAACGGCCGATTGAATCAGGAGCCTGTGCCGGGAGATGACGGAAAAGTGATTTTCGGAAAATTGGGATATGACAAGCAAATGAATGATGACTTAAGACTTAGATTGACCGGATCATTCTATAGCAGTAGCAAAGGTAGTGATGTAGATTACTTGTATGCAGGTGATCGCGCTGGTGCCAGATATTACACTGTTTTACATGCTGAGGCAGATGCTTTTTCACCAAGAGGCCCAAGCGATTTTGACCCAAGGTTTAGTCCATCATTTAGCAGAAACTTTGGTAACGGGAACGGCTACATCAACTCTATCATGATTAACCCATTTGTTAAATTCAATGGATTGGAATTCTTTGGTACTTATGAAATAATTAACAATGGTAATGGTGACGTTGGTGGTGGCTACAATCAGTTTGCTGCTGATCTCATCTACAGATTTGGAGAGAGTGAAAGATTCTACATTGGAGGAAGATATAATACCGTGAGCGGGGAAGCTGCAGATGGTGCTCCTACTCAGGAAATCAAGCGAACCAATCTTGGATTCGGTTATTTCTTAACTCAAAATGTGATGATGAAAGGGGAGTATGTAACCAGCAAATATGAAGGTGATGGATGGAGCGGAACCAAATTTCAGGGAGCTGAGTTCGATGGAGTTGTAATCGAAGCAGTGATTCAATTCTAAATTAGCTCATACTTAATGGATGGGGCCGCTCAGGAATGGGCGGCCTTTCTTGTTTTATAGCGCAGATACCTTCATCCCGATCTCAAATTCGATGGAGATGTCGTCGGTCACTTTCACCATCCCGAAAAATTTCGTGGGAGGCTCAATGCCAAAGTCTGTCATGAGCAGATCCTTCTCTCCCCTGAGGGTCATATGTGCAGAAGAATGATTCAGCACTTTGCCCCCTTCAATGGCCACCTTCTTTCTCACCCCGGCAAGGAATATTTCCACCTCGGCATCTACATCCAGTTCTTCAAAAGCATCATTGGTGTCGTGTAGCGAGATGGAATTCAGTTGTAAGTATAGGTAAGGTTCTTCCCCAGCCTTGAGCAGGTCCTGAAAGTCATTATTCATGGCCTGCATACCACAGTCAAATTGATCCACCCGGTACTTCAGCTTCAGACCAACAAATTCCAGCTTCTGATTGGACCACAGGTTTTTCACCACAATGGAATCATTGAGTGCAGGTTGGTTCATCTCGCACTTAAACCGATTCACGTTGGTCTCTCCATGGATGGTAATGGAGCTGGAAACTATGCTCACCCGATGGTAATTATAGGTAGCTGATCCATTTTGCGCGGCGGCAAAGGACGAGGCAAGAACATAAATAGAGATCAAGAGGTATTCCCTGATGTGAATCATGATTTAATGATAACCAAAGAAAAGAAAACGGCAATGATAATGCCGCAACCCTTTTTTGAATGATCCTTAAAACAATCCGGTAATGTTTCCTTTTTCGTCGATATCAATATTCTCGGCAGCAGGTACTAAAGGCAAGCCGGGCATGCGGAGCATCTTCCCCGTGATGGGAATGATGAATCCGGCTCCTGCAGCTATTTCCACCTCCCGTATGTGAATGGTGAAATTGGTGGGCCGCCCGTAGGAAGTGGCATCATCTGAAAAGGAGTTTTGTGTCTTGGCCATGCAAATAGGGAATTCTTCAAAACCCAATTGCTCGGCTCGTCTCAGGATGGACTCAGCGTTTTCACTATATACGATTTTGTTTGCACCATAAATACGCTCAGAAATGGCTTCTATCTTTTTCTTGAGCGGATCTTTTAGCGCATAGGTTGGTTTGAATGGCTGATCAGACAACTCACAGGCTTCTACCACTTTGTGGGCAAGAGCTTCCATTCCTTTGCCACCATTTTTCCATCCGTCCGAATACTCCACTTTCACATTCAGAGCCTGACAGTGGTTGATGATGCACTGCTGTTCCTCTTCTGTATCGAGTACGAATTTATTGAGTGCTACCACCACCGGCACGTTGAACGATTTAATGTTTTCGATGTGCTTTTCCAGATTGACCAATCCATCTTTTACGGCTTGAACGTTTGAAGTGCCGAGCTCATCTTTCTTTACTCCCCCGTGGTATTTGAGAGCACGCACTGTAGCTACTATCACCACAGCACTCGGACTGATCCCGCCTGCTCGACATTTGATGTTGAAAAACTTCTCAGCTCCCAGATCCGCTCCAAAGCCCGCCTCAGTTACCACATAATCCGAGAGGGAAAGCCCCATCTTCGTTCCAATCAATGAATTGGTACCCTGGGCAATGTTGGCAAATGGTCCTCCATGAATGATAGCCGGATTGCCTTCCAGCGTTTGCACCAGATTAGGTTTGATGGCATCTTTGAGCAGGGCAGCCATGGCTCCATGCGCATTGAGATCCCTGGCGAAAATCGCCTGGCCGGAAAAGGTATCACCAACATATATGTTGCCCATTCGCTCTTTGAGGTCAGGCAAATCTTTAGCTAAACAAAGAATGGCCATGATCTCGGAAGCGGCTGTAATGTTGAAGCCGGACTCTTGCAGGAACCCCCCTTTTTTGCCACCCAGCCCGGTCACAATGTGGCGAAGTGAGCGGTCATTCATGTCCATAGCCCAGCGCCACTTCACCGTGCGAGGATCGATTCCTAAGTTTCTGGATCTACTATAAATGTTGTTATCAATTAGTGCAGAAAGCAGGTTGTTAGCCTTTTCTATGGCAGAGAAATCCCCATTGAAGTGGAGGTTGATATCTTCCATGGGAATAAGCTGGGAGAATCCACCACCAGTTGCTCCACCTTTGATCCCGAAGACAGGACCCAAAGATGGCTCCCGCAATACGGCAATGGCTTTCTTTCCAACTTTATTCAGCCCATCAGTCAGGCCCACTGATACGGTAGTTTTGCCCTCACCCGCCGGAGTAGGGGTGATGGCGGTCACAAGGATCATTTTATTCTTTTTGACCTTAGCCTCATCTATAAATTGGAGAGGGATTTTGGCCTTATACCTGCCATACATGTCGATATCATCTATCGACAATCCAAGCTTTCCGGCAATTTCTTCAATGGGTTTTAGGGTAGCAGCCTGAGCAATTTTCAGGTCTGTATTTTCGATGTTGGCCATAGTTCTGATGGGTGTTGTTTAGGTGGCAAAATAGTACCTATCACCCATCAGATACATGACAATTATCAATTTTAGCGCTGTTATTAATTAACTGGTCTTGCTGGATAATCTTTAGTTGCAAGTTTGGAGTCAGAAAGATTATAGTAAGCTTTCACTTCATCATAATTGGAAAGATCCAAAGAAGTTCTTCCGGCAAACTGAGCAGGTACCACAACCACCCGTGCGATCCAGTTATCAGTCCAGGCGGCACCCAGTCCGTCCAGGTTTACAGTTCCATCCAGGAAGACACTTGCATCGTATTTTGTGAAGTCGTAATTGTATTCTAATATACCATCTTCAAAGTACAAGGTTTGAGGTAGTGCTCTCCAGATTTCCAGTCCATCCTCTGTCACCTCCCACAGAAAGTACACCAGCATCACATCCGAATCCAGCATAGTAAAATCATTCGGTAGGTTTAGGAGTACGCTGTAATCTGGTGCGGTAAAACTGAATTCATATTCAAAAACATAACTTTCTTCTCCATCCAATCCATCAATCCCATCTCTTCCATCATAGCCTCGCGGGCCTCTTGGCCCTTCGTCAAAATAGCAGCCCGATAGTCCAATCAGTGCAAGCATTAGTAGTATATATAGCCTTTTCATATCGATTCAATTTTGGTGAAACATGTGACCTTTCAGCGGATAAAAGGAAAAATGATGCCAAAATGGATTTTTGATTTTTAGTGGAATGATGAAAATGTCCTCATCGCCTGATTTAGCTCATAATTTTTTAGTCATCTATCGGTAATCTTTACAATGTTCTTAATTGAACGGCTCATTTAGGAAGCGTTGTTGGAATACACGTTGAGATGATCCTCGACGGTTACCAACCTTGAAGGCAGGATATACCCTGCCTTCGGTTTTTTTTGGTTTAAGCAGGTAAACCCTGCCAGATGCTACAATCCATTTGGACTTTTGATTAATTTGTGGAACAGCACTGCTGAAATCAGCCAGCTACAAACCACAGAAGATGAAAAAATTGTATTTCATATTACTGCTCGTCACCCTGGGTGCACTCCCCCAGCTTAGAGGGCAGTCCCTCGATCAGATACTTCTCCAGTTAGATTCATTGAGCAATCCCAATTCAATGCTTTCCATTTTGAACCCATATCTTGAGTCAATAGATGGTGCTGATGAAAGTACACAGATAAAATACTTTTATCATTTGGGTATCGCACATGGGATGCTTTATAACACCGATACCTCAGCCTTTTACTTTGCCGAGAGTCTGAAATTGGCTGAAGCTAATAATGATCTGATTTCTCAAATTGGGGCATTGAATGGATTAGGAAATGTAGCTAGAATAACCAGTGAAAATGATCAGGCAAAAACGTACTTTGAGCGGGCATTGAATATTGCAAAGAGTAAGGAAAGCGAAGAGTTTAAGAGTTGGCAATCAAAATTACTGGGAAATATTGCAGGTATATTTTTCGAACTGGGCGACCCGGAATCAGCCCTGGAATATTCCAAAATGGGACTTGTACTTTCCCGTGAAATAAATGACCAAAAGGCTGTTGCAACCAACCTGATTCGTCTGGGGTATTGCTTTAATGCCCTTCAAAAACTGGACAGTGCATTGCTTGTTAATCAGGAGGCTACAGGCATTTTAGAAAGCTCCGGAGATAGTCTTGGGCTGATTTATCAATATTATAGTATGGCCAATATTTACCAAACAAAGCAAGATTTTGAGGAGGCTGAAAAATATTTCAAAAGGGCAATTGACTTGTCATCCAAATTTGGTGAAGCAGAAACACATACCGGCAGCCTGAATCAATTGGCGGAGATCGAAATCAAAAGAGGAAATTTTGGTAGATCTCAAAAACTATTGGATGATGCAATAGAAATATCTGAGAAGAATGGCATGCTGTTCGGTCTAAGAAAGTCTTATCAACTCTATTATCAGCTAAATCGACTTCAAAATGACTGGGTGTCAGCGGTTGAAAACCTGGAAAGATATCATGCACTTAATGATTCTATTCAGAAAACAGAAACGCTGAAAAATGTGGAGGAATTTAAAGTGAAGTATGAAACTGCTGAGAAGGAGAAGGAAATCCTGGAAGCCCGACAGGAGCTGGAAAGAAAGGAGCGCTTTCAGACATTTCTATTGATAGTCATTGGAATAATTGTCGTATTCTCAATAGTAGCAATCCTTCTGCTTGTTCAGCGATTTAGGTTGCGAAGAGCACTCCACTCACAAGAAATTGATACGCTGAGACTACAGATCAATAGCATTTTCGAAGGAGGAATCAAGAATCTGGATGTGGAGCTTGATCAAATCAATGAAGGTCTCTTTAAGCCACTATCTGAAAGGGAATTTGAAGTGCTCAATCAAGCCATTTCAGACAAGACCAATAGCGAAATCGCAGATGCACTTTTCCTTTCGGTAAACACTGTAAAGTTTCATCTCAGGAATGTGTATGAAAAACTTGGGGTAACTAATCGAAAAGAAGCATTGGGAAAAATACTCTCTAAAGCCTAAAAACGTACATTTTATAAAAACTACCCGGTGGGGTAGGTCAAAACTACCCTGAGTGGATGGGCATTTTGAGATGACCCAATCCGAGCTTGGCATTGAATTTTAAAAATCGCAATGCCATGAAAAAATTTTACCCTAATTACAAAGACCTTCTTAGGAAGTTTTTTAGTTTAATCATGACGAGTATTATCCTTAGTATACCAGCTTTTGCTCAGGATACTACCCCCCCTCAAGTAGTCGATTATAGCCCTTCACCCGGTTATACCAAGGCAGGTTTATACCCATTCGTGAGGATATTTTTTGACGAGGAAATAGCAATAGGGACAGGAAATGTGGTGATCTACACGTATGACGATGATGTGCCATTCCAGGTCATTGATGTTGCCAATATGCCTTCATATTACACCTTAAGTGGAAATGATATTTCATTTTGGAGGGATAATAACTTCGAAATGGATACAAAGTATTATGTGACAATTTGCAGTACATGTATCACTGATCTTTCAGAAAATCCCTTTGAAGGCATTTCTGGAAAGGATACCTGGTCATTTACTACTGGAGATGCTACACCTCCTAATATCGTATCAGTAATCCCGGATTATGAAGCGACTGAAGTAGCTGTTGATGCTAATATAGAAGTGACTTTTGATGATGATATTATTCTTTCGCATGAGTCTCCGGAAGGGTACGATCCGAGCATCATTTCTATTCACTATTATGATAATGACGAGGTTATTGAGGAGATAGCAACTAACTCCGGCAGGATGTCAGTATCAGGCAATGTACTTACCATTGATCCGGTAAATGATCTTCCATATAATACGCATCTGTATGTTTTGATCCCTAATGATGGAGATGGTACGATATACGACCTCAATGACAATGTGATGGATCCCTATTCCTGGGATTTTACAACAGAGGAGAATCCGGATGTACAGGCCCCATTGATTAGTACATTAAATCCCGATCATAATGCTACTGACGTCCCGGTAGAAACAGCAACCATTACAGCGACCTTTGATGAACCTATAATGCTTATAGATCCAGAAAATACCAATGGAGGCACCATTCAGGTGATGGATGGAATAACAAACCCGGTTTATTCTTTTGGAGCGTACGATGTTTCTATTTCGGGAAACGACCTGATCATCAATACGGATGTTGTGACCGGAGGTCTTTTAGATGGCACCATGCATCGTGTGAATATCTTCGATTTTTTTGTTTCGGATTTAGCAAATAATCGCTTCAGAGGCACTTCAGCAAATTCTTGGAATTTCACTACCGAAGTTATAGTGAATATCCCGGACGAAAATTTCAAAGACTACCTGGTAAACAATACCAACATCAATGCCAATGAAGATGAAGATATACAGGTTAGTGAAGCAGCCACCTTTACAGGATCAATTGATGTTTATAGTAGGGACATTTCTGATCTGACAGGAATTGAAGCTTTTCCATTACTCACCAGCCTGAATTGTTTGGATAATAATCTTACTTCGATTGATGTCAGCCAAAATACCGCGCTGGAATACCTAAATGTTGGATTTAACTCACTGACCTCCTTAAATGTCAGCAACAATACCAATTTGCTTTACCTTGGAGCGTATGTGAATGAAATCACTTCCCTGGATGTGAGCCAGAATACTGCATTGGCTGCTCTTGAGGTTTATGATAATATGCTCACCTCTATAGATGTAAGTCAAAATCTGAATCTGGAAACATTGGAGGTGCAGGAAAATCAACTCACATCAATGGTGCTGGGGGCAAACACCAATTTGGAAGCACTGTATTGCCATAACAATCAGCTTACCTCTGTAGATGTAAGTCAAAATACCGGATTGTATGAAGTTTATTGCCACGATAACCTGCTAACCGAATTGAATGTGGCCAATGGAACGAATGCAGAAGGGTATGTTGAAGCACAGAATAATCCGAGTCTTACGTGCATCCAGGTCGATGATGCGGATGACAGCAATCTGGACTACTGGCTCGTAGATGAAGCGGTGAGTTTTAGCGAAGATTGTAGCATACCGGAAGATAATGAAGCCCCAACGGTTGAGGCGTTTGCCTATCGCTTTGAATCGGATGTCCCTATAGATATAGGTGAACTGACCATTACTTTTAACGAACCGGTGGTGACCACTTCGAGTCTGAACATCAACATGTGGGATTATTCCAATAACCTCATTGTGCAGTATGTAGGAGAAAATCCGAACGGTGTTTCAATTGAAGATGAAGTGGTAACCTTTACCGTTCCCGAGCTTACATATGGAGAATCCTATTACATACAAATAGCTGGCGGTTCATTTAAGGATTTGGCAGGTAATAACTATGCAGGAATTGTGGGAGCGCAGCATTGGTACTTTACTGCAGAGTCGGAAGCAGAGCCCATTGTTCAAATAAATGATGAGGATTTTAAAATTTTTCTGCTCAACAATGTACAGATCAACACCAATGCGGACGAAGAAATACAAGTATCTGAAGCCGAGAACTATTCCGGTAACCTTACCTACTCTAATCAAGGGTTATCTGATCCAACCGGCATAGAAGCCTTTGTCAATGTCGTATGGATAGACCTTTCACTAAATAACTTGACAGGCATAGACCTTTCTGCAAATGTGGATGCCGCACAGGTCAATTTGATTGGTAATGACCTGGGATCGCTGGTGCTGCCAGACAGAATGACCTTCAATAACATTTTGCTAAATGGAAATCAGCTGACCAGCCTGACCCTACCGGAAGGGATCACTGCCAACACGGTGCAGATATACCAGAATCCTTTGGAGTCCTTTGAGGCGGTGAATGGTTCATTTGATGCGATCAATGGATCGGGTTTGAGTAGCTTGACCAGCGCGAACCTCACAGGAACGGATATCAGGGTTTTGAACTTATCAAGTAGCCAAATCAATATGCTGGATATAAGCAGTGCTACCTCGTTGGAAAGCATTGACGTATCAAGTTGCGGAAACCTGACCACACTTGATCTAAGTGCCAATACAAACCTGGAAAGTGTTTCCACTGCCTTCGGAGCTGTGCAATCGTTGAATCTTAGCAACCATCCGAATATTACTACCTTGATGGCAAGGAATGGCCAGCTGACTGAGCTAAATATCCAGAATGGTACAAATACCAACATCACCACATTCCAGATCCAAAACAACAGCAACCTGGAGTGTGTGCAGGTAGACGATGTGGATTACTCAACCACCAACTGGACAAATAAAGACGCTGGCACACAATACAGTACCGATTGTAATGCACAACCACAGGATCAAACAATCACATTCGAGGGGATTGGCGACAAAACGTATGGAGATGCACCTTTTATGCTGGAAGCCACTGCTTCGTCCGGCTTGGATGTGACTTTCAGCTATGTAAGCGGTCCGATATCACTGGATGGCAATGAAGTTACGATCACAGGAGCAGGCACTGCGGTGATCGCTGCAAATCAGGCAGGCGATAATGATTTCAATCCGGCCCCAGAAGAGCAACAGACCTTTATGATTGCCAAAGCAGATCAGGTCATCACCATTGAGCCAATTGCGGATAAACTGACTACAGATGGATCCTTTGATGTGGTGGCGAGTATAGATTCGGAATTGCCACTTGAATATGATGTGTCAGGCCCGGCCACCAACAATGCAGCAACCATAACTTTGACAGGAGAGACTGGAACAGTGACGGTAACGGTGAGCCAGGCGGGGAATGGTAATTACAACGAAGCGAGCGAATCTGTGAGTTTTGTCGTAACCGATCCTTCCAAAACAGACCAGACCATCACCTTCGAGACAATTGGGGATAAGGTTTATGGAGATGCACCCTTTATGCTGGAAGCCACGGCTTCCTCAGGTCTGGATGTAACTTTTAGCTATGTGAGCGGGCCGATCTCCTTGAACGGCAATGAAGTCACGATCACCGGGGCAGGCACTGCGGTGATCGCAGCAAATCAGGCGGGTGATGATGAATTCAACCCGGCACCAGAAGAACAGCAAACCTTTGTAATTGCCAAAGCAAATCAGACCATCACCATCGAACCAATAGCACATAAGCTAACTACAGATGCATCTTTTGATATAGTGGCTGGTACCGATTCCGAACTTGCTTTGTCATACAATGTGAGTGGCCCTGCCACCAACAACGGCCCGACAGTTACACTAACCGGGGAAAGCGGAACAGTAACAGTAACCGTCAGTCAGGCAGGAAATGAAAACTACCTGGAAGCCTCCGAGAGTACTTCATTTGAGGTGACAGAAGAGGCAGCTCTCTCAGTTGAGAATGCTGTGAAGATTAAGTTTTATCCCAACCCGGTAACAGACTTCTTAACTATTGATAGCAACCAAGAGTTGGAAGTGAGGCTTCTCAACCTCAAAGGACAAATCGTATGGACGGTTCATTCTAAAGGTAAGCAAATGGATGTGTCGGACTTACCTAATGGAATTTACATTCTTGAGATAAAGAGTGATCAGGGCACACAACGGGAAAAAATTGTGAAGGCAAACTAAGGCAGCATTAGCTATGGCTATTGCGATGGGCGACCCCAAGGGGGTCGCTTTTTTTGTTTTCAATGTCTTAAAATCCCCAATCCTGTCTTGCAGATTTTTGATTGCCTGGATATGGAGAAGATTTTGAGGAAAGGTGATTATTCTGCTTAATAATTATTAGCTACCTTGGATCACCATGGGCGAGCTTCTGGACAAACAACACAAATTTTATCTTCAGAATAAACAATCTTTAACAGAGAAGTACGCTGGCCAATTCATCGTCATTCATGATGAGAAGGTGGTAGACTCATTTGGCTCTGAGCGGGACGCCTATATCTACTGCGTGAAGAATTTCCCTATGGGCACCTTCCTGATTCGGGAAGTCCTGCCTTAAAATTGCCTACCATTAATATCAATACCATGTACATCATCGACCTAAACTACATCGTGCCATTGGAGCAGCTGGATGCTCACATGACCGATCATGTAAAGTATCTGCATAAGTACTACAAGCAAAGCAAGTTTGTGGCCTCTGGCCGGAAAGTACCCCGAACTGGAGGGATCATCCTTGCGTTGGCCGACTCCCGGGAAGAAGTGGACCGGATCATTTCGGAAGATCCATTCTACACGCACAAGCTGGCAGAGTTTACCGTTACCGAATTCCAAACTTCGCAGATGCACCCAGACTTGAAGCCATTGCTGAAGGGGTAAACCTTGGGGCTTAGGTCACAGTATCATCATCCTCATTTAGTGTAACTTTTATACTTTTAATCCATCAGCTCAATGCGCATCAACTACCTACTACTATGAATGAAATTGACAGTCAAAAAAATGCCGTGAAATGGCTAAGGATCATCTATCCCGTATGGGCCGCCATCGGGATGTTCAGCATCATGTATGTTCCTTCGGAGCTGATAGACATAAGCAACCCGGCACTCACAGCAAGTAATATTGCTGAGAACGAAATCCTATTCCGACTCGGTATCGCAGGGAGCCTCGTCACCCAATTGCTGGTGATTGCTGCGGTATGGTTTCTATACAAGCTATTTTATACGAATTATAAAGACGCCACGATACTGGTGGCTATTTTCGCATTGGTTGGCGTCCCCATTGACATGCTCAGTACTGCCAATGAGCTAATGGTGCTCGATGCGCTGGACCAGCCGGATCAGGTAGTCGATTTAATAAAACAAAGCAGAAAAGGTACCTCCATCGCCACGATTTTCTGGGGGCTGTGGCTATTGCCTATCGGGTACATGATCATCAAGTCTCCACTCTTCCCACGATTGATCGGCTGGCTGGTGATCCTTGCCGGAGCAGCTTACACCATCATGGCATTTGCATCCCTTTTAAATATCAAAGGACCAATCATCAGTGCATTGGATTACCTCACCTTTGGTGAGCTGATCTGGATGCTTTGGGTGATGATTTTAGGAGCCAGGTGGAAGGCACTTGAGCATTAACCTCTCTGTCATGCCGGACTTGATCCGGCATCTTCCACGATTATTTCTAATTCCCCCTTTCCGCCCTCGTTGGTGTTGTCACCAATGAGTATTCTTTAACTACATGGTTGTTGGTCACAAGACCAACAACGGCAAAAAGTTATTTATAATCCTCCCTTTGAAGGGGGTGAGTTAAGATTCTTCTTATCCTCCTACCTTATTCTTTGAATAGTGAAACTAAACGGGATCAATTACCCAAAAGTGGGTATTGGATTTATCATTTGAGAAAGGGAGGTTTAAGTAATCAAAACCATCTACCATGACGCATCTCAAAACCTTCCTTGCTTTCATTTCAATTTTCATATTGCTCACGCTTGCTGGCTGTGCTGAAGAAGTCAACTGCTGCAAAAAATGCTCAGTGGGCAAAGCCTGTGGCGACTCCTGCATTGATCAAGACATAGACTGCAATGAGGGGCCGGGGTGTGCGTGTGATGTGTGAGGTCGTTGTTGGAGATTAAGCTAATGAAGGTATAAATTGTTTGTTTGTTGAATTTGTTTGAGGGTCTAATTTTCTTATGATCACCACTATCAAAATTAAGAATATAGCTAGCTATAAGCGAGAAGTAAAAGTTGAAAATCTGTCAAAAGCCAATTTCTTTTTTGGATTAAATGGTTCAGGTAAATCGACTATCGTGCGTTGGCTTTATGATCAGTCTCAAAAGCCGGCACCAGATATGGCCAAGTTTGAGAATTTTGACAGATCGAAGTTGCATGTATTTGATGATCATTTCGTTCAGAAGAATTTCTATGAAAAAACAGAATTGGATGGAATTTTTTCATTGGATGAAAAGAACGAAGAGATAGAGCAATTAATTAAGGATAAGAGAGCGCGCATTGAAGCGATAAGTACTAAGTGCGTCAAACTGGAAAAAGGAATATCCAGTGTTGGATCTGCTATAGATAAATGCGATAAGGATAGTAAGGAGTATGTGTGGTCAGAAAGAAATAAAATTCAGAATGATTTTAAGAAAGTTGATTTAGAGCATAGTGGAAGTAAACAAAACAATTTTGATAAGGTAATAAATCTAATCAAGCAAGGGGTTGAAGTCCCTGATCCTGAAGAACTGAGAGCTAATTACCAAAAATATTTCAATTCGGAAATGGTTACGATTGCATCCAACCTGACAATCTCGGATTTTGATGAAGTGCAAGATTTAGAGCATAGAGGCAATACGTTATTGAATGAGGTAATCATCGGTAATCAAGATGTAGAGGTTGCAAGGATGATTGACGAATTGAATCTGAGTTCGTGGGTAGATGAAGGGCGTAAACAACTCCCAAATGGTCAAAAGGTCTGTCCTTTTTGTCAAAAACAAACTATAGACGATAATCTATTAAAGCAATTTGAGAATTACTTTGACAAAACCAGAGAAACCAAGATTAATATTATCAAGGAATTTAAAGCTAAATATGAGCAAGCAGCAGATGTTATACTGGATGGCTTAGTTCAACTTGATGGTAGTGTTGAAAATCCAAGTGAGGTTAAGCACTTGCGAAGTGAGCTTCAGAAAATAAAAAATTCATGTGTAGACATGATTGAAAAGAAATGCACAAAGCCCAATGAACGATTTTCGCTGGAAAGTTGGAATGACTTCTTCCCTGCCTACTCAAGGCTACTGGAGGAAATCGAAAAGCACAATGAGGATGTTAAAAGGATTGTTGATATCAAAACCCTAATATCCAATAGTATCTGGAATCTGCTGGCGGCCAGATCTAAGGATCATATCATTAAAAAGGGTAACGAGAAGAAAACCTTGCAGTTAGAAAACGATAAAAAGGAGAAGGAACTTGTCGATTACAGAATTGAGATAAAAGAGCTTGAAGAGGAAATCTTAGACCTACAAAAGAAAACTGTAAACACTGAGCAAGCGGTGAATGAAATTAATGCTCTATTGGACCTATGCGGGTTTGTTGGATTTAAGATTCAGAAGCAGGACGTTTCAGAGGACAATATTGTTCGATACTTTTTGAAAAGAGAAGATTCGAACGATCCTAACGTTTTTAGAACATTAAGTGAAGGCGAGAAAAATTTTGTGGCCTTCTTGTACTTCTTCAAAACCTGTACTGGTAATACTCAACAAAATGAAGGACTAAAGAAGAGAATAATCGTTATTGATGATCCCGTGACCAGTATGGATAGCCAGGCAATGTTCACAGTTTCATCAATTATTCGACTTTTATTGAAACCAAATGGCCGAAAGAGTTCAGATTTTGAAAGACCTGATTTAGCCCAAGTTTTTGTACTCACTCACAATATGTATTTCTACAAGGAAGTGTCATTCTTTCAAAGAATAATCAAGGAACAGGCACATTTTCTGGTGACAAAAATTGATGGCCAATCAGAAGTGATTTCCAAAAAGAACAGAACGTTTATTGAAAGTGATTATGTTTTGCTTTGGACAGTTATTAAAGGAGCGTCTGATGATCCAACGATGAGTGAACGAATATCCATTTTGAATGCCATGAGACGTATCATTCATAGTTATTTGAGCTTTAATCGGCTGGATAGTGAATGGGGCGTATTGGAAAAACTAGACATTGATTCCGGCACTAGAATTATTTTGAATTCTTTGCTATCAGAATTAAACGAAGGCAGCCATGGAGTATCATCGAGTGATGATTTGTACTATTCTCGAATTGCTGATGAATCCCTAGAAAAAATACTCAGTGCTTTTAAGTTGTTTTTCAGCGAAATTGGAGCTGAAAAACATTTTGAGAGAATGATGGAGGAGGAATCTTAAATCATATCTTCAGCCCTTGTTGGTGTTTTCAGGTACCTTCATATACGTGTTCGACCAAGAAAGGAGGGCAGAGCTTTGAAGGCATTTCTTAGTTTTTTAAAGTGGTGGTCAAAGAGTCCGTCTTGGTTGTATCCGATTTCAAGATGGGAATTTCTTTTGACTTTTCTTGTGGCTTGCTTTGTTGTTCTTTCTGTGATTGGTTTAACACTCCTAATACTATATTAGCTATTAGGGAAAGAAGAGCTATTATGGCGGCTCCAACCGTTATTAGCTGGTTTCTTTTGAAAACACTATTTGTATCTAGTAGCAATTGAAGATTTTCTCTTGCTGTTTGGTTTACGATTCTTTCCTCTTCTTCTCTGTTTGCTAGGTACTGCTCGTATCCACCCTCTTCAATTGCTTGGTGTGCTTTAGGAGCTAATACTAGAATGGTTTTACGATCATTGTGCATAAGTAATTCTAATGTGTATATCATCTTATACACAAGTATTCTTTCCATTGGTGATTCTACACCTTTTTGGTTGCGTAACCATTCACATAATGGAGATTCACCCCTTCCGCCAGTTTTTATAAAATCATCCAATATCCATTGAATAACTTCATTTTCATTCTCAAGCATAATATGAAGTTAAAAAATGAATCTAAATCTAATCCTTCTTATTGGGTTGTTTTTTGGATTGACCTTTCTTCTTATCATCAACAGATGCTTTGATGATCTTCCCAGCCAGTCCTAGCATATACTAAAACTGGTTCAAGCCTGCCTTTGTCGGCAGACAGGCGTCCGCTTGGATCTTTTTTCTGAAACTCTAGTCGTCCAACCACATTGAGTGGTGGGACGACTTTTTGGCTGTTGGTGTTCCCTAAATCATGAATGTTTGTTGAGAATCCCAATGCCTCGGTTTTTGTCTTCTGTCCCTAAATGATTTGTGAAGACACAAACCATGGACAAAGGAGCGGAAGCACTACAATTTAAATGGTGATACACTACATTTTAAATTGTGCTCTACACATGAACGTAACAATATAAAAAGTCTTTCTTCTAGCTAAAAGCTTTGCTTAAATTGTAGGTTATCAAAAAAAATAACACTCCAAAAAGTATTATAGTGACTGTGAATATGGGTTAGGCTTTTAGAAGCTGATCATAAATCTCAGCAAAGAATGGGTTATTTCTATATTCTTTTTCATCATGCAGATATCCAAGTATTCCATTAAGGTTAATCCAGGCTTTTCTATCTAATGATATTCTAAAACTGAATGTTTTAAATATTAGATTGATTCCTTTAACTATTTGTGTAGTAGATAGTTCCCTAATGATTCGAAATGCATAGTCTTCATCTCTTCTGCCTATTTGAGTACACATCATAAGACTATATGCGGTCGCGACTAGCTCTGATTTATTTGAAGGCAGCTGTTCAAAAAGCTCGAATTTCTTGTACTCCAAAAGCTCTAAATGATCAGTTTTCAATATTCTATATAAACAGCAATAAAGCACTAATTCAAGAGCAAGGTCAAATGGGATAAAAATCTTAAGAGGAGAATCGTTCATTAACTTATCTAAAGCCAACTCGAAATAACCAAGATCAGTGATGTCTACCTTAATTTTTTGTCTATTAAACATGGCACTTTTAATGCTAATTTTTAGACTGTTTTTTCTAGTGAAATTGAAAAGTCCTACATCCCAACCTTTAAATAAATCTATATACATGTTGAAAAGCAGACTTTGATCTATACCATCAATATTGCTATCGAGAATAGTAAATCGAGGTTTTAACCCCTTCTTCCTTATCATCCTTGACCACACATAGAATTCTTGACTCTTCCTTACCTCTTTAGGGATATGACCATATCTTAAGGTTAGGGCCTTGATTTCATCCTCAATTGGACATTCAATCGCGAAAATTTCACCTAACATATGTTTATCCGTCCAGCTTTGAAATCATTCACAAGTATTTCCAGGTCACGTATGCTTTTGGAATTTGAATGAAAGTAATTAATCTCAGAAGGATCATGAATGTTACTTTCGGAACAGAACAATTCTGTATCACGTAACTTATGAGATTCGAGAGTTAAGATTCTGTTACCCACCCTGGATAGCATTTCATGAATTCCAGTTCTATTCTCCAATCTCCATTTTTTAAGGTTATACATAAAGGAGAGTGGACCTGCTACTAGTACACCACAGTTCTGGTTTATATTATCCCATAATTGTCTAATATGCGGAAGGTATCGACTACTAAAATTTCCAGCTTCATCAATTATTATTAACTCAATATGTTTCCTCTCATTGACTTCACTGGAACATCTATCAATCAGATAAGTCAAGTAGCTAGATTTTCTGAGTTTATTTAAATCAATGTCTTTATTACCGATTAAGTCAAGTAATACTCTTGAGTAGAATATTTTGGAAGGCTCCTGATAGCCAACACGATAATACTTGACTTTAGTATCGAGCCTTTCTTCGTTTTTGAATGTTGTGGTTTTTCCATATCCAGGTTCACCAAAAACAATACCCAAGGACTTTGAACTTCTGATGAAAGAACTGAATTTCCTGGTTTTTAAAAAATTGGATAAGGGTAGAGGATAATTATCTGTAGCTTTCATAATATCAGATTTGGCAATTCATGTACATCTAAAGAATCATCTTCTACCATCTCACCTTCTAAATAGTTCTCATGGAAGAACCTCTCAAATTGTTGATTGCTTATTGTCTTGCTAGGTTCATAAACAAGATCTACAACGGGATCATTGTACTCTAATTCTTTAAGCTGTTTCTTATTTTCTTGATACTTTTTATTTAGATATCCTCTGTACATTTTATTAGATCGAATCTTACCAAACTTGGATGGATCTTCTTCTGAGTAAATTTTTTTGAGTTTAGCCTTTTCAATAAATCGTAGATTATCGAACAGGAATATGAATTCTTGAACATTAGGATGATAATAGATATCGATTATCTTATTATTCCACTTTGTTCTATTGTCGAAATCTGTTATTTCATATTCTGTGTTTCTAAATCTTACTCTTGATTTATTGACCTTGCATCTAGAATGCTTCCAGCATAGTCTGGCGGTTGTTTCTGGATTTATCTTCTTGGCATCTTTTATTCTTCCTTGTAAATGCTTTTGAAGGGGGGACCCTTTCCGCTTTATTGAGGTGTTCCATTCATTAATAAGCCCATATGCGAAATGAACTAATTCCTTTCTGGTCTTAAGCTTATTTTTATTCCTCTTCAAAAACTTTATATGCTCTTTTTTGATCTTGAAGTCGTGACTTTTTACAGTTATTCCAAGACCAACATAATCCACATATTTTCTTGCAATCTGAATATGGAAGTTTCTGAAAAAATTCTCCACGGTGCCTTTGGCATTGGGGTAGTCAGGTAGATGCTCTCTCCATAAGGTTCCATAAAGCAAATTTGTTATCTCCTTAAATTCTGTGAATTTGTTAGATGTGATAGCGGTTGATTTATCTGATACTATGCATGCAGGCACAACCTTATGAATCTTAAAACACATATGGAAGGCTTCTAGAACCATCTCAGTTGTTTCTTCTTCACTCAGTGAAAATCCAAGAATCATAGATGAGAATACATCAAGGATAACAAAGATTTTTAGGAATCTAATCTTTCCACGTTCATCCAAATAGACCATTTGAAATCGGCTACCATCGATTTCTACTACCTGGTATTTATAGTCAGGTTTCTTTCGCCTTATGTATGGCTCTAAGTATTTTTTATAGAAATCATATCCATATCTTTTTTCTGCAGTGATATTCTCAATTTCTGGAGAAATATTATTGAGTAATGTTGTGTATGAAATTTTATCCTTTGGATTACTTTGTTCATTGATTTTGTCTAGAATGACTTTTTTCAGATAGCCTTCACCCATTAGATCCATAATTTTTAACTTGTGCCAATCAGTTATTTTTCTTGGTTTACCATTGTTTACGGCTCTGTGCAATATTTCCTCTGACGGATTAGACGAATGAAGGAATATTCTAAATTTTTTTCTAAAAGCATCAAGGTTAGAGTAGTAATAAATACTCAGCTTCCTAAGACTATAAAAAATCTTTTTGATGATGCCACGCTTGCATTTATTTTCAATATATATTTCTGCACATCTACTGAAAACAGCTAGTCTGCGAGCGTACTTGATCCTTGTCGATTCAGTCGTGATTTCTTTATAGTTGTAGAGGTAGTCCTTGTATCCGATTTCATAGGCGTGAAGAATATCAATCAAGTACCTCCCTTTCAAGACTAAAAAATTAGGGACTTCAACATCTTTAATGTTGGAATTCTTGAATGATGCTAGTAGAGTATGATACTCCGTTGGAATGCTGTTTACATCAATAAGCGTTTCCGAGTCTGCTCCTAGGTTTTTATACTGCCAATGATTAGTTAGGCCGTCAAGTCGCTCACAAATACCTTTCTCAATTGCCTGCTTCGACAATCCGAGTTTTATTAAGAAATCTTTGGAAACATATGAACTGATGCTATTGTAAGATGAGTGATTTGAAGTCGGGAGATTGACTTCATTGGTTGAGTGTGAATTGATCATAATAGTCGCATTTTAAAAAAAAAGAAATGCGACTAATGGCGACAACAATTAGTATAATAAAATCATTTTTGTCAAGTTTTTTACTAAAAAAAATTAATTATGGATGATAAATGAATATTTTTAATAATAAAATTATTAAAAATGAAACAGGAATTTGGGGTTTTAGGTGAGAGACTAGAGCGTATGAGAATAGCTAAGGAAATTAAAAAGGGAGAACTTGCTAAAGCAGTGGAAAGACCTTCTAGTTACCTAACCAACTTATTAAAACCAGGTATTCATAAAGCTAATGGTGACTTGATATATAGATTGAGTAGAGTTCTGGAATGTCGATCAGATTATTTGCTGGAACTTAGCGATGATCATCTCACATATTCTTATACACAGGTTTTGGATAAATACTTTGCCGAGCTTCCTAAAGAAGATCAAGATCTATGTTTGAAAGCTTGTATTAAAATTTGTGAAGTGCATATCGAGAATAACAGAATGAAGGGCGCCAAACCGCTACCAACCAATTCATCGAATTCTAAAAGAAGACCTTTTTACTACAATTGATGCAATGTGATTTTGCTGGCTTTCCAACGGTCACTTCCGTTCAATGAGGGGGGGAATCAAAATCTAACTTAGATCTACCAACTCAGGAAGAGGAATATTAAGAGATTTGGAAAGGACTTCCAATGTACTTATTGTAGTGTTTACCTCACCTCGCTCTATTCTTGATACCTGGCTAATAGTGATGCCTGATAAATTGGCCAACTTCTCCTGAGATATCCCCTTTTGAGATCTCAAGAATCTCACTCGCTCTCCAAATCTTTTTAATAACTGTTCGTTCCTGATGCCAATCACGACCTCAAATTCGTGACTCACGAGAAAGTGTATATAAGCATATATGCCTATATTGCTATTGAATTCAACTTCTGCTCAGGTTATGAATCAAATTGCTGAAGGGCATACTGCAATATATAAAACATGTAAAAGGCATTTTTCTGGAACAATACTTCATATTTCAGGATCAAGTGTAATGATCGCCAGGCACGGGATCTGGCAAAATGTTGAAGAACATGAGTCAATTCCTTTAAGTAGCATTATTGAAGTTTTACCATATGAGTAAGCTATTGAGTCGAGCAGTTTATACACTACTGATTCTATTTGCATTCTATGCTGCATCAAGTCAAAGTTGGAACCCAGAAGCAGTGCTTGAGAATGCGATTTCCATAGTGGGGGATGACTCTAAAGCCTTGGATGATTTTATGTTTAAATCAAATCTCAGTAAGACTGAGGATGATGGGGAGAGAATTGTTCAGGTTTACACACTGTCTGATTCTACATTAATTTATGCTCTAATTGAAAGGGACAGTCTTTCTTCAATTACGATTCTTTGCGAATCAGAAATGGCTAACTCTTTTGCTGATCACCTAGAGCTAAATTATAGACTCGTAAGGGTTAAGGCTCCAACCTTATATTTCCGAAACCAGACCAAAACGCATTTTATCATTATAAGTAAAATGCTATCTAAGCCAGTTTACAAGATTGTAATAAGAGAGATTGAAAATGTTGACAATTATTGAGCATTTTGATTCACAGTGTACTAATCAAAATGGGATAAATTTTCTTTGATATTCCACACAAGATATTTTCCTAAACTCCAGAAAAGAAATCCTGCTAGAACAATCCAGAAAGTAAGTTCTAGCCAACTAATTGTTTTTGATAAAGAATAGAAACAAGAGGAAATTGCAGTTAACCATACTAAGAAGTACTGAAGTTCATCACTAAACCCAAAACGGCTAGCCTTCCAAGAAGCCCATATTGCACCAACAAAAATGATTATTGAACCAATTAGTATATATGATTGAATGGAAAATAACATTGGGATAGTGATCCCTTCTTCAGAAAAAGTAAGAATGTTGTTCGTGATAAAGTAGGTTTTAATTGCTTCTCCAATTGAACTAAACACTACGCTTGCTATAGCAGCAAAAAACAAAAGTGTTTTAATTACAAATTTTAGGTAATCTAGAAGCATAATAAAATCTGTAATTATGTGACTTCTTTACTATTCTCCTCATCTGAATCTCTTGCGAGGTTCACCTTACGGTTAGTGATGATTAGATAAACCAAACAACCTCCAAAGATCAAAAACCCCAATGAAACAATATACCACAACATAATCTATTTCTTAGTGTAATCAATTTACTGAAATTGGGTATATGAAGTTGAATTTTAAAAGTGGTTTTTTCTTTTGCCAACAAAGGGCATTCATGATTTATTACTGTGCTCCAGTAATTTGTATTTAGCAAGAACCTTTTGTCTGATTCCATTTTCTTCCAAAAATTCTCTGAGGAAGCTATCACTTAAGTCATCTAACTTCCATTCTTTTTTAATTCTATCCTTTAGATATCCATAGACTCTCTTACTGTTGGAATGATGTAAATGATTAGCATCTAAAATGTTTTTCTTGATACTTGAAAGAATAAAATATGATTCACCAAGGTGAATGAGTATATGACAATTTATCTCTTTGGATATTCTATAGCAAACGTCAGAATAAGTTATAGCGTGATGAGGATTTAATTCGATATTACCTTTTTTATCTATTTCTGGAGGTGGAGATAGCTTACGATTCTCTTTTACTGTAGGCCAATTTTCAATTGCTTTTTTAAACTCATTGGATTTTGCAATATCTATTAGTTCTGTGCTAGCCTTTCCCATATTGTGCACAATACAATGTCTCATTAAAGAATAGTAATTATATACTATTTCTAGATACGTAATTTGTGAAATATCCCAGTTGTAAGTACTGAATAAATTTCTCAATCTTTTTGATTCTCTAGGAGTATCTTCAGCAAGGTCTATGCTTGATTTTCCGTTTTTTTGAGAACACAAACTGTGTACATGATTAAGAAACACATCAAATGCTGAATAAACCCACATGACCCCAGTTTTGGTAAGTTGGACTCTTAGTTTATTTAGTTCAAATACAGGTTCTGATATATGAAACCCATTCCACTTTTCTTTTGCATTTCTTACTAATGAGTCAAGCCTATCTATAAAATTGCTTTCATTGGACTCGTTAAGTAAATTATCAATTGCTGCGGCGGATAATTTTATGTAATAGTTTAATTCAATATGAAAGTTTTTATATTGAAGGTAGGGCGAGGATTCAAAGTGTTTATGTTTCATAACTTTCGTTCTCCTTGTTTAAATGAAGATTTCATTTCCGGTTATGGGTTCGAGTCCCGTCACTTCCACAAATTCTTTTTCCTTTGGAAGTGTAAGTCTCAAGGGTAGAGCTGGAAACTCATTTTGCTCACAACCTATTTTATATGACTAATATTCTTCAGCAATAAATCATAATGTTCATTCCAGAACATATTATCACTTCCGACGGAGGGCAAGTCATTCAAGAACTTGTTGAACTTATTTTTTAACCAGCCATATTTAACCTTTATATCTGGTTGCTCGAATCTTTGCCCTGCTACAATGAGTTTTCTTAATTGTCTGAAATAAGATACTAGTTTTTCATCACGAAATAAGGTCAAAGCGCCCATGAAGTAATCGATATAAAGCTTTTCGTCTGTATCCCGGGTCAATATTGACATTACTTTTGGATCAAAACGGTTTTGCCTAAGGCTGTCATGCACATTGTTTTGGTAGTTTGAACGCAATTGATCTACTGTACGTCTGTCCAAAATAATTCTTGGATAAAGTGCAGCTCTAGATTCTGTTTGGTATGCCTCTATCAATGCTGGACCAAATAGGAATTCATCTGAATGAAAAAGTTTCCCATGCGAAATTCCACCTCTACAAAGAATTCCATGGCTTATGAGGTTAGTCACTAGACGAAGGGTTTCTTTGAAAAAGTTTATGAATTCTCCAATATCATCTTCTCTAAATGAAACCACTAGAGAATCTGAAAATTGGGATACTACTCTTGACTTAGTTGCGGAATCTTCATTTTGAAATCTAATAAGAGATAAAACACTATAGAGACTAGCAATTTTCTCTTTGTCATCTACTCCTTTTTCAACTGTTTTTGATATTATCCCTTCGAAACCCAGGATATCTAAGAATAACACAATCCTATTTTCGTATTTCATATTAAACAACTGATATGCCATTATGAAGTTACAAAAAGGATGATGAACACTTAAATTTTGAAGTTCAGGAGTTTTAACTTTTGATTTGCCTAATGTAGTTAACTGATAGTAAATTTGTTTTGTAAGAAAATTCTAATGAGTTCATCTTCCTTTAGCATTCTAAGGATTATTTCCTCTGTAAGAACCCCATCTCTTTTCATAGCCCCAACAATTACGCCGGTGAATTCCTTCTGTTTCTTTAATGATTTAGCAATTGGATACTTTGATAACGATTGGGTTTGAAAAGTGACATATTTCAAAAAGTTAGGGTTGGATTTAGGGGAGCTTACTCCGAGCTGATTTGCCATTGCCTCTATGTTATGATCAGACCTCAGTCCGACAAATTTCTCTCCATCGGAGTATACTTTACCATCAAATATTAATCTAGCCTTAAATGCATTTTCTATGGCTAATCCATAGAATAAAATTCTTGCATTAGCCAATGCACCCCAGTGTCCGATAGAATTGTGAAAGTGTTGTGAATCATATTCCATCTTCTTTTGAAGCGAAATAACTTCGTGGTTAGCACGCTGAATATTTGAAAATAAGTCATCTCCAACCGACATGTTATGGCTAGAATAAATAACCCATCTTTTATAATCATTTGCAAGCTCTTTAAATCTCTCGTGATCCATAAAGGTGAATTGATTCTTTTACTAGAGAAGAAGGATTTCCCTTATTCCTTTACTCAGCTCAAGGCTATTATAATCCACCTTAGTATCATCAAATGAATAGCCTGACTTTTCTAAAAGTCTATATATTTCTTTTCCTGGCAGCCACTTGACCTCATCAATTTCAATCAGCCTTTTTACCAACGATATTGCACGATCGTTCAATTCAGACTCCGTTTCAGCGACTTCCATAGCAATAATAAGTTTCTCATTCATCACGCTAACTTTCTTTTGTAAATCATGTTTCTTATTGGGTCTTGGGTACAAGGCTTTGTAAAAAACTTCCAAAAACTCCTTCGATAGAAGTGATATGTTTTTCTTGAGTAGTTTATGGAGGATAGAATTAGATAGAACCTTCCTTTTGAGTTTCCAACAGTGTAATATTTCTTCCATCAAGTAAAGATTCTCGATCTCCCAAAAATTGAAATAGAAATGTGGGTTAGCCTCTCTTTTCTTTTTATCAATTCGGATATATAAACCCTGAGAACCTGTCAATAGTGATATGAATTCATTCAGTTCTATTCTGCCAGATAGATATTGAATTAGTCTATCTTTTACCCAGACATCCCCATCACGGATTCCTTTGGAATTAATATCGGATGACTTCAAGAGTTCTTGAAGCGTGTCAGAGAATGATTGACTTTGCTCAACACTAGCGCCACTACCTATAGGTATTATGTTAGGTTTGTTATTTGGGTCAAAAAACTTTCCGTAAAAGTCCTTATGACTTGTTTCTCCTTTTCCTTGATTCTCGATATATAGATTGAACCTTTTTGAGAGCATTAATGGCGAAAACCAAACTCCATTTCTATTTAGGGCATTTATAAGGTCAATATCCTTATTAGAATTGCTTACTTCTCTTTTGTCATTGAAGACTATCAAGTTGATTTTTTCATCTCCGTAGTAAGCCAGCTTTTCAATTAAACTCGTTGAGTGAGTGGCTATAAGAATTCGAGTACTAGGATGGCCATTGGATAGTCGAATGATTTCTTGGACGAAGACTGAGACCATGTCGTCATGCATGTGTATTTCAGGCTCGTCAAAAGAAAGAACATCATATTGATCAATATCAGAAGAGGATAATTCAAAAACTATGTTTAAAAGGGCACCTTCTCCTAAACTTATATTTTCAGGCTTTATTTCATTATCCCCATCAAATAGGATTGGTTTGATATGCAAATAGTTTCGGGTACTTTTATGAAGTCTTATTTTTTTGTTTGTTATGCCGAAAAATGATCTGAGTTTTTCATTTATCAGCAATTCAAGCTCTTGAATTTTATTCTCAAATTCTTCACTGTTAAAAAAATCCAGAAATCGATGGTAGACAAATTCGTTGACCATCCCTATAGGCTCTTCGATCATCGAACTTATGTCTCTGTCTCTATTAGTTGAGAGAACATGAGTATTAAATGATCCTCCGAAATTTAATTCCAAAGTTCTATGACTACTATGTATGGGCTTTATTTTGAAGGTAGGTCCCTGTTTGATATTATGTATTTGACCAAGACTTTGTTCTCCAGGTTGGATAATATTCTCTAGTACCCGATCATCAGTAGTATCTTTTAATGCAATTGAGATGTATCCGTTATTGTCATTGAATGAATATTTAACTAATTCCATTTCACCCCATCTCTCTCTAATATTAGTCGATTCCTTTTTTAAGATATTCTTGGCCTTTTTTCTGAAAAATGAAGATTCAATTTTACTCTTAATATCGATCTCTTTTTGTGATAAGGAATTAACAAGTTGAAGTAGGTTGGTTTTACCACTTCCGTTTCTACCAACTAACAGATTTATTCCGGGTTTAAAATGAAGTGGCTCTCCATCCTGGAGACGAATACCTGAATAACCTTCAAGTTTTGTAATGATTAGATCCTTCTTTGACATACTATGATTGCGGTGTGTTGAATAAATGTAATCAACTATCAGGCCAGTTTGTAAAAAGTCTCGAAATGACCTTTATCAAACTTTGTTTTTTCAAACTAGTTTTTCGAACTTACTGGAATCTGATTCGGCTGGGTTTTAGGATTGCTTATATGGATTCGAAAAAACGGTCGTTTATTCGAACTACCTCAATTATGAATATTAAGGAAATTCATATCAAGAATTTTAGACTGTTCAATGCAAATAAAGGATTGTCAATAGATAGTATCAATTTACCTGATGGATCAGAAGGTAGTGGGTTGTCTGTTTTTTTAGGTGAAAACGGTTGTGGCAAATCTTCTATTTTGGATGCTTTTGCCCTTCCATTTTTATCATACAAAGCAGACGCTGTAGAAATTGATGATTTTCATGATCCAAATCAAAAAATTGAAATAGATGTTTTGTCCAGTGAGGAATTCTCGGTTGATGGAACTATGCCTAAGTCTACATTCATGTCAGTTGGTTTTAGGTTCGAAGCTGGTATTAGGTCAAGAGCAACTAAGGCGTATTTATCTTCTATGATAGTTAGCGATCAAAAATTCATTAAACCGGTAGGACAGGATAAACCTAAAGATGGAAGTCCGGATTTGAGAGTTAATGTCAATAATCCATTTAAAGGAAAAAGGTTTGATGAAAACGATTTTCTCTTCTTAGATAAGAATCGAACATTTCAAACTCGCTCAGGAACATATAACTCTACTAGATTCGATAGATTGATGGAGGACTTTGATTACAAGTATGTTCAGGGTCAAGAAGATCTAAAGGATTTGAATTCTCTTTTCGGAGAAATTGAAATTCAGAACGATTTCCTCACTCAAGCATTGGAGCAATTCAAGGAATTAAGTGGACTTGATTTGAGACTAGACTTTATCGATAACTTCCGACCTTTTCTTAAGTCTTTTTTCTCTCAGATCAAGGAGAATAATCAACAAATTAAACTTAGTAATCTTGGTTCAGGTTATGAAATGATCTTTTCTCTTATCTATTCTTTTTACTTGTCACAGCAAAGCGGTAAACAATTAATTGCTTTGATAGACGAACCTGAGCTTCATCTTCATCCAAGTATTCAGGAGAAATTTGTGGAGTTTCTCATAGGAGCTTCAAAGAATAATCAAATCATTATCACTACTCACTCGCCCCTGTTGGTGAAGCAACTTTTATATAATGATAGGATAAAGATATTTGGTCTTAAAAAGGGTAGCGAAGAGGTAGAATTATTATCCAACAGGTCCTTACTGCTACCATGGATTTCAGCTAATGAAATTAATTATTTGGCCTTCAAACTTCCAACTGAAGAATATCATAATGAATTATATGGGTACGCCCAGGAACTTTTCGAATCATGGACTGAAAAGGACATTGAAGAGACTTTAGAAATATTTACAGTTGAAAAATCCAAGCGTTGGCAAAGAGAAAGGGGGGGTACAATTAACGGAGAGCCATATGATGTAACCCTTCCAACTTTTATCCGGAATCAAATCCATCATCCGGAGAACAAAACAATGCAGGAATATAGGTACTCAAATTACGAGCTTATTGAATCAATTCAAATTCTTCGAGACTTAATAGAAAATGGGTAAATCAAATGAAATTTGGATATGCTAGGGTAAGTACAAAGGACCAGAGTCTCGACCTTCAGGTTGATGCCTTGAAGAAAGCTGGCTGTAAAGAGGTCTATTCTGAGAAACTTTCCGGAAGAAGTGCGAAGAAGCCAAAGCTTGAAGAGATGTTAAGTAAGCTCCGAGAAGGAGATACAGTGATAGTCTATAGCCTAGATCGGTTAGGGAGAACATCAAAAGAGCTCATCAACTTACTAACCGACTTTAAAGAAAAAGGCATTCAATTTAAAAGTCTCCAGGAAGGGATGTTTGATACTACTTCTGCTATGGGAGAAGCGGTCTTTCAAATAATTGCAATTCTTAAAGCAATGGAAGTCCAAGTTTTAAGCGAGCGTACGAAACACGGATTAAGCGCCGCAAGAGCAAGAGGCAAGAAAGGTGGACGACCAAAAGGATCTTACAATAGAGGTAAGGCTGCAGCAGCAGTTACCTTATATGGTAAGCAGCTACCAATAAGTGAGATAACATCAACTCTTGGAATAAGTCGATCTACACTTTATGAGTATTTGAGAAGAGAGGGGGTGAAGGAATAATGGACCTAATAAAGGAGAATAACAATCTAGTTTCGTACTCCCGCGCAGGTGATGTATTTCACTACCGATGGGCTGCAAGACGCTGTTTGAGGTTGATACAACCAAAGTCAAGTTTGGAGCTAGTTGTAATAGAAGGGTCAAAAGAAAGTAAGAAAGCTGGAGAGTACGTCATTGATGTTTCAGAGTACCATGATAGCTCTACTAGTTCTAAAAGCATTGATTATTACCAATTGAAGCACTCCACTGTGCAAAAAGACAAGCCTTTTACGTTGAGTGGGTTAAAGGGAACGATTGAAGGTTTTTCTAAACGGTATAAACAGCATGATAAAGAAAATACTCTTGGAGGAGTATCATTTACCATTATCGCAAACAGGAAAATTGCAGAGTCTTTTAAGACGAACATTGAAAAGATTATCAAAGAAGATGTAGTAAGTAAGCAGTTTATTCAAACCCTGAAAAAGTACACGAAGCTATCCGGTAAAAAGCTCATTGAGTTTTGCAGCCTGCTAAATCTGGAAGATGGTGAAGGTGACTACAATGTACAGAAAGAAGACCTGAGGGTCGAAATGACTCATCTGCAACCTGGAATCATAGACCCGAGCCAATTGGACAGCATCGTTTCCATGGTTCAAGAAAGGGTCTTGCCCAATTCTGATGGAAAGATTGTAAAAGAACATGTTCTAAAGCCGTTTCGTGTAACATCCGAAAAGGAGCTTTTCCCTGCCCCACCGCTTTTTGAGAAGGTAGATAAGCTCACGATTAGAGATGTTTACAGTGAACTGATTGATGAGATCAATAAATCCAATCAACCTGTGATCATACATGCAGAAGGTGGTGTTGGAAAATCTGTCTTTAGTCAGTATGCGATTCAGGCTTTACCGGAAGGGTCACTTGGTATTTCTTATGACTGCTTTGGTTCAGGTAAATATCGCAGTAGAAGTGAACACAGGCATAAGCATAGAGAAGCGCTAGTGCAGATAGCTAATGAGTTGGCATCATTGGGATTTTGTGATCCCATGCTCGTTAACAACACCACGCAGGAGGATATGATTATGCGAGGTTTTTTGAGTAGGGTAGCTTCAACGCTCAAAGTGCTGAAACAATCAAAAACAACAGCACAATTATTCATTTTGATCGATGCTGCCGACAATGCCGAAATGGCTGCCAGCGAATTCAGCGATAGCTGTTTTGCAAATGAATTATTAAGGGAACAATTCCCAAAAGATTGCCATGTCGTTTTGTTATGTCGCCCAGAAAGGATTCATCTCTTGAAACCACCCGGAGGCATACCTCAAATCAGTTTGCCACCATTCTCCACGGAAGAAACTTATGAGAACCTTAAAAAGTGGTTTCCGGCAGCAAGTGAAGAGGAAGGGAGTGAGTTTCACCGTTTAACCAATGGAAACCCAAGGGTTCAAATGAATTCGATAGCAGCCGGTCACACCTCGGTGAAGGAATTGCTGAGTTACTTAGGGCCTTTCGGCACCACAGTAGAAAAGCAAATCGAAATACAGTTGGAGTCTGCCGTTCAAAAAGTAAAAGATGCCACAACTGTAGAATACCAGAATCAGGTGGATAAAATCTCCACAGGTTTGGCTAGCCTACCCCCAAATATTCCGATTGAAGTATTAGCAAAAGCCTCCGGAGTTCAGGAAGAGGATGTTAGGAGTTTTGTTGCCGATATCGGGCGGTCGCTTTGGTCCTTGGACTCTTCAGTACAGTTTAGAGATGAACCGACTGAAACCTGGTTTCGAAAAACCTATCTCGCAACCGAAGATCATTTTGCCCAATATATAAAGGTGTTAGAGCCTTTGGCGGCAAAGCTTACCTACGTAGCTGAGGTACTTCCTCAACTTTATCTGCAAGCGGGTATGTATGACCAGCTTATCGAAATGGCACTTTCTGAACAGCTCTTGCCGGAACATAATCCAATAGATAAACGAAATGTGATGGTTTACCGTCTACAGTTTGCTTTCAAGGCAGCCCTGCGATCACAGAAATATGAAGATGCCATAAAGCTGGCTTTGAGAGCAGGAGAGGAAGTAGCAGGAGATCGGCGACAACAAGATCTTTTTCAGGCCAATACAGACATACTGCCTTTGTTACAAGACAAGTCGAAGGTTCAGGAAATTGCCTTTAAGAGAGTCTTAAGGAGCGGTTGGGAAGGCTCTGAAAATGTGTACACGGCATCTCTACTTAGCGGAATAGCGGAATACAAAGGAGAAGCAAGTGGATACCTGCGGTCAGCGATGAACTGGTTGATGATTCACATCGAACAAGTGAAAAAGGCTGACGATCAGATACGGGAGAACAAGGTAGAGCATAGAGATATTATTGAAATTGCATTTGCCCATCTCAACCTATTTGGGGCAGGGAAGTGCCTAAAATTTCTAAATAGCCTTCAGCCTAAAGAATTTATATTTAAAGACATGAAAGGCTTGGTAAATCGACTAATAGATGCCGGCCGTTTTGAGGAAATTGAAGAAATTCTAAAATCTGCTAGGAGAAGTAAATTCTACGTTGTAGCTATTGTCAGTGAGCTTGTAGAAGTGGGACGATTTCCAGAGGCAGAAAACTTAGAAAAGTGTCTAGACACACTGACGAACCCAAAGCAACGAATAAAGAAACCGAGCGACACGTATCATGACAATCTTACCCCGTCAATTGTTGCTTTCTTAGAGGCCTGCTTGCATCGGAAATTGAGTCATGGTAAAATACTTCAAGCATTAGATTATTACGTACCAAAACAAGCTACCATTGGAGTTGGGGCCACTTATGATTCAAGGGAGCGCGTGGTTTTTTTGAAAGCACTAGCCATAAGAAATATCTTATCCAAGAAATCAGCAATGGATTTGGATGCTATGATTCCAGAGCGCTATAAATCAGATGATAAGAAGAGAAGGTTCACGGAAGAAATTAAAGAATTTAAAGAGGTAGTAGGTAGCCTGATTCCCTGGTATACCTTTAGGATCTCTCTGATCTCGGGAGAAAATCAAAAGTTCATTGATCATGCAGCTCAGGTTACCTCACAATCAAAAAAAGCTCACGGAGGAAGATATCGATCACACGATATTCTCCCTATAGAGATTGCAGAAATCATCTCTTCCATTTTGATTTACTGCACCCATATAGAAAGCCCGGCAATTAAGAAATTCTACCAAGGATACCTCAGCGATAACTCCTCATTTAATATCCAGCATCGAATAAACGTCCTGCGTGCTGGAAGTAGATCATCCCACCTTGACCCTATTCTCCCTGAAATCGAAAATTCTACATACCATAGAATAAAAGAACTTAATGATGTTGGGCCTGAAGAGATTGCAGACCACTATATTTCGTTGGCTCGGACGGTGCTTTTAGAAGCCCCTGACGATGCTGCCGTTTATTTCGAAGAGGCCATAGACATAGTTTCCAAATTTGGAGATGAAATCGTTGAGCGTTGGGAGGCAGTGGTTTCGTTGGGAAGACAAGCAGGTAGAAAAGCTACTGACGAAATTGCCTACAGGTTCATCCGGTGTGCAGAGCTAGTTGGAGGATATGTAGCCCGAGAAAAGCATTGGAATAGATCAGATGCAGTAATTACCTGCGCAAAGATGTCTCCCCCAATTGCTATATCTACATTAAGTCGTTGGCGTGATCGTGAAATTGGTCGGTTTCATTACCAGATAGAGGACCTTTTGATCTATCTGGTAAAGTCAAGAACGGTCAATCCCACGTTGGCATGGTCGATGACGAGGTTGTTCGGAGATCATGTATCGGATTCTCTACTAACGGCTTGCTTAAAAAATGAAGATGATGAAAGGCACCAAAAGGAAATATTTGATGATGCTGTCTCTTTGCTAAGAATGGAGGGGGTTAACCCCGATTATTGGGTGCAGTTAAAGGCTATTGGTGATGAATACGAGGTTAAATCAGATGAATTGAACAGTGTTGTTTCTGCGACTAGTAGCAACTCTAAACCAGCAATCCATAATCATCCAAGTAAGCGGGCAACAGATAAGTCTGAGACTAAGAAGGAGGCTCAAAAATGGACACGCGTTTTCAACGACATAGACATTCTGAAGACGGGAGGATTAGCGAAGGTTCACCAAAGATTCTTACAGGAGTTCAGTGACAATGAAGATGATCGTTTTTGGAGAGTCAGTGATCTTTATTCGAAAACACTGGAGCAGATCAAGCCTAATCAGATACATGATCTTATTGATGAATTGTTGGACTTTGAAAAAATAAGTCAATACGATTTTGAGCAAGTGCTAAGTTCGATACCTGATGCCTGGAAAAATAAGGTGAGTTTTAAGAAAAAATGGCCAACTGTTCTTTACCGGTTTGGTGTTAAGTACGCACATAGACTTGCTAGTACCTATTCATTTCGGTCAGTAGTCCAGACTCATGCAATAGATGGAGAATTGGTGAATAAATTGAAAGAAGGTGTGTTCTATGGTCTTTCACAAGGGCAGGAATTAACTGATGCCAGTACACTCTTCGGTTTTGTGAGGCATGCAGCATCATTTGTAAATGCAGACATTGCCTCAGATTTAACACACTATGCTCTATCAAGATTTGAGTTGCACATTGAAGATGATTTTGGAGATGGGCCTTGGGGTAAATGGTTGCATGTTTCGAGCGATATAAATAATAATATAGCGGGATTTATTTGGTCAGCACTTGGATCACCACTCTCTGAAACTCGTTGGAGAGCTTGCCACACAGTTAAGAAACTAGCTGATTTTGGTTGCACCAAAGTTTTAAATTCGTTGATTGAATGGATGGAACATGACCTGGTTGAAGCCTATGGTAGCAACCAGTACCCATTCTACAATTTACACGCAAGACAATATTTACTCATCGCACTTTGTCGAGTGTCTATAGATAACCCCGAAATACTAGTCGACTATAAGGAGAAATTTCAGAAGCACTCTCAATTTGAGTCTCATGTATTGATCCAAAAGTTTTCATCAGAAATTGCTTTGAATATTGAAAAAGCCACTCCAGGAACTTATAGTAGCGGAGAGATCTCCAGCTTTGAAGACGTTGGCAAGAGCAAGCATGAAGTTAGGAAAAAGGAATATGGATATCGAACAGATAGTTACTTGCATCAAAGTGGAGAGGTTGATACTGACATAGATCGTCATTTTGGCTGGGACTTTGATGAATATTGGTATAAACCTCTAGGTGAAGTTTTTGGGATTCCTGGTAAACAAGTTCAAGACTTATGCGCAGAAGTGATTGTTAAGGAATGGGGGCTTGGGACAAAATCAGGATATAATAATGATCCCCGTGTTGGTCTTTGGAACCGGTCTCAAGATAGGAAAACATGGCATGACCATGGTAGTTATCCAAAAACTGACAATTTGGATTTTTATCTTTCTTATCATTCAATGCTGGTCGTAGCAGCCAAGTTGGTTGAAAATATGCCTGTCATCTCTTCAAGAGACTATTGGGATGAAGAAGATCCATGGGACTATTGGCTGTCTAGACATTCCTTGACAAGAATTGATGGTAAATGGTTATCGGATAGCAGAGGTAAACTTCCATTGGAACGGCCAGATTGGATAACTAAAGAAAATAAAGATGAACTGTGGAGAACTGATATTCAAGAGATCGATTTTTTAAAGAGCATAAAAGTTCGAAATGGAGAAGAAACTTGGCTTAACATAAAGGGGGGATGGACTGAAAAGCATAATTCACGATATGAAACTCAAACAGTTTCATCATCCTTGGTTTCCAAAGAAACCTCAATCGCTTTGATGAGGGCTCTTGCAACAACAAGTGATTATCACGATTACAAATTACCGGATTTTGAGGAAGATAGGGTAGAAATTGATTCAGGCATATTTAAACTTCGCGGGTTTATTTTTAATCCCTATGTATCCAAAGGGATCGACGAATTTGATCCTTATGCAGGGAGTATAAGCTACCCACCATTTTCGTTAGGAGAGCCTTTCAACAAAGAGTTAAATCTTTCACCAGATGTGAATGGCCTAAAATGGTTTGCTAACGATGGCCAAATTGTTCTCGAATGTGATATTTGGAGTAGTGAGCCACGCGTTTATGATGAAGAACCAGAGCAATCTGGCATGCGCTTAAGTGCATCATTACCACTACTCAAAAGACTCTGTCAAATCTATGATAGCAACTTGATTATTGATGTCAATATTAGTCGAGACATAGAATACAAATACAGATCAGACGAAGAAAAATACAAGTATTTAACTCATAATAACATTTACTTATTCACACCAGATGGAAGACTTAGAAGCATCTCAAAAAATTATAGACTTAGGTAAATCCATAGTCAAGGAACTGGAACTCGACCCAGGTGTTGATACACTTTCAAAGTGGATGGCACATTATGTAGCTGAAAAGATAGAGTTGTCGAAAAAACTAACTGGAAGCAAGAAATCTAAAGCAGAGAAAGAATGCTTTGAAATTATTCTGAAACTCTGGGAAAATAGATGGTCAGTTCCCCCGCTCAAAGATCATTTGGAAGAATTTAAACCACTATTGGAGACTTTAAAAAAGCTTAACCCTAATAAGGAAGGGACATTCTTTTATCCTGAACGAGTTGCAATTTTTTTGGATGAAGAGAGCAAAGATGATAAGTCTGATGAAGTTAAAAATCATCTTGATGTTGCCTTGGAGGTGGATAAGCTTGCAAGATCTATAATTTCGGATTTATTATATCGCGCATCATCTGAAATAGAACTCAATAATGAAAAAGCGGAATATATAAGAAATGCTATTGACTTAATTGATTACCCAGACACTACTATCATAAGGCTCACTTCAGATTATGATGAATATCTCAAAGGTCAAGAAGATGAAGAGCTGGATGAGACAAAAGAAAAAGTAGAGAAGCTAAAGAAAAGAATAGCAAATATTGAAGCATTCAATTCAATTAGAGATTCAATCTTAGAAACATACCAAAAAGAGCTTGATAAGCTCGGTTGAGCGTTAATACCTGCTACACTACAATTTAAACGGTGATACACTACTGTCTTGAGTAATTGAAAATGTTCACTTTTTGGAATTATTGTCACTTAAAATGTTCACAAAGCTGATTTCAATGGTACCAATATGTTCACTTCTGTTTATGATTAAATATGATGTAGTATTGAACTAAATTCAGAGGTGATAATCAAACAAATCAGTCCTGAATTAATAAGTGCATCATGCGGAGTAGCAATTCATCCATTTTGAACAACAATGGGATAGCGCTTAAGGGGTATGACCCTGTTGCTTTCTTTACAATGAACAAAGCAATAAGGGGTTCCAAACGCTACATGATTCTAAGGAATGATTTAGAATGGCGTTTTGTAAGCGAAGCTCATCGTCAAGCTTTTACAAGAAATCCTGAAAAGTACATACCAAAGTATGGTGGATTTTGTGCCTATGGAGCTTCTGAAGGATATAAAGCAACAAGTAGTCCAGAAGCATTCACTATTTTTGATGATAAACTCTATTTCAATTTTGCCAATTATGTAAAGCGCAAATGGCTGGAAAAGAGATCCGCCAAAATTGATCAGGCTGATGCTAATTGGTCAACAATTAAATACGCAACGACTATTAAAGCCAATCCGAGTTTAATATTTGTTAAGTATAAATTCCTACTGCTTTTTGGAAAAAATCTTTTTGAATGAAGCGCCATTATTTACTTATCCAGACACTTGTGTAAAACAAGCATCTGGGATGGTTATTTAATTTTTGAGATGGTAGCACCCACAACCGACGGATCCTTTTTCATTCCGTCCTGAGAATGGTTAATGGCGGACAAAATCAAAGACTCAATCTCAGGCTTGCGATAGTCATCGGGACCTCTAACCGGAATGTGTCTGATCAACTTGCCTGTGCCTTGTAAAAGGTTTTTAGGATCCGGGAGACATGTGCCTTGATTGAAGCCAAGATTCAGGTGACTGGTGTAAATAGGGATCATGCAGAATGCATCGGAAAGTTTATCAGAGAGCGAAAAGACCGAAGTAAGTGCATGAGTATGGTATAAGATCTCATTGCATGTAGGAGCCACTTCAAAAATGTAGTCGCGAAGATCTGCAAATAGCTTCACCAGCTCCATCTCTTTTAATTCAAGATGAAAAAGAAAGTCGGGATGTATGGGTCGGTCTTCCATGATTAGGATGCATTGGGATCAGTTTCCATTGCACATACCAGGTTTCCCTCCGTATCCAGAAACTTGGCGATCCAGCCCACATGAGGAATAGCCGTCCTTGGCATCACTACCTTGCCGCCGCTTTGTTCCACTTTAGCGATGACCTCATCCACATTTTCTACACCAATGGTGCACTCAAAACCTAAAACATTACCCTCTACCGGTGAGTAGGTTCGTGATTGTAGCGCACCTATCAGTTCACCGTTTTCTGAATCTTCATCGCTGATTTGGGCAAAGTCTGAGGGCCCATATGCACGGAACCCCCAGTTAAAAACCTCTCCATAAAAACCCTTTGCCCTTTCAAGGTCTTCGGTATGTATTGCGAAATGAATGAGCCTGTTTTTCATAGTTGTTATTTTAAAGCTGTAAGAAATTCAGTGACTGCAGTCCAATATTCTTCTGCACCTTCCTGGCCGATCCAAAGTACTCGCGAACCATGAAAACCGTTGGATTCCGGGATGAAATGCATTTGATTGTTTTTCATCTCTACACTTTCAAATGATTTTTTGAGTGGTTCGGCTTCCGTTTTTGATGAGGTGACAAAGTATGGCTTGTCTACCTTACCAAAGGTATTAGCTAAAGTGACCGCCTGGTCTCCAAAATAGTCACCGGGACTGAATGCCAGAGCAGCTTTCACTTTTTTGTTTTCGGCCAACTCAAACAAAGCGAGGCTGGAAGAGTATGAGCTACCCCACACGACTACTTTCTGCTTATACTTTTTGGCCAGGTAATTAACGGCAGCTTTTAAATCCTGACGGGCATCCAGCATGGTAGGTTCCTGTCCCATCTCCATGGCCTTGCTTGCAGTCTCATTTTGTTGTCCTGCAAAAGCCCCACCGGAGCGCTGATCGATAGCCAGGCAATTGAATCCCATTTCATTGAGACGGGGAGCTATGTCAGTATATTCGGCCTTGTTATAACCCGCCTGATGGCACAATAGAATTACAGGTGCTTCTTTATCAATCTCATACAGATTACCACTGATCGTAACTCCGTCACTGGCTGGGATGGTTACTGAAATTGGTTGGTATTTTTCTACTACCTCATTAGTGCCCGGCTGCTGCACGCTGGCCTGCATTTGCTTGCGCTGCTCCATCTCCATTTTGATTAGGTTTTCGATGAGCTCCACACGAATGATCTTTCCGTCTGAGTCAAAGTGAATGGCGGATGTGCGCTCTCCCAACCCCTGAAATTCATACTTGACAGTGGCAGTGTTTTCAGCAGTTTCGATAAGCTCAAGACTTATGAAAGGCAGCTTTGTGACAATATTATTCAATATAGGTCCGGTATTTTCGGCCGGCATAGGATCAAATTTCAGCTCGCTGCTCAGGTGAGGTTCGATGTATTTTGTATCCTTATTTTCAAAGCTTTGCTTCAGTGCATCTACCTGCTTGCTGTAATCCTGAGCGGATGCCGGGAGCATGGCAAAGAACAAGAGCACAGCGGCGGCCTGTCTAAGCGCCCTCTTACTTCTCCATTTAGGAAATAGCCAGAGCGCCAGCCCCACATCAAAAAGGAGTACCTCATAGTACCACGGGTATTGTTCTGGTATTACTGCAAATGATATGAGCATGATCACTACACCAGTGATGGTCATAATTTTAACGAGACTTGAGTTATTCATAAGCTTTTTGTTTAGTAGGTTGCAGGGCCTCCTTCAGAATTACACTTTTTCAGAATTTTCTTCCAGCGACTGTAAATAACCCTCCAGCCTGCTCACATAGCGACCAAACTTAAGGTGCTGGGCATACCGCTGGAAATAGTAGCTGAACAGCCCGATAGCCACTGGCAGCACGAATAGCACAAGGGATCGTACATCCCAGCCTATTGCTTGGTTTTTGAATGCATAGGTGTAATAGATCCAGGTAATGAACACTGGTGACATTAGCGCATCTGAGTAGATGTTGAAGTTCATGGCCTTGCGCATGGAGCGGGTAAAATTGCTCAGACCCTGCTTCAGGTTAGATACGCTTTCGTTTAGCTGTTTGATCTGCTTGTATGCCCGATGATTGACAGCAATCATGGCGCCCAGAGCGAGGGTAATGATGATGTAAAAGCCTAACGATTCGCTATGACTAAGAAAGTTGGATAGCGGGTTGAAGTCCGGAGCGAAATACATAGCTGCTGTCATCCCTAGCCCGATTAGCATGGTGACTGTACCGATGATGAATTTGTAATGCATGGATCTCTTAATGCTTGATATCTCTGATTTTGACTTCTGGTGAATGGAATTACCGATTATAGTCGGTTCCACAAAATCGTTTTTTATGACATTGTCATTGAATAATTGCCAGGTAGCTTGTAGTTCCAATAGTTCCATGTCTTAGCTTTTTAGTTTTTTAGATAATTTGATTTTGATGCGGTTCATTTTTACCCGCACATAGTTGGTGGTGATGCCCACGATCTGCCCGATCTCTTCATTCCTATGCCCATCTAGGTGCAGTAGCACGATGGCTTTGTCCAGCTTGTCCAGCTGCCCGATGGCCTGGTGCATCGCCCGAAATTTTTCGCTTTCCATCTCCGCTGGAGGTGTGGGATCTACCTGCTCGCTAAACTCATAGGCTTCCAACACGAGCAGCTTGCGTTTTTTTACTTTCCGAAAATCCTGGATGGCGACATTGAGTGCCACGCGATACATCCACGAGGAAAACTGCGCCTCACCTCGGTAGGTGTGGTAGGACTTCCACAGGTTAATCAGGATTTCCTGGAATAGGTCTTTGCGATGCTCCTCATCGTCGCAGTAGAGCCGGCATACCTTGTGTATGATGCCCTGCGACTGGTTGACCTGCTCGAGAAATTCCGCTTCGTTGGTAGATTCCTTGGTTTTCAAATGATAGCGCTTTACCCGTAAGTGTAGTCAAACCCTTCATAATTACAGTTTTTCGAAATATTTATTTAGGTCGATTGTCGTCTGCGTTGGTCTTTTTGGCTGTTAGCTATTAGCCGTTAGCTATTTGGAGCTTGGAGTTTATTTGAATTTTGTGATTTAGAATTTGTCACACCAAGGAGGGCGGAACACGCGTTACAGTCACCCGTTCTAACTTACTTGAAAAAGAAAACCTCAAAAAGTGTAATTCTTAAAAGCAATCGGCAACCTACCAGATGTCTATTTCAAAAATAAAAGCATGATACTATCTATTAAAACAATTAAAACCAACGCTAGAAAGCGTAAGGGATGGATCGCTCTAGGCAATACGCTCATAATAACAGGGTTTCTTAGTTTCAGCAATCATCCCAATTGGGGAGCTTGGTGCTCTGCCATAGGGTTTATTATATCTGCTACAGCACTTTTGAAAAAATAAATACGGTCATCCATAGGAGTTCATGCTCTGTCGTCTTCCAGTACCGTCATTGCGAACCCGTATGTGCTGCATGTGTGATGAGGAGTGGGTGAAGCAATCTCAAGGTTAGTTGCAAGTGGCAGGCTGCAAGTAAGTCTCTATCTAAAGTCTATCGTACAGCATCTAAGCCTTGAAGTACTATATCCACTTAGCTTTTAAGCTTTTGTATTTTGTTCGACCAACGGGGATTTGCACTCCGTTTTTCAATACGGCTAGGTACTTGCTTCCTGTTTTAACCGCAATTTCTTTGACTTCAGAAGCTTTTACCAAGTAGGATCGATGGACACGCTCGAACAAATAGGCTAGCAGTTGTTCAAGTTTTTCGAGTGATTTATCATGAAGTTCTTTTGACCCATCGGTCAGATAAAGTTCTGTATAGGACCCAGCTCCTTTTATATAGAGCACATGCTCAATCGGTATGATCTGTATCCTATTCCGCTTTTTCACCGCCAGAAATCTGGCCGGATTGATAGCTTTATTATCTTTTCCAATTGCGCGACTGAAGGCTTGTTCCAGCCTTTCCTTGTTGAAAGGTTTTGGCACAAAGTCCAACACCCCGTATTCAAATGCTGCGATCGCTTTTTCTTTATAGGCTGAGACAATGATGGTATGAAACGACCCTGCGACCACCGATTTAAGCAAGTCAAATCCACTTTCACCATTTAGATTCAAATCAAGCAACACAATATCCAGGGGGTTCTTTTCAAGAAACTCCATCGCCTCGTGCAGTGTCTCAATATGCATTAGCGACTGTAGTCGATCCCCCAGAATATCCCGGGTCATTCGCTCAAGTCGACTGGCGATTCGCGCCTCATCTTCCACGATTAAAATATTCATCTCTTCATGCATATATTCTAATGACGCTTTTCCAGCCGTGATCGGTCGGTTCAGAGATCAGGTCCCATTTAGAATGGTAACTTTCCGTCAATCTGGCTTTAATGTATTTTAGTCCGGTACCTTCCTTCACACTTTTGCCTTCCCTTACACTACGGGCAAAAGTCAGTAAAGTATAGCTTGTACATTCCTTACTTGATTCATAAGTCAGTGTGAATTTTATGCTGTTATCTTCCAGTGGCAAGCTGTGTGTGATTCCATTCTCCAGAAGTGTATGTAGAATTCCCGGTGGTATTTTTTGTTGAAGATCTATCCCTTCTTCCTGCCATGCATAATCTATTTCTTTTCGGTATTCCATAATCTGGAGGTGGTTACGGCATAGTGCTATCTCCTGAGAAATGGGTATTAAAGTTTGATCCTCAATTTTATTAAAAAGATCAAACTCCTTGGCTAGCGCTTCTATAAACAGAACACCCTTCTTTGGTGACTCTTCCACCCAGTCTATAAGTGAAGTCAGCGTATTCATCAGAAAGTGTGGCTGAATGTTCTTTTTCAACAATTCCAGGCGCAGGCGAGTCGACTGAACCAATGTGTTTTCGTACGCCAGTCGTTGCGCCTTGATATTAAGTGTCAATAGGTACAACATACCCAGCAGAATAAGTCCCAGCCCAGTGTATAAACTGATGACAAACCCGGTAGCAAGAAATACCAAAACAGACAGAACCAAGGTCACAAGAACAAGGCGTGCCCCTCTTACATTTTTATACACCCCATATGCCACTATCCCAAAAGAAAAACACCACATACTCAGCACCATGCTCACTGTTTTGAAATCAAAAGCATGACCACCTATTAGCCAAAAGAAAATGAGTAACACCGCATATACAATTAATGACAGTCTACGCCTTGAATAGGGAAACTGCATTGAGAAGTAGGTTGGAATCAAAAATGTAATACCCAGCAAAAACGAGTTGATGATCTGCAGTCTTATGACATGCACGCTGTAATGGATGGGCACATAATCTTTGCTAAATACAGTTATTACAAGCGCAAAAATGAGAAAGCAGCACACACTAAAAATCAGTGTAGGATATTCTTTTCTGTTGTTTAGGAATAGAAAAAGAAAATAGATGGATATGATAAGAAATGCTCCTGCAAAAACGTGCATATAAGAAGTTTCGATAAGCAGGTCGTTGAGCAAATCCTCATAATCCGCGATCTCTAGTTCATATTGCCCCACATGATCCGGAAAATAATAGTTACTTAATCGTAAGGCCAGCACATGTTCTCCTTCTGTTGACAGGTGCATAGGAATGCCATGTGTTATCCATAGTTCACCCTCTGGAGGAAGCTCGGCTTCCTGCCCCGGGTTTCCGTTTCTTCCAATCAGTACCCCATCCCAAAAGATTTCATATTCCCCATACGCATCGATCCGAAGGCCGTATGGTCGAAATTCTTCAGGAGCTTTTAGTATATCAATGCGGGTTCTGGACCAGAAAATTTCGCCTTTTGGAATACGTTCTATTCTGCTTTCCCAATTGCTATCATTTAAGACCTTCTTCGACCAGGTGGGATTGTCACCCACTTGAAATACAGTGCGGTATTCCTTGAATATCGCTGGCTTTTGCTCGCAGGAAGAAGCCAGTAGCAGGATGCTGATCAAAAGAAGAAAATGGGACGATTTCAACTTCATTTTGACGTAGTTAAGTGGTGCAAACTAATTGATAAAAACAGGTTTGCGGAGCAGTTCATTTATACATAGAGCAGTTGGCAAGTTAAACGATGCGCATCAACAACGCTACGCCATCCTTTGAGGTATAACCCTAAAAATTCAATCGAGATTTATGATCAACTCTGTCCAATTTAAATGTTTATGTGTAACAAGCCTGTTACTGATTGCGACTATACTTCCTTTTGATGCAGCACTTGCACAAGGACAAAATGAACCTCAGAATACTTTCCCCAATTGGGAAAACACCAACATTCAGGTCATCCCAATACAAGATTCTAAAACTGGGAGAAACTATGAACTTTACGTAGAGTTGCCAGAGGATTACTCTGAGAACAATGATAAAACGTATCCTGTCCTTTATTATACAGATGCTGCATGGCATCTCGAAGTACTATCCGCCGGCCAGGAGTACATCTTAGAAGATGTCATTTTAGTTGGCATATCCTGGCAAAAGGATATCGATCCGGCGCTGGTTGAGGAACATGGAGAACATGTAAGCCGATTCCGCGATTACACAATACGTCCATCAAGCAAACCGGAAATTCAAGCCAAATATCAATTAGGGCAAGCAAGCAATCATCTGGAATTCATTCTCAAAGATGTAATACCGTATGTTGAAAACAACTACCAAACCGATCCTCAAAACCGATCCTATTTCGGCTATTCCGCGAGTGGTTTATTTGGAGCATACATTTTATCTGAACGTCCCAAGACATTTAAGAACTACCTAATTGGAAGTCCGTCACTACGAGGGAATATCTCGTATCTCTCAGAGCTGATTGCTGATAAAGACTTAAATGCCAATGTCTTCATTTCGAATGGTACGGAAGAAATAGAGTTAAATGAGCTTGTCAGAGAATTTGTTGCCCTTCTCGAAAACCAGAATAGCGAAACCCTGCACATAACTCATGAAGAGATTCTGGGCGATCATCAAACGGCCTTCCCACGAATGGCTGTTCGAAGCGTAGGGTGGCTGGCTGAATTGAACAAACCCGAATTTCCTGTACTGACGGGTCCTTTAATGGGGCAAGAGCCTCCAGGGTTGATTGCTGAACCCTTCGCACCCGGAATCATTTCGAAAGATGCATGGGAACTGGAGGGTGTGTTTGCTCCGGGCATGAAGGAATTTTATTTTACCCTCGATCGGGGTATATACTCCGGGCCTAATGAGACAGGATTTCGACCTACAGTTATTGGATTTCGCCAGGAAAACAACGTATGGAAAAAATTTACGGAGTTTTTACGAACAGGGGAAGTTACATTCTCACCGGATGGCTCGCGTATGCACATGGCAAAGGGTTATAGGGATCGCGTAGGGGATGGATGGTCTGAGCGTAAGAGCCTTGGATCCATGTTCGACAGGAAAGAATGGGGGATAATGCGCTTGTCAGCATCTGAGAACGGCACTTATGTGTTTGATGATTTTAAAAGCGGTGATGTCATCCGCATCTCAACATTAAAGGATGGCAAGCATCAAGAACCTGTTAAAATGAGTTCTGTGGTCAACTCCGGGAAAATGACTGCTCATCCCTTCATTGCGCCAGATGAAAGCTACCTCATTTGGGATAGTGAGAGAGAGGGAGGGTATGGAGAATCTGATCTGTATATCAGTTTTCGACAGGAGGGCGGTACATGGGGTCCGGCTATCAATATGGGTGATCAGGTCAATTCGGCGAATGATGATTTCTACGCGAGTGTGACTCCTGATGGCAAGTACATACTTTTTAATAGAAAGATGGATGATACAGGAGATAATATAGATATCTATTGGGTGGACGCCCGGATCATTGACCAGCTACGAACAAAACAATAAGAAACGATACCATTTGAAACCAATGAAGAAAACTTATTACTGATGTCCGAGAAAGATTTTTCGGTTCGGAGGAATCAGCCCAAATACACCCGTTCCACGTCGGCCTTTAATTCCCTAAAGGGACATTCTTTACAACTCCCTTTAGGGTGGGGGAAGTTCTGGATATTAAAGAAAAATCCTTTCTCGGATGATCTAAACGCAATTTTTTCAACAAACTAAAATTTTAGTCGGATGACAGTAAAAATTCACTTGATATCAATCATTGCCGGAACGCTAGTATTCAATGCTTGTGAAACCAAAACAAAAGAGTCAGATGTGCTTGATCTACCACCTTTATCCGATCGCTATTTCGGCGAGGAACCACCAGGATTAATCCCCAAACTTTTTGAACCTAAAATTGTCTCTCCGGATGGACTTTTTGAAGGAGGTGGACTTTCAACAGATGGAAGGGAATACTACTTCTCCAGGAAAAATGGGAAATATAAAGAACGCACCTTTTTTGTCATTCGATACGAAAATGGTAGCTGGGGAAACGAGTCTGAGACAGACCTAAAATGGCCTAAATTTTCAAAAGGAGGTGATACGCTATATCGCGGAAATAAATACAAAATCCGAACGGACACTGGTTGGTCTGAATACCAAAGCCTGGGCGCACCTTTTTCGGATAAGCATATTATGGGGCTATCGTTTTCAGATAATAGAACTGCTTACTTTGATGAAATAGAATTTGATGAAAATGGAAAACCTGATACAGTAGGAGCTATCAGTTATTCCCGCTTTATAGATGGCAAATATGAACCCCGACAAAAATTAGGCAAGGAGATCAATACCGGGACATGGATCGCTCATCCCACTATTGCTAAAGATGAATCCTATTTGATGTGGGATGTCAGAAGAGAAGATGGATATGGTAGATCTGATATCTACATTAGTTTTCGAGACAAAAATGATTCCTGGCTACTAGCAATGAATATGGGGGATAAGATCAACACCTCATTAAGTGAAAGTGGCGCACGGGTGTCAGACGATGGAAAATACCTGTTTTTTACCAGAGGACAGTGGGAGGTGAAAGAAGATGGAAGTGAAAATTGGGTAGGAAAATCCTATTGGGTAGATGCTCAGGTTATTGAGAATCTCAGACCCAAATATTAATCAACACAAAAGGAGATGTCATGCCGGACTAGATCCGGCATCTTCGACTGTTATTTATATTTCCCCCTTTGAAGGGGGTGAGTTAAGATTCTTTCCGCCCTCGTTGGTGTTGTCACCAATGAGTATTTTATCTACATGGTTGTTGGTCACAAGACCAACAACGGCAAAGAAGGTGAGTTTTCACTCTCATTGAGTGAAAAACGAAAATGTATAAATCAAAATTTCACCGTAATATTTGATTAGGTAATAGGGCAGCTTTGAACTCAACAAATTCAAAGCTAGCATGGAAGGATTTCATCAGTAACGCAAAGGCTGAAAGGTCTATTTCATTATGATCAGATTCTGCTTAATTGAACAGATCACTCCAAATTTCCTCAAATAGGGGGAACCTATTTTTGTTTTCAACAAACAGATCAATCATTAAAAAATGATTCCATCTTTCCTCAAATTGTTTTTTGTAAAAACTTTTCTTAAACCTTTTAAATTCTCTTAAATTTCTGTTGTAGTTCTTACCGGGTAAAAGCTCTCTTTCATTCTTGAACAAATCATCAAGTTGAGCTGCGATTTTATTGGCATTTAAAAACTCCTCCTTAATAGTATGCATAATTTGGTGTACGAATGAATCTGTAGTTCTCAGGATGTTTAGTGAAGTGATCTCCTGCATTTTTTCCATTGCCTTTCCAAAATCCTTGGATATCAATAAATTTTGATAAAAAGAGCTGAAACCATATTTAATCTCATTTGATCCGATTTGCTCTTGGGGGCTTATATTGATAGCATAAGGACATCTAGTTTTACTTCTAAACCGATCTGCAAGGTCGAGATTTATATAATGGCCTTTGCAAATACCAAGAGAAAGGGTAATATTATTTTGAGAAGCTATGTTTATTTCAATTAGATGATCATTTAATTCTGACCAAGAGATCTCTTCCGTTGATTTAGCAACTTCAAAGCCTCTCTCATCTCCATGTGCCTCGATATGAATTATAGGAAGAATGCCATATGAATTAATCTCTCTTCTTATTTTATTGAGAATTTGGAAGAATTCTAACTTACTCTTGAATTCAAAGTATTCGATTCTTAATACATCATCCCTATAAGAGAATGCGACTATGTCCTCATAAAGCCATTTTCCAGTTTTCGTTTCATCCTCTAAAGATTCGATAATGTAGACTGCATTGCTGTAGACTTGATAGAAATAGGGTTTTGATTTCAACACTTGAATATTTACTTCCTAGCTTAAAAATAGCTTTACCTTTTTGAAAGAAGTGGAGAGTTATATTTTTTGATTTAGAAGGTGGGAAAGATTTTATCTAGCTTCTGATGGTGTTTGTTACATATCCCCCAACCAGTCCTAGCATATACTAAAAGCTGGTTCAAGCCTGCCTTTTTCGTTGAGAATCCAAATGTCTCGGGTTGTGTCTCCTGTCCCTAAATGATTTGTGAAGACACAAACCATGGCCAAAGGAGCGAAACACTACAATTTAAATGGTGATACACTACATTTTAAATTGTGCTCTACACACAACATTCTCACATCCATTTTCAATTCCTTCCCACCATCTCCCACCAAATCCTCCAAATCACAAATGTCAAGCACCAATTTCCAAAAGTCTTCAAAAAAAGTAGTCTAATCGCCTCGTTTTCATAACTCACTCATTCACAGAACATTCATTTAAAGCTTAAAATCATCGATTTAATGCACAAATACGCATTTTTTAATATTTTGTGTATGAAAGTGGGAGAGAGTGGGGGAAAATAGGAAAAGTTGATTACATTTGTTCCGGTGGTTTATATTTTTCAAGGCTCAGTATGGCGTTTTTTACAAGCGAGTATGAGTGTAAGTTGGATACTAAAGGAAGGTTGGTCTTGCCTGCAAAGATCAAGAACAACCTTCCGGAGGTCTCCACTGCAGAACTAGTCATTCGGAAGGGATTCGAGCCGAACCTAATCCTCTACCCAATGGTGGAGTATAAAAAGATACACCACAAGATCTCATCATTGAGTGAATTCGATCCCGAACAGCGAAAGCTGAAAAGGACATTTTTCAGGAGCATCGCGCAGGTGGAGCTGGATAATGCAAACCGCATCCTGATCCCAAAACAGATGCTCGCTCATGCACAGATAGACAAGGAGGTACTCCTCATCGGCACGGGCAACTATATAGAAATGTGGAATCCTGAAGTATTTGACAAGCACATGATCAGTGACGATAGCGAATACTCAGAGCTGGCACAGAAGTTCTTAGATGAATAATAGAAAGCTACAAGGTTCGAGCTACAAGCTTCAAGACCTGAAGTTTAGAGCGGAGTGGAGCAAGGCAACTTGCAGCTTGCAGCTAAAAACTTGCAGCTATGTATCATAACCCCGTCATGCTGAAAGAGTGCCTGGACGGGCTGGACATAAAACCAGATGGAGTATACGTAGACGTGACTTTCGGAGGTGGCGGTCACAGCAAAGCGATACTCGATCAGTTGACAACCGGCCACCTCATTGCTTTTGATCAGGATAAAGATGCTGAGCAAAATGCACAAGAACTTATCAACACTCCCTTCTCCTCGGGGAGCGGTCAGACGCTTCTGAGGGAAGGGGATGAGGAGAAAAAAGAAGCGAAAAGTTCTTTCACATTTATTGAATCAAATTTCAGATACCTGAAAAAATTCCTCAGGCTACATGGCATCACGGAAGTGGATGGCATCCTGGCGGATTTGGGAGTTAGCTCCCATCAGTTTGATGAACCATCGCGTGGATTCACCATCAGGGCAGAAGGTGTGTTGGATATGCGCATGGATCAGGCCGCTGCAAAAAGCGCCAGGGAGGTAGTCAACGAATACGAGGAAAAGGATCTGATACATATTTTGAGTGCGTATGGCGAAATCAGAAATGCACGAACACTCGCAAGAGAGATTGTGAATTTCCGGATGAACCAGCCCATCGAGACCAACGAGCAATTGAAAGCCATCGCCATGAAGAACGCTCCAAAAGGTCGGGATCTCAAATACCTCGCACAGGTCTTTCAGGCCATAAGAATAGAGGTAAATGAGGAGATGGAAGCACTCAGGGAATTTTTGGTACAGGCAGGCGAGGTGCTAAAGGCAGAAGGCAGACTCGTAGTGATGAGTTACCACTCATTGGAAGACCGGCCGGTCAAGAATTTCATCAATAAAGGAAACATTAAAGGGGTCGATGAAAAAGACTTTTATGGGAATCCAATCAGGGTGTTAGACCCGGTAAACCGAAAGCCCATCGTTCCCACAGCGGCAGAAATTAAAGAAAACAGCAGAGCGAGAAGCGCTAAGCTGCGTATTGGCAAGAAAAGAAGCTGAGTCATTTGAAAGCCTTTATTCCCCTTCTGGAAGGGGTGTAGGGGTAGGTTGACCTAAAAATTTCAAATGACGAAGCGGAATAGAACTATGAAGAACACCTACAAATTACCCCAAAGAGAAGAGCGAGGAGGCTTATTCCGTCTCATCAGTCGCTTTCTACGCATGGACTCATCCATGAGCGAGGTGATACACGTGCGTTTTCTTCCCCAAATTTTATTTCTGGCCTTTCTATGTCTGTTGTACATCGGCAACCGCCACTACGCAGAGAAAAAAATTCGTGACATCAACGATCTGGAAACAGAAGTTGAAGACCTGAGAGCAGACTATACTACCCTGAAGGCAGATTTCATGTATGAAAGCAAGCAATCAGAGGTGGCAAAACGAGCCGCAGAGCTCGGTTTAAAGGAGAGCAAAGAATCACCGGTATTGATTAGGGAAGTTGAAAATTAGTCAGAAGCCATATTGCAAGACCGGATCTGTCATCTCGACCAGAGGGAGAGATATTTATCATTTTGAAACGTTGGTAAAGATTTCTCGCGATGCTCGAAATGACATAAAAAATACTTTCCCCCTCTGGAAGGGGCTAGGGGGAGGAGTTTTATCATGAGCATAAAAAGAGACATAGTACTGCGCGTTAGAATCGCCTTTTTGCTCACCTTTTTGGTGGCAGGAGCGGTGGTTTTCCGCATTGCCAAAATCCAGTATATCGAAGGAGACAAGTGGAGAAGCATGGGTGAGACGCTTGGTATGCAGGTGATGAACGTAAAAGCGACGCGTGGAAACATCTATGCAGATGATGGTAGCCTGCTAGCCACTTCACTTCCATTCTATCGATTGGCGATTGATCCTTACTTACCATCCAATGGCCTGTATAAAAACAATATCGATTCGTTGTGCTACCTGCTATCGCGCTACTATGGAGATCTGACCCCAACGCAATACAAACGCAAGATCGATGGTGCCCGGAAAGATGGTCGCCGATACTTGACGCTCAATCGAAAGGAAATTGGCTATCAAGACAAAAAGAATATGGAACACTGGCCGCTCTTCCGGGAAGGCCGGTTGAAAGGCGGGGTGATTTTCGAAAAGGTGGAGCAGCGGTTTCTGCCATTTTCTCATTTAGGGATTCGTACCATTGGTAGTGTGGATGCCAGCGACCGTGGAACCGTAGGGCTTGAGTACAGCTTCAACAAACAGTTGGCTGGAGTCAACGGCAAGGGATTGTACCAAAAGATGGCCGGGGGAGGCTGGAGGCCTATTTATGACGGCACAGAAAAACGTCCGGTAGATGGCTATGATATTCAGACAACCATCAACGTAGACCTGCAGGATGTAACCGAATCAGCGTTGCTGGATGAGCTACAAAAGCATGATGCGGACTATGGAGTAGCTATCGTGATGGAGGTGAAAACCGGAGAGATCAAAGCGATTTCTAATTTGAGTCGAAATGCAGATGGCGACTACTATGAAAGATATAATTACGCCGTAGGTAGCCAGGGTTCTCGAGAACCGGGCTCTACGTTCAAGCTGGCAAGCATGATTGCGCTACTGGAAGAAACAGACATCAAGCTTTCCGATACAGTTGATACCGGAGATGGCAAACTGGAATTTTTTGATAAAACCATGCGTGATCATACGCCTGAAGGATTTGGAACACTGACTGTTCAGGAAGTATTTGAAAAGTCTTCCAACATTGGTGTGGCGAAGTTGATTTCTCGCTACTTCGGCAATGAGCCTGAGAAATACATCAATTACCTGAAACGCATGAACCTTCACCAACCACTTGATTTTCAGATGGTAGGAGAGGGTAAGCCATACATTAAAGATCCATCTGATAGCACCTGGAGTGGCGTTTCCCTTCCGTGGATGTCACACGGCTATGAGCTGAAAATGACTCCACTTCAAATGTTGACCCTTTACAATGCGGTGGCCAACAATGGTAAGATGGTCAAGCCGATGATCGTGAAAGGAGTGATGAAAGCCGATCGAATGGTTGAAGAATTTGAAACAGAAATAATCAATGACCGAATCGCTTCAAAAGAGACCTTGCGAAAAGTGAAGCTGATGATGGAGGGAGTGGTGGAGCGTGGTACAGCCAAAAATATCAATCACAGTCACTATAAAATTGCTGGTAAAACCGGCACTGCCAAGAAGGTTAGAAATGGCCGATACGTAAAAGAATACTACACCTCATTCGCAGGTTATTTCCCTGCCGAAGCACCAAGATATAGCTGCATCGTAGTAATTGATAATCCGAAAGGTTATCAGATATACGGTAGCGATGTGTCAGCTCCGGTGTTCAAAGAAATTGCGGATAAAATCTATTCCCTGGAGCTGGATATGCACGAAATTGGTACACAGGAGCGTACCTATGTGACCGGAGTTTTCCCCTACATCAAGGCTGGAAAGCGAGATGAATTAACCATGATTTGCAATCAGCTTGGCATCTCCAATCACGCAAAAGCAGAAACCGAGTGGGTCACTACAGATGTGATCAATGATGCGGTATATTGGAAGGGTAATCCTGTAAAATACGAAGTAGTGCCGGATGTACGAGGTATGACGCTTCGCGATGCAATTTATGTGCTGGAGAATCTGGGACTTGAAGTGAAAGTAGAAGGAAGGGGACGTGTGGCTACTCAGTCCATTACGCCGGGCGGCAGACTAACAAAAGGTTCAACCATAAAACTACAGATGAGCTAATGCAGACGCTGAAAGACATATTATTTGGCGTTTCGCTCCAATCCATCACTGGAAACAGGGAGGAAGAGGTGACTGGAGTAGCTTTTGATTCCAGAAAGGTGGAAAAGGCATTCCTGTTTGTCGCAGTGAAGGGGCTCACCGTGGATGGTCATGACTTTATTAAAGCCGCAGTTGAAAAAGGAGCTAATGTGATCGTGTGTGAGAGTGCTCCTAAGAATTTAGATGAGAATATCACGGTTGTTCAGACGGACAATTCAGCGAAAGCCCTGGGCATCATCGCTTCGAATTTCTACGGACGACCTTCAGAGAAATTGAAGCTCGTAGGCATAACAGGGACCAATGGCAAGACCACTTGTGCCACCTTGTTGTATGAGCTTTTTCAAAACCTGGGGTATACGGTGGGCTTACTTTCAACAGTAGAGAATAAGATTAACCATAAGATCTTAGACACCAGCTTTACCACTCCTGATGCGGTGCAACTTAACCAGCTTTTGGCTGAAATGGTCGAGAGCGGTTGCACGCATGCGTTTATGGAAGTAAGCTCCCACGCCCTGGTTCAGCATCGTGTTGCTGGTATTCATTTTACAGGCAGTGTATTCACAAATATTACCCATGATCACCTGGACTACCACAAGACATTTGATGAATATATCGCTGCGAAAAAACTCCTATTTGATGGCCTTTCATCCGAAGCTTTCGCTTTGGTGAATGTAGATGACAAACGTGGCGCTGTGATGATGCAGAATACGAAAGCCACAAAACATCGAATGGGTATCCGATCGATGGCAGATTTTAAGGTTCGTATCATCCACAACACCCTCCAAGGTTTGGAATTGAATTTCGATGGGGTGGATGTCTGGTTCAAGCTCATTGGAGAGTTCAACGCATACAACCTGCTCACGACCTACGCAGTTGCCATACTGCTGGAAGAAGAGAAGGAGCACATCCTGAGCGGATTGTCTACAACCTCTGGCGCCAGTGGCCGCTTTGAAAAAGTAGAAAATGCCGCAAATGTGATGGCTATTGTGGACTATGCACATACGCCCGATGCGTTGGAAAATGTTTTGAAAACCATTGATAACCTGCGAACCAAGAATGAGATGCTGGTAACCGTGGTAGGATGCGGGGGCGACAGGGACAAAACCAAGCGTCCAAAAATGGCAGAGATTGCCGCCCGATTTAGCGATAAGATCATCCTGACCTCCGATAATCCTCGTACGGAGGATCCAAAACAGATTTTGGAAGACATGAAAGCCGGCATCCCAAAATCGAAAGAACGAAACGTGATGGTAATTGAGGATCGAAAAGAAGCCATCCGAACGGCCTGCAATCTGATAAGCGATCAGGACATCATTCTGGTAGCAGGAAAAGGTCATGAGACCTATCAGGAAATTAATGGAGTGAGAAATCACTTCGATGATAGAGAGGTCCTAAAAGAAATTTTGAATTAATGAGGATAAACAAAAAATATCATAAGCAATTTATTCCTCTCCTTGGAGGGGTTAGGGGTGTGTTAATCCTCAATCTAAAATCTTATAAATCTACAATCGAGCAATGCTGAACTACTTATTTGAATATCTAAATCAAATAGACTTCCCGGGGGCGGGATTGTTTCAGTATATCTCATTCCGGGCGGGAATGGCGGCAGTATTATCCTTGCTGATCACCATCACTTTTGGAAAGTACCTGATCGAAATGCTAAGAAAATACCAGTTGGGTGAATCCATTCGCGATTTGGGTCTGGCAGGCCAGATGGAGAAGAAAGGCACTCCGACTATGGGAGGAATTATCATCATCTCCGCGATAGTGATACCAACCTTACTCTTCGCTGATTTAAGCAACATCTACATCATCCTGCTGATCATCTCTGCGCTATGGATGGGGTCGATTGGATTTCTGGATGATTATCTGAAAGTAAAGAAGAAAAACAAAGAAGGCCTTCGAGGTAAATTCAAAATCATTGGCCAGATAGGCCTTGGACTGCTCGTTGGCTTAGTGATGGTTTTTCATGAGGATATCGTAATCCGTGATTTTTCCGGGGAGGCATTCAAGGATGAAAGCACCTTGCTTACTACTATTCCATTCGTGGCAAACAATGAATTTAATTACGAATGGCTGTTGCCGGAATTCCTGTCTGATTATTCGTGGATACTCTATGTTGCAGTGGTCATTTTCATTGTCACAGCTGTGTCCAACGGAGCAAACATTACCGATGGCCTGGACGGCCTGGCTGCCGGCACCTGTGCTATCATCGGGCTCACACTGGCAGTGCTGGCTTACCTGTCCGGTAATGCCATTTTCGCCAACTACCTGAATATCATGTTTATCCCAAACTCCGGCGAGCTGGTAATTTTCTGTACCGCTTTTGTGGGGGCGTGCATCGGATTTCTGTGGTACAATTCGTATCCTGCTCAGGTCTTCATGGGTGATACGGGGAGTCTTTCACTCGGCGGCATCATCGCAGTGCTAGCGTTTGTAATTAGAAAGGAATTATTGATTCCGGTACTCTGCGGAATCCTGGTCATTGAAAATTTATCAGTGATCATTCAGGTGTCTTATTTCAAATACACCAAAAAGAAATACGGGGAAGGAAGACGCATCTTCTTGATGTCGCCGCTCCATCACCACTATCAGAAAAAAGGATTGCACGAAGCGAAGATCGTGGCTCGCTTCTGGACGGTGGGAATCCTATTGGCCATTTTCACACTTGCAACGCTAAAAATCAGGTAATGACAGTAACACAAATTCATGAATTGAACGAGAAGTTTCAGAAAGGTGCGGTACAGCTTTCTGAACTTATCCCCTCCGGCACGTTGGTGCAGGCCACTTCCATGTTGATCAGAAGTGCCCGAAAAATTGACGAGCTCTTTTTGAAGCTGTTGAAAGCTCCCTCCGAAGGAGAGTTCACCCGCATCATGGGTAAACTAGAAGACGAGTCGGATGAAGTGCTTTTCATTCTGGATCAGCTCGAAATGGCCAACAAAAAACAGAAGATCGCTTTGATCAATGACTTCCTGAAGGAAGGTTACGACTTGATGTCTATGTACTCAAGATGCTTTGATTACATCATCGACCAAAAAATAAAAGACGAGGAATAATGAACGAACGCATAGTCATATTAGGTGGAGGTGAAAGTGGCGTAGGAGCCGCTATGCTGGCCCAGCAAAAAGGCTATGAGGTATTCTTGTCTGACGGTGGGAACCTGGCTCCAGATCGTAGGCGAACACTCAAAAGTATCAAAATTGATTTTGAGGAAGGAGGGCATTCGGAAGAGCTGATTTTGAATGCTTCATTGGTGGTGAAAAGCCCGGGTATTCCGGATTCAGCCGCTTTGGTACAAAAGATATTGGGCAAAGGCATCCCTGTCATTTCTGAAATAGAGTTTGCATACAGATTTATAGATAAAGCGAAGGTGATCGCCATCACAGGTACCAACGGAAAGACCACAACTTCTCTGTTGACATATCACCTACTAAAAACAGCCGGATTCAAGGTTGCTTTGGGTGGCAATGTAGGAAGAAGTCTTGCCGGGCTGGTAGCTGAGGGTGGATTTCACTACTATGTCGTGGAGGTGAGCAGCTTCCAGTTGGATGGAATAAAAAATTTCCGACCGGATGTGGCCGTGTTGCTAAACATCACACCTGATCACCTGGATCGATACGATTACAATTTCAACAAGTATGTCACGTCCAAATTCAGAATTGTAGAAAACCTGACCAGCGAGCAGGCTTTCATTTACTGTGCCGATTCTGAGCCGGTGACCGAAGAGATAAGCAGGAGAAAAATTGAGGCCAGCATGTTTGCGATGACGGCCTCTAACAACAATAAGCTGAGTGCTTACTTGAAAGAAGAACACTTGATTTTCAACTTTCAGTTCAAGCGTGATTCAGCTCAATATAAGATTCCGGTTTCGGAAATCTCACTAATAGGAAAACATAATATGGTCAACAGCATGGCGGCTGTGCTCAGTGCGCTGTGCATGGAAGTACCGATGGAAAAAGTGCTAAAAGGCCTCAAGAATTTCAAGAATGCACCGCACCGACTGGAGTTTGTGACAGAGATAGATGGTGCAGCCTATATCAATGATTCCAAAGCGACCAATGTGGATTCAGTCTATTACGCACTTGATGGAGTGAAGGGAGATATCGTTTGGATTGCGGGAGGTATTGACAAAGGAAATGACTACTCGCAGATAGAGAAGCTGGTGAAGAAGAAGGTGAAAGCGCTGATCTGCATGGGTACAGACAATCGTCCATTGACCAGCTTTTTTGGATCGAGACTGGAGAAAATTGTAGAGGTAGATTCTGTTAAAAAGGCTGTCCAGCAGGCACACGATTGGGCGGAAGAAGGTGATGTGGTATTGCTGTCTCCGGCATGTGCCAGCTTCGATTTATTCAGCAATTATGAAGACAGAGGAGATAAATTCAAGCGAGCTGTAAGCAAGCTCAGCAAGAAACTTAAAGCAAAAGAGGCATGAACGAGATAAAAGATTGGGCATATCGAAACCTGAAAGGCGACCCGGTGATTTGGTTCATCGTACTGATCCTTTCCCTGTTTAGCATCCTGGTGGTATACAGCGCTACCGGAAGTCTGGCCTACAAAATGATGGATGGCAACACAGAGTATTATTTGATCAAGCACTCGGTTTTGGTAGTGGTGAGTTTGATAGCTATCTGGCTCGCACACCGAATTGATTATCGTTATTACTCTAAAATTTCGCGCCTTGTTCTATGGCTCTGTGTGCCGCTTCTGTTGTTTACCTGGTTATTCGGATCAACCATCAATGAAGCATCCAGATGGTTAACCATTCCGGTGATCAATCAGGCATTCCAGCCGTCTGATCTGGCAAAATTGGCTTTATTGGTAACACTGGCCAGCATGTTATCCAAGCGTCAGCAGTCTATTGATGATTTTCAAAAAGCCATTGTACCCATGCTTTTCTGGATTGGGTTGATTTGCGGTCTCATCGCATTGACTAACTTCTCGTCAGCGATCCTGCTATTTCTGACCTGTACATTGGTGCTCTTTATTGGACGAGTACCGGTGAAATACCTTGCCATGCTCTTGGTTATCTGCATGTCCTTCGGTTCAGTGGCTTTCATGATCGGTCAACGGGGTGGAACCGCTATCTCACGGGTAGAAGACTTTTTGAATAACGATACCCCATACCAGGCTAAGCAGGCCTACATCGCCATTGCTTCAGGGGGTGTGATCGGCAAAGGTCCGGGTCAAAGTGACCAACGAAATTTCTTACCTCACCCATACTCGGATTTCATTTATGCAATCATTCTGGAAGAGTATGGACTTATCGGAGGTATCACAATATTGTTTTTGTATCTGGCTTTGCTCTATCGGGGGATGAAGGCAGCAGAGAAGAATGATCGAGCGTATGGAGGGTTGTTATCAGCAGGTCTCAGCTTTGCACTCGTCATCCAGGCTTTGGTGAATATGGGAGTAGCCGTAGGCTTGGGCCCTGTTACGGGTCTCACACTTCCATTCATCAGTATGGGAGGTACATCTCAACTTTTTGCGGGACTTGCGCTGGGGATCATCCTTAGTGTAAGCCGGGGAGAGATTGACAAATTCGGTGGAACTATAGGGAATCAATATAAAGAAGCAGCGTAATCGAACAGGAGCGAACATATCGCATTATGATTAGTGGTGGTGGCACAGGTGGGCACATCTACCCGGCTATTTCTATTGCTCAGGCATTGAAAGAGATGCTTCAGGATGTGGAGATTCTGTTTGTGGGCGCTAAAGGAAAGATGGAGATGAAGAAGGTGCCGGAAGCTGGTTTTGAGATTGAGGGGCTATGGATCAGTGGAATCCAAAGGAAGCTTTCTGCCGATAATCTGATGTTTCCATTTAAGCTTCTATCAAGCATTCGACAAGCGTCTAAGTTGATCAAGAAATTCAATCCTGACGTGGTAGTAGGCGTTGGTGGCTATGCCAGCGGCCCATTGCTGTACGTGGCTGGAAAGAAAGGCATTCCAACATTGATTCAGGAGCAAAATTCATACGCCGGGCTCACGAATAAGTGGTTGGCCAAATCAGCCAGAACGATCTGCGTTGCTCATGAGGGAATGGAAAAATACTTTCCTGCAGAGAAATTAGTGGTGACAGGCAACCCTGTGCGGAGCACAATCAAGTTAAATCCAAACCGAAAAGGTGAGGCTTACAGACATTTTGAACTGGAAGAATTTAAGCCAACACTGTTGGTGATTGGAGGAAGTTTAGGAGCACGCACTTTAAATGAAAGCGTATTGGGTGGTCTGGAGAAGTTGGAAAAAGAAGACATTCAATTGATCTGGCAATGTGGAGGCTACTATCATGATGAAATGAAGGAACGAGCAGAGGGTAAAGGAGGGAAAGTAGTCCTTAAGGATTTCATTTTCCAGATGGATTTCGCTTACTCCTGCGCTAACGTGGTGATCTCTCGAGCTGGGGCACTTTCCATTGCTGAACTGATGCTTACGGGTAAACCTTCCATTTTGGTACCTTCTCCAAACGTGGCTGAGGATCATCAGAGCATAAATGCGAAAGCATTAGTAGATAATGATGCTGCTGAAATGGTAAAGGATAATGAAGCCATGGAACGGCTGATAGATGAAGCCATTGCTTTATTGAAAGATAAAGACCGACAGCAAAAACTGTCAAAGAATATTGGAGACATGGCACATGAAAATGCAGCCATGGATATTGCAAACGAAGTAATGAAACTAGTTGACCAATGAATCTCAAAGAAGTAAATAAGGCTTATTTCATCGGTATCGGAGGTATCGGCATGAGTGCATTGGCCCGCTGGTTTCATGCGAATGGTACACCAGTTGCCGGCTATGATAAGACAGAAAGCGATCTGACCAGGAAACTGGTTGAAGAGGGAATGGAAGTTCATTATGAAGATCAGCTTGATCTCATTCCAGACAAATTCCTCGAGAAAGAAGGCACGCTCGTAGTTTACACGCCTGCTATTCCGAAAGATCATTTGGAGCTAAACTACTTTCAGGACAATGGCTTCTCGGTGAAGAAGCGATCCGAAGTATTGGGAATGATCACCGAGAATCACTTCACCATTGCGGTGGCAGGTACTCACGGAAAGACCACAACAACCTCCATGATCGCTCACCTGCTAAGCAGTACCCGCAAGGGATGCTCTGCGTTTGTTGGTGGCATCATGACCAACACTGGCACCAACCTGATCATTGGCGACAAGAATGCACCGATAGTGGTTGAGGCCGACGAATATGATCGGTCGTTCATGCGACTAAATCCGAACTATACCATCATCACTTCCCTGGATCCGGATCACCTGGATATTTACGGAGATGAGACAGCCATGCTGGATACCTATGAGGAGTTTGTGAAGAAGACACCTAAGGATGGAAAGGTATTGATGCACTCGGATGCCGGATTTAGAATCAACCCCGGAAACAAATATGTGTCCTATGCCATCCGAAATGGGGATGCAGTGGCTGATGCCCTTCGCATTGTGAATGGAGCATTCGTTTTCACCTATCGCTATGGCATGGAAAAAATCTCTGATATCCATCTGGAAGTACCAGGCTATCACAACGTAGAAAATGCCCTTGCTGCGATCACCGTCGCACTGGATATGGGCATGGAAGGCAAGGAAATTCGCAAGCGAATCAAGACGTATGCAGGTGTGAAAAGAAGGTTTGAGTATGTCTTTAGAAGCCCACATGCCACGCTGATAGATGACTATGCCCACCATCCGGAAGAGATTAATGCATTCTTAAAATCGGTGAGGTCTCTTGCGGGTAATCGTAAGATTACAGCGATCTTCCAGCCGCATTTGTATTCCAGAACAAACGACTTTAAGAAGGGATTTGCTGAAGCCTTGGACAAGGCTGACGAAGTGATCCTGCTGGATATCTATCCGGCAAGGGAGAAGCCGATCGATGGGGTTTCTTCCAAATCGATTTTTGATCTGATGGAGAATGAAAAGAAGGTGATGGTATCGAAAGAGAATCTGTTGGAAGAGCTGGATAAACACAACCTGGATATCGTGGTGACAATTGGGGCGGGAGATATCGACCGTGAGGTGCCGAAGGTTGCTGAGTACATGAAGAATAAGTTTAACCCTAAACCGATAAGCGAAGAAGATGAGTAAGGAAGAAAGGAAAAACATCCTGATCTATTCGTTTAGCGGACTGCTGTTGCTTTCGCTAATCACGTTTGCCGGGGTGAAAAACAATAGCCGAAAGGTGGAAGATGTGAAAGTGGAGATCACCGATCAGGAAGGAATCTTCTTTACGGATCAGCTGGAAGTGCTGGATCTGATGACGGACAAAAGCGCTGACTATGTGATTGGGATGGAGATGGGAGATTTGGATCCTAAGATTTTGGAAGAGCGTGTGGAAGCTAATCCTTTCGTAAAGGATGCTCAGGTATACAGAGACCTAAAGGGAAATTTGAAAGTAAAAGTGGAGCAGAGCAAGCCCATAGCCCGGGTGTTTGTAGATGGAAAGAAAGATAAGTACATCGATACGGATGGACGAGTGCTGCCAGTGAATGCCAAGCACACTGCGAGAGTGCCATTGATTGAGACAGCTTTTGATTTTGTGTGGAAAGAAAACATGAACGAAAGCAAATACGGAAAGCAGGTGTTTGAGCTACTTACTTTCATTGAGAAAGACAAATTCTGGAAAGCCCAGATTGCACATATCTACATCAAAAAGGATGGAGAGATAGACATGTATCCACAGGTAACGAAGCAGGTCATTGAGTTTGGGAAACCTGAGGATTTAGAACGAAAGTTTTCAAAGCTGATGACTTTTTATAAAGAGATTTTACCCAAGAAAGGCTGGAATACCTATGACAGGGTGAATCTGAAGTTTGAGAATCAAATTATTTGTGAATAAAAATACAGTTATGAGTTACGAGTTTCTAGTATCGAGTAAAATTTCAAAGTTGATTTTTGAATTAAATCAAGACTCGAAACTCTTCACTCAAAACTCGAAACTATAATATTATGGAAGATAAAATCATCGTTGGACTAGACATTGGCACTACAAAGATTTGTGCCATTGTAGGTAAGAAAAATGAATACGGAAAGCTGGAGATACTCGGCATGGGCAAGGCAGTATCCGATGGTGTGATCCGTGGGATCGTTACAAACATTGACAAAACCGTACGAGCGATCGAGAAGGCCATTGCTGAGGCAAGCGAGCAGTCGGGTATCGATATTGGCGTGGTGAATGTAGGTATTGCCGGGCAGCACATCAAGAGTGCGGTACACCATGGAGGTATTACCAGGGAGGATAAAGATGGGGAAATCACCATCGAAGACTTGGCTCGACTTACTAGCGACATGCACCGAATTGTCACTCCTCCGGGTAGCGAGATCATTCACGTGATGCCACAAGACTACATCGTAGACTATGAAGACGGCATCATGGATCCTGTGGGCATGACCGGGGTGAAACTCGAGGCAGATTTCCATATCATCACTGCTCAGACCAACGCAATCAACAACATAAACAAGTGTGTGAAGAAAGCTGGGCTCCAGATTGAGAATCTCATTTTGGAACCACTCGCGTCCAGCTTATCTGTTTTGTCAGAAGAAGAGAAAGAGGCAGGCGTTTGCCTGGTAGACATTGGGGGCGGTACTACCGATGTGGCGGTATTCTATGACAACATCATCCGTCACACTGCGGTGATTCCTTTCGGTGGCAACATTATCACTTCAGACATCAAGCAAGGATGTATGGTGATGGAACATCAGGCGGAACTCCTGAAAACGAAGTTTGGAAAAGCTATCTCGGAAGAGGCCAGCCCGAATGAGATCGTATCGATCCCCGGCTTGAGGAACAGACCTCCAAAAGAGATTTCTATCAAGAACCTTGCTCACATCATAGAGGCGAGGATGGAAGAGATCATTGAGCTGGTGCACACAGAGATCATCAGCTCCGGATTCAACAAGAAGTTGGCGGCAGGTATCGTGGTGACAGGTGGGGGTTCACAGCTGACCAATTTGAGCCAGCTATTCGAATACATGACCGGACTGGATACACGAATTGGTTATCCAAACGAGCACCTGGGCAGAAGCAAGGTAGATGCGGCAAAGAGCCCAATGTTTGCAACGACTGTTGGGTTGGTGCTTTCAGGATTTAAAGCGCTGGATATTCGACAGGCGAGATATTCGGAAACTACTTCCTTCAATGAAGGAGGAAAGAAAAAAATGAAGCAAGGCAACAAGTTCTTTTCCAATATTCTGGAGAAAACGAAAGGCCTTCTGATCGATGATTTTGATGATAAAATAAACTAGCTCTAGGCTGTTAGCCATTGGCCATTTGCATGAGCCAACAGCTAATTGCCAAAAGCCAAAAGCAAAATGTTATGGCAGAAAATATGTATCAATTCGACTTACCGTCACATCACAAGTCCATCATTAAGGTGGTGGGTGTAGGTGGTGGCGGCAGCAACGCTGTTAATCACATGTACAGCCTGGGAATCCGGGATGTGGAGTTTGTGGTTTGTAACACGGACCATCAGGCGCTGGAGAGCAGTGCGGTTCCAAGCAAACTGCAGATCGGAACAAACCTGACCAGTGGGTTAGGGGCAGGAGCTAATCCTGAACGAGGCAGAAATGCCGCTATCGAAAGCAAAGAAGAGATTCGTGACCTACTCTCGCAAGACACGAAAATGGTCTTCATTACCGCCGGAATGGGTGGAGGTACCGGTACTGGTGCCGCGCCTATCATTGCACAGGTGGCCAGTGAGCTCGATATCCTCACCGTGGGTATCGTTACCGCTCCGTTTGCTTTTGAAGGAAAGAAAAAAATGCAAGCTGCAGAGGATGGCATCAAGGAGCTGAAAAAGTACTGCGATACCGTCCTTGTGATCATGAACGACAAGCTGAGAGAGATTTACGGAAATCTTTCCATCAGCGATGCATTCGCGCAAGCAGACAATGTATTGACCACAGCAGCCAAAGGTATTGCAGAGATTATCACCGTTCCGGGTTATGTAAACGTCGATTTTGAAGATGTGAAAACCGTAATGAAAGGTGCAGGCCCGGCTGTGATGGGATCAGCTAAGACCATCGGTGACAACAGGGCACGCAGAGCTGCTGAAGAAGCACTCAACTCCCCACTGTTGAATCAGCAGGACATTTACGGCGCTGAGAAGATCTTGCTTTCCATCATCTCCGGTGAGGAAGCAGAGCTTCAGATGGATGAGCTTACGGACATCACTGATTACATCCAGGAGTATGCGGGTGACAATGCCGAGGTGATCTTCGGTCACGGTGTGGATAGCTCGCTTGGGGAAAACATCCGTGTGACGGTGATCGCTACCGGATTTGGCAAAGTAGATGATGAGGGTGTGTATGTATCCAAAGAAGAATCCAAACGATTTGACCTGGACTCACAGCGTGAGATCGATGAGACGAAGCAGCGAAACACTTCCGATTTCATGTTTGAAATAGAAAGTGAAGAAGATGCCGAAGGAGTGGAGGACTGGAGCTATGAGTTTACCTCGCTCAAAGATGAAATCAAGCGTGAGGTAGAAGAGGAGGAGCAGCGAAGGAAGAAGCCTGAGCAGCGCTCTTTTGAGTTTGACTTCACTAGTGCCTTTGATGATGAGGAGGAAGAAAACGTGCATGAAGAAGATGTGAACATTTTGGATGCCTTTCATGCGAGCCCAAGCTCCAAGCAGGTAAGACTGGCACAGGAGCGCGCAGAGCGTGAGGCGATGTTTGCAAGCAAGAAGTTTGATATGCCAACGGAGGAATTCAAAGAGCGACTGGATGTGCCTGCGTATGAGCGCAAGAAGGTGAAGCTTCAGAATGTACCTCACTCATCCGAGCGAAACATTTCCAAATACAACCTCAACGAGGAAAATCAGATTCTGGGAAACAATAAGTTTTTGCATGATAATGTGGATTAAGCTTGAAGTCATCCTGAACTTGCTTCAGGATCTAAGCTTAATTCCTATTAGACTCTGAAATAAATTCAGAGTGACAGTTAATACTGTCTAAAGAAAATGGTTAACAGTAGGTGTTAGTCATACATCGTCCCGATTCATTCGGGACATTCTGCCAAGAATAAGCCTCCCGACTTGTCGGGGGGCTTGATTTTTTCTAAACACAATATGCTCGCCTGACTCTCTGATACCCGGCGGAGCATCTCCAAGCCTCAGCGTTGAGTCTTTTATATGCATTGTTGAGTCTTATTACCTCTCGCTTGCATATCTGAGCCTCTCCGTTGCACCATTTATATGCGCGCTTGAGTCTTTTTTACTCACCGTTGAGTTTCTGAACCTCACGGGTGAGTCTTTTATATGTGCGCTTGCATATCAAACACTCAACGGAGCATATCTGAGGTGGGAGGGGGTACCTCAGAGGTGGGGGTGGTTTAACGCCACGCTAGCAGGAGTGGGGATTAGAATGCACTAATTTCTCGTCTCGCACATAGCCACACCTTGATTTAAATTTATTAATTGTGGAGGACTTTCCAATCCCCACTAAAATATCCTGACCGATGAAACCCCATTCATTCATAGCATTTGTTGTGATGCGTCATTTTAATTTGTCAGCCATATCTTCAATCAGGTCAAAAAATTCAAGAAGATGATATTTTGTTCGGTCAGCCCTTGCTGTTAAAACTAAATATTCACCAACTGATGGTGTCTTTAAAGGCATAGTTCTGAAGTAAACTCTAAGAATTTTTTTATACGCGCTTAAAGAGGTAGTTGAGTTATGAGCTATATGGTTTCTTAACTTTTTGTAATCGGACAGTTTAGACCGATTTGTTGTATAAGGAGTCTTTATTGGATACCCATCCTTAAGGTAAAGTTCAGATCGTTCAATTACGGTATCGGGAGAATTCCAATCTAAAAAAGGCATTGAAGATTGCATCATCTTCTCGGCATGAAAAAAATCAATTGGATTTAGATATGATACTACTTTACTACCGCTCGTTGTTTTCTTGCCTTGGGCATAAAGAAGGAAAATATCTCGAACGAAGTTTTCATATTCCCTAAATGCGGAGAAAAAACAGGATTCCGATAGAATGTGAATTTGCTTCTTTGAAAGTAAACCCTTATTGAAATTTAGTTGATTGGTACTGTCGAATGATCTGAGTCCATTTATAGTTTTAATGAAATCATTATAAGCAGCCGATATTTTTATGCGCTTCTTGCTCATCCATCGACTAATACACTGGCTATTTTTGCCACAACAAAATTAGATCTAGATATTCTTGCACCTGTATCTGTCGTCCCTCTTCTTGAATAGTTAATAAACTCTTTATAGTCAGAAGGTATAACGGCATCTTTATCATCTGTGTACTCATCATACTTAAGCGAGATTTCATCTAAGACGACTCGTATTTTACCTGTATTTTTATCATTAATTGTTGGCTTATTTTCAACTGCCAGCCCTTCCAATCCGAATAAACAATGCCCAATAGAGGTGAATAACGTATAAAATAATTGTGTTCTCTTCCAGTTGGTGCTTCTTAATTCCTCAGCCGGATATAAACTACCAACGTATGACATGATACTATCAAACTGTTCCGAAGCTTCTTCTAACGGCCCTTCGTCATCTTCATATTTCTTGTAATAATTTTCAATTCCTTTATTAGTCTTTACAGAGTCAATTAAGGAAACAAATAGATCTGCGGACATTTCGGCTTCTGCCATTCTAGTAACATTTGCTTTTGTCAGCACTCCGCCTTCAATGAAGTAGTTGACGTACCTCAGTCCATATTTGAATATGGTTTGTTTGAAGTAGCCGACATATCTCGCATTATAAATTTCTTGTGTTTTTAATTTTACAGTATATGAGTTAATCCTTGCGAAAATGTCCAATATGTCCTCATATGGCATATCAAATAGTAGATCAACACCGAGTTCATATTTTAAAAACTCATTCTGAATATCTTCTGGCAAAGTTTCAAATGTTTTTCCTGCAAATTCCTTATTGTGAACTCTGCTGATCTTGAAATCGCCATTATAAAAACTCAACATGGTTCTTAATCTTTGCTGCCCATCAACCACAATACGAACATTTTTTGAACCTTGGAGTCTTTGCGATATCAAAAGCTTTGGAATAGGCTTACTCCTTATTATTGTATCAATTAAATATGACTTTGCCTTCTCTGTCCAGACTGATCTTCTTTGGAAATCAGGGGACAATTCAAGTAGTCCATTTTCGTACCACTCAATGAAGTCTGAGATGTTATATGTTCTGGTATCAAAGTTTTTCATTACTTGTTAAAAAGTTAATAGACTAATCTACGAAATATGTTGGCTGCAGAAGATTAGAATTCATAAAATAAGTTCGTGGTACCAAGATGCATCACAACATTAATGCAACGCGCACTGTGCGCATTATCTACCTTTCAAATATACCGTTTCCCTGTTGTTTTATTTTATATGAATCAGTTCATATCCGAACCGAACCAGTTTCCCTCTGATATGAACTCACTTCGCTTTTATTCGAACTCACTTCCCTCTGAACCGAACTAGTTCATATCTTAGGTGGGAGGGGGTACCTGTTAGGTGGGTGTCGCTGCATCTGTTTGTCAGCTCATTCGCAAAGACGTGTCATGCATGCTCCTCTCCAATCGCCACCCCAATTTTTTTCATGAGTTGTTCTACTGTTTCATTTTCATAGTCGATCTGTAGTGGCTCTCCAAATTTCAAGTATAGTTCGGTTCCTTTTTTCAGTCGCTTCAGACCAGTCTTATCAAATGCGGTTCTAAAGCCATCTACCCTCACCGGTACTACCACTGGTTGGTGCTGCTTGATGATATGGGCTGTGCCTTTTCTTACCGGTGCACCTTGTCGGGTAGTCCCCTGAGGGAATGTCACCACCCAGCCGTCTTTGATGGCTATCCCAATGGACTTGGTATCGTCAGGGTTTACCTCCCGTTTGATCATCTCTTCGCCCTTTCTCCAGGTACGATCCACCGTTACCGCCCCGGCCAGGGCCAGTATTTTGGGCATTAGCCCCTTTTCCATGGTCTCACGGGCAGCTACATAGTATACATTCACCTTAGGGTTTTTGAGGTAGCTGCTATCCGCGATGGAATCTATTTGCCCATTGAGGGCTGCAAACATGGCATGAAACATGGCAATCACATCCGTGAAAATAGTTTGATGATTGGCTACAAAAAGTACATTCTGTTCCGGTATCTCGATCAATACTTTGCTTCCAGTAATAATGACTTTGTTAGGTTTCAAAAGATAGTATCGTACCAATCGTCCTACCGTCTGAAATATCTTCTTCTTTAGCCATATAGACTGACCGAATACATTTTTACTCGCCATCAAATACACATTTTAAGATTCGAAAATAGTGAACAATGCTAAGACAGTATCAAGATAAAGAAAAACCCCGCCGAAGCGGGGTTTGCCCTAGTAGAGTAAGTAGGTAATTGGGCGTTTCTTTATTCTGTTCGCAGGGACTTTACCGGGTTGGTTTTTACGGTGCTCAGCACTTTTGATGAGATGCTCAGCAGCGCCAGGCCTATCACAAAGAGGATTGGGATGACCGCAAACCACCAACCGATTTCGATACGGAAAGTATAGTCCTCCAGCCATTTGGACATAATCCACCATGCTGCAGGCAGGCTCACTATGCAGGCCGCACCCACCAGGGCCATGTATTCTTTGGAAAGTAAAACCATCAGGTTTTTGGCAGTGGCTCCCAGCACCTTCCTTATACCTATTTCTTTGGTGCGCTGCTGCACACTGAAAGAAGTAAGCCCGAAGAGTCCAAGGCAGGCGATCAGGATCGCAAGGGCGGAGAAGCCGGAGAAGATTTTGCCAAACCGAATGTCTTCCTTGTATTGCTCATCAAAGGCGCGATCAAGAAAGAAATAATCCATTTGATAGTCTGTGAACACCTGATCCCATTCGGACTTTACCGTAGCAACAAGATTGCTAAGTTGCTCACTTTTTGCCTCGTCACTATTCTCGTCCAGTCGGAGTTTGATAAAGTAAAACTCTGTCCATGAGCTCAGGATGTAAGCCATGGGCATGTAATCATTGTGCAGTGAGGTGTGATGGTGATTTTCCAGGACACCTTGCACCTTGAGTGTTGGACCATAAAATCCATCAATCTCAGCACCAAGCGCATCCTCCGGATTGGAGAATCCAAGTTGCTCAGCCAATTTTTGGTTAATGACTACATCGCCCCTGCTCCAGGGATCATCCCCATTTCTAAGTGCCCTCCCGGCAATCACATCTATACCAAAGAATTGAGGAAAGTCTACGTCCATGGAGATCAGTCCGGTATACACAGAGTTTTCGTCTGTCTCATTTTTCAATCTCAGATTGGCGCCCCAGCCTACTGGCTCTCCGGGAATTTCCCCAGCATTGGTGATCTCTTGGATGCTGGCATACTTCAGAAGTTCAGTTTTCAGGGTACTGAATCGATCCACATCCTCCCGTTCCTCAGAACTCACATCCCCCGGGGGCGATTCAATCACCAGGATATTCTCAATGTCAATTCCAAGATCAGCATCTCGCATGTAATTGATTTGATTATAGACCGTGACGGTTCCTGCAATTAGAATGAAAGTGATCATAAACTGAACGAAAACCATACTTTTTCGCATTTTCGATCCGCCCACTTTCCCCCGGTTTCCTACCAGAATGTTAACCATATTCATTGTCTTTAATAGAAGGAATGGGTAGAAACCGATCAGCATCGTGCCAACTCCAATTAGTCCTAATAACAGAGTCAATACCTTCAGATCCATCAATGCGGAAACGGGCAGTCCCGTTACTTCGATTAAGTATTTTTCACCCATCTGCTTGATTAGAAGCGCTAGTCCAAACGCTAATAAATTCATCACAAATGCTTCAAGAATGAACAGTTGGGTGATTTGCTTCATGGAAGATCCCATGCACTTTCGAATACCCATTTCCTTTAACCGTTCAATGGTTCGCACAAGCGAGAGGTTCATGTAATTGATCCAGGCAATCACCAGAATGATGATCGCAATGAAACTCAGCACGAACACAGTTTTGCTATTCACCCCTGCACTCTCGGCCCATTCAGTCTCCGCATTCAAATGAATGTCAGTAAGAGGCCGAAGGAAATAGTCCACTGCATATCCATTAGCAGCATAGGACTCTTTGGAGTTTTCTTCGTGCAGGCGGATCACATCCTCCATGACGACTGATTGCTGCGATGGATCGCTAAGTATCAAGTAGGTAGTTACGCTACTATAAGCCCAACTATTTCTGGCTTTTGTGTAATTATCCAGCGATGGATAGGAGAGTAGTAGCTCAAATTGAATGTGTGAATTTTCCGGGATATCCTCTAGAACACCAATCAGCTCATACTCGTGAGGGCCGTTGTTGCCACTCAGGGTAAATGATTTTCCGATCGCTTTTTCCGGATCGTCAAAATATTTTCGGGATGCCCCCAGCGTCAAAATGGCTTTTTGTGGCTCTCCAAACTTTGCAGGGCTGCCTGCGATAAATTTGAAATCAAACAGATCAAAGGCACCTTCGTCCGCCACATATACACCTGGTTGTTCAAAGCTGACTTTATCATTTCTATTAGTGTAGATGATAGAATTATTGGCGTAGTTGTAGTTGTAAAATCTGGCTACCTCTTTCACAATTGGGGACTGATCCCGTAGCGTCTCACCCATCATGGAGGGGGCATTGTAGGATTGGCCCAAAGATTCCCCGTTTTTGTATGCGTCAGATTCTAATCTAAATATCTGGTCTTTATTGGTGTGGAATGTATCAAACGAGGTGTGAAAGTTTACATACTGGGTGATAACCAGGCAAGCAGCCATACCCAATGCAAGTCCCAGAATATTGATCGATGAGAATACTTTGTTTTTTTGGATCTGTCTAAAGATCGTAATCAGGTAGTTCTTTAGCATGTCGATTTTTGGTTTTGGTATGTTTTGTTAGCCAATTGCCATGCCAGTGATTGTAAAAATCAATAAATCAGGCACTTACGTATTATTTGGGATTTTATTTCTGTGCGATATCGCACAATTGACCGTACACATTGAATGGATTTTGTGCAAATGCACGTTTATTTGATGAAATTTCCGGTATGAAGAAGCTAATCGTTATTTCATTGATCATTCCGTTTGCACTAAAGGCTCAGATCAGGTTTACGAGCTCATGGGATGAGGCCATTACACAATCCCGAATGACCGGAAAACCGATATTTCTGAATGGATATGCAGAGTGGTGCGAGCCCTGTGCGGAAATGGAAGAATACACCTTCAGCGATTTGGAGGTAACCAACTTTTTCAATTCAAATTTTGTGAACCTCAGCCTGGACATGGAGGACTATCCGGGAGTGGAGCTGGCTGAGCAATATGCGATCGGGGTGTTTCCTGCTTTTCTGTTTATCAATGGGAATGGGGAGGTGATCCATAGAGGTTGCGGGGCAATGGATGCTTCGCAGTTTCTGATGCTGGCTGAGGATGCGCTCACTGATAGCCTTAGGTTAATGTCGATCGAAAAGCGATACGATCAGGGGGACAGATCCACAGATTTTATGCTTAAATACCTGGCCCTGATCGATAATGCGTGCCTTGATGCGGAGCGATTTGCTTCCGACTATCTTAAAGGTATTGACCTGAAAAACCTGATGGAAAATACACCGTGGGAGGTTTTTGCCTTATATCAATGGGATATCTACAGCCGGGAATTTCAGTTTCTTCTAAAGAATAAATCAATGTTCGAGGAGAAGCTTGGTCAGCAAGTTGTGAATGCTAAACTTTACGACACCTATCTGGCTCAATATCAGGAAGTGTTTGAAGCCGAAGAGCTTCATGATTTTGGTATGAGGGCACTCTTGCATTCCATCAGGGATGTGACCTTCACCGGGTCAGACACCCTGAAGCTGATGATGAATTTGCACTATGCTGAGTTTACTGAAAACTGGACCGATTATGCAGACTATGCGGTGGAGCTGGTGGGAATGTCTGGTCTGGATGATCCTGAGGAGTTGAATGAGCTGGCATGGAAGTTCTACTTATTTGTGGACAATAAGAGCCAGTTGGAAGTAGCCGCATCCTGGGCTCAGCAGTCTGTAAGTCAGCAGCCTGAGCCATCCACCATAGATACCTATGCTTCCCTGCAATTCAAGCTGGGAAATAGGAAGAAAGCAATAGAGTTGGAAAGGAGAGCCCTAAAGCTAGCTCAGGAGCTCTATGAAGATACCTCGCACTATGAGCATCAGTTGAAGAAGTTTGAGGGACAATAAAAAAGCCTGCAAAAGCAGGCTTAGTCAACTATTCATCCCGCAAAGATTTTACAGGATTAGCAAGTGCTGCATTGATTGATTTGTAACTCACGGCTATCATCGCCACAAGAAGGGCACCTATACCGGCAAAAAGATAGATCGCCAGGTTATCTAACCCCCATAGATCTATTCGATATTGGAAATCACTGATCCATCCTTTCAGGAAGTAGAAAGCTATTGGCCAGGCAATGATGTTGGCGATCACTATCAAAGTCACGAATTCTTTCATCAGAAGCTGAACTATCTGTTTTACTGACGATCCCAGGACTTTGCGAACACCGATTTCCTTTTTGCGCTGCTCCACCATAAAAAAGGAGAGCCCGAATAAACCTAAAGCTGAAAGTACGATAGACAGAATGGTAAATACATTGACAAGGCTCGCGAATAGCTCATCGGAAGCGAAAATTTGATCAAACTCTTGATCAAAGAATTGATAATCAAACGGATAATTCGGGAATGAGGCAGCCCACTCGGCCTCCAGAAAATCCAGGGTTTCTCGCATGTTTGACGGACTCACCTTAAGCACCAGATTACTGTTCGGGCCAGGGTTATAAAAAATCATTAGCGGTTCAATTCTATGGCGCATACTCGAAAAATGAAAGTCTTTAATAACTCCCACTACTTTTCGGGTGGTGCTGTTGTCACCATTGCCAAATACCAGATTTTTGCCAATAGCCTCATCCCACCCAAGTGATTCCATCATGGATTCATTGATGATAATGGATTCTTGCTGGTCAGCACCATAGCTGGGGTCATAATTTCTTCCTGCTGCCAGCTCCATCCCCATTGCGCTGAGGTAATTTTCGTCGATGGACATCACACTTACTATCCATGGTTCTTCCTGATTTCCTCCTTCAATGTTTACTCCAGATCTTCCAAAGGTATTCCCGGGCATGTTGTTTGAGTACCCCGTACCAATAATGTCTGAGTAGTTATCCAGGCGTCCTTTGAAACTCTCCAAACCATGGGCTAATCCTGGGTCACCCACATTTATATTGATTACTTGATCTTTCTCAAAACCTAAATGTTTGTTTTTGATGTAATCAATCTGTTTTGATACAATCAGGGTAGTACATATCATCCCTACAGCAGCTACAAATTGAAGAACCACGAGTGTTTTCCTGAGCCAAATACCCTTGGAGCTAGTCTGAAATTTTCCTCTCAAAATATTCACAGATTTGATACTTGAAAGTATGAAAGAGGGATATACTCCAGCCAGGAGCCCCACAACTATACCAAGCAGAATGTAAGCTGCCATTAGACCGGGAGTGTTGCTCATGAGATTGAGAAAATCAAAATTGAGATTGAGCCCAGTATATGTAGACATGACGAAAACAAGAAACAAAGAAATAATTATTGCAATAGATGCGAGAAGCACCGATTCAATCATATGCTGACTAATTAGAAGGGCTTTAGAGCTACCAACTACCTTTCTGATTCCAACTTCTTTTGCTCTGGTCGTCGATTGGGCAGTAGTAAGGTTTATGAAATTGAAGACGGCAATGAGTAGAATAAACAGGGCAACCCCTGATAGAGCAACAACATAGACTTTATCTCCCTTGTTTTGATGATAATAATCAAAAAGCAATCCGGCAGATCCTAAATGTATTTCTTCCAAAGGCTGCAGCTGTGGAATCCAAAAATCATTTACATCATTTGCTAAAGCAATGGCAGCCATTTTTTCTTCAACTTCCTTCTCATCTGCTCCTTCGGCTAGCACGGCATATCCGAGCATTCCAAGACCTCCCCATGAATTTATATATTGCGAAAGTGACGAATCGGATTGAGCTGGATATAAGGACATTAAAGCATCATATCCAAGATGAGAATTTTGAGTGATGTCATCCATCAACCCAACAACTTCCCACGATTGATCATTGATGGTAAGAATTTGTCCCAGGGAAGATTGATTTGTTCCAAATACTTTTTCAGCAAAGGATTCAGTAAGGATAAGTTTGTGCGGTTGATTGAATTTTTCCAGGGTTTCTTCGCGATTCCTTACCGGCAGGTCAAAAATTTCAAAAAAATCATTCTCTACATAAAGTGCATATTGAGAATAGTATCCAATGTCATCTTTTTCCATTCGCTGTTCACCAGCATAGATCATTCTGGAAGCTATTTCAACCTCCGGAATCTCTTCCTCTGCAGCTTGTGGCATCCTGGGATTAGAAATAGCAACCTCATTGCTGGTTACCCCAAGTGCCTCATCAATCGTGGTGAAGCGATAGATTCTATCGGATTTCTCATGCCACCTGTCATATGAAATTTCATTATATACAAATAATGATAGTGTAATAAAAGTGGAGAATCCCAGTATCAGTCCTCCTGCATTGATAGCAGTCGATATTTTGTTCTTTCTGAAGCTCCTTAGAGCTACAAGCATAAATGTTTTTAACATAGTCTTTTGAGTTTTTGAGTGGAATTAAGCTAGCGACATTACTCAATTAGATCAATAATGGTTACACGAAAGGATTTGGGTTGGGATGAAGGGTGTTAAAAAAACGTTAAAAATATAAAAGCATAAAAAAAGCCGGTTAAAAACCAGCTTTGATAATGAGTTGAATTTGAGTTTTAACTAATGCTACTCTTCAGGTATTCCCTGTTCATTCGCGCGATATTATCCAAAGAAATTCCTTTTGGGCATTCTACCTCACAAGCTCCAGTATTGGTGCAGTTTCCGAATCCTTCCTCATCCATTTGCTTCACCATGTTTTGTACACGATCTTTTGCTTCTACTTTCCCCTGCGGTAGTAGTGCTAGCTGAGATACCTTGGCAGAAACGAACAGCATGGCCGAGGCATTCTTGCAGGTCGCTACACACGCACCACATCCAATACACGTTGCTGCATCAAATGCCGCATCTGCATCGTGTTTATTTATAGGAATAGCATTTGCGTCTTGTGTGTTGCCCGAGGTATTCACACTGATGAATCCACCTGCAGCCATGATTCTATCGAAGGAACTACGATCAACGACCAAATCTTTTATCACAGGGAATGCTTTCGCCCTCCAGGGTTCTACGTATATGGTGTCCCCGTTTTTGAATTCCCTCATGTGAAGCTGGCAGGTAGTGATTTGTTCACTGGGGCCATGTGCTTCTCCGTTTATAAACATCGAACAACTGCCGCAAATACCCTCTCTACAGTCGTGATCAAAAGCCACAGGCTCTTTATCTTCTGCAATAAGTTGTTCATTTAGAATGTCCATCATCTCCAGAAAAGAGCTGTCTGGTGAGATATCGGAAACCTGATAGGTCTCCATTTTTCCCTTGTCTTTGTTGCTTTTCTGTCTCCAGACCTTTAGCGTTAAATTCAATCCTTCTGTTGCTGACATATCTATGTTATTTGTAAGAACGAGTTTTCAACTCAATGTTCTCGTATTTTAATTCTTCTTTATGTAAAATGGCTTTGGATGGCTCTCCGGTATATTCCCAGGCAGCTACATACGTAAAGTTCTTGTCGTCACGCATGGCTTCACCTTCCTCGGTTTGATGCTCTTCACGGAAGTGGCCACCGCACGATTCTTCTCTTTCCATGGCATCACGCGCAAAAAGCTCACCTAATTCAAGGAAATCAGCCACTCTTCCAGCCTTCTCCAATTCCTGGTTAATGCCATCATTTGCTCCTGGTACGCTTACTTCCTTCCAGAATTGTTCGCGTATTTCTTTAATCTCATCGATCGCCTCCTGAAGACCTTTTTTGTTTCTGGCCATTCCTACCTTGTTCCACATCACCTTTCCAAGTCGCTTGTGGAAGTAGTCCACGGAGTGCTTTCCTTTGTTGTTGATAAAGAAATCAATTTTCTCCTGGACGCTTTTCTCTGCTTCGTCAAATTCTTTCGAATCCGTAGGGATAGCACCGGTACGGATATCATCAGCCAGGTAATCCCCAATTGTGTAAGGCAGCACGAAATAACCATCTGCCAATCCCTGCATTAGGGCAGAAGCACCCAGTCTGTTTGCTCCATGATCTGAAAAGTTAGCCTCTCCCAGGGCATAGCAGCCCGGAATAGTGGTCATTAGATTATAATCAACCCAAACACCTCCCATGGTGTAGTGAACCGCCGGATATATTTTCATCGGTGTTTCGTAAGGATTATCCGCCGTGATTTTTTCGTACATCTGGAAGAGGTTGCCATACTTAGCTTCTACCACCTTGGTTCCTAGCTTCCTGATGTCATCTTCAGAGGCATCATGCAAACCTTTTACATTGGCTTCTTCTCTTCCATATCTCATAATGGCTGAGCTAAAATCCAGGTAAACAGCCTCGCCGGTTTCATTTGTACCCACTCCAAATCCCGCATCGCATCGCTCTTTTGCAGCACGCGAAGCAACATCCCGGGGAACGAGGTTACCGAAAGAAGGATATCTTCTTTCCAGGTAATAGTCGCGATCTTCTTCTTTTAGATCAGTGGGCTTGAGTTTGCCAGCTCGTATTGCTTCCGCATCTTCTTTTTTCTTTGGCACCCAGATTCGCCCATCATTTCTTAGCGATTCAGACATCAAGGTCAGTTTAGACTGCTGATCTCCGTGCTGAGGAATACACGTCGGGTGAATCTGAGTAAAGCATGGGTTAGCAAAGTATGCCCCCTTCTTATGAATTTTCCATGCTGCTGATACGTTTGAGCCCATGGCATTGGTGGAAAGGAAGAAAACGTTTCCATAACCTCCTGAAGCGATCACCACGGCATGAGCCGAGTGCCTTTCCAGTTCACCGGTCACCAGATTTCGGGCAATGATTCCCCTTGCTTTTCCATCCACAATTACCAGCTCCATCATTTCATGACGGTTGTACATTTGAATTTTACCTTTTCCTATCTGGCGGGACATAGCTGAATATGCCCCAAGAAGCAGCTGCTGTCCAGTCTGTCCTTTAGCGTAAAAAGTTCTGGATACCTGCACTCCACCAAAAGACCGGTTATCCAACAGCCCTCCGTAATCACGTGCAAACGGAACTCCCTGAGCTACACACTGATCTATGATGTTTGTAGAAACTTCCGCAAGTCGGTAGACATTGGCTTCCCTGGAACGATAGTCACCGCCCTTTACGGTATCATAGAAAAGCCGGTAGGTAGAGTCCCCATCCCCCTGATAGTTTTTTGCAGCATTTATTCCCCCCTGCGCTGCGATGGAATGTGCTCTTCTTGGAGAATCCTGATAGCAGAAAGCTTTTACATTGTAACCTAGCTCAGCCAAAGTAGCTGCGGCTGAACCTCCTGCCAGGCCGGTTCCAACCACGATTACATCAATCAGACGTTTGTTCGCCGGGTTCACAAGCCTGATGCTGTTTTTATAACTCGTCCATTTATCAGCTAATGGACCTTCAGGTATTTTAGAATCTAATGTTGACATACCTATTATTTCTTAAAGGGAATTGATGTAATGAAAAACTGCAATGAAAATGAAACCAGCCGGTATTAAAAATGCATACAGTCGGCCGATTTTCTGAATCGCTGGAGTGTATTTGCTGTACCGTGCACCTATGGACTGGAACGCAGACTGGAATCCATGCAATAGGTGCAGGGAGAGAAATACAAATGATAATGAGTAGATGGCAACCCGCACCGGATTATTAAACATGTGTACAACCTCGTCATAGTAGCGAGTGGGGTCTTCCGGTTTCATTTCTATGTACTTATAATTCATTTCCGGGATCCAGAAATCGTAGAAGTGAAATCCTAAAAAGAAAAGGATGAATAGTCCGCTCCAAATCATATTTCTGGACATCCACGAAGAGTTGGCCGCACCATTGTTCATTGCATACTTCACTTCTCGTGAGCTTCTGTTCTTCACCTCAAGGACAAAACCCATGATGAAGTGAAATGCTACCCCAAACATCAGAATGGGTTGAAGCAAGAACTGGACAAGAGGGTTGGTTCCCATAAAATGGGACAGCTCATTAAACACGCCTTCACTTATCACAGAAGTGAAGTTGATCGTGAAATGCTGCAATAGAAATATGATCAGGAATAGTGCGGAAAGCGCCATCGCAAATTTCCTTCCTATACTACCTGAAAAAAGTTGCTTGCTCATTTATGTAAGGTTATTGGATTTGTACCAAAGGTAATTTCAGAATGGTTGTCAGACAATCTAAAATTTCTTTTTTGATTCTTTCTAAATAATGACTGATTTCGTAAGTATTAATTCTTTTGATCTTGTTTAAAATAACCAGTAGAGCACAATTCTTGTTTGGTTATTGTTCGTTGTGTTTTAAAAGGATTTAGATTTACGTCAGGTAGCAATTCAATGAGATATTTTAAGGTTTTCGTTTTTCTGCTTTCAGCACTAAGCTTTCTTTCTTCCCGGGCAACTCATATTAGAGCTGGGGAGATTATCGCGAAACGTGTTTCTCCGTTGAAGTATGAGTTTACTTTTTATGGTTATCGAGATGTTGAAGGGGTGCCATTCGGGAATGGGACATTTGATTTTGGAGATGACGAAGTATTTGGAGGACAAAACGGAGAAACAATCCCATGGACAAATATTGTCAATTTGGGTAATGGAGTAGAAAGGTGGGAGTTTACTTTGACACATGAGTACGACGGTGGCTCTACCTATCTGGTTAGCTACAAGGAAGAGAATCGAAATGCCAATATTCAAAATATCTCTGGATCAATCAACACTCCTTTTTATGTTGAGACATTGATCATTATAGATCCCCTCATTGTAAACAATACACCTTTTTTTACTGTACCGCCTATTGATCAGGGTGTGGTTGGAGGAATTTTTGAACATAACCCTGGTGCTTTTGATCCGGATGGGGACAGTCTTTCATACTATTTTGTGATTCCAAAACAAGAAAGAGGAATAAATGTAAGTGGTCATAGATCTCTTATCGATCCAGATTTTTATGATAATTTCAATCGAGGAAACCAGGCCAAGGATGGTCCACCAACCCTAACGATTGACCCTATAACAGGCACTATTGTATGGGATGCACCCGGAGGTGCCACTATACCGGATGAGGAAAACCGTGAATTTAATGTTGCTTTTGTTGTGGAGGAATGGAGGAGGATCAAAGGCCAATTAGTAAGACTTGGTTTTGTGACCCGGGATATGCAAATAATTATTTGGGATTTTGAAAATGAGCCACCTGAACTTGAAATTCCTGAAGACACATGCATTGTAGCGGGTGAAACAATTACAGCCATAATCGTAGGTACAGACCCGGATGGTGATCCAGTCAAAATTGAGGCTTTTGGTGGGCCATTTGAAGTTAATCCGTCAGCAACGGTAACTCCTGACCCTGCCCAGTTTCAGGGGCCTCCGTCCGTATTGAATTTTGAATGGGAAACAAGTTGTGGGCAAATAAGATCAGCTCCTTATGAAGTCCAATTCAAGGCTACCGATGATCCCACCATTCCAAATATTCAAAATCCACCCGGCCTGGTGAATTTTGAAACCTGGAGGATTACGGTAGTGGGGCCGGCACCAACCGGGCTCACAGTAGACACCCAGCCTGGAAGGCAAATGCAACTGAACTGGGATCCTTATTCTTGCCCAAATGCAGATTCAATGCAGGTTTGGAGAAGGGTAGGTGAATTCGAAATTAACCCAACTTGTGAAACAGGAGTTCCTGCAAATTCAGGCTATGAATTAATTGAGACATTAAGAATCAATCAAACGTCTTTCTTGGATGATAACAATGGGATAGGCCTCTCTCCAGGTTCAAAATATTGCTATAGACTTGTCGCGACATTTCCATCGCCGGGAGGAGGGGAGAGTATTGTTTCTGAAGAGGCTTGTGATAGCTTGTTGATTGACGTTCCGGTGATCACAAATGTGGATATTAGTGAAACAAGCGAGACCAATGGCCGGATTGAGGTTCGTTGGACGCCACCCTATCAAATTGATGAAATAGCATTTCCACCTACATATACCTACGAAGTATTGAGAAAGGAAGGACAGGGATTCGGAGGTACATTCACTTCCGTAAGAGGCCCATCCACAGATACTACCCTTATGGACACAGGACTTAATACCCTGGATCTATCTTATTCTTACAAGATTGTGCTATATGACAATACGGATACTCAGGTAGACACTTCTCAGCAGGCATCCTCGGTAAGATTGGAGCCCACACCGCTTGTTGGGGCTATCAGGCTCAATTGGGAGGCCAATGTTCCATGGTCAAACAACGTGCAAGCATACCCATATCATTACATTTTTCGGGATAATGTGAACGGCGGAGACCTATCAGAGATTGTCCTGATTGATTCCGTAGATGTAACAATGGATGGACTCAGCTACCTCGATGATGGCAGTTTCAATGGAATAGATCTCAATGAAGAAATCGAGTACTGCTATTACATCACAACTCAGGGCTCTTATGACAATGATTTACTTCCTGAGCCGTTGATTAACAATTCCCAAATCATATGCGCACAACCGAATGACACCATTCCTCCTTGCGCCCCGGTTTCAGTGACCTTCAATGCTTCGCTTTCATGTGAACAGCAATTGGCTTCCATACCCTGCGGGCTTGACAATCAATTTGTGAATGAATTTTCCTGGGAAATGGACGGTGATGCTTCTTGTGATGATGATGTCCAGTTCTACCGGATTTATTTTTCTGGAAGTGGTGAAGACGGGACATTTGAATTACTGGATCAAACTAGCGGAACGCAGTACACCCATGGAGGATTATCCTCGTTGGCGGGATGTTACTTGATTACGGCAGTAGACAGATCCGGCAATGAAAGCCCGCTATCCGATGTGGTCTGCAATGACAACTGTCCGCAATATGTATTGCCTAATGTCATCACTCCAAATGGAGATGGACGAAATGATACGTTCAGGCCATTAAAAGATGCAGACAATTGCCAGCGTTTTGTGGAGTCTGTGGTATTCAAGGTGTTCAACAGGACAGGAGCAGAATTATTCGAATATGATTCTACCGAGCCTGAAAAGACAATCCTCATCAATTGGGATGGAACAACTAAAGGTGGAAGGGAACTTCCTGCCGGAGTGTATTATTACTCTGCGGAAGTAAGATTTACCCGGCTGAACCCGGAGGACGCTGTTGAAGTTATTAACGGGTGGGTACAAATCATTCGATAAAAGAGCAGGTCATTTTTTTTGATGGGGTGTGCAACCTGTGCAACTCTTCTGTGCAGTTCATTATCAAAAGGGATAAAAGAGATCGCTTTAGGTTCGCTTCACTTCAATCCGAATTTGCTTTCGAAAACCTACCCGAAACGCTTTCTGATAAATCAGCACTCCAAAGCATCGTGCTAAAGAATGGTGATGGGATTAAGACCAAAAGCACGGCTGCATTGACGATCGCAAGACAGCTTTCAGGGCTTTGGCCAATACTTTATCTATTCATGATCGTTCCAAAATTCATTCGTGACTGGGTGTACGACATCATCGCAAAAAACAGATATAAATGGTTTGGGAAGGAGGATCAATGTATGATCCCATCACCAGAATTGAAAAGTCGGTTTATCGATTAAACTGATTGGCTACTTTTGTGCTAGAATAAAACATTACCTATGAGCAAAGCATACGTTTTTCCCGGACAGGGAGCCCAGTTTTCAGGCATGGGCAAGGAACTTTACGACAATCATTCATCTGCCAAGGAACTTATTGATAAATCAAATGATATCCTTGGTTTTAATATAAAAAACATCATGTTTTCAGGCTCTGATGAGGAGCTGAAACAAACCAAAGTAACCCAGCCAGCCATCTTTATCCACAGTGTGGTTGCAGCGCTTACTTCAGAAAATTTCAAACCAGACATGGTAGCTGGTCACTCATTGGGTGAATTTTCAGCACTTGTGGCAAATGGCACTCTGAGTTTCGAAGATGGACTTTCACTCGTGTCGAAGCGGGCGATGGCGATGCAAAAAGCCTGCGAAATGCAGGAATCTACCATGGCAGCAGTTCTTGGCCTGGAGGATGAAGTGGTGGAAAAAGTATGTGCAGAAACCTCAGGCGTGGTAGTGGCTGCAAACTACAACTGTCCCGGGCAGTTGGTGATTAGTGGTGAAGTAAAGGCGGTAAATGATGCCTGTGAAAAACTGAAGCTGGCAGGAGCGAAGCGGGCACTGGTACTTCCGGTAGGGGGAGCTTTCCATTCTCCATTGATGGAACCCGCACGCGAGGAATTGGCAGAAGCTATACAAAACACGATATTCAATAATCCAAAGTGTCCGGTCTATCAAAATGTGGATGCAAAAGGATACTCAGATGTGGAATCTATCAAGAAAAACCTCGTACTCCAGTTAACCTCTCCTGTGCGATGGACACAGTGTGTTCAACGTATGATTGCTGATGGTGCCACTAGTTTCACAGAGTGCGGTCCAGGTAAAGTATTGCAAGGCCTTGTGATGAAAGTAAACAGGGAAATGCAGGTTTCAGGCATCTCATGAGGTGGACTAAAGCCATATTGATTTTGCTTTTAGGGGCTATTCTGATCGGATCAGAAGGATGTAAGCAAGGCCCATCGACAACAAAAAAGAACAATAAGAAGATCAAAAAGGGAAAACCGATACCTTGTCCTATTAAAGACTGCTGATGAAGAAGATCGTTGTTGCCCTTGATGGCTATTCCGGAACCGGAAAAAGTTCAACTGCCAAACAAGTGGCATCCAGGCTTGGTTATACGTACATTGATAGTGGGGCTATGTATCGTGCTGTGACGTATTTTTTTCTTATCAACAACGTTGATTTTTCGAATGTGGGACAGGTAGAGAAAAGCCTTAAAAAATGTGATATTTCATTTTCAGGCACTTCAATCTATCTGAATGGAGCGAATGTGGACAATGAAATCCGCACAATGGACGTAAATAACCATGTGAGCCAGGTTAGTGCTATTTCGGCAGTCAGGGCCAAATTGGTAGAGCACCAGAGAAAGATGGGAGAAGAAAAGGGAGTTGTGATGGATGGAAGGGATATTGGCACAATTGTTTTTCCCAACGCGGAACTGAAAGTTTTCATGACAGCAGATATGGATGTAAGGGCAGAACGAAGGAGGAAAGAGTTGTTGAAAAAGGGAATAGATGAAAAACTTGAAGTAATCAAAGAGAATCTTAATCAGAGGGACCACATAGATAGCACAAGAGCGGATAGCCCGCTAAAGAAAGCTGACGATGTAAGGGAGATTGACACTTCTCATCTAACTTTGAATCAACAGATAGATAAAATTGTTGAAATGGCTGAATCTATAATATATGAAGGTTGAAATAGACGAAAATTCAGGGTATTGTTTTGGGGTCGAATTTGCCATTCAAATGGCGGAAGACGAGATGATAGAAGGGCAGGAGTTATATTGCTTGGGTGATATTGTGCACAATTCAATGGAAGTTGAGCGTCTTTACAACAAAGGCCTGCGAACAATAACCCGCGATGAGCTTAAAGACCTGAAAGATTGTAAAGTCTTAATTCGCGCACACGGGGAGCCACCGGAGACCTATCAAATAGCGATTGAAAACAATATTGAGCTGGTTGATGCATCATGCCCGGTCGTACTCAAGCTTCAAAACAGGGTCAAGAATGCATATGATCTAACCAAACATAAAGGTGGACAACTAGTGATTTATGGAAAGCCCGGCCATGCGGAGGTTATCGGGCTCACCGGACAAACGTCCAATGAAGCGATCATCATCACAGGTGTGGAAGACCTGGAGAAAATCGACTTTTCCAAACCAATCACGCTATTCTCACAGACCACCAAAAGCACTAAAGGTTTTTACTCCATTAAGGAAGAAATTGAAAAGCGCATAGAATCTGAGGGGCTCCTTTCCGTAGCTGATGATTTCAATGCGAATGACAGCATTTGCCGCCAGGTGTCTAACCGGGAGCCTCACATGGAAAAATTCTCTCAGAAACATGATGTGATCATTTTTGTGGCAGGCCGCAAGAGTTCCAATGGTAAAGCGCTTTATAATGTTTGCTTGACCAATAATCCAAGAAGCTATTTTGTAGAAAGCGAAAAGGAAATTGATTTAAGCTGGATGGAACCTGGGGATTCCGTTGGAATATGTGGGGCCACATCCACCCCTACCTGGCTGATGGAGCAGGTGAGGGATTTCCTTTTAAAAAGTGAACCAGCCACTGCCTAAAAAGCAAACCAATTGCCTTTCAAACGGTTTCATTTCCATTAGCTAATTAAACAGCTTTTTTATTGGAATTTTGATCGGGGTTAAATCCTATATTGATTAAGTTTGCCTCGTTTTTTTAGACGTTCTCCCAAGTAAGAAATATGTCTCAGACGATTAAGCTGAAAAAAGGTTTTGATTTAAACCTGGCCGGAAAGGCAGAAAAAAGAACCATAGAAGTACCCCAACCGGAAACTTTCGCACTGAAACCAACGGACTTCAGTGGAATAAGCCGACCAAAACTGGTAGTGAAAGAAGGCGACAATGTGAAAGCCGGATCACCCATATTCTTCGAACGAAACGTGGAAGATATTCTTTACACGTCTCCAGTGAGTGGTGAGATCGTAGAGATCAAACGAGGTGAAAAAAGAAAGGTACTCGAAGTGAAAATCCTTGCCGACAAGCAAGTTGAATTCGAAAATTTTAAAAAATATTCTGCATCCGATATCGGTAGCCTCTCCAAAGAAGATGCACTGGAGCAATTGAAAAAATCAGGAGGTTGGGCGAACATTATCCAGCGACCATTCGGATGCGTGGCAAATCCGTCAGATTCTCCCAAGTCCATTTTCATTTCTGCTTTTGATAGCAGTCCCCTTGCCACTGATTATTCTTACGTACTTCAGGGACAAGAGCAATATTTTCAGGCCGGGGTAGATATCCTCAAAAAATTTACTTCGGGCCCAATTCACCTAAATACCGATGGAAGGGCAGAAGTATCTCAGTTGTTTTCACAGGTTAAAAACGTACAACTAAACACCATTACAGGCCCACATCCTGCGGGTAACGTGGGCGTTCAGATTCATCACATTGACCCGATAGCAAAGGGAGATATTGTCTGGACGGTTAATCCGGTTGGAGTTGCCCGCATAGGCAAACTTTTCATTGAAGGAATCTATGATACTTCCCGATTGGTAGCTATCACTGGCTCTCAGGCTAAGGAAAGAGGGTACGCCAAAATGTTTGCGGGGGCCTGCCTCAACAAAATCGAAACAGAGGGTGATGATAATCGATTCATTTCCGGAAACGTGCTCACAGGTGAAGGTGTAGGAGCTGAAGGATATCTCGGCTATTATCACAATCAAGTGACCATAATTCCGGAAGGAAAGCACGAGGAGTTTATGGGATGGATTTTGCCATCTACCAAGAAGTTAAGTTTCCACAAAGCATTTGGAATGCTCACCTTCCTTAATGGAAAGGATAAAGAATTTGTGGTGGATACCAATACCCACGGAGAGGAGAGAAATTTTGTGGTGACTGGTGCTTTTGAGGAAGTAACGCCAATGGATATTCTCCCAACCTATTTGTTCAAGGCAATCATAGCTGAGGATTATGATGACATGGAAGCACTGGGTATTTACGAAGTGATTGAGGAGGATGTGGCGCTTTGCGAATTTATAGACGTATCCAAGAATCCAATTCAGGAGATACTCAGAGAAGGAATTGAATTAATTAAAGAAGGATAAGCAGGAATATGAAGTTTTTGCAGAAAAAATTTGATCAGATAAAGCCTCTTTTTGAGAAAGGTGGAAAATATGAAAAATTCCACCCGATCTATGAGGGACACAGAACCATCTTTTTTGCTCCTGATATAATCACAGGCAAAAAGGGCACTCAGATCAAGGATGCAACGGACCTGAAGCGTTTGATGATGACAGTGATCATTGCCATGATCCCTTGCCTGATCTTCGGGATGTGGAATGTAGGGCATCAGCACTTTATCGCCACTGGAGTAGAAGCATCTATGCTCGATAAATTCTGGATTGGCATACTGAAAGTAGTTCCGATCATCGTGGTATCCTACGGTGTGGGCCTATTCACAGAATTCACTTTTTGTGTGATCTATCAGCGCCCTGTGGAGGAAGGATTCCTTGTCACTGGAATGTTGATTCCCCTGATCATGCCGGCTACTATTCCACTCTGGCAGGTAGCTATGGCTACCGTTTTTGCAGTGGTTATTGGCAAAGAAGTATTTGGGGGTACAGGGATGAATATCCTCAATGTGGCCCTCACAGCAAGGGTATTCCTCTACTTCGCTTACCCTTCACAGATTTCCGGTGATGTATGGACATACCTGGGGGATAAAACCCCTGTTGATGGTTTTTCCGGGGCTACAATTCTGGCTTATGGAGCAGAAGCGGCCGCAAACGGAACAGACATGATGCAGGCTGTATCCAATCACTGGTATGCAGGCATGTTCGATTTCTGGAACATGTTCATTGGAATTATCCCGGGTAGTATAGGAGAAACATCTACACTTATGTGTCTGATAGGAGCAGTGATCCTGATTGCGACAGGTGTAGGAAGTTGGAAAATTATGTTGAGCGTGGTTCTTGGAACATTGGCCATGGGTGGTTTGTTCAACCTTACAGGAGGCAATAGCTTTATGGAGATGCCCGCTCATTATCACCTAGTGATTGGTGGATTGGCTTTCGGTGCGGTATTTATGGCCACCGATCCAGTGAGTGCATCCCACACTGAAGTTGGGAAATGGATATATGGCTTCCTTATAGGAGTGATTACCGTCTTGATCAGGGTCATCAACCCGGCATATCCAGAGGGTATCATGCTGGCGATTCTGTTCATGAATGTATTCGCTCCACTTATCGATTTCTATGTAGTAGAGGCAAACAAAAAAAGAAGATTAAAACGTGCGACAGTCTAATTTATATGTAATTCTATTTGCCATCGGGATCACGGTGGTTTTTGGAGGTGCACTATCCCTTACCTCAGTAGGGCTGAAGCCTTTGCAGGACAAGCAAGTAGAGCTGGATACAAAGAAAAAAATCCTTGGGGCAGTGATGGACATTTCGTCCATGACAGACCCGAATGAGATACTAAGCACCTACAGTCAGAAAGTGAGGTCGATTGTTGTGGATATAAATGGAAATGAAGTAACAACTGACGCCAAGGGCAATCCGGTAGTAGCGGAGAAAGTGAATATCCAGAAAAATTACAAGCTTGACCCACAAGAGAGACTGTACCCTGTTTTTATGTTTAGTGAGAGTGGCCAGGGAGTAGATGCGTACATTTTCCCAACTTTCGGAGCAGGCCTTTGGGATTGGATATCCAGCTATGTAGCTTTCGGGCAAGACCTTAATACCGTGAAAGGGATTGCTTTTGACCATAAAAGTGAAACCCCGGGACTTGGTGCCAGAATCACTGAAGCAACCGTTCAAAACAGGTATATAGGCAAGGAGGTTTACAACGATCAGGGAGAGTTGGTAAGCATCACAATGGTGAAAGGAGAAGGAAATACAGGACTGAGTGAGCATCAGGTAGATGGCATGTCCGGAGCAACCATGACAGCCAAGGGAGTCAACTCCATGCTGGAAAAATATTTGAAGTGCTATTCAGCATTTATTGAAAAGACTAAATCTCAAAACAGCTAAAATATGAGTACTGAAATTGCAGAAGTATCAGAAGCGTCAGCTGTAGAGCTAAAGACAAAAGAGGCCGCCGAGCCATTATTCTCGAAGAGAAGGAAGAGAATCGTCTCTGATCCATTAAATGAAGACAACCCGATTACTGTTCAGGTTTTAGGCATCTGTTCTGCGCTGGCTGTAACTGTGCAGTTTAAGCCAACCATGATCATGTCAATCGCAGTAATTTTTGTGATTGTTTTTTCAAACTTGATCACTTCGGTGATGAGAAAATTGATACCTAATAGGATCAGGATCATCGTGCAGTTGGCGATCATCGCAACCCTGGTAACACTTGTGAGTGAGGTATTGAAGGCTTACAGCTATGATATGTACAAAGTACTTGGAGCATATGTAGGCTTGATCATTACTAACTGCATCGTGATGGGTCGTCTGGAAGCATTTGCAATGGCCAACAAGCCGTATGATTCAATACTGGACGGATTTGGTAGTGGCTTTGGATACGCCTGGATCATTCTGGTAGTAGCGTTCTTCAGAGAACTATTGGGTGGAGGAACTGTATTCATAGGAACTCCGCTGGAATTTGATGTTTATGGTTCGATAGGAGGATTGCTGGGGACATCACTGCAAACCAATGGACTGATGGTTGACTCGATAGGGGCATTCATCATTCTTGGAGTAATAATTTGGGTTCAGAGAACGAAAAATGGATACGTAGAGCACTAATTGAAGTGCGCGAAAGACAATAATTATGGAAGCAATTAATATAGCAATCAAGGCGATTTTCATTGATAACATGATCTTCGCATACTTCCTGGGCATGTGTTCCTTTCTGGCAGTGTCCAAGAAGGTGAAAACAGCTTTTGGATTGGGAATGGCTGTTATTTTCGTATTGACGATCACCGTACCCATCAACTGGCTGATCCAGGAGAAGGTCTTGAAAGAGGGAGCTCTAACGTGGCTGGGTGCCGATTTCGCCAGCATCGACCTTACATTCCTTCAGTTCATCATTTTCATTGCTGTGATTGCCGCAATGGTACAACTGGTAGAGATGGTTATTGAAAAATTCTCACCCTCACTTTATGGGTCATTGGGTATTTTCCTTCCGCTAATTGCGGTAAACTGCTCCATTCTTGGATCATCTTTGTTTATGGTGCAGAGAGACTACACCATTGTGGAAGCTACAGCTTTTGGTTTTGGCTCAGGCACAGGGTTCTTTCTTGCCATTATAGCATTGGCCGCCATTAGAGAGCGATTGAAATATTCACATGTGCCAGACGGTTTGAAAGGTCTCGGTATTACTATGCTTATCACCGGATTGATGGGGTTGGCATTCAAATCCTTTATCGGGGTGGCACTATAAAATCAAAGATTTTGTTAATTAAAAGGGTGGTTTATCACCCTTTTTTTTATGGCATTATTTTGGGTGTTTTGCCCAAAGTATTTTACTAACAACAAACAAAAACATTATGAAAAAGACTTTACTTACATTATCACTTATATTTTTTTCAGTAGTTGCATTCAGTCAGGCCAGCGTCTCATTGGGAATCAAAGCTGGAGCAAACTTTGCAAATACGAACATCTCAGGATCTGAATCCATCACTTCGTTTCACGGTGGAGCATATGGATTGATAAAGCTTGCCAATATTGGCATTCAACCGGAAATGCTTTTCTCCAAACAGGGAGCCAGCTTTTCAACCGCCGATGTGGATTTGAGCTATTTAAATGTACCTGTTATGGTCAAGTTTTACCTTCCTATGGGACTAAACCTTCAGGCAGGTCCTCAGTTCGGTATCCTTACAAAAGCTGAAAGTGGATCTGTTGACGTGAAAGACGCTTACAAAAGCAGCGACATAAGTGCCGCACTTGGTGCGGGTTGGGATGCGCCTTTTGGTTTGCAATTTACTGCCAGATATGTTTTAGGATTGTCAGATATTAATGATTCTGGTGCTGGTGATGAAGTGAAGAATCGAACATTCCAGCTTTCGATTGGCTACAGCCTTTTTAAACTGGGCAAGTAAGCATCATAAGAGACTATCAAAGAGGGCCGGGGCACTTTGCTTCGGCTTTTTTTGTGAGGCTGGTGAAACGATAGAATCCCAATCTTTTGACCTCAGACCGGAGAAAATAAGGAGGAGTGCCAGGAGAATCCCACCTACAAGAATAAATAGTTGTTTTTTGTTTTTCACTGGTCAGGTTTCTATTATAAAAACCGGGCCACTCATTTCCCCTATACTATCTGTCATTTAAGGACCAGTCGTACTCCTGGAATTCGATAGCATAGTCATTTGGTACTTTATAGAAGCGATATTTATTCACATAGCTTATGAGTGAGCCGGCATTATCCTCAAACTGATCTGTATACCAGTCAAATACTTTGTTTAAGATTACTTTTTTTTCTTTCTCTACTACATAAACATAATTAGGCCTGTCTATGATCAGTTGAGCTCTGAATTCAAGCTGCTCCTGTAGCTTATCAGGGTAAAAAGCATTGTCATATAAAAATGGACAACTTCGAGCGCCACAGCCAAGCGCAAAATGGATTCGAGGGTCTTTGGTGGGTGCAAATAACTTAGTAAACTCAATGGCATCAAGGGTCAAGGTTTCCCCTGCTACGGTAAATGTTTTCACATTAAAAAATCCTTTCACATCCATTGGACTATTAATAGGATACCTATCAACTACTTGCTTGATCACAAGAATATTATATGAATTCAGGTAGAATGCAGTTTTATGATCTTGGGTAGCTCCCTTCAAATCGTAGTTTGCAATCTGATTTACCAGGGAATCCAAATTTTCGGGACTATCAGATAATCCAGCATAGTCCACCAATCCGAATACGACTTCTTTTGTGAGAAATTGGTTAAAGTGATCAAAGATGGAGGTTGGCAATATTTCTTGTGATACTAACCTGAACCCATTCAAAAAAATCACTGAAGACAATATTATTTTTTTCATAAGCCCATTCAATACCTTTAATTAAAACGATCATGGGAATAATAGTAGGTATCTGTGCTATTTTTTAGGATCGAATGTATTTTTTAAGACAATTGATCACATGGAAAGAATACCGAACACTTCCAGAAATGGATCTTTATCTACCACAGTGTAGTAGAAAATAGCCCCAAGCCATCCATGGAAAATCCCCAGAACATATAGGTTGCGATTTTTCAGATAGATATATATGTAAAAGACGGCCAGGGTGAATGTGCCAATAACCAGCCACCAGTAGGGATAATGAAGGAGTCCAAATAGTGACGCAGTTAGCATGATGATGGAGTATGTTCTGAATTTGTTCAGCTTTTGAAGGTTCCCTGCCACCAAGGCCATAAGTAGGAATTGCTGTAGTATGCCAAAAATTGGATAAAGTACAAGGATAGGGATGAGGTGCCAGTGAATGTTTAGCGTGTCCTGAGCATAACCAATTGCGAAGCAAGAAATGACGGCAATCAGTCCAAAAGGAAGGGTTTTCTTTAGTACTTCTGTAAAGTTATCCGTTCGAAAACCCCATTCCCTTAGTACCCCGTGATTCTTCCTGACTCGCTTGAAAATATAAAATCCCCAAAGACAAACATCAGGATAATGAAAACGAGTTGTTGGTGTAGCATGTCATAGAAAAGGAACTTGCCTGCTGCTGTCATCACTACCGCTGTGATTTCAAATGCTTGATGGTTTTTCATTTGCCTCCATTCTTTAGATTAATACAAATAGAACTCCATTTAGTACAATTATTGGAAAAGAATTTTGCATCTTTATAGATTATTTGGTGATAAATGTCACCAGCTACCGCTCAAATTTTTTTAGTCATGAAACGAAAAATCACCTTAAAATCTAAATCGGCTTTGCGATTACTGTTTCTGTTTGTGGCCATGTTTAGCCTTATTATTTTCATTTCCTGCTCCGAGGAGGAAAACCCACTGCCAGATACAGACGGAGATGGAATTGTGGATGAAGAAGACAATTGCGCTGAAGTGAGTAATCCGGATCAGGAAGACTCTGATGGGGATGGTATCGGGGATGCGTGCGATCCTACCACTGTCGCTCAGGATAAAATGAATATTCAGGCCGCTCTTGATGCAACGCTCGCATGTATCAAAACCTTTGAAAATGGAACTGCCATCGAAACTGTACTGACAGATTTTATGGGATTGTCCAATGGGGATACCCTGAATCAGGAATGGATGGAGGATCTTGTAAATGGTCTTGGTGAGGTGGCTCCAACAACCGAAGAGGCACGCTTTGATATGGATTTATTTGCCGGAACTTATCGCTATAAACACTCAAACGGCACATGGGCTCGGGACGAAGATCAAACTGACAAGGTAGTGATCAAGTTTCCTACTAGTCCGGCCGAGACAACAAACAATGGCATGATTCTCATTGAGAATTACTCCGACCAACTCGTAACCATCGATGAGAGTGAATTGTATCTACCACTCTCTGTGGATGTTTATCTGATGGTAGATGGAGACTATGTGATAAGCATCAACCTGAATAATGTGAAATATGCTAACAATTCTAACTTCCAGATTCCGGTTTCTATTGATTTGGGAGTTTATGTGAATCCATATTCACTTTCTCTGGTAGTGGATCGAAATTCTAATACTGAATTCACACTTGATTTGGATTTCTCAGATGATACAGATGCTTGTGCCACCGGTATTCATGCAGAGGTGGAGCTTGCAAGCAATGATTATCAGAATTTAGCAGAAGAAGATTTGTTGAAGCTAACTTTCGAGGTTTATAGCAACGATTTGTCTATTCAATCACCGGGAGGAATTGCCGAGATTCTTCAGATTGAAGATCCAACGGTTGCTCAGATCAACTCATTCCTAGATCTGGAGGTGCTGTATAAGGATTTGAAAATTGCTGACATTGTCTTGAAGGAAAACAATAATGAAGAACTTATCGTGTTGCTGGAATATAAGAATGGAAGCACGGAGAAAGCCTCAAACTATTACGATTCTTTTATAGAGGAGCTGGAAAGCCTACTCACCTTATATTTTGGTGAGTTTGGCGATTAAAATCAAATAGAATTAAAAAGGGAAGCCCGCTCGATTTCGAGCGGGCTTTTCTATTAGCGGTGATTATTTTGATTTTTCTTTTGATTAGCTCAGCATGACAAGCAAAACAATCACCGTTAATACAGATAGTAGGAATCTTACGTAACTCATAATTGATTTCATTTTGTTGTCATGAGTATGTCCAGCGGCAACTTAAAAACCCCCAATCGTTTCTTTGAATAGCACAATTAATTCGATGAGTGGCTCTTCTGGGAACAAAAAAACCTTGATGAGCCTCATCAAGGTTTTGTGTGTTGATGGATTGGGTCTAGGAAAGTACCTCTTTTACTTTTTCAGCAGCATCTTTCAATACGATCGCAGAAGTTACTTTCAGTCCAGATTCTTCAATGATTTTTGCGCCTTCCTCAGCATTGGTTCCCTGCAGCCTTACGATGATCGGCACTTTGATGTCTCCTATGTTTTTGTAGGCCTCCACAACTCCATTGGCCACTCTGTCACATCTCACGATACCTCCAAAGATGTTGATTAGAATAGCTTTCACGTTCGGATCTTTCAGGATGATTCGGAAACCTGCCTCCACAGTTTGAGCATTTGCTCCACCTCCCACATCCAGGAAGTTTGCAGGCTCACCGCCTGAAAGTTTGATGATGTCCATAGTAGCCATAGCAAGTCCGGCCCCATTCACCATACATCCAACATTGCCATCAAGTTTCACATAGTTAAGGCCGGATTTACCAGCTTCTACCTCCAATGGATCTTCCTCTGTGAGGTCTCTCAGCTCTGCAATATCCTTGTGCCTGTAAAGCGCATTATCATCAATATTCACTTTCGCATCCACGGCCAAAATCTTATTGTCAGAAGTTTTTAAAACCGGGTTGATTTCAAATTGAGATGCGTCTGTTGCTTCGTAAGCTTTATAAAGTGCGAAGATGAATTTTACCATTCCTTTGAACGCCTCACCTTCCAGCCCAAGTGCAAATGCCACTTTTCTTGCTTGGAATCCCTGAAGACCAACAGCCGGATCGATCCACTCTTTTACAATTTTGTCCGGGGTTTCTTCAGCCACAGTTTCGATATCCATACCTCCTTCAGTAGAAGCCATGATCACATTCTTCCCAGTACCTCTATCAAGTAGAATCGACAGATAATATTCTTTAGGATCTGATTCTCCAGGGTAGTAAACATCCTGGGCGATCAATACCTTATTCACTTTTTTACCTTCCGCGCCCGTCTGGTGTGTCACGAGTGTGCCACCCAAAATCGCCTTTGCTTTTGGAGCTACTTCATCCAGGCTTTTTGCCAAAACCACACCGTTTGATCCGGTCTCATTGATCTTACCTTTTCCTCTTCCCCCAGCGTGAATTTGAGCCTTGATTACGTACCATGACGTTCCTGTTTCTCTATTCAACTCTTTAGCAGCTTCCACAGCTTTATCAGGAGTATCGGCAACCACACCTTCCTGGATGGTCACGCCATATGATTTTAGAATTTCTTTGGCTTGGTATTCGTGAATGTTCATCTGTTCAATGGTTCTTAAATCAGCGGTTTGCTACAACTTCAATCATGGGCATCTGTCTTGCTCAGTGATTGGATTGAGCATCATGCTCATTCATGGAAAATAAATTTTTTGCGAAGCTAAACCATCGTGAACGTATAACCAAGTTGAAACAGAGCCAGATGGCGTATTCAGGATGATAGACATATCTTTGCCGCCATGTTGAAAGCTGAGAACATTCAGAAGTCGTACAATGGACTTGAGGTACTGAAAGGAATCAACCTTTCCATAGAAAAAGGGGAAGTTGTGAGCATTGTAGGCGCCTCCGGTGCAGGGAAAAGTACATTGCTACACATCCTTGGAACGCTGGACACTCCTGATCAGGGCAAAGTGATGCTGAATGACGTAGAGGTATCATCTCTTTCGCAGAAAAGGATGTCGAAATTCAGGAACGAGGAGATTGGATTTATCTTCCAGTTTCATAACTTATTTCCCGAATTCACAGCTCTTGAAAATGTGTGCATTCCTGCCTACATCAAAGGGTCAAAAGGTGCTGAAAAACGTGCGGAGGAACTTTTGAAAGTTTTAGGACTTGCTGATAGGAAAGATCACAAGCCTTCTGAACTTTCCGGAGGTGAGCAGCAACGGGTGTCAGTAGCCAGGGCATTGATCAATGATCCGTCCATCGTTTTTGCGGATGAGCCTAGTGGAAACCTGGATTCTCAAAGTGCAGATGACCTGCACAAGCTTTTCTTTGATCTAAGAAACAAAATCGGTCAAACCTTTGTCATAGTGACCCACAACATGGAACTCGCAGGAATGGCAGACCGAAAGCTCGAAATTAAGGACGGAATTATAACTTCTTGATACAGGATTGAGTCAGGGAGTCAGATACATGCTTTTTGCATCCTTCACTTTTACACTAATGAAAGTGTGTGTGAAGTTGGTACCACACATTCCGGCCATCGAAATCATTCTGTTCCGTTCCGTCATCTCTTTGATAATCAGTCTTTTCTTTCTGAGCCGACAAAGGGTAAATGTTTGGGGAAACAACAAGCCATACTTGATTGGCAGGGGTGTTGCTGGAGCATTTGCGCTGGTAATTTACTTCAGCCTGCTACAGCAAATCCCTCTAGCCACTGCTTCCACACTTCAATACCTGGCGCCAATATTCACGGCTGTTCTAGGCATTTTCATAGTGGGGGAGAAGGTCAGAAATATTCAGTGGCTCTTTTTTGCCATGAGCTTTGCTGGCATTTTGGTCATCCAGGGATTTGACCCACGGATATCATTTTGGCATGTGGTGATGGGAATCAGTGCCTCACTTTTTATGGGGTTAGCATACAATTTTATTCGCAAGCTCAAAACAAGCGAACATCCGCTGGTAATTATTTTCTATTTCCCATTGATCATGTTGCCTGTATCTGCAGTATGGTCTTCATTTGTTTGGGTTCAGCCTGTGGGCAATGATTGGCTGGTATTGATACTCGTGGGAATTACCACACAGATAGCGCAGTTTCTCATGACGAAGGCCTATCAGAAAGAAGAGCTTAATAAAGTGTCTATTCTCACTTATATCGGAATCATCTACTCATTAGCATTTGGTTTCTTCCTGTTCGATGAAACCTACAACATGGTTACCTATGGAGGAATGGCACTGGTGCTTTCAGGGGTTATTTTGAATGTAGTCTGGAAGAAACAGCCATCTTGATTTTAATTGGTCCTTCTGTTTTATTTGCACTCCTAAAATTTAAAAGTTTACCTCATGGGAAGAGCGTTTGAATACCGACGAGCAGCCAAAGAAAAGCGATGGGACAAAATGAGCAAAGTGTTCCCGAAGCTAGCTAAAGCCATCACTGTAGCGGCCAGGGATGGAGGGGCTGATCCAGAGATGAACCCCAAGCTTAGGACGGCCATTCAAAATGCCAAGGCAGAAAATATGCCGAAGGATAACATTGAAAATGCTATCAAGCGGGCTTCAGGTAAAGACATTGATGAAATCTCCGAGGTTACTTATGAAGGCAAAGGGCCGCATGGTGTACTTGTTTTTGTGGAGGCGGCAACAGACAATACCACGCGTACGGTGGCCAACGTAAAATCCTATTTCAATAAAGCAGGAGGTGCCTTTGTGCCATCGGGTTCCCTGGATTTTATGTTTAGTAGAAAGGCCGTTTTTGAGTTTGAAAAAACGGAAGGAATGGATATTGAGGAATTGGAGTTGTCGCTCATTGATGGTGGGCTGGAAGAGATCGAAGAAAATGAAGGCATGATCTATGCCTATGCAGATTACACCAATTTTGGTGATATGTCGAAGATATTGGAAGACCTGGGGATCGAAGTAAAAAAAGCCACGCTGAAACGAATTCCAACCAGCCCTATAGAGTTTTCTGATGACCAGTTGGAAGAAATAGAAAAGATGCTGGATAAGATCGAAGACGATGATGATGTGCAGGCGGTTTATACCAATATTGCCTAAGGAAGGAGAGCATAAAGGAAAAGAAGCTGTCTCAAAAGTGTCATTCTGAACGAATGTGAAGAATCTTTGAATTTTTTGAAAGCTTGAATATCAAATATTTGAGATTCTTCGTTCCTCAGAATGACAGGCCAATTAGGGCTTTTGGGACAGCTTCTTTTTATTTTATTATTTTGAATTGGGAGTTAATTACTTGCTTGCCATATACTCGATTAGCTCGGTCACTTTGGTAGAGTAGCCCCACTCATTGTCATACCAGCTCACCACTTTCACGAAGGTGTCAGTCAGTGCAATTCCAGCCTCTGCATCGAAAATAGAAGTTCGTGGATCTCCAAGAAAATCATTTGAAACCACCGCATCTTCCGTGTAGCCTAGGATTCCCTTCATCTCTCCATCAGCTGCTTTTTTCATTGCAGCTTTGATCTGATCGTAAGATGCGGGCTTTTCAAGGTTTACCGTTAGGTCAACAACTGAAACGTCCGCCGTTGGAACCCGAAATGACATCCCTGTAAGTTTTCCATTCAGTTCAGGAATTACTTTTCCCACAGCTTTGGCTGCCCCTGTAGACGAAGGTATGATGTTTTGATAAGCACCTCTTCCACCTCTCCAGTCTTTTGCGGAAGGGCCGTCAACAGTTTTTTGAGTAGCAGTTGCCGCATGCACTGTAGTCATTAGGCCGTCTTTTATTCCGAAGTTGTCATGCAATACCTTGGCTATAGGAGCCAGGCAGTTCGTAGTACATGAGGCATTGGATACAATATTCATGTCTGTGGTGTACTTCTCATGGTTTACTCCCATTACGAACATTGGCGTATCGTCTTTGGACGGAGCTGACATCACCACCTTTTTGGCTCCCGCATCGATGTGACCTTGGGCAGTTTCTTTCGTCAGAAACAATCCGGTAGATTCCACCACATACTCTGCGCCAACATCACCCCACTTTAAATCAGCAGGATTTCGTTCGGAAGTTACCCGAATGGTCTGTCCGTTTACGATTAGGCTTCCATCCTTAACTTCCACAGTGCCCTTAAATCGGCCATGCGTAGAATCATATTTTAACATGTAAGCGATGTAGTCTACATCGAGAAGGTCATTGATTCCAACTACCTGAAGCCCCGGTTTCTCCATAGCTACCCGAAACACCAAACGTCCAATTCGCCCAAATCCGTTTATACCAATTTTAGTTGACATGAGATATTGCTTTGATTTTTGAGGTGGCAAAAGTAAACCTACTTTTTGAGGTTGTCAATTTTATCTACCACTCCATTAAGGAGGTTTAACAAACCTTTCATGTGAAAAAACTTTTTTCTGCTCTTTTGTTTATTTAAAATGCAGTTAAGTAAAATCTCTAAACCTAAGCAATGAAAAATTTTAAGAACCTTTCATTCATCGCACTAACCCTGATAGCATGTCTTTCAGCCTGTTCCCCTTCTGGTGAGAACAAAAGCAGCGATGATCTATCCCTGGAATATGAAAAATTTACCCTTGATAACGGACTGGATGTGGTCCTGCATCAGGATGATTCGGATCCGATCGTGGCAGTATCCATTTTGGTGCACGTAGGGTCAAACAGAGAGAAGCCTGGTCGTACGGGCTTTGCCCACTTTTTTGAGCACATGCTTTTTCAGCGATCTGAAAACGTGCCCGATGGAGGTTTCTTTAAAAATATAAATGAATGGGGCGGCACCTTTAACGGAGGCACATGGACAGATGGCACGATCTATTATGAGGTAGTTCCTAAAGATGCCCTTGAGAAAGTACTCTGGATGGAGTCTGACAGAATGGGATTCTTTATAAACGCTGTATCTCTGGGTAGTCTCGAAGGGGAAAAACCAGTGGTACAAAATGAAAAAAGACAGAGGGTAGATAATCAACCCTATGGACATACTCAAAGTGTGATTTTGAAAGCCTTGTATCCCGAAGGCCACCCATACAACTGGACGGTGATTGGGGAGTTGGAGGATCTTCAAAATGCAACATTGGAAGATGTGAAGGATTTTTACGAGCAATGGTATGGACCTAATAATGCTACACTTGTGATTGCTGGTGATATCAATAAAGAGGAGGTGAAGCAACTTGTGGATAAATACTTTGGCGAGATTCCTTCAAGAGGAGTAGACACGCCAATGGATCCTCAGCCGGTATCGCTGGATGAGACAAAACTTTTTTATTACGAAGACAACTTTGCCCAACTCCCTGAAATCAGGATGACATATCCTACCGTTGAGCAGTATCACCCGGATCAATGGGCACTGGATGTCTTAGGCCAGATTTTGTCTGATGGCAAAAGAGCCCCCCTCTATAAATCAATTGTAGAAGAGGCAAAAGTTGCACCTGATGTATCTACTTACAATAGCTCCAATGAGCTGGCAGGAACATTCACTATTCGTGTGCGGGCCAATGCAGGCACTGATCTAGATACCGTGAGAGCGGTGATCAATCAGACCCTCGCTGATTTTGATAAAGAAGGGTTTGATATCAAAGACCTTGAAAGGATCAAAGCTGGATTGGAAACTAACTTTTATAATGGTATTAGCAGCGTATTGGGCAAAGCATTTCAATTGGCGAGTTACAATGAATATGCTGGAAACCCAGGGTTCATAGAGCAGGATATTGCCAACATTAAGGCAGTAACCCAGGACGATGTGATGAGGGTATTCAGAAAGTACATCCTCAACAAAAATCATATCGTGACCAACTTCGTGCCGAAAGGTGGATCTGATCTGGCTATGGAAGGTGCGCAGATGGCGGATATTAAAGAAGAAGGCATCAATGAGTATGGCCAGAGTGAGGTGATCGAAGATGAAGGTGATTTCATTATCACCAAAACCGAGTCTTCGTTTGATCGTTCCATCGAGCCAGATTTTGGAGAAGAGCCTTTGGTGACTCCCCCTGCAATCTGGACATCAAAAACGTCTAACGGTATTGATATTTACGGTGTGGAGGCCAACGAGCTGCCGTTGGTGAACTTCTCCATGAGAATAATGGGAGGACACTACCTGGATGATATGAACAAAGTGGGTGTGGCAAACCTCATGACCGATATTATGATGGAGGGTACAGCCAACAAAACCCCTGAAGAATTGGAAGATGCCATTGGCCAATTGGGAGCCAACATCAATATGTTTACTGCGGATGAGTACATCCAGATTTCAGGAAACTGTCTTTCGAGAAATTTTGAGGCTACAATGGAATTGGTGCAGGAGATTTTACTTGAGCCAAGATGGGACGAAAAGGAATTTGACCGGATTATTAACCAGACACTTCAGTCCATCAAACAACGGGAGACCAATCCAAATTCAATAGCAACTGTGGTGATGAACAAAAAACTGTTTGGAGAAAATCACATTCTTGGACATCCTGCTATAGGCTATGAAGATCATGTGAAGACCATCACGATTGATGACTTGAAAACTTTCTACAATAATTATTTCACACCAAATGTGACCAACTATCACATTGCGGGGAACGTGACTCAGGATAGAGCTATAGAGGCGCTTGGAAGACTAGGGACAGAATGGGGCCAAAAGGAGGTTAGCATGCCTTCGTATGATGTGCCAGCGGTACCTTCTGAGCCTGAATTGTACTTTGTGGATGTGCCGGAAGCAAAGCAGTCTGTTATAAGGATAGCCCGCTTGACCGTACCAGCAGTCGATCCAGCTTACAATGAAATTATGGTGGCCAATGATAGACTTGGTGATGGTTCATCAGGTAGGTTATTTCAGATTTTGCGAGAGGAGAAGCAATTCACCTACGGAGCTTATTCGTTTCCTGGAAGAAATGTGATGACCCCAGGTACTTTCACAGCTTTCTCAAGCGTGAAGTCCTCGACCACCAAGGATGCGCTGGATACTTTCAAGGAAGTAATAGGAACTTATAGTGAGACCTACACTGAAGAAGATTTGAACAAGACAAAGACCTCAATGATCAAAGAGAACGCCAGAAACTTTGAGACGTTGTTCAACCTTCTGGGAATCCTCCACAACATAAGTACCTATGGGTTACCTCAAGACTACATCAATGAGGAGCAGAAAACAGTTACAGGTGCCACCATCGAGAGCATTCAGGCTACTGCCAATGAGTACTTCGATCTGAATAACTACATTTTCGTGGTTGTAGGAGATAAGGCCACCCAGTACGATAAGCTCAGAGTGGAAGGAGCCGGTGACCCAGTTTTGGTGGATAAATACGGAAATGAAGAGGGGGTGATGTAATAAGGTTACTTTCTCAATCATAAAAAAGCGAAGAAAAAATCTTCGCTTTTTTTATTTCTGTTTTTGCAAAACTGGGGTGACATCCTATATTTGCACTCCCAAAACAAACGGTCCGTTCGTCTAGGGGTTAGGACGCCAGGTTTTCATCCTGGTAACAGGGGTTCGATTCCCCTACGGACTGCTTAAAGCCACTCAATTGAGTGGCTTTTTTGTTTCGATTCATATCAACAAATCCTCCTTAATCGAACTATTTGATATTCAGATTGTTATATAATCAACAACAACTAATTAAATCTCACAATATGAAAGAAGTAAAAATTTTGGAAGAAGCGAATGTTGATGAGAAAAACAAATACGAAGAAAGCATTAAGGCATTCGCAGATAAGCTTGAAGAAAGGATCGATTATTTAAAAGGTAAGGCCAGCGATGTTGAAACCTCAGCCAAGGAATCTTACCACAAGAAGATTGATCAATTGAAAGAAAAGAAGGAAGAGTTTCTGAGGCAGTATGAAAACATCAAAGAAACCAGCGAAGGTAAATGGGAGGAAATAAAAGGTGAAGTTTCTCTCAAGGTTGATAAAATCAAAGGAGAAACCGAAACTGCCTACACCGGAATAAGAAGCGGCTTCTCATATCTCTTTGATAAGTTCAAAAATTAAAAACTGGATATTCTACATAAGCCGGCATTATTGTCGGCTTTTTTTATGTTCACAAAATGATCTTTTGATCCCGCTAGCGCGCGTTTACAACGCGTGCAACAGAAGTGTTATATCTTTAGACCATGTCGGAGAAGTACAAGCTTGGCAATAATGAAGGGCTTTATTTTGTTACGAGCACAGTAGTACATTGGATAGATCTTTTCACTCGAAAAGAATTGAGACACATTATTACAAGTTCGTTAAAGCATTGCCAAAAGGAAAAGGGGTTGCAAACACGCGTTGCAAACGCGCGCCAGCAGGGGGGTGATCCCCTTCGTGGAGTTGCTTCAGTTAACTGGACATCTGTCGCACTATCAGGGTTAAATCCTACCGCAACATTCAAAAATGTAATTACTAACTCGACTTTGGCGAGTGCGTTCGAATTGAGAGCTGACGGAAGAAGTAATAATATATTTATTGGAAAAAGTGCAGGTGATATCGGTAGATCAGTAGCAGTATCATTAGGAGCTAATGGAGCATTTTCAGGAATAGCAAGTATTGGCAGGTATGGTGTAAACAGTTCAAATACTATGTCTAATTACTTATTCAATGCAGGCTTTAGTCCTGGAAGTAAAGCATTCGTTAGAAATGCACAGATAGGAGCAGCTTCTCATTTTGCTAGCACAACTGGATTTGTTTCAGCAGGAGTATACTTCTCTACGAATATCTTTGATTAAATGCTTCCAAAGGGATATCAACCAAGCAAGAGAACCGGAATCATATCTGGTATTATTTTGGCGATTTTTGCCATCTATTCTCTTAGTTTAGTTTCGAAGCGCAATAGGGCTTTTGACAGAGAGATCAGATTCACCATCGGTGAAATCACTGACATATATATTATAGCTTCTGGAAGAGAAATAGAATACACTTACAGCGTTAATGGAGTTGAGTATGAAGATGCGAGAGGTTATGCATATAACAGCGAAGCTCCGGGAGGAAAATATTGGGTAAAGTACTCCGTAGAGTACCCGGAGATCAGTGAGATCTATCAAAACATGCCAGTAGATGCGCGTATAGACACCATCCCACCAGATGGCTTCAAAGGGAGGTATGATTACGATCAGTTTTTACAATGGAAGAGGTGGGTGGCACAGGAGAGGAAGAAGCTCAATCATGAAGATTGATTTTTTGTTGTCGCCACTGTCCAGCTGGCGCAAGTCTTCCAGCGTTGGGTTTTGAGAGTTGGCGTGACTTGTGCCCGTAAAAGAGACCCGCTCAATCAGGAACGGTTGGGCTTTTTTGTTTTCAGAGGGTTTTGAGTTTAGCCGAGCAACCCCCCCCCTAACTCAATTATATGAGCAAGGGGTCACAAGTGTACTCTTGCTTCAGAGGGGAAACTATATTACTCGTTGCTCAAACGCATCCAAATTGCGTGCAAATAAAAAAGGAGCTACACCTAATATTGGTGTAACTCCTTGATTATCAATGTGGGCCCACCAGGGCTCGAACCTGGGACTTACTGATTATGAGTCAGTTACTCTAACCAACTGAGTTATAGGCCCATTTAAAAGATTTGGTAGGGACTTACTGATTATGAAGCTACGCGCTCCGGACAGTGACCCTAACCAACTGAGCCTGCCTGCCTGCGGTAGGTTATAGGCCCATCGTTATTTTGCTAATAAGCAGGATGTTTTTCCTGGCTTCAAAGCTAAATAATTAAAAGCTGTCTACGACAGCCTTTTAAAAGGGAGCGCAATATTACATATTTGCCGTTTAATACCCAACGAATGTCAAACCATCTGCAAGGCATTGACGCCATAATTTTTGATTTTGGAAATGTTCTGATTGATCTGGATTATCCACGTGTGATTCAGCGACTATCCGAGGTGGCTAAGAAGAATCAAGCTGAGATCGAAGAACTTGTCGTTACTGCTCCGGTACTCCAAAAATTTGAAATGGGTATGATTGGTCCGGATGAATTTCGTGCGAGAATCAATGCGCTTTTGGGCACACGGATGGGGGAGCGGCAGTTTGAAGACATCTGGAACAGCATGCTCAAATCCATCTCCAAGCAGCGGATGAACAAGCTGCTGCAAATAGGCAAGCGCTTCGATACGTTCATTCTCTCCAACACCAACATGATCCATGAGATTGCCTATGAGGAAATGATTATGGAGGTGACGGGCAGAGCCAGCCTTCGGGATTTTGTGAAGGAGGTGTACTACTCCCACGAAATTGGCATGCGCAAGCCAAACCTGAATTGCTACAAGTTTGTTATCGATGATATCGGTTTGTACCCCTCACGTATGCTTTTTCTGGACGATCGGCTGGATAATGTGGAGGCAGCCAGAAAAGCAGGCCTGAAGGCACTGCAAATCTTTGATCCGGACGTACAACTAAACGAAATCTTTGGGCTTGGATAGAAAGCAAAAAACACAGCTGATTCAGCTGGTCTTATTCACTGTAACCATCATTACCACCACCTTCGCTGGGGCTGAATGGACCATCGGTAAATACCTGTATTTTGGGATGACATGGGACGATTTCCTCTTTGGTTTCCAATTCTCCATACCATTTTTACTCATCCTCACCGTCCACGAGTTTGGACATTACTTTACCGCACGATATCACAAGATCAACGTCACGCTACCTTTCTACATCCCCATTTGGTTCGGATTCATTGGGATGGCTTCCATTGGCACCATGGGGGCATTCATTCGAATTAAAGAAAATATCCTGAGCCGCATTAAGTACTTTGATGTAGGTGTATCTGGACCTATAGCCGGGTTTGTGGTTGCAGTGATCATGCTGGTGTATGGCTTCACCCACCTTCCGGAAACAGAATACATCTATGAGATTCACCCGGAGTATGAAATCTTCGGCGAAGGGTTTGAAGAGAAAATGACGGGATTGGATACGATCATCCTGAAGAAAGACCTGAACCCAGATCGGATGGCGTATGAGACACTGCCCGATACCATCTATACCGGCAGAGTAGGGTCGGTATATTTCGGGGATAATATCCTGATGAACTTGGGACGAAAATACCTCGCACCTGATGATCGATATGTCCCCAGCTCTAAGGAGCTGATGCACTACCCCATGCTACTGTCGGCTTATCTCGCATTCTTTTTTACTGCACTAAATCTCTTGCCTATCGGTCAACTCGATGGCGGACATGTACTTTTCGGCCTGTTTGGCGCAAAGAATCATGCAATCATCTCCCGGGTGCTTTTTTCTGGGTTTCTCTTTTACGCCGGCCTGGGGTGGGTCACCACTGCTGACCTGATCAACACCTCCATGGAATCAATCGGTAGCTTCCTGATCAACATTGGTGCATACCTGTTTATTGTTTACTGGTGCGCGTTTAGTGTTTTTAAGGAAAAAAGGGATCGACTGCTTTATGCCACAGTGCTCCTCACGGTTCAGTTTTTTGTGTCTTCTATTTTCGAAGTGGAAGGGTATTCCGGCTGGTTGCTGTTCTCGTTGATCATCGGTCGGTTTATCGGGATTGATCATCCACCGGTGGTAGACAATAGCCCGCTCACTACCGGCCGCAAAATACTCGGATGGGTGGCGCTCATCATTTTTGTGTTGAGTTTCAGTCCTCAGCCTTTGGTGGCAGAGGGATTTTAAAGCTCGAGGTAGGCCGTGATTCCGCCTTCCATATTTCGAACATTGGTGAATCCCTGAGCGCTGAGGAATTTTTTGGCTCGTCCGGATCGTGCGCCTGACTTGCAGTGGATGATGATTTCTTCCTCTTTTAGGTGCTCAATTTCAGAAATTCGTGCGGGCAGGTCGCCTAATGGGATCAGAGTAGCCCCGATGTTTGCTTCCTCATATTCCCACTCCTCCCTCACATCGATGAAGTGAAATGTTTCTCCGTTTTCCAATCGTTGCTTTACCTCGTTGCAAGTGATGTCAAGATTCATTTCTTTATGACTTTTAGTGTTTGGTTACCTTCTCTGCGGTGAATTGTGAGCAAATATAAACCCGCACGGAGATGTGAAAGATCATGAGACGCTAATCTTCCTTCATGCATCAGCACCTTACCGGAAAAATCACGTAAGGTCACCGATTCGTATGCCCCCTCAATCCGAACCACTCCGCTTGTGGGGTTGGGGTAAACTTTGATAGTGGCTTTTACAGATTCCGCACCCAAAATCAACGAGTCCACTTTGGCGAAAACCGGTCTGATCATAAGTGCGCCTTTCAATCGCTCATTCCGTTCCCATTCCCCTGTCTTGTTTTCATAGATGTAAGAGGCTGCTTGCGGATTGCTCCGGTCAAAGCCAACTCCGATGTATTCGTTTTTTTCCTGCTGAAATCCGACATAAAAAGTGTCAGCCGGAAGGATGAGCTGGCGGCTCAGCGTATACCTGTGAAATGCATTCAGCCCCTGGCCGTTTACCACTGTCACGTTTTCTGTTCGGATCGGGTCTTTGTTCAGGTCGGAAAAAACACGCAACTCGATTGGGCTGCCGTTGCTCACAGGATCAATGTTGGGGAAGTGAATATCAATGGCAGTAAGGGTATCTTGCTCCTCCAGCCAAAACTTGATCGCAATCTGACCCCCGTCTATGTTGGTTCCTGCAGCGTATTCCGCAGTGCCGTCATCAAAAGCGTAGTAGTTGTGGAGGAGGTATTCCGATCTTATGGTATCATTAACTTTTAAATTGATTTGAGATCCGTCCAGAAAATCGTCATCAGAATCCTCAAAGAAAAGCTCAGAAGTAATAACAATGGAATCGCCATTAGATATTGAGGATAAATCATAACCATCAAAAACCAATTCCTTTTTTCCTGAGTGTCTGAATGGGTCTGGATTGAAATCCAACAGACCCTGATCAGTAAATACTACTGAATCAATGGTGCTTACAGATTTCTCTCTGATCACAAGAACATAATTTGCAGGCGGACCAATATTATCCGGCTCTGGTGCAAGGTTTGATCCACCAGAAAGAATTGGGCCTGCTAATGTTGGATCATTTTTGAATCGACTGACTGGTAATGATCTGAACGGAGAAAAGGGGGAGGTGATGCTGGCATTAATGCTCTGATCATCATAGAAAAAATCATCATCCTGCCTATTCTCATTCAGATAAATGTAATCCACATGCCAGGCATCAAAGGGCCCGTCCTTGTCTCCCCAGGCCTGAAACCTGAAAACGAATTTCTGGGTCAGGAATTCAGACTTTACCTTGATCGCTTCCTGTGTGAAAACCGAATCCTGATCGGATTCCAAATCACCTCCATCCATGAGCCAGACCGTTTCCCAACCGTCATTCGTCGGGACATTTGGACTGTAAAATTGGAGCACCAGGGAGTCTCCTTTTTCCGGTATCTCCACGAGTCCGCCTGCCTGCCAGTAAAACGATAGAAAAACGTTGGCCTTTCCTTGCAAATTGATAGTATCTGAAACCAGCTGGTCTGCCAGCCCAATATCAGACCCTACATGAAAAGCACCGTTGGAATCCAGGCCATCAAATGTGGCTACTTTGTAGCTGGGAGGATTGATAGCGAGCGTGGCATTTACATAGACATCCTTGCTCAAGCCATAATTCCATTGAGAGGCCGTGTCTCCTTCCCATATGCGCATGCTGTCCGGGGAACTTCCACGAGTCATGGAAAAATCATCCCAAAAAGGGAGTGTCGCCGGATCCACTAATTTGTTAGTCAGAGCAATTCTTGCCCGCTGATGGTTTTCAGTTTTCAGAATGGGTTTTACGATCAGTTGGGAATAGCCAACCTGATAGCAAGCAAGCAATATGATGAGAGAAATAATCCTCATTGATTGTCCAGTATTGTGGATGTATTACTAATCGAATCAGGCTTATATATCCAGATGTCAATCGGGTCCCCGATTTGTACCCGTTTTTCCGGCCTTGGATACTGATTCTGTACGGTTCCCGGAGCAATATTCCTATATTCCATCTTATCATTTCCCAGTGAATCCACCGCACCGAATCCAGCCAGGGATTTATCTGAGATCTCAATTTTCCCAATTTTCAGCCCTGATCCAATGATAGCTACCTCGGCTTCTTCCTGCTCCAGGCCAATCAAGTTGGGGGCCTGGAAAATGGTGTTGCCATAGCCATCTCCGGCCACAAGATCAATCACCGATCCTTTTTCAATTCGCTCCCCTTCCAATACCACTCGGCCATTCATGCGTGCCTCATGAACAACTCCAAAGAACACATCCGGAACATAGCGGACATCACCCAGCTTCAGGTCGTAGGATCTGAGCACCATCATTGCGCTTTTCAGGGAAAGGTCTTCAACTTTAGGCATTCGTACTTTGGGCGGACTCTCTGCATTGAGTGTAACGTAGATTTTCCGGTTTTCTTTCACTTTCGTGTTGGGAGCGGGCACCTGCCGCAAAACAGCCAGTGGCGGGTAGTCCGCAGAATAGCTGGAATCAGCAGTTGGCTCAAATCGTAGGTTCCTTTTCCCTAGAAAATCATCCAGCTCATTTACCGTCATTCCTTGAATATCCGGCACGGTAATGGTTTCGCCATGATTGGTAGATATGGGCAGCCAGATGTAAAAAACGATGATAACGATCAGGACAAAAGCTCCGAGGAGTACTCCAAGATGAGTCAAAAAATCTTTTATGCTGCTTGGTTTTCGAAATGACATAACACTTTTAAAATGAAGGGATAAACCTAATCAATTAGCGACTAATAAACAGTTTTTGCGAGGTTTTGAATTTGCTGCCGGTCACACTCAGGAAGTATAGCCCTTCCTGTCCGGGGGCCCGATATTCCAGGATTTGATTCAGTGCATTTTCTACCACTTCTTCAAAAACAATCCTTCCGCTGATATCAAGCAATCGGATGGTTACCGACTCTTTTTGAGGCAGATTTAGCCCCACGTAAAACCGATAGACGGCCGGGTTGGGGTAAGCTCGTACCAGGTCTTCATACGCCTGAGGTTCATTTCCCCTCACGCTTATATCGTCAATATATAGATCGTTTCCACCCCCCGGGGTAAAGACAAAGGCGATCCGAATTTCATCATCAAAGACGAAGGAGTGGGGGAGATTGAGCCGGTACTCTTTCCAGTCTGACGCTAGCGATGGAACCCACCTTTCCGTGGAGGTGGTTACTGCCAAAGAATCGGAATCGGCATCCAGGAGCGGTTGGGAAATATTGTATGATTCTCCGCAATCGGTTGATAGCAGCACTTGTAATCGGTCGTCAAACCCTGATCTTGATGCATAGGATGCCCGGAAATATAATCCTGCACTATCCAGTCCTCCAGTAGATAATTTCGGGCTAACAAACCAGTGCCGCTTCCCGAGCTCATTTGCTGAAAAGCCTTTTGCCCTGAGCAAACCATTTGATTCCAACGAATTTCTTACCCAAAGCGTATCCAGGCCTTCCACGGCAATACTCCAATTATCATTGCTTTCAAAATCTACAATCAGTGGGTACTCATCCTTTACCTCATCACGTTTCAGAGTTGCATCAATGGAGTTTTCGATAATGGACTCATCGGCTACACCATTGACCAGTGTTATTTCAGCTCCTATTTCATTTTCACCCTCCAGAAGGTTATTGGCCGGGATTTCAAATGTGGCGTATTCCTTGGAGGAAATTCCTAACCCATCAAAAAGCGTAGTTGTGGTATCTCCATTAACGTGATATTTCACTTCGAATGAGGTGATGATCTCCGATCCTACATTTCTGATTCGCAGCTTTAGCTCAGAGTTTTGAGCACAGGTAATCAGTGGTCCGGTGAGGCTTGCTGGCGCAATATCATTTTCGAGCAAGTTTGTTTCCACCACCTCAATTTCATCGATGAAGATATTATTTCCCCCACCATTGATCCCGACAAAGGCAAACTGGACTCCATCAATGTTTCTATAATCTGTGATACTTATCAGGGTATCCATCCACTCCAGTTGATTGGCTGGGGTAAAATATGAATCGACTTCCGTGGCAGTGGCCAGATTGGGACCAAAACTGGAGAATATGATATCTGGAAATGTTTCCCCACAATCGAGGCTGGCTTTGATCATCAGGCCATCATAAAATGCATCAGGCGGATTGGCATGCGCATAACTGAAGCGGATTTCGCCTGAGGGAAGCCCCGTAAGATCAAAAACAGGTGTTTTGAAAATGGTTGCTTCGCCGAACCATTCGGTGTTGTTATGAGATTTAAAAATGAATGCATTGTTGGTGGGCAATTCCTTTGGAGCATTCACAACCTCCCATGGAAAATCGGCACCAAAATCACCCAATGTCTCAATCGAACCCTCGAAATTTTCAAAAAATGGTAAGTTTCCTGAGCTTGTGGCGGTTAAAGTTTTTGTTATGGAATTATTGGACAAGTCGCCATCCGTTCCTCCATTCACATTGCTAAGTTGAAAGGTGATATCTACAGGCGCATCGTTGATCAGTTGTGCAGAAAATGTCACCGTATCTGAAGCTAATGGAGCCAAAGTGGTCACAATGCTTTGGGGTGCCCCAATCGGGCTCCCATCGATCAGTAGCTGAACATCATACGTGGTGACTTCAGTAGTTCCGTAGTTTACAATTCTTACGGTCGGGCTCACACTCGTTTCGCATTCCACTGTTTGGGGCTCCAAAATGTTTGTAGCAGCCAGGTCATCCGCAAATCGGGTAGGCTCGGTTAAGCCTGGCGAAGTAGTCAGTGAAAGACGATTGGGAGAGTTTTCAAGGATTGTTCGCATCCTCGTCTTTTGGCCTTCAGTAAAAAGGTTCATGCAGATATCATCGGTATAGTCCATGTAGTTTTGGAACATTTCGGGTTCACCTGGAGTACAGATAATGTCATCGTCGGGATTTGGAAAGGTACATGGCGAAGTATAATTTCCATTATCTGAGTTTGCCAGAGGAGTGTCATCCACAAAATCATCTACGGAACAATTACCATCTCCCCAGATGTGCCTTAGTCCTAGATAGTGCCCTACTTCATGTGTAAGTGTTCGTCCATAACTTTCAAAATTCTGTGCAGAAGGATTAACCCCAAAATATTCGTAATCGATGAGTACCCCATCAAAAATATAGTCATCCGTCTCATTGATGATACCTTCAAAATCGTACAATGGAAATGAAGCATACCCGATAAAAACTTCCAAATCTGTCACGACAATGTTGAGGTAGTGTTCGGGAGGCCAGTAGCTTTCTGACCTTAACAATGGACGGTGCGAATTGGCCCGATAGCTATTGCGAGACCCCTGAAGTCTTACAATCCCATTGGTAGGATTGCCGGCTGGATCTTGTTTGGCTAGTACAAACTCGACCTCTACATCGGCAGCTACCGGTAGAAAGGCAGCCGGGGTATTTACGGCATCTGCATTTTGTCGTCTAAAGTCGGCAGTAAGCGTGTCAATTTGTGCTTTGATTCGTTCCTCGGAGAGGTTTACCCCTGTGCCCACCGGCTCACCTTTATGGAAAATGTGTACTACAACAGGAATTTGGTAAAGCGTGGCTAAGGGTTGGTGTGTTTGCTGTCGTCTCTGGGCAATTTTAGTGCTCAGCCAATTTTCAAAAGCTCCTGTATCCGGTGCTTTGGTGCCGCACTTTTCCTGTGCCTGAATGTTTTGGCAGATCAGCAGAAAAAGAAGTGCCCACCCAATTCGCATGGGCGTGTTAGTTGATGAATGGAAGTTTTGCGTTGGGATCGTCCGGTGAGGTGACGTTAATGGCGTGCACGCTTTTGATTTCTGGTACTTCACGTTTAATAGCTTCCTCTACGCCAGCTTTTAGGGTCATGGTAGACATGGGGCATGAGCCACAATTGCCCATCAGTTCAAGCACCACATTCATATCCTCATCCACTTCCAACACCTTCACATCACCACCATCAGCTTCCAGATAAGGCCTGATGGTATTTAGTGCTTTTTCTACTCTTTCTACTAATTCTGACATATGCTAAACGGTCACTTCTACTTTTTTAGTCTCTGCAATGGATGCATTTCTGATCGCCACCTGTCTGGCTACATTTTCAGCCAATTTTTTGAACGAGTCTCCAATATCCCCATCCTTCATTGCGACAGGATATCCACTATCCCCGCTTTCTCGAATCGACTGTACAATTGGTATCTGCCCAAGGAGTTCTATTTCATTCTTTTCAGCCAGCTTCATTCCTCCACCTTCACCAAAGATAAAGTATTTATTATCAGGAAGTTCTTCCGGTGTAAACCAGGCCATATTTTCTACCAGCCCCAGAATTGGCACATTGATTTGTGGCTGCTTGAACATGGAGATACCCTTCTGTGCATCTGCCAAAGCCACTTTTTGCGGGGTGGTCACCACCACTGCTCCCGTAACCGGCACAGCCTGAACTAGAGTTAAATGGATGTCACTAGTGCCAGGAGGCAGGTCGATCAGCAGGTAATCCAAATCTCCCCACTTTGCATCAGAAATAAATTGCCTCAAAGCAGAGCTGGCCATGGGGCCTCTCCAGACCACAGCATCTTCACTATTGGTAAGAAAGCCAATGGAGATCAGCTTCACACCGTACTGCTGGATGGGCACAATCTTATTTTTGCCATCTTCCTGCACGATTCCCGGCTGTTCAAACTCACAGTTGAACATGGTAGGGATAGATGGCCCGTAAATATCAGCGTCAATCAGTCCGACATCTGCGCCTGTTCTGGCCAGCGCCACAGCCAGGTTTGCTGCTACGGTAGATTTACCCACACCACCTTTTCCGGAGGATATCGCTATGATGTTTTTTACGCCAGGAAGCACAGGCCCTTCATCACGCTTTGTGGTGACATTGGAGGTCATGTTGATGATGAGTTTCACCTCATCCCCCAGATGTTTGCGTATCTTTTCTTCGCAATCTTTTTTGATTACTTCTTTCAGCGGACAGGCCGGTGTGGTAAGCACCACATCAAAGGCTGCCTTATTACCGTCAATATGAATATTTTGGATCATGCCCAATGAAACCAGATCCTTTTTTAGGTCCGGATCTATTACTTCACTGAGTGCTTTTAGTAGGTTTTCCTTCGTCAATTCCATTCCACGCGCAAGTTAAGATTTATCCTGCAATTAGCTCTCCCTGAGGTAGCCCCAGGCGTGCAGCTTGTCACTATCTTCAAACCAACGATTTCCTATATCAGTTCGGTAGTACATGTTTGGAATCATAATATTTTTGATGCGGGTATAAAGCTGCTGCTGGGCTTGCTTCATCGTAAGCCCAAGCCCGGTGATGATCAAAGCCACACCACTGCCTCCGGTGATCAGCCATTCATTGTTCACCATTTTTACATCTTCAATATGTACGCCTTCAAGAGTTGGCTTTTTGAAGATAATGGCTGCATTTTTTGAGAAGGCCTCAAAGGTCTTAGGGTCTTTGTATGGAAAGGGTGGCACCACAATGCGGGCTCCAATCTGGAATCCACTTTTCACTTTAAGGATTGGCTTTTCGCCTTTTGCTAGCTTGTGAAAGAAATCCCCGATTCCGTTGAGCATTCCATCGGCTTGAATGGAAATAGTAGGGTATCCAAATCTGGAAGTAAACTCCAAAGGATAGATGCCATTCCCATTGACAATGCAGTTCACATCTATGTAGCCAACATAGCCTTCTGTCTTTAGTGTCGGCTCCATTTTCTTCAAAGTGGAATTGAAAATCTTATTTGGGCCACTCCAAAACATGCTGGTCCCCATTTCACCGGTAGCTACACCCAGCTCTCCGGGAAATAATTTTTTATGCTCGAAATTGATGTTGATGGGATAGATGAATTCATTTCCATTGAAAAATGCACCAACCCCCACCTCAACGCCCGTATCTACTTTCTTTTGGAGCTGGTAAATTTTCACTTCATCACTCCACGCATTTTTATAGGCACTGAGTATTCGCAGCACATCACTACCATCTTCTTCCATCCCCACAAACAATAGTCGTTTGATGTTTTGTGCTTCACCGCTTGGCTTCAGTACATACTTACCGGGATTGGCCTTGATGTGCTCAATGCCTGCATCAAAGGAGTGAAACTCATGATAGTTGAGGATGTTTACCTTATGCTTCTTCAGTTCACTCTGACCAAACGATCGATCATCTTCAAGTTTGTCCGTGTAGGGTGTTCCGCCAACCACATATTTCCCCTGCTCCCGCAGTTTCTTTGCTTTTTCACCTTGGCCAAGCACATCATCAAACACAATTAAATCGGCCCAATCCACTTCGGCTTCCCAGTCATCCACCTTTTCAATAAAGCCGTTCCCAATCTCCTGCTCGCTTTCTTCTTCTATAAAATACTTTACGGAGTGTCCTTCCTTCACACATTGCCAGGCTATATCACTGATTAAGCCTGAGATAGAGACGAATAGAATATTGACTGGATTGGAAGTTTGTTTAGTCATCTTTTCTTTTTGGTTAAAAGTATAATGAATAAGCATCCATTTTGTATCTTTTTATTAAGGTAATTTTGTGTAAAACAACAAAGGTATGGACTATACGAGTAGAATTACCACCGATCCTGATGTTATGCTTGGAAAACCAATAATCGTTGGCACTCGCATCACAGTGGAATTAATTCTTCGGAAACTATCTGAAGGACTTACCATAGATGAGGTGCATGCAGCGTATGATCATATCACAAAGGAAGATATTTATGCCGCATTGACTTATGCCTCCGATCTCATTGCGAATGAAGAGGTAATAATAGCCGGTAATAGGTGATCCTGGCCGATGAAAATATAGATTCAAGGCTTGTCTCCTTCTTAAGGGAAAACGGGATCAAAGTGGCCCATGTCAAGGAAGTAAGACCTGGCATATCAGATAAAGAGGTGATTGAGATTTCGAAAAACACATCTCAGATAATATTGACTGAGGATAAGGATTTCGGAGAGTGGGTCTATGCGCACAAGGAAAAGAGCATAAGTGTAATTCTCCTTCGCTATTCTTCTCAGGCAAAACTGATTAGTAAAGTCCTGGTTGATTTGATTAAGTCTAAGAATGAAGATTTAATTGGAAAATTCAGCATAGTTACAGCTAATAAGATTCGAATACGCTCCATCAAATGATCCATCCTTCCACCATCGAAGAAATAAAGAACCGTATCGATATCGTCGAGGTGGTAGGGGACTATGTTACCCTTAAGCGATCGGGCTCAAGTTATAAAGCATTGAGCCCATTTACCAATGAAAAAACGCCTTCCTTCTATGTAGTTCCGTCAAAGGGGATTTTCAAGGACTTTAGCTCGGGAAAGGGCGGTGACGCTATTACTTTCATCATGGAAGTGGATGGACTGAGCTATGTGGAGGCACTCAAATACCTGGCCGGGAAGTACGGGATTGAGATAAAAGAGGAGCAGCAATCGGATGAGGAGATGCTCGCTCAAAACAAGCGGGAGAGCCTGTACATTGTGCTGAATTTTGCCAATGAGTACTTCCAGCGAGTGCTGCATGAAACGGATGAGGGCAAATCCATCGGGGTTTCCTATTTCAAGGAGCGGGGATTTACAGAGGAGACCATCAAGAAATTTGAGCTTGGATATTCGAAAGAATTATGGGATGGCCTGATGGATGAGGCCGTGAAGAAAGGATACAAAAAGGAGCTACTGGAAGAGGCAGGCTTGATCATAGATAAGGATGGAAAAAGTTATGATCGCTTCCGTAGCAGGGTCATGTTTCCGATCCACAATGTGTCTGGAAAAACCATCGCCTTCGGTGGACGAAAACTTTCCAGCACTGATAAATCAGCTAAGTATATCAACAGTCCGGAGACTGAGCTCTATCACAAGAGTAAGGTGCTCTACGGGATGTACCAGGGCAAAAATGATATCCGAAAAGAGGACAACTGCTACCTGGTAGAAGGCTACACTGATGTGATTTCCATGCACCAGGCCGGGATAGCTAATGTGGTGTCCTCATCGGGCACGGCCCTTACTGAAGATCAGGTAAAGCTGATTCGACGATACACCGAAAATGTAACCGTCATTTTTGATGGGGATCAGGCAGGAATCAAAGCTTCCATGCGAGGTATTGATATGCTGCTGGAGGGAGACCTGAACGTGAAGGCCGTGGCTCTTCCTGAAGGAGAAGACCCAGATAGTTACGCACGGCAGTTGGGGGCTTCCGGATTTAGGGACTATGTGGCAGAAGAGGCGCAGGATATCATCCGGTTCAAAACCAAAGTTCTCCTGGATGGAACCGGAAATGATCCGGTAAAGAAAGCCGGTGTGATCAAGGACATTGTTTCGAGTATCACTAAAATCAATGATCCGGTAAAGCGGACAGTTTATATCAAGGAGTGCAGCGATTTGTTGGGAATAGCCGAGACGGTGCTGGTTGCAGAGCAGAATAAGATTCTAATACAGAATCGAAAATCCAAGTGGACGGAAGAGCCTCAGGTAGTGGAGGAGATACCGCCCTTTCCGATGCAGCAGGAGGAACTTATCGATAAGCTGGATATCAGCAAGATCATTGAGTTTCAGGAGCGGGAAAGCGTGCGAATTTTGGTGAACTATGGCAAGAATAAGATTCAGACCAGGGAGCTCAATGATCAAGGGTTAATTGATTATTTCCTGAACGAAGCGGATGAAATTCAGTTTACCAATGAAACGTACCGAAAAATTGTTCAGGTTTTTCAGGAGAAGTTAAAGGATGGTGAAGTGATAGATGGAGAATATCTGCTTCAGCATGAAGATGAGGATGTGAGAAAAACCGTGATTGATTTAAGTGCTGAAAAGTATGAGCTTAGCGAAAACTGGAGCGAAAAATATAAGATTCATGTCCCTCGAGAAAGGGATTTTTTAAGGGATGTGACATACACCAATGTGCTGAGGTTGAAATTTAGAATTGTGCAGCAATTGGTACAAGAGGAAACAGAAAAGCTGAAACATGCCACAAGTGATGCTGAGGTAGATGAACTTTTAGACGATATTAATGAGTTAAAAAAAGTGTCAAAGGATCTTGGTGAAAGATTAGGAATTGTAATAGTCGGATAACGAATGCTAGATAAAATAGAAGAAGCCATTGAGGCGATTAAAAACGGGGAAGTGATCATCGTGGTGGACGATGAGGACAGGGAAAATGAGGGGGACTTCATTTGTGCTGCGGAGAAAGTCACGCCTGACATCATCAACTTCATGTCCAAAGAGGGCAGGGGACTGATATGCGCCTCCTTGCTGGAGGATCGATGTAAGGAACTGGATCTGGATTTGATGGTGGGCAAAAATACCGCTCAATACGAGACGCCCTTTACCGTTTCCGTGGATTTGATCGGGCATGGAACCACTACCGGCATTTCTACCTCTGATCGTGCGAAAACGATTCAGGCGTTGGTGAATTCGGAAACCAAACCGGAAGATTTGGGTCGGCCCGGACATATTTTTCCATTGAAAGCCAAGCAGGGGGGTGTACTCAGGAGAGCAGGTCATACAGAGGCTGCTGTTGACTTTTCAAGATTGGCTGGGCTAACTCCAGGTGGAGTTCTTGTTGAGATATTAAAGGATGATGGCACCATGGCACGTCTTCCAGACTGCCGCAAGATTGCGGATAAGTTTGGTCTAAAGCTGGTTTCCATTGCTGACCTGATCAAATACCGAATGGAGAAGGAGTCTATGATTGAAGAAGAGATAGAGGTGCAGATGCCCACAGCCTGGGGGGATTTCCAACTGAAGGCTTTTAAACAAAAAAATACCGGAGAGGAGCACCTCGCCCTGATCAAAGGCACCTGGAAAGAGGGTGAACCCGTGATGGTGCGTGTGCATAGCTCATGCGTCACTGGAGATATTTTTGGTTCATGCCGGTGTGATTGTGGTGGACAGCTACATGGTGCCATGCAGATGGTAGAGAAAGAAGGAAAAGGTGTGGTCCTCTACATGAATCAGGAGGGCAGAGGTATTGGCCTAATGAACAAGTTGAAGGCTTACAAACTACAAGAAGAAGGAAAGGATACCGTAGAGGCCAACCTGGAGCTGGGCTTTAAATCGGACCAGCGGGACTATGGTGTTGGAGCCCAGATTTTGCGCAAGCTCGGCATCACTAAATTGAAGTTAATTACCAATAACCCTAAAAAGCGGGTAGGGCTGATGGGCTATGGTCTGGAAATTGTAGAAAATATTCCGATCGAAATCGCCCCCAATGCTCACAACCAGAAGTATTTGGAAACCAAAAGAGATAAATTGGGGCACGAAATATTGAAATGAGATACTCACTCACTATCATGCTAGTTTGCCTGGGGCTTGGCCTCCACGCGCAGCAGTTTTCATCCGAAGTTTTTCACGAAGGTTTTTTGGTGACTACTGACAAAGACACCATTAAGGGTAGCCTGAAGTATGATTTGGATGCCAATACCCTGATCGTATTCAACAAAGGAAAGACCATTACTTTTTCGAGTCACAAGGTTTTCTATTTTGAAATTTTTGACTCTATCCTGGACAATTACAGACAGTTTTATTCCATTCCCTACACTGTCAATATCAATTACAAGATTCCGGTTTTCTTCGAGTTGGTCTACGAGGATAAGCTTTCATTGCTGGCACGAGAGCACATTGTCAGCCAGACAGTTAACAGTTCATCAGCCTATTGGGGAGGTGGAAATACTACCCGGTTGATCATAAAGTATTCGTTTTATTTTTTGGATAGCGAGGGAAAAATCACCTACTTCTCAGGGAAGAAAAAGGAGCTATTGGAATTTATGAGAAAGAAGCAATCAGATGTGAAAAAATTCATGAAAGACAACAAGCTTGACCCGGATGAGATGGCTGACCTTGTTCGTATTACTGCATTTTTTAATTCAATCTAACCATGGCAAAACCCCTAATACTTGTAAGCAACGATGACGGCATCACTTCGCTTGGTATCCGAAAGCTGGTACATGTGGTGAAGGAATTGGGGGAAGTGGTGGTGGTGGCGCCAGACAGCCCACAGTCCGGGATGGGACATGCCATTACGGTGGGTGATACACTCAGGCTGAAAAGAAGCGATCTGTTTGAGGGAATAGAGGCGTATGAATGCACAGGCACTCCGGCAGATTGTGTGAAGCTGGCCAAGCACTATGTACTTAAGGGCAGAAAAATCGACCTGATCGTTTCCGGGGTAAATCATGGTAGCAATAGCTCCATCAGTGTGCTTTATTCAGGCACTATGAGTGCAGCGATTGAGGGGGCAATTGAAGGACTTCCGGCCATTGGTTTTTCGTTGTGTGATTACGATCCTTCTGCAGATATGGATCACATCGATCAGTATCTGAAAAAGGTGACGCAGGAGGCACTCAAGAATGGAATCCCTAAAGGTATAGCCCTAAATGTGAATTTCCCTGTCAAACAAAAAGAGCCCATCCGGGGCATCAAAGTGTGTCGGCAGGCCAATGCCAACTGGGAGGAGCAGTTTGACGAGCGAAAAGATCCCTATGGAAGAACTTACTTTTGGATGGTAGGCAACTTTGTAAATCACGATAAGGGGGAGGATAATGACGAGTGGGCATTAGCCAACAACTATGTATCAATCGTTCCTTGCCAGTTTGATATGACAGGGCACCATGCTATCGCCCAGATCAATGAGGGGTGGGATATCTGATCACTTCCTTTTTACCTCGTACACATCCTTACGGCGATCTTTCAGGTTTCTCACGCTTCCCACCTCGTGGAGTTCAGTGAGCAGGTCAATATCCACATCGGCAATCAGGATCATCTCTGTATTGGGAGTGGCCTCAGCTTTTATTCCATTGGTTGGGAAGGCAAAATCACACGGGGTAAACACCATGGACTGGGCAAACTGAATGTCCATGTTGTGTACGTTGGGAAGGTTCCCCACACTTCCTGCAATCGCCACATAGCACTCATTCTCAATAGCCCGGGCTTGTGCACAATGGCGTACCCTGGAATAGCCGTTTTGAGTATCGGTAAGAAAAGGAACAAACAGGATATCCATGTCTTCCTGTGCAAGGAGCCTGCTTAGCTCAGGAAACTCCACATCATAGCAAATGAGCACCCCAATCTTCCCACAGTCCGTATCGTAGGTTTGTATTTTGGAGCCACCTTCCATCCCCCAGATTTTAGACTCATCGGGGGTCACGTGTATTTTCTCGAACCGGTCGATGGAACCATCCCGCTGACAGATGTACCCCACATTAAAAAGGCGATCATTTTTGATCTCCGGCATGCTTCCCGTGATGATATTGATGTTGTAAGATACAGCCAGCTTTGCGAATCGGCTCACGATTTCCTCGGTATGAACCGCCAGCTCCCTGATGGCATCTGGTTCTGACAGGTGGTTGTTTTCTGCCATGAGAGGGGCATTGAAAAACTCGGGAAAGAGAGCAAAATCCGACCGATAGCCAGACACTGCATCTATGAAGTATTCGGCCTGTTGCATTACATCATCCAGATCTTTGTATGGCCGCATCTGCCACTGGATGAGCCCGAGTCTTACTACTTTCTTAGTAGTGGTCGCTTCCTCCGTTTCTTCCTCATAGTAGATATTGTCCCACTCCAGCAGCACCGCATAGTCTTTGGATTCCACATCGCCCGCCAGGTACCCTTTCAGGATTTTTGAAGGGTGAAAATCATTGGAAATCTGGAAGTTCAGCACCGGATCATCAATCTCTTTCTTCTTTACTTTATCGATGTACTGGCGAGGGGTGAGATTCTTCGCATACTTATAGTAGTTTGGAATTCTTCCCCCAAAAGCCACCCCTTCCAGGTTCATCCGTTCGCACAATTCCTTTCGGTAATCATACAGCCTCCTGCCTAGTCTAAGCCCTCTAAATTCCGGTGTGACGAATAGGTCTATGCCGTACAACAGATTGCCATCCGGCTTGTGGGTAGTGAATTTATAGTTTCCGGTTATCTGCTTATAGGTATGTCGCTTTTGTGCCATTTTCGCATCCACGATGATTGATAGTGCGCATCCGGCAATCTTGTCATTGACCTTGACAACCACCTGACCCTCAGGAAAAAGATTGATCAGTCGCTCGAGCTCATGATATTCCCAGTAGGCATCTTCCAGCTTGGCATAGGAAACCATCATGGCTTTTTTCAGCTCATCGTAATCTTCAAGGTTGAGGTAGGTGAGTTCAATATTGTCTATGTCAATGTCTTGCATAGTGCAAAGGTAGGGTGGGAAAGAGTAAAGAATAAGGTGTATTGCCTATTTTGAGATGGCGCTTAAAAATTCTTTAACCGCGTATTTGTATGATTGGCTCACCGGAAACTCTTGCTTATCAATGCGAATTTTTTCAAGAGAAATAGAGGAAATGTGATGAGTATTGATCAGATATGATTGGTGTATTCGTAAAAATCCTTTAGGAGATAAATCTTTTTCTAGATCCTTCATATTCATTAGACTCATCACTTTTCTATCTGCAGTAGTGAACTGAACATAGTCCTTTTGGCCCTGGATGAACTTTATGTCTTTCAAATTCAGACGTACTGTATTTCGGCCTTCTTTAATAAATAAGAACTCTTCATGAAAGCCCAGGGGCTGAGTTTTTATAAAATGCGACTCTGCTTTGTTTACAGCTTTTAAAAAACGAGCCAAATCAAATGGTTTCAGCAGGTAGTCTATGGCGTCTAGTTCAAAACCGTCTAGTGCGTACTCAGCAAATGCGGTGGTGAAAATAACTTGCGGTGGATTTTGTAGCGTGCCTAACATACCAAGCCCTGTAATGTCCGGCATTTTGATATCAAGAAAGATCAGGTCAACTTCATGTTTATTTATGAATGATGCAGCATCCATTGCATTGGAAAAGTCACCTATTACCTCTAAAGAATCCACTTTTGCACAGTACTCTAACAATAATTTCCGTGCATACGGCTCATCGTCTACTATGATGGATTTTATTTTCATTACAGTTTTAAAGATAAGTCAGCGATAAATTCTTTGTCTGTCTTTTCTATTTGTAATGAGTGCGCTCCCGGATAGCTAAGCGAAAGTCGGTGTTTTAGGTTTCTTAAACCAAAGCCGGATTCCGCTTCCTCAGCCAACTGATTGCTCTTCAAACTGTTAACTACTTGAAAATGAAGGGATTTTTTATCACACTTCAATGAGATTTCGATTTTGCTATCAGGTTGCCGGTCGCTCACTCCATGCTTAAAAGCATTTTCTACCAATGGGATGAGCAGGAGTGGAGCAATCTGAGTTTCAGGGTCAATATTGTCAATGTTGAATTTCAATGAAAAGGCATTGTTTAGTCGGATAGACTCAAGATCGAGGTAATCACGGATATAGTTTATTTCCCGCCCTAAAGCGACGTACGTCTTGTTTGACTCATAGATCATATATCGCATGATGTTGGACAGTTTAATGATCACTTCGGATGCCTGCTCACTTTTTACTTGTGTGAGGTAGTTAAGGTTGTGTAGGGTGTTGAATAAAAAATGAGGATTGATCTGAGCTTTCAGGTAATTGAGTTCGGCATTCAGTTTCTCATTTTCCAGAGCCTTTTTTTGACCCTCCAGAACGAATCGATCTACGGTGAACCTAAGCATCGCAATAAAAAGGATGAAGGAACCAGTGCCGAAAAGCATACTCAGGATTCGGCCGGTAGTCCAGGTATTGTAATAGTTTGTCTGGAATATTTCTCCGAGAAAAATTGATTCTGTATACCCTCTCGTCCAGATGATGATAGCCAGCATTCCCAACAGAATAAGAAAATAATGAGGCCACTTGCTTTGAAGCAATACTGGTAGCAGGAAAAAATAATGAATGTACGCAGCTACGATATTAAATGTATTGGGCACAACCACCAGCGTGGCAGCTCGACTGTAACCGATATTGGTGCTGTAGTCCGCAAACTTAAAGGCAAAGAATACAAGCCAAAAGGCGATATGCAGGAATACAATGTTTCGTTTCACCGTCCCAATTTCTTTAATTCTTCCCAAAGAAGCCCACAGCATCGACATTTCGTGGTTTTTGATCGACAATCGTGAGGTGTAGTTTTTTTAAGAATAAATAGCGGATTTGGAGGTCAAAGGATCGATTTTGGAAAAATAAGTTTAGTAGATCACCCAAATTGGCGCCATGAAAACATTTACAACAACGTTATGCATACTTTCCTACTCATGGATATTAGCACAAGAGATTGATACCATTCGAATGGGTCAAACATTTGAAAACTATGATGACCTAGAAATGGGGACTATGAAGGAAGTGATCTACACAGAAGTGAATGGAGCTACAAGGTTTGGAGCAATGAAAATCAAATCTGTAAAAGAGGTGGAAATTGATGGGAAGAAATACCTTGAGTTCAAACATACCTGGATGTCGGGAAATACTGATTTCAATGGGGACTTCTATTACCTATGTGAACCACAAACCCTGAAGCCTGTATTGCATATCAGAAACACCAAGCAAAAAGGAAAAGAAGGGTTTCGATTTACTGATACAGCCATTATTCCCCTTGACACGGTTCAGGACAATGTGGTGAAGGATTTAGACATTCAACTGGAAGTGCCAACTTATGCATGGGAGATTGACCTGGAAACGTACTCGTTGCTTCCCATGAAAAAAGGCTATCAGGCTGTGATGAATTTTTACCACCCGGGTGGTCCAGCGCCAGCATACTACACACTCAAGGTAGAAGGAGATGAAAAGCTGGTATTGCCAAGCGGAGAAACGATGGATTGCTGGGTGCTATTTACAGATTATGGAGGTACGCAACCGTCAAGGTTTTGGTATACGAAGAGGGGTCAGAATTTTGTGAAAATGGAAGGTAACTATGGGCAAGTGAAGATCAGGAAAAAGCGATTGTATTGAGGAGTACGCTCAGGTAAATTGCGAGAGGCTTCATATCTAAACAAAAAATTATTCCTGTCAGGAATTAATCATAGAGGACTTTGGGTTTACTCTTCTCAACGTCCGATCTCACTTCCCCATCCCGCATCACTCCTCCATCAGCTTCCGCTTCAGTGAAAGCAAACGCTCCTTTCTGGGGATGTGCATCTTTTTGCGCTCCCATTGTACAAGGAAAAAGGCAAGGGTGTAAAGTCCCACGATTAGTAGCCAGCGTTCCAATGAAGCTCCGGAGTAAATCATTTTACCAAGCGAGTAGAAACCCACAGGAAGGAGGTACCAATACACCATAGTGGTAGCTATCTGCAAAATAGAATGGGTATTGGCAATGGCATGATCCAGCTCTCCAAGCATGGATCGGTCATATTTGTTTGCCTCTTTTTTCCTTCTATATCGGAATGCAACCAGGAAAACCACGGTGAGCATCACAATGAACGCTCCGGCATAGTCCCAAAATCCTTCTTTATCCACTATTGCATCCACTAAAAGGATAATAGAAACAAGCGAATTGATAATGATCAGGCCGATTTCAACCTTATTGATACGCCTGCTGGCAGCATTCTTTTTCCGTGTAATACTTTGGTGCAAAGCACTTTCATTTATTGCGTACATAGTTTCTCCTTTTTGTTCGTTCCAGATTTTTTGCATTTCCTCAAACTCCATAGTCATACTGTTTTGAGTTTTCTATCAATTGTTTTTTGATTCGATGAATTTTCACTCCGATGTTGCTCTCTGAGATACCCATCATCAGAGACATCTCTTTGTAACTGTATCCATCGAGGAGGAGGAGCGTGAGCGAGCGATCAATCTCGTTGAACTTTTTGATTTCAGAGTATAGCCAGGCCACCCGTTCATCTTTCGGTTCATCACGAATTTCCAACACTTGTGTCATCGTGCCGATTTCCTGGTGTCCATCCGCATGCTTCTTTTCCTTTGTGCTCCACTTGATTGCTGTATTTAAAGCAATCCGGTAGAGCCAGGTTGAAACCGCAGACTCAGCTTTGAAATTGGGAATGGACCGGTAGACCTGCAGGCATACATCCTGAAACAGATCGTTCTGATCGTCGGTGTTGAACGCATATGCTCTGATTACTTTGAACAAGAGAGTACGGTAACCGTCAAGCCAATCGTTGAAAATCTGTCGCTGTTCGCTTTCCTTCATTTTCGAATCGTTACCCCACTAGTCCGGGACAGAGGAGATTTCTTACAAGCAGGTTAAAATAATGTCAGCCTGAGCCTGTAGAAGATCCGACATTAGTGGCGGATGTTACTTTAATTGCTCCTCAATACTTCTGGTAACCTGGGATTCAACCTCGCCTGTATGAGCTGTGGATTTGTTCTCAATGAGCATAATCTGGCATTCTTCTTCAGAGGATACTCGGTGATTGACGCCTTTTTTTACTACGTAAAAATCTCCTTGCTTCATGGTAAATGGTTCTTTCCCTTCTTCCTCGAAAAGCAGCTCCCCATGCAGAATGAAAAAGGCTTCATCCTCATTCGTATGATTGTGCCATGGGATATCTTCCCCTTTGATCTTGGCCACTTTTACATACACATCATTCACTTCTCCGATGACCTTCGGTGAAAAGTATTCATGGACTCTGGATAGATGATCTTGGATATTCATTGGTCAAAGATATTTACTTACCGTGGAATAGACCCTTCTCCGCCAACTGGCGGATCAGGATGACATTTCTATGTTGGCTAGGCATAAATATAGATGTCAGGCTGACGAAGGAAGCATCTCAATCTCCTACTTTTGTACCATGCCGATTCACGATCTTGTCGTATCCCCTGAAGTAGGGTTTGACTCTCAAAACCTCGAAACTTATCTTAAGCAGTCAGGACATCTAGGAAAAGGACAGTTTGTGGATATCCTGAGAAGGTCTGTAGATGCCCGTCAGAAAACCATTAAAGTAAATCTTAGGGTTGAAATCAGAGATACTCCACCGGAGGTTGAGTATGTAGAGTATTTCAAACGTGAACACGATGTGAGAAATGCTAATCCGGTGGTAATTGTGGGAGCTGGTCCTGCGGGACTGTTTGCTGCTATCAAAGCGATTGAAGGAGGCTTGAAACCAATTGTATTGGAGCGAGGCAAGGATGTACAGTCGCGCAGGAGAGACCTGGCCGCCATCAATAAAGACCATTTGGTAAATCCGGAAAGCAATTATTGTTTCGGGGAGGGAGGAGCAGGGACTTATTCCGATGGCAAGCTCTACACCCGATCAAAGAAGCGGGGAAGTATCCGGCGGATATTCGAGATTTTGGTGGCCCATGGTGCTACCTCAGAAATATTGTTTGAAGCCCATCCACACATTGGCACAAACAAACTTCCTAAGCTGGTAACGGCTTTACGCGAAACCATCGAGCAGGCGGGTGGTGAAGTCCACTTCAACACCAAAGTGACAGACTTCATCATTGAAGATGGGGAGATGAAAGGGGTGATTACTGAGCAGGGCGAAGTTAAAGGCGTTGCAGTAGTTCTTGCCACAGGTCACTCTGCAAGAGACATATTCAGGCTTTGTAAGAATCGTCATGTCAAAATAGAGGCGAAACCCTTTGCACTCGGCGTGCGGATAGAGCATCCACAGCAACTCATCGATCAGATTCAGTATAAGTGCGCAGATCGGGGTGAATACCTGCCGGCATCAGCGTATTCGCTGGTTTCCCAATCAACTTTGAAAGGAAAGGAAAGAGGTGTATTCTCTTTCTGTATGTGCCCGGGAGGTTTCATTGTGCCTGCTGCTACTTCTCCGGGAGAGTTAGTGGTCAATGGAATGAGCCCGTCACGCAGAGACAGCAAATATGCGAACTCAGGAATCATAGTAGCGGTGGAATTGGAAGATATTCCTGAATTCACTAAACACGAAGAATTAGCGGCCATGGAGTTTCAGGCTGCAGTAGAAAAGCAAGCATGGAAGTTGGGAGGGGAGACTCAGGTAGCCCCGGCCCAGCGCATGATCGATTTTGTGGATGGAAAAGTCTCTGCAAGTTTATTGGATACTTCTTATCAGCCCGGCCTTCAATCTGTGGATATGATGGAGGTTTTACCTCATTTCATAGGGAAGCGCCTGAGGCAGGGATTTCAATATTTTGGACAAAAAATGAAGGGCTACCTGACCAATGAAGCTCAAATCGTTGGGGTGGAAAGCCGGACTTCTTCTCCGGTAAGAATTCCGCGGGAAAAGGAAACCTGTGAACATGTGGAAGTGAAACGATTATTTCCCTGCGCAGAAGGAGCCGGATATGCCGGTGGGATCGTATCAGCTGCCATGGATGGTGAGCGGTGCATGGAATCAATTATCAGGATATACAGATAAGACTTTCGAAGTTGCAAGAAAAGGGTATTTTTGAAGGCTAATTTCACCCTAATGAAATCTAAATCCATATTATTCCTCATATTCGGTCTGTCTTTACTAATCAGTTGTAAATCATCAGATCAAAGTACTTCCCAGGCCAGTACGGAACCAACCAGTCTAATCATACTGCTACAAGAGGGCATCACTCCGGGATCCATAGACCTTTTCAGTTCAATTAAAAAAGAGGATATGAAGAGGATAAGCAGGTCTCAGAATCTGTGGATGGTAAAACTATCAGATCAAAAAATGGCGACCGATTTGAAAAACCAGCTGGAGCAGGATGAGCGTGTCATTGAGATTTCCATGGGAGATAAGCAGGAAACCGAAACAACTAAGAACACTAAATCAGGGAAATCAAGCCCAATTAAGGATAACTAAGTATGAAGCAGAAATTATTACTCCTCATTTTTGGAATAGCGGTACTTACCGCATTCAGCCAAAAAACCGAGAAACTGGAAAACGTCAAGGTGAGTTCCTCCAAAGCCATTATGGTAGGGAAGACCAAACCGATCAGGGAGTTGATCAGAGTCTCCTCCACAGACAGGAACAAAAAATCTGAAACCAAGAAAAGAGTGACCGCCGCTCCTCCAAACTTCATAGGAAGGGGTGCCAGCAAGGCAATCATTCCTGCCCTGGAGCACCAGGGCGTGGATCCACTTTGGCAAAAGGAAATCCCGAAAACCAGACTTGCTCCCATAGCACCAAGTGTAAACATTGACGGGCTTGCCAGTTCCTTTGGTTCACCCAATGACCCCACAGGAGATGTAGGGCTTGACTACTATGTGCAGGCAATCAACGCTACAGACATAGCTGTTTTTGATAAGTCCGATGGAACTTTGATCGATGAATTTGCTGCAAATACCCTGTGGACTTCCATCGGGGAAAGCTCAGCCGGAGATCCGATCGTATTGTTCGATCACGATGCAGAGCGGTGGATCATCACCGAGTTTACCAGCCCTAATGGATCAGCAAACTTATTATTTGCAATCTCTGATGACAGTGATCCGTTTGGGGAGTACAGCGTGTATGCCTTTTCACCCCCTAATTTCCCCGACTACCCAAAATGGGCCATCTGGAATGATACGTACATGGTGACCACCAACGAGCAAGGCCCGGGCAGCCTGCACCAGTACTTCTTTGATCGGGCTGCATTTTTAGCAGGAGATTCGGAAGTTGATATGCAGCGGGTAGAAATCACAGGAAATTCAAACACAGAAGCAGGGTTTTATGTGACCACCCCTGTAAGCTGGATAGGCAACACAGCACCTGCCGACAACAAGCCCATTGCCGTAAAAATCAATGATTCTTCCTGGGGACAGGTGGATGAGGATGCCATTGAGGTATTTACTTTTGATATTGACTTTGAGAATTCAGCAAATACATCCGTTGTTACCACCACCATAGAAACGGCCCCTTTTGATAGCTATCCATGTGATGCCGAGACCGGAGGATTTGCCTGCCTGGCTCAGGGTGGTTCATCGTCAGGAATTGATGCTATCCCAGAGGTAGTGATGAACTTACCTCACTATCGAAATTTTGGAACCCATGAATCCATTGTGTTAAGTTTTATCACGGACGTAACTGATGGCGAGAATCTTTCCGGAATCCGATGGGTAGAGCTTAGACGAACCGACGGTGATTGGGAACTATACCAGGAAGGCACCTTTGCTCCGGAAGATGGGTTGCATCGGTTTATGCCTTCCATTTCCATGGACTTAGACGGAAATATTGGTTTGGCATACAATACCACCAGTTCAGAAGAATTTGCTGGCATCAAGTACACAGGCCGATATGCGGAGGATGAGCTTGGAACAATGACTGTGACGGAGTATAACGTCATAGATGGTACGGGCTCAGTAAGTGGGGATCGTTTCGGTGATTATGCCCAGATGGGTATTGATCCGGTGGATGGACGTACTTTTTGGTATACCTCTGAGTACGGTGCTTCAGGTGGATCGAAAACCAGGGTTGTTGCGTTCAAGCTGGAAAGTTCCAGTGATGATTTGGCCTTAATGTCTATAGATGAACCAAGCACCGGATCGGGGCTATCTGCTGCAGAGTCAGTCACTGTTTCTGTGAAAAACATCGGTGAGAATGCAGCAACCGGATTCAATCTTGTTCTTTCATTGGATGGTGAGGTGGAGGAGACATTCCTTTACGAGGAAAGCCTGGCGTCTGAAGCTATGTTGGAGCACACTTTTTCAACTACAATGGATTTGTCAGAATTAGGTGACTATGAGATCGCTGTAGCAATTGACTACTCGGCGGATGTTAATGCAGGCAATGACAGCCGGTCTAAGTTGGTAAGAAACCTTGCGGAAAATGATGTATCGGTTCAGGCATCAGCATCGGAATCCGCCTGTGTGGATGATGTAGATGTGGAGATAACCATCACCAATGAAGGCGGGGCTACATTAACCTCCGCGGATATAGTTATTAATTTGAACGGATCGGAAGCAGAAACAATCAACTGGATCGGGTCGCTCGAAACCGGGGAGTCTGCAAGTGAAATAGCTAGCCTTTCTGGTCTATTGTTTGGAGATAATAACATAGTGGTAGAGGTACAAAATCCTAATGGAACCAGTGATCAACTTCCTGACGATAATGAAGAGTCCATAATGATAAACACAAATTCAGCTTCGTTTACTTTTATACTCAATGCTGATAATTTCCCAGTGGAAACAACATGGGAGCTGTTTGATGATGAAGGTGAATTATTGGTTAGTGGTGGTTCATATTCCGGCTCAGTTCAAGAGGAAATTTGTGTAAGGGCAGACGAATGTTATGAGTTTGTAATTTATGATTCATATGGAGATGGAATTTGCTGTGGAGAGGGTAATGGATCTTATTCACTAATCAATTCAGTTGGAGATGTAATATTTTCAGGTGATGGAGAGTTTGGGAGTTCGGAAAGCACAGAGTTTTGCCTTGACTTCTTATGTAATCTATCGGTTGAAGTCTCCACAGTGGATGCCGGAAGTCAAGGACTTGGATCAATAAGCTTGGAAGCTTCTGGTGGATTTGGTTATCAGTTCAGTATAGACGGAGGAGATACTTTTGGGTCAATTTCATTATTCGATGACCTTGAAGCAGGTAATTATGATGTTGTTGTAACGGCGAATGAAGGTGAATGTATTTTTGAAGAAACTGTTGAAATCAACTTTATTCTTGGCTTGGAATCGGATCAACTGGAGGGCCTGAAAGTCTATCCTAATCCTACAGATGGAGTATTTAGGATTTCGTATGCCAATTCCAATATGAATGGATTCCTGAGGGTAGATGTTGTGGATATCAACGGCAGGATTTTACAAAACCACCGGTTTAGCAAGTACGATGAAGCCTTCGAAGGAACGATTTCATTATATGCTTATCCCAATGGAGTTTACTTTTTGCGGTTCCGTGATGAGGAGAAATTGAGAATCGTAAAAATCATCAAGCAATAAAAAAGGGGAGCCAACTGGCTCCCCTTTTTTTGCCCTTTTTTTGTGATAAATTTCTTACATCTCCGCAGGGCTTGCATTGAAACTGCCTTCAGTTACTTCTACAGTAGTCTCGTCGTTACCCTGAGCTGAGAAGGTAAAAGTTCCTTCATAGCTATCCCCATTCTCGCTGACCTCCACACTTCCTGAAAGGGCGGTAAAACTCAAATTCTCAAAGTCTGTAGGATTTGAAACATCAACAGTAGTTTGAGAAAATGTTGCTGTATTCCCTGTTGTAATTCCAAACTCATAAGTACCTGGCCCATCATAGGCCCCAATGGCAATATTAATCTGGTTGGTAGTAGGAGACCCTCCGTCATTGCCAACAATGGAAAGTACAGGTGAATTTAACTGTGCAGTTACTAAATTTTGTCCCCCAAGTGAACCGGATGCGCTGAAGTTAGTGCTTACGGTACCGCTGATTTTGGCAGACATAGTTCCTGACCCACTTGGTCCGGCATCATCATCCCCGTCTCCACCACAGGAGAAAATCAAAAATGATGAAATTAATAAGGCGAATAAATTGAATTTTTTCATGACTATGTTTTTGGAGCTAAGTTCACGGTCATCCAAGACGGATTCAATACCAGCCACATCTGATTTCGTATCCGTGTAAGTGGGTATTTTTTTCACATTTTGCCGTAAATGGGGTTTTGTTAAGGCAAATAGCTGACATATCCCTGAAATGGGGGACTACATCGAATTGATTTTTAAGGGGGTATTTTCAAAGGTTTAATACTTTATTTTTGGAGGTAATCCACTAGTTAAAGTCCTTAGTCATGAAACTATTCAAGAAACCCCATCTGATTGGAGCACTGGTATTTACACTGGCTCTTGGAAATCTCAATGCGCAAGAATTCACCGCAGGTATTAATACCGAAACCCCAAATGCAAATGCCGTATTGCACCTGGTTTCACCAAATGGCGATCAGGGATTATTGATTCCGGCTATAAGTGATAGAGCAGCCATGGCTACCGGGCTGGGTGCAGCCGACAATGGGTTGCTGATTTTTGACACCTCGGTCGATGGATTCTATTTTTGGAACGGAACTGCCTGGGTTGCTCTGGCCGTTCCTGCTAATATCGCCGATGGGATTGATTGGAGTGAAATAACAAGTATCCCAGCCGGCTTTTCCGATGGAATCGACGATGGAATTGCCACTGAGACCGACCCGACCGTGTTGGCAAGTGTTAAAGACGGGGTAGACTGGGCAGAAGTAACAAGCATCCCTGTAGGCTTTGCCGATGGGATCGATGATGGAATAGCTACAGAGACCGACCCGACCGTGTTGGCAAGTGTAAAGGACGGAGTAGACTGGGCTGAGGTGACGAGTATCCCGGCTGGCTTTGCCGATGGGATCGATGATGGAATAGCTACAGAGACCGACCCGACCGTGTTGGCAAGTGTGAAGGACGGAGTAGACTGGACGGAAGTAACAAGTATCCCCGCTGGCTTTGCAGATGGGACGGATGATGGTATTGTAGCAGAAGTTCAGGATTTAGGCGCAGTGATTGCTTTGGGCAATGATGCAGGCGGTTCCACCATCGTCAACGTGGCAGATCCGACAGCCGCACAGGATGTGGCGACAAGAAATTATGTAGACACACAAGGCTTTATCACTGGCGAAGTTCAGGACTTGGGAGCGGTGATCGCTTTGGGCAATGATGCAGGTGGTTCCACCATCGTCAACGTGGCAGACCCGACAGCCGCACAGGATGTGGCGACAAGAAATTATGTTGACACACAAGGCTTCATTACTGGCGAAGTTCAGGACTTGGGAGCAGTGATTGCTTTGGGCAATGACGCAGGCGGTTCCACCATCGTCAATGTGGCAGACCCGACAGCCGCACAGGATGTGGCGACAAGGAATTATGTTGACACGCAAGGCTTCATTACCGGCGAAGTTCAGGACTTGGGCGCAGTGATTGCTTTGGGCAATGATGCAGGCGGTTCCACCATCGTCAACGTGGCAGACCCCACAGCTGCACAGGATGTGGCGACAAGGAATTATGTTGACACGCAAGGCTTCATCACTGGCGAAGTTCAGGATTTAGGCGCGGTGATTGCCTTGGGCAATGATGCAGGCGGTTCCACCATCGTCAACGTGGCAGACCCGACAGCCGCACAGGATGTTGCGACAAAGAATTACGTAGATGTTAATCTTCCAGCTCCGCTACTTTCTGGCAATGGTGTCACCATCAACGGAAGTAATATAGACCTTGGGGGAAACTTATCTGCACCATCTACCATTACTACAGGTGCAGGAAGCAGCGATTTGATCATTGATGGGGCTGGAAGGTTTATCACCAATACCGCCATAGAAACAAGTCTGAATAGCCCTGTCATTAACCTGGGGGATGCGGGTAGTGACAATATCAATGTTATTGGTCAAATGGTGTTTGAGGCCGGGCCTAATGATGTAACGCTCTCGGTAAACACCCAATCTAACCCCACGCCGATTTTACGTATTCCGGATTTGCCAACCAGTGATGAAACACTGGCGTTGGCGAGCCAGCTGGGTACTTTGACCCTTCCATTCTCAGATACACAGGCCAATGCTTCAGATTTGTTTGCAGTGACTCAGACAGGAGCCGGACGAGCAGGAGCATTTATTGTAAGTAATCCTGCCAGTACACTCCCTGCCTTGGAGGCTATCTCCGATGGCGCACTTAATTCATATGCCTTGTTGGCACAGAGCAATGGAGGTGGTGATGCGGCTCGTATCTCATACGACAATGCAGCAGGTACCGCACAGGCGATGAATGTGTTTACTTCCGGATTAGGTAAGACCGCCACATTTTCATCAAATAATGTGGGCAATACAGATGCAATTCTTGATTTACAGCATTTGGGTTCTGGTCCCGCAATCACTTCTAACGCACCTATTACAACCAATGCACAAATTGGAATTGGAGTAATTAATCCTGCCGTTTCGTTGGATATTGCCACCACAGATGCCATTAAATTCCCGGTAGGAACCACCGCTGAGCAGCCGGGTTCTCCATTGGATGGAATGATGAGATACAATACCGACATTGGCGATTTTGAAGGATATATTTCTGGAGCATGGACGCCTATTGGTGGCGCTAATTTCCAAATGGGATTGAATGAGGATTTAGAAGATGTTGTGTTTGGAACATCATCAACACCAGTATTTGAAGCGGCAGGTGCGAATAAACACCTGGGAATTGAATCCGAAACCGCTCAGGCAATTCTTAATGCATCTTCCTTTGGATTCCCTTCAGAATTAAGATTATCCAGAGGTAATGGTACCAAAGGAGGGGCTTCACCAATTTCCAATGGTGACAGGTTAGGAGAGGTTGCATTTGCCGGGCGTGACAATGTTCCGCTTTATCCGGTTAGCGCCTCCATAGCTGCCGAAGCAACGGAAAACTTTACTGGAAGTACAGGAACTGATTTAATTTTCAGTGCCACTCCTTCCGGTACGAATGGAGCTGTGGAAATGATGAGAATAAGGAATGGGAACATTGGTATAGGCACCAATAATCCAGCCGTCTCGTTGGATATTGCCACCACAGATGCCATTAAATTCCCGGTAGGAACCACCGCTGAGCAGCCGGGTTCTCCATTGGATGGAATGATGAGATACAATACCGACATTGGTGATTTTGAAGGCTATATTTCGGGTGCCTGGACGACACTGAGCAGTGGATCAGGATTGGTTTTTGAGCCCAACGCCAGTTCAATCGTCGGAGGAACGGGGGCGGGTCCATCCGTCACTGGAAATGCCAATACCATTTATGGGGTAGATGCCGGAAGCGTACTATCTACTGGTGCGAATAACACATTTGTTGGAAATACAGCAGGACAGAGTGCCAACGGCTTTGCAAACACATTTGTAGGTGAAGCTTCCGGGTCTGGTACCACTGGAAACGAAAACGTATTTATCGGTCAGACATCCGGAAATATCAACACATCTGGTAATTTCAATACATTCATCGGAACCGGAACTGGAAACGGCAACATCGGAACCGGGAACACCAACGGATCTCGCATAACTTTACTTGGATTCCAGGCTGATACAGGTGCTGATGGATTAGTAAATGCTACGGCAATAGGAAACAGGGCGGTGGTTAATACCAGCAATTCTCTTGTACTGGGAGGAACTGGTCCTAATGCAGTCAATGTCGGAATTGGGACGACCTCACCTCAAATTCCCCTTCAGGTAGGAAATCAATTTGGATTGGCATATTTTCAGAATGCCACCGAAGCTATCGATGGGGATGCCATTCTCTCCAATCTTTATCCGGACTATACAAGCCCAACAGATAATGAATTGAGAAGAACTAACACGGATTCTGCCAGCTTCATCTTTATGGATGATGGCGAAATTCTCTTTATGAATGTGGTAAATGGGGCTGCAAATTCGCAACTTAACCTTTCTGGGGGTGACGTCAGAAGCTGGATGGAAATGCGCAATGATGGAAACATCCACATCAGCGAGGGATTAAGACTTGGGTCACCTGATCCTGGAGACGAAAGGGATGGAATGATTCGGTTTAATGGTTCCACTTTTGAAGGGTATTCCTCTGGCGCATGGAGCGCTTTGGGTAGTGGCCTCACACTTCCATTTGTGCAATCCCAATCAGATCCTGGTGCTCTTTTTGAAGTTCAAAATACGGGAGCAGGTCAGGCGGCACGATTCAGAAGCAATGGTGGAGACGCATTAGAGCTAGAGGGCAATATCAGTTTTTTTGATCAGGCAGACCGGTCAATAGCAATATACCCTAATGGAACTGGCCAGGGAAATCACATGTCCCTAAGTGCCGGAAACTCAGTGAGTGGTAGTCCGGATAATGGAGGTAATCTGTATTTGAATGCAGGGATTGGTGATGCTTCAGGTGGAAACGGAGGTGATGTAGTAATTTCAGCTGGAGCGCCAGGAGGAGGGGGTTTCAATGGGATTATTGAAACACATGGAGTGATTCGCGTAGATAATCCGGCAAGTGGTTTTGGTGGCACCATAGAATTGGAAGATGATGGTGGGGCTAATGCGTTTGTACTACAGGCCCACCCTTCCAGCAACGCCTATGGAGTAGTTCTTCCGCAAACGCAAGGTTCCGGTGCACTTACAAATGATGGCACGGGTAATTTATCATGGTCAGCAGTTGGAGGAGGATCATTCATTGAGGATGGAAATAGTAACCTGATTGGTGGCAGCACGGCGGGAGGATCGCTTGGAGTCGGAACCAACAATATTATTATAGGATCAACCGCTGGATCAAGTGTAAATGCCGGTGGGGGAAATACTGTTATTGGATTAAATGCAGACATCTCAGATGATAGCGGAACCAATGTGGTTATTGGTGAATCCACGGATGCAAATGGAGGAGCGGCTGTTGCTATTGGTAATCAGGCAAATGCATTTGCCAACGCTTCTGTTGCAGTAGGCAGGCAGGCAAATGTTACTGGGGGTAGTACCAATTCAATTGCAATCGGAAATATTGCATCGGCTTCTGGCTCAAATGCTGTTGCAGTTGGAGGTAACTCCAATGCAGTAATAGGTGGAACTGCAGTTGGAAATGGATCTACCGCAGGAGAGTCAGGATCACTTGCCTTAGGTATTGGTGCTTCTGTTTCAGGGGGCTCTACTAATTCTGTGGCTATAGGAAATAGTACATTTGTAAGCACACCTAATGTAATTGCGTTAGGAGACGGAACAAACAACAGCTTAAATGTCGGTATTAGAACCGCTACACCAGCATCTGAGCTGGACGTGAATGGAATAGTCACAGCAAATGATTATACCTATTCAGCACCGGTAAATCGTACTACAACCATTGGTGTTCATCATTTTCAAGTTGAATTTCTAACTGGGGATGTGAATGATTTGAAGATTAATCATGGAAATGGCACAAGTGCGGCCCCAAGTACCGGCTCCATAAGCGTGGAAGAAAACCAGCATTTAATGGCCCCACTAATTTTGCCTGAAGGAGCAGTATTGACGCAGATGGAGGCACAAATGTGGCGGGATGTGGTATCCACAAACGATCCGAGAGTTGAATTATTCAGAAAAACACTTGGAGGTGCGCCCGAGTTAGTTGCTACGATTATTTATACTGGAGGAGGTGGAACAGCTGTAATTGATGCCACAAGCACCTTTGGTAACCCTGTAATTGACAATGCGAATTATCAATACTGGTTAAGGTTTACAGGGGATGCCGGTCCTAGTGGAGCTCTTTACAGTTACACTTCAGGTGTTCGTCTTATCTACACAGTACCAAACCCGGATTAATTATGTTAAGATTTCAGGCACTCTTAGCTCTTTTTACTTTTTCTGGCCATGTGCTGTCCCAGTCCGTCACCTTTGGTGATCAGACATCCCTATATCTTGGACAGGGCACGATTTTTTTCTTTGGAGGAAACACCACCCTGGATGGCACCCTTTCAAATAGTGGTACCATTGTTAGTTATAGTGATATAGACTTGGTATTGAACACTGATATCGGCAACATTAAGTTTACAGGGAGGGCAGATCAGAATATAAATGGAGGTGTATTGGAGGTAGGTGATTTCATTGTAGACAAGCAGGGGAAATTGACTCTTTTGACTGAACAAATCATCGTTTCGGGATCCTTAGTAACGGAAAATGGCGTAATTGACGCAGAAGAAGATGATGACATTTTGGTGAGCGGAAGTAGCCAGGGAACCGGCCAGGGTTATGTGGAAGGGAAGCTTGTTGGGATTTCCAGGGGCAATCCCGTAACCTTCCCAATGGGGGTGAACGGATCACCTAATTATGTAACCATCTCCAATCTCCCTAACAATGCTATAGTAAGCGTGGAATGCAAAATCCCGGATGCCAACCAGCTTTTTCCCGATGAGGACATAGTTGGGATCAGTGATGAAGTGGAGTGGGTGCTCAAAGTGACCGGAGACTCAGTTCAGGCACAGGTTTCGGTCTCCTTTTCCGGTGTAGACCTTCAAAATCTCTCAAACGGGGAAAATATCCGGGCCTTTGACTATGAGCCGGCAATCGTTTTGTTTTCTAAAACAGACACGCTCTTTCATGCATTGAATGGCGTGGTACGGGATACTGATGCTTCCTTCTCAGAGGGTGCGATCACCTCCGACCAATCCATCTGGATCACCAATGAAGGAAGAAGAATGGCCATTGCATTGGTTCCAGTAATAGTAGAGCCTACTTTTTATGTCCCTAATGCTTTTTCACCCAATGGCACAATAGAGGATAATAGAAGGTTTAGACCTTACTTCGCCGGAGCAATCGTGAGTTCATTTTCCTTTTCTGTGTATGATTCATTCAATAAGGAAGTATATAGCGCCAATCAATCCAACGATGAGGTAGATATTTCTCAGTTTGGCTGGAATGGAATATTGAATTCTGGGCAGGAAGCCCCGGAAGGTGTCTACTATTACAAGGTTCGGATTGTGGCTGACTCAGAGGAGTACACTAAAACAGGGTCTGTGCTTTTGGTAAAATGAAAAGGATTCAACTATTCATATTGTTATTCGCCATAGGCCTTTACTCCACAGGCCAGGAAGGACAGTTTTCACAATATTTTGCTAGTTCTACCGTCCTCAATCCGGCGTTTTCGGGAATTACCCCCACGATTTCTTTCAACTCTAATTATAAGCGTGGCGGGTCACCCAGCACCGATTCCTTTTTAGAGTTGATGCAGGTCACATTTACCTATCCATTCAAGAAAACCACAAGTAAGGACTTTCAGGTGGGTGGAGCAGGCCTCACTTTTTTTCAGGAAAAGCGAGGTTTTGAAGGCATTTACTCCTCAAAGAAGATTTTACTGACGGGCGCATATTCGTTCCGATTGAGCCGATTAAACAACAATACGATTGTTTTCGGCTTACAGGGTGGCATTGTGGAGCATAGAATCGATGGTTCCAGATTGACCTGGGGGTCTCAATTCAATAAGTACATTGGCTTTGACGATACCCGGGTTGGAGAAACGGTGGGAGCTAATCCGGTACTTTACCCCACATTCAATTTCGGGGTGGTCTATACGGCATTTGACAATGAAAACAGGTTGGTACGTGACAAAAGCCTTATTCTGGGAGTAAGTGTGGATAATCTCAATCGGGCAAGAGTGGCCATTGATGGACTGGAAGGTGCTCAAAAAAGTTTGCTTTTTAAAGCATTCGGATCATCCAAATTGCCATTGTCCCCACGATGGTACATTCACCCATCTGCTTATGTGCTTTATTCTCAGGGACAGGAACAGATCAATGCCGGTCTTTATTTTTCCACCTTCGTGAGTTCGCCAAGATCAAATACTGCAGTGGAGTTGCAGGCGGGCTCCTGGTATCGGTTTGAAGATTCGGTTATCGTATTGGCAGGATTTGAAATTCAAAACCTGCGGATCGGTTTCAGCTTCGATCTGAATACTCAATCATTTGACATCAACAGTGAACTGGGTGCTAATCTCCCAACCTATGAGATTTCATTAACTTATAACCTGGATTTGTCAAATTCCATGAGAAACATTTCAAGCCCGATATTCTAGCATGAGGAAATTCTGTTTGGTCATTCTCACACTTTCAGCAGCACTGATGCTATCTGCGCAATCTGTGCCTCGGCTATTGACAATGGCGGATGAGCTGTATCAGAATGACAGATACCTGGAGGCGATTGAATTTTACGAAAAAGCGGTTGGACTTGATAAACAAAACTACTTTGCCCGCTTTCAGCTGGCTACCTGCTATCACAAAACCTTGCAATATGATAAGGCAAAAGAGACGTTCTTGAGGCTTAGCAATATCGAGGGGCATGATTATCGGGCCAGATCGCTTTACAATTATGCCAATTTACTAAAGCAGGAAAGCAGGTTCAGAGAGGCTGATTCTTTGTACTACTTTCTGATCTCCATACCGGATGCAGAGCCCTATCTGGTAGAATTGTCACGAAAGCAAAGGGAAGGATGTCAGCTGGCATTGAGGCAGGAAAAGGTAGACAGAGGATTCAGCATACAGGCGATGGACGAGATCAATTCGCGCTTCCATGATTTTGGCGCCACCATCAATCCTTCCAACAAACAGCTAGTGCTGGCGACCACTCGAAATCTGCGTGGTGTTCAGTATGAAGGAAGTCAATATGAGGGGTTACTTCCGGATTTGGTAGCATTTGAAAATAGGGATGGCAGCCGATGGCGGCTTTCTGCCTCGGATCAGGATTTTTCAGATTTAAATACCCAATGGGCAGAGGGCTCAGGAAGCTTTACCAAAGAGGGCTCAGTTTTTTACTTTTCATCATGCAGTGGGGAAAATGGTTCGGACTGTGGAATAATGGTTTCTTATTTGGAAGAGGATAAATGGAGCGATCCGGTTCGGTTGAATGAGTACATCAATGAGCCCGGCTCAGAGAACAAACACCCGGCCATTTCTGCGACTGGAGACACCCTGTTTTTCATTTCCAACCGCACCGGAGGGATAGGCGGTTCAGATATTTGGATGAGTTTGAAGGGGTTGGAAAAGGAATCGTGGACGCCAGTCATTAACATGGGCGCAGTGATCAATTCACCGGAGAATGAAATCACACCTTACTATTCCTCAGCATTCCAGTGCCTGCTTTTTGCCAGCGACGGGCATGTGGGTTACGGAGGATACGATATTTATGCCGCTAAAGGGGAATCTTTCTTTGAGCCTCAAATCTATAATCTGGGAGACCCCTTCAACTCGACCTGGGACGATACCTACTTCAATATTTCCGACACAGTCGGGTTTATTGCCACAAATCGGGCTGATCATGAAATATTGAACATCAGTTCGTTTGAAGTCAGCAATGAGCGATTGTTTTTGTCACTTCTGATATCAGGTGAGTCATTGATTGATTCTCGTTTGGCTTCCAAATTCAAAGATCTTCAATCACTCGATCTTGTCACGTTCAGAATTGAAGACTATGCGGGCTATGACCTGTATGAACCAATCAGACCCTCCAAGCCAAAACCGAAAATACTCAGTGACGGTCGTGAGGGAGCATCACAGGAATTTGCTTTTGAGCGATTATTTTTTGAATATGGAATTGCTTCTTTGAGACCAGAAGCCAAAAGGGCGTTGGAAAGTGTAATGGATCAGATAGTGGGCAAGAGTGTGGTGTCGATTGATATACTGGCGTACACGGACAGCATTGGCCCCACTCAGGCCAATCTGCTTCTGAGTAAAAACAGGGGAGCCGCCGCGAAAGAATATCTGGTTTCCCTGGGAGTGGATTCATCAAGCATCAATGTATTTCCAAGAGGGGAGCTGCCATCAGAGGGAGCCGGAGATCACTGGTTTAAGCGCATTTTGAAGCGCAGGGTAGAGATCGTCATAAAAGCTCAGGAACCATTAAATTTGAAATCTGCGACACCCTACATCATTAGAAAGGCTTTAAGTGTGGAGGAGATTGCCAATGCTCTGGGTGTCACGGTAGAAAAACTCAAGGAATGGAATGGAGATATAAGCGGAACGTTCATGGCAGGGGAGACCATTCGTGTGATGGAAGATGAGGTCCGCGATACACCTGTGAAACTCCTGGTGGGAGAGGAGGATTTCTCACTCTTCGTGACCCATACAAATGGCTAATTATCCTTTGGATACCAGGATATAAGCCCCCCAGTTGTATGGATTATCATCCACTTTTCTGAATTCCGCCCTGGCATTGAAAAATGCCTGCTGTGGGTCCTTCTCAATCAAAAGCTGTTTGTAAAAGAGGTTCATGAAGTTTCGGGCAGCTTCATCGTTTATTTTTACCAGGGAAAGCAACACATTCTTTGATCCGGCTACCAGAAAGGAGCGTTGCAATCCAAATACGCCTTCACCATTCTGAACCTTGCCAAGCCCTGTCTCGCATGCCGCAAGCACCACCAGATTAGTTTCATCCAGCACCAGGTTCATTGCCTCATAGGCTGAAAGCAGCCCGTCATTTTCGCTGTTGGCGGATTTGCTTAGGAAAAGACCGGAGCTGTGCAATGGGTCTGTATAGTTTGGGTCATCTATGAAATACCCGTGCGTCGCAATATGAATCACGCCGGGATTTGCAAAGCTTTTGATTTTGTCTTCGGTAGCTTCAGAAAAATAAAATGTCTCGGTCTCCCATTTTCTCACATTCAATATCTCTGTTATATCGCTTGCTTCCCGCTCTGCCCCGGGCAATTGGTTCAGGGAATAGCCCTCAATCCGTGAGAAATCAGGATTTCCGAAGATCTTGGCCTCTGTAATGAATCGTGGATTTTCACGGTACAGTAAATCTTTCCCACTCGTGATATTGATAATGTCATACTTATCAGCCATGAACTGATCGGTAGTCTGATCATAGAAAACCACCGGGTTTATTTTATGATAAATACCATCTGGAGAGAGGTATATTTTGTTAATATCCGAGAGCTCATTATCCACAGGCTCCCAGAAAATGCCATAGCTTAGTTTGTCTTTCACGCCGAACTTCAATGAGTTTCGGTAGGTGGCAAAGCCCTTTTCAAACTGGGATACATCCATACGAACAGGGGTGAAGACACTGTCCTGCTTGATGATGAAAGCCACATAGTGCGATTCCTCTTCAAAACCCTGATCTATTGTTTCGTTGAGCACCTCTACCGAATAATTTCGGTATTGGATGATGTCTATCATGGCCGTGCTGTCTTCCAGTGAGTTGCTGATTTCCGCCCAATGATGATAGGTGGCTCGCTCCTGGTCGGCAAACACTTTAAACTTCCTTGCCAGATCTTTTTCCAGTTGTGCACACTCTTCCTCCAGATGAGTAATGGAAATACCCTGCTTGATCCGATCCTCTTCAGTCAATAGATAGGCCTGTGCCAGGCTGTACTTTTTTTCCCGCCATGTGTTGTAATCCTGCTTGATCTTATTATCAGAGCTGTTTTGGATGAGTTTCCGCATCTTCTCCGAGGCATAGAACAGAATTCCGCGAGTATTCAAAAAGTGATTGAGGGCATTTTCTGCATACTCGGTGTAGATATTATTTTCTTTGAATGCAAGCGAGCAGAATCGTTCGATGTTGTATCGGGTCTCATCAAAATAGAGCTTGCGCTGCTTATCGGTGAGCACCGGGAAGATATCCTGCATGTGTTTGATTTCAGCCGCAAGGGCATGATCAAAAGCCTCCATAGCGGATTGATAATCTTTGACGATCATGTAATACAACCCCAGGTCATTTACGGTTTTGATGTAGAGCGGGTGATAGTTCCCAAGCGTATTAGCCCGAATGCGCTTGGCTTCCGTAAGGAGCTTGCCTGCCAGCGAAAAATTCCCAAACTGTAGATATAAGAGTGCAACGTTGTTTAGTGAGGTGGCATAGTTGGCATGCTCGGTTCCGTAGATCACCTTATCCATGTCCAGCACCTTCATGTATAGGTCAAGCGATTTACCCAGTTCACCTTTTTCTTTGTGGATACTTGCCAGGTTGCTCAGGCTGCTGGCATAATCCGGATTCATAGATCCAAAGAGGTTCAGAAAGCCCTGCGAGCTTTCGCGAAAGCATTCTTCCGCTTTTTCAATCTCACCCTGCCGCATGTAGATGGTGCCCAGATTATTAATCATGTAGGGTCGGATGGTGCGGATATCTCCTGCCAGGTCCAGCGCCTGATCCATGTAGTTGTTGGCAGAGCGAAGGTCGTTTAGCCGATAGTAAAGGACGCTTAGTCCATTGAGCGTCTCGAGTAGCATCACCGGATTGTCTGCATATTTGTTTGCTTTGTTCTCCAGATTATAGAGCAGATAGTTTTCAGAATCCGAATATTCTCCCTGTTCAATCTTCAGGGCCGAAAGCCGGTCTATGGCGCGGAAGTACTGGATTTCATCTTTTCCTTTGGACAGTTCCAAGGCTTTTAGGAGTTCGGTCTCGCTTCTGTTCAGATCCCCGAAGTGGCGATAGGTAGTGCCAAGCTCAATTTGTAAGGCTATTGTGGTAGAGTCATTGAACTCTCTACCGGCGCTGATTGCATCATTCAAGGCTGTGAGGCTTTTGTCAAAGTTTCCCACTTCTCTGTGATAAACTCCTTTTCGATATAAGAATCGGATTTGGGCTTCTTTATTATCGCTCAGGGTTTTATTTGTCACCCTTCCGGCCAGGTCAAGGTACCTTCCGGCTTCCTCAAATTTGCCAAGTTCCTGATACAATCCGGAGAGGTTGTAATAGATACCCAACAGGTCTTTTCGGATAGAATCTTTCTGAGCTACCTGGGAGCTTAATCCACTGTGAAAGGCATTTAAGCTTCGTTGCTTATCGTTTACTTCCCACAAAATAAGGCCCACATTGTTGTACAATCCGGCAATGCCTATTTCCGACACGCACCTCCCAGAATCCAGGTCTGTCAGCAGGGAGTTGGCATAAAATTTTGCTTTAAGCGGGTAGTCATATTTGAAAAGCTCAGCACTATCCAGCTTTTGCAGACAGCTCTGCGCTGAAAGAATACCATTGCAAAGAATGAAGAATATAAATGCCGCTTTTCTCAACATCAGGGATGTAAGCTATTTCATGTTGAATTTAGCAAGGATAATGTATTCTGAAGTGAAGAAGATATTTTTCTTACCAATGCCACTTGAGAAAAGATGAAGATTGGATCAAAACTCAATGATTGCCTGCGCCTGCTCCTTCAATCTCCTTATGTAGGTTTCATCTGTGATCTGGCCGCTTTCCATTTTGCCATTGATGCGGATAAGCTTGGGTTTGAGGGCAAGCACATGCATACCCAGGTAGTTGAAAATATCGGTCAGGTGACTCATTGCCATTACCCCTCCTTGTATACCTGAGGAAAGTCCAACCAGGGCGCATTTCTTTCCTTTAAGGGTGCCCGGAAATTCGAGTGCGTCCAGAAACGTTTTGAGCACCCCGGGAAATGATCCATTATATTCAGGAACGATAAACACGTACTTCTGAGCTTCTTTCATGTGCTCACGGATCGGGTTGAAGTCTACATTTGTGCCCTGATTTTCATAGAGGGCAGATGCGATGAAATCGGCGGGTAAATGCTCCAAGTCTACAATGGTGGATTCAACCTCATTCTCTTTCAGTATTTCCTGATAGAGAAGGGCCACTTGCTTGGAGATGGAATTTCTTCTGTTGGTGCCGCTAACGATTGTGATCATACAGATTTTCTAAATCAATATTGTAGTTGTGGACGCATATAAGAATATTTGCCCGATAATTGCGTTTCTGGTCTATTGAGATCGCAAAGAAACACAAACCTGTAAACCATCAGAACGGCTTTTAGTTCAAAATGTCCATCACAGTAGATCACCTGACCAAAGTTTACGGCACACAAAAGGCGCTGGATGATATTTCATTTGAAGTTCCACGGGGGAAAATCACGGGTTTTTTAGGGCCCAATGGTGCCGGCAAATCTACTACCATGAAAATAGCGACCGGCTACATTGGACTAACATCCGGATCAGTAGCGGTGGACGGAATCAACGTTTCGAAGGAGCCATTGAAGGTGAAGAGGCTGACCGGCTATCTGCCCGAGCACAATCCGCTTTACCTCGAAATGTACGTGAAGGAATACCTCGGATTTATTGCAGCAGCCTATGCGTTGAAAAGACGTTCCTCCCGAATTGCAGAAATGATTGACAAGTGCGGCCTGGAAAGGGAGCAACACAAGAAGATCGGGGCCCTTTCGAAAGGATACCGGCAAAGGGTAGGGTTGGCTCAGGCACTCATCCATGATCCGCAGGTATTGATATTGGACGAACCCACAAGTGGCCTGGATCCCAACCAGCTGGTCGAAATCAGAAAGGTGATCAAAGAGGCCAGTCAGGACAAAACGGTGATCCTCTCCACGCACATCATGCAGGAAGTGGAGGCGCTGTGTGATAAGGTGGTGATCATCAACAAAGGAAAAATCGTGGCAGATGATGAAGTGAAGAACCTCAAATCGATGAAGTCTGATGTGATTACCTATCTGGTTGAATTTGAGGAAGCCATTGATGTACAGGTCTTTGAAAAGGAAGGACTGTTGGTTTTGGGCAGAGAGGGAAGTATTTACCAGATTTCCTCAAAAGAAGATCCAAGGAAGACTATTATGAAAGTGGCGGGTGAGCATGCATTGCCGTTGCTCAATATCTCGAAGGAAGAGCAATCATTGGAATGGGTTTTTCAGGAATTGACACAGGGGAAATGATTATATACCATAGCGATATCACCCACCTAACCTCCCTCAATGGAGGAATTCGTCCTATTAGAGATTGGATGTTCGATGGAAGTGAATATCCCCTTGAGGGGATTATAGGGGGTGTCATTAACAAGTAAATGTTCATGATCACCATCCTAAAAAAAGAAATAAACGAATTCCTCGATTCCCTGATCGCCTATGTGGTAATCGGGATTTTTCTGACTGGTATCGGATTGCTCGCGTGGGTATTTCCGGATACCAATGTGCTGGATTATGGCTATGCCAGCATGGAGACCCTATTTTCGTTAGCTCCCTATGTGTTCATGTTTTTGATTCCGGCTATTACGATGAAGGCTTTTGCCGAGGAGAAACGAAGTGGTACTATTGAGTTGCTATACACGCTACCATTCAGAGATATAGAAATTGTTATTGGGAAATTCCTGGCAGGCTTCCTTCTGGTAATTTTCTCCATCCTCCCGACTCTGGTTTACTATTTCTCCTTGTCCTACCTGGGCAATCCGGTAGGCAATCTGGATACCGCGGGAATCATCGGCTCGTACATAGGACTGATGCTGCTGGGAGGCATTTTCACAGCCATCGGCATCTTGTCATCGGCCCTTACCGGCAACCAGATCGTATCCTTCATTCTGGCAGCATTTCTATGCTTCGCCTTTTATGCAGGGTTTGATTCGATTGCTTCAATTAATATCTGGTCTGAGACTTCCTACATCATTGAGCAAATTGGGATCCTGTCGCATTATGAGACATTAAGCAAAGGGCTGATTGATCTGACCGATGTGGTTTACTTCCTTTCCATGATTGTGCTGTTTTTGTATGTGACACGAATCATTTTAAATGTGCAGAAAGGATGAGTGAAGCCAAAAAAATAGTATTGCTTCAAACACTCGTGGTGTTGCTCTCGGTTTGGCTTGTAAACCAATTGGCCGACCGATATCGCATCCAGTTTGACCTAACTGAGGAGAAGAGATACACCATCTCTGACGCTACTAAAGAACTCCTAAAATCCCTGGATGAAGAAGTATATTTTGAAGTCTACCTGGCCGGCGATCTTCCATCCAATTTCGAGCGTTTCCAAAAGTCCATCGCTGAGATGCTGGAGCAGTTTTCTATTGAAAGCGGAAACAGAATCCAATACAAATTTACCGATCCGGCTCAGGCTACAAACCTGCAGGCAAGAAATCAATTCTACCAATCCCTGATCGATAAAGGTGTTCAGGCTACTAACCTCAGCTATAAAAATTCGGATGGAGACAAGATGGAGAAGCTCATTTTTCCTGGAGCACTTGTTTCGAAGGGAATCAATGAAATCCCAGCCAACCTGCTGAAAGGCAACAGTGCCGCAGGGCCTGAGGGTATTTTAAATCAAAGCATCGAAGGATTGGAATACGAACTAGCCTCTGCAATAGCTCAGCTAATCAATGGAGGCACAAAGAGGATCGCATATATCACCGGGCACGGATCACCAGATTCTCTTGAAATCGCAGGCTTTCGAAGTGCTGTTCTCTCCAGATTTGAATTGTTCAATGTGTCATTAGATAACCGTTCTGAGCTCAGTGGATACGATGCAGTAGTCATTGGTAAGCCAACCAAGCCATTCACCGAGCAGGAAAAATACCTGGTGGATCAGTACCTGATGCGTGGCGGAAATCTCGTTTATTTCATCGATGCGCTGAGTGTCAATATGGATAGTGCTTCGGGTGAGGGCACGGTAGCGATTCCATATGAAACGAACCTCACCGACCAGCTTTTTAAGTATGGCGTTCGGGTCAACCAGAATTATGTGCTGGATGTGAACAGTGGACAGTTTCCGGTGGTGGCTGGCAACATGGGGAATCAGCCACAGATCCAGATGATCCCATGGCCATTTTTTCCTGTGCTTACAAATTTTAGCAAACATCCGTCTGTGAGGAACCTGGATGCTATTCTTGGAAGATTTGTGTCGGAAATTGACACAGTGAAGGCAGCCGGGATTACCAAGACGCCACTCATCAACACCAGCCAATACACCAAATTGCTGGGGCCACCTGTGCGTGTGGCTTTCAATGATCTACGGGATAAACTTAGACCTGAAAGGTTTACAGATGGGCCGAAAACTGTGGGTTATCTGCTGGAAGGAAAATTCACTTCCCTTTATGCCAATCGCATCGTGCCGAAAGGGTTTGATAAGACTCAGTTTATAGCGAAGGGGGAGTATGGAAAAGTGATCGTGATTGGGGATGGTGATATCATCCGAAATGATCTGGATCCCGAGACAGGTGAACCGCTAGGACTTGGCGTAGAGCCTTTCACCAAGACCACCTATGCAAACGAGGAATTCATTCTCAATATTCTAGACTACATGGTAGACGAGTCAGGGTTGATTGAAACCCGGTCAAGGGAAGTAAAAATCCGTCCGCTGGACCGGGTAAAAGTGCAGCAGGAGCGAACCCGCTGGCAGCTGATAAACCTCGTGCTTCCGGTTATTTTGGTCTTACTGATCGGTGGAGTGAAATGGTATGTCAGAAAAAATAAATTTGCCAGGTCGTGAGTAAAACTACCGGATATATCATTGCCATTATTGTACTGCTCGGTGCTAACCTTCTGCTGTTTTTTGGTAAAGAAACAAGCACTACCAAGAATGCTGAGAATTACTTTCAGGTAGAAGACTTGGAAAGGGTCAGCCGATTTACTTTTTCAATGAATGGAGACAGCACGGTGATTGAGCGAGCTGGAGAAGAGTGGAAGTTGAATGCCAAGTATAAGGCAGACGAAGGCTTTGTGAATACCCTGATTTCGATCCTGGAGCGCGTGGAGGCGGGTAGGACAATTGAAAACTGGGATCGTGAAACGCTGGGAAATGTAGAAGTGGAATTTGACTTTAATTCCAGATATAGATTTGAAATAGGCACCAATGCCACCAAAACCAAATCTTACTTCATTGCAAATGGAGAGGCTAAGGAGGTGGCCGTTCCCGGCTATCGCGACAATGTGGTGGATATTTTCCTCCTTCACCCGGATCAGTGGCGAGATAGAAATATCCTTGATGGCAGCTGGCGCACCATTCAGCGACTGACCGTTGAAAACAAGCAAGCGGAAGATTTTGAAATTTCCTTCAATGATTCATTCTTCCTGGTGAATGGAACCACTCCGACAGATAGCTCGGCAGTGGTCAGTTACCTAAACCAGTTTCAGCAGTTTCAGGCCAATGAAATGATCTCAGAAGGTCGTTTTCCAGCGTTGGACAGCCTTTCGTATACAGAACCTTTGGCTATTGTCACCATCGATGATATAAAATATGATAGCCCTGTCAGATTGGAAATTTTTCCGAATTTGGTAGGCCAGCCGTATCATTTGGTGAGAATGCAGACCGGGGAGCGGATGGTAATTGATGCCAGAAGAGTGGCTCAAATCCTGACAAATCCTGACAATTAAGCTTTTAATTTTAAGCCTGATTCCTCCCTTGAGAGAAGCAAGGAGGGTGTCTATTACATTAATCTACAGGAGCACCCCTATAGTCCCCTAAAGGAGACATTCCCAATTACAATTAGAACTGCTTATCTCACAAATTGTGATTAAATTAGCCACCCGAAAAATGGGGGCAAACGCTCCATCTACTAAGCTTTATATACAATGAAATTTATAGTATCATCATCCTACCTTTTAAAGCAACTTTCAGCCATTAATGGCGTGATCACAACAAATCCTGTTGTGCCAATTTTGGAAAACTTCCTTTTCGAGATCAACGATGGAAACCTAACAGTCACTGCTTCTGATTTACAGACCAGCATGATCACTGAGCTTCAGGTAGAGGCAAAAGAAGATGGAAGCATCGCTATCCCGGCAAAAATCCTTTTGGAAACCCTAAGAAACTTACCAGAGCAGCCTGTTACTTTCTCGATCGACAGCAACACCTACAGCATCGAGATCAACTCCGACAATGGACGATACAAGCTTGCCGGAGAGAATGCTACGGACTTCCCCAAAATCCCGACGGTATCCGACGGTTACTCGGTGAACATGTCCTCTGATGTACTGGCCCGAGCAATCAATAACACGATTTTTGCCACATCTAATGATGAGCTAAGACCTGCCATGACAGGTGTGTATGTAAAGCTGGATGAGACAAATACCACGTTTGTTGCTACAGATAGCCACCGGTTGATCCGATACCGAAGAGTGGATGTAGCTGCCGATATGAGCCACAGCATGATCATCCCCAGAAAGGCGCTTACGCTATTGAAGGCTACACTTCCCTCAGAGCTTACCAATGTAAATGTGGAGTTTAATGCTTCGAATGCATTTTTCAATTTCAATCGCGTAAAGATGATCTGTCGCTTGATTGATGAGCGTTTCCCGGATTATGAAAACGTAATTCCGCTAGACAACAATAACCTGGTTGTGGTGAAGAAAGATGAGTTGCTTAGTTCACTAAAGCGGATTGCCATCTACGCAAACAAGACCACTCACCAGGTAAGATTGAAGATTACGGGCAGTGAGCTGATGATTTCCGCGGAAGATCTTGACTTCTCCAATGAGGCGAATGAGCGACTATCTTGTGAGCATGACGGGGAAGATCTGGAGATCGGATTCAACGCCAAGTTTTTGGTAGAGATGCTTGGAAACATCGATTCTGATGACATTACCATCAAGCTTAGCGCTCCAAACAAGGCAGGGATCATCACTCCGAATGACAAGGATGATGAGGAAGACATCCTGATGCTTGTGATGCCTGTGATGCTCAATAATCAGGTTTAAGAACGATGAAAATTTGTTTTGAAAAGGTGGCTAAAGTCACCTTTTTTGTTTGGCGAAAAGTATAACTTCTTCCCCGCCTGGTTGCTTTATCATGCCCTTCAGATAAAAGCCAAGTTTCCTTAATGTCGCCTGGGATGCGGCATTGTCATCAGAGGTGATAGCCAATACTTTATCAAGGCCCTGGTTTTGAAAGGCATCATCCAAAATGCAGGTGCCGGCCTCCTGAATATATCCTTTGCCGGTAAATTCCGGAAGAAGAGCAAAGCCGAGATCAGGGTGATCCAGATAGTCACGTTTCAAGAGCCCACATACACCAATCGGTCTTTCCTCAATCGGTCTTTCCTCAATCGTGATTGCATAGAGACCATACCCATTGGATTCGTGCCCTTCATTTAGGCTGGAGATGTATTTCAGGGCATCATCCCGGGACCTGATTCCCCGATCTCCTATGTGCCTCAGCCAGCCCTCTGAATTCATTAGCTCAAAGAAGAACGACGCATCAGAAGATTCCGGTGTTCGCAAGCCCAGCCTCTTTGTCTTAAATATCATAAGGCTAAAATAGTGTGAGTTCGGAATAAGAATAAAAAGGGAGACTCCTAAAATCCCCTCCTTGGAGGGGTAGGGGTGGGTTATAAAAATAGTTTCCCTTTTTGATCAAATTTTATTCAAAAATGACTGGCTTTATTCTAACCCACCTCTCCCTCCGAATCGTCGGACCGCTCCCAAGAGGAGACTATTTGTGTCATTTTTGAATAAAATTTAGAGTACTTATCCTGAACTCAAGTTAAAATAGTGTGAGGATAACTGCAATTTCAGCATTGCCCTGAAACTGGAACGATAGGCTAGCTTAATCCAGCGACCCCAGTTCCTGAATCATTTTCTTCAATCGCTTGATTTTTCTTCCATAAATCAGGTAGATAAACAGGTGGAATAAGCCACCGACAATTGCAAAAAGCACGATCCATACGATGATCATAATGATCCACTGTTTCAACGAATCTACCTTATCCAGCAGGTCTTTATTTTCAGGATCCATCATGCCATAGATAAACCCGCAAAGCAGTGAGAGCCAGAAGACTACTTTATAGTGAAGCAGGTAAAACCGTAAGTATCCATGGATTTTTTTCAAATTTTCCAGCACGTTGCGGTCATAGCTGAAAGTGCGGATCTGACGAATGAGAAACTGATAGTAGACAAGATAAATGAGGGTAATCATAAAATAGCTAAGGGTAAACCATCCGGAAACCTCCATATCCCGAAAATAGATGAACATAACTGGCAGGGCGATGATGCTAAGCCAAAACTCGATCCATAGAATTGTCTTTATCCAATACAGCGTAGTTCGAGTACCTTTCCTCTCCAGCTTTTCAAGCGGCGGAGAGGAACGTTCCTGCCTTTCCTTACTTTTATTCCAGACTGATCGTATGTCAAACTCTTCAGCCATTTATTATGCTTTTTAATTTTTCTTTTAGTCTGTTCACTTTTACCCCTACATTGCTCACGGTGATACCAAGTATTTCACTCATTTCTTTATAGCTCTTGTCCTCCAGGTAAAGAAGAATAATGGCACGCTCAGCCTCGGGCAACTTCCTAATTCCCTGATACAATTTTTCAATTTGTTCCATTTCAGGATCAGCTTCATCTATCGCATCTGTTTTCCACTCGATAGGTACCGTTTCAACCTTCCTTTTTAGTCTTTTGGAATGCGATAAACAAACGTTTAATGTGACGCGATAGACCCAGGTAGAAAGCTGAGAATTGCCTTCAAACGATTGGTGAGACCGCCATAGCTGCAAAGTGACCTCTTGCACAAGGTCTTTGAGTGTCTCATGGTCACGCGCATATGCTCTGCATAGGTGCATGATGATAGACATGTGCTCTTCTACGTACGTCTTAAAGAAATCTTCCGACACATTTGGAAGGGTTAGTATCTAATTCGGCCGATTTATTTCAAATCAGCCACTATTTCTTTTTAGCAGGGGCTTTTCTGCCGCCGCGCCCTTTCTTCTCTGGTGTTTTTTCAGCCAGCTCTTTGCACTCTTCGAATGTGAGCTCTTCCGGCTGTTTGTCCTTCGGGATTTTCACATTTTTCTTACCGAATTTGATGTAGGGGCCATATCTCCCATTTAGCACCAAAACCTCAGGGTCTTCGTCGAAGGTCTTGATAAACTTATTCGCGTCTGCCTCTCTTTTATCAAGAATCAATTGGACAGCCTCATCTTCTGTGATCGTGAGCGGATCCTGCTCTTTTTTGATGGACACAAACTTGCCGTCATGACGTATGTATGGGCCAAATCTTCCAACCGCCGCAACCATGGGTTTGTCCTCGAAAGTGCCTACTTCCCTTGGCAATTTGAATAATTCCAGAGCTTCTTCCAGCTTGATCGTATCCATAAATTGGCCATGCTTCAGGCTTGCATATTGAGGCTTTTCTTCCCCCTCGATCAATTCGCCTTTTTGAACATAAGCACCATACTTTCCATGTCTGGCATATATTTTCTCGCCGGTTTTCGGGTCTTCTCCAAGTTCTCGCACCTGGTTCACCTCCGATCGATCCAGATCTTTTGACTTTTCTACGGTAGAGTGAAAGCCTCCGTAGAAATTGTCAATCATTTTGTTCCAGATAGTCTTTCCGTTTGCAATGTCATCAAACTGCTGCTCTACATCCGCAGTGAAGTGATAGTCAATCACGTTTGGGAAATGATCCACTAAGAAGTCATTTACAACCATGGCGGTGTTGGTAGGGAAGAGCTTATTCTTTTCCGCACCGGTTATTTCCGTGGCTTCCACACGATTGATCGATCCCTTTTCAAGCATACACTCAATGGAGATTCTTTCATGCCCTTCCCTCGAATCTTTCTCCACGTAGTTTCTTTTCTGAATGGTAGAAATGGTAGGCGCATAGGTAGACGGACGACCAATCCCCATCTCCTCTAGTTTCTTCACCAGACTAGCTTCCGTGTATCTTGGCGGGTGCCTGGTGAAACCCTGCTTGGCTAGCATATTCTTAAGATCCAACGCCTGCCCCACACTCAGCGGTGGAAGCATATTTGCATCTTCCTCTTCGCTATCATCGTCGGTTGATTCAATGTACACTTTCAGGAATCCATCGAATTTTACTACTTCACCCTTGGCAACCAACTTCTCTTCTGTAGTGGAAATGCCGATGGTTGCGGTTGTTTTCTCTAAACGAGCCTCTGACATTTGCGAAGCAATCGCCCGTTTCCAGATCAGGTCGTAAAGCCTTCTTTCCGCATCATCTTTTCCTGCACTCTGAGTGCCAAAGTCCGTTGGTCGTATTGCTTCGTGAGCCTCTTGCGCACCTGAGCTTTTGGTTTTGAAAACCCTGCGGCTCGAGTATTCTTTTCCGAAATTGGATTGGATGGCTGAAGCTGCGCCGCTCAGGGCTTCCTCAGAAAGATTCAGGGAGTCTGTCCTCATATAGGAGATCTTACCGGCTTCATAGAGTTTTTGTGCTACTGACATGGTTCGTGCCACAGAAAATCCCAGCTTTCTGCTTGCCTCTTGCTGCAAGGTGGAAGTGGTAAATGGGGGTGCAGGTGATTTTTTAGCTGGCTTGGTTTCCAGGTTTTCAATGGAAAAATCAGCGCCATTGCACTTCTGAAGAAAAGCCATTGCTTCGTCTTCGGTCTTAAATTTCCTTGGCAGCTCTGCTTTTAATTTTTTGCCGCCCTCCAGATTGAATTCCGCAGTGACCCTAAAGGAGGACTCAGGTGTGAAGCCGGCAATCTCTCGCTCACGCTCCACCACAAGCCTTACGGCAACTGACTGCACCCGTCCAGCGGAAAGACCACCCTTAATTTTTTTCCAGAGAATGGGAGACAGCTCAAAACCAACCAGCCTATCCAGGATACGTCTGGCCTGCTGGGCATTCACCAAATCAATGTCAATTCCCCGTGGATTCTGTATAGCATTTTGAATAGCATTCTTGGTGATCTCCCTAAATACAATGCGTCGGGTCTTGGCAATGTCAAGGTTGAGCGCTTCTGATAGGTGCCATGAAATAGCCTCTCCTTCACGGTCATCATCCGATGCTAAGTAAATCATCTCAGCATCCTTCGCCAGCTTTTTTAGTTCTTTTACAATTTCTTTCTTGTCTTTAGAAATTTCATACGTGGGGGCAAACCCGTTTTCAATGTCAATAGCAGAATCATCCTTGGGCAAATCCCTCACATGTCCATAGGAAGATTTCACTTCATAATCTTTCCCCAGGTACCCCTCAATTGTTTTTGCCTTTGCCGGCGACTCTACGATTACAAGATTTTTTCCCATGATTTATGTTCTATCAGATTTCATCTGCCAAATCCCAATTGGCGCGTAAACATAACACGTCTATTTTATTCCTGTTCAAAACAAAAATGAAAAACTTATTTCCATGACTTATCTTTAAGAGCAAACCAACCCGGCCAATGAACAGAAAACTCTATCTGATCAGACACTCCTACGCAGAGGACGCAAATGGCAAAAAAGACATTGAACGACGGCTCACTCATGAGGGTCAAAGTATTGTGCGTGCGCTAGGCCGTCACCTGATCAATGCCAGTTTCAATCCCGATATAATTCTTTGCAGTACATCTGAGCGTACGAAGGAAACCGCCATGAACCTGGTGGAAGAACTGGATATGAACCACCATATAATTGAATATAAGGAAGTGATATATAATGCTTCCGTTCGCGAAATGCTGGAAGTGCTCAATCACATCCCTGATGATCATAAAGAGGTGGCCATTATTGGGCACAACCCGGCCATTACATTTTTTGGTGAATACCTTTCCGGTGCAGCGATCGGGAACATGCAACCCGCGGGAGTAGTAACCATAAAATTTGAGAAGCTGAAATGGAAAGAAGTCTCGCAGGGGACTGGTATTTTTGAGGGATATTATCATCCAAAACATTAATACATGTACGACCCAAGCCAGGTAGGAAAAAAAGGAAGCATTTTCGGTCTCCCTTATAATCTGGAAGAATCAGATTTAGTGCTATTGCCTGTTCATCTGGATGTCACGGTCTCTTACGGGCAGGGCACATCTAAAGCTCCGGATTTGATTTTGGACGAATCATCCCAGCTGGATTTATCATTGAGGAGCATATCAAATCCCTGGGCACTGAAAATGGCGATGTTTGATCGGATTGTGGCGGGGATCCAAAACGAAATTCATCGTGGCAGGGCCATCAATGTGATTGATGCGTTGGAAGCAGGGAGGGAACCTGAAAAGGATCAGCTTGCGTTTGTGAATGACTTTTGTAAATCAACGCATGATAGGATTGCGGAGGTAGCTCAATCCTTCCTCGAGCTTGGTAAGATGGTGGGCGTAATAGGGGGGGATCATTCCTCTCCACTTGGTTTGATGAGAGCACTGGCAAAGCAGCAAGATTTCGGTATTCTTCAAATTGATGCGCACATGGATCTCAGGAAGGCCTATGAAGGATTCAAGTTTTCACATGCCAGCATCATGTACAATGCGATGCAGGAAAATGGAATCACCTCTTTGACCCAGGTGGGTATAAGGGATTTTTGCGAAGAGGAAGAAAACTTCATCAGCACGTGTGATAAACCCATCCATGTGTTTTACGATGAGGATATCTATCGCCAGCATCTTGAGGGGAAGCCATGGAAGAAGCAGGTCGAAGAAATAGTGAAGACTCTACCTGAAAATGTCTACATCAGTTTCGATATGGATGGACTTGATCCATCCCTATGCCCTAATACGGGCACCCCGGTTGCCGGTGGTTTGCAGTTTAACCAAACAATTTACCTGCTGGAAGAGGTGGTGAAATCGGGGAAGAAAATCATTGGGTTTGATGTGTGCGAGGCAGGTAATGACCCCTGGGATGCCAATGTGGCTGCCAGGGTAATCTACCGAATTGCCACCCTGGTCGGAGTGTCCCGAGGATTATTGAGCTTCGACTAGCCCGGAGAGCATCTCCCTGAACTTACTTGTATTGTACTTTGCCATTCCCTGGTTTTCCACCTTGATCCTTCCTGTCTTATCCAGCACATAGGTGGTGGGAATGGAATGGGTATCATAGGAGGCGGGTAGGTTGGAGCGGAGGAAATAGACAGGAAAGTCAAACTCTTTTCGTTTAACAAACTCTTTTGCTTTTTGCTCATCCCGATCAAGTGAAATCATCACGAACCTTACGACAGGATCAGTTTGCTCATACAAATTGTGAATGTCCGGCATCTCAGCAACACATGGAGGACACCAGGTAGCCCAAAAATTCAAAAACACGACTTCTCCTTTAAAGCTCCTGAAATCAACCTGATTGCCATCAATATCTTCTAACCAAAAGTCATAGGCGGCCAGCTTTTCCTCATCTGAATAATCAGGCGAAATAATGCCCGTTGAGAGCACCACCTGTTGCATTCTCCCGATCACTTCCGTATGCCAACCACCTAGGTAAATCACACCAATGACCGTGAGTAATACGGCCCACTCGATGATCTCCTTTTTGATTTTTCGCTCCATTATTAGGGGTTTGAATTTCTAATACACCCAAACAAACCAAAAGATTCCCATTCACATGCCTTAAGGCATCTCAGTATTTTTATAAAACCACTTAGTATTTTTATAAATTAGCGTGTCGATAAACTTCACCAAAGTCATGAACATTAAATCATCAGCTATTTTTTCAATCTTATTTATTTTAATTTCAATAGGCGCACAAGCCCAAAAAATTAAATACAAGGATCTTTTTCCGCTACTTTCTGCAAAGAAATATGATGAGGCCGGGCCCCAACTCATTCAATTCCTATCCGATCCCAAAAACGCTGAAGAAGCCAATGCCAATTTGCAAATGGGCATGTGGCTGGAAGATCGCTTCCTGAAATACGACGTGGTGGCTGATTCATCCCTAGTGTATCAGGTTGGGGATTCGGCAGTTTTCTTTCTTGAGAAAGCAAAAGGCCTGATTGATGAAAAAGAGCTCAAAAAGCAGGATGAATATTATCAGGCTTTCTTCCGAAGAGACCTGCGAACGGGGGAATTTGGCATCAAAGTTTCGGATGTTCACCTGGACATTGAAAAGAAAGTTGAAGGCATTGAAAAGCGAATCGCCGATGTGAAAGAAATGCATCGCAGGGTGGTGAAAGTGGAAAATAATCAGAAAGCTGCGATGGATAAGTATAGAGATATTACTACCAAATTCACTGCTTACAACAACATGCTTATCGGTGCAGATCAGGAAATCCAGGCCATGCTGGCCGATATCGAAAGCAATGGAAGAAAGGGTGTTGAAAATGCAAAAGGAGTTCAGGAATTGGCAGAAAAACTGGGCTCGGACAAATATCGTGAAGAGGTAAACCTCAAAAGTATAGAGCAGTTTGGTGTGGATGGCATGAATGCTTCCAACATTCGCTCAGGGGTGATAGAAATCTGGAATTTTGAAGAGTGGGCAAGGGATGCACAGTCGGAGATCATTGGCGGAGTGGCTCTTTTTAAAACCATGGTAAACAAGTATGCGGAGGAAATCCGAACCAAGAAGGAGCAGGTAAAAAACAGTCAGGATGTTGAGGTTGGTTACTTTCCGGATGATTTGCAGCAGCAGTTTAACAAATACGACCCGGAATCGACAGTAGAAAAGCTGTTGAAAATAGAGATGTATGAAGCCAGGATCACAAAACAGGTAGATATCCAACTAAATCCGGCACTAACGGATTCATCTCTGATAGGACCTCAATTGGAAATTTTCTCAGCCGCCTATGAGGATGCGAAAAACATGAATGTGCTTGTGGAGTCCATTACTTCGGATGATCTGGAAACCGCCAAAAAGAAGTACAAAGACTATATAGAAAGCTTCTTCAAGAAGTATGTGACGGCATCAAAATACGTGCAAGATATGCAGGCATGGTCCAGAAGAAATGTAGAATGGCTTGGAAATTCCGTTGAATACTGGACGGAAAAAAACAGATGGGGTAGTGACTCAGAGAAAGAAGATGTAAAATATCCTTTGTTTGTTCAGGGCACTCCAGAGGCAGGTTTTATGACATTGGATGTCCCTGTAAACACAGCAGAAGAAATAGTTGCATATGGTGCAAATATCAATTCAAAGAAGGGCTATGTGGCTTCTTTTGGGCCTGATCGTATAGCAAAATGGAAGGTGGAATTCGACTTGCCGGGAACAGAAGCAACGAAATACGAAAGCGATTCCATCCCAACCATTTCCGGCTCCAATAGCTTTTTCATATACAACCCAGCGGCTGCTGAAAACAACTTCGTGGTGGTGAGCTATACACCTTCTGGTCAGTTGAATTGGGGCACGGTAGTGACGCTCAATAAGAGACCGGTCGATTTTAAGTTTGATGATTTGACTCAAGAGCTGACCATTTTGCTATATCCGGAGGAGCAGCTTCCGCTTGATTCGGATGAGCTTGGATATGTGGTGATTGATCGAACAGGAAATGCCAGGTAGACTATCAATTGTTACAATTATTTTATCTGTTCTTAGTTGTGCCGAAGCGGACGTTTCGGCGAAACTTTATGACTATCAGGTAGAGCGCTTGCTCTCCGGTCAGTTGGGAAGTAAAACGTGGAATCAAATCGTTGATTCTGAAAACTGCGCAGATTCCATCAAGCTATTCATTGAGCTGGTAAACTCTTCAGGGGATGCAGATGATTCCCTGGATATATCTGAGCTAACCCCCATTAGCAATTGCACTTCATTTGATACTGTGTATCTGGGGAGGGCAGATGCATCGAGCTTTTCCGGAGGGGATTTGTTTACAGACTCACTCATATTCGCATCAGGGGATTTCTGGATTGTGAGCCAGATTACATCCACCTTTTTTACTACAGAAGAGTCAAATATTCAATCAAACTATCAGTCATTCTAGCATAATTATAGGTCTTTGACCCTCGCCCATCGCAAAAAGGGCTTTTTTGAGCGAAAAATTATCATTTGATGATATGTTTTGGGTATTTTCGTCGATGGTAAAATAGCGGGTTTCTTCATGTTGAAAACTATGGTAACTAAGTCGTTTATTGCTCTTTTGGGCTTTTGTCTATTCACATCCTTGTTTGCTCAAAATGAGCCTGCAGGAGTTGGTACTAATAATATCATCTGGCTGGAGGCCAATGACCTCACCGGGCCACTCGCAGATAATTTCACATGGGCTGATAAAACAGCAAATGGATTTGACGCAGTTGAGGTTTCAGGCGGTAGCGTACCAACACTGGTCACTATTGGAGGAAATCAGTATCTGAGGTTTGCAGGATCTTCCGGGGAGCAGCTGATCATTGCCGATGATGATGCTACCACAGATTTGCTGGACAATGCTTCGGAATTTTCCGTAATCGTCGTTTTCAATACCGGATCTACTGACACCCGTGCACTGATATCCAAGAGATTAAACTCAGGAGGAGGTGTAAGATCATGGACCATGTTTTACAATTCCGGTTTCAACATGTTTGGCTATGCGGGAGCTACGACCGTGGGCGGGTCTGGAAGTGTGGCCTCAGCCGGCAATCCCTACATTGCCACAATGACGGTGGATGCATCTCTCTCTGGTGGATCGGTCAAAATGTTTGTTAACAGTGATAACGAAGGAAGTACTGGATCCAACGTTTCTATTCCCGATCGCACAGAAGATATTTACATTGGGGAATTCAATAGTGGAGATGGAAGGTATTTTGACGGTGACATTGCCGAGATCATAGTTTATAGGGATGCCCTCAATGGTGGAGAGCGAGTCGTGTTAGAAAACTACCTGGCTGAAAAATATGGAATCACCATTTCAGCTGATTATTTCGGAAACTATGCAAACTACACCGCATCCTACAATGATGACATGAGAGGGATTGGCACAGAAGACGGTAGCGCCGTTCATGCCACCTCAGGATTTAGTAGCGCATTCCAGATAGAGGCTACTAATGGACTTGACAACCTTGATGAGTTTGTGCTTTTTGCTCACGATGCTGGAGTAGCGCATGCAGATAATTCAACAGCCAACACGGCAGATGTAGACATTTTTGATAGATGGCAAAAGGATTATTATGTAGAGGCCAGCCAAAGTGGGGTTATAGATGCGGCTTCCATTGAAACTACTTTTAGATTCGATTTTGGCGATGCGGGACTTACCAGGACCGGTAGCGTCACAGACTATGTGCTTTTATACCGATCTACTTCTACCGGGGAATTCTCACGGGTATTCGCAAACAGCTACACATTCGAAGGCGGTGATCAGGTAGCTGTATCTGTGCCTGCGAGCCGCTTAAGATCAGGATATTATACCCTGGGAAGGGGAAATCAGATAACCAGCCGCACCTGGTATGTATTGCAGAATGGAAACTGGTCCAATCCAAACACCTGGACCCTGGATGCCGGTACCGCACCTATCCCAGATAATGATTTGAATGAAACGCCGGGAAATGAAGATGAGGTGATTATTCGGAATGGTAAGACGGTGACCATCCAGTCTACCACCAACAATTTGAACCTGTCCAGCATTACAGTAGATGGAACACTTGATCTTACAACATCTTCTGGTCATGATTTTGGAATCATCAATGGACAGGGAACTATCAGAATGCAGGGAAATGGAGGAGTGAGCAATTTTCCAGATGGTATCACTACCACTTCAGATGGTTTTGGCAACCCCGCCAATGGAGGTCTTCTACTGGTACAGGGTACGGGTTTGACTTTTGATGAAAGCGAATCATTCAAAGATGTTAGGATATCACTTACCAATCCAACAGATATCGTTTCGCTGGGTGCAGACCTAACCATCAATGGGGATATGAATGTGAGGTACGGAACACTCCGCTTTGGAGATGGCACAACAAACAATCGGACATTGACCGTAATTGGAGACTTTTCAGTAGAGAGTAATGGTGGTTCTCAGGATGGAAGGGTATCCACCGCTGTGGCCAGCAACACACGACACGAGTTCAACCTTTATGGAGATTTCCTCAATGAAGGTACAGCCCAGTTTTCAGACCGGACCACCCCTACCTATGGCAGTGAATCAACGAATGGAGTAGTTGATCTTAATCTAATCTCCACCACTCAAAGCCAGCGAGTAGATTGCAATGGGTTAACCTACTTCTATCGAATAGAAATAGTAAAGGGATCTACGGATTTTGTGGCAGACATTCAGGCAGACGATCCTGGCAATTTTATCTTGACCGGATTTGCCAATGACAATGTCGATTTGGATGTGGACGACCCATCTGATAATCAGAATGCCCTTGCAATCATAACAGGGACGGTGAGTTTGGGTACAAACGTAAGTGTGCGTCTCAACACCACAGGCAACTACTCAATAGGAAGTGAAGCAAAGCTTGTAGTAAGTGGGGGCGAAGTGACCAAAACCGGAGGTGCAGCAATCACACCATACGGTATTTTGGAAGTGACCGCTGGCATTTTGGAAGTTCCTTCCGGTAGTGGCATCACCACCAGGGATGCCGGACAGATCAATGTATCAGGAGGGGAAGTTTGGGTTTCTCAAATCCGAACCTCAGTTCAGGGTTCAGCGGCTCAGGGCGGCTACCAACAAACCGGTGGCACGGTAAACGTTTGGGATTATTCTGCTGCTGAAAGCCCAATTTTAGGACAAGCAGCAGGATCAGCCAATGCAACATACGCACGATTTTGTCTTACCTATGAAGGCAATGCATTCACCATGACTGGTGGAATATTGAATGTGAAGGATGCTACTGCTGTAGGGCTTCTTTTCATCAATTCAGATCCTTCTAACATCAACGTAACCGGAGGCCAGGTCAACCTTTATTCCAGCACCACAGGAAATTCTATCGTGGCATCTGACGCACCTTTCTGGGATTTGAATATCGTAAATGAGGACGCTGGAGCTACTGGTAGAATAACTTCCGAAACTACAACCTGTGGGCCTGGCGGTGCAGATGATCGTACTATCACAGACCCAGATTTGAAGGTTTTGAATGACTTAACCATTGAGACTAGTACCACCCGAACATCAGGTTCAGATACTTATGGAGGTTATTTGGATCTCTGTCCAAGCAATAATTGTGTTAATCTGGAAGTTGGTGGTGACCTATATATTGAAGATAGTGGGGTATTGGATGTTTGGGCATGGGACGGTAGTAGCAATGCCGGTAGTGCTACGGTTACAATGAACGGAGATGAGAATTCAGTTCTTTACGTTGGTGACATTACCACATACACCAATGCATTGGTAGAGTTTGAATATCCTGATACCGGACCATGGCCATCCGGGTTTGGTAGTGGCGATGAAACCTATGGAGTGTATACACTTCCATTTTACAATTGGGTGATAGATAAAAATGATGCCATCCTTTATTTGGCAGCAAAACTCCCAAGCAAAGGAGATGGGAGTCCTGGTGGAACAGCTAGTCTTTACAAAACATCCAATGGAGGAAAAAACTTAAGTAGGTACGCAGTGCGGTTGGTAGTTGTTACTAATGAATTTCAACTGCTAAGTGGCACGCTGAATCAGGTAGACCCATTTAGTACGTTGCAATTGACCGAGAGTGATGGTACAGCGTTTGGAAATGTGGGGGATCCGGTCGGATATGGAATGTATCTGCTAGGGACAATCACCAATCAAGGAGATTGCTTTGTCTACGAAGATGGAGTGACAAGGAAAGAAAGTACGGTCAATATAAGGGCAGAAAATGACGTCACAATTTCCTCAATTGAGGGTGCTACCTTTGGAAATCTTGAAATTAATAATCCAGGTTTTGAAATAGCTCTAACTAGCGATATAGAAGTCGGTCGTTTGCAATACGCTGCTGGGATCATTGATATTGGCACACACAATTTGAAGGTTGATGTATTTGAGTTTTTGGATTTATCCTCTAGTGGCTTCATTACGGAAGTAGGGGGGCAGGGTGTTTACTCTACGGCGGATTATATACGAATGGCCGGGAATGTCTCCGACGGTGGCCTCTCCATTAAACTTCCAAGATCGCTAACACTTTACGAAAGCAGCACGCCTTCATTTCCTGATGCTAATTATACAGAGGAATATAACATTGTTGACCGGGCTACTTACTATGTAGATGGTCAGGTTTACAATACCCCGGACAGGCTTTGGTTCCCAATTGGAACAGACGCAAATGCTGTGGAGAGATATACACCGGCTGTGATGCACGTGGTGGATGATGCTGGGGTGACTTACAGCGGGGACGAATACGTGACTGTAAGAATAGCAGATAGCGAACTACAAACGACTGACTTGGCAGGTGGAGATGTGTTATCCTACTATTGGAATGTAAGCATGGAGGGGTTTGACGGAGGAGTTCCTGATGTTTCATGGATATTTCAGTACGATGATTCGGATATAGATGGAGGTGATGAGACACTTTATGTGCCAGGAAAAGTACTTAATTCTGGTGCCTACACCCGTTCAAATGATGGCACAGATCAGGCAGTGAAAGATGGAGGTGCTGCGGGGAATAGCGGCAACATTGTTGGCACTGACCCGGCCAATATCATCATGTTTAATGGCGTGAATGTAGATGCGGTTGGTGATGATGCAAACGATGAAATTGATGCAGGTACCGGTGACGGTGTTTATAATCAAGGGAATGTAGATAATAACTGGACTACACCTTGGCCGGGAACAGGGCTTCCTTTGGAGGAAGCCAACTATACAGCCGGTGAATCTACCAGATTTGTTGGTGCTCCAACGGTTTATTATAGCCGGGCTATTGATGGAAACTGGTGGGAGTGGCAAAGCACAAATAACTGGTCAACTGATCCTGTAGATAGGCACATTGGAGCGCCGGCAGGAAGTGTACCTGGGCCTGGGGATGTGGTGGTTGTAGGTAGTGAGTATGTAAATACTTTAACTGGCGGACCATTTAGCAAAACAGGAGATGGAAGGCACCAAATAAGAATTGATGGTTCGCAGGGTGATACTGAGGTTGCAAGAGTAGAATTTGATTCTCAAGCAGGAGGAACAGCCCTCAATGTAACAGATATGTCCAGGATTCGTGTTCGTTCCGGCATCACGTTTACATCCGGGGAAATTACAGGTCGGGGTGAAATGGTACAGGATGTAGGACCTAATCCAGCAGATTTCGGAACCATCATAGCGGACATTGGAGATTTTGCAGAAGATCCTGATAATGGATGGTTTTTCTGGCTTCAGGCAAACGGAACCACGGTTGTGAACGATTTTGATGAATACCCAACGTTCAGAACTTTTGGTGGAAATGGTAGTAGGTTTTTCCAGTTTGGAAAAGAGGTCAGTGCTAAGAACATGCTGATTGACAATAATGTTATTTTTCAGCTTGCCAACAATTTAACAATAGACTCGGCAATACTAGTAGGCTCTAATCAGGAAGGGTTCATTGAATTTATTGATGTAGGTACCAACCTGACTTTAGAATGTGAAGATATCCATATGTTTGGTGGAGGAGATTCAGATCCAAATAGTATAAGCGTAGAAAATTCAGGATCAGATGTACATACTCTAAAGGTCAATGGCAACATCACCTTTGATAACGCAACTACTTTTGACCTTTCCTCAGCTGGAAGCAATGTGATATTGGAATTGGGAGGTAGCTCCGGAAATCATAGTGTTACTGACAATGCAGGAATTACAATGGATTTATACAAGATTGTAATGAATAAAGGGTCAGACACAACTAGTACATTCACCATTCCTGATTTGTTTACCATTCCAGATCCGGCCACAAGTGGCATCCAGCCCATCGAAATTATTAATGGATTATTAATCATTGATGCTCCGGTGGATATTACACTAACAGATGCTTCTACCGGCGATTTCTATTTACCAAATACGCTTGATCCTGAAGCATCTTCTGGTTCTGGAGGATTAGAACTTGCGGCAGGTACAGCCAGGATCAATGGGGATGATACAGGTATTATTCTTGATGGTCTCCTGAGAATATCAGGAGGCACACTGGACATGAGCGATCCGGGTGATAACGGTAATAACTTTATTCAATATGGAGCCTCTGATCAGGCAGTCATTGAGATTTCTGGTGGTTCTCTCCTGGTGGGTTCTCAAGTGCGAAGGCCGGTATCTACCACCGCTGGTTTGCTCAATTATAATCAAACCGGGGGGATTGCAAGATTTGGTCTTGAAGCAGCACCGACAAGTACCCGTGGGGTGTTTGAACTCCTCAATGACGGAAGTGAGTTTACCCATACAGGTGGGGAATTTACAATCGTGAGGGAAAATGGATCTGCTACTGTGGGCTCTCTGATTATCAAGCCAGACCCAGCCGATATAGACGTTGCAGGATCTACCATTACAATAGGTAGTGCCTCCACTCCTGCCAACCAGGATGATGTTGGTATAGATGCAGATGTTCCTCTGGGTAATATCCTGGTAACAGGAAACAATAACCCAACAGCGAAAATCTATAATGTTCAGTTGGAGATCACCAGTCTGGAGATTCAGTCGGGAGGTACGTTTGATGCGAATGGATTTGACTTTACCGTCAATTCAATTTTTGATAACGATGGTACTTATTTAAATGGAGGTACAGACATAAATCAGCAAACTACGTTTTTCCCAACTACTGGCGCTCAATTCATTTTAGGCGCTGGGACTACCGATTTCTTCAATCTTGAAAAAGGCGGAAGTGGTACCCTTACTGTTAGTAAGGACATCACCATAGAAAACGATTTGAGCATTTTAGATGGCACAATTAGCACAGGTACCTCCGCCGTGAATGTAGAGGGGGATATGCAACATGATGCCATCCATCAAAGCGATCCAAATGGGCCAGGAATAGTATTTAGTGGCACAGACCTTCAAAACCTGGATACCTCTACCGGAACTGCGGAGTTTGGAGTTCTCACATTGGACAATTCAAACGGACTGGAGATACCTGGTGACGGAAGGATATTTGAAATAAATGACAAAGTAATATTAACAGCCGGTGTATTTAATATTGGAGGAAACCTGCTGATAATGGATGAGGATGCGGTGTTCGAAAATGGAGTAGGTGGGCAGACCCGAGCCGACTTCAACGTCAATAGCATGATTTCGGTAAACGCAAGCATTACTGACAATGGCGTGAGAAAAATATATGCCGATGATTTTAGCGGCACGTATTTATATCCTGTTGGATTGAATTACTACACGCCGGCAGAAGTCAACGTAACTGACTTGAGCGGCTCTACTGGTGACGACAATCAGATAACCATCAAGCCAATTGAAGATATCGCAGGTGGTATTCCTGATGATGCCGATGAAGTATGTGGAGCCTTCACGCAGGACTATGTGGATGTGGACAACATTCTTCAGTTTTACTGGTCTATCCGCTCTGAGAATATCGAAGACTTTGATGGATCAATCTTCCTGTACCATGTGGATGAACTTGAAGCTTTTGATAACACCGAAGGCCTTGACCTTACCAACTACGCACCAGCCAGATTATTGAATGCCAGCTCATCGTGGGACAAAGGTTATGGTGCGGATCAATTTGATGAAGTAAACAATATCATTGAATTCCGACTCATCGGTGGGGGCGATTATACAGGCTTCACGAGTACAGATATTGCAGGTACGTATACTGCGGGTATCTATGTGCAGTCAAACTCCAACACGCAACTGTGTGGAGGAGCTATCCCTGATGTGGTGCCAGAGTATGTCACACTTTCAACTTCAACCACAGGCGATGTGGATCAGGGCGGCTCATTTGTCGGCGGCATTCCACCAAGTTTGGGCGAGTCTCCAGACCTGAGAGTGGCTGGGGATTTTACACTAAACCTTACAAATCAATTTTGGCGGTTTAGAAAAGTAACCATCGAGTCTGGTGCTACCTTGACAATCTCCGGGGCTGGGGTAAACCTTGGAACACTGGAGGGAGATGGTACTTTGAAGTTGGTGGATACAAACACACTTCCGGCAGGGGACTATGCATCGTTTGAGGCAGACGGAGCATGTACGACAGGTGGAGGTTTTGAACTGGAGGTGACTATTGGAAATTCTGTTGATTTGGCCTTGCCATTCAGTAGGCTCAGAAGACTAATCCTCTCCGGAGCTGGCGAAAAAGTACTGACCAATGGATCAACATTCAATATTTGCGAAAACCTTGAAATCCTTGACGATGGATTGTTGACAATGGGTGATAACACCACGCTTAATATTAGGGGAAATATTATCAAATCAGCCGCTGCAACGTTTGACGGGGACTTTACTAATGCGCGCATTGTAATGGAAGGAACCACTACCCAGCAAATAGATGGAGACTTTACCGGCCTGGAAGGAATAAAGTCACTTGAGGTGGATAATGCTGCCGGGCTAACCGTTTTAAATGTCTCGAATGATAATGTGGAAGTAGAAAACCTGATCATGACTGACGGTAAAATTTTCACTGATGGTAATAACTCACTTATTATCATCAGTACCGGAGATATTACCGGCAATTTCAGTAGTACCACGTTCGTTGATGGCCCGCTCGTGAGGAGACTCGAAACTTCTACAGACAGACAATTCTTCCCCGTAGGGGATGGTACGGTTTATCTGCCATTCGAAGTGAGCAACACACAAGGATATGTGGGTACCAAAGACTGGACAGTGCGGTACCATGATGCGGATCCAGGCTCCAATGCGATTATGACTGGCGAAAATGCCACGTATGATTTTTCAACATGGGGTGGTGAATCAAATACGGTGAACTCTGTTTTGTTCAGGGAAGATTTGTTTGAAGTAGATGTTGCCTCGCCAGCCACCGCTGATGTGAGGCCTTACTGGGATGGTGATTCTAATGTGGGTGCCAATTCCAGCTCCTGGCAAAATCTCCGGGTTATGGTTTGGGATGCAGTAGATGGAACCTGGGAAAGTTATGGAAATGCAAACGCCAACTATAGCGGAATGTCAGCTAGCAGCGGGTCTATCGTGTCAGATACGGATTTGAGTTTTAGTACCAATTTTATCACCTTGGGATCGAATGAGCCCGTGCCGCTTCCGGTGGAGCTGTTAATGTTTGAAGGGAAAATTGAAGACAATAAAACTTATCTGACCTGGCAGACTGCCTCTGAGGTCAATAATGATTACTTTGAGGTGATGCACTCAATTGATGGTGAGAATTTCAAGACTGTAGGTACGGTTCAGGGTAGCGGCAATTCAAACGAAGTGTTGACTTACAATTTTGTTCATAGTTCGCCAGCCATCGGAATAAACTATTATCGATTGAAGCAGGTGGATTTTGACGGAACAACGGAATTCCATGAGATCATTCAGCTACAAAACAATGCGGACAGGCTTGCCAAAGGAATGGAGGTTTCTACATATCCGAACCCGACCGTCCCTGAAAATCTCAACCTGAGAATACTCAGTGGAGACAATCAATCACAAGTGAATGTGAAAGTGATGAATCTTTCCGGACAACTATTTATTGACAGTCAGTTTGAAGGTGCATTTGTGATAGATGAAAAGCTAGTGCCATCCAGAAAGATGATCCCGGGAATTTACTTCATTCTTGTGGAGCAGGGAAAAGACGTGCAAAAACACAAAATTGTGATCAAATAAGATCAAAACAGGTTTTTGAAATTTACCATACAGCAGGCCACAAGGCCTGCTGTTTCTGTTCTTAGGGTATTGTTCCCCAAAGAGACAGCCATAAATCCTGACTGACTAGCCATGTCTACTTCCTCTTTTGAGAAGTCCCCCTCCGGCCCGATAAGGATAGTGATGGATTTTTTTGGTTCAAGAACATCGGCGAGGTGCCGATGAGCATTATCCACATGAGCAATTACTTTTTGCTGGCTAGTACAACCTGAGATAAACTCTTGAAAATCTGTAAGTTCATTTAGCTGAAGTAAAAATGGATTGCCGGATTGCTTCATTGCGCTAATCGCCTTCTTTTCCAGTCTATCAAGGCGCAGTTTTTTCCGTTCGCTATGTCGGGTAGAAATCAGGGTGACTTTATCTACACCGATTTCACAGAGCTTTTCAATCATCCACTCCATCCGGTCGGCATTTTTGGTGGGGGCAATAGCCAGGTGAATGGAAAAAGGTTTTTCAGGAATTTGTTCAGATGACAAAATATCGAATTCACAGAATTTCTTGGAGACTTGAGTCAAAACAGCACGGTATTTACCCCCTTTTCCGTCGAAAAGCATGATCTGATCCCCTGACTGATGCCTCAGAACCTGAAAACAATGTTTTGCTTCTTCTTCATCCAGCCTGTTTGGGCTATTGACTAAGTCTTTTTTATAAAATACTGTCATATGGATACAAAATTTAGTCTGAATAGAAGTTTTTTATGTAAATGTCTTTTGATCTGGTATGATTTTAGTGCAAATATGACATGATTTGCAAAAATAGATTACTTTTGGGTATCAAAAATATCTGAAAACTATAAACCATGGCACAGCTAAGACATCAGGCTCTTAATTTAGTTCAAACCAGGAAGAAGGTAGACGTACAAGCACCTTCCAAGCGCATTTCCGACTATTTCGGAGAGATGGCCTTCACAAAGGCTCAAATGCAAGCCACACTTTCTCCGGAGGTGTATGAGCGAGTGACTGATTGCATAAAGAATCGAAAAAAAATTGATCTGGAGACAGCTGATGCCGTAGCAGTGGCAGTAAAAAACTGGGCAATGGAGCGAGGTGTCACACACTATACGCACTGGTTTCAGCCATTGACTGGCGCTACTGCTGAAAAGCACGATTCCTTTTTTGACCCAAGCAAAGGCATAGAGAAATTCAAAGCGGAGGCACTGGTGCAGCAAGAGCCTGATGCATCTTCGTTTCCAAACGGAGGGATCAGAAGTACATTTGAAGCAAGAGGATACACAGCTTGGGATCCTTCCTCGCCAATTTTTATTTATGGTAAAACCCTGTGTATCCCTACCATCTTTGTGGCCTATACTGGTGAGGCGTTGGATCACAAAGCTCCGTTATTGAAGGCATTGGAGGCAGTAGATAAGTCCGCTGTGAAAGTGTGTCGCTTATTCGATAGAAATGTATCGAAGGTGAATGCTTCCCTTGGATGGGAGCAGGAATATTTTGTGGTTGACAAGGCATTGTACAATGCCAGACCGGATTTGGTGATGGGTGGCAGGACACTCTACGGGCACAATCCGGCCAGAGGTCAGCAGTTGGATGATCACTATTTTGGCTCAATCCCAACCAGGATTTACGATTTCATGAAGGACTATGAAATCGAAGCGCATCGGTTAGGGATACCTTTGATGACCAGGCACAATGAAGTGGCTCCTGCACAATATGAGGCGGCACCTATGTATGGTCTGGTTAATGAAGCCACGGATCAAAATCAACTCCTCAAAGACGTGATGGAAAAGGTGGCAAATAAGCATGACCTGCGGGTGTTGTTTCATGAGAAGCCATTTGCCGGCTTGAATGGAAGTGGGAAACATAACAACTGGTCTTTGATCACGGATACAGGGGTAAACTTGTATCAGCCCAGTTCCAGTGCAAAAGACAACCTGTTGTTCCTGACTTTCTTTGTAACCACCATCAAAGCAGTACACGAGTATGCTGATCTGTTGAGATCAAGTATTGCATCCGCTGGAAATGATTTCAGACTTGGAGCTAACGAGGCACCACCAGCAATCATTTCGGTATTTATTGGTTCCACGCTTACCAAAGTCCTGGATAAGCTGGAGAAATCGGGTGATATCCTCGTAGAGAAAGGGGAGAACCTGTACATGAAGTTGGGTATCGATCAGATTCCTTCTATTATCCTTGACAACACAGATCGAAACAGAACCTCGCCGTTTGCCTTCACTGGAAACAAATTTGAATTCAGAGCGGTAGGATCAGATGCTAATGTTTCTGATCCGATGATGGTGCTGAATACGATCATGGCTGACCAGCTTTCAGATTTTTACAAAAAGGTGAATAAACTGATTGATAAAGGAAGAGAGAAGCGATTGGCAATCATCGATGTGTTGCGAGATTACATCAAAGAATCAAAGCATGTGCGTTTTGAGGGTGATGGGTACTCCGATGAGTGGGTCAAAGAAGCCAAGAAGCGCAAGCTTTCGAATGTAAAAGATACTCCTCGTGCACTGGATTTTTCAGTTACTGACAAGGCGATCAAGCTCTATGAAAAGCACAAGGTGATGAGTAAAGTGGAGATAGAAGCTCGCCATGAGATACGATTGGAGAATTACATCATGAAGGTACAGATCGAGTCCCGAATGATGGCTGATATGGCTAGCAATATGATTATTCCGACAGCTACTAAATATCAGACGAAGCTTATTGAGAATGCCAAAGGCTTAATGGAGCTTGGACTTGATGCTACTGAAATTAAAAAGACTATTGAGGAAGTTTCCACACACATCAATAATGTAAGAAGGCTGTCTCATGAGATGACTGAGGAGCGCAAACGAATCAATTCAATCAAAGATATCCGTAAGCAAGCTGTTGAGTACTGCGATAACGTGAAAGGAAAGTACTTTGAGCCTTTGCGCTATGCGGTTGATAAGCTGGAACTTCTCGTAGATGACGAAGATTGGCCGCTTCCAAAATATAGAGAATTGTTGTTTTTAAGGTGATTTTTATAAGGTTAGTAAAAAGCCCCGATGATTTCATAGGGGCTTATTTTTTACTCATATTTCAGATTTTCTGAAGGATTTGCAGAAGCAGCCTTATATGCCTGGAATCCTGTGGTGAGCATCACAAATACTCCCACGATGAGCAGCACAGCAACAAATACGAATATGTTGATTTCTGTATGGTACTCGAAATCACCAAGCCAGTTGTTCATGATTTTGTAGCCAATAATAAATGCCGGAAATGCTCCGACCAGCACCAGCCAAATGAAGTCTTTTACAAGCATGATCACTAGTTCTTTCACATCTGCACCCAATACTTTTCTCACGCTGATTTCTTTGGTACGCTGCTCAGCAGTAAAAGATGCTAACCCTAGCAGGCCAAGTCCGGAGATGATGATCATCATCAGTGCAAAACCCAAAAAGAGTTGCCCTCTCAATTGGTCACTTTCATAGTCTTGCATGAAGTTTTGATCCAGGAATTGATACTCCAGCGGAGTGTTGGGGAAGAGCTCATTCCAGGAAGCCTCCAGGTGATCCAACCCTGCCTCCAGGTCATCACCTAGTTTCACCATTGCCTGGCGGTTGTTAAGGTTGGGAAAAATCATGAACGACTCGATAGGGTTGTATAGCGATCGATGATGGAAGTCTTTCACAATTCCAATTACCTTATGATAGACTGTACTGTCCTGATCAAATTGAAATCGCTTGCCGATCGGGTTGTCCCATCCAAAACGTTCAACCATCGATTCATTAATTAAAACAGATGATGCTGTATCGCTGGGGTAGTTTCGGGAAAATCCGCGCCCTTCCACGATCTCAATGCCAAGCACATCTATGTAATCATAATCCACTCCGTACCAGTCCACCCCATAATCTTCCATCACGCCCTCATTGGTTTCCACTTCCATTACGTTTTTTCCAAATCCATTCCCAGGGATATTTGTAGCGGTAGCAGCATTTTTGATATTGGGATTTTGCAATAGCTTGGTTCGCAGTGTTTCCCATTTTTCGCTGGTGTTTCGGTTTAGGGTAAAGTTGACCACCTGGTCCTTATCAAAACCCAGATCCGCATTTCTTACAAATTGCATCTGCTGGTAGATGACCATGGTGCCAATGAGCATGAAAATAGAGATGGAGAATTGAAGCCCTACCAGCACTCTGCGTAACCATACATTGCCGGTACGCTTGCTTCCCGATCCACCTTTGATGGCTTTGATAGGGCTAAACCCTGACAGATAGAAGGCCGGGTAAGACCCGCTAAGCAGGCCGGTAAATACCAGGATGCCAACCAGGGTCCAAATGATTTTTTGAGAGAGCAGATCACTTAACATCAATGTGGTGCCCAATTGAGAATTGATCACCGGCACCACGATGAGCAGGAGTAGCAAACTAATCAGCATGGAAACCAAAGCGATCAAAACAGACTCTACGATAAACTGTCGTATCAGGGCGGTTCTTTGAGCCCCCATCACTTTTCTGATTCCCACCTCCAGCGATCTGCGCATGGATCGGGCAGTGGCCAGGTTCATGTAATTGATGCAGGCAATTAGCACAAGAAAAATGGCCACCGCAAGGAAAATGTAGACATAGTCAATATTGCCCAGAGCAGTGGGTTCGCCCTCAAAATCTGAGTGAAGGTGAATGTCCTGAATGTTGATCATCTCATACTTGACTTTGATGTCGAACTGGTCAAAGATGGTCGCAACATACTTCGTGATAATTTCCTCATTCAGTCGCTTCTCCACATACGCCGGATCTACTCCGTCGTTCAAAACCACATAGGTATAAAGCCCAAAACCACCCCAGCTTTGAGAGTTGGCGTATTGCTCATTGGTGCTAAAAGATGCCATCGCATCCGGTCGGATGTGCGAGGTGACAGGGATGTCTTCATAAATCCCTGTTATTTTGTAAGAGAATCGCTCTGTTTCCAGGAGTTGGCCCATGGGATTTTCCCCTTTAAATACTTTATCGGCCAGGGTTTTGCTTAGCACCACGCTATTTGGCGCATCCAGTGCTGTTTCAGGGTCTCCCTGTAGGAATTTTACTGTGAAAACATCAAAGACCGTAGAATCTACGAGGTACCAATTTTCTGCCTCATAATTATTATCTCCAAAACGGAAGCGGGTATCTCCACCTCCCGCAAACCGGGTAAACTGATTGATTTCCTGGAATTCCAGATTCACCGTTTTCCCCAAAGGAGGCTGGGTCACCGCCCACCGGAATGCATTATCCGGCTCGGTGATATCAGCAGAAATCCGATAGATATTTTTAGCATTTGCATTGTGCTTATCGTAGCTGGTTTCCTGGTTGAGGTATAGTACGATAAGCAGGGCTGAAGCAATACCAATGGTCAGTCCGAGGATGTTGAGTAGCGCATAGCCAGGCTGGCGCTTCAGATGGCGAATGGCCACCAGAAAGTAGTTCTTTAGCATAAGTTTTGAGTTTTGATCCTGATATGAAGATAGATGTGGTATGAAAAAAGTTGTATACCGTCTATCACAATTAAGACTTTTTAACAGATGGATTAACTTTACTGCTGATTATGAAAACAGCAGAAATCCACACCAAAAAGGGGGTAATGAAAATTGAGTTCTTCGAGGAAGACGCCCCGAATACAGTAAAAAACTTTATTGATTTGGCTAATGACGGATATTACGATGGGCTCACGTTTCATCGGGTCATCCCAAACTTTGTGATTCAGGGAGGATGCCCTAAAGGAGACGGTACCGGTGGTCCGGGATATCAAATCGATTGCGAGTTGGATGGAGACAACCAACGGCACGACAGGGGAGTGCTTTCCATGGCACATGCGGGACGAAATACCGGAGGCTCTCAATTCTTTATTTGCCACAATAGGGACAATACCGCTCACCTGGATCGAAACCACACCGTGTTTGGCAAAGTAGTAGAAGGCCTGGACGTGATTGATCAGATCAGGGAAGACGATGTAATGGAGAAGGTGGTGATCAATGATTAAGTATTGCAATGAATAAGAATCGATGCTCGCTTTTAGCGAGCCTTTTTTGTTTCCGTCCCTAACATCTTTAACTTGAATGGGTTGATAAATAAAAATTCGGGATCATGAAGCATCTACTCACCCTATCATTCATTCTGGTATTAATTTCAGCTAAAGCTCAGCGCGCAACTCCTGATACTTTCGAAACCAATGATGGCGACCTAACGATTCAACCGATTGTGCATGGAACCCTGGCTTTGGGCTGGAAGGATCAGACCATTTATGTGGATCCATATGGCGGAGCGGAGAAATTTGACGGATTGAAAGCTCCAACACTCATTCTGATTACCGACATTCATGGTGATCATTACAATGAGAAAACATTGGAAGCTCTGGATACCAAGCGAGCGAAGTTCATTGTCCCTCAGGCAGTATATGACAAGATGCCTGAAAATATACAAGCTCAATCAATAGTACTTGGAAACGGGCAAACGATAGTGTTTGAGGGGATGGAAATATTGGCCATGCCAATGTACAATCTACCCGAAGACGAAGAATCCCGACATACCAAAGGTCGAGGCAATGGCTATGTGCTCACGATTGGAGGGAAGCGTATCTACCTGTCCGGTGATACGGAGGACATTCCTGAAATGCGCAACCTGCAGAACATCGACGTGGCGTTTGTCTGCATGAACCTTCCCTATACCATGAGTGTAGACCAGGCGGCCAGTGCAGTGAATGAGTTCAAACCCAGGATCGTCTACCCGTATCACTATCGCGGACAGGGAGGCCTCAGCGATGTGGAGTCCTTCAAAGCTCAGGTGAATGCCGAAAGTCCGGAAGTGGAGGTGAGGTTGAGGGATTGGTATGGGGAGAAGAGCAATCAATAAGCAAAAAAAACTGATTTAAGTGTAGATTGGATTTTGCTAGACCAGTTTGCCGGATTTATTACGGCATCTTTCGAAAGGATGTGACAAATAGACGAACTTCAATGTCATGCCGGACCTGATCAGGCATCTTCAATGGGGGTTGTATCTCTGCGGCAAATGAGGGGGACAAAGGGGTGATTGAGATCATTTCCCTGGAGAGGAACACAGTTTTTCTTACGACATCTCCCCCTGGAGGGGGACGAAGGGAGTGATTGAGATGGAGGTGCTAAGCCGGAATCTTGATCATTTGGTTTTAGCACAAGCGGACGCTTGCGCCAGTTGGGGTTATTTTCCAGATTTTCGCCTGTTGTCGTCCTTACAGAGCATTTGGCAGTTCTCAGCGGATGTTTTCCCACCTTCATGCCAAGGTGTTATATGGTCGCCTTCCATTTCTTCAATTTTATATTCTTCTGTACAAACGGGACAAATTCCTTTTTGGCGTTCGTAAGCTTCACGCTTTTGATTGTCGCTAAATGCTCGGATATTTAGAAACTTTTCTTTACGAGTTAGAACATACTCATAAATGCCTTTTTTATTAGTAACATCCTCATCTTGCATCAGTTCAGTAATCTCCTCTTCAAGTTTTTTGTGGTCAAATTTCTTATCCTTAAAATCATTGTAAAGAAGGCCCCACTGAATGCCTTTCATTTCTTTACGATACTTTGGAAACACCACCTTAACCCAGTTGATGACGCTTTGAAAATACAACCATAAATCATTAGCATTTGGCTCGTGCTGTTGCTTAGCCATATAATTCTCAATGTTGTCCTTACTAATCCATTTTATTGTTGTTTCCAAATAATCCTGTCTTATAGCTGTTCCGTTCAAATAGTCTCCGCCTAAGCCATAGGCAGCACAACCATTTTTACTGAAATATCTTTTTGCATCAGAAACCCAAGAGCCTGAATAGACTGCATTTCTTAGTTCTTGATCGGTTAGTTTCTCTCCTGAAATATTGATGGTTTTAAACCATTCCAATTTTTCACTATCCGTCCCACTGCATAAATAGACCATAATCTTATAGTTCAAGATTTGCTCTCGTTCGTCTTTTTGTAGGTTATGGAAATATCTGCTTTTGTAAGCAAAATCACCTTCAACGAACTGGCTTATTGAAATTGTTCGTTGTTGACCGTCGATAACTTCAAAATTACCATCATCACGAACCGCCCAATACATAACATTTAAAGGGAAATCCTTTATAAGAGTATCAATAACAGCCTCACGTTGCTTGTCTTTATAAATGAATTCACGTTGGTAGGGTGGACGAATATCTAACTTGCCATAATATCCGACAACACCACCTTCTTCATTATCTTCATATCCGTTTGTCAGTTCGCTAACGGTAATTTCTTTAAGTTCAATTTTCATTTCTGCACTTTCTTATTTCTGATTATTATTCGAGAGTACGGAACTGTGACAATCCCATCAACCATCATATACAAATCACCGTCAACTGCTCCACGTTTCTGAACTTCCTTTCTGTATTTCTTATGTTCAGGTTTGTATGGTTCGATTCCCATTTCAAGACCTAAATTTGCAATACCTACACCAATAATCTCGAATTGGTCAGGATTGTATTTGTCCATAAAGGTTATTGGAACACCCATAAAACCTTCATAGTCCATTGGAATGTCTTTTGTTACGTCAACATTGATTGCATCAAAATTTTCATACTTTGGATATTCTTCTGGTGTGTATTTTTTGTAAAGGATTAAATCTTCATGTCTTTTATTGATTTCAAGATTGGTAAACCAGTGAACCCCTGAAACTCTAATCATTCCTTCCTTACGGTCAGTTGCAGTTGCATAATCTTCATAATGTTCATTAATAAAGTGACCAGCACCACCTTTAAATCCGTAACCCAACCACAGCTTATTGTCACGAATTAAAGGAAAAATTTCTTTGTACTTGATTGCGTTCTGATGACCTACGATGACAAATTTTTTATCGTATTCAATCAATTGTGAAACGTACTCTCTAAATAGCGAGAATGGTGGATTAGTAACTATTATGTCTGCTTGTTTTAATAGCTCGATACATTCTTTGCTCCTAAAATCACCATCTCCTTTAAGTTGTTTTATCCCAATTTCATTTGGGTCAGGAACCATATTCCCGTTCTTATCGCCATTATATTCTAGGTAAATAGCTTGTTCAGAGTCATTTTGACTAAACAAGTCCATATTCTGGTTTTTGTAGCAAGCTGCAATTAGCTTTTTGAGTCCAAGTTTTTCGAAGTTATAGGAAAAGTAGTGGAAGAAGTTGCTAACTCTTGGATCGTCACAATTGCAGTAAACAACTTTGTCTTTGAAATGCTTTTTGTAATACTTTAATTCTCTTTCAATGTCAGACAGTTGAGTGTAGAACTCATCCTTTTTGTTGGTCTTTGCTTGATTTAAGTTCTTGTTTTGAGCTTGTTCTGTCATTTTCCAATTCTTGATGAGTTAAAGTTGCTGATTCTCTACGCTTTGCACAAATGGCATACAACATTAATGTAATGCGCACTGTGCGCATTATCCACCTTTCAAATATAGTCAGAGTGCGCGTTATCCCTCATATATGGAGGTAAACGCGCACTTTCATTCTGTCAGCCAGACTCTGTCCGGTTGTCGCTTTAAAACAAAAAACTCCTTCCCATTACTAAGAAAGAGTTTTTGATTTTGCTTTTTCAAGTCTTAATCCTCATCCATTGCTTGCTCGATCAGGTAAGCGAGGTATTCTCTGTGACCTGCCGTCGTGCTGTCCGGAGATTTTGCTTTAGCCAGCATTTTATCTATTGATTTTAGCTGTCGGAATGATTCCGCTTTGGATACATGGTTGTATTCATCTCCCATTAATATACCCACCAGCCGATTCACATATTCAGTCTGCAGGTTTTGCCTGCGGTAGTTCACACTTCCGGAGATGTCTTCGGAAAAGATACCGTCGGTCATATCTGTTGCATACTCAGATAATTTGTAGGTATTGCCATACATCTCAGTATCTATGATCCTCTGCCACGTTCTGGCATGCATCATATGGTTCAGGATGTTTTGCTGAAAGGCCAGTATCCGATCATGGATTTTGGGATCTTCCGTCTGTCCCCAAAAGTCGAAACCACGTCGTTGATTTTGAAGATAGTTGTACACCTCAGAAGGAGTTTTCATGGCATTCGGACTGAACCCATACGTGTTGATGGCTTTCATGGCACGCTTTTGCAGCGCATACGGCACAGGCGTAAATGGTTTGGTGGCACCTTCCTGCCCTATAAAGGCCCTGTCCACATACACGCCACCGGGGTAGCGGCTGATTGCTGTGAGCCCCACCCACCAATCACGTGTGAGAAAGTTGTAGCTGTTGTTGAAATACTGGTAGGAGGCGTTCTCTTTGGCCACCTTTTCCATCAGCCCTTTCAGGGATTGATCTATCAGCTTGAATCGGTCTATTGCATACTCAATCGGCTGGCTGGTCTGATCCCAGGTTTGCGCACGCGGATCTATCCCCCGGCCAGGCGCACGCATGTCATCAGCATCATTCCCAAACAGTAGTTCCGGCTGGGTGGAGCGGGACAAGATCTCGTTTAGTCCTGCTTCCTCTTCTTTCGGGTCAAACACTTTGTACCCGTACTCGATGGCCCACTTGTCATACGGGCCGGGAGTCACCTCATAGTAAAGGCCTTGCTTTTTTGGATCTAAGGCAAGATTTACCCCGGAGTAATCCATCACCGAACCGGTCATTCCGTTGGTGCTGGTAAATTCCTTATCGTGGATCTTCTCATTGTCCAGAAAGTGGCTAGCCTTAAAGTTGTGGTTCAATCCCAATGTATGACCCACTTCGTGCAGGGAAAGCATCATTAGTGATTGATTGATCAGTTCTTTCTCCTCTGCTTCTCCTCGTCCCAGTGCCTGGATCATGGTGCGTCCGGCATTGAAATTTGCTGCCAGCTCGGATGCGAAAGCGCAATGCTTCGCATTGAAGCGTTCGGGTGCCGATGAGGAACTACTGGAGTAGATGTCGTTCTCTGTGATCTGAGCACGAATAAATCCGTAATACATGATCACATCAGCTCCCAGCATTTGCCCGGTTCTTGGATTGAAAAAGCTGGGGCCAAAGGCACCCCCGTACAATCCGCGCGGTAGAGATACCCAGCGAATGACATTGTAGCGGATGTCATCTGCATCCCACTCGGCATCATCGGGTTGTATTTTCACCACCATGGCATTCTTAAATCCGGCCTGCTCAAATGCCCGGTTCCACCGAAGAATACCCTGCTTAATCGGTTCCCTGAAATCCTCAGGAGTCGTGTTCTCAATCCACCAGACGATTGGCTCCACTGGCTCAGATAGCTCAGCATTTGGATCTTTCTTTACCAGGTGCCAACGAGAGATCATATCCCTGAATGGTGTGGCGGAACGATCGACCATATCCGTGACGCGCTGGCCAAAGTAGCCAACCCTGGGGTCATCAAACCGAGGGCGATAGTCATTCTCAGGCATTTTGATAATGGTGTTATACACTTTCACACTTAAGAAGCGAGGGTCAGTAAGATCATCATCCCAAACAGGCCAAAACATACCGGCTGATGAATTTTCATAGACCATCTCTACCCTGAAGTCTGTGTTTTCGGCAAAGCTTTTGATTTGCAAAAACTTAGTCTTGCTGTCACTAAGACTGCCAAGCTTCAGGGCGTTTGGATCATTATTTCTAGGATCAGGCCGAGGGGTGATTTGAACAAATGCTTCTTTTAGAAAAAGTGGCTCTGCTTTAATGAGGTAAGTTTTGCCATCTTTGGATGAAGCTTCGATTTTTTCCGAATAGATGATTGGTCGATTCAGGTTGGCATCTTTCGCCCGACTCAGCGGATCGTTTGGATCGAAGTAGGCAGTGATGTTTTCGAGGGTAATTTCCATCCGCTCGTAGATTTTGCTGATTGTGAATACTTTCTCGTACCCATAGCTGCCTCGTTCGTAGAAGTCGAGAGGGGCATCCATGATTTGAGAAAAATGAATGTACTCGGTGTTCAACTGATCTTCGCGTACTTCGAGATATACACTACCATTGGCAGTATCCTGATATACTTTGAAGAGACCTTCATAAGCGACACAGGACTTTGTGATTTCGTCAATGGTCTTTTCTGATTTCTCTTCTTTCTTGTCTTCTTCTTTTTTCTTCTTGGTTTTCTGGGCGTGAATGGGAGCTACCAGTCCCATGCATAGCAATACAATAGCGATCTTTTTCATGTGTGGAGGTGTTTGTTATTCTGTTAAGTTACTAATTGGATGCTATATTCTTAGGAAATCTTGAGATTGGGGACTTATGCAAACAAAAAAACTCCTTCCCATAGTTGAGAAGGAGTTTCGTCTTATAGATAAGTTTTAAATCAGTCCACCTGCTTCACTTCCAGCACAAAGTTTTTATCCATTTGAAATAGATACTTATGTGCGGATGTCAGTTCTTCAGACTTGCTCGAAGATCGAATTATACTTAAAAGATCCAGAGCTAAATTGGATTTTGGATTGTTTTGCTTCTTGTTTTCAAACACCTCTAGTGAAAAAGTATACCCTGTTCGCTTCTGGTTGTTCAGATCTGCAAACTCATGTCGCTGAAATTGGTAAGTCTGTGGCCCCTGCTGTGCATCCACCATCAGTTTTATTATCACCGGCTTATATTTCATCCAAAGGTGCGTGTATTTTCCTTCGAAAGTTGCTTCCCGTATCATCTTAATATCCTATTGTTTCGGTTCGTTTTTTTTCACTGGCTCCTGTGGCGGCTCATCCACTATGTTTCCAAACTCATCCACATAGGCGATCATGTCATCCAGTGAACCGCTGGTTTCCTGGTCCTTCTTATCGAATTTCTTTTGGAGTTTCTCCTGACGTTTCTTTTTCTTCTTCTGTGCTTTCTGATTTTTTATAAAACTGTTCTGGGATCTTGCCATAAATACTTTTTAAATGAATTAATCGATTAATGTCACAGCTCGGCCGGTTTTACCTGCACGGCCGGTTCTGCCTATTCGGTGCACATAGTCGGTGTAGTTTCTCGGAGCTTCATAGTTGATCACCAGCTCCACATCTTTTACGTCGATTCCCCGTGCCACTACATCAGTAGCCACCAGCACGTGCACTTGTCCACGCTTAAATTTACTCAAAGCAATCTCGCGAGCCCGCTGTGACTTATCTCCGTGGATTGCATCGGCAGCAATGCCTGATTTTTTCAATAGCTCAGAAATCTGCTCGGCTTTACGCTTTGTCTCAGAAAACAGGATCGTACGGGTTTTTAGTTCCGAATCGATCAGGTTCTTTACCAACTGGATTTTGTCCTGTCCTTTCACATGACACACTTCCTGCTCTATGGCGTTGGTGTCCTGAGTGGATTGCTCAGCTTTCACATTGATCGGATCGTTGGTCATCTCTTCCACCAGTTTCTTCTGGGTAGGGTCGAGTGTCGCAGAGAAAAGCAGCGTCTGATCTTTGGATTTCATCTCCTTATTGATCTGCTGAATTTCCTTGGAGAATCCCATATCGAGCATTCTGTCAAACTCATCCAGTACCAATACGCTAAAATCATCCAGCTTCAGCAACCTTCGTTTCATCATATCACCGATACGTCCGGGTGTGCCAATGATGAAGTGGTTTGTTCGTTTCAGGGCCTTGATGTTTTCACCTACGGATGATCCACCGATCAAACAAGTAGAGAAAATGTTGAGTCCTCTTGCTAATGTTAGAAATTCGTCGTTGATCTGGGTAGCCAGTTCACGGGTAGGGGCGATAATCAAGGCGTAATTTGCCTGCTTATGCTCAATCATGTGCTGGATAATTGGGATCAGGAAAGCTGAGGTCTTGCCTGTGCCCGTGCCTGCAATACCCACAATATCTTTTCCCTCCAAAGCAGGAAGGATCGTTTTGTCCTGGATTTCGGAAGGAAGCTTAAAGCCCTTTTCCTTGATCTTGGCAAGCAGTTTATTGTCTAGTTCAAAATCTTCAAACGTATGCTTGTTTACATAGGCTTTACGTTCGTTGTTTACCGACCCCTTATTGGTAAACCTTGAGATATCCACCTTCTGGTTAGACTGTTGATTTCTGCGAGAAGGTTTTCTCTTACTGTTAGAGAAGTTTCTCTTTTTTCTTGTTTGTGTCTTATACATATAATTTTATCACGCTGTAAAAAGGAGGGTCCTTTCGCATTGATAAAATCGAGTCTCCATTATCGGATAGACAATGTGGTTGTTCGGCTTTACAAAATCGGGGACTCCCCATGTCATTCAAAAGCCGGAAACAATTAGAAATACTTGTGTTAGAAGGATTGCTAAGCGAGAACGCTCGTGAATAGAGCCGCAAATGTAGTATGTTATTTGTTATTAAGCTAAAGATTTTATTGATCTCCAAATTATTTTCGGTTTAATTACTTTTTTTCAAAACAGTAATTATTGACGGATCAGGAATTTGATGGAATTAATTAACCTTGTCACATGGCCTTTCTTTCCGACGTTGCAGATCATTTATTAGCCAATCATCGCGATCATTTAGGTGACTGCACGGTGGTATTTCCCAACCGCAGGGCGGGGTTGTTTTTGAAGAAGCACCTTTCTCAGAAAGTGGTCAAGCCCGTCTGGTCTCCTGCTACCCTCAGTCTGGAAGATTTCCTGTTTACGTTCACCAATACGAAGAAGACAGATCCGCTCTCACTTATTTTCGAGTTGTACGAAGCGTTCAGGTCGCATCAGGGTAGAGATGAGGGGTTTGAATCATTTTACTTCTGGGGTGAGATGCTACTTCGGGATTTTGAAGAGGTGGATCATTACCTCGTTAATCCGGAGCAGTTGTTCACCTATGTGAGGGATGATCGCCAGTTGGCAGAGGACTTTTACTTCCTCGATCCTGAGCAGGAGGCTATCATCAAAAAATTCTGGCAAGAGTTTTTACCCACGTCAACAAAAACTCAGGAGCAGTTTGTGGAGACATGGAAGATTTTACATCCGGTGTATCAAACCTTCAAAGAACGGCTGGAAAAGCAGGGGATTGGCTATACTTCGCATGTCTATCGCCAACTGGCTAGGGCTACTAATCAGATAACCTATGATTCTTCCAGGCGGCTGATTTTTGCCGGGTTTAATGCACTGACACCCGCAGAGGAGGTACTGATCAAGCACTTCATTTCTGAATATCAGGTGGAGGTCTTGTGGGATGTGGATGCTTATTACCTGGAAGATGATAATCAGGAGGCAGGAGATTTTCTAAGAAAATATCGGAAGGACCCCATTCTGGGCAAGAGCTTTCCCAGCCCACTTCCTGCCCGGGTGACCAAGCCTAAAGATGTGGATGTGACCGGGGTTTCGCTGGAAGTAGGGCAGGCCAAGCTGATCGGTGAGGAAATCGATCGATTGATGGAGGCAGGAGCAAAGAAAGAGGAGATTGTGGTGGTGCTCCCTCAGGATTATATGCTGTTCCCAATTCTCAATGCGATACCTGAAAGGGTGGACAAATTGAATGTGACGATGGGCTATCCTTTGAAGGACACTCCACTGTTTGGATTGCTGGAGGCTGCCGTGGAGTTGCAAGAGCATGCCAGCCTTTCGCCGGAAAATGGCCTTTCTTTTTATCATAAACCCGTGGTAGATATTCTGAGTCATCCTTATCTATATAAAGAGGATAAAAATCCGCTGGACAAGCTTATTGGGGATATTAAGAAAGCGAACCAGATCAGGGTGTTTCAGCAAGAAATACTGGAGATTCAATCAACGATACTGAATACGATCTTTCGTCAGGTTGGTGAAAAGGAAAGTCTGGCGGGCTACCTTCAAAGCATTGTTTCTGTGCTGGGCGATCAGGTGGTGGAGCGGTTTGGGCTGGAGCGAGAGTACCTGTATCACTTTCAGCAATTGCTATCAAGGTTGCGAGAGATTCTGGACCATCAAACAGCTACCATTGATATCAAGACTTTTAAAAGCTTGTTTCGAAAAGCGACCCGATCAGTGAAGATCCCATTTAGCGGAGAACCAGTGGAGGGGTTGCAGGTCATGGGAGTCTTGGAGACACGAAACCTGGACTTTAAGCATGTGCTGATGCTGAATATGAATGAAGATATTTTCCCCGCTTCACAGCGGGCTGGATCGTTCATCCCATATCGTATCCGAAAAGCATTTGACCTCCCAACGTTTGAAACGCAGGATGCTATTTATGCATACCTCTTTTATAGACTGTTCCATCATGCAGAGCAGTTGTCGTTCTATTATAATATGTATGCAGATTTTGGATTGAGTGGAGAGGTGAGCCGATTCATCCGACAGGTTGAGTTGGAAAGTGGGCTGGAGGTGAAGCGAAAGAAATTGAGCAATTCGGTGCAAGTCCATGAGATCAAACCGATCACTATTGAGACTACTCAGGAGGTGCTGGATAAGTTGGCCATCTATACCGATGCAGTTCTAGAGAAAGACCGGAAGAGACTATCCGCTTCCGCCTTAAACATTTATTTCGATTGCAAGCTAAAGTTCTATTTCCGCTATGTGCTCAGACTTTTCTCCGGGGATGAGATGAGTGATGACCTCAATGCCCGTCATTTTGGAAATGCCCTTCACCGCACGCTGGAGTATCTGTACCAAGATACCATGAAGGAGAAAGGCACTCGGATTATTGATGAGAATGACTTTTTACGACTGGAAGGTTCTATTGATGGGGCGATGGAAAAGGCCTTTAAGGAGGAATTTGGGATGAAGGGGAAAAAGCGATTTGAGTTCAAGGATCGAAACGTGGTGATGGCAGAGATCATCCGAAAGTTTGTGAAGCAGGTGGTTGAGATGGATAAAGCCTATGTTCCGTTTGAGATCGTGAGCTTGGAGGCTGAGGATAATTACGCACACTATCTGGAGATTCATCCGGATGGGAAAAAAATGAAGGTGAAGCTCGGTGCGGATATCGATCGGGTAGATCGTAAGAATGGCACGGTTCGCGTGCTAGATTACAAAACAGGAAGAGATGAGACAGAGATTGGCTCGTTTGATAACCTGTTTAGTGAAGAGGTGAGTTATAGGTATAAGGCTGGTAGGAAGGCTGGTTATCAGACTTTTTTCTATGCCTGGCTTTATGCTTCCAAGTATGGACAGGAAAACACAATTGTTCCCGGACTGGTCAATATCAAGCAGTTCTTTCAGCCAGATTTTGACTTCCGGTTGAAGACGGACGGTGTACGAATTGCAGATGCGAGAGGTTACCTTCAGCGGTTTGAAGAAAATATGAAAAAGCTTCTGGAAGAGATCTTTAGTAATGAGCATCCGTTTGACCAGACAGAAGATGTTACCAAATGCATGTTTTGTGATTTCAGAGGTATCTGTGAGCGTTAAGAAATACACTTTTCACCAGACTAATTTCAGAGTTCATCGAAATAGTTTTTGGGTTACTTTCCTGATTGGATTTGGCCTTTAATCCAACTTACAAAATCTAATTCTTCAAAATAAATAAATCAGAATATAATTCTAATATTTATTCATTATTATGATCTTAATAATTTATTATTTTGTAATAATGAGCTTATTAAGAATTTATGAATAATTCTATTTGTGCTGCAACTTTCCAAACCTTATGATCATCTTTGTAGTATAATCACACTAAAACGAACGAATCGCCATGGAACTTTCAAAGTCTTTATCTATAAAAATCAGGATTGGAATGCTGGTTTTGATAGGACTATTTATCCTTAGAGCATACTCTGATATTCTAATGTAATCAGGTTGCTTTCAGCATATTAATATTTAATTCTCTTCATACTATACATACTAAGTCCTCACTGAAAAGTGGGGATTTTTTGTTTGTCTTCCTGGGTATTTTGCCATAGATCATTAGGAAATGGTCAGGCCAATTAGTAAATTCAAATTAGATTCAATCCATGGGTTGAATCTATATGGTGGTTAGATTGGATCTTTTGATTTTATATCTCTGGGCCACACCAACCCAAAGGCGAGTAACCCTCGCCTTTTGGATTTTTACCGTTAAGCTCGCCAATTTACCTATCTCTTTGGATTTTGTAACCAATGCCTCTGTCCGGGGTATTATCATAGTCGGTGCAACCTTTTCGGATGCTTTGCATCACTATTAAAACAAACACCAGAAACTAAATATCATGGAAATATCAACTTCACTATCTACTAAACTGAGAATCGCGATGCTGATCTTGTTCAGCATGTTTGTGATCAGGGGATTTGCACAAACTACGGTGCAGGCGTCTCAAATCACGAAAGATATTCGAGAAGGGAAAAACATCTCATACGAAAATGCAACTATAGTAGGTGATCTGGATTTTACCTATATGGACGATAAGCTGCCCGATCTCCCGAGAAAATCCAAATGGTGGAATAACGGTGGGGACAATACGGTTGATGAGTCAATTGATGTAAATATCACCTTTAAGAATTGCACATTCAAAGATGATGTTTTGGCCTACATTCATGATGATCCTTCTGGTTATACGTTTATTGCTGACTTTGATAAAGATGTGATTTTTAAGAATTGTGAATTTCTGAAGGATGCCATGTTTAAGTACTCAGACTTTGATGGAGCGGCTGATTTCTCCGGAACCAAATTCCGAAGAGAATCAACCTTCAAGTATGCAGAGTTTGATGAAAAAGCAGACTTTTCAAATACGCTTTTTGATGACGATGCAACATTTAAGTATGCGCAGTTTGATGAGGGTGCGAGTTTTAAGGATGCAGTATTTGATGAATCATGGAATATTAAATACATGAAAGCCAGAGGGGACTTTGATATTGCCGGGCTAAAAGTTGGAGATGATATCGATGCGAAATACACCAAAATCAACGGCCGCAGCTTCACCAACTATCTGATAGAATCTAGAAATTAATTCTCTCTTCATATATACACGAAACCAACTCGTGACTTAAGTCTCTGATCATTTATCAGGGGCTTTTTTATGTTGTAGCACCTCCACAGCTGGAGCCAGCACCGGCTGTGCAGCCATAGCAGTGCTGATTGATTATGATCTCACGGCTTGTAAGGGCAGCCAGGTCAAAATCCCGGATGTGATTTGGTGCGTTCACCTTTAGCTCCAGCATCTGATTAAAATCACAATCGTAGAGATATCCATCCCAACTTACACTCAAAGTATTTCGGCACATGACCCCCTCTGCAGCCGCCGGATTAAAGGCATTCACCAACTCGTGCATATAGTCTTCATACTTTTCTGTCTTTACCAGGTATTCGAGGAATCGACTAATTGGCAAATTAGTGATCGTAAAAAGGTTGTTGAATTCGATGTTGTAAGCTCGTAGTTTATTCTTGAATTGCGTCTCAAGGGAGAGTTGGTCCCCGGGCAGAAAGGCACCCGCCGGATTATAGACCAGATCGAGTTTGAGGCCGGTTTCTTCCATCCCATAGCCTACTTCATTTAGCATTTGCAGGGCTTTGATGGATTTTTCAAATACACCTTCTCCGCGCTGTGCATCTGTTCTCTTAGCAGTAAAATAGGGTAGGCTCGATACCACATTCACCTTGTGTTTTTTAAAGAATTTCGGGAGGTCACTGTATTTTGGATTTGCCAAAATGATCGTAAGATTACACCTTACAATGATGTGCTTTCCAAGTGCGGAAAGTTCCTCAACAAACCATCGGAAATGAGGATTCATTTCAGGTGCTCCCCCAGTGAGATCCACGGTCTGTATATCCGTCCCCTTGATTGCATCCAGGCACTGTTGCATGGTTTCTTTGGTCATGATTTCCTTCCTGTCAGGGCCTGCGTCCACATGACAATGCGAACATACCTGATTACACATCTTTCCTACGTTTACCTGGAATATTTCAATATTGGTGGGCGTGAGTGGCGATAGGCCTATATCGGAAAGCTTGTCTTCAAATGAGGGGATATCTATAGCTTCTGCATCATCCAGTATTTCTATCTGACCCTCAGGTGACGAAAGTTTATGATTTAGTTTCTTCAGAGATTTCAGCATCATTTACATTAATTTATCATTCACATGATTCATCATTTGAACACCATGTACCAAAGAGGCCCCACCCCGGATGGCAGCTGCTACATGCACCGCTTCCATCATTTGCTCTTCATCCACGCCTTTAGCAAGAGTATCTGATGTATACGCTTCAATACAATAAGGACATTGAATGGTGTGGGCTACAGCTAACGCAATCAGAGACTTCTCTCTGGCCGTAAGCGCACCTTCAGCAAAGACACTTCCGTAATAATCAAAAAACTTGTCTCCTAGTTCTTTTTGCCACTTTGTGATATCTCCAAATTTCTTGAGGTCTTCGGTATTGTAGTATGTTTCTTTCATAGTTTAAAGATTATTATGTCGTTAAGTTAAAGCATTAAATTACCCTCCTATTGCTTAATCATATCAAACGTCAGATAAGTTACGAATGAAGGTATATCAATTACGAAAAACAGGGAAGCCGCAGATTTTAAAAATGGAAGATATTCCTGAACCTGATCCGAAAAGGGGAGAGGTCAAGGTAAAAATTGAAACAATTGGAATTAATTATGCGGAGATACTCTCCCGAAAAGGGCAGTATAGTTGGGCTCCAAAAAAGCCATATGTAATGGGCATGGAATGCTATGGTGAAGTAGTGGAGGTTGGAGAAGATACATCTACCTATAAGCCGGGGGATAAGGTGATTGTGGGACAGCAGTATGGTTCTTATGCCGAGTTTGTATGCGCTCCTGAGCATCTATGTTTTCCTGCATTTAAAGAATTTTCCCCGGAAGAGAATGCGGCCTATTTGGTAAATTTTATGACGGCCTGGGTCGGGTTGAAAAAACTCTGTCGGGTAGAAGCTGGAGAGCGCATTTTGATACAGGCTGCAGCAGGCGGGGTAGGTACTGCGGCGGTGCAAATAGGAAGGGCACTTGGATGTATGGTGTATGGAACAGCGAGTAAGGATTATAAGTTGGACTTGATTGAAAAATTGGGAGGGAAGCCGGTCAACTATGCAACGACTGATTTTTATGAAGAGATTATTAAGGATGGAGGAAAGGTCGATTGTATCCTTGAGACCGTGGGAGGGGATGTCTTCAAAAAAAGTATGAAGTTGTTGAATTCATTTGGTCGGATGGTAGTTATTGGTTTTGCGAGCATGAATTTGAAAATCTGGAATCCAATATCCTGGATCAAAACGTATATCGACGCTCCGAAAGTAAATATGATGAAAATGGCCATGGAGAGTAAAGGTATTTTTGCTTCACATATTGGCTATCTGACCACCAATGAAGAGCTGACAAGTGAAATTTGGGAAGAACTGTCAGCATTTACTTCAAAGAACAATCTTAAGCCTATCGTTGGAAAAGTTTTTAAGTTTTCCGAATTACCGATGGCTCACTCATTTATGGAATCAAGGGATTCGGTGGGCAAGATCGTTATCAGATTAGGTGATTAAGCGATACTTAATGTAAATACCTCTTTTGCATTATCATTTGATAAAAAAAATTCTAAAATTCTTTGCTTGTAAAGCAAAACGGTATAAATTCGAAAAATAGATAGTGAGTATCTATTTTCCATAGCTGGTTCTTAATGATGAAGGGTTGCCTACTAGCAGCCCTTCTTTTTTATTTCAGAAGTTTTGTTAAATTTATCACATGATAAATGATCGTATCTATAGATTGATCAGGGTTCTTGATATGAATCCTACCTCATTTTCAGATAGTCTGGAGGTTAGTGTTACGGTTATTTTCAATATTATCAAAGGACGGAGAAGCAAGCCCAGCTTCGATTTAATTCTGAATATCCTTAAAACATACGATAAGCTTAATGCAGAATGGTTGATTAAAGGAGAGGGGCCAATGTGGAATGATGACATTGTTACTTCTGCTGAGATCGCACCCAGCCATGTCAATCTGCAAGCGCGTATAAGGGAATTATTTGTAAAAATGAGGCTACAACGACCTGACTCTCATGAAGTGATGGAGCTGGAAGAACTAGTAAACTACCTAATTGAAGAAAGTACTGAAGAAAAGAATAAGTTAATTCTACTTCACGAGCGTCAGGAAGGTATGTTGAAAGTATTGAAAGATAAACTCAAATTGAAGATATAATCTTCAGCTAATCCACCATTCGGTAAGCAGCCAATTCTCTGGTAATTGTTCTTCTAAGTCTTACTCTTTCATATCTGTTGTATCCGATAACCAGTAATAGAACTGCCAAAAGGCTACCAGAAGTTAGTTTTGAATAAAACAAGATGGAGGCAATTCGTTCTTGCTTTTCTACTTCGTCAAAGTATCTCTTGGTAATCAGATCCATGTTATATCTTCGGTCGGTTTCCTGGATTTGCTCTTGAGTAATTAAGTACTCATTGAGGGCGGAGGAATACAAATCCTCATATTTCTTTGATTGGTTGAAGTCTTTGAGATCAAAGAGCGCATTGGCCTTTACCTTAAAAAGCTCAAATTGGCTAATGTCCTGCGTCTTATCCAAATACTTTTCAGCCATATTAAAATAAGCAAGTGACTGTTTTACCTGTCCTTCTTTATAAATTAATTCACCGAGTTCTTTGTAAGAAGAAAAGAGGGGGCTTTTATCTTCAAGAAGTTTTTTCTTTTCTATCGCATCATTGAAGTGAGCAATGGCTTCTTCACTTCTACCCAATGCAGCATAGCTCCTTCCTATGTTGTGCGTAGTATAAGCATCCAATTCATTGGAAAGCTTGTCAAAAACTAAAGAATTAAGGTGAGCCTCTATTGATAATTCGTAATATCCTGCTTCAAAATAAGCAATACCCAAACGGTTATTATACTTCCAAAAGTTTTTCGAAGTGTTGTCTGATTTGCTGATTAGATCACTTAAAATCTCAATTGCTTCATCATATCTTTTTTGATCCATGAGCAATCCGGCCTTGTTGAAATTAATACTATGCGTCTCACTATCGTTTGGAAGCATGGAAGCATATGAAAGTGCCTTGTTATAATATTCCTCTGCTAAATCGTAGGATTTAAATTTCCTGAAAATAACTCCACAGTTCTTATACAGGGAGGTGAGGGTCTTTCCAACTTCCGGATACCTGGCCTTTTCAGCATATCGAATTGCCTCCAGATAGTAAATTATTGCTTTGCCGTATTCCGCCTTTATGTTGCCATGTACATAAGCCAAAATGAAATTTGTTTGTACAATACCGTAATCATCTCCCTCTTCAATAGATTCGTCCAATAGATTTATTGCCAGTGAATATGCTGAATCCGGATATGAGTCGATTAATTGAGAAATTGACTCAACTCTTTCCTTTACAGGATTTGCGTGATTTAGAAGTGCAGTAAATAAAAGGATTAACGTTAGGAATATTTTCACTCCAAATAACTGTTTCTTTCACGCAATATAAAGAAACGCTACCAAACTATCATGGTAGCGTTTCTTATTTTTAGATGAAGCGGTCTATTAATTCTTTCTTAGTAGGAATTAATTGGACGATCCAGGTTTATCTGTGTCATCTTCATCTCCATCTCCTTCACCCTGAAGTGAATTCAATTCTGTGTCTTGAAGTAGTTCTTCCATAGCTGCATCTTCCTGACAAGCAGTAAGTGACAATGCTCCAACGATAACGAGGGCTGTAAATAGTTTTCTTTTCATAACTAATAAGGTTTTAATGATGGTTCAAATATACACAATAAAAATTATTTTACACATAACTAAAATATTTTTTTTTATAAATTATTTTTGTTTTGTATCCATCTGGCAATAAGTCAGTTATGTATGAATATTTATATATTAAGCAACTCAATTATCATTTGAAATGCATTGTTTTATCTTCGCCAGAAAAACATAGAAATCGATGAGATATTTACTGATCTTGCTAGTTGCTTTTGGTTGTAATACGAGCAAAGAGAAATTTGCCAGCTATGGAGGAGAGATATCCTCAGGTGATGCCATCACCACGATCGACTTTTTGTCTAAAGTGAGTGAGGAGGAATCTACTTTTAAAGTGAGAGGGGTAATTGAAGAAGTTTGTCAGATGAAAGGTTGTTGGATGACACTGAGAAATGAAGAGGGCGCCAATATTCGTGTGACTTTTAAGGATTATGGTTTCTTCGTCCCCAAAGACATAAGTGGGAGAGAGGTAATTATCGAGGGGGTCGCCATTAAGGAAGTACTGGATGAAGATGTGGCCCGGCACTACGCTGAAGATGGGGGTAAGGAATATGATGAGTCTATGAGAAACTCCATCTCCTTTGTAGCGGAGGGTGTTTTGGTAAAGGAAGGCTAATTATAAAGGCTTCTCTTTTTGGTTTTAGTGAAGAGCTGTCTAAACGAAGAGCCGGAAAGAGAAGCAAAACCTCCCGCTAGTCCACCTACCAAACCTGTCGCAAAAACCAAAAGAATGGGATCGCCTATTTGCATTACCTCAGCAATTGTGCTACTGAATACTGATTCATTTTTGACGTCAATGTTCCAGGCATGACCCATCCAAACTAACCCCACACCAAGGAATCCGGCCACAAAAGCATTTAATCCTGACGATGGGGAAACGTAGCAGACAACAAATGCAACAACCATTGCTGCCCACCATACGGACAATGGAGAGATGAAATAGGTTAATGCCCCAATAATAATTAGTCTAACGATTAGCTTCATTCCTGTGGTTTTAATGTTATGCTGTGCGTGATTTCTTTACTCGAGGATGACATTGAGTTCTCGAAATAGAGTTGGTTATATTGCCCACTTGCCCAATCATCAATCATGTGACCATAGGTAGGATTGCCGGGATTGCCGGATTGGCTGCCGGGATATACACCCCAGGCATTTACTTCACCATCCCCAAGCTCTACCACCATTCTCCAGGAAGGACCATGACTTGCAGATGCAGCATTCACGATGGAGCTATTTCCACCAATCTTTACCTTGCCACGACTAAATGGAACTATCCTCAACAGGTGCCTGATGGTCGTATTTTTAAATTGATACCAAAGCAGTGAATTCCCTTCATCTTCCAGATATTCCTCTAATTCAGCTATGGTTTCTTTGAATGTTTGTCGGAATAGGTCACCTGCGCTTTCTTTTATTCCATCAGTCCCTTTATTATCAATCATGAAGAAATCAGTTTGATTTTTGAGAATAGAGACTGTGTTGTACCAATTGGGTCTGTACACCGCTACATCACTGCTGTCAATTTCATCCCAAAGTTTATCGTTGACCTTATCCCACCATACATCATAGATGGTAGGAGCCTGCAGATCAGTTTCGTTGAAATAGTCCCAGTTTTGGAGCTTGCTGTAATAGCTCCACTCCAGGTCGGTGAAGGAAGCTGAGTCCAGGCTGTCCAGCATCATGGGAAGCGCTTCGGACGCATTATAGTTAAAATTGTCATGCTGAAGGGCCATCATATCTTCCACCTCAATATTGTCCATTACCCTGAGCCGGTCATTGATCCTTCTTCCCCGGTAGTACTCATAGTTATAGTCATATTGATAGTACGGATATAAGGTATCTGCTGCATGCTGATTTGCTGAGCTTACGAAATTTTGTGGTGGGTTTTTTACATGAAGATTGTGGGATTGTGGCATAAAGGCCTGCCACTCATGATCAATGTTGCTTCCATCCATCAAAAATTTGCCCTGCTCTTCCCATTTCACAGGAAACTTCCCATTGATCCAAAGCGCAATGTCCCCATTGACGGATGCAAAGGAATAATTCTGTGGTGGTCCTGCGAAGTAACTGAAAGCCTTTACCCAATCATCATAATTCACAGCCTTATTCCCTAAATACAGGGCCTTAATCTCCTTACTTGCATCGTGGGCGGTCCATCTCATTGCAAGATTGGTGGCTTCACTTCGACCGGTATTGAAATTCCTGTCATATACCACCGGGCCATGATGGGTGTAGATAATGGTATCATAATAGCTAAATGATCCTCGGGCTTTGATTTCTTCTACTACCTTTTTAGTGGGAACCCAGTTTCCATTATACAGGTATTCTTCACGAGTTTCGTCTTTAAACTGAATGTAATACCAATCTACCAGGTCTCGTTTCGCATTGGTGTTTCCCCAGGCTATGGAATCATTGAATCCGATGATGACACCTGGCCCGCCTGGCAGGGTGGCACCCATCACGTTGATCCCGGGGGCATTTAGTTGCATTACATACCAAATGCTGGGGAGATTCAGGCTTAGGTCTGGCTCATTGGTCAAAATCACTTTTCCGTTTGCAGTCTTTTCACCATTTACCACAAAGCTGTTACTACCATTGTTCGGATCTGGCTGTTCAATGAGCGGATCACTAAAAACAAGCGGAAAATCTACGTCTGGCTTATCAACCTGTATAGGATCGAAATCAAATGCTGTTCCGATTGGGATTACCGGATCAACAATATCGGGTCTCTCCGGATACAGGATCTCAAATACTTCTCGACCCCATTTTTTCAAGGCATTGGTATGTTCCAGGTCTCTTTCACCCCGTGAGAGCATATTATTCATGTTTGAAATCAGCAAGAAGCATTTGAATGGAGTCCATGCTTCCGGTTTATAATCTAGCAATTTGTATTCTATTGGTAGATCCGCATAGGAGAGGGATTCAATGTAGGCATTTACCCCTGCAGCATATGATTCTATAAGAGCATAAATATCCGGTTCTTCTTTCTTAAAAAGCTCCTCGGATTTTTGAGCTCCATATTTCAGGCCAATTCTTCGCATCTGTTTGTCTACATCTACAATACTGTTGTTCCCAATTTTCGGTCCTAAAATTTCCGCCAACCTTCCTTCAGCAGAATAGAGCTGAAACTCCATTTGCCAAAGACGATGGTATGCGGTGATGTAGCCTTGCGTAAAGAATAGGTCCTTTTCATTGCTGGCAAAAACGTGCGGAATCAAAAGCTCATCAAAATAGATGTTTACACTATCGGCCAGATCATTCTCTAGGGTTTTCGACTCAATAGTGATTGGTTCATTTTCAGCATTTTGCCAAAACCCATGAAATGGACTTAGGAATTTGCCCAGGGGTGGGATAGAATCAATCTTAGTGTTGAGTGTAATCCCAAGGGCAAGGGTGATACTAAAGGAAAGAACGAATCGAAGAGTTTTCATTGGCTGGTACTTTCGGCTATTTTCTTTAGCTGGTTGGTTAATAAAGTATAATTGACTTGAAAAATATCAAATAAATAGGGTAATGCCTATTTTTAAGCAATGTGGGGACGCAATTTTTATGTAGGGGTGCTTAAGCCTGTGTGTGATTGGCTCTTGGCTTTTTTTTTGTTGATTTTGATATCACCATTTTTCCTGTCGGTCACTTTAGTTCTCTTTATTCATTTCTTACGAAATCCTTTTTTTGTTCATCAGCGTGCCGGTAGAAATGAGCGTCCATTTTATCTTTTGAAATTCAGAACCATGAAGGTTGACTATGAGGAATTATCGATGACCGGGTTAGGCAAATTCATGCGGTCATTTTCGTTGGACGAACTACCTCAGTTGATAAATGTCCTCAAGGGGGATATGTCGCTTGTTGGCCCAAGACCACTTTTGATGGAGTATCTCCCATATTACAACATTACAGAACGATCCCGGCATAATGTAAAACCCGGGATAACCGGATGGGGGCAGGTGAACGGCAGGAATAAAATCGATTGGGGTGAGCGAATGAGATTGGACATTTATTACGTTGAAAATATTTCACTCTCATTGGATATGAAGATTCTTATTAAGACTCTCGTTGAGGTTTTCAAACGGGATAAAACCTCCTACGTGCAGGGGAAAACAATTAAGTTTAGTGAATACGCAGCTAACCGGTGAATAAGCAAAGAATATATCTATCCCCACCTAATTTAGTAGGAAATGAATACCAAAAGATAAGTGATGTTTTGGATAGTGGCTGGATTGCGCCTGTTGGTAAAGCCATTGATGAGTTTGAAAATCAATTGGCCGCCAGCTATGAAAACAAAGCAGTTGTGGCTTTGAATTCAGGTACGTCAGCCCTGCACCTTGCATTGATACTTTCAGGAGTTGGGAAAGGGGATCATGTGCTTATTAGCAGTTTCACTTTTGCCGCATGTGCCAATGTAGTGCTTTATCAGTCTGCCAATCCGATTTTTATTGATAGTGAAACACAAACCTGGAATTTGGACCCAGATCTATTGGAGGCATATTTGAAAAAGGCAAAGAAGATCCCGAAAGCTATCATCGTGACCCATCTTTATGGTATGCCAGCTCAAATTGATCGCGTATGTAGCATTGCAAAAGAGTATGGGATCATCGTCATTGAGGATGCAGCCGAAGCATTGGGATCTACCTTCAATGATCAGTATGTTGGGGGATTTGGTGAATTCGGGGTGCTGTCGTTCAATGGGAATAAGATCATCACTACAAGTGCGGGAGGAGCACTTATTTGTAGGGAGCAGGATAGGAAGCGAGCGGTTTATCTAGCCACTCAGGCCAACTCCGGCACTTTAGGATATGATCATATGGAGGTCGGTTACAATTATCGGATGAGCAATGTCCTGGCTGGTCTTGGTGTTGCGCAACACGAGCATCTGAGTGATTTCATATCCCGAAAGAGAGCAATCCATACCAGATATCAGGAAAGGTTGTCTGAACACTTTGATTTTTTGGCTGAACCTGTAGGCTGCTTTTCCAACCGATGGCTAACCACTGCAACATTGAGGGATTCAAATCGGAATATAGAAGAGCTGATTCAGTTTTTGGATGGTCAAAATATCGAGACCCGAAGGTTGTGGAAACCACTTCATCTTCATCAGGCTTATTCCGGTTACCCGTTTATCGGGGATAAAGTAGCGGAGGATTTATTTAATAGAGGGATATGCCTGCCTTCAGGAACGGGCCTACCAATAGAAGATCAGGATTTCGTAATTGATAAAATCAAGAATTGGCTATCCTAATAAGCTGAAGGTTTTTTGATAATTGCTTTGTTCTTTCTGCTAAACAAGTCAGGTGGGAGGTAGATTTCGGCTTTCAGGCTGATCTGCAAAAAGCTGTCATTATTGCCTGGATTTCCACGCTGAGCGCCGGGCTCAATCTGATCGTAGAATTCTGGATTTACCACACCAACTTCATCTTTCCGATCACTTAATAGCTGGGAGGTAGTGTTTCGAAACTCTGTGCCGTAAGTATTTGAGACGTCATCCAGGTAATCTGTAAATGCAAAGTGATAGGAAACTTCCAGATTTACATTTAAAAACTCATTCACCTTAAACTTTCCGCCCAGTCCAACTGGAACTGTAGTCACCCACTTCTTATATTCAACACCCTCTGTTTGAGCTTCTCTCAGCGCATATCTTTCTCCTCCTAATACCGCCGTAGGATTGTATTTCATATACCCAACACCACTAAAAAGGTAAGGATCAAAGTTCCATCTTTTATAGTAGTCACCCTGATAGGGTTTTAGATAGTAGATGGCGTGAAATTGAAAATGAAGGTTTCTTGAATCAAATGACAGATTTCTTTGTCGCTGAAACGAGCTATCGGCAGCATTCTTATCGGATCCATTAAAAGAGAAATAAGAAGCTTCAATTCTGGCACCAACTCGATTCAAGAGTCGAGCTTCAATGCCCACATTAAACAGGGAAAGTTCATCATTGATGCTGTTCCTGGAGTTTAGTTCGCCAAAATATGTGGAAGCCCCTGTGCCGATTGTAAATGAGAAATACCTGTCAGAATATTGCCAGGAGAGAAAGTTCTGTGAATAAATGGCAGAACTAAGAAGTGTAAGTAAGACTGTGAGGAATTTTCTCATTAGGATTCAAAAATATTGCAGAAAAGTTTCCGACCCTTCGGTCGGAAAACAATTTCTACAAATAATCACCCTAATCGTTTGCTTTTGCGTGTAAACCACATTTGTTCTGTTGCTACAAACACGGTTACTAATATCAATGAGAAAATTAATGTTGCCATAACTAATATGTACAATGCAATATTACGTCTGATGCTACCCCTGAAATGCTAGGGTAAAATCGTAAAAGCGATTAGGTATAATGCTTATCAAATGATAATGTGGGAACAAAAAAAGCGACCTTGAGATCGCTTTAATGAGGCGCTAAGCGGATTCGAACCGCTGTAAAAGGTTTTGCAGACCTCTGCCTAGCCGCTCGGCCATAGCGCCATATATTGATTGTAAAATTATGAAAAAACGAGTTGCCAACCAGAGATTGACAACTCGTTTAATGAATTACTTATCTTCTTCTTTAGCCTTCGCTTTAGAAGCTTTTTTTCCAGCATCTTCCATCTTGTCTTTCAGTGCTGATAGGGCATCAAGATCACCAAGCGTTGACTTCTCAACTTCCTTATTGATCTTATCAAGGGTGTTACCCTTTTTGCCTCCACCAGAAGACTTCTTAGAAGCAGCTTTTGGTTGCTCTGCGTCTGCATCCCAAACCGAAGTATGAGATAGAACGATTCGCTTATCATCTTTTGAGAACTCCAATACTTTGAACTCTAATGTTTCTCCCTCAGCAGCCTTAGATCCATCCTCTTTCTGAAGGTTTTTGGGTAGTACCTGACCTTCAAGTCCGTATGGAAGCTCTACCGTGGCATTCTTATCAGTTACGCTAGTGATCGTACATTTATGCACAGATCCTTTTGTAAATACTGTTTCGAATGTATCCCAGGGGTTTTCCTCAAGGTGCTTGTGGCTAAGGGCTAGTCTTCGATTTTCGATATCAAGCTCCATTACTCTCACCTCAAGCTCATCACCAACTTTCACAAATTCTGATGGATGCTTGATTTTCCTAGTCCAGGAAAGATCAGAAACGTGAACCAAACCGTCGATTCCTTCTTCAAGCTCGATGAACAAGCCAAAGTTGGTAAGGTTTCTTACGGTTCCTTTATGCTCAGTTCCAATTGCATAATTGGTAAGCACATCTTGTTTCGTCCATGGATCCTCAGTAAGCTGCTTGATACCAACAGACATTTTTCTTTCTTCTCTGTCTATAGTTAATACTACTGCTTCTATTGTGTCACCTACATTGATAAAATCAGAAGGATTTCTCAAGTGCTGAGACCATGACATTTCAGAAACGTGGATCAGGCCTTCTACTCCTGGGATGATTTCAAGGAATGCGCCATAATCAGCCACATTCACAATCTTACCTTTCACTTTAGAGCCCACCTCTATATTTTTATCCAATGAATCCCAAGGATGATCAGTAAGCTGCTTCATACCAAGAGAAATTCTTTGCTTATTATCATCAAAATCGAGTACAACCACATTTACTTTCTCATCAAGGTTGAGCACCTCTTCCGGGTGATTGATTCTGCCCCAGCTGATATCAGTAATGTGTAGAAGTCCATCCACACCGCCAAGGTCGATGAATACACCGAAGTTGGTCATGTTCTTGATCACACCTTCTAGTACCTGACCTTTTTCAAGGTTATTGAGGATTTCAGCTTTTTGCTCTTCAATATCCTTCTCGATGAGGACTTTGTGCGATACTACCACGTTATCATTCGTGTAGTTGATTTTCACCACTTTCACCTCCATAGACTTACCTACGAATATGTCAAAGTCCCTGATTGGCTTCACATCGATTTGGGATCCTGGAAGGAACGCTTCTACCCCATATACATCTACAATCAAACCACCCTTGGTTCGTCGCTTCACAAATCCTTCAATCACTTCATCATTGTCAAGAGCTCCCTGGATAGATTCCCAAGCCTTAACAATTTTCGCTTTTCTTCTAGAAAGAACAAGCTGTCCGTTTGCGTTCTCTTGCTCTTCAATATATACCTGTACTTCGTCACCTGCTTTTAGGTTAGGCATATCTCTGAATTCTGATAGAGACACCAAACCATCTGATTTGAAGCCGATGTTTACGATAACTTCTCTGTCAGTAATACCTACTACAGTACCGGCGATTAGTTCTTTCTCGGTGATTTCAGTAAGTGTGTCTTCATAAAGCTTTTCCATTGCTTTACGATCAGCTTCTGAATACTCATCGTCGAAACCGTCATTGTCAAAATCAAAGTCATCCACAGGCTCTGGAGCCGGAGCTTCTTTTTTGATTTCTTTCTTTTCTGCTTTAGGTTCCTCAGCTTTTACCTCTTCAGCCTTCGCTTCCACTTTTTCCTCCTTCACCTCTTTTGTTTCTGCTTTCTCAGCCTTTGCTTTGGTTTCTTTTTTTGCAGTTGTTTTGGAAGCTTTCTTTTCGTCTTTTACTTCCTCTTTTTTGTCATCTGCTTTTTTCGTAGCTGCTTTTTTGGTTGTAGTTTTTTTAGCAGTTGTTGCTTTGGTTTCTTTTTCCTCAGCCTTTGCAGTTTCTTCTTTCTTTGCCATAATAAAAAATGACTCCCATTCGGTACACTGGGTCAGTTGGAGTCAGTCCTGACCAGCATTTTGGTTTAACATTCCCTGGGTTTGTCCCAGGACCTTCCATTTTGGAACGGAGCGCAAATTTAGGGAATTTGACTTATAAAACCATTCTTGAGATTAACTTTAAGCACTATCCTCAAAACCCTTCAGAAATGAAACAGAACTGGATCATCGTAATTTCAATAGTCATTTTCTCTTGTCAGCAGCCTGAGTCGAGAGTTATGGCCGATACAATAATTTATAATGGCTTCATTTATACTATGGATGAAGCTAACCCACAGGTCGAAGCTGTGGCGATAAAGGCGGATACAATACTTTTTTCGGGCACACTCAATAAGGTTGAGACTTTCAAAGGGGACTTAACACAGATGATTGATTTAGGAGGCAAAACTATGACTCCAGGTTTTATTGAGGGGCATGCTCACTTGATGGGTGTGGGTTATAATCTAATAAACGTCGATCTAATGGAAGCTCAATCTTACGAAGAAGTGATAAGCATGGTAAAAGAGCGAGCAAAATCAACTCCTAAAGGGCAATGGATTCTGGGAAGAGGATGGCATCAGGATAAATGGACAAATAAGCCTGAAAGGATGTTTCGAAACCTCCCCACTCATCATGATCTATCCGCTGCTGTTCCGGATCATCCGGTTTATTTGAGTCATGCCAGTGGGCATATGGCACTCGCCAACGCAAAAGCCATGGAGATGGCAGAAGTCAGCTCTGAAACCACCCAGCCGGAAGGGGGTGAAATTTTTATCGGTATAGACGGTCCTACAGGGATTTTTAATGAGACAGCTCAAGGTAACATAAGGAAGGTAATCCCTGCAACGACAAAGGAAAATGCTTCACAGGCGCTCAAACTTGCAATTGACGAGTGCTTAAAGTACGGAATCACCTCATTCCAAGACGCAGGCTCTGGGCGAGTGGTAGATCTTTTTAAAGAGTTTGGCGAGCAGGACAAACTCAAGATTAGACTGTATGTGATGTTAAGAGGTGATTTGAACCTGATGAATGAATATTTTCAAAAGGGACCAGACATAGGATTGTATGATGATCACTTAACCATCCGAGCCGTCAAGATGGCTTCTGATGGCGCTTTGGGAAGTAGGGGAGCTTGGTTACTTGAAGAGTATTCTGATGCAGCAGGTGAATTTGGTCATCAGGTGCAGTCCATGACACACATTGACTCATTAACTCAAAAAGCTTATGAGGCTGGATTTCAGGTGTGCGTGCATGCAATTGGAGATAGAGCAAATAAGGAAGTACTTGATCTCTATGAGCGAACTTTTGAGAAAAACCTTCAGGATGATCCTCGCTTTAGAATTGAGCATGCCCAGCATATGCGGGCGGAGGATATTCCTCGTTTCGCTGAACTAGGTGTCATTCCCACCATGCAGGCTATCCACATGTCATCTGACCGTCCTTGGGCGATAGATCGATTGGGCAAGCGTAGAATTGAGGAAGGTGCTTACATGTGGCAGTCACTACTTCAAAGTGGAGCTCGTGTTGTAAATGGTACAGACGCACCCGTAGAACCACTTGATCCGATTCCAAGTTTTTATGCATCTGTATCGAGAAAGACGTTGAAAGGGACTCCTGAGGAAGGGTATGAGCCCGACCAAAAAATGACACGAGAGCAGGCGCTGCGTTCATATACCCTGGATGCTGCATATGGGGCTTTTATGGAGGATATCGTCGGATCAATTGAAGTTGGTAAATATGCTGACTTTACTGTTTTTGATCAGGATATCATGACCATTGCTGAAGATGAAATTTTGAATACCACAGTGACCATGACAATCATAGGCGGAGAGGTTGTGTACCAAAAATGAGATAAGAATCGGAATGGTATGTCAATAATCCATTCATCAGTTACTTTCGTATGAAATTGATTGCATTTTGATCGTACAGCAAAACGTATCTTTAAAACCTTACAACACCTTCGGTCTGGACGAGAATGCCGGCTTTCTGGCTATCGTCGATTCCATAGACGATCTGGATGAGATTTTCCAAACCGGCAGATTTCGCGCCCAGAAAAAAATGATCCTGGGGGGAGGATCTAATGTGCTCTTCACTCGGGGATTTACCGGGGTGGTGGCTAAGAATGAGATTAGGGGCATCCAGATTCAGAATGAAACGGAGGAGGATGTGCTGGTATCTGTTGGCGGAGGGGAAAACTGGCATCAGTTTGTGCTTTGGTGTGTGGAACGAGGCTATGGGGGAGTGGAAAATCTTTCACTTATTCCAGGAACGGTGGGTGCTGCCCCCATGCAAAATATAGGAGCTTACGGAGTGGAGCTCAAAGAGGTCTTTCACTCACTGGAGGCCTATGAGATCAAAAGTGGGAAGACCGTCCCTTTTTATAAGGAGGACTGCAAGTTTGGCTATCGCTATTCCATTTTCAAAGGAGAACTCAGAGATGAGTATGTGATTACCAAAGTCTTTTTCAAGCTGTCAAAGAAACCTGTTTTCAATATTTCGTATGGTGCCATCAAGGAAACCCTGGAAGCAATGGGAGTTGGCGAGCTTACACTAAAATCGGTGAGCCAGGCGGTGATCAACATCCGTCAGTCTAAGCTACCCGACCCAATGGATATAGGAAATGCGGGAAGCTTCTTTAAAAACCCGATCATTGAAAAACTGCACTATGAGGCTTTGGAGGCACAGTTTCCGGACATCCAAAGCTACCCGATGGATGAGGATACGGTGAAGGTGCCCGCAGGCTGGCTCATAGAAAAAGCCGGATGGAGAGGCTACCGCGATGGTGACATAGGGGTACACGATAAGCAGGCGCTGGTACTGGTAAATCACGGACAGGGAAGAGGACGGGATATCTTCAAACTCTCCAACGAAATCATGAAATCCGTACAGGGAGCTTTTGGAATAGACCTGGAGCGTGAGGTGAATGTGGTGTAGAAACTTCAAGACAAATACTTACAATTGCATGTATTAAATTTGGGTGAGATATTTTAGGCTATGAGCAGTGGGACTTAGTACTGTTTAATTTTATTGTGGATTAGCTTTTAGGTTGGGTAATACTAACAGATCATAGGAGGAACCAAATAGAATACAAATCCCAAATAGTAAAACCTATAAATAAGTAAATTCCAAATCTCAGATACATTGCCGGGGGGGGTGGATGAGTACGGGTGCTAAATATGAGAAGTTTCAGTAACAGAGGTTCCATTTTGGTTTTGTAGCCAAAAGTCACAAAAAAGCTGATTTATTGCGTATGAATTACTGGCAGCTCATACAGGAGGCATACAGCGGCTATGCCCGATACTTGTGGCAGGAGATTACCCACCCGGGGTGGCACAGCTACTTCTACTGGCTCATTGGCGTGTCAGCTTTCTTTTTCATTCTGGAATGGGTGAAGCCGTGGCGTAAAAGCCAGGCCAGGTTTAGAAAAGACTTCTGGCTGGACTTTTTCTACATGTTTTTCAATTTCTTTCTTTTTTCCCTTATCGTCTTTAATGCGGCATCCAATGTAGTTGTGCATTTCTTTAATGACCTGCTGGCCCCCATTGGGATCACCAACTTGGTAGCTTTTGAGGTGATGAGCTGGCCTACCTGGGCTCACCTGTTACTGGGATTTTTCGTGCGGGATTTTGTGCAGTGGTGGACGCATCGCCTACTGCACCGTGTGTCGTTCCTATGGGAGTTTCACAAAGTGCATCACAGCGTGAAGGAAATGGGCTTTGCTGCCCACTTGCGATTTCACTGGATGGAGACGGTGGTGTACCGTACCATCGAATACTTACCGCTTGCCCTAATAGGGATCGGACTCAGGGATTTTTTCATCATCCACATTTTCACCCTTGCCGTTGGCCATTTCAATCATTCGAATTTCAGACTAAACCTCGGCCCGTTGAAGTATATCTTCAACAACCCTGAAATGCACATCTGGCACCATGCCAAAGCACTTCCCAAAGATCGCTTCTATGGTGTCAATTTCGGGTTGACGCTTAGTATTTGGGACTATCTATTCAAGACCGATTACATACCTGAGAGCGGAAAGGATATCGAATTAGGATTTCCGGGTGATGAGGAATTCCCGCAGGATTTCACCGGTCAAATCACCCATGGGTTTACTCGTGCTGCTGAAGCTTCATCCAACCGCCACCGTTGACCACCTCAAATCCGTTTGTTTTGAGCATACGCTTGGCCAGGCCACTACGCATGCCTGAAGCACAGCAGGTGATTATAGGTTTGTTTTTATCAAGTTGTCCCAAATGTTTTGGTAAACTATCGAGTGGAATATTCACAGAATTTCGCAAGTGACCGCCTTCAAATTCCGTCTTCGTCCGCACATCCACAATGGTAGCCCCCTGTTGCAAGTATTCCTTTATCTTTTTTTTATTGGAGAATAATCCTAGCATGGTTGAAAATCTTAATGGTATTAGATAAAGATAGTTAACCAGGGTGAAATATTATTTGTTCATTGTGTTAGGTGAATTATACTCAAGCAAATAATCTTTCAATAGCTCCCAACTTTCTGGGGTGTACTTTCGATCATCATTTCGGATGATCAATTCTGAAATGGATATTGCCCGATCTTTCAAGCAGAATTGAACCATTATCCTAAAAATTGGCTGGCTGATTTGATTTCGCACGAATACTTTTTGAATTGGGAATAATCCTGCTTTCACAGCTAGCTCGATAAATGTATTCATCTCCCGCTCCGGGTAAAGAAGGTAGAAACTACCTCCCGAATCCAGCAGATCAAGGACATGATGAAGCAGGTCGCTTGCTCGCAGACTCTCCGAGTGGATGGCTTGGTTTTTATTGGTGTCAGACCCTTTTTGGCTGCCTTGGAAAAAAGGAGGATTGCAGATAAGCAGATCAAATTTCCCTGACCTAAATTCTTGCAATGATGTGTGAATGCAGTCCAATCTCTCTGACCATGGTGATTGCGCAAAGTTTTGCCTAGCTTCAAGATAAGCTGCCTTGTTTATCTCAACTGAGGTAATCTTCGTGTCTTTTGTCACCTGAGCCAGCATGAGGGAGAGGATCCCGGTTCCTGCACCAATATCAAGTATTCGCCTGTGTTCAGCACTCTTTATTTCATTGGCAACCCAGCTGCCAAACAGGCAGGCATCAGTGGTTACTTTCATGCCGGATTGTGCCTGTTCAATGCGGAATTGCCTGAATTGGAAGTAGGTGTTGGGCATGGGGCGAAGATATAATCAAAGAATCTCTCTCACTCTCTTAAGGTCATTCTGAATTTATTTCAGAGTTTATTTCAAATCATATAGATGCTGAAATAAGTGCGGACGGCTAGTCTCAGCATGACTCAGTTTTGGTTAAAGACATCTTTAAATTCTACTCATACCTCAGCTTAGTGGCAGGATTTGCTTTGGTCACCCTGGAAGTCTGCCAGTAGATGGAGGTGATCCCCACCAAGAATAGGAAGGTAATGCTGACGAATATTTCCAAAACGCCTAAGCCGGTTCCATATCTGATTAAGAAGTATAAAAAGAGCTTATCATAGAAAACATAGGATACCGGGATGGCAATCAATGCAGAGATAAGAATGAGTTTGATAAAATCTTTGGTTAAAAGATAATATAAGCTCCCATCGGTAGCTCCCATGATTTTTCTGATGGCGATTTCCTTCGTTCGATTCTCAGTAGTGTAGGAAACCATGCCAAGTAGACCTAAGCAGGAGATGGTGATAGCCAGGGTGCTGAGCACACTGAAAAACTTAATCTGTACACGTAAAAAGTAGTAAGCATCTTCGATCTCATCATCCAAAAAAGTAGCTTCAAATTTCACATTCTGATCTATTCCTTGCCAGATAGCATCCAGTTCATTAATCGTTCGCTTGATATTGGTAGAGCTAACGGAGAGTAGTGCATATTGACTTTCCTCCAGTGAATGACGAAAGATCAAAGGATTGATTTGCTCGCTGAGCGGCTCAAAATTGAAATCCTTCAGGATTCCAACGATTCTACAGTTCGTTCCATTTTCCAGTGTAAATCTAAGAGTGTCTTTCTGAACATTAAACACCTTCTGGGATCGAATGAATTGTTCATTTACGAGAACCAGCTCTTCGTTTTGATTGGATCGCTCCATGGATTGGCTTTCTCCCCAACTGAGCTTCATTTTCATATTCTCGATAAAGTCATCTCCAATGAAAACTTCATTTACTTCAATAGTATCTTGTTGATTGGAGGTAGCTTTTATGGCCTGTCCCAAAAAAACACCGGGCAGGTTTGAAGAGGTGGTGATGGCCTTTACGTCAGGATGGCTGCCTAATTCATTGATGGCAATCTGCTTATCTATTCGCTCGAAAGGAACAGCCAAAATATTTTCTGATTCGAACCCATGATTTTGATTCAGCACATATGCATGCTGTCTCGCGATGGCCACTACACCAATGACGAATACAAGTGAAAGGAAAAACTGGAAGACGAATAGCCCTTTCTTAAATCCTGACACATTGCTTTTGCCATTTTTAATTTCTCCCTTCATGGTTTGGATAGGGTTGAGTCGGGCAAAATATTGTGCTGGGAAAATACCTGCAAATATTCCTACTGTGATTGCAAATAACAAGAAGGTAAGTATCTGTGATATGCTGGGATCAGTATCCAGTACCTCTGCAGCAATGATCATATCCAGAAATTCAGCTTTCATTGGGTAGAGAATCAGAAGGGAACCTATCAGAGCCAGTACGGATAGTATGATTGTCTCCACTATAAACTGTGCTTTGATCTGAAACTTCTCAGCACCTACAACTTTTCGGATGCCTATTTCCTTGGCGCGCTTCAATGCTCTGGCAATCGATAGGTTGGTGTAGTTAAAGACGGCAGGGAGTAACACCAGCAAACCAATAACCATGAAGAATATTAAGCTAGGCTGATCCCAGCCAATCCCTATGGCATTGCTAATATTCCAGCGGGGCACCACATTGTCAAGGCTTATATATTCTAGCTTTATCTCCTTCTCAGGATTAAATAAACCAGCCTTTTCTGAGCTCTGTCTCAGAGCCTCAGCCAGCTGGTCATCCGTATGGCCTTCTCCTAATAGCGCATAGACGTAATTATTTCGATAGGAGACCCAGTCATTTTTAAGTTTATCATCCTCAAGTTGTTGGTATGTGTTGAAGGATGCAAGTACCTGATAGTAGAAGTGCGTTTGCTTAGGATTCTCAATTACTCCTGTCACATTCATTACACCATAATTGGTTTCCAGCGTTTTACCAATAGGATCTTCATCGCGGAAAAGTGTTTCGGCAACTTTTTCAGTTATTACTATGCTAAATGGTTTGGAAAGAGCACTTCGCTGATCCCCCTTAATTAACCTGAAGCTGAAAACCTGAAGGAATGAATTGTCAGCAAAGTACCCATCAAAGTTCATCTGGTTTCCGTGGTGATTAATTTCCGGCTCAAACCCGGATTTCATTTTTACAACCTCCTCAATGAATGGGTATTTTTCTTTGATGTGATAGCCAAGTGCATGAAAAGTGGATGCGTAGGTTTTATCCTGCGCTTCATCACTTACATAGGTGTTTATCTGATAGATTCGATCTTTGTTTGCCTGCCAGCCGTCGGTTTCGTAGATAGCAACACTCATAGACAGCCCAAGTAGACAAATGCACATCCCGAGAGAAAGTCCGAGGATATTTAGTCCGGTAAATAGCCGATGCTTGGAGAAATTACGGATCGCGATTTTGAAGTAGTTTTTAAACATAGCAATTGAGTTTTTGTGATAAAATGGAGAATAGGCGGCCTTTGATTTCCGCTTCTTTAGTCCATAAGAAAAGAGGAGGGAGAGCACTTGCATCCAATAGTTGCAGTCAGCCCTCAGCTTGCCAGAATCTTCAAGGGTTAGTCCATAGACCTCATCCAGGTCTCCTTGAAGGTCTTCCAGATCTGCTCGTCCGGCATACCATTTTAGCAGCCTTTCTGCCAGTTTCGGTGGGCTTGAGGTGTGTTTCATTTGATAGAAAGATTAACTTTTGATCCAGCCCAAAGCTGATCTCTTAGTGCTTTCATATTACTGAGTTCTGCTTTTGCACTATCGGTGATTTCGAAATAGCGCTTGCGTCTGCCACCACGTTCGTTTGTTGGCTCACCAAGGTAGGAGGTGATGTATCCTTTCTCTTCCAGGCGGGTGAGGGTTGAGTGAAGTGCCCCGATGCTCAGCTTCCGATTTGCTCTTTCGGAAATGTCATTGAGGATGGCCACACCGTAGGCATCTTTTGCCAGGTTGGCGATGGTCAATAAAACCAGTTCCTCAAATTCTCCAATGTATCCTTTCATAGTTTGTTGTTTTAAAACATCCCCCAACCTTCGCTTTTTCCAGCACACGCCCCCTTCAAAGGGGGAATTATCCCCTTGAGGGGATTATAGGGGTCTATTACTTTCTACTTTTAAGAATTAATAATACGGCAAGGCTAATAGATATGTTTCTGTTTTTAAGAATAAATACTAAAAAAATCAAATTGTGATTACGATGTGCGGTCATGTACCCTCTTTGGAGTCGATGTGGAACAGGGGGTAGGGAGAGGACTAAACAAAAAAACGGCACATCTTAATCAAGATGAGATAGCTTTGCAACATGCAAACATTTGAACTGGAAGGATTCGATTTCATAGAGCTGAACAAGCTCCTGAAAATCATGCAATTGGTAGGCTCGGGAGGGGAGGCCAAGCAGTTCATTGATGAAGGTCTGGTGCAGGTAAACGGGCAGATTGAAACCCAGCGTAGAAAAAAACTACGGACGGGGGATGTGGTCCTTTTCGAAGGGCAGGAGGTAAAAATCCAGTAGGATTATTTATTGAACTCGCCAATGTGCCACAGAACCCCTGAAGGATCATAGATAAACCCTTCTTTTCCCCATTCAAACTCTGTGGGTTCCACCAGTTTTACACCCTCAAATTTCTTTTCCAGGTTCTTGGCTTTCAGCACTTCCCAATATTCTGATAGTTTCTTCACTTCCAGAAAAAGCATGGAATTTTCAATCCAGCTTTTCAGGTAATAATCCTGAAGGTAGAACCCAAATTTGCCGGATGAGAAGAAGGACATTTTAGGTGAGTTAACTATTTCTTCAAAGCCCCATTCTTTATAAAATTCTCTGGATTTGAGATAGTCCTTGGCTCCTATGAAGGGTCGGATAGACTTGAGGGCTGATTTCATTGCATTGGCGGTTTCTATGAAGTTAGGTATTTTCACCCACTTTTTCTCAATTGATAATGAATTTCCACGCCGAAGAAAAATGGATCGACTGGGTTGATCAGCTTTCATTGAATGATTTTGTGGTCATTGATGATTTCCTCTCCGAAGAGATATACCAGCACATCCGATCGTTTTTTTTGTCGAAGCTGGAGGAGGATAAATTTGACCGGGCTGGCATTGGATCTTCCCTGAACAATACACTCGACACCACTATTCGGGGGGACTTCACCTATTGGCTGGATAAATCCAGGGACAAGCAGCTAGCTGATACGTTTGGGATCATTGAAGAGACGAAGGATGTACTCAATCGCTTCTGTTTTCTCAGCTTATCGGGGTATGAGTTTCACCTGGCGTACTATCCTGCCGGCACCTTTTACAAGCGCCATGTGGATCAGTTTCGTGAGCGGAGCAATCGCATGATCTCGATGATCATTTACCTGAACGAAGGCTGGAAAAAAGGAGATGGAGGAGAGCTGAAAATCCTCAAAGAGGATGAAGAGATCATGGTAGATCCGATAGCCCGGAGGTGCGTGATGTTTAAGAGTGCTGATGTGCCGCATGAAGTGATGAAAACCCATGTAGGCCGCTACAGCCTTACCGGATGGCTACTCTATCAGCCAAGTGGGGTGGGGTATTTGTTGGGGTGAGGTTCAGCTTATAACTTTTGGAAAGTTTGGAACTTTCCAAAAGCTGAATAACGACTAGCTATGATGAGTTGGGATTAGAAAGCACTAACCTCTCGTTTTGCACATGCCACGCCTTGATTTAAATTTAAAACTTGTGGCGGACTTTCCAATCCCCACGAAAATATCCTGACCGATAAAACCCCATTCATTCATAGCATATGTTAGCCTTCGTTAACCCAAATTATAACTCCAACTTAGGAACTACCAAATGTTTTCTATTCACCTGAGTAGTATCCTACCAAGAGCTAAGTTCTAATGGTTATGTCCACGACTGCCAGAAGTATAATGATCGATTGATACTTTTCTACTAGCATCATTTGCCTTTTTGACAGCATCCAACATTTGATCCAGTCGGGTTCTATCCAATACTTTTCCATTCAAGAAAACCGTGTTTATTTTCCGTGTATTTGAAATATTATCCAGAGGATTTGTCTCCAGCAACACAAGATTTGCCTTAAATCCCTCTGCAATTTTTCCGGAATTGTGACCCATTCGATTGGCTGGAATTGAGGTGGCTGATTGCAATACTTGGGCGGGTGTCATTCCAGCATTATTCATTGAGATAAGCTCATCATGAAGCGAAAAACCAGGAACAGTAGGGGGCAAATTAGTATCAGTTCCTGCGAGAATCTTTATTCCTGTCTCGGCTAATTTAGTAAGGATTACCTGGCAAGCATCTCCGTATGTAGTCCAAAATATCTTTATCCACGCACGATCTTCATCACTTAAGCCATCATTTAATTTGTATCTGTTGACTTCCGGAAGCCAGCCAAGTCCCTGAGGAATCATTTTATCCCATTCGCTAATGCCTGGATTCTCATGTACCAATTCTACTTCTTCCAGAATTTTATCTAATTCGAATTTTTGGCGAACGAAGCTTTTGGTCAACCAAAGAGTAGTGGTAACACTAATGTCATTTTTGATCAAAAGAGGAGCAATCTCTTCCGTGCGCTTAGCAGCATACTCAATGAATTTATCAGCTCCTTCTTGATTTTCTAAATCTCCATATTCTCTTCTAAATGCATTCATCAACTCCTCCAGATGAGCAATGTCGGATTGATTGGAATTTAATACATCCATAATGGTCAAGCCAAAAGGTACATGACCTACTACATCTAATCCTTCTTCAATCGCTACTCTGTTGACAGCTTCAAAGGCTTCCTTATTTAGATAGCTGTAAATCTTCACAGCATCATATCCTTGCTGTGCATACTCCTTTACTTTTGATTTAGCTTCCTCAGTATCTCTTATGTTATTGAATCCTTGAGACCAACTCATAAAAAAACCCTCTAGTGCTCCGAAACTTCCCAATCTTGGCGAGGCAATGTACATGTCAGGGCCAATTCTTCCATTTCTAATTTCCTCTCTCCATTCCAAGTGAGCTTCTTCTCCGATCAACTCTCGAATTCCTGTTACTCCATTGGCAACATAAAGCAACAAGTCATTTTGACTTTTGAATAAATGGACATGAGAGTCAATCAGTCCTGGAATTAGGAATTTACCCGTTCCGTTGATTTTATGAATCTCTTTTGATTGCATTGTAAGCGTATCAATAAGGGTGATAATGCCGTTCTCGATGAGTAGATTTTGGTTTGGGATGAATGCATTTCCGTCCTGTGAAAGAATGTTGACATTGTAAATCCAAACATCATTGGATTTCACCTTAAATTGGTTATGATCAACTACCTCGGTAAGTCCACCATAAATCTGTGTCATGTTTCTGTTTGCAAGTATGACGAGTACCACCGTACCAATGATCATCACCATTAAGGTGTACTTGAGTATTTTTTTCCAGTTCATTTTTTTATTGTTTTGGATGAATAATGAACCAAAAGTGTATGGAGGATTTAGCATTAACAATCACTATGTGACCAATTACAAGAACAGGTACGAAAAGCAAAGAGAATGTGACCAGTTACTTTAGGCAGGGACGAATAACAAGGTGATCGTGTCCCTATTTGCTCCTAAACAAATCAACATAACTCCTGGAAACTGGGATGGATCGGTCACAATCTGATAGTTCTAATAGCAAGCCCTGGGCATTGCCGGATATATTAATGATGTCATTCACATTTACCAAAAATGAACGATGAGATTTAACTACCGGACTACCTGAAGTTGCTTCCTCTATATTTTTAATTGTAGCTCGCTCTGTTATTTTCTTGAATTGACCGTCATTATCCAAATGTCCGATGTATACATAATTTTGAAGGGATTCTATGTATTTTATTCTATTTAGCGGTATTTCGAAAAGGGTTCGGTCTTCATTGGTGTTACTTTCCTGTAGAAGCGCCTTTTGTTGATTAATACCCTTGGCAATGCTCTGATATTTCCTCTCTTGAATTAGAATTGAGATTCCACCAAGTACAGTGATAGGGATGATGCCAACCATAAAGGTACCATAGACCATTTGTGGCAACAACGACCAATCGATAAAACCGATGATCAAAATGCGAGCAAATAGAAAATTGGCGAGGCTTATGACAAGCATAGCGCCAAGGTTATAGAGAATCCATTTTCCGAAGGTCCACTGATCCAGCTCACCTTTGAGCTTAAATACTTTCCCAACAATTATGTCAAAAAAGAGTGCAGCTAAAAATGTCATTAAGCCAAAACCCGCACAAATAAGAAATGTATTTGATTCAAGCAGAGCAATACCGAAGGGACGAAAAATGTACAAGAAGAAAACAATGAACGCACTAATGATTAGATTGATTTTAAGCAATCCAAAACTGCTTTCTTGTTCAGGAAAGGTTTTTTTTAGTACAGCAATGATGGTATTGAAAAATCTCACTTCTTAAGACTTTGTTTTTTTGTGAATTAGCAAGATTACTACTTATTTCATTCTTTGTTTTCACTCAATAGTTTCTTGAGTATTTGCACAGCAAATTTTTTGATATTGCTATCTGGTGTTTCAGAAGTATTGGAGAGCACTACAATAGTCGATTTGATTTTGGGAATAATAATGAGCTGGGTGTTTGCTCCATATTGACCACCTTCATGCCCGAATATCATATGCTCTTGCCCTTTTGAACCATACAGAAACCAACCTAATCCGTAGGGATTACCTTGCTCTAGAGGAAATCCAATTTTCATCATTTCATTGTGAGAAAATTCTGTAATGAATTTATAGTCCAACACCGCATTCCCAAATTTCATTAAGTCTTCCACAGTAGAGTATAATCCTCCTGCTGGTGTTCTATTGCTCAGATTATTTGGTTCAGGTAGTATTACCTCACCTTTCTCCATATGATAAAGAACAGACTTATTCACATACTTTTCTCCGTACTTTTCGATCCCAGTATTTTTCATATCAGCGATATTAAAAATGTTTTCTTGCAAGTATGCTGCATAAGACTGTCCTGATACTTTCTCGATGATTAACCCTAAGACAACATATCCATAGGTGGTGTAGAGAAAATCAGAACCTGGGTCAAACTTCAGTTTTCTGTCCCTAAATAATTTCGTCACATCTTCTAATGTGGGGTATTCGACTGTGTTAATGGCTTCCTTCGAATTTTTGTACCCATCAATTCCTGAGGTGTGAGTTAATAATTGACGAATAGTTATAACAGATTTTCCCTTTTTTGGATAATCAGGTATGTACTTAATTATTTCATCGTCGAGATTCAACGCTCCTTTTTCCTTGAGTTGCATGATGCAGATGGCGGTAAATGGTTTGGTGATGGAGGCAATCCTAGTCAGTGTTCTATCCGTGAATTCCATTTTCAGGTTTGCATTAGCATACCCTTTGGAAGCCGTCCATTGAGTTTTTCCATCTACGGAATAGGCGGCACTTACACCTACGTTTTTATATTGAGTTACTAGGTTTTGAAAGGACGAATCAATGTTTACTAGTTGTTGTCCAAACAATCCAAAACAGATAAGTTGCAATGAAATGATGAGGTATTTTTTCATAGTAATGTATTCATTATTGATGGTGCTTTTAGGTTTCAAGGATTACCAGAGGTCATTTTTTACACTATCGTTGAGTAATTCTTTTACATATTATTTCTTTCAGCAAATGGTTTAAACTTCTTCGAGTGTTGAGAATCCCTCAGAAAAATCTCCAGAAGTCCATTTCCAGCTTTCGTTAATCCTAATTTTTCCGCTAGATAGTATTTCAGGCTTAGAGTGACAGATTCCAGTTTTCAGTTCATTGGCGACATTGATTTGATGGTAAGAAATATCAAGGCTATCATCGTCATTCACTATTCCTAGAATATGTCCTGAAAGGATGTTAGTGTTGCTATAGTTGCTGGTAAGTACGTTTCCTTTTTGCAGGTAGACGAATATCTGATTTTCTGATAATTCTCCATTTTCTGAATTGGAAACGATTTTAAATTTTCGATTGTGGTAATTGATGCGCATGTTTAGATGTTTAGTTGTCCTTCCAAAACTGAAATGGCTTTGCCTCGAATAAAAACAGTGTTGTGATCACTCAACTCAACCTCCATAAAACCACTCCGTTCGGAGCACTGGAAGGATTGAAGTATTCTCTTATTAAGTTTATCGGACCAGTATTTGGCTAAAAAGGTGTGTGTGCCACCTGTTACGGGATCTTCATTGGTGCCGCTCCACGGCCAAAAGTAACGGGAGTAAAAGTCATATTGTTGGTCATCACTTTTTGCAGTTACCAATACGCCATTAATAGTGTCATGCGATGCGATCAGCTTTTGAAAATCAGGGATGAGGTTTTTGAGTGTATCTGTGCTCGAAATTTCAAGCAGTAGAATATTTGTTTCCGAATTATATTCTGAATTGATGCACCGTGAAATACCTAATGCATTCATAAGGGCATGTGGTGCATTCATTTTTACTAATTCATACACCGGAAATTCCATTTCAATCAAATCGCCCTTGAGATGAATTGGTAAAGTTTTAGTCTCGATGGTTTCGAAGGTCAAGCTAGATCTCCTGTCTAAATCAAAAAGGACTTTTGCAGCTGCCATGGTGGCATGACCACAGAGTGGAATTTCCATTTTTGGAGAAAAGTATCGAATCTTATAATGATCCGCGGACTCATTCAGGAGGATAAATGCGGTCTCAGAAAAACCAAGTTCTTTTGCTATCGAGCGCATTGTTCGCTCATCGAGTTCAGACTCTAGCAAGCAAACTCCAGCCGGATTTCCTTTAAATGCTTCATCTGTGAATGAATCGACAATGTAGGTTTTGATTGTTTTCATTATTGATTCCTTTTATTGACAATGTATACCCCAGAGATGGCAACCAGTCCACCAATGATAAGCAATAAAGATGGAATCTCCTTTACAAGCAGAAAACTAAGAACCACAGAGACTACTGGCACAAAATACAAAAAGGAAGTGGCCTTAGAAGCTGAAAGTTGTGAAAGCACATATGCCCAGATCACATGCCCTAAGGCACCAACGACTATTCCTAGATAAAGTAATGCCAGCATAGATTCGCGTGAAGCATTTGTAACCTCAAAAAGGTCTTTTGAAAACGGCAATAGAAATAGGGTACCTAACCATACGCTATAAGAAATGACAGTTAGTGGAGAATATCTAGTTAAGAGTGGTTTTTGAATTATAAAAAACAGTGCCTGACTGAATGATGCTATGAGTAAGAGAATGATGCCTTGATTCAAATTGAACTCCTGGCTCTCTCTGAAAGCGTGATTAGTCCAACTCCGACCATGCTAATTGCAATTCCAAAGACAGTTCTAAGAATTAGTTTTTCCTTAAGGATTAGAAATGAAAGGATAGTCGTGAAGATCGGAACCGTATTTATTAGGAAGCTGGCAGATCCTGCAGAGATGGTTTGTTGTCCGTAGTTCAAAGCTACGTTGTAAAGCGTGACACCAAAGACACCTGCAAGTACAAAACGGAATTGATCTTTTTTAAGGATTCTTTTTGGCCTCTGAATCAGAGCGATTAATCCTAAGCCAATGGAACTAATTATGAACCTAACGAGCGTGAGATTGATCGGGGTGATATCCTGAAGACCTACTTTGATGGCCACAAAGGAGCTTGCCCAAAAAAAGACTATCAAAGCGATAGAGAAAGATACTTTGCTGCTCATAGCGCCCAAATGAATCTTGATTTACTCAGTTCATTCACTGCCAGTTTAGTGTAAAAAGCAATGGCAGCATGATTGGAAGAAGGCGTTTGCCATTGGATTTCAGAAATGCTGTTTTTAATTGCAAAATCGGCAATATGTCTCATAAAGGCTGATCCAGTTCCCAATCCTCGGGCCTCTTGTTTCAGAAAGAGACAGTCCATATAGAGGTAGGTAGATGCTGTCCATGTAGCATACTGCGCTGTGCATGTGGCGTATCCAATAATTCCTTTTTCATTCTCGGCTACCCAGCACGTCAGTTTGTTTTTAGCAAAAATCAAAGAAGCCAAATTGTCTTTGGTTTGATTTGAAAATGACAATTCAGCTCCTTCATATTCAGCATGCTGTCTGCACATGAGCCAGATTTCATCCATGTCAGCAGGTATTGCATCACGAATTTTCAACATGCACACTTGATTTGTTCGCCATCTTTTGCATGACTCCCAACAGTAGCGTATCCATCAAATTTCCACCACTCCAATCCTCCCATCAGTTCCTTTACTTTGAAGCCCAGTTTAGTCATATTTAAGGCGCCTTTGGTGGAGGCATTGCATCCAATTCCATCACAGTAAACCACATAGGTTTTTGATCTATCTAAGTGACTTGTTGTTTTTTCACTCATTTCTCTGTGTGGTAGATTGATAGCAGTTGGGATATGCTCCTTTTCATACCCAAAGTTCTGTCTGGCGTCAACTGCTATCACATTTTCATTATTTTCAAAGGCAGCAAATAGATCTGATGGATCCATTTCATAGGCTAACTTTTGCTCGTAAAATTTAATTTGTTCGTTCATGAGTTCATTCTTTTTTTGCTAAAATCATTGGTTCTTTTGGTGTTTGATGAGTTTGGTGCTGAGGAATTTTTGAGGGTACCTGAAAAATTATCAGCTTGAAAGAATCGGCCGCATAAAGCTCCGCTCATAGCTGATGATACATTTAGTTTTCACAGCATAGGCATAGGCTTTCAGGCATGCTGGGTCTTGCATACTTTCTGATCGGTATTGTTCGTATGATGCCAAAGAAGGAAAATTGAATAGTGCCAATGCAATATTGTCAGAACCTTCATGTGGGAGGTAATATCCCAGGTGTGTACCACCGAATTGATTAACTAAAGGAATCCACATTTTCGCATAGGTCTCGAATTCGGCGGATTTATAAGGGTCTATGGTGTACTTGATGTAGCATGTGATCATAAGAAATCGTTTGAGTAAAGGTTTCTTGAATTGACCTCACTATCTATTTATTGATTTGAAATTTTCTAATTTTAAACTGAAAAGGTTTCACAATGAGATTTCCTAAAAAGATAGTATTTATGCAAGGACATGGAAGTGAAGTATTTCAGACTAGTAAAGACAATTGCCGAAGAGGGAAATATTGCTAATTCTTCTGAAAAGCTATTTCTCACCCAATCGGCATTAAGTCACCAATTGAGGGAATTGGAGGAGCAGTTAGGTTTCAAAGTATTCCTTCGAAATCGAGGAAAATGGGTATTGACGGAAGAGGGGAAAGAACTTCATGAACTGGCAAATCAGGTGCTCAGTTCAATGTCAATCGGTTTCAGTAAAATCAAGAACCTTAGGGAAAACTCTGCTGGCACCATACGAATGAGCATGGAGTGCTATTCATTTTATCAAGGCATTTCCTCATTCATGCAAAAGATGTGGATGCTCTACCCTGAAATAAAAATTGATCTTTTATGGGAGGGCACGCATCATCCAGTTTCCAAACTAATATCTGCCGAAATTGATGTTGCGGTGGTAACGCAAAAGCCCAAAAATCCTGAATTGACCAGTATTAAAATTTTCGAAGATGAAATTCTAGCGCTCGTACATAGCGAAAACCCTTTAGCAAATAAGGAATACTTAACTGCTGAGGATTTTCACACGGAGCATTTAATTATCCACTCCTATCCTATGGAGACGGTTTCTGTACATGAGTATTTTCTAAAGATTCAGAATGTAGTTCCCAGAAAGATAACAGCTATACCCTTGACTGAGGTATCTCTGGAGATGGTAGGCGCAAATCAAGGCATCATGTGTTTGCCAAAGTGGAATCTAAAATCATTTAAAATTTCAGACGCTATCCAATTCAAGAAGTTGGGAACTCACGGCTTGAAGCGTGAGCACTATCTAATACTTCGTTCTTCGGATTTTTCTAAGAAATACATGGCTGATTTCATTTCAAATTTTGCTGAAAGTTTTGAGGATAGGTCTGAGATATGAAGGCTAACGTCCAACTATCATCCGTAAGCTGGACTTTTCAAATATCTATAAAAGTATCTGATCTCACCAGCCTTTGCAAATAGCTCTGTAGGCTTATGGATGATAGTGTCTGTTAGCGGCTTTAGTGTGTCCTGCGATGGGTTGGGACACTTTCAAATTTAGTTCTTTGAAATGACCCATCATAACTTTAGATGAGATGAGAGTCATTTTCGATGATTTGGATACGAGCCGAGCCCTTTAAACGGTTAACTCGGAGGCCTCACAAAGAAGCAGGAGGAAATGGTTGGACTCTCGGATACGCTTTACTGGAAGTGTTTCCAATCCACTGCACGGTGCTTTCCTTTCAAGGGGTGGTGCTGAACGGATGCAGAAAAGGGGGGAGATATACCCTTCAGGAGAGAGCATAGAAGCTGAACGAAAGTGAACCTACCGATGAGGTGTCGTAAATAACTCTGTTGATACTGAAAACCAATTGGTCGGAAGCGCAATTGGGATAAGAACTGAGATTACCAGTTTATTGACAGTTCCGGTATCCGGCATAAAGGAGGCAGGAGCTATGTTTTGGCTCATCTAAGGAACAGGAGAACCTACCTGTTGGTGCAAAGAGAGAATGCCGAACAGGATGAGGCAGAGAGTATCAATACAACAGAGTAGGGGCGGATCAGCCCGTAGTAGTGCCAGTGTCAAATAAAAGCATGGGAAACCATACTATAGTGAAGGGGCTGACGAATCCAGGAAGCTTTTCCAACTTTGGAGGTTATCACTTTCAAAGGACGAGCATTTATTGCTTTTCCGAAACCTTAACTGGTTTCACGGGTTCGAAGAGCCGTGTGACGGGAGACTGTCAAGCACGGTTCTGTGAGAGGTTTGGGGGCGAGATTCCCCCTTACCTACTCGACGATTTATTGACTCTATACAATAGATAGGCAATATTTATAAAGTATAGAATACCTATAAACTTTAAGAAGTTTCTAAAACTTAAGATTGGATCAATCCATGTGATGCTCTTCTTTAATTTAAATGATTGGGAATTAATTCCGATCGTTTGATTGTTCGATTTTTCAATGAACCCTTTACGATATACTTCATTATTAAATAGACAATCTGCCCAAAGTTCACTTTCATCGATAAGCTCTACCTCAGCAGATTTTTTTATGTCTTCCGTAACAAGTATGTACTCACCACCCTTTTGAGAAAGTTCTATTCTATCTTCATTGAGCAAAATTGCTTGAATGTAGAATGAAGATGCCATGTCAAATACTGGGAAAATGATGGATCGATTATGGAGTTTAAAATCCTTCTCTATTTTCAACTCTTTCGCCAATGTTTCAAGTTCATCTTGTTTGGAGGAAAGAGCATATCGAGGAGATGCGGTATACAAGCGTGAATAGTCAAGTAAGTGTTTCGCAGGTATTAACTTGTCATGATAAATTGTCATAAAATAAGGCAACACCGCGTTTTGACTTTCAATTACGATTTGACAAATCCCCACATTTCCATCGGAGCACATAAGTGTTACTTCTTCCACTGGTATTATTGTTGGAAGTTGGTATTTTGGGAAATCAGAAAAATCTGCGAACTTATAACGGTAGGTATTCAATTGAATCGTTGTAAGTTCCTCTTCTGGAACGATAATAGAACCTGTTGATAAACCAAATTCCCCAAACTCCCTAACCAAAGCCCACCTCCCTTTTTTCTCGTCTAACTGCCCTTTAAATACTGCCTCAACTTTAACCAAGAAATCCTTATAATATAATCCTTTTGAATTGTTCTGGAATTGGTACGGATACTGCACAATCTCCCAGTATCTGCTCACTTTATTTACCTTAACTAAGAATACTCTATCCACCAATTTACTTTCCACAGGGGTTAAGAATTCATCAAGAAAATCAGATTTCTGTTGAGAAAATAGTGAAGATGATACTGTGAATAATATAATAACCAAATGTATTTTGTTCATATAGTGTATTATCTAGGTGGTAGATCCAGTGCGATGGCTATTGAGGAAAAAAACGATTTCGAAATATGAAAGAAATCTCTTCTATTTCTTCTTAAAGTCATATTGAACAGGCCAACTGGAATGTCTATGATTATAAGCCCAATGCCTACGGAAAGGATCAATAAATTTGACACTAGCCATCCTGTAGCAAAATATACTTCAAAGTTACTTGGTGTATAGCCAAATAAGTTAAGTTGGATGAAGCTGTCTGGTTGAATAATGTTTTCATAGTGACCTCCAATTGAGAAAAAACCTAATATCAAAAATGTGACAGTCATGAAGAAGAAAAAAAGGCTAGCCCCAAGTAATCCAGAAACCTTTTTATTCCGTAAACCATTTTTTGAATGACCCCATCTAAAACCTAGAACAAATATTTGATATACCTCCAATAAGAACAGACCTATTGTAATCTTATAGATTATGCCTACCACGAATTTAAGTAGACGTGTCAAGCCTTCTCTTCGTTTAATAATTAAGACATAATAATTACTCATAATATAATTTTTTCATATTGCACATAACGCTCAACTAAAATGAGTATGCGCACGAGTGGCTAAAAGCACCGAGGTTTCTAGTTTGAAATGTCCTTTCAGATGACTCAGTTCGCATATTCATTTTTAGTGTCTGTTATCAGCATCATTTCTTTAATTCAAGCTTGTTTTCTAGGCAGTAAACAATTTTGGGATCTTTGATTTTGTAAGTAGCAAATCCCTTATCCTGCCCAATGTTCTCAATTAACCCAATTCTCTCCATAGCAACGACATAGTTATGTATTGAGCTTCCGATACCTGCAGACTCATTCAACTTATTCTTGGAAAACTCAGGAGAATCTAGTTTAAGTAGGTGAGTTGCATATGAATAAATATCCATCGAATTAGCTCGTGCGTTAGACTTTCTCGGGTAGTATTCATAGTAATTAAAGTCCAAAACGTACCTTTTTAGTGACTTTTCTAAAGCTTCACTCCCAATATTAGGCGTTTTAGGATTTAGCCTATATTGCTCCTCAAACAATATTTTGAATATGTGAATTAAGTCTCTGGGATTAAAGTTTGATAATGCAAATACTTGATCTATCTCAGATGATGATATTTCAGAAGCAAAAGTCTGTTTAAAACCTTTGATGGATTCCTTGGAATAAACGGACAATCTTTGATTAATCAAATTTTCCAAATCTTCCTTTCTCCAACTTAGGTTAGGACAGTAATATTTTTGCGTTCTTACCTTTTCGGAAATGAAGCGAAATGGAGTAGACCAGACAAATATTACGAGCTGAAATTCTGATATGCTAAGAAGATTAGTGTTCGTTAATATAGGTGTTAAAAATATCGAAATCTTATCGGCATCATTTTCAAAACGGTTGTCTTCGTCTAGTCTGTCTAGTAAGATTGTTGGTTTACTATAGCCCATTTTGGTAGCTATTTCTCCTAAACGTTTGAGCAGGCGAAATGAAATGTCTTGATCAAAAAAATCATATTCTACCCCTAGCTTTAATTCTGGGAAATACTCTTGTATTTGATTATCGTTATCAAGTGGTGGTAAAAATGAATAGTGTTTTAGTAGATATTGATAGGTAAGATTCTGACCTATTGTACCAGTAAAATTTAATGGCTTACGAATCAAATTATAAAATCCATTCGCCAATCTTGTCCACGGTGGTATTTGAATAGAGGAAATGCGGTCTTTCAGATTGTTTAATGAAACCGTTGGAACAAATGAGGCAAGAAAGTAAGATAATATCGTTCTGCTTTCCTTATTTAGTTTTAATAGCTTTAATGGATTCCTTCCAACTCGAGCAAGTAACTCTACGACAAAGTTGGATATCAGAAGTTTATAAACTTCTTCATTTGACGGATTTTCAGAAATTTCCGAGAAATCATTTACGATCGTGAATGGTTTGTTTGCTTCTGATAAATTCCTTTTAAAATCCTCCAGTATTGCCGTTTTACCAATTCCACGTTCACCTAGAATAACTATGTTTCTACCCTTTTTAAAGGAGTCAAGGATTGGGTCGTATTCCCCTTGAGAAACAAAAATCTTCTTGGCTATATCTATTTCATCTTCAGTAGTGAAAGTATTAAATGGAAATTCTTTTAATCCAAAAGACTCATAAAACTCTTTATATGTCATATCTCTTGTCCCGTCCTTTTTGCTGATAACTATAATGTAACACGCACTGTGCGCATTATTTTTCATATATATTTTCAGGCGCTTTTTATTCTAACTGGTTGATGCTCAGCTTTGAAAACGACATTTAGTCGTTTGTAGTCGTTTGTAATCGGGTATAATGCGCACACTTTACCCTTTCAAATATACCGTTTCCATCTCAAACACTCTCACTTATCACCCACCCCGCACTCCAGCAGGCCTGAAAGTTGAAACCACCGGTAAGAGCGTCTATGTCCAATACTTCCCCTGCCAGGTACAGGCCGGGGAATCGCCGGGCTTCAAATCGGCTCAAATCTACCTCGGACAGGCTCACTCCTCCGGCAGTTACGAATTCTTCTTTGAAGGTACTCTTACCATCTACCGCATATCGTCCCTGACACAGTTCTTCCACCAGTTTGTTGAGTTGTTTTTTAGAGAGCTCTCCATAGGGTGTTTGTTCACTCACCTCACAGTATGCAAGCATTCGCTCCCAAAATCGCTTGGGCAGATCAAACAAGGGATAATTGATGACCTTACGTTTTGGATTTGCTTCTCTGTATTTCAATAGATGTACCCTTGCATCATCCGGGCTCAGTTCTCCCGGGAAGTTCACCAGGATATCAAATTTGTACCCCAGCTCATTCAGCTCATAAGCTCCCCAAGACGAAAGTTTGAGTATTGCGGGACCACTCAAGCCCCAATGGGTGATTAGGAGTGGCCCTTGCTCCACCAGTTTCGTTCCAGTCACTTTTACTGTGGCATGTTCAAAGGATATTCCCTGCAGGTCTTTGATCCGATTGTCTTTGATGTTGAAGGTGAAAAGAGAAGGAACAATCTCAGTAATATCCAATCCTACTTTTTGAAGCATACTCCACGTAGCAGGAGAGGCACCCGTGGCAACTACCACCTTATCGGCTTCCAGAGATTCATCTGCAGTTTGGATGATCCATTTATTTCCGGACTGCTTCAGCTCTTTCACCACCTGATTGAGCTTTATTTCCACTCCAAACTTTCTGGCTTGATCCAGAAAGCAATCGATGATGGTTTGGGAAGAGTCCGTGGTTGGAAACATCCGTAGGTCGTCTTCCGCTTTGGTAGACACGCCTCTGGCATTTAGCCAGGCCACCATGTCCTCCGTAGAAAATTGCTTGAAGAGGGGATGAAGTTTTTTGTTTCCGCGAGGATAGAACTTCACCAGTTCGGATGGCTGAGTGCGGGCGTTGGTCACATTGCATCGTCCACCGCCGGATACCTTTACTTTTTGCAGCAGCTTCCCGGTTTTTTCCAGAATAGTTACTTGATAGTTCGGGTGCTTCTCCGCAATATTGATGGCGGTAAAGAAACCGGCTGCTCCACCCCCGATGATGATAATTTTCACGAGTCAAATAAAGTCAAAAAATGATGACTCTGCTAGCATGTCATCTCCACGATAGGAGAGATATTTCTTCATGGAAGCAAAGAAGTAAAGATTTCTCGTTGCACTCGAAATGACATATAATAAGATTATCTTCATATCAAATTTTAACCATGCCATATTGTTATTTCGATGGTGCACTGTTGGAGGAGTCCAAGGCACATATCTCCATTCATAATCTGGGTTTGCAGCGTGGATTTGGGATATTCGATCTATTCCGCGGAAGGAGTGGGAAGCCTGTTTTCATGGAAGATCACCTGGATCGGTTTGACCGGTCTCAGGCATTTCTGGGCTTGGATCGGATTATTTCCAAGGAGGAAATTCGGGATGCGGTAAATGGATTGCAGGAGTGGAACGGTTTTCGGGAGTCGGCCTATAGGCTGATGCTGCTGGGGGATGGCAGTGAGGCAGAGGCAAGGCTCAAACCCCTTTTCTATATCACCCAAACAGACCTCTCATTGCACACGAATCCCGACTCGGCCGGGGTGATCCTGTATGAGTATGTGCGTGAATACCCAACGATCAAATCCATCAACTATCTCACAAGTAATCACCTTCATCGAAGAAAAATGGAGGCATCAGCGGTTGATGTAATCTATCATTCGAATGGCTTGATTAGCGAGGCTTCCCGAAGTAATGTTTTCATCGTAAAAGATGGTGCGGTTAAGACACCCGGAGAAAATATACTAGAGGGGATTACCCGAAAACATGTGCTGAGTTTCTGTGGGGAGATCGCTCCCTGCGAAGTGGGGGATGTTACCCTGGATGAATTTTTGGAAGCCGACGAAATCTTTATTTCCAGCACATTGAAAGAAATTTTACCTATTGTAAGTGTGGATCGAAACAGGGTTGGAGATGGTCGAACCGGAGCGATCACTGATCAAATTCGTGAACGTTTTCTCGACTATCTCCATCAATAGTTTACTCGTCTTTCAGACACTTGGCTGGGTTGACATTTGCTGCTCTTAGCGCTTGTGAACTTACCGTCAGCCAGGCAATCAGTAATGAGATCACTGCTGCTCCCACAAATATCCATGGGCTCAGGTAGATTTTGTATGCAAAGCTCTGCAGCCAGATATCCATCAGGTAATATGAAACAGGAATGGCAAGAATGGTAGATACCAGCACCAGTCTGGTAAAATCCTTGGACAACATCATGACGATATTGGAAGTTGTTGCTCCCAGTACTTTTCTGATCCCAATTTCTTTGAGCCTGCGTTCGGCTGTAAAGGCGGCTAACCCGAATAGGCCAAGACATGAAATCAATATGGCAAAGCCTGCGAAATATGTTGAAAGTGTCCCAATTCTTTTTTCTGAATTGTAGAGTCGCTGATATCGCTTGTCCAGAAATTCGTATTCGAAAATGAATCCCGGGCTAAACTGATTGTACAGATCTTCGATGGCGATCATTGTTTCCACTTCTTTGCCAGCCTCCAGCCGCACCGCCACATTCCAGGTGCTTCTAAGCCAGAAGAAAGCAGGGTTCACCTCTGTGTGGATTGACATATAATGGAAGTCTTTGATCACACCCGATAATCTCCAGTAGGGCTGGATTAATCCAAGTGGTGGTTGCTGCATATTTGATATCCGGAGTGTCCAACTTTAAATTCTGTCCCAGAATCCCTGGTGTTGAATTGGTTGCGAATGTTTCATTGTAATAGGTCTGAAACTCCATCACCCGGAAAAGTTGGTCGTCCTTCTCGTGGAATTTGTTGATGGAGAACTCATCCTGCACCCACAAATAGATGAAGAAAGCACATGTCAACCCAGTGGTTAGCCCTACCAAGTTGATGAGAGAAGAAACCTTGTGGCGCAGGAAATTGCGCAGCGTGATCTTTAAGTAGTAGCGCATAAGTAGTTGAGTTTATTTAGAGAGTGGTTGCTGCAACTGAAAGTTGCATTTCCAATGAAATACTTGCCTTGAGGTCAATGGTTACACATATGTTGAGATTTGGGAGAATACTGATAATGGGAGTGGAGCCAATTGCGATAATTTTAGAAGATGAATAATTTACTTTTTATGTCTAAGAAAAAAACATCCAAAAAAGCTCGACTTTATCAGCTAATAATAGTGGTTACAATAATTGCATTGACCTCCCATGCATTCAGCATCCGAAAGATTGCCGCTGACCCGTTGAGTAATCCAATTCTGTTTACACTAGTAGTTCCCCCGATAGCAAGTAGTGGGTCATTTGGTCATCAGCTCGAAACCTTTGGAAATCACCTTACGGGTATGGACGCTGCTCCACGAGGTGGCGATCTCTGTATGATGAGTACAGATGGAACGATCCGCTTCTTGACTGCTGAAGCAGGTTTTGGAGTTGGATCAGGAGCTATTCAGGGAGTTGATGGAATTGCCGTACGGCAGCCTTCCGTTCATTGGAATGGAAGTAAGGCGCTTTTTTCCATGGTGATAGGTGGGCCCACCCAAGCTTTTGATCAGTCATACAGATCCAATCGCTGGCAGATTTATGAGATTACCAATTTGACGGAAGTCGTTAGTGGTATGGCTCCTATCATTCAAAAAATTGCAAATCAGCCTGCATACAACAATGTTTCACCCATTTATGGGTCTGATGGCCAGATTATATTTACATCCGATGTGCCACTCTTCGGAATGGAACATACGTATCCTCAATTCGATGAGTATGAGTCTTCCCAGACCAATACGGGTATTTTCAAGCTTAATCCATCTACTGGCAAGGTTGTACATCTCACCCATTCGCCAAGTGGTGATTTTGATATCCACCTGGCAAAGGATGGAAGAGTGATCTCTACCCGGTGGGAGCATCTCAAAAGAGATCAACAGGCAAGTAACCATAGAGCTGGCAACACCCAATGGCAACCTGTAAACTATGAAAGTGAAGCGCCTAACGCGGCGATTGTAAATGCATCAGCCATTATAGATGGCAAACCTTATGCAGATGCGGATGGTACTCCTTACGAAATATTCCCGGAAGCTTTTGTGCACATAGAAAATGGAATAAACGTTGAGCCTAATCGAGATACGAATGAACCTTTACATGATTTTAATGAGTTCTTGCCATGGGAAATTACCGAAAACGGTGAACGTCATCAAACGATGAATCATGTGGGGAGACATGAATTTGGAGGGGTGTACCAGGAAGGTTCTAAGATCGATGATCCAAACCTTGTATTTGGACTAGGGAATTATTCATCCAATGCATACCGTGAAACTGTTGGATCTGATGCCGGTATTTTTCAGATAAAAGAAGATCCACGACCGGGCAAAGAAGGAACTTTTTATGGTACCTGGTCGCGCGAATTCAAACGCTTTGCTTCTGGCCGAATCTTTGAATTTTCCTTACCAATTGGTGCTAATCCGCAAGATATGGAAGTGGTTGACTGGTCTAGCCCAGACATTGATAATGTGGCAAATGCCGGGAAAGGTCATTTTAGAAATCCGATAATGACCATGGATGGCGTTATGCTTGTTTCACACGCTACTGAGGATGCCTTGTTTGACCAATCACATCCTTACACTTTTAGAATTTGCAAGATGGTAAAGAACACTGCGGATGCTTCGGACACAGAGCATATTCCAGGAAGCTACCTGACAGGAGCTGGGTTGACCAAGGATATTGTTTATTGGGGGGATTCATCTGACCCCATTACAGTAACGGTGCAATTGTCTGAGGTGGGTATTGCAGAGATAGTGACCAAAGATGCTCCAGTGGCATTGCCAACATATGAAGTAGACCCTATTGAGAAATCCGTGTTGGATGAGGAGGCTATCGATCTCGAGGAATTGAGAGCCTGGATGATTGAAAACAATTTGGCAATCATAGCAATCAGAAATGCAACTGAAAGGGATCAGGGAGAAAGCCAACAACCTTTTAATCTAAGAGTGCCCGGAGGGGTGGAATCTATTCCATCTTCTGGAAAAGTTTATGATATATCACATTTTCAAATTTTTCAAGCTGACCTGATACGAGGTTATGGATTGAGAAACTACGATGGCCGGAGGCCGATTGCTACACCGATTCATGATACGGATCAAAGTCCGGTTATTGAAAAATTTAATTTGCTTGATCCACAAGCACCTGAGGGAAGCGTAAAAATTGGTTTGGATGGCTCTATTGCGGCATTTGTGCCTGCAACTCGAGCTCTTTCCTGGCAAACGCTTGCGCCTGATGGTGAGGAGGTTGTACGTGAAAGGCAATGGCTAACCTTTAGTCCTGGCGAGATAAGAACCTGTGAAGGATGTCATGGGATCAACAATAAAACCCATCTGGGTAATGATAAACCGATAAACAAACCCGAGGCACTGAGGGATCTGGTGAAGGCATGGAAAAGTAAAATGGACGGAACCACATTGGGATTGTTGAGTTCTGCGCTGGGCAATGAAATTACGATTGAGAAAATTTTTCCAAATCCATTCAGTAATGAAACGTTGATTCGTTTTTCTCTAAAAGAATCGCAGCTGATCAATGTTTCTATCTATAATATCCAAGGTAAACTCGTCAGAGAATTATCTAACGATGTTTTGAAGCATGGTGAGCACACGCTGATTTGGAAAGGTGAGAATGATTTGGGCGGCAGATGTACGTCTGGTATTTACATGTGTAAATTATCCACAGAAAATGGTGTACACACAAGCAAAATTGTTTTGAAATAGTAACTCTATTGCCGAGTCTTACTTACTCCAATTAGATAAATAATTACACCAGGGCCTGACTTGATCTTACCAATTCCCCAGTCATATAAATAGCTGTTTTTGACATGCAAAAGCATCTTATCCATTTCGTTAATGGAGTAAGTGCGCAAGACTGACACAATGCCATCCCACCAAACAACTAATGGTACAATGGGAATAAGATAGGTGAAAATAATTCTCCCCACCTTAAATGGTCTGAAAAAAGGAGTGGTAAGTAATACAGTAACAGGAGAAAGAAACATGGCCAGGAGGCTGGAAAAGCTGCGCTCTTGAGCTTCAAAAATTGCGATAGGCTGATCCGAAGTGACAGCATTTTGCAAAATAGTTATTGCATCTTCCTCCTTGAAATGATGAAGCGATAAAAACAGTGTCCTGATTCCTTTTAGCTCGTAAGACATTTTTCTGGCATCTACAGGCACATCAATTGAGTCAATATTATCTGCCCTTGACTTGCTGTATTCGAATGCTTTATAGTTGGGATATAGGTCAGTGAGAATAATTTTTAAATCAGGATAGGTCTTTCTAAGCTCCTTATTTATTCTGAGTAGTCCACCGCCACCACCAGAGCCCAGGTCAATGATTTGACGAGCATTGGATCTTTGAATCAAGTCATCTAATAGTGGGATGACCGGTTCATACATTTTCGTTTTGTTTGCTAGAAATTGTAAAAAATCGGTTTCATAATCTCTTAAGAAATCTGGAAACCATTTCTGATCTCCAAACTCGAATAAATGAAGTCTTTTCATACTGCAGAATTAATTGATGGTAATTTTGTCATGATATACCTTTTGCTGGGAAGTGATCTGAATAAAATACGTTCCCGATGGAAGCCCTACCAATGGGATGATCTCCTCTGGCTGGTAGTACTCCTGGATTTTCCTTCCGTATTGATCCAATAAAACGACAGACACTATTTCTGAAAGCCCGATTATGCGTATGTAATCGTTGACCGGATTGGGAGCTATAATCAAATCGCTCATAAAATCATTTTCGAGATAAATGATTTCGTATGATCTTGATTTACCATCAAAGTCCATTTGGATTAATCGGTAGTAATAGCTTCCGGGAGAAATGCTTTTGTCTCTATAGGAATAGTTGGTCATTAAAGATGAATTTCCATTTCCTTTTATTTCTGCGATTGATTTGAAGTTCAGACCATCTTTACTTCTGAAAAGCACAAACTTGTCATTGTTCACTTCTGATGCAGTAGCCCATTGAAGTAGCATACCATCAGTATAGGCTTCTCCTCTGAAATAAATCAATTCGACAGGCAATGGATTGCTTATGTCCGAGAGCGTAAAAGTCGAAAGTTGGGAAAGCCCATTAATCTCAATCCAATTATTTGTAACATCCGAATTTGTGCTTCCTAGTTCTATCCAATCAACTCCATTGTCTTCCCATATAGAAAGGTTGTTTTCTACCTTCCCATTCAATTCGCTATCCAGATAGTACATCCTAAGAGAAGCATTCAATGCAGTATTGTTGGTAGGGGCGATAGTGATGAGGCGATTGATCCCATCGTATGATCCATTCACAGCAGGTGCATGTGATCGGGTAATTGTGGTGCTTCCCAGGTTAGCGGTCGAGGTTATAGCTACTCCGATATTACCGGGATTGACCTGACTGGGTGCATTTAGTGTTTGCGTAATAGTCACGGTTCCGGTGTTGCCGGAGATATAGTTGGTGCTGTTTTCGTTTAGAATAGAAGCATTGTTGAGCAATAAATTGTGTCCATTGAGGTTTAATTGGCCACTTTGCAGGTTAATAGAGTTATTGATGGTCAGTCCAGAGGCCATCGTGATACCATTAATGCTTTTGTTTATCTCTAAATCGTAAATGGTTAAAGCACCGAAGAACTTGTTGATGGTCGTTGAGGCTGTAGCTGCATTGCCGGTGATCGTAAGGGTCTCACTGGCTGATTGCCAGTTTCCAAATGCAACAAATGAAGTATTGTTGAGAACTATGTTTGGATTGCCCTGATTTACCCAGGGGGTACCAGATCCGAGAAAAACTCTGCCTTGCGACCAAAGGAAAAAGGGAGCATTGATAAAACAAAGGATGATGAGACATTTCATTGTCTTTTGTCTTGATTTACCAGTTCACTTGTAGGTAATCTTAGTTGCTCAAGCTGGACTATTCGTAGGCTCAGTTCATTTATCAGACGTTGCTGTTCCTGAATGGCTTTGACTAATGGCACAACGAATTTGCTATACCTCAGTCCATAATGTTCATTGTCACTATTTGGAGTCACAACACCACTAAAATCGAATCCGATTTGATTGGCTACCATTTCAACTTCCTGCGCCATAAATCCGGTAATCCTTTCTTGTCGCTCATCTTCCGCATCAATTCCGAGAAATTGATTAAGTGTTGGTAGATCTATTTGATAGGTGACAGGTCTAAGCTTGAGAATAAAATCAAGTCCAGGCACATCGTTAAGAATATTTCTTTTGAATCGGGCGTCACTCAAATCTGTCCAGGAAGCATAACCACCAATATCTGTGACACTTGTATTTCCGATTCTCACCTGGTTGGATGCCGTGGTTTTAGCATTGTACCCAAGTGCCATACTGTTGGCAAGGGTGGAGCCCGCCAATGTTTGGTCTGCCTCTCTTCCGATATAAGTCGAATTGGTGCTAGTGAGTACATTATACCCCGCCAAATACCCTACAGCGGTATTGTAACTACCGGTTGTAAGTTGATTGAAAGAGAGGGATCCCAGGCTTGAGTTATAAATACCTGTAGACGAGGTGGCCTGAGAAGATCTCCCAATAGCCGTATTATCACTTCCAGTTGAGGACTGCAGATTATTATTACCTATAGCTACATTATAATCTCCCGAAATATTGGCATTTAAAGAGTTAAACCCAATGGCGACATTGTAGTTGCCATCCACGTTTGATTCCAGGGTACTGGTGCCGAGGGCTGTGTTGTTTAGTCCTGTGGTATTAGAATTACCTGAGTTATATCCAATAAAAACGTTTTGGTTGAGTGTAAGGTCATCACTAGCACCTGCATTTTCGCCGATAAAGACTGAAGATCCCGTATTGTTTGGCCAAAGTCTGCTCGCCTCCATCACCCATCTTTCACTACCTGCCAGATCAAATCGGATAATATCTTCGTCGGGGGCTTCCTCTACTTGTATTCGGGTATCATCATCATCATCGGCCATCGTGGTTATGTTTCCGGCAACTAGTTCAATCCAACCAAATGTTTCCATAAACCAAAAAGACTCTGTGTCCGAATCGAAAACCAAAAGCCCGGTCGCTGGCGAAGCAATAGCGCTTCTTTGTACTGTTGTCATTCGGGGAACCAAAAGACCCCTGGTAGTAGATTGGACATGCAACATGGCTGATGCATTAGGGAATGAGCTGTCATCGTTTATCCCCACATTCTGCGAGAAAACAGGATTGGACAAATAGCTCATAAAAAGCAAGATCAGAAATCTATCATTTTTCATCTGAGTTGGATTTATGTCATATAGAAGTTTTATATAAAAGGGACGGCCCCAGCCGCCCCCTTAAACTACCTTAGTTTAGGTAGCCGCCTTAGTTACTCTACTACTGTCAGGCATCATTTCTTTATGAATTTGCGATTGACAATTAGATTATCGGAGATCACCTGCAGGATATAAGTTCCTCTTGCGATATCCTGAATGTCTATTACCCCGCTCTGTATGCTCACCTCTTTCATTAATTGACCCTGAAGATTCAATATCCGAGCTTTTTCAAATTCATTAACCACCTCTTTGGATAGTTGTATGGTAGATCGGACAGGATTAGGATAAAGAATAAAGACTGATCCCTCTGATACATTGAGTGGTTTTAAAACTTCCAAAATAAACTCGTCGCTTATTGACAGATCATCCATATCAGTAGCAGTAATCGTGATATTTATTGATCCAATATGTGTTTGTTGCGGTGTACCTGAAAGCATATTGGTCTGAGCATCAAAAAGTAACCAGCCCGGAAGTGCGGAGTTATCCGAAAGTGTTGCAGTAAGTATTAATGCATCTCCCACATCAATATCGCTAAATGTATTTGCCGGTATTTGATAGGAAAACTCCAGGTCTGCATTAGCACTTTGGTCAGGAATAGGATTTGCCACTGTGGGTGTATCGTTGGTATTGTTAACCATGATCGAAAACTCCGTTGAGACAGAGGCATCCCCTTGATCTGTAGCAGTCACCATTATAGATGCAGTGCCAACATCTGAATTTCCTGAAGTCCCTGAAAGAGTACGTGTATCGGAATTTATTGATATCCATGCTGGAGCTGAGCTCAATGAATAGGTCAGTGCATCACCAGCATCCGGATCGCTGAAAGTATTTTCAGCGAACTGGAAAGAGAAAGGGACATCTTCATCTGTCACTTGATTAGGGATTGTATTGTCTACTACTGGCGCATCATTAGTATTGACTACTGTCAGATCAAATTGATCAGTTGCATTCCCACCTTTACCATCATTTGCTGTAAGCTTAATGGTAATGATCCCTACATCTTCATTTAGTGGTGTGCCAGAAAATGTTCTTGTAGCACTTGAAAAACTTAGCCATAAGGGAAGAGGGGAGTCATCCTGTAGGCTGGCCGTATAGCCTAGAGGGTCTCCATTGGGATCGGAGAATGTATTTCCTGGAAACTGAAAACTGAAGATCGCATCTTCTGTTGCTGACTGATTAGATATAGCATTATCAAGTTGCGGAGGATCATTCGCTACAATGTCAACTAAGAAATCATCAAAAGCCGATAGTCCTCCTGGGTCTGAAGCTGTCACACGTATGCTATACTGATTTCCATCCTCTGCTGGTGGAGGAGTCCCTGAGAACGTTCTGGTTGATCCATTAAAACTCATCCATGCCGGTAACCCTCCTCCAGTCGTTTGATCAGCTTGATAGACAAGGGTTGTTCCAATATCCGGATCTTGGAATGTATTTGCAGCAAACTGAAATTGAAATGATATTCCTGATGAAAATACTTGATCAGGAATGAGATTTGAAACAATAGGAGTGTCATTGGTATTCGTTACCGTCAGTTGGAGATTGCAACTTACAGAGGCATTACCTTGATCAGTCGCGGTGATTTTATATTGATTGATTCCGACATCTTCATTTAGTGGAGTTCCTGTGATAGTTCCTGATCCATTTGCTGGATTTATGGTTAGTGTGAGCCAGCTCACTGGTGTGTCATCCTGATTTGTTACTGAGTAACTCAGAACATCTCCAGGATCCTGATCTGTAAAATATGCCGGAAGAAATATTACGTTGCTTGTATATGAAGCATCCTCAGTTGCATTTGGAGATACCAGAATAGTAGAAGTGGACACCTGAGGTGGGTCATTAACGTTTTGAACGTTAAAAGAGAAAGCATTGGATGCTACCGCACTGTTAATTCCATCCGTCACATGAATGTAGTGAACTGCACTAGTTCCAACGTTACTATTACCAGGCGTGCCTGTTAGTGTTCCAGTAAGTTCATCAATAGTTACCCAGCTGACAGGAGGATTCTTAGTCGGAGGCTGTGATGAATAAATCGAATAGAAAAGAGGGCCGTTTTCTTCGTCTTCAAATAGGTCTGTCGGTAGTTCATAAGTGAAAGTTTCGTCTTCTGTCAGATTGATAGGATTAGGAATACTGACAGTAGAGGATAAGACAGGAGCGGCATCAACATCTATTACTTCAATGGTGAATACTTTTTCAATGAAATGACTGGCATTATCTGTCTCGGTGCTTCTTACTCTAATACTGTAAGAACTCTTCACATCATAGTCAAAAGGTGCTACAGCTCTCGATAAAGCCCCTGTAGCACTTGAAACGGTAAAAGAGCCATTGTCATCACTACCTGTGCCACTTACTTTAGTGTATGTAAATGTCTCTCCCGAGTTGGCATCAAAGGTTGAAAAGAAGCCGATTGCCGTATTAGCGGTTCCTTCAGCTTGCTGGTTATTATTCAATGTGATATCAGATGGCGCAACATCAAGAGCTGTAACGGTTATTGTGAAAGCCTGATCATGAGTTTCCAGATTGTCGTCAGTCGTTCTTACAAGGATGTCATATGTGCTTTTTACATTCTCATCAAATACCTCTGCACTTAATAATTCCCCATCTTCAGATATTGTGAAAGATGCATTATCAGCCCCACCACTTTGAAGTCGGTAGGAGTGAATGTCATAGGTATCGGCATCAGAAGTTGAGAATGTTCCGATTACAGTTCCAATGGCCCGTGATCCTTCAATGATATTATTACTCAGCAAAATTTCGGTAGGTGGTGAGTTCTCATACTTGAATACTTTAATCACCAGATTCTTATTTGCATCATCGGAAAGTTCGGTATGCATCGAATACAGTTGGTCTGTCGTTGGATCAACCACCAGATCATTTCTTGTAGAAAAGCCACCTATTATCTGCCCGGTATATCCGTTGACTGGAAAGGTAAGCGAGTTGGTATAACCCATCCGTCGGAAAGGCTCATCTTTTGGCTGCTTATAAGTAAGTAGATCAAATCCCTGATTGATAGAATTACCTACAGTGTTCATGACATGAGGAATGGTGTCATTTAGCGTGTAAGCTAAATGGCCAAGATTTGAAAAAGGTGCTCCGTTGAGTGCCCATGAACCTGAACCGACACCTCTTAGCACGTAGTATTTTCCACCGGTGATCTGGCGGAACTTCAGATATCTTCTTCCATTCTTAGCGAAAGAAATTTCAAGGTCAGTTGCTGATCCTCCGTAGGCTTGTGTTACGCCGGCGGTACCCGTACCATAGCTCCAATTAATGCCATCAGATGAAATAAAAATACTAGCAGCAAACCCACCACCTGTGGATTGAGTTTGATCCCTGGCGGCCACTATCAGATCTCCGTTGTTGGGATCAATCTTAAAATCCATCCCAGAGGAACCAAGAGCATTTGGAATATAGGGGGTAGCCGAAGGTACGGCATTCACCCAGCTATTTCCATCAAAACTCATTGCTGACAGTTGGATTAGTCCTGGTGCAGTCCTTCGCTCAAATACCACATAAGGTGTTTCAGTAGTAGGATGTATAGCTATTCGAGTCTCTTTACCTTCAAAGGACTCCTCGAAATCTTTACTTCCTACATAAACCCATGCCACACCATTGAATCGCATGACAGAAATATGAGGAATAGCATCCAGGCTAATAAAAGAAACGTATGGTTCACCAGTAGTAGGATGAAAAGCCATATCTAAGCCATATGCTCCAATATCTGTAAACTGTGGACTTCCAACGGTCGTCCAGCTTCCAGAGGTAAACCTTCTGACGGTGGGACGATTGGCTGTAGCTCCGGTTGTTAGATCAAGACCTATCACATAGAGTTCACTTGTGACAGGATTGATTTGAATTTGCTGGAAAACTGGTGGTGAGGTCTCATCATACGTTGATGGGGCACCAAGGTCCATTGCCACTCCGCCCACTTGCGACCATTGGGCATTGAGATTTAGAGTTGTCAATAAGACAAAAACTGATATCAGTTTTAGGGTAATTAATTGTTGATGCTTCATAATGGTAATAAATCGTTTATGCTGATTTAAAATCCTCAGGAACCAAACACGATGAGATTAATTTTGCCACGGTAATCCCATCTTCTTTGTGTTTGATTCCTTTGGATTGCCTTAGTATAGAAGCGAATGTAGGAGTATGAATAAGTGTTGAATGACAGAGATTTCCCAAAAATTCTCACGTATGTAACATGTACTTTTAGGACTATTTAAAGCTATTTTTTCACTATATAAAGTTGATTTTTTTTCTAAGGAATTACGATGATTTTGAATTTGTCACGTTATCGATACTTATCTCAAATAGTATGGGAAGGCACTAGTGACTTAGATGGTTGTATTGTTTCGGTAGATGACTGAACTATTGTTTCAATCACGTGGCTTTGCGTAAGAGAATCCCGCCTATAAAGAAATGCCCAGCCCACCTCAAGAACATAACCATTGCTACCACCAAAGAATCAATGTTTCTGAAGGCGTGCCGGGCATTAGACTGAAATGAGCCTGAGGCTCATATCCGCTAGGTCAAACTAAGAGCATATTCGTAAATTGTTTTATTTCATACTTCCCATTCTGTACTAGTTATGTAACATCTCTGAAAAACTCCATTGATCTGTATTGAACCCTTAATCCTAATCTCTAATAGTTTTTATTGATAAGATCCATTTGGTTTTCTGTCTTGGAAAAGTGAATTCCATTAGTCAAATATTCCTAGTTACATGAGTAGGAGAAAATGGGATATGTGAGTTAGGTCCAAGTTGTAAGACTCACTAGATTCATTGCATTATCTAACACCTAAACGATTGCAATAAAATGAAATTGGAAGATTATTTCAGCATCATCAGTTCAAAAGATCAGATATTGCATTTCAAACTAAATGGATTTTGGACGAAAGCCATTGTGGATGAAATTGGATCTGACATGGTTCGAACCTTTAAGGAAAAAGTAGATTCATATCAAGGGAAGCCATTTTTCATACTGGTTGATTTGACGGAATTTAGCCTCCCATCTGATGAGGCTAAGCGTTACATAAAGCAGACGATGGACTATGGATTTCGAAACCATTTGGTGATAGCTATTGAAGTGGCTCCTAAAGCTTTGGTGAAAATGGGAATTCAGGATGCGGCTTCAAAATCCAAAGTGGATAAGCAGAGAGTTCAGGCCATGTCTGTGGTAGAAGCCTATGAGATAATTAGCAAGTACAGAGCTCAAAATCACATTTAATAGTCGGAATAGCTTAAACATATAGCAATGGGCAATACCAATATTTTTGAGTTACTAGAGAACTCTGGTTTGTTGGTAGGAGTCTTTGATTGCAACAAAAAGCTGATTGAGTATAATCCACCATTTGCCTACTATGCGGAGATCATTGGAGGGATCAAATTGAAAAGCGGTGTGGATATTATGAGTAAGCTTGATGCTAAGCTAGAATTAAGGTTTAGTGGGTTTCTTGATCGGTGTTTGGCGGGTGAAAAGGTTAGGGAAATAATTCAGTACCCTTTCAGATCACTGACATTACACCTTAGACTTTTTCTAAGCCCCATTAATGATGAAACTCATCCCAAAGCATTCATGCTGCTGGAAGATGTAACTGATTTTTGTGAGATGCAAAATCAGCTGGACTTATATAATAGAGAGTTAGAAAAACTGGTACTGGAAAGATCAAATCAGCTGGCTTTAGCTAATACCGAATTATTAATAACCAATTTGAAGCTCGAAGAATCCATTGCGAATTTGAAATTGACTCAGGAGCAGCTGATCAGGCAAGAGAAAATGGCCCAGCTGGGCACCCTTTCAGCAGGTTTATGTCATGAAATCAACAATCCCTTAAATTTTATAAATGGGGCAGTGGAGCTACTAAGAAGATATGATGGTCAGAGAGACAATTTTGCTGATAGGAAGGAGTATTTCAGGATAATAAAAGCAGGGATTGTTAGAATATCGGAAATAGTCAGCAGCCTTAGCCTCTTTAGCAGGAATAGTTTCGATCTCAATGAAATGTGTGATGTAAAGAGAATTCTGTCAAACTGTATTAGCATCCTTAGAAATAAATTATCAAAAGAGATTAAGCTAACTCTCAAAGCTCAAACCAAATTTTCATTGGTGTTGGGCAATGTAAGTGAATTGCATCATGCCTTTTTTAACATACTTAACAATGCGCAGCAGTCAATTATTGGTGAGGGCACCATAGAAGTAAGATTAAAGCATGTGGAAAACGAATTGCTAATTGAGGTAATTGACAGTGGTGATGGAATGTCACAGACAGAGCAAGAGCGAGCACTTGACCCTTTTTTTACAACCAAACCGCCAGGCGTGGGAGTCGGCTTGGGTTTGTCTATTAGCAATAAGATCATAGAGCAGCATGGTGGTAGACTAAAAATCACATCTATCTTAAAAAAGGGAACACAAGTGAGCATATTGCTCCCCCTTTTTAATGATGAATTTCATAATAGACTAACTAAGAGTTGACCTTCTCTGCACTCATGTATTCAGAAGGGTTCATCCCGAAATGTTCTTTAAAACATTTAGCAAAATAGGAGAGGTTATTAAACCCGGCGCTATAGGCCGCTTCAGAGACGTTGACTCCTTTTGTTCGTAAAATCTGCGCAGCTCTCTGCAGTCGGATCGTTCGTATAAATTCACTCGCCGAAGAGTTGGTCAATGCTTTCAGTTTTCTATGCAAATGCATGCGGCTCATTCCTATGAGGTGTTGAAATTCTTCAACGGTGAAATCGAAGTTATTCATATTCTCTTCGACTGTACGCATTGCTTTTTTCAGAAACACCTCATCAGGAGGAGTAATGCTTATTCTGGTGGGTTCCAGGGTCATGCTGGATCCAAAGATCATTCGAAGCTTTGTTCGTTGATCAATGAGGTTAGTTGCTCGGGCAAGTAACTCATCCTGATCAAAGGGTTTGGTCAGATAGTCGTCGGCACCAGTATGAAGTCCTTCAATTTTGCTTTCGATGCTCGCCTTAGCAGTCAATAAAATCACTGGAATATGGCTCGTGAGTTCATTTGTTTTGATACTGCGACAAAATTCTACGCCATCCATATTAGGCATCATCACATCTGATATTATCAAATCAGGAATGATTTTCCTTCCTATATCAAGCCCTTCCAGGCCATCATTTGCATAATGAATCTGAAATTTATCTTTAAGAACATCACCAATAAATCTTCGTACATCTGCATTGTCTTCCACAATTAGTGCAATAGGTAAGGAAGAAGAATCTATGATGGTTTCTTCCTCCAATATATTATCAATATTAAACTGATACTGGTCTGGAAGGAGTGTTGAAATATCCGTTTTGACTAATTCATCCGAGGAGTAGACGTTTTTTGATGAAGGTATAGAAACGATAAATGTAGTCCCTTTCCCTTCATCACTTTTTACTTGAATCGACCCTTTGTGCAGGTCAATCAACTCTTTGGTAAGCGCAAGCCCAATGCCTGTCCCTTCATGAGTATTTTCGTCAAGTTGATGAAATCTTTTGAAGATACTGTCCAGTTGATTTTGCTGCATTCCCTTTCCGGTATCTGAGATTGCGATGATGTAATGCTCGTCATCATTGTGGCAGCAAATAGAAACAGTTTCTCCAGCTTCTGTAAACTTGAAGGCATTCGATAGCAGGTTAGTCACGATTTTTTGAATTTTATCCGCATCGAAGGGGATGCTAATTTCTTGATGCGGAATTTCTCTAATGAATACAATTTCTTTTTCAACAGCTAACGATTCGAAAGAACATGACAGATGTGTGAGAAACTGGTTGATATTTTCCTGCCTGAGCTGAAGTTTCATTTGGCTGGCATCCAGTTTTGCCAGATCAAGCAATTGATTGATGAGCTCCAAAAGCCTCTCAGCATTGCGTATGATCACATCGAGAAATAATTTTTCAGAAGCGCCGGAGATTTTATCAAGTCTTGACTTTGCAGGTCCCAGGATCAGTGTAAGTGGTGTTCTGAATTCATGGGAAATATTCGTGAAAAACCTGGTCTTGACAATATCCATTTCTCTTAATTTTCTATTTGCCTTCACTTTGGTTTTGTATTGGCTGTATAGAACAAATACCAGAACCAGTATGATTGCTGCTATCATGATCAGATAGTTTCTTAGGTTTTCCTGTCTTTGCAGCTTCAGATCTGTTATTTGCTTCTCAGCATTTAAAAGACTGATCTCCTGTTCTTTCCTATCATTCTCATACTTTGCTTCCATGTCGAGAATCTGTTCACTCTTGGTAGTATTAAATATGCTATCCTGAAGTGAGGAAAACTCTTTCTGAATGATATAGGCCTCTTCAAATTGATCATTTAATGCATAAATTTCACTAAGCAATTTCATCCCTTCTGCATGTTTTGATGGGCTCTGTATTTCTTTGGCTAGATCGATCAGCTTTTCCGCAGAGTTTTGAGCATTTAGTAATTCATTTTGTTTCAGGTATGCATTTGTGATTCCAATGAGGGCATATCCCTGATTCGATAACTCGTCTGAAGGCTGAGTATTCTCCAAACTGGTCTTAAACATTTCAATAGCCCTATCTAGTTTATCCTGCTCCAGATAGATGTTGCCAATATTTGTATTTAGTAGGAGTTCTTCTCTTCGGTTGTTAAGTTTCTGAAAAAGGTCTTTAGATTGATTGTAATAGGTAAGAGCTTGCTCATGATATTTTTGCTCTTTAGCGATCATTCCAAGTTTTTGTAGGTTAAATGCTTTTAGCCAATCCTCATTTATGCCTTCAGCTAACTCTATACCTTTCTCGAAGTATTCTTTCGCCAGTTCAATATTCTTCAGTTCATAATGTACCAGTCCGATGTTGATTGTCACAATTGATTTCACTCTATTATCATCGGAAAGAATGCGAGCACATACAAGGTAATGCTCCAGCGCTTTTTCAAATTGATCTCTATCGAGATAAACATTACCAATATTGTTGTTTGCATCAGCGAAAAGTAGGTTATAGTCATGAGCCTTGGCAAGCTCCATTGCTTTGGAGTAGTAATAAATTGCACTATCAAGCTCTCCCTGTATTCTTTTGGCGGAACCATCTCCAAGTAGCCCATCAAGTTGTCCCTTGATATAGTCTATTCCTTTAGCCCTGCGATAACCTTTATTATAATATTCGAATGATTTCTCACCATCTCCCATCACTTCATAAGCATAACCAAGGCTGGTCTGTACTTCCACAAGGGTTTCAAAATTTTGAATCTTTAGTGCTAATGCTTCAGCCTTCAAACCATATTCGATTGATTTCTCAGGATCTTCATAGGTTAGGTCGTATAGAAGTTGAAAGTAGGCTTTTAGAAGCGTAAGATCATCATCAATGCCAGGTAAAACCGAAACGATAGAATCAGTCTTGGTCTGTCCGATTGTGAATACTGGCAGTAGTGTTATGCCTAATAACAAAAGATACTTTTTGATCATGGTGGTATACAATTATAGCTGATTGTAACTCCATAATCCTTGTTTTCCTCTCAATCCGTGGCTATTGGATGAATAAGGATTAGCAATTGATAAAATTAGAGAATTTTAGCCTATTTCAAAAAGCTACTTGGAGCATTTGACCTAGTTAAACTGATTCATCGTTCGCTCCATCCCGATAGTACAAAATGACTTAATGGCGTCTATCGCACGATCCATGTTCAGCACCAATTCTTCCAGCTCCTGTTTGGTGAACGGACTCAACACATAATCTACTTGTCGGCCTTTAGGAAAGTCATCTCCAACACCGAAGCGGAGGCGTGGGTAATCTGCTCCGCCACATACTTGTTCGATGTTCTTAAGTCCGTTGTGGCCTCCGGCTGAGCCTTTGGGTTTTAAACGAATCTTGCCATAAGGGAGGGCAATATCATCCGTAATCACCAGTAGGTTTTCTTTCGGGATTTTATGCTGCTTCATGTAGTGATTGACTGCTTTGCCACTCAGGTTCATGTAGGTGGTGGGTTTAATAAGGATAAGCGTTCGACCTTTGTATTTGAGCTCCGCAGTGTAGGCCAATTTATTCATCTCGAACTTAACCCCTTCTTCATCGGCCATACGGTCCAGCACCAGAAATCCGATATTATGACGGGTGAGTTCGTATTCCGGACCAATGTTTCCAAGTCCTGCGATTAGATACTTCATATTTTATCGAGCAAAAAAAATCCCGACACGAAGGTCGGGATTAATGGTTAAGTTCTGAAATATTTTAAGCTTCAGAAGACTCTTCCGCTGCTGGTGCATCACCACCTCCAGCTTCTGCTTCTTCCAGTTCTTCTTCTTCAGCTCCCGTTTCTTTTCCTTTCAGTGCTCTTGGTACTTCAATACCTGCAAGTGTTACAAGCGGGCTGTTTAGGATTTCATAATCGCCAGTTTGTAGCTCACCTACTTTAATTGACTTTCCAAGACCAAGTCCTGATACATCTACTTCTATGTACTCTGGCATGTTCTTAGGTAGGGCTTTCACCTGCAAGTATTTTACTTTTCGGATCAGCTTACCTCCTTGCTGCAGACCAGGGGCATTTCCTACCGGATGAACAGGAATGTTCATTTTGATAGGAGTTCCTCTAAATAGCTGAAGAAAATCAGCGTGCATAATAATTTCACTTACCGGGTGAAACTGAACATCTTGAATAATAGCTTCAAATGGTTCTGGTTCCCCTTCGATAGTTAGCATAGCGAAGTGCGCTTCATCAGTATATACAAGGTCTCTAAACAAGATCATTGGAGCGTAGAAGTGAATCTGATGATCACCGCCGTATACAACGCACGGAACCATTCCTTCTTCTCTTAAGCGCTTCGCTTCTGTCTTGCCGAGATTTGCTCTTTTATACCCTATAATCTCAACAGTTTTCATAATTGTTAAATATTTAAAAAATTAAAATTGATTACTTAATAAACAATGAACTGATTGACTCGTGATCGTGGATCTTTCGGATCGCTTTTGCAAACAAATCTGCCACGGTCAACACTTTAATTTTGGATGATCCTTCTTTTTGAGGGATCGTGTCCGTGATGATCAGCTCCTCAAGGGCGGATTCATCAATGTTTTTATATGCATTCCCGGAAAGCACACCGTGTGTAGCGATAGCTCTGACGGAATTCGCCCCCTTCTCTTTTATGATTGTGGCGGCTTTACTGATTGTTCCTGCAGTATCCACCATGTCATCTACAAGCACCACGTCTTTTCCTTCCACATCTCCAATCACTTGCATGGATGCAATTTCATTTGCACGCTTTCTGTGCTTGTCGCATACCACCATGTCCACCTCAAAGAGCTTGGCATAGGATCTCGCTCGCGCAGTTCCTCCCACATCCGGTGATGCAAAAATCAGGTTGTCAAGCTTCAGATTTTTCAGGTAAGGATAGAAAATGGCTGACCCATCCAGGTGATCTACCGGGATGTCGAAGAATCCCTGAATCTGGCCGGCGTGCAAATCGCACGTCATAATTCGGTCTGCCCCGGCAGAGGTGATCACATTGGCAGCAAGTTTTGCCGCAATAGAAACCCTGGGTTTGTCCTTTCTGTCTTGGCGCGCATACCCAAAGTAAGGAACTACCACTGTCACATACTTGGCACTTGCCCTTCGAGCAGCGTCGATCATCAAAAGTAGTTCCCAGATATTGTCTGCGGGAGGTACGGTTGGTTGAATAATGAAGACATCAGAACCACGAACCGACTCGGTGAAATAGACACCCATCTCGCCATCACTAAAGGTCTGTTTTTCACTTTTCCCCAGGGGCTTGCCGTACTGGTTAGCAATTGCGTTTGCTAAATCCGGGTGCGCCGAGCCTGAAAAAATCTTTACTGATGACATTGTTTGTCTTTTAAAAAAAATGTCATTCCGAGTGAAACGAGGAATCTTTCAACAATGGAGATTTCTCCCTTCGGTCGAAATGACAAATCATAATGTTGGCCTACTAGGGCTCGAACCTAGACTCTTCTGAACCAAAATCAGACGTGTTGCCAGTTACACCATAGGCCAATACCGGAATGTTTTTAAAGTGTTTTCCTCCACTTCCGTTTAAATGGACGGCAAAATTAGCCGAATATTTTTTAAATCAAAAGACTATACTTTGTCTTTTATCCAACTAAATGCATTCGCAAATGGCTCCATCCATGGTGATACTTCAGCATGTTCCAGCCCCTTTTTGTATGGCCAGTTCCATGCGAAAAGGGACCGCTCCAAGTGTGGCATGATTGCTAAGTGCCTTCCATCTTTTGAAGATAAAGCAGCCGTGTCAAAATCACTGCCATTGGTGTTACCGGGAAATCCGGAATACGAATACTTCACTGGGATTTTGTAGTCAGATTCATTCTCAAGAATAAAACGTCCTTCTCCATGTGCCAGCCATATTCCAAGCGTTGAACCAACCATGGACTGCAGCATAATAGAATTGGTTTCTTTGATATCAACACTCACAAATCCGCATTCAAACTTTCCGGAAGTATTGTGATGCATTTTAGGGTGTTGATCTCCCATTTCTGGATAGATCAGTCCCAGCTCCATCATCAGCTGGCAGCCATTGCAAACGCCAAGACTCAAAGTATCCTCTCTGGCATAGAATGTATCCAGAGCAGCTTTTGCTTTTTCATTGAATAGAAATGATCCTGCCCAACCTTTCGCTGATCCCAATACATCTGAGTTTGAGAAGCCGCCAACAAATACAATCAGATTTACTTCGCTCAGGTCTTCACGACCGGTGATCAGATCGGTCATGTGTACGTCTTTCACGTCAAATCCAGCCAGCCACAATGCGTAAGCCATTTCTCTGTCGCTGTTAACCCCTTGTTCGCGGATTATTGCAGCCTTCACGCCGAACTTTCTCTTGCGGTTAAAGTCTAAATTGTAAGTCGAAGCTTTGCCGTCAAAGCGCTTTGGAAACACGTAGGATAGTGGTTGATTGAATCGGTTATCTTTTCTGGCTTCCGCTACCTCAGGCTTTGTTTGTTTCAAATCAAGGAGATGGGAAGTTTGGAACCAGTGATCCCTTGCCTCATTAATGTCAAATGCATGCCTGAAGTCGCCATTTTGAACTAATATCTTCCGTTCACCTGATAGCTTTCCGATCTCAAACCAGCTCACATCTGACCCTTCCAGTGCGCTCAGGGCTGTTTCTTCTACCTGTAGAACTAAGGCGGGCTTCTCAGCGAAAAGAACCTTGACGGGATCTGCTTCTTTTAATTCTGAAAGATCCACATCCAGTCCTCCATGCACATTGCTGAAGTTCATTTCGAGCAGTGTGGTGATCAAACCTCCGGCAGAAACATCATGCCCTGCGATGACCTGTTGATCATTAATAAGTTCTTGAACCACCTGAAAAGCGTTCTTTACAACTTCCGCATTCGCTTCCGGTGTTTTCGTTCCGATTTTTGCCTGGGTTTGTGCAAATGATGATCCCCCCAGTTCAAAATCCCCACCGGAGAAGTCGAGGTAGATGATTTTGGAGTCGGTTCGGGTGGTATCGATCACAGGACTCACCGTTTTGTTGATGTCGGAAACTTCAGCCACGGAACTGATGATGACCGTGCCGGGTGCATATACCTTTTCTCCGTCAGGATACTTCTGAGTCATCGACATGGAGTCTTTTCCGGTCGGCACATTGATCCCTAGTTCGCATGCAAAATCACTGATTGCTTTTACACCTTCATAAAGGCGTGCATTCTCGCCTTCATTTTTAGCGGGCCACATCCAGTTGGCACTAAGAGATACACCTTCCAAACCATGAGTCAATGGAGCCCATACGAGATTGGCTAAAGCTTCGGCAATGGAAAGACGTGACCCTGCACCAGCATTGATAAGGCCGGGAATCGGTGAGTGTCCCAGAGAAGTGGCAATCCCTTTGTTCGATTTGAAATCAAGTGCCATCACCGCTACATTATTGAGTGGCAACTGTAGCTCACCGCATACTTGCTGAGTAGCTACCCTTCCGGTTACACATCTGTCCACTTTATTGGTGAGCCAGTCTTTGCAGGCGACCGCTTCCAGTTTCAGGACAGCCTCCAAATACTCTTCGATTTTGTCTTCCGAGTAGCCGACTTCCTCAAAGTTTGATTGCTGTGACTTATCCTCAAGTATTGTTTTTGGGGAGGATCCGAATAAGTGATGAAGTTTCAGGTCGAAAGGAGAAGGTTCTCCATTATTCTCAAATTTCAATTCGTTGTTGTCACCGGCTTCACCCACTTCATAATAAGGAGCCCGCTCTCTTTCAGAAACACGCTTCAGATATTCGGCATCCTTTTCCGAGATTACCAATCCCATTCGCTCCTGGGATTCGTTACCTAAAATCTCTTTGGCGGAAAGCGTCTCATCACCAATCGGTAACTTCTTTAGGTGAATGGTGCCACCAGTTTCTTCTACCAGTTCTGAGAGGCAATTCAAATGTCCGCCTGCGCCATGATCATGTATGGATGTAATGGTATTATCGTCCAGTTCCACCATTGCACGAACTGCATTGGCTACCCGCTTTTGCATCTCTGGGTTGGAGCGCTGCACTGCATTGAGTTCGAGTGATTGATCAAATGCTCCGGTATCTACGGAAGAAACCGCACCACCGCCCATTCCTATCCGGTAATTGTCTCCTCCCATGACCACAATCTTTTCACCGGCTTTTACATGCTTTTTCTGAGCTTCTTTTTTCTTGCCATAGCCGATTCCTCCTGCCTGCATGATCACTTTGTCATAGCCATATTTCTTACCGCCTTCCTCATGCTCGAATGTGAGCACACTGCCGCAAATAAGCGGCTGGCCAAACTTGTTGCCATAGTCGCTGGCGCCATTAGATGCTTTGGTCAGTATTTCCTGAGGGGTTTGATACAGCCACTTTCTGGCTGGCTTTTCCCAAGTACGCCCATCTTCCAGGCGGGAGTAGGAGGTCATGTACACCGCTGTTCCGGCAAGCGGGATGCTGCCCTGACCACCAGCCATCCGATCCCTGATCTCACCACCCGATCCGGTGGCTGCTCCGTTGAAAGGCTCAACTGTAGTGGGGAAGTTGTGTGTCTCAGCTTTTAGTGAAATCACCGATTCAAATTCTTTGGTATCGAACCAGTCGGGCTTATCCTGAGAGGCTGGAGCAAATTGCTCTACTTTAGGCCCTTGGATGAAAGCTACATTGTCTTTGTAAGCGGACACCAGGTAGTTTGGGTTTTCTTTGGAAGTTTTCTTGATCCATTGGAACAGCGAAAGTTCTTGCTCTTTTCCATCGATGACGAATGTTCCATTGAAAATCTTGTGTCTGCAATGTTCAGAGTTGATCTGAGAAAAGCCGAATACTTCAGAGTCAGTAAGTGGTCTTCCGATTTCTTTCGAAACTCCTTCCAGGTATTCGATTTCTTCCTGACTGAGTGCAAGTCCTTCTTGCTGATTATAAGCAGCAATATCTTGAATATGCTCGATTGGTTCGGGCTTTCGATCCAATGTAAAAATGGATTGATCCAGACCCTCGTAAATCTGCTGAAGCATTGGATCGAAGGCTCCTGCCGATGATTCAGAGATGTACGTTTCTATACGAAAAATAGTGCTAATTCCTGCATTATGGGCAATATCGGTGGCATTGGTGCTCCATGGAGAAATCATTTCCTTTCTAGGTCCAATGTATTTCCCCGAAATACTGTCCGAGTCCAAAGGCCTTGCTCCTGAAAAAAGCCACTCCAGCTTATTGATTTCTTCTTGGGAGAGGGGATTGGAGACGCCTACAGCAATGATTGCGTCTTGAGAATTTTGGAAGAATTGGATCATGGATGGAACCTCGTTTTGAAGTCTGCAAAATTAACCCTTTAGCCAGTTATCCTTTACTTGGAATCCAACAATTTCCGAACAGATTTTCGAAGTGTGCTTACGGTGGCAGAAGAGTAACCGATCACCACTTTCTCAATGATGCCGTCAGCGTTTATTACGAAGTGAGTGGGATACGATCGCACATTCAATTCCAAGCAGAAGTCTTTTTCATCAGGTACAATTTCATAGCTGAAATCTCTTTTGCTCAAGAACTTATCGACCATTTCTACGTCATCGAAAGTAGGGGCTATAAATAGGACTTCCTCATCCTTAAATTCCTCCACCATTTCATTCATTTCCGGCATCTCCATGATACATGGTCTGCATCTGGTAAACCAGAAGTTGACGAGGAGGATTTTTCCTTTGGTGTTCTCACTGGTCACCACATCTCCATTGATAGTTGTTAGGCTGAAATCAGGAAATGGTTCTCCTTTCATGCGTTTCACCTCCTTGCGTGCATCGGCAACTTCTCGTATTTGCTCCTTTGTAGGCTCTTGGGAAAAGGAAGGATTTAGCTGAAGAATGGCAAGGGCTAGGAAGAAGTGTTTCATCTGTTATCGGGATTATACATGATCAATTTAGCAACCTCTGGCTTAATGAGCTGGTGGTGTTTTAACGGGAGAATATCTATTTTGAAATCTCCAACTTTGTCAATAATGGGCAAAATCTTTGCCGGTTTGATAATGTGGTCGTTACTTCCAAGGATGATTCGTTTCTTGAAATCATGTTTTTTGAAAGCAGCAATGAGCTCCTTTTGTGTGTATCCCAGGGATTTGAAATGATTCCATGAAATGTAGACACGTTTTCGGTTGTGCTCTTCACCCAGCTCTTTCCTCACAAAATCGCCCAGGTATGGACTTGTGATTTTGTATTTGTCATTGAATGCCAGGAGTGTATCCAGCCTATCCGGTCGGAGCATGAAATACTTGAAGAGCCAACGGATGGCCGGGTGAGTAGCCAGCTTAAACCAGATGGTAAGAAATATGCCGTCTGGAGCGATGAGTATGAGTTGGTTGGTGTTTTCGGGCAAGAGGAGTGAGGAGGCAATGGCAAACCTGCCGCCAAGACTATATCCCAACAGGGAGAACTTTTCAATTTTTTCCTGATTGAGAAAGGCTTCCAAATATTCCTTCCATTCCAGCTTCGATAGTTTACCATAGGCCCGGTCACTATCACCGTGGTAAAAAATGTCAAAAGCGTAGATGGTATATTCGTCGGTAAGCTTACTAGCCCAATCCTGAAATATTTTTTTATCCTGCCCAAACCCATGAAAGGCAATTAAAATTTTATCTCCTCCTTCATATTTGGAATAAAACAGATGTCCTTTTTCTAGCACTACTTTCGTCATTTGGCAGGAAAAATAGATGGTAAAAGCCTCGCACTAAAATTTTTTACAGAAATCCGAACTTATTCTCATTTAGTTCGTTCATTTGCACGTTGGAAACTTTTGGAGCTTTCAAAGTTTCCTAAGTTTTAAGAATGTAAACGCAATGTGAAGAAATTGGAAGCGAAAGAAAAGATATTGAGTAGTGCGGAGGAATTGTTTATCCAGTATGGTATACGCAGTGTGACCATGGATGATGTGGCCAGAGAGGCATCCATGTCCAAGAAGACCTTATATCAGTATTTTGATAACAAGGATGGATTGGTGTCAGAGGTCGCCCTTAATCACTTCGAGAAGGAGACAAAGGAATTTGAGGATATTTTCAAAGAGGCAAAGGATGCGATCCATGAGATCATCATGGTATCCCAATGCCTCAGGAATCATGTCTTTCGGATGAACCCTTCCTTGCTGTATGACATGCAGAAGTATCACGGAAAGGCCTGGGATCAATACCTTGAATTTAAGCAATCCACGATCCGAGGGCATATAGAACGGAATATTGAACGTGGGAAGAAGGAAGGTTTTTTTAGGGAAGAGATAGATGCCAGGGTGCTTTCCATCTTGCGGGTTGAGGGTGTCCAGTTGTTATTCAACGGCAAAATATTCCCTAGGGAGGAATTTGATTTTCCTTCCGTACAGCTTCAAATACTCGATCACTTTATTCATGGCCTGCTCACCGATAAAGGCCGGAAAAAATATGAGGAATACATGAATTTAGAAACTACGAATCACACACTCTAATACTATTTATGAGAGGACTATTATTACTAATACTCACGATGAGCACTTTGATGAAAGTGCAGGCTCAGGAAAAGATCAGTCTTTCCCTGGATGATTGTATCAGCTATGCATTGGAAAACAATGAGCAGTTGAAGATTAAGCAAATGGACAAGGAGATCGCCGATGCAGAGGTTAGAAAAACCGTATCGATGGGTCTTCCTCAGGCCAATGTGAATGGAGGATTGAATTACAATTTTGAACCTCAAAAGAGTCTCATTGATATCAGCACATTTGATCCAACAGTACCAGCCGGTACAGAACAGGAGGTTTCCTTTGTTCAGAATTATGATGGAAACATCGGGCTTGGGGTAGACCAACTCATTTTTGATGGGTCCTACTTTGTGGGATTGCAGGCTGCTAAAACGTATCGAGAGCTTTCGACCAAGGAGCACATAAAGACGCAGATCGACATTGTGGAAGCTGTAAGTAAGGCATATTATAATGCGTTGATTGCAGAAGAGCAATTGGAGCTTTTGGAAAAGAACATTGGAAGACTGGATACACTACTCAATGAAACCCGAGAGATGTATGAAGCAGGTTTTGCGGAGAAGGTAGATGTAGACAGGATCCGAGTGAACTACAACAACCTGAAAGTAGAATTGAGTAGATCTAGACAGCTAAAGGATGTGAGTCGCAAGCTGTTGAAATTTCAAATGGGAATGGATCTCAGTCAGCCAGTTGAGCTACTTGAAAGTCTGGAGGAAGTAGATGTAACTATTCCTGCTGTCCCGGATCAAAACTTTGATTATGGTCAGCGTATTGAGTTTTCCCAACTTCAGACAAATAGAAGCCTCGCCTATCTGGATATGAAGAACAACAAGGTGCAGTACCTACCAAAGCTCTACGCAAGGTTTGGCTATGGATGGAATACCGCAGCTTCAAGTGGTGGTGACCTGTTTGTTTCCAGAAGATGGCTAGACAATGGAGTGCTCGGGGTGACAGCCTCCATTCCCATATTCGATGGCTTTTTGAAAAGCAATAAAATTCAGCAAAACAAACTTCAGGTAAAGCAGATTGAAAATCAGATGTCATATGTGAAGAAGAGCATTGATCTGGAAATAGAACAATCTCAGATTAGTCTCAATAGCCAACTTGAGACACTTGAAGTACAAAAGCAAAATGTGGATTTGGCCAAGGAGGTCTATGATATCACCAAGGTGAAGTATCAGGAGGGTGTCGGATCCAACCTTGAGGTAATTGATGCAGATGCTTCTTTGAAGGAGGCACAAACGAACTACCTCAATGCACTTTATGAAGCAATAACATCACAAATAGAACTTAAAAAAGCACTTGGAACTCTATACAAAAACTAAGCTCATGCAAAAGATCAACATAATCATACTTACTATTATTTCTACCCTGGTGGTTGCCTGTGGTGGAGCTGGTGATCAGGACCTGGCAGCAAAAAAAACAAAGCTACAGGAGCTACAAAGCCAATCGATTGAGCTAAACGCTCAGATATCTCAACTGGAATCGGAGATAAAGGCAGAAGATCCTGATTTTATGAACAATAAGAAGTCTGCAATTCTGGTAGGCACTAAAACACTTGAAAAGGAGAGTTTTGAACATGAAGTGGAGATCAGGGGATCGGTGGCTTCCAAAAAGAATGTACTACTATCTGCCGAGGCAATGGGTAAGATTGAGGGAATTCATGTGAAAGAAGGCCAGAGTGTTTCTCAGGGTCAGGTGCTTGTTTCGCTGGATGCGGATGTGGTAAGGAACAACATCAAGCAGGTGAAAGCTCAACTGGACCTTGCCAATGAAGTGTTTGAACGACAGGAAAGATTGTGGGAGAAGAACATTGGGACGGAAGTCCAGTACTTGCAGGCGAAGGCAAACAAGGAAACACTTGAAAGCCAGCTAGGCGTTTTGAATTCTCAACTTAACATGATGATTGTGAGAGCACCGTTCAGTGGGGTGGTGGACAATATTCCAGCCAGACTTGGGGAAGTGGCTTCTCCTGGTATGCCATTGGTTAGATTGGTCAGCCCGAATGATACATATATTTCCGCAGATGCTTCGGAATCGTTTCTGGGTAAGTTTTCCAGAAATCAGGAAGTGGAGGTTTACTTCCCATCTCAGAATAAGCGAGTCGCTTCCAAAATCAAATCCGTTGGCCAGACCATCAAGGCGGAGAATAGAACCTTCGAATTGGAGGTTGAGCTTCCAAAATTAAATTTCCCTGCACAGCCAAATCAGGTGGTGGTACTTAATCTGGTAGACTATCGAAATGATCAGTCACTAGTGGTGCCAACCAAAGTGATCCAAAGCGACAACAAAGGAAACTACGTGTATGTCCTCACCAACAAGGATGGAAAGCAGGTAGCTACCAAGGCGCATGTGGAGTTGGGTGCATCGTTTGACTTGAAAACTGAGATAGTATCTGGTCTAAGCGAGGGGCAAACATTGGTGACCCAAGGGTACAGGGATTTATCCGAAGGAGTTGAGGTATCAGTAGCTAAGTAATCTCCTAATTCAAGCAATATGTCAGAAGAATTGAAAGATATAAAAACGGAAAAGGAGTTTGGACTAACCACACTTTCGCTCCGAAACAGAACTACGGTATATGTGTTAACAGCCATTGTGATTTTCGCTGGGTTGTTTTCATACATCAGTTTGCCAAAGGAAAGTTTCCCTGAGATCAGACAGCCTGTTGTCTATGTAGGTACGCCATATCCTGGAAACTCTCCGGTGGACATGGAAAACCTGATCACTCGCCCGATAGAGAATGAACTCAATTCGATTTCGGAGGCAGACGTGATCAAGTCCACATCTGTACAGGATTATTCTACCATCATCGTAGAGTTCACCCCTGAGACAGATGTAGAGGATGCATTGTCAAAAGTGAAGGATGCAGTGGATCGGGCTAAGCCTGAGCTTCCATCAGACCTGGAGCAGGATCCGAATGTGTTTGATATGAATTTCTCGGAGTTCCCTATTCTGAACATCAACCTGTCAGGTGATTACAGCATGAGGGAGCTTAATGAATATGCAGAGTACCTGGAAGATGAGATCGAGAAGATATCTGAGATTTCTAAGATTGAGATTCGAGGTATTGATGAGCGGGAGGTAAGGGTAAGTGTAGATCCATATCAGATGGAAGCTCGGGAGGTAAACTTTGAGGATATTGAACAAGCCATCAGAAGTGAGAATATCACCCTATCAGGAGGTACTTACAAGGAAGGTGAAATTCGGCGTACCATCAGGGTAGAAGGGGAGTTTGAGGAGCCAAAAGAGATACTCGATGTGGTGGTTAAAGCCGAAAAGGGCAACATAGTTTACTTGCGTGATATTGCGGAGGTTTCCTTCGATTATGTGGAGAAGAAAAGCTATGCTCGATTGTACACCAATCCTGTAGTGATGGTGGACGTAATCAAACGGAGTGGTGAAAACTTGTTGATTGCGACCGAGAAGATCAACGCCATACTTGCAAAAGCGCAGGAGGAGGTATTTCCAGCCGATCTAATCGTTACAAAAACAAACGATCAGTCTCAGCAGACCAGAGACATGGTGGATAGTTTGGAAAACAACATCATCTCAGGGGTCATCCTTGTAGTAATGGTGCTTTTGTTTTTCCTGGGCCCAAGAAACGCACTATTCGTTGGGGTTGCCATCCCACTCTCCATGTTCATCTCATTTATGATTTTAGGGATGCTGGGAATCACCATCAATATGATGGTACTTTTCTCCCTGATCATGGCACTGGGTATGCTCGTGGACAATGGTATTGTGGTGGTGGAAAACGTCTATCGTTTGCAAGAGGAGGGAATGTCTTCTTTTGAAGCAACTAAGAATGGAGTAGGGGAAGTAGCCCTTCCGATCATCGCTTCTACAGCTACCACACTTGCGGCATTCCTACCACTGGCTTTCTGGCCGGGTATCATGGGTGAGTTCATGAAATATTTGCCGATCACTTTGATGATCACACTAGGTTCATCCTTATTTGTGGCCTTGGTGATCAACCCGGTTTTGATCAAGTCTTTCATGAAGGTGGATACTGGCGAGGTGAAGAAAAGGCGTATTCTGATTTTCGCATTGATTGCAATAGCATTAGGTATTCTGCTGGCACTTGCCAATGCGACAGTCTTAAGTAACCTGGCCATTATCACGGGTGGAATCACATTGCTAAACATCTATGTTTTAACGCCATTGTCAAAGAGATTCAGAAACTTCCTTCCAAAAATTGAAGGTGTTTATAAAAGCACTTTGAGGTTTGCTCTAGCTGGATGGAAGCCTTATATGTTCTTCTGGGGAACTGCGGTTTTGATGGTGCTCTCTCTGATGATTTTTGGGGCAGCACTCATGTCCCCATCCAAACCAAACCTGGAATACTTCCCTAAGACAGACCCACTTTATGTGAATGTCTTCATTGAATATCCGGTAGGAACTGACATAGAGACCACCAATGACTTCACTCAGATGATCGAGAAGAAAGTGATCGACTTGGTGAAACCATACGACGAGATTGTAGAGTCCGTGATTGCCAATGTGGGCCAGGGTACCTCCGACCCGAACGATCCTTCAGCATTTGGCGAGCAGGACACTCCCAACAAGGCTCGGATTACGGTAAACTTCAAAGAGTACAAAAATAGAAATGGTGTAGACACTAAGGAGATTCTCACGGAAATAAGGGAATCACTTGGAGGATACCCTGGAGTGGCTGTTACCGTGGATCAAAATGCAGATGGTCCACCAACAGGTAAGCCGATCAGTATCGAGGTGTCTGGTAAGGAATTTACTACACTTATCCAGATCACTGAGGACATGAAGAAGCTGATCAATGAATCCGGTATTCAGGGAATTGAGAAGCTCAAAACCGATCTGCAGACAGGCAAGCCAGAGCTTGTTGTTAATATCGACCGGGACAAAGCAAGGAGATTTGGTCTGTCTACTTCATCGATTGCAAGCGAAGTGAGAACCGCCTTATTTGGAAAGGAAGTATCTAAATATAAAGAGGGCGAGGATGATTATGAGATTCAGTTGAGGTTGAAAGATGAGTATCGCTATGACATAGATGCGTTGATGAACAAGAGCATCGTGTTTAGGGATCAGACTTCCGGTAAAATGCAAAGTGTTCCAATTTCGGCTGTAGCCACTGCCGAGCTTTCTTCCACCTATGGATCGATTAAGAGAATGGATTTAAGGAGACAAGTAATTATTAGCTCGAATGTGGAATCCGGCTACAACCCGACCCAGATCAACAATGAGATCAAGTCATTACTGGCAGATTATGATATGCCTGCAGGCTATGAATTTAAGTTTGGGGGTGAGCAGGAGAAGCAGGCAGAAGAATTTGCCTTCCTGAGTACAGCACTTATGATTGCTGTGTTCACCATCTTCCTGATCATTGTGTCACAGTTCAACAAAGTGACCACACCCTTCATCATTATGATGTCGGTGGTGTTCAGTACCATTGGGGTGTTCCTTGGGTTAGTGGTATTCCAGATGAATTTTGTGGTAATTATGACCATGATTGGAATCATTTCCCTCGCAGGAATTGTGGTGAACAATGCGATCGTATTGATTGACTTTATAGAGCTGAGCAGAAACAGAATGCGGGCAGAAATGCAGGTGGATAAACTACCTATGGACAAAGTAATCGAAGCGATCATCAATGCTGGGGTTACCAGGTTGCGGCCGGTGATCCTCACTGCTGTAACAACCATCCTTGGTCTCATTCCATTGGCTGTGGGCATCAACATTGATTTCATCAAATTCATGAGTACCTATGATGCGGACTTCTTCCTGGGTGGAGACAATGTGGCTTTCTGGGGGCCTATGTCCTGGACGATCATTTTCGGGCTAACCTTTGCGACGTTCCTTACGTTAGTGCTGGTGCCAGTTATGTATTTATTCTTTGCTAGAATTAATCGTCGGTTAGGTTTAAGTTAATAGTAATTCCCCCCGCTTGTTAGTGGGGGGATTTTTTTCGTATGAGTCGCATTTATTTCCTGATTTTTCTTGTTTCTATTTATCTGGTTTTAGACTTCTACGTCTTTGTAGCAGTCCGGTCACTTGTGGAAGGAATGGCACCCGTTTGGAGACGAACCATACTTATCGGTTATTGGGCGGTCAGTATTTTTTCTCTGGTGGGAGTGCTGCTGTATCGTCAGCTTGACCCCAAGCAGTTTCAAAACCTTCGATTGTATATCACCACCTTTTTCTTTGTCATGTTCATGGGGAAGGTCTTTGCAACGGTCTTTCTGCTACTGGAGGATGTGAGGAGAGGAGTTACCTGGCTGGTCAATCTTTTTCCATTTGTAGAGGATAAGTTTTCCACTTCCCGGTCAGATTTTATGAAGAAATCAGCGCTTGTGGCCGGAGCTATTCCGGTGGCAACCATGAGCTTTGGGGTGATTTCCGGGGCGTATGATTACAGAGTGAGAAATCGAACGGTTTATTCCCCCAACTTACCCAAAGCATTTGATGGCATTCGGGTGGCGCAAATTTCTGACATCCATACCGGTAGCTTTTTTAACAAAACCGCAGTGGAAGGGGGAGTGGATATGCTCAATGCCCAAAAGCCTGATATAGCTTTCTTTACTGGCGACCTGGTGAACAATAGAAGCAGTGAAGCAAAGGACTATCTGGACATTTTCAAGAAAGTAAGTGCCCCGCTGGGGGTTTTTTCTGTGATGGGAAATCATGATTATGGAGACTACACAGACTGGTCATCGAAGGAAGCCAAGCAAAAGGACATCAGGAATCTGCATGAGATGCATAAGTATATGGGATATGACCTCTTGCTCAATGAAAACAGAAAAATCAAAGTGGATGGGGAGGAAATCGCCATACTGGGATGTGAAAACTGGGGCGCTGGCAGGTTTTCCAAATATGGAGATATGAAGAAGACCATTGCTGGAGCAGAGGAAAACCCATATAAACTTTTATTGTCGCACGATCCCAGCCACTGGGATGCGCAGATCAGACAGGAATATTCAGATATTGACCTAGTGCTTTCAGGACATACGCATGGATTTCAGTTCGGAATCGAAATCGGTGATTTCCGATGGAGCCCCGTGCAGTATCGATACAAACAATGGGCAGACCTTTATCAGGAAGGAAATCAATCATTGTACGTCAATCGTGGCTATGGTTTTATTGGCTATCCCGGCCGTATTGGGATTCTGCCAGAAATTACCATTTTAGAACTTAAGCGATCCTAATAGGGGATATGTCACCAAAGGTGTTATAGGTGTATATTCTTCATGTCATTAGGATGATAGGTGATTTTTTACAGGTGATTAGGTGAAAAGGGGGCGCTAGCCCCTTTTTCTTTGGCTAAGGGTTTTATTTTTATCTTTCCCTCAAAATCACTGTTGATGTCAAAAAAGCTAAATCAAGTCCAGCAATTCATAGAAGTTGATCTCTGGAGATTAAAACTCAAGGCACTCCCCAAGCGAAGGAGATACCTGTACGCCTTTATCAGGGTGTCAGTCATTTCTATCAAGGAGTTTATCCATGATAAGTGTTCGGAAAAAGCCTCTGCACTTACGTACTTCTCCATGCTTTCGCTGGTACCCGTGATTGCGATGCTTTTTGCTATAGCCAAGGCATTTGGCATTCGTGCATTGATGGAGCAGGAGCTGGCCAAGTACTTTAGCGGGCAGGAGGCAGTGTTGGAGAATGTGCTCCCATTTGCGGAAAAGATGTTGAGCGGAACGAGCGGCGGAATTGTCACAGGGATTTCTATTGTGTTCCTCATTTTTACGGTCATTCGCTTGCTGATGAATATTGAAGCCGCCTTCAATGATATGTGGGATATCAAAAAAAACAGAAGGTGGGAACGCAAGATATCTGATTATGTGGCTGTGATTTTGCTGGGGCCAGTTCTTTTAATTGTAGCTAGTAGTGCTACGATTTTTGTAAAGGATACCATTCAGGGATTCATGGCTGATCTGGCATTGTTTGACGGCTTGAAATCCGGAATCCTGTTCCTGTTGAAGCTTTTGCCGTATTCAATCCTTTGGTTCTTGCTTTTTGGCATTTACCTGATTTTTCCGAATACCAGAGTAAAACCTATTCCAGCCTTAATTGCAGGCATTGTGGCAGGCACACTCTATCAGCTTAACCAGCAGGCGTTCATCTCGTTGCAATTTGCTTTTGCACGGTATGATGCGATTTATGGTAGTATTGCCTTCCTTCCTTTGTTCCTCATCTGGCTTCAGATCAGCTGGCTCATCGTGCTCTTTGGGGCGGAGGTATGCTATGGAGCCCAATTCGTGAATCAGTGGGAAATGAAAAGTGAAAAGCTCAAGCTAAGCCTGAGTCATCGCCGCAAGCTGATGCTTTTGCTTCTATACAGGGTGGTAAAAAAATTTGAAAATGATGAGGGCCCATTATCTCTTAATGAGCTCGCTGAGTCGGTAAATATTCCCCGTAAGTATGTGGTGGACATATGTTATGAATTGGAGAAATCCGGGTTGATGATTCGGGTAGAATCTGATGATATAGCGTATCAGCCAAGATTTGATATTCACAAAATGGACATTCATACCATCCTCACGAAATATGAAACAGAAGGGATGAGTGATTTTGACCCTAAAAAATCAAAACCTTTTCAGAATATCGAAAACACCTTGGAAGAAATCGAATCCAGGTGGAAGTCCAGTGATAGCAATGTTTTGCTGAAAGATTTATGATGATCGTTGCTTAAACGACCAGGTAAATTCGAATTCTGAAACAATGGTTCCATCTTTCATCTTACCGATGGTCTTGAAGGTAGCTGCTACAGACTCACCTGTCTGGATACACTTTTCTACTGCCTCAAAAGCTTTGGCACCATCTTCACAAGTGAAGTACACCCTGTCAGTCGCTTTCTTTGAGAAAGTTGCTTTAAGGTCCACGATGATGAAAGCGATGGAGGGTTTCTTTCCTGTCACAGCCAGCAGACAAGGTGTGGCTGTGGAAAGCTCGGCAGCCATGCTTTGCACTGCAAAGTAGGTCGACTTGAAAGGATTTTTGGTGAGATATTTAAATGGGACTGATGTAGTGCATTTCCCAGAGTCCAGTTCTCTCACCCTAAGTCCTGCAATCCAGCCCATTGGGAGGCTTTTCATCATGTAAAGGGGAAACTTAAAGCCGCTTGTAACTTGCTTTGCAAGGTGCTGCTGTTTAGGATTTAGCTCCATCCTGTCTCTTCTTTTTTCTCCTGGGTCAGGATCTTCTTTTTCTCCTGATTTAGGAAGAATTTTTCAAGCCCGCCCTCCAGAAATTTGATGATGAAGAAGAGCACCGCCAAAATTCCATATCCAACCCAGGGGGTGTCTACAACTTCCTCGATTTTTGGTTCGATAAATATCTGTTCCAGAATGAAAAGAACCAGAGCAACCGAAAGCATTATTGTGGATGCTTTTCTGCCTACCCTTGCTACTACAAGCTGATCAATGGTTTTTCCCAGCTCAATATTTTTGTCTTTGATTTCTTCGTTTTGCTCACGAATCTGGAGGTTGGCATTGTCAAGTTTTTTCTGAAGACGGTCAGATACCCGGGTAATTACTTTGGCCTGGGCTACCAGTTCTTCATATTCGTCGGAAAAGGCATCAAGATCTTCTTTATAGATTGCGTGTGTCTCGATCTTTGCTCGAAATTTCCTGAGACTGTCAATCTCATCATAGTAAAGCTCCTGATTTTTGTCCATCTAACTATCCGTGATCACAAATCATCTTCCTCAATTTCAAAGAAGTTAAAGTCCAAATCCAGGAGGTCGCTGTAGTCTTCCCCAGCTTCCATCATGTCGTCATCACCTTCTTCGTAGTACCAATTAATCGTGATCTTTTTGCCACTGTCTTCAATTCTACTCAATCGCTTGAAAACATCAAAGAGACACTTTGAGGAGCTTGTATTAAAATATTCAAATGCAATGTTGGCGGTAAGTTCCGGCCCGCCCGAAACGGTGTATTCATCCAGATTGTCAAGCACACGCTGGTAAAATTGAATGGAGTTCTCCGGGCTGGATCTCCCTTTCATTTCCAGTAAACCTTCATCTGGATCAAAATTGATCAGTGGAGTTGTTCGTGTTGGTTCGATGAATACTTTTTCCATAAATCTCTCTACGGTTAATCTTTTTAGTCTTAGGTACTAGTCTTCTAATCTTGGCAATCTTATCTGAAACGTAAAATAACTCACCTTATCGGTCACCGGCTGAAACTTGTATCTCAACTTCTGTCCTCCGGTTTTCCTTGCAATATCGATAAATCCCAAACCACCTGTCCCCTTGTCAGAAAACTCCTGCTCGGCCAATACCTTTTTATATAAGGCTCTTAGTTCATCTGCGTCTACCGCGTTGATGTCATCAAGCCTTTTTTGAATCTCTTTTGTCTTATCTGAAGGAATGTAATTGCCAGTCTGAAGGCTGTAAAACCTTTTTCGTGCGGCAATCATGATCAATGCGGAGTTGGAATCATAGCTACTGATCTTTAGGTCATCTGCATTGATTTCATCCAGGTGATAATACAGATTTTGGATACACTCGGTGGCTACATTATAAAACTTCTTTTTTACCTTCCTATTTTCTTCGAGCTCCTCCAGTCTTTCTTCCAATGTTCCAATCATGGCAGTCACCAGGTCGAAGGTCAGCTCTCCCTTGAACATCAGGATAATGTTTTGGTCATAAATATTTTTATAGCTCCTCAGATAATCCATAAATAGGGGTAATTTTCTTTGGGCTGGAAAAGTAAGAACTTATGACTAATTAAACCAAATGTTCAATCATCTAAAACTTCTTAGTGATTATCAATCGATTAAGGTAACCAATATTCCAGCACACATATTATTCCAATCGTAAAATTATGATCTTTGTAAGACTTAAGGGATTAAAACTGAATAAAAGGCAAATTATGCTTTTCTTTATTACTTTAGTAAAGGTGACGAATGCCGAATTGAGTATAGGTATTTTAGTTAGTCCTTCATTGAGGAAAATCGGTATAAAAATGTGATATTTCCAATAATTGGATTTTTGCTATAGTTTTGAGGGACTTGCCAATAGGATTTTTTTAATTCGTCCGGCTAATAGAGATTAACTAGTTAAGAGTTTAACCAACTATGTTTAAGGTATGTTAAAGAAGGATTTATACGCCAATGTCTATATCCTGACAGCATTGGTCTTGATAGGGGCTGTAGCTTACTACGTCTTTGTCCTCCAAAAAGAGATTACCAACTCCTTTAATCAAGACCCGAAGATTGTTCAGATTTCTGCTGAGCAATCGGCTTTGGGACAGCAAATTGTGAAGGCTGCTTTAGGTATGGGTTACTCAGACACCCAGAAGAACTTCGACTTCTTTAAGAATGAATTGAGGAGGGTATATCCTCAATGGCAGAAGAGACACATGGCCTTGAAAAATGGTGATGTTGAATTGGGAATAACCCAACCCTCCCAGTCAGATGAGTATGATGCTATGCAGAATGACCTCAATTTTCTCTATTTTGATATGAATACAAACGCATCCAATATTCTGGATGTGAATTTTACTGAAAACAAGACGGACGTTCAGTATTTATCACTTCGAAGATCAATTGAGGCGCTTGTCAATACGGTAAGGAGATATAATGACGCCACCACAGACATTACGGACTATTTTGTTGATAATGCCCAAAACAGAGGCGCTAGTATAGGTCTGGCAGAATATGTAGGCTTTTCTATATTCGTTGGTATATTCCTCGTTCAGGGTTTCTTCATTTTCAGACCGTTGGTTAAGCTTGCTAGTGACAACTACTTATCGGCGAACAAAGCCTTTATTAAGGTGAAGAAATCTGAGCAGCAACTCAAGATCAACTTTCAGAAGCAGAAGCTTATTAACAAGAAGCTTTATCAATCCAGAAAAGAGCTTGAAGAGAAAAACCTCAAATTGGAGGAATCAGAAGCTAAGTTGCTCAAGTCTTCTGAGGAGCAGATTAAAATTAACGAGCGATTGATATCCGCACAGGATGAGTTGAACCTGGCCTATAAGAAGCTTCAGAATTCTGAAGTTGAGATTCGTGAACTGGCAGATAAGCAGCTTCAGGATAATGAAAAGCTGTTCCTTGCAGAGAAGAAACTGCAAGCCACCCTTGAGAAAGAGCAGAAGTCCAAGGAAGAGCTGGCCAATGCGCTCAATTCATTGAAGAGTGCACAGTCTCAGCTGGTACACTCAGAAAAGATGGCATCACTTGGGCAGCTTACTGCGGGTATTGCACATGAGATCAACAACCCTATCAACTTCATCTCCAGTGGTATGGTATCCCTAAAAATGTCCATCGAGGCGATGAGAGAGATATCTGAAGAGTACACCAGACTGGATGATGGGGACGATCCGAAGGAGGTATTGGAGTCTGTGAAAGAGCTCAAGGAGGAGCACGAGTACGATGAGATTGTGGATGAGCTAGACGACCTGATCAACGACATAAACTATGGGGTGCAACGAACCATCGAGATTGTGAAAGGTCTGAGGGTATTCTCCAGACTGGATGAAGAAGAAGCGAAGAACGCCAATATCAATGAAAACATTGATGCCACCCTTACACTCCTTAGAAACAAAACCAAAGGTAAGATTGAAATTACCAAGCACTATGACGAGAGTATGCACGATATCGAGTGCTACCCTGGTCAGCTTAACCAGGTATTCATGAATATCCTGAACAATGCAGTTCAGGCAATGCCGGAAGAGAAGAAGGATGCGGAAATAACCATCTATACGGAGGAAGCAAGCGACGGTGTGATGATCAGGATCAAGGATAATGGAGTAGGTATACCGGACGAAATCAAAGACAGAATATGGGAGCCATTCTTCACTACCAAGGAAGTGGGCGTGGGTACCGGTCTTGGAATGTCAATTACTTATGGTATCATTGAAAAGCATGGTGGTAAGATTGAATTATCAAGTGAGGTAGGGAAAGGAACCGAATTTGTGATCACATTGCCAAAGAAGATTACCCCAATCAAGAAGAAAGAAGGCAAAGAAGTAGCGGAGAGCAATTAATCATTAACAACATTTATTTAAGCAAAGGGTAGGATGGAAGAGATACATGACCAGCAGCAACTAGATAGACCGACAAATAAGAAGAAATTTTCACTTCTTTATGTAGATGATGAAGCAACAAACTTGCGGGTTTTCAAAGCAAACTTCAGGAAGTTTTTCAATGTGTATACATCTACAAATCCAATTGAAGCAATAGATATCCTGAATCAGGAAGATATCCAGGTGATTGTGACAGACCAGCGGATGCCTGAAATGACAGGCACCCAATTTCTGGAAAAAATCTTGCCTGATCACCCGGATGTCATCAAGATCATCCTTACAGGATTTACAGATATTGAAGCCATCAAAGACGGCATCAATCGTTGCGGTATTTTCAAGTACATCACCAAGCCTTGGAATTTTGATGAGATGAAAGGGGTGCTTGAGCGAGCAGTGGATACTTACCAGCAGGCTGCAGAGAGTGAGGAGCACATGAAGGAGCTTGAGGATAGTAATGTAGAGCTTGAGAATAGAGTGAGGGAAAGGACTCAGGAGCTTAATAAAATCAACAAGAGACTTATTGATAGTATCAGATATGCAGGGCTGCTGCAGCAGTCTATGCTTCCTAATGATCGCTATCTAAGCCGACAGTTTAAAGATCACTTTGTGATTTTTGAAACCAAGTATCTGTTTAGCGAAGAGTTTGTATGGACTACCCGATTGAATTTTCGGTCGGAGGATTACACTGTAGTTGCGCTGATCGAGTTTGATGGGAAAGGGATAGTAGGTTCTTTGAAAACACTTATTGCAGATTCTGTACTTAATTATCTGACACACGATCGCAAGATTTTCCACTCAGGGGAGATTATCAATGAGCTTAAGTATGAATTGGATGCTGCCGGCTCGGATGAGCTTCAGTGTGACCTGAAGGTTTCAGTGGCAGTCTTTGATCACAACGCCGGCACACTTCAGTTCAGCGGTATCAATCAGGATATGGTCGTATTTAATGGTCAGAAGTCCACGCTTCTGAAAGGAGACGAAGGAGATCATTTTGAGGATGCCATTGCTGATAAAATTGATATCGAGGCGGACGCATCTTATTACATGTATTCAAATGGATACTATAATCAGGAAAATGAGGATGGGGTGAAGTTTTCTTATGAGAAGTTTGAGGAAATGCTCAAGTCAGTTCAGGGCAAACCAATGGGTGAGCAGCGGGATTTTTTAATGAGTAATCTGCAAACATGGAAAGCAGGATCAAGTCTAAATGATGATATTTCAATCATAGGTTTTAAACTCTAAGTTTGGGATGGCGATAAAGGCGAGTAGTTTCAAAAATTGGTGTACGGAAAATATAAGTCCACAATCCTGGACGAGGATTTGCCTGAAGCGGGTAGATGATATTCGCAGCAAAGGCTATACCCTCAAGGAAATGGAGGATCTCAATCCGGATATCGAAATGGATGACGAGCTGATGGAGTCTTTAAATTCTGCCCTGTCCGAACTTTACGAAATGACCGTGAATGAGAGTTTATTGGCCGCTACCTGATGACCCATCGATAGAAATCTCCTAAGAATTTTTCCTACTTTATCTCGAATCCAAGCACACAAACGTCATCCGTCTGGCTGGTATTTTTAGACCACTCGCTGAACGTTTTTTCCAGTATTTTTTGCTGCTCGGCAATGGGCTTGCTCGAAGTTTCTTCGATTAATTTGTTGAAGTTCTTGGACATAAACTTCTTATCATATTCACCACCAAACTGATCCTGGTAGCCATCAGTGGATAGGAAGATTCGATCCTTCACATCCAGCTGGATTACTTCCTTGGTCAACTGTGCATGCACCTCCTGCTCATCCCCCTCAATGCCCCCAACCATCTGCCTTGGACTCTTGAGTATAGTGAGTTCTTCACTTCCATGCTTCATCAACCGGAGGGGTATACCAGCTCCCGCAAATTCCATTTTCAGCGTATCCAGATCTATGACGCATATCCCGATTTCCATCCCATCCCGATTTACTTCATCAGTTTCCCGCTGAAGCTCAAACTTGATTACTTTATCGAGCCTGGAAATGATTTTTTTGGGATCCAGATAGTTTTGATAGTAGACAATGTTTGTTAATTGATTACTACCCATAATGGACATGATAGCCCCTGGAACACCGTGACCAGTGCAGTCTCCACAAGCAATGATCATAAACTCATTATTCCCTCTTCTCACCTTCTCAAACCAATAGAAGTCACCCCCAATAATATCCTTTGGCTTGTAGGTTACGAACGATTCAGGAAATACACCTCTCAATGTGCTAATTGGTGGCAGGGTGGAGCGCTGAATACGCTCAGCATAGCTGATACTGTCCCGTATCTGAGAAGACACAGATACAAGCTGGTTCTTTTGCATTTCGATCTGAGTCTTCTGATCAATCAGCTGCTTATTCGTTTGTCTTTGCTCTTCTATCTGGCCAATTAAGCTCTGTGACGTACTGGCCATTTGTTTGGCAAGTTTTCCTATCTCATCTCTTGATCCTGTAGGAAGCTCCACATCCAGATTACCTTTACTCAGCTCTTCTGCTGCATGACTTAGCTTTATAATCGGTTTGACGAATATATTCGCTGCAATAAGTGCAAGTATTATAGTTAGAATTAATACCGGAAGCACGGCCCAAAGGATTTGTGACCTAATCTGCTTTAGAGGAACATAAGCCCTTGCTTTTGGTATGCTCAGAATGAGCGTCCAATCATTTCCCGAGAAGGACTGGTAGCCAGTTTCCTGTGTTACAAAAAATAATTCATCCTGCGTCTCAAGAAAATTTACTCCTGGCTCATTCAATGAGGAGATGAGGTCATACTTCTCATATTGAGTGGTCAGAATATTAGTCGGGTCGGTATTGGAGTAAAGGACTGTACCATTGCTATCGATTAGGTTAATGTCCAGGTTTCTTAGGGTATCCGTGCTCAGAGAGTATTCACCCACAATTTTAAAAAGCTCATCAACCAATATCCTGCCTACAAGTACACCTATCGGTGAATCATCCTGAAAATCGGTTACTTTAGAAGCAAAGTGCATTACTACCCTACCTACGGATTCAGATTTAGAAACATCTACCGCTGCATCAGATTCTGAATCCAGGCTTGTCCAGTACAATGAATTGGAGTGCTGTTTGCCAAGGGATATTCGCTTGCTATCGGCGATCCTTACCCGATTGGTATCAAAGTATGAAAATGAATAATACAGTTCATTTAGGTTTTCAAGCTCCTGCAGTCTTTGAATCAAAACTTCAGGGTCAGAATTTTCAATTCGGAAATACGGGTTCTTTGCCGCTAGTTTCACGTCATTGAGCCTGGAAAACATAAAGCGGCCAATATCAGCACTTATCCCTTTAGACTGCTGGGTCATGCTGGCTACAATTTCTTCCTTGAGCGTTTGCTCTACTTTTTGGTCAGCAAAGAAAGAAAGTACACCGGCAGTGAATAAAACAAGAAAGAGACAGAGAATGGTGAGTTTGGCGTATATGTTCATAGATTGGATTATCCGTTAACTCAGTAAAATTAAATCTTTTAGTACTGCTAAACTATCAGATATGTTTGATAAGTCAATAATGGATATTGTCCATTTCTTAATGGAAGGATATTATCTTCGCATCCATAAAACTAATACCGCCGATGAAGTTTTTTATATCAGCCATCCTCATGGCAGCATCTTTATATTGTGATGCCCAAAACCTAACCATTTATAGAAGTCCTAAATCTGTTGATGAAACCGTAGATCGTATCATTGAGATTATCAAAGAGAAAAAGCTCGTTTATTTTGAAACGGTAAATCATGATAAGGTGGCCAGGGAATACGGTGTGGAAATCCCACCAACCCGAATGATCCTTTTTGAAGACCCTAACCTTATGATAGAATTGGTCTCATGCAGGCAAACTACTGCTCTTGACCTTCCAATGAAAATATTGGTTTGGGAAGAAAATGAAGACGTCTATATTGGATTCTTTGATCCTAAAGTGATGAAAAAGCGATTTATGCTGCATGAGTGTGATGATATCATCACGAGTATGTCCAGACTGAAAATCAGAGTGGTAAATGAAGCACTCAAGGAGACGGAGTAAGTGAGATGGCCCACCTGACTTTATCCCATCTAAACTTCAGCGAGTCGTCTGCAAAGTAGAACAAGAGCCTTTCCTGAGATTGATCAGAGTATCTGGGCCTCACATTTATTCTAAGAGCATCCAGAGAATCTTTGTAATGATAGGAACCCCACTGTTTCCACTCCCGATTGAGGATAATCGTCCATTCATGCTGAGCAGGAATGGTGAAAATGGAATAACTCCCACTATCCAGTAGGAGGGAATCTATCATCATGTCTCCGGCTAGAGAAATGAAGGTGGCGTTATTTGCCCCGGTTCGCCACAGTTCGCCATAAGGCACCAAAAAGTCTGCGCCCTCGCCAAAAATTTTTCGATCCTTCACTCCCGGGCTGCTAAATTCAATATAAGCATCCACACCCTGGATGCTGGTGCTATCAGATCGCAGCGGGGAAGGCTTGTTCTGCGAGGACGGTGAGCAGCCTAGCATAATAAAGCTACCAAGGGAAAGAGCACATCCCCTGACTAATATTGAACGAAAAAATGTCCGAATTTGAAATACTCGATTCATGCGGATAGACGATAACGTACTGAAAAATAGTAGGTTACAGATTTGGGTATATTATTTGCCGATTGAAGATAAAAAACTATTCATAATATGGGAATCATAGGCATTGAAATACCGCAATTAAATGAAGAGCAGGATATCGAAGTGGAAGTTAGAGTCAATGGGATCAAGAAACAATATCACTATAGGGTCGAAATCTTTCATTGGGACGATTGTCCGTATCCAACAGAAGACAGGGTTGAATGTATTCGCCAGCTGATAAACGGGTATGATGATAAGTGGGATCTGGCTCACATTGGCCTACCAACCGACGACTACATTCCAATCACTTTCAGAAAGAGGCGTTAGAAGGGTAGATCGTCATCCTGAGAGAAATCTTCCTTCGCCCAATCCTGAGAAGGTGGAGGAGGGGTTTCCGTCATTCCGCCATTGGATTTTGCATCTATTCTCCATGCCTGCAGGCTGTTGAAATATTTCACCTCGCCAGAAGGGTCAGTCCACTTTCTTCCTTTCAGGTTGAAATTGACAGTTACAGAATCTCCTAAATTGATGCTGTCCAATTGTTCGCAATTGCTCTGAATAAGCTCGAATTTGATGTATTCCGGGTATTGTGGATTTTCAGCATATTCCAGCACAAACTCTCTCTTTTTAAAGGTTTCCTTAATATTTTGTGTGTCGTACTTCTCTACGATCTTGCCTTCTACAATCATGTGGATTAACTCATTTTACAGAATTCAAAAAAAAATCGAAGTTAGGAATCAATTTGATCAATGATGCCAATTTTTGGAATAAACCCTTCTCAAGGGTAAAACTATTGTTCAATTTTGGTGCTTCAATTCGCAAGTATGACAAAGTCTAAAAAATATTTCCTGATTGGGGCGATCATTTTTGTCATAATCCTGATAATCATCGCAATTGACATCAATAACAGGACTGTAGCCCCATGGGAAAGAGATAAAGCTGGACAGGCAGATGAGTAAGAATAAGGTTGATATTTCCAAAATTGATCTGGAGAAGGAAAGGGAAAAAATCACGGATCTCCCGGGTTTAATTGAATATGCGCATCATGCTGGAAGCGCCATCATCAAGCCAGAGGATAAGGGCAGAATTAAGGGAACCGCTGTGGCAGCCATGCATGATCAGACAGACCGGCAGTTTCGGCAATTGTATGAACAGATGCAGACGCTGATAGAGCAGGCCAAATATTTGAAAAGCAGGGTGGAAGTTTCCGAGCGGATTTATCAGGCGAGTGTTCCGTTCCAGCCGGTCATCGGAAAAGTTTATTTTCTCTATAAAAAGAAGGATAATTCTGATCTACTCTCGATGGTGAGTCCTGAAGAATGGGGCAAAAATTTTCCATACGAATCATTTGAAGCAGAGGTGCGGCTGATGTCTGATCACACCTGGGAGATTGTAAAAACACACAATCAGGAATACAATTATTAAACCTGAATAACCGTAATTTTCGTAAGTTATTCAGAGTCGGCCTTAATAAAGGTATAGACTTTTAATGTTGTTACATTTAATATACTTTTATCTGTCAGTTGTCCTGGATATGAAAAGCTTAGCTCTTATATTATTATTATTAGCCCCATTAATTTTCCTTGTTAGGTGCTCAAGCAATAATGAAGAAGATCTGACGGTAGATTGTAGCCAGTCGGGTTTGAAATTGGAGATAACCGATCACACTAAACCGGACTGTGATGTTGAGGGAAGTATTACGGTCTCTGGCTCAGGTGGGACAAAACCATATTCATACAGCATTGATGGCGTTAATTTCCAATCGTCCACCGTATTTGATGGTTTGGCAGCAAGCACGTATACCATTACCATTAAAGATGCGGATGAGTGCAAAAAGCAAGCTTCCTTCAATCTTCAGGCAGGCCCCAATGGAATAACGGTAAATATTAGCTCTAAAACCGCATCTGATTGCCTCCAGGCCACAGGTTCGCTTGTAGTTTCTGCTTCGGGTGGTGATAATAATTTCACCTATTCCCTTGATGGGGAAAGTAACCAGCAGAGTAGCACGTTTAAAATGATCGGCACTGGAAACCATTCTATCAGAGTTACGGACGGGACAGGATGCACCGCTTCGATCAGTACCTATCTGGAGTCTAATGTAAGTTTGACTGATGATATTTTCCCAATTATAGATACAAACTGTGCAATCTCCGGCTGTCATAATGGGACGCAGTTTCCTAATCTTACTACCAGTTCAGGCATAAGACAGCACGCATCACAAATAAAGTCAGAAACACAGGCGGGGACTATGCCGAGGGATGGATTTCTGTCTCAGAATGAAATTGATTTAATAGCCTGCTGGGTAGATGATGGTGCCAAAGACAATTGAGGGTATGAACTTTTAATGTTGTAACATTTAATGTAACTTTAGTTATCACTCTAAATTACGTTGACTATGAAAAGTTTAGTTCTTTCCACTCTTATTGCCTCATTTGTACTTTTTGCTAGCTGCTCAAGCAATAGTGAGGAAGACGATCCTGGAATTGATTGCAGTCAATCAAACTTGGATGTAGAAATTACAAATAGCACGAAACCCGATTGTGATATTGAAGGAAGCATTAGTGTCTCGGGTTCAGGAGGAACAGAGCCTTACACATATAGCATAGATGGGATCAATTTCCAATCATCAGCTACGTTTAATGGCCTAGCTGCAAGCACATATTCTCTTACTATCAAAGATGCGGATGAGTGCACAAGAAATACTTCCTTTAATCTTCAGTCTGGACCCAACGGAATAACTTTAAGCGTTGCTTCTAAAACAGCTTCTAGCTGTTTTGGAGATACTGGTACAATTGAGATATCTGCTTCTGGAGGGGATGGAACATTTTCATATTCGCTCGATGGAGGAAGTGATCAGGAAAATGGTTCTTTTAGTTCCGTTGGTTCTGGCGAACATAGCATAAAGGTCATAGATGGGACTGGCTGTTCAGCTACTATAAGTGTTTCAATAAGTGCAGATGTAAGTCTTGTTGGGGATATAATGCCAATTCTTCAGGCTAATTGCCTACAAACTTCCAGTGGAGGTGGTGGATGTCATAATGGTGATAATGGTGCATCAAGAAACTGGACTAATAAAAACAATGTATTGGCCAAAGCGAGTGAAATTAAGTCTAGAACTCAAAGTGGTAGTATGCCTCAGGCTGGATCCGGTCAAAGCCTAACCGATGAGGAAATTGATCTCATTGCTTGCTGGGTAGATGATGGTGCTAAAGACAATTGAGGGTATGTTGAAAAGGATTCTTTTTTTGATTTTTTTACTTGCTTGCCTGGCTGGTTTTTCACAGCGATTTAAAGCAGGTGAAACCTATATCAAATTTTATTCTGACGCACCTATTGAGGATATCGAAGCTGAACATATATCGGTCTCCAGCCTTCTCGATATTGAAACCAGAGCATTGGTGATTGTGATCCCTATTAAGTCTTTCGTCTTTAAGAAGAAGCTCATGCAGGAGCATTTCAATGAAAACTATTTGGAGTCCGACAAGTATCCTAACGCCACTTTTAAAGGGAAAATTGAGGACTGGGATGGGAGCCATGGGGAGACGGATGCCACAGCTATAGGAACGCTGGAGATTCATGGTGTTATACGTGAGATTCGCATTAAAGGGGTAATTGAATATGTCGATGAGAAGATTAAACTCTCCACTGTGTTCCCGATCAAGCTCGAAGACTATAAGATTAAAATACCTAAAGCGGTTTTCTACAACATTGCAGAAGAAGTGGAAGTGACAGCCAAACTTGAATACTTGCCTTATGAAAAGAATTAGCATTATCATTCTCTTTTTCACATCATTGAGTGTGGGAGCACAAGATGAGTTGCTTGAAATTTTGGAGTCAGAAGAAGCGAAGGAAGCAGGGTATGTCTCCGCTACTTTCAAAAGCACCCGGGTGATTAACGGGCATTCGGTGGAGACCAGATCCAATGCGGTGCTTGAGTTCATAATTAGTCACCGCTTTGGCACTATCAACTCTGGGTACGATGAATTTTATGGACTGGATATTTCCAGGATACGACTGGGACTGGAGTATGGGCTGACTGACAATCTTAACATCGGAATTGGCAGGTCTTCTTTTGATAAGGTGGTAGATGCATTCCTGAAGTACCGTTTTCTCAGGCAATCAGGTAGCTTTCCATTTACTGCGACAGCCTTCACGAGTTTTGCACGAAAAACAATAGAGCAAGATGGGCTGGAAGGTGCAGATCGAAACGCCCATACCGGTCAAATTCTGATCGCGCGAAAGTTTAATTCAAACTTCAGTGTTCAAATAGCACCCACTTTGATCCAACGAAATCTTGTTCCCTCAAATGAAGATGCCAATCTACTAGTTGCGATAGGGCTGGGGGCACGCTACAAAGTTTCGAACCGAATAGCCATCGTTTCTGAATACTATCCACAGCTATCAGACAAATCCGATGTATTTAAGGATTCCTTTGCTGTGGGAGTGGATATTGAAACTGGAGGTCACGTTTTTCAGCTTCATTTCACCAATGCGATTCAAATGAACGAGCGCGGCTTCATAGGAGAGACGACCGACGATTTTTGGAATGGAGACATTCATTATGGGTTTAACATCACCAGAGTCTTCGATTTGAGACCGAACAATTAGATGTTCGCTCGAACTGCCAGAATAATATTTCTGCCTGGAGCGCTAATTCCCGATGAGTAGGGACGATAGTGTTTATCAAGAATATTCTCCACGCCTGCATTCAGTATTATTTGCTCGCTTACCTGATAGCTCGACTTTAGGTTCAACGTATACCAACCTGGTGATCCTGTACTTGTGTATAGGTATGGCTTTCGGTCAATCTCGGCAGACGGAATTTCATCTCTGTCTCTATCCGTGTTGTATTCAATGTAAAACTCCGATCTCAGCTTTCTTTTCTGATAGGTCAGGGAGGCCTTTCCAAAAATTGGTGTTGTGTCCCGAAGAGGTTGGTCGTTGGTGATGTCCTTTCCTCCTGTGTAGCTTATGCTCTTTGATACAGCCCAATTATCAGCTATTTCAGCAGTGTAGCTCAAACTACCACCATATATTTCAGCATTACCGGTATTTACTTTGGAAAACACCTCCAGGTCTTCACCATCAATATTTGCTGTGCTGCTTCCATTCAAAGTAAATGGTCCATCCACGATTGCATCAAAAAGCCTGCTATGGAAGACGACTGCTTTGAATAGTGAACGCTCGGTTTTTCTTTGGTATGCCAATTCATAACTCAATGAATACTCTGGCTTCAGGTCAGGGTTTGGCACAATCAGGCTATTCCCAACTTCGAATACTTTTCCTATGTCATCAATATTTGGTGACCTAAAACCCGTGGATACATTGAAGCTTATCTTATTAATCTCATTGAGGTTTATTGCCAGGCCTAATGAACCGTTTAAGGCAGAATTAGTCAAATCCAGATCAGACGCACTACTTGACAGTGCCTGGGCATCCGTGGTGTTTGCTTTCAGGTTGATGCTGTTGAACCTAAGTCCGCTGTTGAAGGTTACCTGGTTAGTCAATTCATGGACATAACTACCGTAGAACGCAATGGAAGTATATTCACTACCACCGTCAGGATATCTGGTGCCAGTGCTGGTTATTTCCCCTGTTTCTATATTTCTTCTAAAAGCTTCTGATTCTATATTGTTGAAATAGAAGTCAAACCCATAGTAGAGGTTAGATTGACTGTATTCCTTGTCAAAATCAACGGCTGCCGAGTACATATCTACATGCTCAGTTCTCGTTCTCAACCGGTCATCTCCAAAGGCCCTGTCGTTTCTGCTTTCCTCAAATTTCTGGTATGCCAGCGTAATACGCGCTTGATCATAAAAGGCATTGCTCTTGTAGAAGTTCAACTTTAAGTTGTGCATCTGCCATTTCTGCGGGCCGTAAAACCATTCTGCTGCAGCTAAAGAATCAGAGTTGGGTTCAATTGTTTCGGTCAGGTTATCATAGCGAGGAATATCGGAGGTTGTGCTATAATAAAAACCGTAGTTCAAATCCATATTAGACCCAATGCGCACTTTGATTTTATTTATGGTATTGAAAAGGTCATATCCTGAAAATTTCTGAACATTGATGTTGTTGGTCCGTACCAGCTGATCTTCGCCATTGATTCGTTGCGCAATAAAGTTTCGTTCAAATTCACCTTCATACCCGCCTGATCGATTGCCGCCGGCTCTCAAATCATCAAAAGCCGTGAATGAAGACGAGTGAAAGAACGTGTACTTTTTTTCAGCAAATGAGAAGTCAAAATGGCCGGTTCGTTCATTCGCTGCGGTGCTATATCGGACCATTCCATTTGCTGAAATATCCGCAATGTCATCTCCTGACCACTTCGGATCAATGGTGTGAAAGTCCATCACTCCACCTAAAGCATCGCTCCCATAAATAACAGATCCGGGCCCAAAGATCACCTCTGAGCTTTCCAATGCATTGGGATCGATGTTTATCACATTTTGAAGGTTTCCACTTCTAAATATTGCATTGTTCATCCTGACCCCATCTACCACTAAAAGAACCGAATTTGCTGAAAATCCCCTGATTTTTGGAGAGCCGCCCCCCAACTGGCTTTTCTGCACATACACCTGGCCAGTCCCTGCAAGTAAATCGGCAGAGGTTTGGGGATTCTGAAATTGAATGGTTTTCTTATTTACCGAAAGGATCTGTTGTGATACATTTTCCTCTTCCTGTTCCCATTTATTGGCCGATATTACCACTTCATTAAAAGTCATAATTTTTTCTTTCATCAAAACCTTGAGGTCTTTGCCCAGATAGGCCAGGGATTGCTGGTGAAAGGAAGGATGCTGAAAGAAAACCAATCCTTTGGGAAACTTTGAAAGGTCTGCAATCCCATTTTCATTAGTGTAGGAGATGTCATCTTTATTTTCATGGTAGATGAATACGTCGGTCACGGGTTTCCCCGATGCATCATCGATCACTACGGCCTGTTGAGAAAATGAAGAAATTGAAAGAAGAAGAAGGAAGATATTGAGTCCAAATCTCATTTATGTCGTTATTTTCGGATTTTAGTTGAGTCGTTCCATTAGCAAAAATTGAGCCGTACATGCCAATTGTAAAATCAAAATATCATAGAAGGCCATGGTATTTTTTGAATGGTCACTTCGAGACCATTATTCCATCACTCTTCTTTAAAGTGGATGGCGTAAACTATCAGCGGGAGCGGCTGGAATTGGAAGATGGGGATTTCCTTGATTTGGACTGGGTGCGGGGTGATAATAAGCGATTGATTGTGTTAAGTCACGGATTGGAAGGAAGTGCAGACCGGCATTACATCAAGCGACCTGCCTGGTACTTTTCTCAGAGGGGCTGGGATATCCTGGCATGGAACAATCGAAGCTGCAGTGGCGAGATGAATCGCTTGCCCCGATTCTATCATCACGGAGCTACGGAGGATATTGCCGCGGTAATTGAGCGGGGACTTCAGGAAGCTTATGATGAGGTTGTACTTATCGGTTACTCCATGGGTGGAGGGATGCAGCAGAAATACCTCGGGGAAAGAGACCCTGATCTGCGAATAAAAGGCGCTGTATCATTTTCAGTCCCATGCAATGTGCAGGAGAGTGCCGAGCTGCTAAAAGTTGGTATCAATCGGATTTATGAAAACAAGTTCATTGTAAAGCTAAGAGACAAAATCCTCACGAAATCAGAATTAATTGACCTGCCAGTTGACATTGAGGTGATCCGAAAGGTGAAGAATTTCAAGGAATTGGATGAGAACTTCACCTTGAAGGTTCACCCTGAGTATGAGGATGCTAACGACTTCTATGCCCGCATTACCAGCGATCAGTTCTTGCCCAACATCAAAGTTCCCTTGCTTATTGTCAATGCCCTCAACGACCCGATGCTGGGTGAAAAGTGCTATCCAACTAAGCTCGCAGATTCAAGCAAAAACATCTTTCTGGAAATGCCTAAAATAGGTGGTCATGTCGGTTTCACTCTTCCGAAAGATCAGTGGAGCTATATGGAATATGCTGCGGATTCATTCATCAAAGAGGTCATTCCTTCTTCTCAAACTTCAACGAAACCCCATTGATACAGTACCTCAATCCGGTGGGAGCAGGACCATCCGGGAAGACATGACCCAGGTGACCATCGCAGCGGGCGCACAATACTTCCGTCCGTACCATGCCATAAGAGCGATCATCTTCTTCAGCCACATTCACCTCATTGATGGGCTCGTAGAAGGAAGGCCAGCCTGTACCAGACTTGAATTTGGTCTCTGAAGAAAACAGTGGGAGCGAGCAGGCAGCACAAACGAAGGTGCCTTCATCTTTGACATTTAGCAGCTCGCTGGTAAAAGCTCGTTCGGTTCCTTTCTCTCTAAGTACGTAATATTCCATTTCGGTTAGTTGACTCTTCCACTCAGATTCCGGTTTTTCAATTTTTTCAAATGGAAGCTCTTTGGATTCTTCTTTGCTGCTTTTCTGCTGGGCGCATGCTGCAAAGGACAAGGTGACAATAGAGATAACGATTAGATTTTTCATATTTCGATATACGTTATTCTCGCTACAGGTAGTTTCATGTAAGTATACAAACGTCTTAAGGGTGACTATTTAATGAAGCACCGCCAAATACTCCGTCCATACGCCAACTTCTTCCTTGTATTGCTTAGCCATCACTCTGGAAATTTGTACAATATGGTTCAAGTCGTGAACCGTCCAGGTGGCCAATAAGTTTTTCAAGGTCACCGACCCAAGGGCAGGGTGGGTGCCTTCGAGTTTCAGGTCTTCCTCCGTCAAATTGAATGATTGAAGCTTGGCGATATTCTGTGAACGAAGCACCGCAAACTCATCCAGCAACTGCTGTAGATTTTTTCCTTTACTATTTTCAAACTGAGCAAACCGATCAAAAGGTGTGAAATGAGTGCCGGATTGAGATAGGATGATTTCCGCACGAGGAATCCAGTCTGTGACTTCTCCATGGATCAGGTGGCCTACCACATCGTACGGACTCCAGGTATCCGGGCCTTCATTTGGAGCAGTCCAGTCTTTGGGCAGGCCTTCCAGCAATGCCTTTAGTACCGCAGGAGTTCTTTCCAGAACTTGGATAGATTTTGATAGATCGAATTGCATTGGATAAAGATAATGATCTTATGCTATGGTTTGTGTCTTTACAAACCTATCCTTCTTCGTTTCCTGGGATATGGATCGAGGCAATGTAAGATTCTTTTGAATCAAAAACGACATCTCCCAAGATCAACATGGGTATGGGATCTGTGTTCTCACGTCCAATTTCATTTCCAGAAACACAAGTCTCAGTCTCCTTCAAGAGAACCATCCGCATTATCTACCTTTCAAATATACCTTAAAGCGGGTTGGTGGGGGTGGTGTTTGTTAAGGTCTGTGCCGAAATCTTTATCGTTTGGAACCTCACCGACCCGGCCCCTCCTGTCATTTCGAACGAAGTGAGAAATCTTTACTTTCTCCGGCTGGAGGACTCCCCCTAACCCCGAAACGACGGACCGCCTAGGGGGGAACCTGGTTTTAAATTTCCCCCTTGAGGGTGATTGAGATGGAGGTGCTAAGCCGGAATCTCGATCATTTGGTTTTAGCACAAGCGGATGCTTGCCTTTAGATTAGCTTCAATAGAAATAGTTATACTTTCTAGGTAAACAAAAACAGTAGAGGTGAACTATCACGCGCGCTAAGCTGACGACTTATCTGGCGCATAAGTCCTCTACTGTCTTTTTGATTTGCATTAAATAGAATATTAGGCTTTGAGGCCTATTAAAGGCATTAATGAAATCATTTAAAGTTATGAAAAAGTATGAAACTGTAATTGGTATTGACGTTTCCAAGAGAACGCTGGATTTATGTATAAGCACATCTTCTGGTTCAGAGTCCCTAAGGATCAGGAATGAGAAGTCCGACTTTGAAAAATTAAGTCAATTGGTCAACGAACACACCCTGGTATGTATTGAGCACACTGGAGTTTACGCATTCCCAATTTGTGAATTCTTGGCATCCAGGAAAATAGTATACACACTCATTCCAGCTGCCCAGATAAAGAAATCTCTTGGTATACAGCGAGGGAAGAATGACAAAGCTGATGCTAAAGCCATAGCCAGATACGGGCTTCTCTTCCAGGAGTACTTGACCATAACTACCATCCCGGAAAAGCTCCTTCTGAAACTGAAGCTCATGTATGGTCAGCGTGAACGGTTGGTAAAGGCTAAGAACAGCATTGCCATGCCCGCTAAAGAATGCAATGAATTTATTGACACTCGATTGATGGTCGAAATAAACAAGTCAGCAGATAAAGCGATTTCAGTCTTAAAGGATCAGATCAGAAAGTTAGACAGTAAGATGATCGAACTGATCCAATCAGATAGTGGATTGAATGAAGCATTTGAGTTATGTCAGTCTGTTCCAGGAATAGGGCCTCAAATAGCAATCTATCTAATCATGACGACTAGGTCATTCACCAGTTTCAAAAACGCAAGGCAATATGCTTGCTATTCAGGTGTCGCACCTTTCGAATACTCCTCCGGATCTAGCATAAAAGGGCGGACCCGAATAAGTCATTTAGCCAACAAAAAAGCCAAATCACTTCTGAGTATGGGAGCCATAAATGCAGTCAGACATTACAGAGAGCTAAAAGCTTATTTTGATAGGAAAGTCAGTGAAGGAAAAAACAAAATGGCTGTAATCAATGCTGTAAGAAACAAGTTGATATCAAGAGTATTTGCTACTGTAGAACGAGGTACGCCATTCGTTCAACATGCAAACTACTGATCACAATAAAATACAATTAAGATTCCTTGCTATTATCATAGAATGCGCTAGAATGGGGGTTGAAAGGAGTATGGATGGGGATGAAGCGAATAAGCAGGTGTCATCCGTGGGGTGGGAGTGGCTATGACCCGGTGGAGTGACTTATAATGGAAATAAATTTAAGATGCTTACGGCGTTTATTAATCAATCCTTAATACATCTACACGAAAATCCATTTCGTTTGTTTGATGAATTGGAGCTCATATATCTTATTAATTCGGGATCTTCGGATCTGATGTGTCTACTAATCCCATGGTTAGAATCGAATCCTTCCTCAGAACTCCAGAAAATCGCACGCTCTCCTAAATAGGAAAAGTGCCCATTTGCAAAGTATGCCCAGCCTGCAGGTAAAGCAGAGAATCCTGATTCATTGGTTGCATCACTATTTGGAGAATCCCAATGATCTGTGCCCTTTTCTTTCATTTTCGCACCGGCGATACTTCCTCCACCCAGGTAAGCCGCCAAGGTATTCCACTCCTCATCGCTCGGTATGTGCCATCCTACCGGACAAAGCTTGCCCGTATTTGCAGCATACCAGTTGTAAAGAGGGCCGTATTCTGTTTCTGTGTAATCATACCAAGCATATGCTCCTGCTGTGTTTTCTTCCCATTCACTAATATTTGTTCCTGGATAATCAATAGGACTTCCATCATTATAAAGTGTTGCTTGTAGATTTTCTGCCATCCATTGCTGGGTTCCCAAGTGAATTGTTTTATATGTTTTTCCGTCTCTACTATCAGTCAAATCTTCACCTGGGATACTTATTCGTTCAATTTCTATTGTTAACGGAGTAAAATTGTGATTTTTAAGACTATCCTGAGTGAATGTATTGTTAAATGAATGGTAGCCCTCACTTGTTATTTCCAGCTCATAACTTTCTAACCCATCTTTAATTATAATGGGGTTGCCCGCAATGGCAATTAGATCTGATTCAAATTGATAATTGATTGCTGAAATAGACAATTTTCCATCTAAAAACGATTCTAGGTCGCCCTTCTCCGAGATATTGATCAAGAAACTAAAAACAGGCACCTCAGTAAGGTTAAACCCTACCAATCCAAAATCTTCAGCATCTAATCCATCAGTAGCGATAACTTCAACCAGCAACTCTGTCACTTCATTGCTGTTGACTTGAAATTGAATTGGTAAAGGATCACTCACATTTTGAGCCTGACTAGAACCTTCCATCGGAGCTATGTGAGTTACATTATTTTCAGAATCAATAAGAAAAAACTCAATTAAGTCGTATGATCCACTTGTTAATGAAATCTTCTCACTGATGAACTGACCATTTACTTCATAAAGATCAATGGTTTCCCGATCGTATTCAGTTGGTTCACCTTCAGATGTTTCAATGGTTATTAAGATTGAAACAGCATTTGCTAATGAACTTTCATTAATCCTGCCTGAATTGCCAGATTCTACTGATAAACTAAAACTAATTTTTCCAACTTCTTCAGAAGGTGAATTATCACTTGAGCAGGCAAAAAACAAAAAACAAAGGGCTAAAAGCGTGATGGTGGTTCTTAGAATGAAATGCATTTTAGAAATAGTTGTATTCCGCTAAGATGATTAAAGAATTTCATTAGTCATAAAATTCTTCAGGGTAGTTCTTCGCAATAAGATTAATCACATGATATGTAATACAAAAATTGTTCTTTCCTAACTTTTTGTGGTAGCAAAGTAGAAAGGACAATTACCTTAATTGTGAAAACTTTAACTTATTGTTAAAGTCCATTTTGATGCACTGATTTCGTAGATAAGAAAAGTTAACTTTATACTTATGAAAAAACTATTCACGCTATGGTGCATGGTGCTGCTCGGAGTTGCGGCATTTGCACAGACATCACTCACTAAGGAAGAGCGTAGCAAGGCTATCGATCATCTTAAAGACACTCAGGCCGAACTGCTAAAGACGGTAAAAGGGCTGAGCGACGAGCAATTAAATTTTAAACCGGACGCAGACACATGGTCCATTGCGGAATGTGTGGAGCATATTGCGGTGACAGAGGCAGGTCTTTTCGAGATTGTGAAGGGCACCCTTCAGGCCGAGCCTGACCCATCCAAAAGGGCTGAAGTATCTATGGCTGATGAGGACTTGCTAAATATCATCGAAAGCCGTGAGCGAAAGGTGAAAACCAGGCCTGAGATGGAGCCGGCAAATAAATTCGGTGGTTTTGATGGATCGCTCGAGGCATTCAAGGCGCAGCGTGCGGTCAACATGAAGTTTGTAAAGAGTACGGAGGACGATTTGCGAAACCGCTACTTTGATTTTCCGTTCGGCAAGGCGGATGCCTACCAGGTGATGCTTTTCATCTCCGGGCATAGCAAGCGCCACACCGATCAAATCAAAGAGGTGATAGCCAACGCAGACTTCCCTAAATCGTAAACTGAAAATTATTCTTTAATGCCGTCCCTTGCGGGGGACGGTTTTTTGGTATAAGTCATTCCATCTACTTCTTCAAGATTTACAATCAGAAAACAATTGATCCTCGTTTGCAAGGGCAAAAAACAATACCAAGCTATAAAGTCTCCACCTTACCACAACCTCCTCATTAGGAGGCAAAGCGTTTGATAGTGACTGGCACAAGACCGGGATAGGTTCTTAGCTAGACGATTTTGCCTGATTTATTCCGGCACCTTCAAAAAGGACAGGTTCAAGGAAGATGTGTGCTACCCCTCAAATAGGAAAATAAGTTTAACCTACACCAGTTCCGTCACATTGTCCAGGGTGCCCTCATACTTCTCCACTTCCACACCAAATTTTTGCAGGAAGTCCAACCCTTCATCGGAGGGGATGCCCTTGAATTCAGCGTAAGATTTCAGGTAGATCACCTTGCTGATTTTCATCGTGTAGATGATCCTGGCACAGGCGATGCAGGGGGAGAGGGTCACGTAGAGGGTGGCGCCTTCCACGTCCGTTTTGTTTTTCACGGCATAGAGGATGGCGTTTTGCTCGGCGTGCAGCGCCAGTGAACAGCTTCCTTTGGAGTCCCGGGGGCAGCCTTCCTCCGGCCATTCCAGGTCGCAGTTGTGTGTGCCGGATGGTGGGCCATTGTAGCCAATGGATATGATGCGGGTGTCTTTGGTGAGCACGGCACCCACATGTCGTTTGATACAATGCGAACGCTTGGCCAGGTTCACAGCCAGCTCCATAAAAATATCGTCAAACTCCGGTCGGTCCATACTGCGAAAATAACCAGCCCCAATGGAAATCGAACCAAATAAATAAAACCCTCGTTCGATGCGACAGTAGATTTTTATAATTGCCCTTAATAAAACCCAACAACATGCGCAGCGCACTGACCTTACTTTCCCTTTTTATGGCCGTTTCACTTTTCGCTCAGGAGCCCGAGCCCACCATGAGCTTTGAGGAGTACAATCCTACCTCCACGCTTGTGGTGCCGGAAAATCCCATCAAGCGAGCGAAATTTCCCTTTGTGGATATGCACAGCCACCAGTGGAACCTCACGATAGATCGCATAGCTACCCTCACTAAAGAGATGGATGAGTTGAATATGGGAGCGATGGTCAACCTGAGCGGGCGTGGGTTTGACCGGGAAGCCGGAGATATAGGCACACAGGAGTACCTGGCCGGGATGGTGCGAAGGGTAGAGGGGGAGGCGCCAAACCGGATCATCGTCTTCACGAATGTTTCATTCAAAAATATTGGCGAAAAAGGCTGGACAGAAAATGCCGTGAAGGAGCTGGAAGAAGATGTGAAGGCTGGTGCACGAGGATTGAAAATTTATAAGAGCCTGGGATTAAGCTATGAAGACACGGATGGCAATCGGGTGGCCATCGATGACCCACGCATCGACCCGGTCTGGGCGAAATGCGGTGAGCTGGGAATCCCGGTGCTTATTCATGCTGCTGATCCAAAATCATTTTGGGATCCGATGGATGGAGATAATGAGCGGTGGTTGGAACTGAAACTGCGGCCGGGAAGAAAAAGGGGGGATGATGATCCTGCGCCTTTTGAGCAACTCATCGCTGAGCAGCACAGCGTTTTTAAGAAGCATCCAAACACCACATTTGTAAATGCACACATGGGCTGGATGGCCAATGATCTGGATAAAGCCGGAGCACATTTGGATCAATATCCAAACGTGTATTTTGGAATCGGGGCGGTGATTGCAGAATTCGGCCGTCAGCCAAGGCGGGCGAAGGAGTTCTTCGAAAAATACCAGGACAGGTTAGTCTTTGGGAAGGATGCGTACAATCCGGAGGAGTTTTGGACGTATTTCCGGGTGCTCGAAACCGAAGATGAGTACTTCCCATACTACAAGAAATATCATGCCTTTTGGAGGATGTACGGGCTGGGCTTGTCTGATGAAGTGCTGAAGAAGGTCTATTACAAGAATGCCTGCAAAATCATTCCGGGTTTGGATGAGGGGCAGTTTGAGTGATCAAAGCAGCAAGTCACCCTGAACTTGTTTCAGGGTCAGAAAGCAGATGCTGAAACTAGTGCGGACGGCCAGTCACAGCATGACCTCAGGGTATTTTAATGCTCTTTAAATTGTCGCTTCTTGATCATTCCACCTTTGAGGTCTTTCACACTATTCATCACAATGAATGCCTGAGGGTCGATGGATTTTACTTCATTTTGCATGCGGCCTATTTCTAGTCTTGTAATCACCGAATATAATATCTCTGTTTCAGCCAAATCTTCCCTTTTCCCGAATCCACTTTTACCCTGGTAGATGGTGACACCTCGTCCCATCTTCTCAGTGATCATCAACCTCAATGGTTCACTGCGTTTTGAAATAATAATAACCCCTATATATTCTTCCACACCTTCAATCACGAAATCAACCGTTTTGGAGGCAGAGAGATAGGTAAGGATGGAATAGAGCGCAATCTCCATAGACAGGAGATAAGCTGCCGAGGAGAAAATGATGATGTTGAAAACCAGGATTAAATCACCGATGGTCAGTCCGGTTTTTCTCCCAAGGTAAATGGCCAGTACTTCCGTGCCATCCAGTACACCACCACCTCGCACAGAAAGGCCAATTCCAGCGCCGAGAAAGAAACCACCAAATACTGAAACCAATAGTTTATCAGAAGTGATTATTGGATAGTGGATGTAATTCAATGCCAGTGCCAATCCCAGAATTGCGATGATGCTTTTGATCACGAAAGACTTACCGATCTGGAAGTATCCCAAAACAATGAAAGGGATGTTGATCACCACGATCAAAATAGGTAGGGGGTAGTCCGTCAGCACCCGAGTCAAAAGTGAAATGCCCGTTACCCCGCCATCGATGAAGTCATTGGGAAGGAGAAATCCATGCAGCCCAAATCCCGCAGAAAGGATGCCCAGCGAGAGAAAAATCAATTCTTTGAACCATCTGCTTGCATTATCCTTTACAGCGATGGAATAGCGGGCAATCGTATAATCACTAATGCGCCTGGCCCTGCCACCAATGAGATTTTGTATGGATTTGAGTAAGCGATATACCGGCGTTGACTTCACTCTCTAATTGATAATTATTAATTGTCAATTATCAATTGCTTGCTTTATAATATTCCATCGCTTTGGGCATATTGGCTTTGAGGTCAGCTATACGGGTGTCATGCGAAGGGTGTGTGGAGACGAACTCCGGAGGTGCCTCACCACCGCTGTTAGCCGACATTCGCTCCCAAAATTTAGGTGCTTCTTGTGGATTGTATCCGGCCATGGCCATGAAATACAGTCCAAGTTTGTCTGCCTCGGATTCATGCTTTCTGGAGAAGGCCAAAATACCCAGTGAAGTTGCAGCGCCTGCACCTTGCATTATGAGCTCGGCAGGTATGGATGGTCCACCGCTTCCTCCTGTGAGGATGATACTCACAGCAGACAATCCAAACTGGGCCGCATAGCCTTGGCTGATCCGCTCCCGACCATGATTGGCAATGGCATGGGCGATTTCGTGACCCATTACTACGGCCACACCGAGTTCGTCCTTGCATATTGGCATGATGCCGGTGTAGAAAGCTACCTTGCCGCCGGGCATACACCAGGCATTGACAGTGCTGTCATTTTTGATCAGGTTGAATTCCCATTGGTAATCAGCCAGGTAATTTCCCTGACCCTGATCATTGAAATACTGCTCTACCGCCCGTTGAATCCGTGTCCCCACACGCTTCACCATTCTGGCCTCATCCGTACCGGTCACGATCTTGCTTTCCCGTTTCACCTGCTCGTATTGCTCAAAACTCATCGGAAAGATTTTGTCATTGCTTATGAGGGATAGCTGGGATCGATCACTCATGGGCACGCTGGAGCATTGAATGAGAAAAATGGCGATCAGGATGAATGTGAGGGAAGCAAATTTTCGCATGATAATTTTGAATTTTTATTGAAGTTAAACCATCCAATTAATAGCGTGAAATTGAATGTGATATTTTTATTGATAAGCTATTAACGAATGGTGTGCCAAAGATTATAATAGTATCAGGGCTGGCTTTTTCTGTTACAAGAAAAGGTGATTCAGGCTAGCTTCTCTTTCTCTTCGGGAGAAAGCCCAAGTTCACTTTCCAGAAGATAGGGCGAGGGTAGTTTGGAAAACATAATTGCCAGCACTAACCCAAGGGTGATCAAATGCAGCAGCTGACCATTCACAACCACCACCACCCCTGCGAACAAGGCAGCTCCTTCAAGCAGGGCCAAACGAATAATATGGCCTGTTTGATAAGTAGCAATTTTTTTGCCCAAATCTATACCCTCCACTTTTGCAGGTTTAATGGCTGACTTGAATAGAATGGGATAGATGCCCACGGCGAAAAGGAAATAGCCTGGTGAGAGGTAATCAAGAACTTCAATAGGTTCTCTTGTGTCAGAACCATCCAAGACCAGAAAGGCTGCCACCAGTCCCAAAAAGGCTGGCCCTGCCATTAGTCCCAGATGAATGATCTTGATGGTTTGAAGTTGAGCTTTATGATCTGGCATAGGAAGCAGGGATGAATTTGAAATAAAGTTAAGCCATTTCCTCCCATTTTTCCATGAGCGCATCCAGATCGGCTTTCTTTTGGTTATACTTGATGTTCACCTTTTCGTACTCTTCCGGATTGTCATAAATAGCCGGGTCAGCCAGTTGAGTTTCCAGGAGCTTGATTTGACTTTCAATTGACTCAATTTCCTTCTCCACATTTTTCAATGCTTTGGCAGCCTGTTGCTCCTCAGCGTTGGTTCGCTGCTTGGTATTCTCTTTCTTTTTGGTGGGTTTCACCTCCTTTGCGGAGGTTTCCTGCCCTTTATTGTTCTTGTTCCACCACCATTCAAATTCCTTATAAGTACCAGGGTATTCTTTGATCTCCTGATCCTCAATCCACCATATTTTGTTGGCTACCTGAGTGATAAAATGCCTATCGTGAGATACTAAAAGCAGGGTGCCTTCATACTGCTGCAGCGCCTGTACCAAAATACTCACCGACATCATGTCCAGGTGGTTGGTAGGCTCATCGAGCAGCAGAAAATTTGCTTCTGAAATTAGTGTTTTAGCCAAGGCTACCCTGGATTTTTCTCCACCCGAGAGTACTTTGATTTTCTTGAACACCTCATCATCAGAAAAAAGAAAACAACCCAAAACCCCGCGCAACTCCTGCTCGGTTTTCCCGGTTCCAGCTTGCTTGAGTTCTTCCAATAAGTCATTTTGAACATCAAGTGATTCCAACTGGTGCTGGGCATAAAAGGAGTTGATCACATTATGGCCGGTCTGCATTTTACCCTCGTGCGGTTCCGTACCAGCAACAATCCGGAGAAGCGTAGACTTACCTTTTCCATTGGCACCAATCAACGCAATTTTGTCTCCCCGCTCGATCCCAATAGTTGCATTGTTGAGTATTCTCAAATCTCCATAGGCTTTGGAAATATGCTCCAGTCTTTTCACATGCCTTCCGGATTTCGTTTTGAAATTGAACCGAAAGTTCACCTTCATGTTTTCATCAATCACCTCCTCCACACGATCCATCTTTTCCAGCATCTTCATCTTAGATTGTGCCTGGCTTGCCTTGGTGGCCTTTGCTTTGAATCGTTCGATGAATCGCTCAGCTTCTTTTATTTTTTTCTGCTGATTTTCAAAGGCATTTTGCTGAAGCTCATTGCGCAAGGCTTTTTCCTCCTCATAGAAGTCGTAGTTGCCGGAGTAGACGTTAAGATTGGCCTGTGTCACCTCCACAATTTTATTGACGGTGCGATTGAGAAACTCTCTGTCGTGTGACACGATGATGTAGGCTCCTTCGTAGGACTGCAGATAGTTTTCTATCCATTGGATTGAAGGCAAATCGAGGTGGTTGGTAGGTTCATCCAGCATGAGCAGGCTAGGCTTCTCCAGCAGTAGCTTAGCAAGCATCACCCGCATGCGCCAGCCCCCAGAAAATTCACTCAACGGACGGGAAAGATCGGCAGTTTTAAATCCGATACCTTCCAGGATTTCTTCCGCCCTGGATTGAAGGGTATAGCCTTCTGCAGCTTCAAACCGTTCCTGTAGTTTGGCCAGCTTATCCACCAGCTCATCCCGATAGTTTTCCTCCATTTCTTTGATCACCTTGTCAATCTCCCTTTGGATGGCAAGGGTAGAAGCAAAGGCCTGCATGGCCACCGAGAGTATGGAATCTTGCGTTTGAAACGAAAGCAAATCCTGATTGAGGAAACCAATGGTGGTTTCTTTGCTCATCGAGATCTTTCCCCCGGATGGCTGCACATCCCCCACCATCATCTTCAGTAGGGTGGATTTTCCTGTGCCATTTAATCCGATCAGGCCAATTTTATCCTTAGGGCCAATAAACAGTGATGCCTCATCGTACAAAGCCCGGTCGCCGAGATAGTAAGAAAGATTCGTGATATCAATCATGCGCGCAAAAGTAAAACGGTGTGAACAGGTTCAATAGTTTTTTGGTTGGAATAGTTAATTAGTAACTTAAGTTCTCATTGAAAACAGACAGCTTCATGGATCGTTTCTTCACCCTTCTGCTTTTTCTTATCGTGGTTTCCTGTTCTTCTTCCTCCCCAAATGATAGCTCGGGTTTTGATACTGTAACAGATCCTTCAGAATTGACAAACACGGAAGGCTTGAATCTGGATGATATTGTGCTTCCAGAGGGCTTTAAAATTGATGTGTTTGCCAGGGTGAATAATGCCAGATCGCTGGTACTAACTCCGGGAGGTACGCTATTTATCAGTAATAGAGGAGGAGGCAAAGTATATGCTATCCGCGATACGGATGGTGACTGGAAAGCCGACGAAAAGTATGTGATTGCGAGCGATCTCCGTTCCCCAAACGGAATAGCCTTCAGAGACGGATCGCTTTATGTTGCTGAGATATCCAAGCTTTGGAGGTTTGATAATATCGAGGTAAATCTGGATAACCCGCCAGAGCCCGTGCTGATTTACGATGATTATCCTAAGGATGGCCATCACGGATGGAAATATATAGCCTTTGGGCCGGATGGCAAATTGTATGTGCCCGTGGGTGCCCCATGCAATATTTGTGAAAGCAAGAATAAAATGTATGCGAGCATCACACGGATGAACCCGGATGGATCAGGTAGGGAAGTGTATGTGCATGGAGTGAGAAATACGGTAGGATTTACCTGGCATCCGGAGACAGGAGAGATGTGGTTTACCGACAATGGAAGGGATTGGCTGGGTAATGATGAACCGCCTTGTGAGTTGAACCGGGTGGAGAAAGCTGGTCAGCACTTCGGCTATCCGTATTGTCATGGTGGCTATTTGAAAGACCCTGAATTTGGAAATAAATATCCGTGCAGTGATTTTGTGAAACCTGCACAGAATCTGGGGCCCCATGTAGCACCCCTGGGAGTTAAGTTTTGTACCAGTGAGTCTTTTCCTTCAGTGTATACACACAAGATATTTATTGCGGAGCATGGATCATGGAACCGTGACAGTGGTGTTGGCCATACGGGGCACAAAATCACGATGGTCACTGAGCAGAATGGAGAGGGAGTGGCTTACGAGGATTTCGCTACAGGTTTTCTAAACAAAGAAACCAACACTGCCTGGGCGCGTCCTGTCGATTTGATTTTTGCACCCGATGGGTCAATGTTGGTTTCCGATGACTTGGCCGGAACAGTCTTTAGAATTAGTTATTCTAAATAGCTATTCTTCGTCTTTAGTAAAGGATGCTTGCAAGGTGCACCCCGGAAAGTCATCGTTAGTGTACGTTGCATTTAGGGTATTTCCGGAGACTGAGTAATTAACTGTATAGCATTCTGTATCGTCCGTTTGATCACAATAAACCACTTGAGATGAGGTAAGTGATTTGATCCTGAAAGTAAAAATCCCTCCATTTTCGGATGTAAAGTCAATGATACCAATTAAACCAGACTCAGTAACCTGAATAGCCAGACAGGTCAGTAATTCTCCGCAATCTTTCACTCCATTATCGCTGGCATTGCTGCAACCGGAAGCCGTGGCAAAATCTGCAGACCAGCTTCCAGTGAGTAGGGCCAGTGCATCCGCATCTATATTGCTATCGCCGTTTCCTCCATCATCTCCATCATCACTTCCACAGTGAGTGAAGCTAAAAGCTAAAGACAGCAGCAAGGCGGTGGTAAAAATTCTTTTCATATCGGTTTGTTTATTGTTTTACAAAAGATGCGGCATTTTGACAGCCATCACTAGTAAAGGTAACGGTCAGTCTTGTATTGCTGGTTTTGACATAGGTTGCAGGATCGTTATCATCACAGGATTCTCCATCTTCGCACAAATGAATGGTGGTTTCGGTTACCGTTAGTGTTCCGGTTTCCGTTTCAATTTGCTGCGTGTCAAAATTAGCTTGCTGCAATGTGTAGGTTCCATCTGCGTTGATCTCAATATTGATGCAGAAAGGGTCACAAGTAAGCGTTCCATTATCATCTGCTGAAGGACAGTTGCTAGTAACAATTTGTGTTGATTCCCAAGTCCCGACCAGCTCTGCTAAATAATCAGGGCCATCATCATCGCTTCCGCAGTTTATAAGAAAGAGCGGTGTAATGAGGAGAAGTAGTAAATAGAGTTTCTTTTTCATGTGTAATTGTCTTTTAGTTTCTGAACCTCAGACAATTTACTCACTTTTTTTCTTTCTTTTTTTGATTGTGTCACTATAGTGGAGGTAGAGGGTATTTATAAAAGCCAGAATAATGCCTACACCAATGGTGATATATAGTATGGTGAAGATTTTGCCCCATTCGGTTTGGGGCGCAAAGTCTCCGTAACCTATTGTGGTGAGCGTGATGAAAGAGAAATAAAAGGCATCCAGATAGCTCCATCCTTCCAGTTCGTGATACACCAGCGTACCAATGATCAGAATGGCCATGCCTGTGAGGAGCAGGTCGCGATACTCTTTATCCTGAAGGAATGATTTTATTGTTCGGAAGAGAATCATAATATCAAATTAGCCTATTTTTTATCTAATTGCTCCCCGTGCTTGTAGGTAATTTTTTCGGTCGGGTTTCCCTTTTTGTCATAGTATTGCCACTCTCCATGTCTCCGGTTTCTTACATAGTTTCCGGTATATTCCACCTGACCATTTTTATAATAGGCTGTGTAGGCTCCCTGTAGCTTATCCAATTCATAGTTTGCTTCTGCCTTCACATCGCCATTGGGATAGTACTCTATATAGGTGCCATACTTATTTCCAAACCGGTATTCTGTCTCAGAGATCTTTGTGCCATCCTCATACTGTTCCTGTACGCCATGCAGCTTCCCTTTTTCAAATCGCTGCACCTCCAGGAGCGTACCTTTCTGATCCCAGGCTTTCCATGTACCGTGAGGCAGTTCGTTTTGTAGCTCCTTCTGTGCAATGAGCTGGCCTTTATTTGTGAATTCTTTTATAGTTGCATTCTCACCATTGCCGGAGTAGGTCGATTCCAGCCATACTTCACCGTTTTCATGATAATCAAAACTTCTACCTACCCGATATCCATCCCGATATTTGTATTCGCTTTTGGTGTCGCCATTATCGTAATATACCAGATAATTGCCCTGGAGAGCCCCATTGGAATATGTGCCAATTGCTTTTAGCTGCCCATTTTCGTGATACGTTTTTACTGAACCGCTACGATCTCCTTGTTTATTTACAACCTCCATTTCCAGTTTGCCGGAAGGATAGTACGTCTTGTAGTTCCCATCTAAAAGTCCGTTGTGGTATTCTGCTTCTAGCTGAACCTGGCCATTTTCATAGTATTTTTTTGTGATGCCATTGGGCTTGCCATTCAGGTAATTGACTTCCTCTTTGATGTTTCCATTTTCAAAGTAGGAGTAGACCGGGCCATTGGGTTTACCATTTTCAAAAGTGGTGGCACCTTTCAGCTTGCCTGTCTCGTCATATAGTTTTATTTCCCCAACCAACGTGTCACTTTGGAAGGTAGCCTCCTGGATCAATTTTCCGTCTTCGGTAAAGACCTGTGTCAGTCCCTCTCGAAGGTTGTGCTCATAGGTCGTTTGCCTTTGCAGACTTCCATTAGGATAAAAATTTTTGAAAGCGCCGTGCTTTTTACCAGTTTCAAACGTACCTGTTACAATGACATTCCCACCTAAATCATACATTCGATATTCTCCGTCTATCAGGGAGCTGTCTCCATTCTGGAAAGCATATTCTTCTTTTACATGCCCTGATTCATAGTAGGTTTTGATTGGGGTTTGGCCAAAACATTGACAGTATCCAGCAAGGGTAAAAACTAGAATAGTTATTGTCTTTTCCATTTTTTAGGATTAATTGATGTGTGAAAAACTCCCCGAACTATTACAATACTTTCTCCCTCGTCTAGAGTAAAGTGAATCATAAAAGGAAATATTCTTGTTGGTAGACACCTTACCTCGCTATAACGTTTTTGATAATGTGGATTAATTTTTAATTGCTCAATTGAGCTTTTTATCTCTTCTAAAAAGAGAGTGCCCAGGCCTGGCTTTTGATTGTTGTACCAGTCTATGGCATCTTGAATATCTTCTTTAGCTTCTGACTCAATTTTAATTGAGTATTTCATCAATCGATCCTGAAATCATCTTTGATAGTATCCCACTCCAGAAGTAACCCTGGATTTTTTTTTGAGCTTTCTATTCGACTTAACACAACCTGCTTGTGTTCATCGGGGATATTAATATCCTTTTCCAATCCTAAGTTTTTGATAAGCTCTTTGAAAAAGGGAACTTTTTCATCCGGGATGTCTATTGTAAATCGGGTCATATCTCTATAAAAATACCTTCTTTAAATAAAAAGTCCAACGCAAAAACGCTGGACCTTAAAATAGATTGTTGGAATATTAAACCTTCTCCACAACAATGGCAGAAGCTCCACCACCGCCGTTGCAGATACCTGCACATCCGATCTTTCCCCCTTTTTTGTTCAGGACGTTTATCAGCGTGGCAATGATTCGTGCACCGGAGGTTCCCAGCGGATGACCCATAGCTACAGCTCCACCAAATACATTTAGTTTTTCAGGATCAAGTCCGAGTTTTTCCTGATTGGCAAGCGCCACCGCAGAAAATGCTTCATTGATTTCCCAGAAGTCTACATCACTTTGATTTACTCCGGCATGGGCGAGAGCTTTTGGAATAGCCAATGATGGGGCCGTGGTAAACCAGATTGGCTCCTGCGCCGCATCACCAAATCCCTTGATCTTAGCAATCACTTTGAGTCCAAGCTCATCCGCTTTTTCCTTGCTCACGAGAACAAGTGCTGATGCACCATCATTGATCGTGGATGCATTGGCAGCAGTTACAGTGCCCTCCTTGTCAAATACGGGGCGAAGCGATGGGATTTTATCAAAGTCTACATTTCTGAATTCCTCGTCTTCATTCATCAAAATAGGGTCTCCTTTTCGTTGTGGGATTTCCACCGGCACAATCTCATCTTTGAATTCACCTGCCTCGGTAGCGGCAGCCACTCGCTTGTAGGAATTGATAGCGAAGGTATCCTGGGCTTCCCTACTTATGTTCATTTCTCGCGCTGTGTTGTCAGCGCAGTTACCCATTGGGAATCCGTTATACACTTCCCAGAGTCCGTCGTGCATCAGCCCATCTGTCAGCTGACCGTGACCGTACTTATAGCCAAATCTTCCCTTGGGCATGTAATAGGGCACATTTGTCATGCTCTCCATTCCTCCGGCGACCACCACATCATTAATGCCGAGCATGATGGACTGTGCTCCCAGCATCACAGATTTCATCCCAGATGAGCACACTTTGTTCACCGTAGTGCATGGCACATTGTGGCCGATTCCTGCCCCGATGGCAGCCTGTCTGGCGGGTGCCTGGCCAAGGTTTGCAGATAGCACATTTCCCATGAACACTTCATTTACCTGATCTGCTGAAATACCGGATTTTTTTAGAGCTCCTTTGATGGCAAAAGTGCCTAACTCCGTTGCGGAAAATCCGGAGAGCTTACCTCCAAAGCTGCCAATAGGGGTTCGTACTGCAGATGCGATGTATACTTCTTTCATGTTAATTGTTTTTTTGTGTTTTGGTAACATGGAATTCGCATGAATGTGATCGCCTATTAAAAGATTGATTTCTAATCATGCTCATTTCATTTTAGGAGTGGGTTATTGTTTGTTTTTAAAATCAAAAAAAAGTCCCGATGGTTCAGATCGGGACCGCAAAGATCGTAAAATATGATGGTAAATCGTAAGGAAGTTTTTACCAATCGGGCTTATCACTTGGGGGACGCTTGGTCGGTTTTCTGCGCTGATGCTGCAGGTATTTGATTTCACTTTGGCGCATGGCTTCCAAAAGCTGCCGGGCCTTTTCCTCGCTAATTCCCATTTCTTCAAGCTTTTCTTTGGTCATCTGTTCCTCGGATTTTTCCTGTTGCTGCTCTTCACCTTCTTCCTGCTGGTTTTGTTGCTCTTCTTTTTGCTGCTCCTCTTCAGACTTCTCCTGATTTTCTCCCTGCTGGTTGTCTTTGTTTTCCTGCTCGCCTTCCTGCTTCTGATCTTGCTTTTGCTGCTGGTTCTCGTCTTCTCCGTCTTGGTTTTGCTGATCCTGATTCTGCTGATTCTGGTTTTTTTGCTGTTGTTTTTGCTCTTCCAGAAGCTTTTTCACTACTTCATAATTATATCGGGCCTCCTGATTGGCAGGATCCGCTTTGATAGACGACTTGAGTTGCTGAAGGGCTTCTTCTAACTTCCCTGCATCCTTGCTCATTACACCCAGCTGCTGTAGCGCCACAGACTTCAATTTTGTGTTTCCTGAAGAGGTAAGACTATTGTAGGCAAGCTTGGCACCTGCCGTATCTCCCAGATTGTAGTGTGCATGAGCGATATTCAACTTGATAGCGGGATCATCAACTTCCATGGAATCCCTGAGCAGGGTGAATTTTGAAAGTGCCAACTCATAATCACCAGAAAGGTACGCTTGTTCGGCTTCCTTTTTCAATGAGTTGGCTTTGGCTACCTCTTTTGGGTCTGTAATCACAACGGCCAGCAGTATGGCTAAAAGGATTCTCATAATTTGATCAATTTCACACTAAACAACACATCTAAAACCATGAGGAGGAGAGCTAATCCCAAAAAATAGAAATATCGATTTTGTGTGGCATCTACCTGCTTGGCATCTCTCATTTCACCTTCTACTTTATTGATTGCACTAATCAAACGAGCAACATCGTTTCTTGATTCATTTATTTCGAAATATTCCCCGCCGGCGTTTTCGGCCAGTTTTTCCAGCGAGGAAGAGTTGAGTTGGGAAACTACTTCTTTTCCACTCTTATCTGTTTTGAATCCGTTTCGAGTTGGAATCTTACTTCCCTTTTTTGTGCCAACACCAAGTGTAAACAACGTGATGCCTTCGGATTCCAGTTCGTCCGCAATCTCATCTGTATTGTCACCAAAGTCTTCACCATCACTGATCAGGATTGTGATTTTTGATTTTGATCGGGTCACTACCGTGTCATCTGCAATCAGTTTCTCGGTGGCCATTTCCAACGGTGGGCCAAAGTCGGTCCCGAAATTTGGAACCATGTCTGTATTCAGGGTCTGAATGAAGAGGTTGAGTGCATTGTTATCGTAGGTAAGCGGGCACTGCATGTACGCTTCGCTACTAAACATGATCAAACCGATTCGATCCGAATTGAAAGCTTCCACAATGTTTTTGAGCTCAAACTTGACCTTTTCAAGCCGCGATGGCTGCACATCTACGGCGTTCATAGATTGGCTAAGGTCAATACAGATGAAAATATCTTTCCCTACAGTCTTCACCTCTCTGGAGGTATCTCCAAAACTTGGGCCCAGCAGGGCTGTTATGATGAGCCCAAAGTACGCTTTGCGAAGGATCGTTTTGATCAAAACACGATTGGCCGGCAGTCCCAACCGTCTGGTAGTCATGATCACTCGCATAATGAATGCGACGTAAAGCAGAATAAATACTCCGCTGAGGATAAGCTCAAAAGTACCGATGGAATTCACCCATTTCATAGGCCGGCAAAACTAATTGATCAGGTGAAGGGATGGAATTAGTTTTTTATGGATTAACATTTTTTAATGAGAGTGGTGCTAATAAAGCCTCTTCTTTAAAATGATGGTGTTTCTCTGGCTGCTTTCGCAACTGCAAATGACATCCTGATACTTCAGGTAGCTTGGTGTATACATTTCTATGTTGATGAAGTACTTTCCCTGGCTCATAGTCAACAGACGAATGTTTTCATTGACTGGATCAAAGAATTGACCCTCGATAAGTCGGCCAACATAGAAGGTTGGATCCTTGCATGGGATTGAGGTATCGAGCGTAATTATATTTCCTACTGTTTTGGTAGTGATTTCCGGCATCTTTTTGAGAGCTCCGTCCAGCAGGTACTCTTTGGTGCCAATGCCGATATTTCCATACCCATAGTTCATTTCGGCCTTTAGCTGCCCCGAGGTATAGTAGAGTTTTCTGGAGCCATGGAGCCTATCATTCCGGTATGAGGTAGACGCATAGAGCTTGCCATCCTGGTAATATTTTTCGGAGACACCTTCGCGCTTTCCTTTGACGTAGGGCATGGCAAGCAATACAGTCTCTCCGTCATCATGATACAGGTAAGAAGTGCCATGTTTTACTCCCTGGTCGTAGTTTACGATGGTCTTGAGTCGCTGATCTTTAGTGTATTGGCGCACCTCACCATCTTTCATTTTTTTCGGATTAGGGTTCAGCGTTTCGTTTTCATCGATTAGCTCAGTCAGATTGGTGTAGACTGCACCCATGCTAAAAATAGTGAGGATGACTAGAGCGATTAGAATTTGCGTTTTATTCAAACCGATAAATTTTAAAAGGAAATTACTAAAGAATTAAGTCAACGAAATGGTTTTTTGAAGGTAACTTTTATATTTGCACTCCTTTTTAGAGGGAACCCATAATTAGGTTCATTTTTTGAAGGAGTGGGCTTAAATGTGAGTCCTAAAAATAGCAAAGCTAAATGCCACGGAGAGGTGGGTGAGTGGCTGAAACCACATGTTTGCTAAACATGCGTACGAGAAATCGTACCGGGGGTTCGAATCCCCCTCTCTCCGCTTGCTGGTTGCATAGCTCAACTGGATAGAGCAGCTGCCTTCTAAGCAGCAGGTTCGGGGTTCGAGTCCCTGTGCAATCACATAAACCCTGGCAGAGATGTCGGGGTTTTTTTGTCCTTTTCTTAGGATCAACAAAGTAATTCCCTCTATTTCCAAAATATGTGCTGCGAATGTAGTAATCGGTTTCTTAGCTCAACTGGATAGAGCAAGCTGCTCATTCCATTACGGCTTCTACAGCAGCAGGTTCGGGTCGGACGGACGTTTCCGTTCGAGTCCCTGTGCAATCACATAAACCCCGCAACAGCGGGGTTTTTTGTTGGTCACTTTTCAATCATCTTGCGTATTAAGTTTTATAACTTAACTTTCTGTCAATCAAAATCTGCCGGATATGTTGTCGCCGCTTCAAAAAGAGAAAATTTCCCATTATTTCAGAGTCGTATTGGATCAGGATAGAAATGGCGTGCTGGAGGCCAATGACTTCCGTGAAATAGGGGAGTCACTCTGTGTACTATGGACCTTTAAGCCCAATACCGAGAATTACGATCGGGTGATCAATCGTAGCATTCAAAGCTGGAATATGTTTCAGAAGTACTTTGAGCGGCAAGGGGGAGTGGCCAATGAAGAACACTTCCTGGAATTTTTTGATGACATGCTAAAGCCTGGTAATGAGAAGCTATACAAGAGTTGGGTGGTACACATGATCAGCTCCATTTTCGATTCTTTTGATCTCAATAAGGATGGGGTGATCTCAGTAAATGAATACTCAGATATGTTCATGTGCTACCACATTCCTATAAAGCACTCTGCAAAAGCTTTCGTAAAACTGGATCGTGATGGGGATGACTTTATTACCAAAGAGGAGCTTATGAAAGCAGTGGACGAATTTTTCATGTCCAGTGATGGGAAGTCGCCTGGTAATTGGCTCTTTGGATTTTGGGGAGACAGAGACTAAAAAAACCTCGCTTTCGCGAGGTTCTCACCGCCTAATCATACACTTGTTTGGCCCGTAATCGAACCGCCTAAGTTTCGTTTACCTTACACCAACGGCATTTGATTGATATAGGTCTGGCATTTTTCTTTTGTTCCTATGTACAGGATTTGAAGGTTCTTTTTCACCATCCAGTCACCGGATACATCTCTGGTAAGCTTGATCCGATCTTTCTTCGCAAACAGTCTAAACAAATTACCCATAGCTCAATTTTTTAATTATTATAGTTCAAAGTTCAATTAAAATAGTCCTATTTTTTGTAAGTATCGTACCATAATTATATCTAGTTAATATGACTATAATTTTAATTTATTGCACTATTCCAATTAGATCCTCAAGCTTTTTTTTAATAATCATTAATGAATACTATTTGGACATATAATCAAGCGTAAGGCCCATCATGGCCTTCATGCCTAGCTTCATTCCAGCATCATCCACATAGAAGTCAGGAGTGTGATGCCCTGCTACTTCCTTGGGGTCTCTGTCCGGTGGGCAGCCACCTACGAAGAAGTAAAGGCCGGGAATTTGTTCCTGGAAGAATGAGAAATCCTCAGCACCTGTAATGGGTTTGATGATCTCCACATTCTCTTCTCCGCCAGCTCTTTTCAGTGTTGGAAGCATTTTCTCATAGAGCGATGGCTCATTGTACGTTACCGGATATCCTTCATCTATCCAAACTTTTACTTCCGCATTGTTCGACTCGCCTGTGTTTTGAGCTACTTCCCTGATGCGCTCCAGTATCTCGGTGCGCATGTCTGCATCCAGGGTTCGGATGGTGCCCAGCATATAGAGATCTTCAGGAATGATATTGTATCGTACTCCTCCGTGGATTGCCCCGATGGTGATGACGGCTGGTGCTTCCGTTAGCTTCATGTTTCTGCTAATAATAGATTGGAAGTTATTGATCATTTGCGCAGCAGTCACTACTGGATCAACACCATCCCAGGGTGCAGAACCATGTGCCTGCTTTCCTTTGATGTCTATTCGCATGGAGTTTACTGCGGCCATGATTCCTTCAGGTCTTACCTTCAGTGTGCCAACAGGTGTTTGTGCATTGATATGAAGACCGAAGATGGCCTCTACATCCGGATTTTTCAATACACCTTCTTTTACCATCAGCTTTGCGCCCCCTTCTTCACCTTTAGGTGCCCCTTCTTCAGCTGGTTGGAAAATGAATTTCACTGTCCCTGGCACCTGATCTTTTATCTCCCAAAGCATCTTGGCAACACCCAGCAGGATGCTGATATGGGTATCATGTCCGCAGGCATGCATTACAGGTACCTGCTCGCCATTGTATTCGCCCATTTGTGAAGATGCCCATTCCAGTTCCACTCGTTCTTTCACCGGCAACCCATCTATATCTGCCCGCAGACCCACTACCGGGCCGGGTTTTCCACCTTTAAGTATAGCCACCACACCGGTTTTAGCAACCCCTGTTTGAGGTTCATAACCTATATCTTTCAGAATAGATGCAATGCGCTCGGCAGTCTTAAACTCTCTATTACTGAGCTCAGCATTTTGATGAAACCAGTGTCGCCACTCAATGACATCTCTTTCTGTCTGAGCCACCAGCTTTTCAATTTGTTTATCAAATTTCTGTGCCAATAGGCTTTGGGTCACCACTATGGCTATTAAGGTTATAAAGATTTTTTTCATACTTCAATTCTTTTTTAAACCCAAGATACAACTCATCCTGTTTTTTCTACAGTTCGGTCAGAGTAATTAGAAAAGGGTGCCCATGTCTTAGACTTTTGGCTCATGCTAAAAGCGAAGGTTATGAAAGCACTGCTGTACTCTATTTTTTCTTTACTTTTCTCGAGCCTGTCAGCGCAGGTAACGATATCGGGAAGAGTTATCGAAAAGTCAGGAGAACCTCTATTGGGTGTCAATGTGTATCTCAAGGGAACTTACGATGGAGCGACCTCTGATATTAATGGCAATTTCTCCTTTACTACTTACGAAAATGACAGTTTAGTACTGATCGCATCATTCATTGGCTTTCATGAGTCGATCCAATCCCTTGAACCTAAAAGTCAAAAACTCGAAATTATATTGAGGGAAAAGGTAAGCGAGTTGAATGCTGTAGTGATCACTGCGGGTTCATTCAATGCTTCTGATGAAAATAAGCGTGTGGTTTTAAAACCGCTGGACATTGTAACAACTGCTGGGGCCACAGCAGACATTCCAGGTGCATTGAATACCCTGCCCGGAACGCAAACTGTTGGTGAAACCGGAAGGCTCTTCGTTCGTGGGGGTGATGGAAGGGAGACTAAGACCTTCATAGATGGAATGCTGGTGCATAATGAGTACAGTCCATCAGCACCCAATACCCCTGGCAGAAGTAGATTCTCTCCATTCATGTTTAAAGGGATGAGCTTTTCTACCGGAGGTTATTCCGCAGAGTATGGTCAGGCACTTTCTTCCGCGCTGATCCTCCAATCCAAAGACATAGCTGAAAACGACCGTTCTGATATCTCGCTAATGTCAGTGGGCGCAGATGTATCTACCACCCAATCGTTTGAACGAAGCTCGGTTGCAGCAAAAGTTCAATACACTAATCTGACACCCTATTTTGCCATAGCTCCGCAAAATCTGAAATGGGAAAAAGCACCGGAAGAGGTGAATGGTAATTTGGCTTATCGATTGAAAACCGGGAAGACTGGCTTGCTGAAGTTCTATACCAATCTCAGCACTTCTAATATGGACTTATATGAGGCTGATATTGCCAATCTGGAAGTTCAGCTTCCTGTCAGGGTATCCAATGATTATGTCCATTTCAACACGTCCTATCGGGAGGTGATCAGTGATAGGTGGGGCCTAAGAGGTGGGCTTTCGCTGACCCGAAGCAATGATTTTGCTTCGTTAGATCAAGACAGCAGAGAGCAGGAGCTATTGGGTTTTCATGGTAAAGCAGTGGCTGACTACCAGCACTCAGACAGGGTAGGAGTTCTATTCGGTGGAGAAGTTTTTAGCAGAGGGGTCGATCAGGTTCTAACCAATGAATCAGGACCTTTTGAGCAGAGTTTTGATGAGCGGATTGCCGCAAGCTTTGTGGAAACCGAAACTTTTGCTTCTTCATCTCTGGCTTTTAAAGCCGGGCTGAGACTTGAGCATAACAGCCTCAACGAAAAGGCCACCCTGACACCTCGTTTTTCCGCAGCATACAAAATCGGAACCAACAGTCAGGTGTCCTTGGCCCATGGCCAATTCTACCAGGCACCCCAGAGTCAGATTTTATTAATAGATCCGAAAGTTCGGCATGAGCGGGCAGATCATTACATCGCCAATTATCAGTGGAGCAAGGAAGGGCATAGCTTCCGAATTGAGCTCTATGAAAAACGCTACGATCAGCTGATAAAGTACTCTAGCATCTACGATCCAGCTACCTACTGTTCCGATGGAAATGGCTTTGCACGAGGTATTGACCTTTTCTGGAGAGACAACAAGACCTTCAAAGGCATGGATTACTGGGTGAGTTACTCATATCTGCTCACAGAGCGAAATCATCAGGATTATCCCGGATCTTTTACCCCGGCATTTGCATCTACGCACAACTTTTCACTGGTTACAAAAAAGTTTATTGATGAAATTAAGAGTCAGATTGGCGTCACCTATTCGTTTGCAAGTAGCAGGCCATTCAACGATCTAAATAGCGACACCTACCTCTCTGGGAAGACACCAGCTTATCATGACCTGAGCTTCAATGTCAGCTACTTGTATAGCAGCCAGGTGATCATCCATGCAATGGTCAATAATGTACTAGGGATCAACAATATATATGGATATGAATATGCAAATCATCCGAATGGAGATGGAATCTATGCAAGCAGACCGATCACGCCAGCTGCAAAGCGATTCATATTCCTTGGGGTGTTTATCACACTTTCAAAAAACAAAGGCATTAATCAATTACCAAATCTTTAAATCAAAACAATTATCAATTATGAAAAGGAATTTAATACTTCTGCTAGGCATCTTATGTGCCACTTTCGCCTTCGCCAATGGTCAGTTTGAAAAGGCGATGGGCAAGAATATTCCAGCCATGTTTTCGGCAGGTAGTCCGGAAGAGCTTCAGGGGGTGATCAATCAGCTCGAGAGGATAGGAGAGGCCGAAGGCGACCGGTGGGAACCCCACTACTATGTAGCGTTTGGATACCTGCGAATGAGCGGGATGTATGAGAAAGCTGAAGAAAAGGACAAGTACCTTGATCTTGCACTCGAAGCAGTAGAAAAAGGGGAAGCCATCAGGCCAAGCGATTCGGAACTGGAAGCTATGAGAGGATATATTCACATGATGCGATTGGTGGTGGATCCGGCTACCAGAGGAATGATGTATAGTGGCATGGCATTTTCATCATTCCAAAAAGCGATCAAACTGAATCCAGACAACCCACGAGCTCATTTTCTTCTTGGCAGAATGCAATATGGTACAGCCCAATTTATGGGAGGTGGAAATGCAGAGGCCTGCAATAGTCTGTCTAAAGCCCTTGCACTTTTCGAGGAGAATAAAGAAACGGAAAATCCACTTGCACCAGGGTGGGGTAAGGAGAGTACTCAGGAAGCAATCAAAGAGATCTGTGAGTGATTTTTTGCAACCTAGGGCTTAATGGGAATAACCCCCAGGTTATCATTTACTTCTCTATCCCCTCCAGGTCCAAAAGCAATGCGTACTGAAGTGCGTTGGTTTTATACCTCTTGAATCGGCCTGATGCACCATCGGACTTCCATTTTGGCTTCCGGATCAAGGTGGTTTAGTTTTTCATACACATGCCCATTGGACAGTGATTCGTCATAGATTTTTTTGATGGTTTCTTCGTGTTGTGCGCTACTTAGAATTGGTAGGAGGAAAAGGATTGAGATTAATTTTTTCATGGTTTCAATTTAGGTAAGATGGCCACTGGCTCAAAACGATAGTTGATGAATGGACTAGATTTCATTCAACAACACCGGTTCAACCCTATGCCCCCCTTCGTACCAATGAAGCCTGGGTTCTTTCCCTAGTGCTTCTCTAACCACCTTATTCTGGTTTTCGATCATTTCTTGTTTGAAATAAATGTCTTCTCTGCTAGTGTAGTAGTGGGTTTCTTCTTTTCCTGTCAGGTATTTCCAGTCATCAGGATTGGTATCAGGAGGGAAGGTTCCTGCCCAGATGATCATCTTTTGGAATGGGATTTTGGCATGAGCTGCATACCTGCCCATGGTAGCTGTGCCCTGGGAAAACC
>NZ_JAVKDX010000007.1:0-165538 GCF_040223195.1 Ekhidna sp. | reverse complement strand
GTCGGAATGTTTCAAAGTTGTCTGAAATGCCAATAATTTCAAATCCACCTTGGATCATGTGAATTGTTGAGAGGTTGCCATTAGGTTCAAGTGGATCAAGAATTACTGGAAACTTCTGCCCAAAAGCGGAAAAACTCAGAAATAACAATATGACTGTCAATGTTCGCATATGAGACCTAACGTATAGTATAAGAGCAGTAGCGGATTTAAATGCACTTACTTTTCGGAAAGCAAGATACTTATTTAAATACAAAAACGGTTTGAGATTACTCCCAAACCGCTATTGCTTTTATACCTTGTTGTAGGTAGTGTTTCTGCATCTGTAATGTTAGCTTTTTAATTGTTTCAAAGCTGTAGCCCAGTCTTCTATGTGGTTAACTTTAACAATTTTCCCGTCTTTAATTGTGTGGATGTCAATAGACATAGTCTTAAAAGATTTAGTCCCATCTGTAGGCAAACCAAAAAATTGTCCTTCAGGAGAGTTCGGAGTTCCAGTTACTTTACTTCTGACAATAACTTGATTGCCACTTTCAATGATTTCTGTAGGCTCCCAATTCAAATCAGGAATCATTTTCCAGAAAAAACTCAACTGACCAATAAGCTGCTCTTTATTTTTGTTGTCAACTGTTCCTTCAGACACAAAATCGTCTGCTAAAATCGTGTTTAATACTTCCGCTGGGTTTGTCTCTGTATTTACAGTTAATGCCTTTTGATAAAACGGCAATACGATTGCTTTTAAATTTGTCATTTCTTTGTTTTTTTAATTGTTAATACAAAGGTGAAATAATCAGAAGCACTAAGAAAGATTAAAGCAGGTACAAAAATGGTTAAAATCGAACCATTATAGCTTCGAAGCAGACATTATGAACTCTTTTGGGGTTAAACCTGTATTTTTCTTAAAGTATTTAGTGAAGTTTGTAGGGTCTTCAAATCCTAATTTAAAAGCCAATTCGTTACTCCTTATATGCGAGTTAATTAAACTTCTTTTCGCTTTGAGAATCACCAAATCGTTAATTACATTTTTCGCTGTTTTGTTTACTAGATTTTTACAAATGATGTTTAAATGTTTGTAAGTAATGGCTAATTCTTTGGCGTAAAAATCGGCACTTCTACTTGTTGATAAATTCTGCTCAATTAGCGAAGTGAAATTTTGAAAAACCTTGATTTTGGTCGAATCTTTATATTTAGCAGTTTGTGTTTGCTTTATGTCTTCTGCTTTAGTGATAAGAATTGTAAATAGAGATTCTATAATGTTTTTTTGAATTAGTACCCTAGGGTTGTTATATTCTTTCTGTAGAAGATTAAAATAAGTGTTAAAATCAGAATCGGTTGGAATCTCTAAAATTGGAGAGAATAATTGTGGATTAAATAACCTAAATACAAATCCTTTGGATAGGTTCGAAAAGCATTTTACAAAAAACTCTTCAGTAAAAACTAAGCAGAATCCTTTTAGGTTTCTGGAAAAATCAAAAGCGTTAATTTGTTCTTTTGTGATATACACTAGAGTGTTTTCTTGCACCTTATGCCAATTGAAATCAATAAAATGTCGGCCGTGCCCTTCTGTAAAAAATATTAAGTTGTAAAACTTTAGTTGATGAGGTAGTTCTGAATTGTGTTTATTTTGATTTCTATTTTGAGCAATTTTTTCAATAGGCACAATTTCAAAACCAAAATTATCAGTGGTTGCAGGGTTAAAATTGATATGTGGAATGTCTTTTGTCATATTACCTACAACGCCAAGCTAGCAGGAGTGCGCCCCGAGCTTGGCAAGTTCCGATAAAACTAATGAATCTGCCGGTGCTCCCAAAGTTTGTAGAATGCACTGCGAAAAGAAAGAGAAAAATCCTGCGAGCTGTACTCAGTAGAAAGCACTACCCTTTCCCAGCGGCAGATTCATGGTGATGTTTGCACTGAAGCCTGCAAAGTGGCAGTTGGCGCATTCGTGCTAGCGAATGTTACCCACCTGTTATTCTACGTTGTAGTTCGCTGTTGTTACAGCGTTCAAGAGTTCGTCCCGGAGTTTGTAAGCAGTTGATGACGGGTAAATTGTCAGTGACCAGTTCATGTCCTGTTGCGTTGGAATATAAAGCCCAAACTCTCCATCATTTTCTACTGTTCGCACGAAATATCCGTTCACCGAGTCTTCTAAGATCTTGTAATCCTCGAGTTCGTAATCAGGTTCAAGAGTTGGTGAGAACATTCCATACTCATAGTCCACCAGTCCCTTCTTTGTTAGAAACGACCCCACGTATCCTGGGCAAGTTGGTTTTAGTTCAATGTTCAGAAGTCTGGTGTTCGTTCGGAGTTCTGACCATGAAGTTCGAGTTATGCGTTCGTTCCCAGTTCGGTCGTATTCCGTTCCAAAAGTTCGGGAGTAGTTGATGTTACCGATGAAAATTACAACCAGAAAGTTCAGTGTTATCAGAACAACTCCGATAACCAAAAGCCTAACGATGATTTTTCTGATTCTCTTTTTCACGTTCCGGGTATGGTGGGTAACGCCAAGCTAGCAGGTGTGCGCCCCGAACTTGGCAAGTTCCGATAAAACTAATGAATCTGCCGGTGCTTCCAAAGTATCAAATAACCACTGCGTTCAGAAAGATGAAAACTCCTGCGAGATGCGGCAAGTAGAAAGCACCGACCTTTCCCAGCGGCTGATTCATGGTGATGTTTGCACTGAAGTTTGTAAAATGGCAGTTGGCGCATTCGTGCTAGCGACTGTTACCTCTCGTTCTTTTGCTCGTTTTGATTGTCTTTCCAAGTGCAAAAAGTAGTTGGTCGATGTGGTAAGAATATTCGTGTTCGGAGCGAAGTTCAGCAGTTAGTTCGTTCGATTTGAGCCAGTTCTTGTAGTCTTCAATCAAGGGTCGGTCTTTCTTGTTAAGCGTTCCTTTCCATCTCAGTTGTTCTACTTCATGAAGGTCAGTTGTTCTGTAAATCGCAAACGCTCTCAATACATGTTGGTCAATTATCGGTTGGCCTGTTTTCGTTAAAAACTTACCAAACTGATAGAAAACAAGCCCGTCTTCCTTGTCAGAAGTTGGTTCGTCAATTTGTTGAATACCCTGTACAATGTGCTTTATCTTTTTCAAGTCTCCATTTTTCCAAAGGACGGAGTAGAGTAGTTTGGTCAAGGGATTGAGGTCATCCCGTTCAGAAATGTTCGGAGTTATGTTACCATCTGAGTTTATTAGTCTAGAGTTGATGAGTTCCTGAATTTCTGAAGGAGTTAAGCTGAAATGAAGGTATGGATAGGCTTCCGAATCCATTTTGTTTTTATAGAGTTCGCCAGAAATTAGTTCGTCAATGTGTTCGTTCGAAGTTGCTGTTCTGATTGAGTTAAATATCTCATCAACTGTCTCTTTGGCTTGTTCGTGATTCATGGCGGTATGAGAGGTAACGATCAGCTAAAATCCGTAGGCTGACCATTTGTTTATTTCTCTAAAAGTATCAGATTCAAATTCACTTTGCAAGTAGCTCATTAGCCTATGGATTTTTAGCGTTTGTTGGGCTCTCGTACATTTCTATTTTTTCGACTCGTCCGTCTTGTCGTTGAAGGTTATTTCGGTTGCAAACTCCTTGCTGAGTTCATGTTTTTGAAAGTTCAGCAGATAACTAATTTGATTAGGGAAATTGGTAATTATCTCCTCGTCATTCAGCGAAAGTTTAGGAATTATCAAATGAAGAAGTTCTATTTCGTTTGGATGTATTACTCCGTCAGCTTCTGTCGCTCTCACCACAACTTCTAATAAGTTGAGTTTTTGACGATGGGATAACTGAACCGTTGAAAGATGTTCCAAATATGAATTGATAGCTGATTTCCCTTTGCTTTTAAGTTCAGTTATTAGCGTCTCTAATTTGTCTTGTTTGTCAAATCCTAAAAAATAGGCTTCATTGTCAATTAAGTTGTCAATTTCCACAATCTCGGAATCATCAATATCACCGTCACAGCCAATAATGGAGACAGCCGATTGCAATAGTAAATCTTGGAATTCGTCAGTTTTCATAGTCCAAATCCAATTTTGGTTGTTATTTCATCCATTGAGTCTCTGGGTAATAGATCAAGAAGTCCATAATTGATTTCTCTCAACCGATCCCAATTTCTACTTTCAATCGCAAAATTTCCAGCGTCAATAAGGCTTTTAGCTTGTGATTGATTGTTCATTTTTGGTTGTTCATTTAAAAGCCAATTGAACAATCCCTTCAAAAAGTCAGGAGATCGCCATCTTATTTGTCCAATGATATTATGAAGTTCATCTGATTTTTCTTGAATCTTCAAAGGACTTTTTGTTGCCATGAAAGCACCTTCTTGAGAAATAATGTCATTGAATGTTTTACGCTCATGGTCGTTTCCTGAATCCTCAATTAATTGTCTGCATTCTTCCTTGGTTTCTTGATAATGAGCCATAGCAATTTGCAGCCGTTTATGTCTGGTCGCACTGTCAATTTCTTGTGCGATTTTTCGTTTCTTGTCTTCTAATTGGTATCTCTTGTCAGTCACGTCATCATCAGAAAGTCTTTCAGCTTCTTCGGATACGCTATCCATGTCAGTTTTCAATTTCGAAAGTGCACTGGCGGTTTCATAATCTTCTTTCTCAGTTGCCAGTTCAATTTCATCATCAAGTTTGGAGGATAAATCGGTTACTTGGTCTTTCAATAAAGTGATATGAGTATCGCGTTCTTTTGGGTTGAACACGTTTTTGAATTCTTGGTCTGACATATTTAAATACCCCGACACGGTTACATCCCGACTTTCCGAAATCATTATTGAGATTTCAAGGTCAGAACCTTTGGCAATGTCCCTTGAAACTTGCTTGCCAGTTATCTCAATAACACCAATTAGTTTGTTGGCTTCTGGTAAGGAACTTTGTGGGCCTTCATAAACATTAATCCAAAGCCTATCAGATGCGTTACCTTTTAGAATTGGTTTGTTAATTGGAAACGTCAAAGTTCGCTTAGTGGGTAGGACAGAATTTCTTTCAAAGACCAAGACCAATCGAGTTTGTCCTGGGTTATCATAATCATCCACTTCTAGACAAATGTCCTCTGGTAATGGTTGTCCACTTATTCCAAATCCGCTATTGATACCTATTGGTTCAATATCAGTTTCAACAATGTTATTCTGATTATCATAAACTGTTAATGAAAAGAAGTTGTAGGTGTTTTCAACAAGGGGTAAATCCTCGTTTATCCTTTCCGACAATTCTTTAAGACCCGAATCAAATCCACCATCTTGTCGAACAATTTTATAAAAGAGACCTTCAGTATTTCCGGTTACCCGTGCAGCGAACAATTCTTCAGATTCTTTAGATGCCTTGTTATAGCTTGCCTTTATGGAAATTGAATATTCCTGTTTATCTGATTTGGCCGATGAAATTTCTTTTGGTTTAGTTGCCGCATAGTAAGCAGCACCAACTGCAACGGCAGTAGTTGGATCAATCTCACAATTGACAGGAATTTGTAGTACTTCCTCAACCCGTGTGCGGACATAAGGAATAAATGTAGAACCTCCAACCATCAGGTTGAACTGGATGTCTTTGGATGTTAATGAATTCCTCGTCAAAATGGTTTTGATCATTTCGTTAGTTCCATCAATTGAATCTTTGATTAATTCGTTGAATTCTGATTTTGTAATGGTGATTTCCATATCGACCTCATTACCCTCTTCATCTTCAAGCCTTTCAACAATTATTTCAGCGGATGAAACTGCAGATAGTCGAATTTTAGCCTCCTCAGCCTGATTCAATAGGGAATAATACTTTGTATTATACTTTCCAGAAGCACTTTTCATCTGGGTTTCCAAATCATCAAAGGAATATTCCTCGGCGATTTTTGGAATAATCAGTTTCTCAACAATCAAACGATCAAAATCCGACCCACCCAAAAAATTGTCTCCTTCATGATCTATGACTTTCATTTCGCCATCTTTAATTCTTACTAGGGCAACATCGAAAGTTCCCCCACCTAAATCGTAAACAAGCCAGTACCCATCTGATAAGTCCTTTGATTTTTTCATGTTGGCATATGCCAAACTTGCAGCAATTGGTTCCTGCAGTAGAACAACTTGCTTAAATCCAGCCTTTTTGCCTGCTTCTTTTGTGGCATTGGATTGTATAGAATCAAACGAGGCTGGGATTGTAATAACTACAGATTCTAAATCATCCCCAGTGTTTACAAATGTTTTTAATTCCTTTAAGACCTGAGCTGATAGATCAATGGGAGATTTTGACTCATCGATTGATTTGATATGAAAGCTTTCCGTTGTTCCCATTTTTCTTTTGAAAAGACCAACAACATTTTTAGGATCTCTTTCCAAATACTCTTTGGCTTTACTGCCAACCACAATTCTGTCCTTTTTGTAATACACCACAGAAGGGAGGGTTGAACGGCCATAATCCAGAGGGTTGTTGAATACTATGACATCACCTTTGACAAATTTTGCAACTGCGGAATTGGTAGTTCCCAAGTCTATTCCAATGTTGATTGTGCTTTCCATGTTTAGATTAATTTTTTGATTCGACTACTACAACACCTTTTCGAATGATCAATGTACTTCCTCCCATACGATATCTTATAATTGGTTTGATAACTTCAGTTACAAACAGGTTTTCGGTTGAATTTCCGGCAATGCTGGCTTCCAAATCCAAGCGAGTTTCATTGTATGCTTCGCCAATTGGATTATGATAAACCAAACCGCCACTTGATTCACCTGAATTTGAGTTCAAATTTTCAAACACGTCCTTCATTTTATTGATGTTTCGAGCAATGCTGTTAGATTCCTGAATCGTTTCAAGCTTTCTCTCAATCTCGAATAGTTGGTCAAGAAGTTCAATGTATTCTTTGGGTACTTTAAATTGTTGGTTCATGATTTACGAGTTAAGCACTTGGTTGGGAGAATGTCCAACCACTTTTAATGCGTTCTGAAAGAATTGGATGCTGAGATAATGTAGATTCTGAGGCATCTTTTATGCCCTGGTTCTTGGATTGATTTCCTTCAATTGCATTCCCAACGATCCAACCCACAAATCCGCCTATAATACCTCCAATGATAAAATGTTCACCTTCCGTAGCTGCACCAATGATTACCCCGAGAATCAGTAAACCAATAAGAGAAACATAATAAATACTTCTACCCTTTGAATGAATTTCCTTGCAGTTGCTACATCTAGGAATTGAAACTTCTGAATATGAATATTGAACACGACGAGGGAAATATGTGCGGTTTGTTTCTTTGTAGATGGTAGTATTCAATTCACTTCCACTCACTGGTGGATTTTTATCACAAAAGAAGCAAACAAGAATTCCTTTGTATTTTTCTTCAAGATTTTTTAACTCAGTTTCATCTTGTTGAAATTTTATTTTGACATCTTCATTGACATGGATGCTAAGCGCATATCTGATTAATGCAAGAGCACTATTGATGTCGTTCTGTTTGTTCCAACTAGCAATTGAGATACTTCGAATCGAATAAGCTATTTGGGTTCTTATTTCATTGGCAAAATTTGGCAGGCTGTTGAGAGTGTCAAGTTTAAATGATGTTTTTACAAATGAAAGGGCACTTGTTGAAGAAATCGTATCATTTTCAACCTCTTCAACTTTATTCTGAATTGAAATTAGAATTTTGGCCCACTCTTTTATCAATGGGGCATTTTTTTCTTGGGCGATCCGTTCTTCGTGTTTCTTCTTGACAATATTATAATTTTTCTGGAAAGTCGGTTTTGAAACACTTTCGATATTCAGATCGAGTAAATGTTCTAAAAGTTTGAGTGGAACAGTGGTATTTGAGAATTCATTCCAAATCTGAATTTGAAGGAAATTAATTGATGCAGCAACCTTGTTTATCTGACTTTGGAAATAGGAAGGTAATTTGTTTAAGAAATCAATTGGAAAATTTTGCTCCACGATCTCAATGATGTCCCTTATGTTGTCCTCATCATAGTCTGATATTTCGTCTTTAATTTCCTTAGTCAGTTTGTCAGTTTGGGCGATTCTTGAATCAATTTCGTTGCTTAAACCCCTGTAGGCATTATTGAGGTCATTTCCCGCAATTAGGTAATCTGACCTTAGTGCAGCTGTAAATAATTCCAGGTCACGATTCTGAAAAGACTTTAAAAGAATGCTGTCAATTTTGGTTGAAAAATATGGACTCACAAAATCAACAAATTCTGGTAGTTTATAAATACTTTCTTGTTTTAGCTTTTTAAGTAGTTCGTGATTTCCGTTAGCCAAAAAAGCATTGAGTTCCAGATTAGAAGCCAGATGAGAATAGAATTCCAATTTGTTTCTATCTTCTAGTTCCTCAATGGATCGTTCGCAATCCGATTTTGTAAGGTTTTGACCATTGTAGGAGAGGTATCCATGATCTGATAGTTCAATGTCTGCAATGAGAATCCGCTTCTGTTTCTTAATCCTGCTCGAATCAATTTCGTTAACGTCAACTCCTTTAAGTTCAAGTATTTCGATAGGGTTTATATAGACCATGTTCGTAGGAGTTAGGTAAGGTGATTTCTTTTATTCATGGTGCTTTTCGTTTTCTAGAGTATGAAGCCCAACGTCTAGCTAAGCACAGTCGGCTCAGCCTTTCAAATATCTCAAAAGTATCTGATCCAGATGCCCTTTGCAAGTAACTAAGTAAGCCGATTGGGCTTAGCGCCTGTTATCGCCTTTTTAGAAGCTGAAAGGGACAGTTACTGAGGCTCTAATTGGTTGTCCGTCATCAACTTGTGCAGGCCTGAATTGAGGTAATGATTTGATAACTCGAATTGCCTCTTCTTCTTGTTTTTGAGCGTTTGGTATAGTCTGAACGATCTTCACATCATCGACATATCCGTCTTTGCCAATGATGACGTTCACGAGAATCTTGCCCTTTTTCATTTTCTTGGGAGCCTTGTAATTTGCCTTTATGTGTTCAAAAATTTTGGAATAAGTGCAAGACTGGATTTCTTTTTCTGAGCCAGCATTTTCACAGCCGAAAGCCATGAAGTTCTGTTCGTTCAGTTTTTTGTTAGGCAGAATGTACGAGTACGGTGTTCCGTTCACGTTCAACCCAACTAGCCCAACACCTTGTTTGTAGAATAGATTATAAACAGTTCCCTTTCTTTCGGAGCTTTCAGTTTTGACCTCAAGTAGGTTAGCAAATTCGCAAAAAGGAGTTGAGTAGGTGCTAGTCAAACTGACAATCTCATAAGTCCAAGTATTGTCTGTGCTTGTCCACTTTGTTCCAAGTTCAGGTGAGGCTGGAAGTTCCATGGACTCAACACCTTTTTCTTTGTTGTAATTGAAGATTGCACCATTTTCTTCACGCCAATAGCTCTCTTTGGTTTTACCACTTTTGTAAGTTTCAACTTCAACTAGGTAATATTTTCCGTTGAACTCAATACTGTCTCCGCTTATTGCCGACACCTTCGAATCACTTCCATATTTGTGTTTAAGTTCTGAGCCTATTTCAAGCGGCCAATACAGTCCAGTCGAGTTTTCGAAACAGTTGTCCTGTCCAAAAAGTTGAAGGGTAAATGTTGTGAAAGTTGCAAGTATTAATATCTGTTTCATGTAGTGATTATTGGCGATAACGCTCAGATATGGCGAGTGGCCATACCCTTTGTAAACACCTCTAAAGTAGTGAAACTGCCCAACACCTACAACGGCATCTACGAAGCACTGCTTTCCGCAAGTCAAAATCCAGAAAGATGAAAGTAGTTAGAAGCACAAAGGTGACAGAATGGGCAGGGTCACGGTCAAGTTGCACAGAAGTATCAGATAGGCAGTTTGGCCATTCGCCATATCGCTTGTTACTTGTCGTTTTTTCGTTCCGTCACCAGTTGATATTCCTGTTCGGCTCTTGACTTCCATATTCCGGTAATCTTGGAATCAAAAAGGATTAAGTTATGGTTTGAGGACTTAGAGAGTTGTTCGAACAGGTTCCGATCTTCCAATTCCTTCCGCTTAATTTTCTCAAGTTCAGTTGATATGTTCGAATCTGCTATCCCAAAACTTTTTAGTTCGTTCATAATCGAGTCTTCATCCTTGTACATCTTCAACAAATTTTCAATTCGACTTTTCATTAAATGCAAGGTGTCCAGTTCCCAAATGTAAAATTCGAAGGGAGTTGACTGATCTGAAAGTTCCTGTTCATTGATTTCGGTATTCTCAATGATTTCATCCTTAGAAAGTTGAATCTCTCCGTTGCTGTCAGTAGCCATAATTGAGAATGTATGATAGCTGTTCTCAGATATGAAAATCTTCAATCCCATGAAGACGTTCGCAATATGTTGCGGTTCACCTTTACGGTTCACAAGTTTGATAGTTATGGATTCAGGGATTATCATATATTGGTTAGTTCCACGGTTCGATTTTGATTTTCTTCGAATGGATGATAATAAGTCCGTTTTTGCCAAGAGTTCCGAATAGAGCTGTTGTTGTGTCGCTAGGTTTAATCGCCTCAATTGTACGCATTTTTTCAATTGAATAGTTTCTTAGTTCTTCCTTCTTTACAATCTCACCGTTCAGCAGAATTGGCGGTTCAGGGTTCTTGGGTAAAGTCGAGTGAGAGCTATGAATTGGGCGTTTAAGAGTTGTGTCAATTACAATTGGTCGCACAAAAGTGTCCTCGTTGTATTCGTAGTTCAAGACTTGCGTAATAAGTGAGTCCACATGTTGGTAAAGTCGGTCGTCAGTTGAGTTAACCTGTGCGTTCTTACAAGACAAGAGGGTAAAGATCAAAAGAACCGGAAAGATTTTGCTCATGGCACTATGACAAGTAACGCCCAGATATGGCGCTGTGGCCTCCGAGCTTATTTAATAACGATAAAAGTAGCTTATCTGCCGGTGCATTCAAAGTATCAAATGGGCACTGCGCAATTGCATAAAAAAAACTCCCACGAGCAGAAGATGGTAGAAAGCACTTCAGTTTCCTGGCGGTAGATAAGCGGGATGTTTTGCAGACTCTTGGCAGAAGACTAAGTAAGGCCATGCGTTATATCGTATGTTAGAGCCTGCCCTTGTTTTTCAGTAGTACTCCCATTACAATTCCAGATAACAAGCCTCCAATGTGAGCAGCATTATCGATATTCCCAGTTAACCCCATAATGAGGTTATATAGGACATAAATGAAGATCGTAACAATCAGACCATCGTTCATTTTCCTCTGTTGTTCGTTCGCTGAAAGGAGTTTGGCAAGAATAAATCCGTATAGACCGAAAATAGCTCCCGAAGCTCCGGCACTGACCATATTGTCATTCCATAAAGCACTTGTTAAGCTTGCGAGTATTCCAGTTGATATATAAACAAAAAGAAAGAGTTGCCGTCCCAAATTATGTTCAAGCAATGCAGCAGCGAACAAGAATCCTATCGAATTCATTAATATATGCGCAATTCCGACATGAACGAATACACTCGTTACCAGTCTCCAATATTGCCCCTGCTCTAAAGTCAAGACTTTGGCATTACCTCCCCAGTTTACGATATCTATGACCTCAGGCCTGTAAATGTCAACACCTGAGATTAGCATCAAAATAAAGATTAGAAAATTCAACAGGAGTATTATCGGAGTTATGAAATGATCATCCTTTGGAATAAAAAGACTAAAAGTTTCGGTCAGTTTTAATCTCTCAGCTTTTACGCTTGTGAAGACCTCAACGAATGTTTTATGTTCAAAATTTTCAAAGTCTTTTTGTTCAGCTAGTTCGATAAACTCGTCCTCTGATATCGTTTCGATCTTGATTAGTTGATTGCCAAGCTCACTGAATTCAAGCCTGACATAATCCAGTTTGTTGGGAGCTCTGTTAAATTTAGACAGTTGGTATTCTTTCAGGTTCTCATGTTGGAGAGTTAGCACATGATTTTTCTCGTTAAAAGAATTTTCAACTCTAAGAACTCTGGCAGCAATTACCTTTTTTCTATTGGTTTGAAGTGCTCTAATTTTCGAATACGCTTTGAATATGAAAGATCCCAAAGCAAATAGTCCAAGAAATATTGAGAAGAAGCCAACTGCTTCCCAATAAGTCATTGACTCAATTAGAGAGGTTTGTCCAGGTCGGAAGGCTATATAAGGTGCAACAAAAATCATTACACCATATATGATGAATTCAAGCCTACTATCTTTTCGAACCTGAATTAGTCTCTTTTTAAGCTTGGTCTTATCATAAGATGATTGCTTATCAAAAAATGTAATCCCATTTGGAAAGGGGTTGTTGTCGATTTCTGTTAAAGAGTTGGGAATAAGTTCAGGTAAACTCTTCCGTTCCTCTAATATCCATTTTGCAGCCAGTTTAGCCTCATGAACATGACCTTTACTAGTTAGCATTTGCTCTAGTTCAGAGTTCGATTTGTTCTGAAATTTATCTGTGAAGTGGTTTCTATTTGCCATGCAGAAAGGTTGGCGCTAACGCCCAGATATGGCGCTGTGGCCTCCGAGCTATATTAATTGCGATAAAAGTAGCTTATCTGCCGGTGCATTCAAAGTATCAAACTGGCACTGCGCCACACAAATTCAAAACTCCACGACCAGAAGGTGGTAGAAAGCACTTCTGTTTCTTGGAGGCAGATAAGCGGGATGTTTGGCAGGTACCTGGCAGATGGCTAAGTAAGTCCATGCGCCATATCGTATGTTAGGGTGTTTTTATCGGATTTCCTTGTTTGTCAATTTCGAACCAAGAGTCGCTTTCTACCCTCATATGTTCGTCCAAGTCACGATATTGTTTAGCCTCAAAAGTTACTTCAGCTATTCCGTTCTCGAACCATCTTGCAAATGCATATTGGCAAGGAATAACAACTTCACCTCTTTCGTTCGCATATCCCATTTTTCCATTTCGTTGAACTCTCGTTAGTCCATCTTTGAAATAGTCTGGACCGTTATCGAAGTTCACCAGATCAAATAGGATGTTCTCATTTCTGTCAATTCCTACCCATCTTCCATAAGTGCTATCGTTCGGGTGAAGAAGTACGTTGGCAAAGAAGTTCAGAGTATCAGTTCCAAAATATGCGAAGTTTCCAAAAGGTATGATGGTGTCACCTTGGATGTTCACAAATGCAACATTTGAGCCGTATTGTAGATATTCTTCATTCGTTACGGCAATCAATGGTTCAAGCTCCACAGTATCCGAGATCTGAATATCGTGATATTCATAGTTTGTTTGCTCCCGTTCTATGTAGTTCCGACAGGAGACAAGCACTAGGAAAATTGTAAGATATGAGAGAATTCTTGAGTTCATGCAAATGCACCCTAACATTAATGTAATGCGCACTGTGCGCATTATCCACCTTTCAAATATACCCCTCCTGATCCATTAAGTCTAATGGACTTAAAATTTCATCAAGCTTTTTGGTGCTCACATGGGTGTATATCTCGGTAGTCTTAGTACTCGTGTGCCCCAGCAGCGTTTGGATATACCTCAGGTTAGTCCCGTTTTCAAGCAGGTGGGTGGCAAAGCTATGCCTAAGCGTGTGCGGCACAATCGTTTTGCGGATACCCGCCGCTACAGCACTTCGCTTCAGTACTTTCCGTATGCTAGACGATGAGTATTGTTGGCCATCAGGTCCTTCAAAAAGGTAGATCATCGGCCGATACTTTTTATAATACTCCCTCAGCAGGGTTAGCAGCAATGGGGAGAGCACGGTAAAGCGATCTTTCACACCCTTTCCCTCCCTCACCCAAATGCGCATACCATGGGGATCCACATCTTCCACCCGTAGGCTGGTGAGCTCACCTATCCGTATTCCAGTCGAATAGATAGTGGTCAGAATGGCTTTATGCTTGAGGTTCCCTGTGGCTTTAAGTATTAAGCGCACCTCCTCCAGGCTCAGTACTTGCGGCAGCTTTTGGATCTTCTTTGGCCGCTCCAGCTTAAAAAACTGTCGGTCCTGCCCCAGCACATGTTCCAGATAAAACTTGATGGCATTGATGCTTTGATTTTGAGAAGAGCGGGATAGCTTTCTGTTCTCTATCAGGTACTGGTGGTACTTTAGTATATGCTGCGTGCCCACATGATGCAGCGGGGTAGGATACACATATTTTAAAAACTCCCGGAATGCATGGCAATATACCTGACGGGTAGATTCACTATAGCGCTTGACCAATAGTTGCATGCGGAGCTGATCCATCGCCCACCGGTATTGCTTCGCTTCTGCGCTCACAAGTGATTTCATGTATCAATATTCAGAAGAATAAACCACTGAACATTTCATATAAGTGCTTATATTCGACTATAAGTATTTATATAAATGAATAATTTGGCTCCAAACAAGTGCATGAAATGCGGCAAATCCCTGAGCGGGCGAACAGACAAAAAGTTTTGTGATGCCTATTGCAGAAATGCCTATAATAATCAGCATAAGTCAATAGACGAGCAATTCATTACCCTGGTCAATTCGAGGATCAGGCACAACCGGCGAATTTTGAAATCGCTATCTCCCGAGGGAAAGGCCACTGTACGGAAGGAAGTACTTGACCAGATGGGTTACGATTTTCGCTATTTCTCCGGGTTGTTCAAAACCCAGACCAACCTGTACTACCTGGTTTATGATTATGCTTTTTCCCCAATCATAGAGAAGGGAGTGGAAAAAGCCCTGATCGTACGACGGCAAGACTACATGGATCGGATGACATTGGAAATCTGGAAGGGGGCTTAAAATCGCTGATTCACCCGTATCCCAATATACTTATGAGGAGTAGCCTCGGTGGTTTCCTTCGTGCGCCTGTAGTAGAGCAGCGCAAAATCAAAGTTGAACCAACTGGCCATGATCCCCGCTCGCATTTGAAATATTCCCGGTATCCTCGTTTCGGTGTGGACGGATTCTTTTCCAAGCCAATTCCCTTCTATAGTGGCATTGTATGCAACATACTCTATGCCAGGGCTTAGGAAAAAATAAATCTCACGGGCCTCATATCCGGTGTTTTCCACTCCCAAAACCCCATTGTAGTGTGTGGACTGCTGGATAGGCTTCAGGGAGCCAAACCTAATTGTTAATTCCTGGCGTGCATAGATAAATGAGGTACCAATTGCCGCATTTGATTCAGATATCAGGTCCAGTAGTTTCCTGCGAATTAGCTTATGGGCATAGGTGCCATATCCATTGACGATTGGGGCATCATTGATTTGAAACTGCCATCCGTGGGGTAGTCGCATCCCAAGTGCTTTATGCCAGCTATATTGAAGTTCTCCTGTTCTCAGGGCCGGCCCCATCCAGCCCAATTCTAATTTGACATGCAGGTAGGTTCCCCGTTTAAAGTAGAATTCGTTTGATATGCCAATGCTCATCTGACCAGCGTATGGACGATCCAATTGCTCCAGCCTCTCCCAGTTTAAGTCCTTCGGGCTGTAGATTCTATGGTTAAATTCATACGTGCGGATCACCTTTTCCATATTCGTGCCCCATCGGGAGGAATCCGTCAGCACTCTGTATCGCAGAGCAAGACCGTTGCTATAGTATTGGTCACGATAAATATTTAGCGTGTACGTATCATTGTCATTTTCAATTTGAATTTCCCTCGTCAGGTATTTTTTTTGGCTGAAGCTAAATGATGCAAATAGATATAAAGCCAACCCTAGGAACAGTGAAATGTTAAATTTTAAATTGTTGGATTCTAAATGAAACTGTTTCATTTTCGGCTCTTCAAGCTTTCTTGGCTTGTTTTTACAATTTTAGTTAGAATATTGGCAATACTCTCTGCTTGCTTTGAAGCTCTGTGACATCAATTTTTCAATAATATTCTCTTTCACTTTGCGAATATAATCTCATCAAACAATTAGCATTTGTTCATCTAACATTTGATGCAGTCTTCTGCATCAGTTTCAAACTCAATGGTCGTGTGGTTGATGCCAAGACTGGATACACGATGCTTCGTTTCCGTTTTTATCGCTTCCAATTCAGAAAGAGAGAGATCCTCAGCAATCACCAGATGGATCGAAAGAATGTGATAGCTGCCATCCATCGACCAGATGTGGCAATCATGGACACCCAGCACCCTGGGAATTTCACGAATAGTGGCATGGATTTTCTCCACGCTGATATCCGACGGGGTGCCCTGAAGGATGATGCGAAAGCCTTCCCTTAAATTTTTGAATACGTTATAAAGGATGAATGTGGCAATCAACACAGACAGGATGGGGTCGATCACCGGGAAATCCCAAAAATGCATCACAAGCGCACCGATAAGTACAGCCACCCATCCGAGGATGTCTTCCAGCAGATGCATATAGACGGCCTTCTCATTCAGGCTGTGTCCTTTGCTCAATCTGAAGGCAGCCAGCCCGTTCACAATCACACCCCCAATAGCCAGATAGATCATACCCTCTGTGTTTGGTTTCACAGGATCAAACAATCTTGGAACGGCCTCAATGATTATAAATATGGATCCAGAAACGAGTACGATGGAATTGATTAAAGCCCCCAGGACAGAAAATCGCTTGTAGCCGTAGGAGTACTTTTTGTTCCGATCCCTCTTGGCCACTTTGGCAAAATACCAGGAAACGCCGAGCGTGAGACTGTCGCCCAGATCGTGCAGTGCATCCGAGAGGATGGCCACACTATTGGTCCATAAGCCACCAATGATCTCGACGATTGCAAAACCGAGATTAAGAAAGAAGGCAACTTTTATGTTGCCTTCCGAATGATCGTGATGGTGGTGCGTGTGCCCCACGTTATGAAAAATTTAAATTCCCCTGTTTAGATCATATTGCTCCAGGTAGTCGGCCACTCTTCGCACAAACATGCCTCCAAGCGCTCCGTCTACCACCCGGTGATCGTAGCTGTGAGATAGGAACATCTTGCTGCGAATGCCAATCATATCACCCTCCGGCGTTTCAATCACGGAAGGTTTCTTCTGGATCGCTCCCAGTGCCATGATGGCCACCTGAGGCTGCATGATGATAGGTGTGCCCATCACATTGCCAAACGAGCCGACATTGGATACGGTGTACGTGCCACCCTGAAGCTCATCCGGTTTCAGTTTGTTTTCCCGTGCTCTCTTGGCCAGGTCATTCACTTTTTTGGTAATTCCCACCAGGCTAAGCTGATCCGCATTGTGAATGACAGGAACAATCAGGTTGCCAGACGGGAGTGCAGTAGCCATCCCGATGTTGATGGCTTTCTTCTTCACAATGTTGTTTCCATCGATCTGCACATTGATCATTGGGAAGTCCTTAATTGCCCGCACGATCGCCTCAATCAGGATAGGAGTGAAGGTGAGTTTTTCTCCTTCTCTTTTTTCAAATTCATTTTTCATCCGCTCTCGCCAGGCCACCACCTTGGTTACATCCGCTTCCACAAAGGAGGTCACGTGCGGGGAGATGTGCTTGGAGGCCACCATACGCTCGGCAATCATCTTGCGCATCCGATCCATCTCGATGATCTCATCACCACCATCTACCGCTACCGGCATAGGCTGATGAGAGGCAGATGGCATGGACGGCACAGATGAAGGAGCGGCAGCTGGTGTAGGTGCTGCTCCGGATTTCCTTTTTTCTACATAACCCAAAATGTCATTCTTGGTTACCCTTCCTTCTTTACCGGAACCATTGATAGACTCCAGCTCGCCAACTGATATTCCTTCTTCTTTGGCAATGCTTCGCACAAGTGGTGAGAAAAATTTACCGGAATCGGAGGTTCGTGGCACGGCAGTTCCATTACTGGAGGCAGTGCTTATGGCAGTTTCCACCATGGCTTCAGCCTGGGCTACAGGAGTATCTTCTTTGGGAGTTTCGGTCGGGGATGGGCTAGATCCTCCGGCTTCTCCATCTGTTTCTATGATGGCGATGGGTTTTCCTACTTCCACCACATCACCTTCCTGGGCAAGGATTTCCTTCAACACGCCGGCATGGGTGGCTGGTATCTCTGTATCCACTTTGTCTGTAGCTACTTCAAGGATCGATTCGTCTTCTTCGATGGTTTCGCCTACACTTTTCAGCCATGCAAGCACGGTTCCCTCCATCACACTTTCGCCCATTTTAGGCATTACCATTTCTACAGTTGCCATATTATATTTCGTTTTGTGTTGTTTATTTCGCTTTCAAAGATAATAATTTTGTTAATCCTTATCTAGGTTTATTCTAATCATGTTTAATGCTGCCAGCGCACTAAACTGAATATTGATCATCCTGTCCTTAGTAAACTGGAATCTTTTTGCCACGGTTTTCTTCTCATCCGAATACCCGATCCACACCGTGCCTACAGGTTTTTCTTCCGTTCCTCCTCCGGGCCCTGCCACCCCACTGATTGAGACACCTACCTCTGTGCGAAACTCTTTTCGGACATTTTCTGCCAAAGCTAAAACAACAGGCTCACTGACAGCCCCATGTTGGCGAATGATTTCATTATCAACCTTCAATTGTTCGTTTTTCAGCTGATTGGAGTAAGGCACAAATCCACCATTAAACCACTCCGAACTACCAGGTACCGAAGTGATCTTGTGGGATAGGTACCCGCCCGTACAACTTTCCGCTACGGCCAGTTTAATATGCCGCTCCTTAAGCATTCGCCCAATCGCTTCTTCGATTTCTTCCTCATCAAACCCATACACATACTTATTGATAAGGGGCAAAACCTGATCTATCTGATCCTGCACTTCCCGCTTGGTTGTTTCGCTATCGCCGGAAGTGGTGAGGCGAAGCTTGACCGTGCCAGTAGTGGGGAGGTAGGCAAGTTTGATGTGCTTGGGAAGGTTGTTTTCCCAGTCTTTGATTTTTTCTGCTAGCACGGATTCCGGGATGCCAATGGTGCGGACCATGCGGTGGTAGATACCATCCTTGATGAATTTTTCCTTGAGCCTGGGCAGGATGGTGTCTTTCATCATCCGCTTCATTTCATAGGGCACGCCTGGCATAGAAACGATGATTTTCCCTTTTCGCTCAAACCACATGCCCGGAGCTGTACCAATCACATTCGGTATGGCTGTGCAGTTGGCTGGAAGGTCGGCCTGCATTTCGTTCAATTCAGACATTTGCCTTCCGGCCCTTGCGAAAAGTTGACGGATATTTTCCAGCACTTCCTCGTTTCTTACCAGCTCTGTATCAAAATATTCCACCAGGCAGGGTTTGGTCAGGTCGTCATTGGTAGGCCCCAGACCACCGGTGATCAATACTATATCTGCCTTGCTTTCAGCTTCTGCCAGATGATGGAGAATTTCTTCTTTCACATCGCCAATCGTAATTTTTTGAGATACCCTGATGCCCAGACTGTCCAGTTCGCCACTCATCCAGTGAGAGTTCGTGTCCAATGTCTGACCGTATAAAATTTCATCCCCGATGGAAATAAGTAGTGCTTTTGTAGGCATAATGAATGAGCAGTAACAGTGAAGAATATTCACTACTTTTATCAAGCCTCAAAAATAAGATTAACATCATGAAGTCACGAGTTAAAATTGTATCAATAGCAATCATTTTGTTTGGATGTACCGCACAGCAGATTCAATCCATCACCGATGCGATGGGATATGAAGAAGGTCTCAGTACGGATCAGGTCATTGATGGGCTGAAAGAGGCGCTGGTGAAAGGAACCAATACTGGCACGCAGAAAGTAAGTCAGCTGGATGGCTATTTTAAAAATCCAAGCATCAAGATCCCATTTCCGCCTGATGTGCAGAAGGTGGAGAATACCCTTAGGGACGTTGGTTTGGGCAGTGAGGTGGACAGGTTTGTGAAGACATTAAACCGGGGAGCAGAGGAGGCAGCCAAAGAGGCAAAGCCGGTTTTTGTAAATTCCATTAAGCAGATGACCATCAATGACGCATGGGATATATTGAGGGGAGAAGACAAGGAAGCGGCCACTAACTACCTGAAGAGAACGACCAGCGATGAACTTCGAGGTAAATTTTCCCCAATTATCAAGCGAGCCTTGGACAATACCAATGCAACCAAATATTATGCTGACCTGATTAATACCTACAATAAAATTCCATTGGTGGAAAAGGTAAATCCTGATCTGGAAAACTATGCTACACAAAAGGCCATGGATGGGTTGTTTTTTATGATCGCTGAGGAGGAGAAAAAAATCCGGAAGGATCCGGCTGCCCGTACTACTGAATTGCTCAAAAAGGTATTTAAAGAGCAGGATTAATTATTTTCGCAAAAATTGCCGTTATGCTCACTGAACTGCAAATAAATAAGTTAGAGAGATTTTTCTACATTCTGGACTATGACAGGAATGGAATAATCGAAAAGGAGGACTTTCTGGGAATCGCCGAAAACCTCTGTATTCTTTGGAGAATTAAAGAAGGGGATAAGAAATATGACCAGATCAAATCCCGCTTTGAGGATGGCTGGAATCACTTCAATTACTTTGTAAATAATGATGACGGAAAGGCCAATTGGGATCATTGGGTGCACTTTGCAGAGCAGGTGATCGTCAAAGGGGATGAGGATATATTCAGTGAGTATGTGGATGAGTTTGTAGGAGAGATTTTTGATAATTTCGACGCGGATAATGATGGGTACATCGATCTGGATGAATACATTGACCTGTTGGTGGGCTATCGGATTGAGGTGCGCTTTGCTGCCAAGTCATTTCGCAAACTGGACCGAAACCACGATGATCTCATCAGCCGTGGCGAGCTGATCCGTGCAGTAAAGGAGTTTTTCCGAAGCGACGATCCGGAGGCTCCCGGAAACTGGCTCTTTGGCCGGGGCATTCTTTCGGACTAATAATATTCTTTTCCTGAATATTGAAAAAGGTCATATACCATATCATTAGAACCATTGCCGGGTTCATCCTTCTGTTCAATATTCTGTCACTATTCTGGGTCATTCTTTATGCATTTATTCCAATCCCAACCACCAAACTGATGGTGATAGAGGGCCGCTCGAAGGAGATCAACTATGAGTGGGTAAATCTCGAAAAAATATCAGGCCGGCTACAGTTGGCGGTGATGTGTGCCGAAGATCAGAACTTTCTACTTCACAATGGGCTCGATTTCCATTCGATAAAAAAGGCCGAAGAGGCCAATAAGCGTAGCGGTAATGTGAAAGGTGCCAGCACAATCACCCAGCAGGTAGCTAAAAATGTGTTTTTGTGGCCGGACCGAACCTATGCCCGAAAGGCCGCTGAGTTGTATTTTGCCTTACTCATAGAAATGATCTGGAGTAAAGAGCGCATCATGGAAGTTTACCTGAATGTTGCTGAATTCGGCGATGGAATTTTTGGTGCCGAGGCAGCTTCCCAGGCATATTTTAGACGGTCGGCGGATGGATTGAGCATTGTACAGGCTGCAAGGCTGGCCGCCATCCTGCCAAGCCCCAAGCGCTATTCTGCGGTGGCACCCAGTCCGTATGTACAGCGTAGGGTAGACTGGATACAAAAGCAAATGTGGTACTGGGGCTATAAGATGACCTACGATGAGGAGTTTGTGAAGAAGATGGTGCAGTAGCTATTCAATGAGAACAGATTGACTGATTATCCCGCCTGCCAGCTTCAGCTTCACAATGTACAGTCCCTTGCTTAAACCCGATAGGTCAATGATCCCTTCTTTGACCTCTGGCTCCAAAACCAACTTCCCATCAATTCCTACCACCTGAATCCCTTCGATAGGCTGGTCGGAGTTGATCCGAACAATCCCCTTAGTAGGGTTGGGATAAAACCATTTTCCCGATTCATCTATTCCCAACGGCTCAGTTAAATCAATCGACATACTTGCCGTGTTTGAGCATCCTGCTTCATCAAATACCCGTAGTTCAATCTCATAAACGCCATCATCAAAAAAGAAAGTTGGGTTTTGGGAGGTTTCGGCCAGTTCACCATTCACATACCAGCTATAGGAGGTAATTGGATCATCGCTTACGGCGAACAATTTTACCTTATGTTTCTGACCGATTAATGTAAGTATGTATGCGATTTCAATTTCGATAGTACGGTTCGTAATATTCACTTCGATGGGCATGCCGGGAAGGCCATCATCCAGGCTCACCACATACACCTTCTCGTATTGATTGGTGATCAACCGGGTTCCTTTACTGATCAACTTGGTGAGCCCGGCATCTTCATAAAATCCAAAGAATTCCCCGTTTTCAGGAATAAGTGCCACCTCTTCGCCGGAGCAAGAAACCAGGTCCTGCAGGCTTGCAAAAGGTGAAGTGCTGATGCTTACTTTTTTTAGGATGGTTTTTTCACAGGCATCAGGACTTGTGATTGTCAGACTCACATCTATCACCCCCTCAGTGGCAACTGCTGAAACTGCGCTGCTGCCACCGGCAGGTTCACCATCTACTACCCACGCCAGCGAGGCACCTGCATCCACGCCAACTGCCTCAAAGATCATTTGATGTGTTTCTGATAAGGTATCAGGGCGAACGAAAATACTTCCGTTGACTTCAAGGACATCTATTTGAACGGGTACTTTACTGCTTTCAAACGACCCGTAAACACCGCTCACATAGATAGTGGTATCAAAATTGACCTCAGGGATGATCAGATTGGAGCCGCTTAGAAGCGGCTCTGTCTGACTGGCAAATGCGTACAAATGAATTTTCTCCGCAGTAGGGTCGTTGAGCGTGACATCTTCCCCGGGACAAATCACCTGATTTGCAATGATTGGTTGGGAGGGACGGTTGGCCACCACCAGGCTTTTCGATATCATGTCTGCGCATCCAAGCTCATTTTCAATCGTAAGTGAGATGATGTATGTGCCAGTCTGAGAAAACGAGAAACTCGGGTTCTGAAGGCTGGAAATCGTACCCTCACCAAAATCCCAGCTCCAGTCAATGGCATCCAGGCTTTGATCCGTAAACTGTACCACGTTGGTGGTGGGATGATCGAGGTACAAAGTATCTGTAGACATTTCAAAATTTGAAATTTCATTCAGCAGATTGAGTCGGATGGCAAAGACATCAGAAGGATACCCGTTATCCAGATTTTTCACATAGAAGGTAGTGTCTTTGGTGATGGTGCCTGGATTGAAGCTCGTGGCTGTGGTAATGAGCGTCTGCGCCAGGGGATCTTCATAGAACTCATAGGTCGTGCCCGCAGAAGGGTCCAGGTTGACAGCCGTGCCGTCACAGGTGTAAAAGGTTTCCTGTACTCTGGGTTTGAGCAGGAAATCGTCCAGTCGGTTGCTTGCAACTTGAAACTCATTCTTCAGTCCCAAAGGAGAATCTGATATAGCAAAGAACACATCCACGAATGCCTCTTCAAAAGCCGCCAGCTGGGTGATAGTGACCCCATTGATAGTAGCTACATCGTTACCTGAGCCGAAGCTACCTGCCTCAGTAAGGGACTGATTGACCAGGAAGTCATACTTGGAAGCATCAGAAAAGAGGTCGTCGATATCCTGCACGTTCCCATTGAAAGCGCCCATATCCAGTGCGCTGAATTCGATATTGTCCCCGCCATTCACCTGCACGCCGGCATACAAATCACCTGTTGCATTTCTGGTATAGATGTAATTGTCCACTGCATCGTATGCCGCGAAATTCTGTGTGGCATCACCAAGATCCCAGTCAGCAAATAGGCCTATGGACAGATCGTTTATTGCTGCGGCAGAATTATTTACAATCCGGTAACGAACAATTAAAAAATCTTCATCTGACCAGGTGATATTTGACTGTTCGATGATGAGCGGACGGTTCAGGTCTGTGAATTCTGAATACCCAAAATAGTCGGCGGCAGGATGGTGGTATAGCTTATAGTTCTTTTGAACTGAGAAATCCTGATTCCGTGATTGATTGGTATAATTGGAGATGATGTTATCCGAAACATTGCTGGAATTGGTCGCCAGCATAAGTCCGGCATAGGTCATAAGCGTATCCAACTGGTACTGAAGACCGGATCCCTCAAGTTCGGGTTCATATTCATTGAACCCCAGGTCGCTATCCCCACTGATGGTCATGCTGATTTTCTCATTGCCGAAATCGGCATAATCGGGTGAGGTGGTTACCTCCAGGTATTGAAAATCATTGTATCCTGCCGCACTATAATCCAGCCGGATACCAATCTGCGTTTCGGGAGCCAGGTCTTCGTTTAGGATCACCTCAAAAGAGATGTCTTTGGTATCTAGGGATTTCATAAATCCCGGCTGAAAGCTTCCCTGAGAAACGGTAAAATCATCATTTGGTGAAGAGATGGTTACCAGCGGACTATTGATGGAGGAGAGGTGGTTGGTCAGCGTAGCTGAAACCTGAACTGTATCGCCATAAAATACGGCATTTCCATATCGGGAGGTCAGTGAGGGGTTTTCTGCACGAAGCGATTTCACGTTGGATTCACTCACTGCCCGGAGTACATTCAGTCGGCCTTTGCCGAGCTTGCCTTCATGGGTAGCATTGCTCCCAATGTCGTAAATATCATCGGCAGTTGCCCGCACCCGCTCCATCACCTGGATAGCCGTAAGAGTAGGGAACTGGTCTCTGACCAAAGCAGCCGCCGCAGCTACCTGTGGTGCGGCAAAGGAAGTACCAGGGCCGCCATTTGTATACCCATCATTTTTGATGGTGGAGAACATGGAAACCCCGGGAGCGAGGAGATCAACAGAATAGTTGAAGGATGAACCGGAAGACTTATGGTCGTCAGCATCAGATCCACCGATGGATAGCACATTGTCATAACTGGCCGGATAAAACCTGGCTTCCTCCGTCACCTTTCCACCTTCATTTCCTGCGGCTGCTACCACCACCATGTCGTGATCCAGCACAGCATAATTGATGATGTCCTGTTCTGATTGAAGGGGGGTGCCCATCCTGCCCCAGGACAGGTTTACTACCTCAAAACCATTTTCTGCTGCATAGATGATGGCTTCATACAGTCCATTGCTTGTGCCGTTTGAAGTTCGGAAACTCTTTAATGCGGCAACTTTGGTATTGTACCCAACCCCGGCTATTCCTTTTCCATTATTGGTGGAGGCGCTGGCTATGCCCCCCACGATCATCCCGTGATTGCCATTTTGAATGGTGGGATCAGTATCTGTGTCGGCAAAATCATAGCCATAGTAATCGTCTACATACCCGTTTTCATCATTATCTACTCCATCCACCGGGTCATCCGTATTGAGCCACAGGTTGGAAGTGATGTCTTCATGGCCCAGATCCAGGCCTGTATCAACGATCCCGATGGTGATGTCATCATCTCCACGGGTGATTTCCCACGCATCATATGCTCGGATATTGTCGAGGTAATATTGATTTGAAATCAGTGGATCAGAAGGAGTGGAGAGCAGTTGATATTGAACAATAGGGTCGGCATAAACCAAATCTCCGGCCTTCCTGAGTTCGTTGCAATATTCAATGGGGGTCTTTCCTTTAGGTACTTTGAGTTTCACCACATTGGACAGGGTGTTGGGCTTCTTGTCTTGTACCAAAAGCCGGGATTGAGGGGTCATCTTAAGGTTTCCCTGCTTGTATTTGACAAACACCCACTCCTGATCAATGTGGTGAGAATGGAAATCTCTAGCTCGGAGCAGGTTTGTACCTTGCCCAAATCCCAACTGCCCGATTGCAGTAAATAACAATATGGTAAGAACGTGTCTCACAGATGCTATGTCACTCTCAACTTTCTGATCGCCTTAGCCGCAGCTTTAGGCCAAAACCGTTTCAAATAGATGCCCATTTTTTCCTTCAGGCCACCAATGTATACTTCCTGTTTGCCGGATTCGATCGCTTTGATTATGAGGCGGGCACATTTTTGTGGGGACATTCCTTTTTCCTGACCCGGATCCATCTTGTTTTGCTGGCTGCCATCGCCCACAAGCGCATTGTACGAAATGTTGGTTTTTATATATCCCGGCAGCACGATGGTGACTTTGATGCCATCGTCATGATGCTCCGCCCTCAGGGCATCATAGAAACCGTGCAATGCATGTTTGGAGGCCCCATAGCCGGATCGAAATGGCGTGTTGATGATGCCGACCGTGGAGGTGACAATCACGTGATGACCCTTTTTGCGCTTTACCATGTCTGGCAAGAGGCTTTTGGATAGGGTGATGGAACCGAAGTAGTTGACCTCCATCAGCCTTCGGTCTACATCAAGGCTTGTGTTGAGGATGGTGTCTCGCTGGCTGATTCCCCCATTGTTGATCAGGATATCCACATCGCCAAAGATCGTCCCTACTTCTTTTGTCTTTTGTTTTAAAGAAAAACTGTCCTCCAGATCTATAGGTAGTACCTCCACCGTGTCTGAATTACAGTTTGCCTTTACCCGATCAAGTTCTTCCCTCCTCCGGGCTGAAATGATCAATTTCGCACCCTTTTCGGCCAATTGATAGGCCAGCTCCTCCCCAATGCCGGAGCTAGCCCCGGTCAGCCAAACCACGCTACCCTTGATCTTGCTCATTTTTGTGTTTGTTGTTCTCTACAAATACGTAAATACTATAAACACCGACTGCCGTACCGAAAGGAAAACTAAAAATGGAAATACATCCTGCGATCAACGCAATGACCACTCCCCAGCTTTTATTTTGAAGCAGCCCAATGCCTGCAATAATGGATGGTAGAGCGGAGAAGATCAGCAGGAGAATAAACACGATGCGAATGATAGAGGTAACCATGAGCAGAATTTCGTCTGCATCGTTCCCCACGTCTTTGGCAATTTCATCGGCTATGAATGGAAAAATCAATGAAACAAAGCTCCCAATAAAGATGAAAGCAATGGCTATCAATGAACCATAAACGATGTGAATGATGCCTAATGTGCGTTTGTGTGATTGGATGTCCATGAGATTATTTTTTTGAATATACTACGAAATCGAATGAGTATTTGTGTCTTTCATCTGCCGGGTGGTGTTCCCGCGACACTTCTTTCCATACAGATTGATCAAACTCAGGAAAGGTAACCTGCCCCTCAAAATCATGATTGATTTCTGTCAGATAGATGCGATCCGCATACCCCAATCCCATCCGATAGATTTCCCCACCTCCGATGATGAAGGCTTCCGGCTCACTGGTTGATCTGGCAATTTCAAGTGCTTCATCCAAAGAGGCTACCACCCTGCCACCATTTGCCTGATAATCAGACTGCCGTGTGATGATGATGTTTGGTCGGCCGGGTAGTGGCTGAAAGGAAGCAGGGAGGGACTCCCAGTTTTTTCGGCCCATGATCACATGATGGCCTTTTGTGGTTTGTTTGAAGTACTTGAAGTCATCCGGCAAATGCCAGGGGATGTCATTGTCCTTCCCAATTACCCGGTTTCTCCCCATCGCCGCAATCATTGAAATGATCATATCGCCTTTCTGTTTTGATGTACTCTTTAAAGTTACAATGTCTATGCTTATCCCACTGGCAAGCTTCAATGATCGGTAAACTGATAGCCACGAAGGAAATCCTCTACAGACATGCGCTTTTTGCCTTCTATCTGCAAATCCAAAATGTCTAAAGTACCATCCTGTGTTTTCACCTTCAGGTAGGTTTTTCCATCCGATTCAAACATTCCAGGCTGTCTAGATATGTCATCTGTTGATTTTTCTACCTGAAAAACTTTCACCGTTTTCCCTTCCAATTCAGTCCATGCCGCCGGATAGGGGGAGAGGCCCCTCACGAAATTCCTGACCTCTTTCATCGGTTTGTCCCAATCAATTTTGCAGTCTTCTTTGAAGATTTTTGGAGCAGATTTCAGATCCATATCTGTTTCCTGCGCAATGTGTGGATAGTCACCGGCGGCAATGGCTCGCACGGTTTTGAGTACCAGGTCAGCACCTTTTTCCATCAGGCGCTGATACAGGGAACCTACATTGTCATCCGGACGAATCGGCTCTTTTTCCTGAAAAATGATTTCCCCGGTATCTATTTCGTGCTTGAGAAAAAAGGTGGTGAGGCCCGTTTCCTTTTCCCCGTTGATGATAGCCCAGTTGATGGGGGCTGCACCACGGTATTGTGGTAGCAGTGAGGCATGCAGGTTAAATGTACCAAGCTCCGGCATGTCCCAAACCGCTACCGGGAGCATACGAAAGGCTACCACAATTTGTAGGTCGGCGTGGTAGCTTTTCAACTCTTCCAAAAATTCTGGAGACTTAAGGTTGGTCGGTTGGAGCACGGGGAGGCTAGCCTCCAGGGCATATTCTTTTACAGCGGACATACCCAGCTTTTTTCCTCGTCCTTGCGGCTTATCAGGAGCGGTTACTACTGCCACCACATGCACCTGGTTTTCCACCAGCTTTCGAAGACTTGCTGCTGCAAAATCGGGCGTTCCAAGAAATACAATCCTTAAGTCTTTGCTCATGGAGCGCAAAGAAACCAAACTATCCTCAATCGATCATGGATCGGAGCGTAATGGTCACAGATTTTTCAGAGCCTCCCTGATTGATTACCAAATCGACGGTTTCACCTTCCTCTTTAAGAATTTTTTTCACCTCTGCAAGGCTCACTTCATCCATTTTTTTGCCGTTGATTTTCACCAGTTCATCATTGATCTTGATGCCGGCCTCAGCTGCAGGACTGTCATCAAATACCTGGTGGATGAGCACTTTGCTCTTATCTTTCGAAAGCTGAACATCAATTCCGCTACAGTTTACTTTGAAGTTTGCATCATAGGTATGATCCTTTTCCAAATAGAGCATCTTGGTGCCATAGTCAAGGGTGAAATTGTACATTCTCAAAATCTGCGAACCGATAATGCCAGCGACTTTTTTATCCGCTTGAATACCGGTAGTAGCCGTGCTGATTCCGATTGGCAAATCTTCGATGGTCTGGTTGCCAAATGAAAACGAAAGCACGTGCCCTTCATAGTGCGGGGTTTCCTCATCGCCAAGGCCTTTTACCAGGTATGAGTAATGGTTTCCTGTTTTATGGATCACATCCCATTGCTCTGCATAGGGGGAGTTGAAGTCAAGGGTTGTACCTGCCCCCGTCATCACGAAGAAGGTGCCTTCATGCGGTTCATTATTGTTGAGCACTACCGTTCCTTTAATCACAGGAATGGAAATATGCAGATCAAATGGGATAGCATCACCTTGCTTGGGTGAGTTGCTGTGATCATAAATGTTCATCATTTTGGTGTCGAAGTTTACACTTACGGAATGATGTCTGAGTAGATCATAGCCAATGATCCCGTCCAGGTCCATGCCCAGACTGATCTCCAGGTGGTCCAGATCGGTGGAGTACACTTTGGTATTTTTTTCCATCAGGAAATGATTGATTGCTATGGTGTTGTGCTTGATCAGATGCCATGCTGAAGAGGTTTCATTCATCTCTATTTCTTTTCCGGCAAGACTCAGCTTTGAAGCAATGTCATCATCAATTACGGTGTATCCTGAGCCGGTATCAAAGATAAAATCGAGCGGCTCGGAATCATCCACACTTACTTTGATGATAATGTGATCGCCGAAAAGCTCAAATGGAATACTGGTAATAGGTGCCTGAGCAGATATTGAAATTGCGACAAGCAGGGATAATAGATAGGTTAGTTTCTTCATGACAAATGATTAGTTGGGAATATCAGGTTGAAATTAAAAAGTTTAGAGGACAAAGATTGCAAATTATGGGTAATAATGACTGGTAATGATTGCTTAACAGATCGTTAATTGTCTCTTGAATCGTGACGATTTTGCCTTCTCTACTTTCGTCTTTCATTAACTACAATCAACTATGAGATCAATTTTATCACTCACTATTTTGCTTTTGCTCTTTGGCTGCAATTCGATCCAAAAGAGCAAGGAATATGAAACACTAAGGCTCAAGGGAAGTGAGTCTATGCATGAGGCATTTTCTACCCTGGCATCAGATTTTCAAAAGCAGCAGGATACCCTGAAGGTAACCCTGGAAGGGGGAGGAAGCCGCACCGGGTTGATGGCTATAAAGGATAAAACAGCAGATATTGGGCTCTCATCTTTCCCGTTTAACCTGGATTCTATCCTGGGCGATGGCCATGGAGTGAGCCAGCGGGTGGTTGCTTATGATGGGATTGTGGTAATCAATCATTTGGATAACCCGATCGGGAAATTGACTGATCACCAGATCACAAACATTTATTCAGGGATCATCAAAGACTGGAGTGAAATAGGAGGGGAGCCCGGCTCAATCATGCCAGTGGTTCGGGATTCCAATTCCGGGACTCAGCGCTTTTTTACTGAGCATTTCAAGATATATGATGTGACCCCCTACGCTATAATAGCCGGGGAAAATCATGAAATTGTGGATTCGGTGATCAGCAACAAAAACAGCATCGGGTTTATTGGGTATGCCTACTACACAGCGATGGTGAAGAACATAGAGCTGCCATCGGTTCAGGGTGGGGATTCCCTCAGGTTTGTTGCTCCTGAGCCTCGCTTCATCGACAATGGGGAATATCCGCTGAAGCGATCGCTGCGCATCTATTTTGATGGCAAGTATGATGCACGGGTGATGGCGTTTTTGAAGTATCTGGACTCAGACCGTGCCAGGGACATCCTGGAGAGCTATGGTTTAATAGTCCTTTGAGAACAATTTCCGGATCTTCCATGTTGTCCACTCAAACAAAAAAATCACATGAGCAAACGAGTTTGGCTAATTACGGGATGTTCTACCGGTTTCGGTAGGGAGCTGGTGAAAGTGGTGGTGGAGCAAGGGGAGATAGCAATCGGAACGGTGAGAAAGCACGAGCAGGTTTCAGAATTAGAATCAATTAATCCCGAGCTAGTAAAAGGAATTGTTTTGGATGTGCAGAAGCAAGACACAATAGATCAGGCCGTCAGGTTGATTGAGAAGGAGTATGGCAGACTGGATGTATTGGTCAATAATGCAGGCTATGGTACGCTGGGGCCAATCGAAGAGACCAGTGAGGAGGAAATGCAACGCCAATTTGATGTGAATGTTTTTGGGTGTGTGCGGATGATCAAGCTGGCATTGCCATTCATGAGGAAGCAGCGAAGCGGAAATATCCTGAACATTACCTCCATTGCAGGGCTAAATGGATTCCCCGGAGTAGGTATTTATAACGGCAGCAAATTTGCGCTGGAAGGAATAGGGGAGGCGCTTTCCGCAGAGACCAAGCATATTGGCATCAAAGTGACCAATATAGAGCCAGGGCCTTTTCGAACAGACTGGGCGGGAAGATCTGCGACTTACAATGAATCCGCCATCGAAGAATATAAAGAGACGGCCACTAAAAACATGGAGAGTATTCGTGAAGTGAGCGGAAATCAAATTGGTGATCCGGTCAAGGCAGTGAAAGCGATGTATGAGGTAACTACTTTAGAGAACCCTCCAGTTCACTTACCATTAGGTGGCCCGGCATACAAACGTGTGGCTATTCGTCTGGAAGAATTCAAAGAGGAAATAGATAAGTTTAGACATTTGGGAAGGCCTACTGACTATACCGAAGAGGAGCTGGAGAGGATGGATTAATTCACACAGCAACAAAGCTCGCCAATGTTGCACCGGAGATGGTGAATGAAATTTTCTAAATACTGAGGTCTGTTTTCATCTTTCAGGGTAATTGCTGCCCATGTACGGTGGATGCCTCTTTTGGTAACAGGGATTAGCTCCAAATCTTCATTTTTCAGGTAAGGCTCCAAAATCCATTTGGCCATCACATTGACTCCCATGCCGGCCTTCACCAGCTCTACCACAGCCTCAGTCACCTGCACCTGCATCACTTTTCTGGGACTGATGCCCTCCGGGATCAATACCTGGGAAAATAATGACACGGATTCAAGGGGATAGGAGTGGATAATTACATTTTGATCCGCAAAGTCTGTGGCCTCCACGTATGATTTTTTCGCCCAGGGGTGATTCTTGGGCACGATGGCAAAGACTTCATCCCTGAAAAGCTCATGGTAATCCACATTCTGCCGATTTGAATTTTCGTAAATGATGGCCAGGTCAATGGATCCGTCCAATATCTGATCCTCAACATCTGCATTGTTGTTGTGGAAAATCTCGATCTCTACATTGGGAAACTCCTTCTTAAAATCTGCCATGAGTGAAGGCAACCAATGATAGCAGGTATAGCACTGAGTAGCCAGTCTCAGTGTTCCGCTTGTGCCAGATACATATTTCTTAATGGACCTCTCAGTTTTCTCCAATTCCTTCAAAATCCTTTCTGCTGATTCCAACACCATTTTACCTGCATTGGTCAGGATGAGCTGCTTGTTTACCCGGTGAAATAGCTGTGTTCCCAGCTGACTTTCGATTTCTTTAAGTTGATGGCTGAGGGCAGACTGTGAGAGAAATAAGGCATCCTTGGCTTTGGTCAAGCTTTTTGTTTCTGCTACCTCCCGAATCAACTTCAAGTGTCTGATCTCCATGTTGCTATATTAATGAAATTAATCGTATTGATAAAATCAATTCATCCAATTAATAGTTAGTTCATTCTTGATTCTCGTTCAATTTGGAAATCAATACAACAAACTATGAGAATCAAAAATGTCTACTTTCTAATTCTGCTTGCCACTCTTTGGGGCCCTTCTTTTCTATTTATCAAAATTGCTGTTGGTGAGATTCCTCCGGTAATGCTCGCGGCTCTTCGGATCGGAATTGCTGGTCTTATTCTGAATACTCTACTCATTCTAAAGGGACGGAGACTATCAATTGAGAAGTCCTTTTGGAAGAAAACATTCATTGCTGGGTTCTTTGCTCAGGCAGTTCCATTTGTTTTGATCAACTGGGGAGAGCAGTATGTTGATAGTTCGCTGGCTTCTATCCTGAATGGCCTGATGCCTTTGTTCACCATCATCTTTGCTCATTTCATGATAGTAGAGGAAAAGCTTACCAGAAATAAATTGGGAGGGGTTTTCCTTGGCTTCATCGGATTAATCATCCTTGTAGTTCCTAGTATTTCGAAAGGAGTGGAGGGTTCTTTGGCGGGAATAATCGCTATCACGTTTGCTTCTGTCAGTTATGGGATAGGTCTGTCCTATATTAGAAAACACTTTGCAAAAACGCCTTCATTTCAGGCACCTGCGGCCCAGCTGTTGTCAGTGAGCATATACCTCGTTCCATTAGCGTTCCTATTCCATCCTGATTTTAGTCTTTTCAGCATCGGATATCAGGCCGTTGGATCATTAATGGTTTTGGCCTTTTTTGGAACAGCCATTGCCTTTATTGTCTACTTCAAACTGATCGAGCAATCGAGTGCCGGGTATGCTTCACTGGTTACTTACCTAATGCCAATCTATGGTGTGATCCTAGGGATCGTTTTTCTTGATGAAAGAGTTTCCCTCTGGACAATTCTGGGTGCTGCGCTAATCCTTGTGGGGATCAGGCTTACTAAACGGGTGGAGAGGAGGAAAGCCATTGAGCCGAGAATTGATGTGGCACTTTTCTCCAAGTTTCGATGACACTCAGATTCTTAATTAGGTATTTACCTCTAATCTTATTCTGCAATTCTTTCACCTCTGTTTCAGGCCAAATTGGGCAGAAGAGATCGGGTTTGAATTTGGAGAGCATGAGATACTCAGGAGGTTCGTTGGTGGATGTGCGGCTTAGAAGATTGTCTCAGCACCTGAACATTGAAACCGTAACTGCTGAGAGTTACTTCCGGTTGATCTGTCCATCGGAAAATGATTTCAATGCATACCTGGCTGGTACTTACACACTAATTGATCAGCAATTATCATTTGAAGTAGGCAAGGCCATTACCGATCAGAATCTCGTTACTTTTAAAGTATCCATTTTCAACTCACTAATTGGAAAGTATGCTAGAACTAAGACCAACTTGCGAAAACTGTAACAAGCCTTTGCCACCTTCCAGCACTGAGGCGAGGATATGCACTTTTGAATGTACTTTCTGTGCGGATTGTGTAGATGAACTGGAGAATGTGTGTCCCAATTGTGGAGGGGGCTTTGAGAAGAGACCAGTGCGTCCTTCCGTTCCTTTGAAGAAATCTCCAGCGACGGAAAAGGTAACTCACAAGCCTGTGGATAAGGAAAAACATGCAAAAATGAAGGAACGTTATCAGCACATTCCTCCGCATCAGCGATGATTTAAGATTAATCTTTTGTCTCGTTTTGATAGCTCATTTGAAAGCCAATTTTATTGCCACCTCCCAGCGATTGTGTCCGTTCCATCTTTTCCCTCACGGTAATATTTCGGATTTGAGAAAATGGCGGAGCTATCAGGTCATTTTCAGCAGCTTGCGTGATGATCAGCTTAATCAGAATATCAAGATCCACTTTTTCTATTGGTTTCTCTGAAATAGTTTCAAACATAAAACCAACCTGTCTGTCACCTTCTACAATGAAGTGATTTTCATAGTTGATCAGCAATCTGGCCAATAAATACCCCGGATCATTCAGTCGGTTAAATTCAAACGAATCTGACATGAAATTGTAGATATTAATCTGTCCCAAATACTTCCTCAGCGGATTTTCTTTTACGTATTCGGATTTATTATAATCATACTCATCTGTAAGTGTGATAATATTTGTATGAAGCACAAAAACGAGCAGATCGCCAGCCACGCGCACGTGAAATTCCTGCTTACTGATAGCCTCTACACTCAGTTTGACATCCTTATCCATTTCAGTGGTTTTGGCACTAATGATGTCAATCTGCACACGAGCTTCTTCTAGCATTTGCTCAAAAGCCTGACAAATGTTTCGGTAAGTCTGCTGCTTTATGGAAGACTTGTTGAGGAGTATTTCCACAATGTTTTCCGTGGGGTCCTGATTTTCATTCATACAGCTTGCTGGTGTAGTGCGATTCTGTTTCCTTCCGAATCCTCAATATGTGCTACAAATCCATGCTCACCGATACTCATTTTGGGATTGATGATTTTGCCACCATTTGTTTCAATTTTTGGGAGCACATCATCTATTTCTTTCACAGAGAAATATATCAAAGCACCCTGATAGGAAGGAATGTAGGTTTCTTGTTTGATGAGGGTACCGGTTGCTCCGCTGGCATCCGTCTCAAATGGGAAGAATGACATGGCTGCCGAACCAATTTCCATGTTATCCCCCATTTGGATATCGAAAATGGATTGATAGAAGTTCTTTGCACGATCCATTTCTTTTACGGGAAGTTCAAACCAATTTGCTCGCATATCTGAAATATTTTTCTATTGAAATTACTTAAAAAATGGATGATCCTGTTATCTCAGTGAGTAGCTCCAGTGCCCGCATCCCCGCAGTGCTGTTTCCTTTTTCATTGAGTTTTGGACTCCATACAGCCACACTATACATGTTTGGATAGATGGCTACTATGCCGCCACCTACGCCGCTCTTACCGGGTAGCCCTACGCGAAAGGAAAACTCCCCGGCTTCATCATAAAATCCACAGGTCTGCATGATGGCATTAATACGCTTGGTATGAACCTCACTTAGCACCCGCTTCTGATTTTGCAAAAGCTTGCCCTGATTTGCAAAAATGACAAAAGTTTGGGCCAGCTCCCTGCATGACATGCTCAACGAACAGGTATCAAAATAAAAGTCCAGTACCTCCTCCACATCATTGTCAATATTTCCGTATCCTTTGATCAGGTTGATCATGGCCCGGTTATTATACCCCTCTGCTTTTTCGGATTTAGCTACCTTCTCATTATAATCAATGGTGGTATTGCCCGCGATCTTTCGCACAAAATCCAGGTATTCCTGCTTGGGATTTTTCAGATGGGAAACCAGAATGTCACAAATCACCAGTGCACCGGAATTGATCAGGGGATTACGAGGGATGCCCCGCTCATGTTCCAACTGAACCAGCGAATTAAAGGGATCACCTGAAGGCTCCACATCCACACGCTCCCATATTTTCTCTTCTTCTTCCGTGATAAAGGCCAGTGCCAGAGACATCACCTTGGAAATACTCTGAATGGAAAACCGCTCCTCTGAGTCACCAAAATGAAACTCTTCCCCAATTACACTGGTCAAGTGCATGCCGAGCTTATCCGGATTCACTTTTGCCAGTTCGGGAATGTAGGTGGCCACCTCCCCATCCAGCTTTTCACCTTTGAGCTTATCCTCAATTACATTTAAAATTCCTTGATAATCCATTCACGCTTAGTTGTAAAGCAGGTATTGCTTTCGCTTTTTCTTGAAATTACTCAATTCAGGTTCCCAGGAAGCCCGTATTTGTTTCTCGCTCATCCCCTCTTCCAGTTGTTTTTGGAGTGAATTAGTTCCAGCCAATCGCTTAAAATAGTCATTGAAGAAATCATCCCGATCCATTTTTTGATAGGTTTCAATGAGTGGCTGAAGCGAAAACTTATAGACCGGTTTGGTGCCAACCCAGGATAAACCATAGCAGGTCAGGTCCTCATAGGGTGGCCATTTGGCACCTTCTCGGGATTCGGGGGTAAATGAGTAAGTCCCATCGGGATAATCAGGATGACCAATTTGCTGAAAGGCATGGTCAGTGCCCCGCCCAACGGACATGATAGTCCCCTCAAAAAGACACAAACTTGGATAGAGCGAAATACTCAGGTCATCGGGTAGGTTGGGAGAGGGTTTTACGGGGAGCGGGTAAGGCATGGAATGATCCCAGTTTTTTATTTTAATAACCTGCAAATCCGCTTTGATCCCATTCTTTAGCCATCCTTCTCCATTGATCATTTGCGCCAGTTCGCCCACCGTCATGCCATGCACAATGGGAATGGGGTGCATGCCCACAAACGACTGAAGAGCAGTATCAAGTACAGGCCCGTCTACATAGCTGCCATTGGGGTTGGGCCTATCCAGAATAATCAGCGGAATGTTGTTTTCTGCACACGCCTCCATCACGTAATGCATGGTGCTGATGTAGGTATAAAACCGGGCGCCCACATCCTGAATATCAAACACCATGACATCCACCCCTTGCATATGCTCTTCAGTAGGCTTTTTGTTTTCCCCGTAAAGTGAAACTAGTTCATAGCCAGATTCCACACTATCATATTCAATTACTACTCCATCACTTACCGTCCCTGTGAAACCATGCTCGGGGGTAAAAACCTTGATGATATTGATCCCTAGAGACCTTAGAGAATCTGTGATGTGTACACCCTCAATCAAGGAACTGTGGTTGACGGTAAGCGCCACGCTCTTATTTTTGAGTAAGGGTGAGTATTCACCCAACTGGCGGGCTCCAGGTAGGATGGATGATTTTTGCTCATGTGGCTTAGTTCCACAGCCCAGCGAAATAAGTAAGAAAATGACAATAACCCTGCGCATATTAAATCTCCAAGTTAGCTTGTTCTTACAGTATTCAAAACCCTATTTTGCAAAGAGCAAATGAATCTCCCCTTTTTTATATCCAGACGAATATCCGGAAAGTCGGCAGGGTCTTTTTCCAGCATTATCAACCGCATTGCGGTGGTAAGTATTGGGCTGGGCCTGGCAGTGCTGATTCTTGCTTTTATGGTATTGTATGGGTTTAAGAAAGAGATCAAGGATAAGATCTACAGTTTCAGCGGCCACCTGATCATTAGCAAATACACCCTGTCTACTTCCTTTGAGGAAACTTCAATCACGGTAGATGATTCACTCATTCAGGAATTGAACAGCTATCCGCTGACGGAGCGGGTGCAACCCTATGCCATGAAAGCCGGGCTACTAAAAACCGAAGAAGAAGTGCAGGGCGTGATTGTGAAAGGGGTGGATGAATCCTTTGATACGCTGGGTTTTCATAAGCACATGGTCGCCGGGAGATTCCCAAATCTCCAAAAGGATGACTATTCCACTGAGGTAGCATTGAGTAAACGGGTTTCCAACTACCTGGAGCTTCAAGTTGGAGATGAGGTGCTGATTTATTTTGTGCAGAACCCGCCCAGGTTCAGAAGATTGCAAGTGACCGGGATTTACGAGACCGGGTTGGAAGAGTTTGATGAAAAGATCATCATTGGGGATTTGGATTTGGTGAGACGGATCAACAACTGGCCCGATACACTGGCCGGCGGGATTGAGGTTTTTCTCACAGATACTGATCAGATGGAAAAGGCCTGGAACGATCTCTTTAATAGCCTTGATATCGATCTGTATGTGGATCAGGTCACGGATCGGTACGTTCAGATATTTGATTGGCTCAACCTACTCAATAGAAACGTGGTGATTCTTTTGACAATTATCCTTTTCGTCTCGGGCACCAGCATCATTTCCATTTTACTCATCCTCATTATGGAGCGAACGCAAATGATCGGTGTGCTGAAGTCCCTGGGCGCACAAAACAAGCTTATCCGCAGGGTATTTGTGCTCAATGGTCTTCAGTTGATCATTAGGGGCCTTTTTTGGGGCAATGTGATCGGCCTGTCACTGGGCTTCATTCAATATTACTTCAAAATCATTCCATTAGATGCCGCCAATTACTACATGACGCATGTGCCAATAGAAATTGATGTACTAACTATTGTTGGTTTAAATCTGCTGGTCTTGACCCTAATTGGATTGACGCTTTTGATTCCGGTTGCGATTATTTCACGCGTACGTCCGGTTCGCGCTATCCGGTTCGACTAAGCCACCGGTTCGTATTTTTTGAAGAGACTCTGGATTTTCATCTGTAGCACACCAAAGATTGCTTCTTTGAAAATTCCCTTGGACATCTTGGAAGAACCCTTTGTTCGGTCGGTGAAGATGATTGGTACTTCCACGATTTTGAAGCCGTGTTTCCAGGCGTTGAATTTCATTTCAATCTGAAAGGCATATCCGATGAAGTGGATTTTGTCCAAATCGAGTTTATCAAAAACCTGTCGGCTGTAGCACTTAAAGCCTGCTGTACTATCACGGAATGGCATGCCTGTGATGATGCGCACATAGAAGCTGGCAAAGTAGCTCATCAGCACACGGCCCATCGGCCAGTTTACTACATTTACTCCTGTCACATATCGGCTGCCGATGGCCAGGTCTGCTCCATCTACACAGGCAGCATGCAATCTGATAAGATCATTTGGATCGTGTGAGAAATCTGCATCCATCTCGCAGATGTAATCGTACCCTTTTTCTATTGCCCATTTAAACCCGGCAATGTAGGCAGTGCCAAGTCCCAGCTTTCCCTCGCGTTCAATCAGATGAACCCGATCCGGCGTTTTTTTCATCTCCTCCTTCACTATATCGGCTGTTCCGTCAGGAGAGCCATCATCCACTACGAGTATGTCGAAAAGGGGAGAAAGTACCCTCGTCACATTGATGATGTCGCGAATGTTTTCGCACTCATTGAAAGTAGGTATGACGACTAAGTTTTTAGACATTGAGTAGGCTGATTGAAAAACCGAAAGATTCAAAAATAACCAAACGAATGCTACTGATAAGCTGTTGCATCTAGAGTGGAGAAGACAGTTAATCTTGGTTAAAACCTAATACCCCAAAATTTTCATCATGGCTGCACTCTCCTGCTCAGGAGCAAAAAGCTCATGATGGATATTTCCATTTTCATCCCGATCGATGATGATGTGCTTGGGGGCCGGGATCAGACAATGCTGGATGCCGCCATACCCGCCGAGCGATTCCTGATACGCCCCGGTATGGAAAAAACCGAAATAGAGCGTTTCATCCTTATCGTATTGAGGTAAGAATACCTCCCCGATATGGGCTTCTGAATCATAATAGTCCATACTGTCGCAAGTCAACCCGCCCAGGTTTACCCTGTGATATGGGCTCTTCCAGTGATTGATAGGAAGCATGATGTACTTCTGATTGAGTCCCCATACATCCGGCATGTGGGTGATAAATGATCCATCCATCATGTACCAAAGTTCTTTGTCATTCTGGAGTTTTTGATCCAGCACGGAGTAAATAGTTGCACCACTTTCCCCTACAGTGAAGCTTCCAAATTCAGTAAAAATATTGGGTACAGGTACATGGTTCTTTTTGCAAATCCATTGGATGTTTTCAATGATCTGCTCGGCCATGTATTTATAGTCGTATTCAAAATGGAGTGAGTTTTTGATGGGAAAGCCACCCCCGATATCCACCGTGTCAAGCTCAGGGCAAATTTTTCTTAGTTCGCAGTATTTGTAAATAAACCGGCTAAGCTCACTCCAATAATAGGCTGTGTCCTTGATGCCTGTATTGATAAAGAAATGAAGCATCTTAAGCTTCGCCTTGGAATCTTTAATTTCTTCCTTATAGTAAGGGAGAATATCGCTGTATCTTATACCAAGTCTGGAAGTATAAAATGCAAAGTTTGGCTCTTCATCAGCCGCAATTCGGATTCCAACGTTAAACTCATCCTTTACATGTTCTTTATAATAATTTAGTTCATTGAGATTGTCCAGGATTGGAACGCAGTTTTTGAATCCCTCATTGAGCAGAGAAGCGACTTCTTTCAGATATAGTGGTCTTTTAAAGCCATTGCAAATCACAAAGTGATCTTTTGAGAGCTTTCCTGCCTTGTTCATACTCCTTACAATGGGAATATCGTAAGCTGAAGAAGTTTCAATGTGAGCGTCGTTTGAGAGCGCCTCTTCCACTACAAACCTGAAATGTGAACTCTTGGTGCAATACGCATAGGTATAGCTTCCTTCGTACTTGTGCTTCTTAATTGCGTCCTGAAAAATCTTGTACGCATACTTAATGTTTTGCTCAATTTTGGGGAGATAGCTTAGCTTCAGCGGAGTACCATACTCTTTGATGATTTCCATCAAATTGACTCCATGAAAGAACAAGTTGTCCTTCTCAACTTTAAATTCCGGTGTGGGGAAGTAAAAGGTCTGATCTATTAGATCGGCATATTTTCTCATTGGCTCAAAAGGAAAAGTCGGTGCAATTATCCGTTAAAATAGGGACTATGAAAAACAAATCGAAGTTGATTTGGAATCTTGAAGAAATCTATCCTCCTAAAAATGCAAACCAACCGGAAGTCCATGAGGGTTTCCTTAGAGAATCAGGTTAATTTTGCGTGAATTTTTCAACTTCATGATCACCGTAAGAGTTTTAGACGAAACTGCCCCTCTGGAGGCAGTCATTTTAGGCATTGCAGATAGCATGGGTGGCGTTCCGGATGTTGAGAAAACGTATGATCCCAAATCAAAAGAGCACATTCTGGCAGGTACCTTTCCGAAAGAAGAGGATTTGATCAACGAAATGGATACGGTGGCGAAGGTGCTCGAAAAGCATAGGGTGAAGGTGTATCGTCCGGAAAATATCGAAGGTCTCAACCAGATTTTTGCCAGGGATATTGCTTTTGTAATTGGTGATAAGCTGGTGGTGCCGTGTGTCACTCCTGAGCGAAAGCTTGAATCGGATGGCATCCAGTATGTCATAGATCAGGTAGAGAATATACTGCTCCCCGATGAGCACGAACGAATGGAAGGTGGGGACATCATGCCATGGAAGGATTACATTTTTGTTGGTTATTCTAAGGAGCCGGATTTTGAAAAGTATACTGTCTCAAGGACTAACGAAGCGGCTGTTGAGTATTTGAAGAAAACATTTCCCCAATACACCGTCAAAGCATTTGAACTGAAAAAATCCGATGAGGATCCCCGTGAAAATGCGCTCCATCTGGATTGTTGCTTTCAGCCCGTAGGTAAGGATAAAGCAATCATTTACCGGGGAGGGTTCAAAAACCCCGAAGATGCTGACTTTCTGATCCATTTCTTTGGAAAGGACAATGTATTCGAAATCACCAAAGAGGAGATGTATGAAATGAATTCCAACTTCTTTTCCATCAGCCCCGAGGTGGTTATCTCGGATAGCAGCTTTACCCGACTCAATGAGCAATTTAGAAAATGGGGATTGACTGTAGAGGAGGTAAAATATCGCGAAACAGCTAAAATGGAAGGGTTGTTAAGATGTTCCACTATGCCACTAAGAAGAAAATATGAGTAAGCAGGTCACAAACCATATCATGATGATACGCCCGGTTGCTTTCTACATGAATGAGCAAACTGCGGTGAACAACTACTACCAGAAAAACGAGGAGGGGGTATCTGCAGATGATATTCAGAAGGAGGCACTAGGTCAGTTCGATCAGTTTGTAGAAAAGCTCAGGGCTGAGGGTGTGGATGTTACAGTTTTTGATGATACCGCTGAGCCAGCCACCCCGGATTCCATTTTTCCAAACAATTGGATATCCTTTCATCAGGATGGTGTGATCAGACTCTATCCGATGTATGCAGAAAACAGAAGGTTGGAGAGAAGGGACGATATCATTGAAGGGTTAAAGCAAAATTTCAAAGTTGAGGATATTGTAAGCTTCACCCACTGGGAGGAGAAAGGGGCTTATCTTGAAGGAACGGGAAGTTTATTGCTGGATCGGCAAAACAAGATCGCCTATGCGGCAATCTCTGAGCGCACCATGCCTCAGGTTTTGGAAGATTTTTGTGATGAGGCCGAGTATGATCTCATTTCATTTCATGCACTCCAGACGGTAGATGGAAAGCGATTGCCAATCTATCACACCAACGTGATGATGTGTCTGGGGGAGGAGTTTGCAGTGGTTTGTCTGGAGAGCATTGACGACCTGGATGAGCGTGAAAACCTGATCGAATCGCTGGAAGAAACAGACAAAGAGATCATCGAAATCACGGAATCGCAAAAGGAACAGTTTGCCGGGAATATGCTTCAGGTGATTGGCAAGGATGACCAGCGACTCGTGGTAATGTCTTCAGCCGCTTACAATTCCCTGACAGACGATCAAAAATCACAACTATCCAAGCACGGAAAGCTGGTGCATAGCGACATCCATACCATCGAAAAGCTGGGAGGCGGAAGCGCACGGTGCATGATGGCCGAAATTTTTAATCCCAAGAAATAACCAAGCATAATGCTGGAACAAAAAATACAGAAAGCAATCTCAGAGGCATTCGCCAAACTATATAATCACGAAATCGGACCGGATCAGGTCAGCCTTCAGCCTACAAGGAAAGAATTTGAAGGGAGCTACACGTTTGTCACGTTTCCATTCCTGAAAGTTACCAAAGGAAAGCCGGAGGATGCGGGTGCGCAGATTGGCGGCTGGTTAAAGGAAAATACGGATTTTATCAAGGGATACAATGTGGTCAAAGGGTTTCTAAACCTGGAAGTGGCTGATCTTACCTGGGCACAGACGCTCAGTGATATTTCAGCGAATGCGGACTATGGAAAACTTCCTGTGAATGGGGAGAAGGTGATGGTCGAGTTTTCTTCACCGAACACAAACAAGCCACTTCATTTGGGTCATTTGAGAAATAACTTTCTCGGCGACTCAGCCTCCAGAATCCTTGCTGCCAATGGATACGAGGTTCGAAAAGTAAATCTGGTCAATGATCGTGGAGTACACATTTGTAAATCCATGCTGGCCTACCAAAAGCTGGGCAATGGAGAAACCCCGGAAAGTGCCGGGATGAAAGGCGATCACCTGATCGGCAAGTATTATGTGAAGTTTGATCAAATCTACAAGGAGGAGATCAATACGCTCATACACCAGGGCATGGATCCGGAGGAGGCAAAGAAGGAAGCACCTTCCATCAAAGAAGCGCAGGAGATGCTTCAGAAATGGGAGCGTGGGGATAAAGAAACAGTCGCCCTTTGGGAGAAGATGAATGGCTGGGTGTACGAAGGATTCGACCAGACCTATGATACCATGGGCATCCAATTCGACACAATGTACAAGGAGTCAAACACCTATTTGCTGGGCAAGGAGTTAGTTGAGGAAGGATTGCAAAAAGGGGTGTTTTTCAAAAAAGATAATGGCTCGGTATGGGTGGACCTGACGGATGAGGGGATGGATGAGAAGCTGGTTCTTCGGGGGGATGGAACTGCCGTGTATATGACTCAGGACATGGGTACTTGTGATATGAAGCATCGGGATTTTCCGTTTGATAAGACCGTATTTGTGGTGGGAAATGAGCAGGATTATCACTTCAAGGTTTTGTTTGCCATCATGAAAAAGCTGGGCCGCAGCTACGCTGATGGCCTGTACCATCTTTCCTATGGGATGGTGGACCTCCCAAGCGGAAAAATGAAATCCCGCGAGGGAACCGTAGTAGATGCGGATGACCTATTGCATGAAATGTTCGATACGGCAGAGAAGCATACCAGAGAGCTCGGGAAGATCGAGGGAATGGAAGAGCAGGAGGCAAAAAACCTCTATCGTATGCTTGGCCTTGGAGCTTTGAAATATTTCTTGCTCAAAGTGGACCCCAAGAAAAGAATGCTCTTCAACCCACAGGAGTCCATCGAGTTTCAGGGTCACACCGGACCGTTTATTCAATACACCCATGCCCGCATCTCTGCAATTCTGCGAAGGGCTAAATCGCTCGAAGTAAAAACAGGTTTTGCGCCGGAAAAGGTTGGGTCGCTGGGCAAGCGCGAGATCGAGTTGATCTATAAGATTACGGAATACACGAACGCTTTGGAGGAAGCGGCCAGGGAATACTCACCTGCGGTGATGGCTCAATACGTGTACGATCTGGCTAAGGAATACAACGGGTTCTACCAGGAGGTGCCAATCTTCAATGAAGAGAATAAGGATGCACTAGCATTCCGAATTGCACTATCGGCGGTTACTGCTAAACTTATTAAAGAAAGTATGAGTTTATTGGGGATTGAAGTGCCCGATCGGATGTAGAATGAAATCCTGGATCAAAGCCTTTCGCTTGCGTACGCTTCCTCTTGCCATCTCCGGCTGGCTGGTAGGGATTTCATTGGCTACCAACAAGGCGGAATTGAACTATCTGATTGCGGGGCTGACGCTGCTTACAGCCATTCTTTTGCAAATCCTATCCAACCTGGCCAATGACTATGGAGATGCCTCCTCAGGCGTGGATGAAAAACGCATCGGAGAAGTCCGGATGGTCAGTTCGGGGGCGATCACGCCTGCAGCCATGCGAAAGGCGATCATACTTTTTACGTGTTTCGCTTTTCTTTCGGGCGTGGTACTTTTATATCTTTCATTCCCTTATGACTGGAAATCCGTCCTGGTATTCCTCCTGATAGGATCGGTTGGAATTGCTGCTGCGATCAAATACACGGTAGGAAAAAATCCCTACGGCTATGTCGGTTTTGGCGATGTGTTTGTCTTCGTATTTTTCGGTATTGTACTCGTGTTTGGAACCTACTACTTGCAGGTGCAGGAGCTCAATTGGCTCATTCTTCTTCCGGCGGCTTCCATGGGGCTATTTAGTGTAGGGGTTTTAAATGTGAACAACATCAGGGATATTGAATCAGACAGACAGTCAGGCAAGCAATCTATACCGGTACGTATTGGAAAGAAAAAGGCAGTCATCTATCACGTTTTACTTTTGCAGGTAGGATTGCTCCTAAGTGTAGCGTATGTGTTCCTCACTCTCCAAAGTGGGTGGGGATTCCTATTCATTTTCGTCAATTCCCTCTTCATTTTCAATATCAAAGCAGTGGCTAAAAAGCCCTCACATCAGCTCGACCCATATCTGAAACAAATGGCTATCGCTACCCTGCTTTTTGCCGTTCTTTTTTCGTTGGGGCAGGGACTCAACTAATCCATACATTAACATTCGTTGGTTCTCGATATGATTTTCATCAAAATGGAATGATGAAAGCCATTTTTCATTAACTTGGGAGTATTAAAAATTCAATAAGTCAATGAAATGAGCATGATAGAAAATCACCCACCAGATGGATGATTAGTCCTCATGCGAATTCCATGTGTGCTACAAAAAAATAAACTCCCTTAAACATGAAACAAATATTAGTACCCTACGATTTTTCAAAAGTTGCGGAACACGCACTCGATTTTGCCTGCCAAATCGCTGATAAGTCTGCGGGAAATATCCTACTATTAAACGTCATAGATCACCCTACACCTGATTCCTTCAAGACCATGGGAATTCAGAATGAAGATCCAATGGAACAACTCTACATCAAAAAGATGTACGAAATGGTTCAGGGTAAGCTGGCAGAGGTTGTTTCCGGAGCGAAGTACTCAAAGGAAAAAATAAGCACCAAAATCCAGTTGGGCAATCCATACCACACCATCATCGATCAGATCACAGAAGAAAACGTGGATTTGCTTATCGTGGGTACCGAAGGAGCTGAAGGATTGAATGAGTTTTTTGTGGGATCTAATACTGAGAGAATTGTAAGAAAAGCAACCTGCCCGGTAATCTCCGTGAGCGATAAGTTTTCAATGGAGCCAATCGAGAAGATCATCTTTGCTTCGGATTTTATGAATACCGATGACTTTTTCATAGAGAAAGTAAAAGCACTGCAGGCAATGATGGACGCCCAACTCAACATTGTAAAAATCAATACACCTGCCAGCTTCACTTCCACCCGTCATGACTTGAAACAAATGAATGAATTTGTGGATAAATACGGCATTGAGAACTTCACTATTGATATCTACAACTACAAAAATGAGGAGGATGGAATCATCCTTTATGCTGAGGATATTGGGGCAGATATGATTGCATTGGGAACCCACCAGCGCAAAGGAGTGGGGCACTTCCTTGCTGGCAGCATCGCCGAGGATGTGGTCAACCATGCAAAGGTTCCCGTTTGGACCGCCCACCTAAGTGATTGATCAAGTGAAGAATTTAATTTCATTACTAAGTCTTTTGAGCCTCTGTTTTGCAGGGGCTCAGTCGTTTCAGGCAGTCATCCAAAAAGGACACGGGGAAGCCATCAAATCTGTGGCCTTCACCAGCAATGGAAAATTCCTCATTACGGTTAGCAGAGACAAGAGCGTAAAAATCTGGGATGCTATATCTGGCAAGGAAATCAGGACTATGCTGGGGCATGATCATACAGTTAATGGATTCGCCGTTTATGAAAAAATGATCGCAACCAGTAGTGCAGACGGCACAGCTGGAGTATGGGATATGGAAACTGGGCAACTGATTTGGCAGAGCAAAAAACTAGCAGAGTTTGTCACCTCGGTAGACTTTAGCCCAAATGGAGATTTGCTGGCGGTGGGCAGCTATGCAGATTCTATTTCCATTTTCAAAACAGATGGTTTCTCGCTGCTCATGAAAATCAAAGCCAATGCTGATAGAGGTGTAGGATATGGAGTGAGCGTGACCTTTAGCCCAGACGGGAAGTATTTGGCTGTGGGAGAAGACAACCGAACGGCAAAGATTTATTCCACCACAGACTGGTCTCTGATCTACGAATTCAAACCCGAGGCTGGTTACTGCGGAGGTTGCGGTTCGATTACTGATATCCGGGAAAATCAACTACTGAAGCTTTCAAATGGAACCACTTTTACCAGGTACAATCTATCTTCAGGTAAGAAGGAGTGGGAGGGGCAAAGATCCTTCAGAGATATAGCTTCCGTAGAATTCCAACCATCTGGAGATCACTTCCTGGCTGCCACGGAAGATTCGGTCTTTGTGTATCTGAGTAAGTCCGGTAAACTTCATTCCAAATGGAGCATGGGTGCTGAGATCAATGATGCCACATTCCACCCCAAAGAGCAGGAGATCGCTATTGCGGTAGATAAGGTCGTGGTTGTGACCGATTACGAGGGAAATGAAATCAGGCGGTATGAAGGGATCCTGAATCAGTCGAGCACAGGTTTGGATTATGACCTGGGCAGCTACTGGGAACACTACATCGCCAAATGGGTCAAATATAAGCCAGCTCGAATGCTGGATAGTCATGATTTCTATGTAGGCAAAACGGGGAGCAAGGCCCGCAAATGGAATGTGAAAAGCGCATCCATATCCATGGAATATATCGGCCATGAAAAGGGAGTACTATGCTTTGAACGGATAGATCAGCAAACCATGGCCTCTGGTGCCGGGGATGGAAAAATTATTATCTGGAATGAGGAAACAGGTGAAGTGATAAAGAAAATCAATGCTCACAGGGAGCCGATTTTCGATCTCACCCTAAGTAATAATGGGAAACTCCTGGCGAGCACCGCCTGGGATGGTGTGATCAGTCTTTGGAATACGGAAACTTGGGAGCGTTATAATTATATCTACAACGAGGGTGCTTCTACCTATGCGTTTGACTTCACCGAAAATGACGCCTATCTGGTCGTAGCAATGCTGGATAAAACCCTGAAGCTTTGGGAAGTAGAGACAAAGAAATTTGTCAAGGAATTCATCGGTCACACAGATAATGTTACGACTGTTCGTGTGTATGGAGACGAGATTTTATCCGCCGGTTGGGATGGGAGTATCATTCTCTGGGACTTGTATAGCGGGTTGATCAAGAAGCGTTTCAAATCAGATAAACCTGTTTTTTCTGCTCTTTTGAAAGAAGTCCAAATCATATCCGTGGGGGCCGACCGACTGGTGACCATTTGGGATAGAAATACGTCCGGGATCATCAATCAACTGGATGGCCATCAGGCGGAGATCAATGGCCTGGATATCCGGGATAATCTCATGATGACGACGGATGTGGACGGGGTAACAAAATTCTGGGATTTCGATGAGCGCAAAGAACTGTTTGAGCATATCCAGATAGGGAAAAACGACTGGATGGTGAAAACGCCTGATGGGTATTTTGATGCCACGGATGATGCAATTTCCAACATTCATTTTGTGAGAGGGATGGAGGCAGTTGGCGCAGATCAGCTGATGGAGGAATTTTATGTGCCCGGCCTGGTAAAGGATATCTTCAGTCCCTCAAAAGCAGGCACCAAGTCAATGGGACAGTTGATGGACAAAAACCCGCCACCCGTGCTTAAGCTATCAGGGTTGGTGGAGAATGAAACAGCTAAGCTTTACCTGAAGGCAGAAGATGCCGGAGGTGGAGTCAATGAGGTGAGGCTTTTTCACAATGGAAAGAGAGTGCCGCTGGAATCACAGATTCAAAAGGTTCGCTCCGATGACAATGCGAAAATTTACACCATTGAATTCCCACTAGTGGCAGGTCATAATGAATTCATGGCGATAGCTTCTTCCAACGCAAACCTGGAGTCCAATAAAGCCAAAGTGAGTTTGTTTTCAGATTCCAAAGTCCCGGGAAGCACCTGTCATATTTTGGCTGTTGGAATTAATGAATACCAAAACAAATCCCTGAACCTGAATTACGCTAAGACAGATGCCAGTTCTTTTGCTACGCAAATGAAGCAGCAGGGCGAGGAGATATATTCAAAAGTAGTGCTACATCAGATTTTTGATAGAGACGCCACCAAAGAGAACATACTGGCAAAGGTTTCCAGCCTGAACGATCAGATTTCCGTCAACGATGTTTTTGTGTTTTACTATGCCGGCCATGGCAGCATGGTGGATGGTGATTTCTACCTCGTGTCTTCCAACGCAAGCAGGCTTTACGATAGCGACAAAATTGATGAGTATGGAATAAAGGCGTCTCAACTTCAGCAGGCCATGTTGGATATCAAAGCACTCAAGCAGCTTATTATTATGGATGCATGCCAGTCCGGGGGATCGGTAGAGGTGCTGGCCCAGCGTGGGGCTCCCGAGGAAAAAGCCATCGCACAGCTGTCCCGTAGTTCTGGCATCCATGTGATGGCCGCAGCGGGTAGCGAGCAATATGCCACTGAGTTTGAGTCGCTGGGCCATGGGCTATTCACGTATGCGTTGCTAAAAGGGCTGGCAGGAGATGCGGATGGAGCACCTAAGGATGGAAAAGTCACCATCTACGAGCTGAAATCATACCTGGATGACCAGGTACCAGAGCTCAGCATCAAATACAAAGGAAGCCCTCAATACCCGCACACTTTTTCCAGAGGACAAGACTTCCCCATTGTAATTGTGGAAGATTAGCTGAATAGATGCTCGCTCATCAACTTTTTTTACCATTTAGCCTGATCAGATAGTTTTAACTACTTCATTTTCATACTTTTAAGATTCTAAAAACCAATCATAAAACTATGAAAAACTCAATGCTAATTGTATTGGCAGTCGTACTTCTTGGCTCGTGCACCGCACCGCAGGAAGATGCAAAAGCCAAAGAAATGCCTCCAGGTTTGGACCTATCGATGATGGGCGAGGGAGTGGATCCTAAAGAGGACTTTTACCGATTTGCCAATGGCAGTTGGTTGGACAAAACTGAAATACCAGCCGATCAGGGTCGCTGGGGTGGATTCCCGGAGCTACGGAAAAAGAATGACAAGATCATGCTGGATATCATGGACCGCTCCGCTCAAAATCCCGATTTTGGCGATGGCACAGATGAAAGAAAGGCAATAGATTTCTTTTCTGTCGGTATGGATTCAACGCTGGCAGAAAGGGTGGGCACCAAGCCATTGTTTAAATGGATGGAGCAAATCAATGCTATTTCTGGTAAGGAGGATCTTCAAAGCCTATTAGCTGATATGCACAGCTCAGGATACGGATCCTTTCATGGGGTGGCCTCTTTTGCCAACCTGATGGATAGCAAGATCAATGCACTTTATGTGACAGCTGGTGGGTTAGGTCTTCCAAACAGGGATTACTACACCAAGGACGATGCAAAGTCGAAAGAGATCAGGGAAAAGTACATTGCTCACGTAGGTCGAATGATGGATTTGGCCGGAGTAGAGGGGGATTCCGAAGCGATGGCTAACGATGTGATGGAAATAGAAAATCGACTCGCCCTTGCATCCCTCACGCCAATTGAGGCAAGAAATATCCCGGCGCTGTACAACCCAATGACTGTTTCAGGACTTCAAGAGCTGTCTCCTGCATTAGACTGGAATGCATACCTCAACGAAGTGGGTGTGGATATGTCTAAGGTGGATACACTGATTGTGCTTCAGCCAAAATTTATGAAAGAGGTGACAGCTACCATCAATGAGGTAGACATGGCTAAGATCAAAAATTATCTTGCCTGGAATGTGGTAAATCAGGCTGCAAACTTTCTAAGCAATGAGATGGTGCAGGCAAACTTTGATTTCTATGGCAAGGTGATCAGTGGAACCGAACAAATGAGACCAAGATCTGAGCGTGTGCTCTCTTCTACCAATGGAGTGATCGGAGAGGCAATTGGCAAGGTCTATGTCGCGGAAACATTCCCTCCTGAAGCAAAAGCTAGTGCGGAGGAAATGGTGGCCAATCTAATGAAGGCGTTTGATGCTCGTATCAAAAATCTGGATTGGATGTCTGAAGAGTCAAAAGAGCAGGCACTGAAGAAACTGAACAACCTGACTGTGAAAATAGGATACCCGGACAAATGGAGGGATTACTCTGCCTTGAAGGTGGAAACCAGCGGGGAGACTTACAGCTACTATGGCAACATGGAAAATGCCTGGAGATGGCAGTTTCAGGAAAACATCAAAGAGATTGGCGAGCCAGTGGATAAGCAGCGATGGGGGATGAACCCTCAGACGGTGAATGCATATTTCAATCCATTAAACAATGAGATTGTATTTCCTGCAGCCATCCTTCAACCACCTTTCTACAACTACACCGCTGATGCGGCAGTCAACTATGGCGGCATGGGTGCGGTGATTGGTCATGAGATTTCTCACGGATTTGATGATCAGGGTAGCCGATTTGATTTCCAGGGAAATATGGTGAACTGGTGGACGGAAGATGACAAGAAGCGATTCGAAGAAAGAAGTGAAAAGCTGGTTGCCCAGTTTGATGCCTATGAAGCACTTGATAGTGTCTATGTACAAGGCAAGCTGACCCTTGGTGAAAACATTGGGGATCTTGGTGGTCTCAACGCCGCATATGATGCACTTCAGATTCATTTGGCTGAAAATGGAAACCCCGGCTTGATCGATGGATTCACTCCTGAGCAGAGGTTATTCATTTCTTGGGCTACCATCTGGAGAACAAAATATCGGGATGAAACCCTGAGAACTCAGGTACTTACAGATCCGCATTCTCCGGGCATGTTCAGAGCTATAGGCCCTTTGACAAACATGGAAACGTTCTACGCTGCGTTTGACATTAAGGAAGGAGACGAGTTATGGAGACCGGAAGAAGAGCGTGTGAAAATTTGGTAAAAGAAGATTTGTTGGAATTTAATGGAGCTACTCTCGAAAGGGAGTAGCTTTTTTTTATTGCCCAGTTCGAAACATTTTTCTGTTTTCTCTGTAATAAATTCAGACTTCTACGTACTAACCACGTAAACACACCAAACAGAAAGTCATGAAAAAGCTCACAGAATTAAACTGGTTTAAGAAATCCCTTCTCGTAATCGGCTTTATGACCTCTGGCATAATCATAGGAGATGCCCTGAATAAAACCTCAGGCACCAGTCTCTCCGAATACAAAAAAGAGCTACTAAAAGAACTCAAAGTACAGGATGGCCTTATTTCCAATGCCTACCTGCTGGGTATTTCCGTGCTGAAAGAGGCATTGGATTGATCCATTACCCCCATTTGATCAAATAATTGATTTCTTTCTACTTTATCGAAACATATAAAGTAAGCCTATCGTATATTAGTCTGCAAAATAGAAACTAATATGAAAGGTACTAATCTGGGTGAATTCGAAGAACTACTGCTACTGGTAGTTTTAATACTTCAGGAGGAAGCATATATGCTCAGAATAAAAGATGAGATCAAAAAGCAGGTCAATCGATCCATTTCCATGGGCGCTTTGCACACTACTTTGAGCAGACTGGAGCAAAAGGATTTTCTGAAATCTGAACTTGGAGGTGCCACACAGGAAAGGGGGGGCAGGAGAAAACGCATATATGAACTCACTGCGGATGGTAAAACAGCCCTGAATGAAGTAAAAGAAATGCGTGCAAGCCTGTGGAGCCAGGTGCCTTCATTTGAATTGAAGTTTACAAATGGCTAAGGAAGTGCAGCCACCGAAGATATCATTCAAGCTAATCCAATGGCTATGCAAAGCTGAGTTGGTAGAAGAGCTGCAGGGTGACCTTCATCAATATTATGCTGAGAGCAGCAGCAAACTCAAAGGACTAAAATACTGGATTCAGGTAGTAAACTATCTGCGTCCATCTACACTCAAATCAATCAAAACTCAAAAATCAGGACCTATGTTTTCATTTAATCCATTACTCACGCTAAGAAACTTATATCGCTATAAGTCTTCTTCACTGATCAGCATATCAGGCTTCACGTTTGGGCTGGTCGCCACTATCTTTTTGTACTTCTATATCTTCTCTGAGATAGCCACAGATTCTTTCATTCAGGATAAGGATCAGATTTATCGGGTCATAAGAAAATCAGAGGTCAATGGTACCAAATATGATATTGGAGTGACCTCCGGCCCCTTTGCCGAGGCGCTGACGAATGACTTTCCTGACGCCATCTCAAGTGTCACTCGCGCATTGAACGAGTCCGGACTGGTATCTGCGGGGGAGCGCAGGTTTTACGAGGATCAGATACTCATGGCAGATGCCAACTTTTTCGAATTCTTCTCATTCCCACTCCTTTCCGGTGATCCGAAGACGGTATTAGAGCAGCCTAACTCGGTGGTGCTAAGTAAGAAAATGGCCAAGAAATATTTCGGGAATGAAGATCCAATTGGCAAGGAAATCAAAGCGGATAATATGTTCACTTTTATTGTAACAGGAGTTATGGATGACTTGCCTGCCAAAACTCACCTCCGATTTGATTTTGTGGCTTCTCTTCAGCTTTACGAGCAGTTTGATTGGTTTAAAAACTGGTGGAATAATAACCTGATGACGTACGCCAAGATTCCTAATGAATCGGTGGCTGAACAGGTAGAAGGGCAGTTTGCGGGGTTCATGGATAAGTACTTTGGAGAGGACTTTAAGAAATCAGGGGCAAGAATAGATTTGGCGCTTGAGCCTCTGATGCAAGTTTACTTTGATGACGAAACCAGGTACGATCCTGCTGCTCACGGAAATATCAATGCCATTTATGTTTTAGGATTGGTGGCCATCGCTATCCTTTTTATCGCATGTTTCAATTACGTCAATCTCTCCATCGCCCAGTCATTTATGCGAGCAAAGGAAGTGGCAGTGAGAAAAGTATTGGGCGTGAACAAAGGAAGACTTGTACTACAATTCCTTGGGGAGTCGGTTATGATTCTCTTGTTTTCCATCCTTTTGGCAATTGGCTTGTGCGAATTGATCAATCCACTTTTCAATCGCTTTTTCGATATTCAGATTTCGCTCAATTGGCTGGATAGTAATGTGATCATATTTTTCACCGCCTTATTCACATTGGTGTTGCTTACCTCCGGAATATATCCGGCATTGTTGCTTTCATCTTTCAAGCCCATCTCAGCTTTGAAAGGAAAAATCACGTCCGGCAAAAATGTAGGTCTGAGGAAAGGGCTGGTGGTGGTTCAGTTTTCCATTTCTATTTTTCTCATTGTAGCCACTGTGCTGATATCTCAGCAAACCAAATACCTCACTGACAAAGAGCTTGGATTTGATAAAAATGCCGTGGTGGTAATCAGTTTGTATAATCAGGAGATCCGGGCAAATAAAGAAACCTTCATTAAGCAGCTTCAAAGCATCCCCTCTGTCAAGTCTGTTTCTAATATGAGTGGTGAGCCGGGAGGATTTCACGATGTTTCTGTTTTTCAATTCGCAGGCATAGACGAAGATTTCAGGTTCAGGACGGTGTTTTCAGATACGGCCTATTTGAGCGTGCTGAATTTGGAAGTGCTGGCTGGACGCAATTTTTCACCAGACTTAAAAACTGATGTCGAGAATGGCATGCTCATCAATGAAATGGCACTGGCCGAAATTGGACTTGGGGCAAATGAAGTAATAGGAAAGAAGGTCAAGCTTCCAAGCTGGAATGATATGGAACGAACAGTTATTGGAGTAGTGCGAGATTACCATTTTACTTCACTAAAAGACCAGATTGAGCCGATGGCAATTATTGCCGGGCAAAATTTTGGCGGGAGAGTGGTGGTAAAATTAGAAGGAGAAGATTTCAAAGAATCCCTGATTGCCATCGATGAAACATATCGTAAGCTATCACCGGGCTTTCCTTTGCAATATGATTTTTTGGATGAGAGCCTGGCCAGGCTTTATGAAGAGGAACAAAAGCAGGCGAGATTGTTTAGTGCCTTTTCCGGTATTTCGATCTTTTTGGCATGCCTGGGAATCTTCGGTTTGGCAGCCTATTCTGCTCAGCAAAGGCAGAAGGAATTGGGAATTAGAAAAATATTGGGAGCTACTGTTCAGCAGATCATCGGATTGATTTCAAAAGAGTTTGTGCTATTGGTGCTGCTTGCCTCACTATTCGCGATCCCGGCAAGCTGGTACTTTATCAGCAACTGGTTAGGAGGCTATGCTTACCGGATTCAACTATCCAGCCACTGGTATGTCTTCTTGGTAGGAGGAGTAGCTACAGCGATCATCGCATTGATCACCGTGACACTTAAAACCTATAAGGCTGCCATCTCTGATCCTACAGAGAGTATCCGAAATGAATAAATCAGAGCTCGCCTTGGGCGAGCTCCGTCCATCATTAATGGACCTCAGTTATGAGCTCTTCTCCTTCACCTTGCAGGTACTCAGCCCAAAAGGAGCGTAAAGTGGGCAAAAGCTGATTAAGCTTGTAAGTACAAATACTGCAGCGAGTATTACCAGCACTAAACCAAAGGTGCCTACCAATACTCCTGTGAAATAAAGATATGCCAATACTGCAGCGAGTATCACCCTGATCACTCTGTCCGCTGATCCCATGTTCTTTTTCATTTTATTGATGTTTTAGTTAGCTAAAAAATTCGATGATCAGGACAATGCCGTAAACGATGCAGACGCATAAAATGCATACCCCCACCAGTTTTGCAAGTTTTTCCCTGTTCATGAGATCAAATGTAGAAACCAATTTTTGCCAATGCAGTGACTTTAGTCACCGACCATAATTTCTATGCTATTGGAGTGTTGGAGCACTTTACCTTCACTTTCCAGTTTCTTCATCACTCGTGATACCACCTCTCTGGCTGTTCCAAGCTCACTGGCAATTTGCCGGTGGGAGATTTTGAGGGGGTTCTGCCTGGTCAGGTTAGACTTCTCTACGAGATAATCATAGAGCCTCTTGTCCATCTTGTCAAAGATTACATGGCTGATGGTATTGAGCAGTTCACTGTACCTCAGGTTGTATTGCTGATAGAAAAGGGTGTTGATGCTTGGGAACTGATGGATCCAGGAGGAAACTTCATCTACGGGGAGTAAGAGCACCCGGGAGTCTTCTTCGGTGGTCGCAAAGATTCTACTTGGGTCATTCTTAAGGCTGGAGGCAAATGACATGATGCAGCTTTCACTGGGCTTGATGTAGTAGAGGAGGAGTTCCTTATCACTAAACCGGGAAAAAACACGGATCAGTCCATCCAAAACAATGGGGATGACTTTGACATACTGGCCTTCACGCAGGATCTCCGTGTCCTTTGGGATATCCTTGATAGCAGAGGATTCCTCAATCTTTTTGATCAGATCAGGGCTTAGGAAGGAGAGTGACTTTCGTATTTCATCCATGGGTCTAAGATAAAAGAATGAGGATTATAGTAGAAAGTCATTCTGGCCCTTGCCTACATGAGACAGGCAAGGGCCAGAACCTTTGATTCTTCAACTCTTAAATAAAATTGACAGTTAAACTAACATGTAAAAAATACCATTTTGAATGTGCTTCTAGATGATACGGGTCATAGTCTCAATTTTTTTCGAACGTCAGCAGGTCTGTCTCGCCGCTTCCCCCACTTATATCGGTGAGCTCAATCTCAGAAGCTGATTGGGAGATGAAATCCCAGTCATCATTCAGATCTTCAAAATCATTAGTCAGGTTAAAATGAATATTGAAGTCCAAATCATCCTGACTATCATCATTACTATTGCTATCTGTGATACTCCAGGTGCCTTCATAATCATTCGTTCCATTGGTTGCACGTAGCACACCCGAACTCATGAATGTGAAGTTGTAGTTTGCAAAATGTATGGTTTCGTCTGTGTCAGAGTCTACAAATTTCTTGATACGCCATGTGCCGCTCTGCACGTTGGCTTGTATTGTTGATTGAATCTGTGAGGTACAATTTGTTGAGGGATTACCGATCTCAAAAGTAAGCAAGTCCGTACCTCCATTACCACCGCTTACATCCGTCAATTCTATTGAGGTTTCGTTGTAATTAACAATATCCCAATCATCGTTTAGATCTTCAAATGCATTGGTCACGCTGAAATGGAGGTTGAAGTCAAGGTCACTTTCACTGTTATCGTCGCTCGCATCATTAGAGATGCTCCATGTTCCATTGTAGGTTTCGTCATCATTGGTAGCAGTGACGGTTCCGTCCGATTTGAATTCAAAGGCATAGCAGTTGAAATGGCTAGTTTCATCATTCCCAGAATCGATGAAACTGGTAATCACAAAGGTCTTGTCATGAAGCACTTCCTCAATCTGTTCCTGAAGTGTATTGGAATTGCTGTCGTCTTTGGCGCAGGAAGTAATCAATAACAAACCGACTAGTCCTGATACTACTGATGTTTTCATAAATGATAGATTTAAAAGCACAACAATAGACAGTTCATGATTATAAACTTGTGACTTATGTCACAGCGGTCCAGTAGTTTTATCATTTGAGTTGTTTATGTACTTGTAAAGGGCGTTTGCCAAGGATTAGGTTTAGTAATATTGTTTAAGATCGTTGGGGCTAAAAGCTCAATGGAAAAATTCCTAATGCTAGGGTTTGTGTCTTCACAAACATTCGTGAGGACACGAACCGAGGCTTTGGAGCTAGATGCCGTCCGACAAATGTATTACCAGCGCGTGTTAGGTGGTGTTTTTTCCTCCTCCTCAGCGAAATCATCTTCTCCGAAAAGATTCAAAAAATATTGGATTAGTCCAATCTCCATTTTGGTAATGTTAAGGTACCATCCGGCAAAGGCTCATATTACGGTTGCAAAAAGCATTAATGCCCAAATCCCGTCAGCTAACCCTTGATCAAACTCGTTGTATTGAAGTATGTTGTAAATAGCGATAAAGTAAAAATCTATGGTTATTGCTCCAGTTAACAAGTCTCCAGCATGACGTCCTAGCTTTCTGAATTGTGGTCGATATATTGAGTAAGCCAACCCTCCAACAGTTCCCGCAATGAGTGTTACCACAAATGCAACTAAGAGTTCAGTAGTGAATTCAGAACCTGATAGAAGTTTTTTAGAGGCGTTACTTATAAAAACGACTCCAAATGCAAGGGAAGAAGTTATAGGTGGAAAAATCCACCTGACAATAAATCTAAATCGTTTTTCTGTCATTGAGCTTTATACCACCTAACATTAGTGTTATGCACATATTGTGTTCCCACTCCCCAAATATACCCCAATGATCTATATCCTACTCTGATAGGTATACAGCTCAAAGTATCTTCCTTCCTTCGCAATCAGCTCATCGTGGGTGCCTCGCTCCACGATCTTTCCTTCCTCAATCACTAGGATCTGATCTGCCTGACGGATGGTACTCAACCGGTGGGCAATTACGAACGTGGTACGGTCTTTCATGAGCATGTTCAAGCTTTTCTGAATGTACATCTCACTTTCCGTATCCAGATTGGAGGTCGCCTCATCCAGGATAATGACTTTAGGATTGGCCAGGAGAGCTCTGGCAATGGAAATCCGTTGACGCTGACCGCCTGATAATTTCACGCCTCGCTCACCAATGACCGTCTCCAGCCCATCTTCAAACCGATCCGTAAACTCGTTGACATAAGCCCCTTTAACTGCTGCTTGTATTTCGTCTTCAGTAGCATTTGGTCGAGGGAAGATGATGTTTTCCCTGATCGTCCCCTCAAAGAGAAAATCATCCTGAAGCACGACACCCAAATGTTTGCGATAGCTCTCCAGATTAACTTTGGAAAGGTCCTGTCCATCGATTGTGATCAGCCCGGATTGTGGGGTGAGGAAGGTTGCCGCCAGACTTGCCGTGGTAGACTTGCCGGAACCAGAGCTTCCTACCAGCGCAGTAACCGAGCCCGGGGGAGCCTTGAAGTTGATATCATGAAGGACGTCCTTGTTTTCTTCATAGGCAAACGATACATCCTTAAATTCTATGTCCCCATAGATTGAATCCAATATGATCGGACGCTTGTCCGGCAGGTTCTCCGGATCCATTTTCATGATCTCTTCAGTGCGGTCCAGCCCGGCAAAGGCCTCTGTAAGCTGGCTGCCAATGTTGCTCATCTGCACGATCGGGGCAATCATAAATCCGAGATAAAGAGTGAAAGCCAGGAAGTCCCCAATGGTCATGTCACCATTGATGATGTAGTATCCACCGATACCCATGATCCCAACGCTGGCCAATCCAAGCAGGAACGTAGCGGAGCTGGTCACAAATGCAGTCGCGGTAAGACTGGATTTGATGTTATTGTAAAGCTTCAAAACACCCTGCTCGAAAATGGTATTTTCCTGCTCCTCGGCATTGAAGCCTTTGATCACACGAACACCGTTTAGGGTTTCGGTCAGTCGGCCGGTTACTTCTGCATTGATTTGTCCACGGGTACGGAAGATCGGTCTGATCTTAGCAAATGCTTTCATGGCAATGAAAGCAAAAATGGAAACTGGCACCAGCACAAAGAGCGTCATAGAGGCGCTGATATTGATAAGAAGTACCAATGAGATAATAGCAGTGATCGTTCCGCCCACAAGCTGTACTAAACCTGTTCCTACCAGGTTTCGCACACCTTCCACATCGGTCATGATTCTAGATACCAGCTCTCCGGATTTGGTATTGTCAAAGTAGCTGATGGGGAGAGAGAGGACTTTTTTCTGGACTTTGGTTCGGAGCTGTGAGATCAGGTGCTGTGCTTCCACACTTAGGATCCTTGTGAGTAAAAACGAGGTGATAGCCTGGATCGTGATAGCAATAACCACAACGATCAGCAGCGTTTTCAGCATTTCCAGATCAGAATTTTTGATCACATCATCCACCAGGTATTTGGTGGCTCCAGGCAGCACCAGGCTAGCCAGTCGGCTAAAGATGATCAGGACGAATCCAACCAACAAGGTTTTCTTTCTTGGCCAGATAATATGCTTAACTGCCCAGGCGAAGGTGACATTTTTATTTTTACTCATGAAGCTTGAATAACACGATCTTGGTTGGTTTTGGTTCTTAGCACGATTTTATTTTGATGATATCTTATCTCGTTCTTAAATATCAATGCATAAGGGATATTTTTCCGGGTTTCCTCTTCGAGCATTTTGTGTATTTCATCGACTTTCAGAAAGGAATGCCGGAACAGGTCATGTCTTGACGGGTTGAATCATTAATTTTGGACTATTAACATAATTACTTTAATTATTAGAAGAATCGATATGATGAATCACCTTAAAAAGATCACATTGCTGATCACTGTTTTTTCCTTATTTTTTATTGTTTCATGTGGGAGTGATGATGAAGCCTCCGTTGACCTTAGCGAGGTAGAGTTTGCTTTTGATGCATCCAATCCGCCCATTGATCAGACGGTTATCAATAATCTGAATAATTCGGGCGATCCAAATGCGCTTCAGATAAGCTCCAACCTTACTTCCGCCAATGCCATGACGACCTGGATTTCACTTTTCAACCAAACCTCCGGAGCAGAGGAATCAAATGTGCCGATTGGTACATGTGGGGGTAATGCTGTGGTCTACACCTATAGTTATGGAAGTGGTGACCAATCATTTACCGTGGCTTATCAGATATGTGAGGAAAGTAACAAATACATCTTCCAGATATTTTTCTCTCAGAATGGTTCTACTCCGGCACTATTCATCTATGCTGAGCAATCCAAAACGGCCAATGAAGGCTTCATGGAGATTTACGGGTCAGCAATTGGAGTATCTGAGGTAGAGACTGTTCCTGTCATTACTTATACCTGGGAAGAAAACACTGATGGCTCATTCCTGTTTACTGTGTCTGATTCTGACGGTGGATTTATGATTTCCATTGTAGTGAATGATGATAACTCCGGTGAGCTATCCTATACCATCGATGGCAACCTTTACTATGAAGCCACCTGGAATGCAGATGGAACTGCCGGTACCTATGCCTATTATGATGATGAAGGAAATGAAACAGAGTCAGGAAACTGGCCAAGCTAATTGAAGCAGAAATCAATTGTAAAAGCGACTCATTCGGGTCGCTTTTTTTATGAATTTGCGTTTAAATAATCTTCCCTGACCGGGGCAAAAACATCCAGCAGTTTGCAGTCTGTAATAGCTACTCCTGAGTGAAGCGTATTGGAAGGGATCACCGCCACATCGCCGTGTTTCAATCTCCTGGTTTCACCATTGACGGTTAGCTCATATTCGCCCTCAAGAACATTTGCCACCTGCTCGTGCTCGTGGGAGTGCTCCGGTAGCGGACTTCCCGCTTTTACATCCCAGTAAGCCAGCGTCATGCGCTCGGCATGCACAAACCGAACGGTATAGCCCGGGAGCAACTCCTTGGGATTTATTTGATCAAGTTTTCTGAATACCATGTTTTACTTGTTAGATTGAAAAAGTTTAAACGTATCCTCGTGACTTCAGTTTGTCGTAAATAGCCACGCATATCCACGCATCGGTCGCAGCATATTTTTTTTGTGCAGCAGTAAGTGATTCAGCCTCCCAGTTGGATACCTGCTGGTTTTTGGATATCCGTGATTCCAGCACAATTGCAGCCAGCTTTTTCACACCCATATGTTTGACTCCCAGCTCCCGCACCAGATCGTTCAGGTCGGTAAAGTTTTTTGGTTTGAACCTGCGGGCCTTATTCAGGTCTTTCAGGTCGTCATCAATGCTGATGCCCAGCTTCAGGATGGAGTGGTCGGCCATCAGGTCAAACAAGGATGAAGGGTACCCCATGAGGTTTAGCCGGAAGAGGAAAGCCTCATCCATGGTGGAAAGCTGAACCATGGCGGTGTGGTTGTATTCACCCCTTACAAAGGTGGGCTTCTTTTCCGTATCAAAGCCCAGGGTATCAAACCCCCTGAGTTTTTTCACCGCCCGATCACATTCTTTCTCTGTATTGAGCGTGTGAATTTTTCCTTTGAAAGCTAAAAGGGGCAGAGACTGTATGTCTTCTTTGGTGATATGTTCAGCAAACCGACTATTCACCTTTGCTTACCAGCTTTTTGATTTTGTACCCGGTATATCCCACCAGCATGGTCATGAGCGGGCTGAGGATATTGAAGAAACAATAAGGCAGATAGGTCAATGTCCCAACTCCCAAAACCGTGGAATGATAAGCTCCACAGGTGTTCCATGGGATCAATACCGAAGTGACGGTTCCTGAATCTTCCAGCGTTCGACTGAGGTTTTCGGGCGCCAGTCCTTTTTCGCGATAAGTGTCGGCATACATTCTCCCCGGAACTACAATGGCCAGGTATTGGTCAGAGGCTGTCAGGTTAAAAAACACACATGTTCCTACCGTACTTGAAATGAGCGACCCAATGGAATTGACTTTTGAAATGATAGCCGAGGCGATGCGCTTTAGCATCCCGGCACCTTCCATCACTCCTCCAAAAATCATAGCTGAAAGAATGAGCCAGATGGTTCCCAGCATGCCGTTCATTCCGGAGCTGCTCAAAAGTCCCTCATCGTCCAGCACGGCATTTCCTGTAGTGAAAGAGATGTCACCAAACATGGCCTGCATCGTGCCAATGAAACCATTGGTTAGTGCAGGGGAAATGCCAGCAAATGTTTCGTAAAGTTTTCCGTCGAAGCTGGCGGTAGCTGCTACCTCCGCAACCAGGTCTGGCTGGAAGATGAGCGCAAATACTGCCCCCAGCAAGGTGCCAATCAGCAGTGCAGGAAGAGCCGGCATCTTCTTCACGATTAAGACTACCACCACTACCGGAACAATGAAAAGCCAGCCGGAAATATTGAATGTGCCGTCGATGGCTGCCAGGATCGCCTGCTTGCCTTCAATTATGCCATCCGAGGAGTTGGTGAGGCCAATTACCAGAAAAATACCCAGCGCCAATAGAATGGAGGGAACTGTGGTGATGGTCATGTAACGGATGTGTGTGAAAAGATCTGTGCCAGCCATGGCAGGCGCCAGGTTGGTCGTATCAGATAGCGGAGACATTTTATCTCCAAAGTAGGCACCCGATAAAATAGCTCCGGCGACCAGGCCTTCTGAAATCCCCAGTGCCTGACCAATTCCAATAAGCGCAATGCCCACCGTAGCTGAGGTAGTCCATGAGCTTCCCGTAGCTACGGAAACAATGGAGCAGACAATGCATGCGGCAACAAGGAAAATGGTAGGGTTAAGGATTTGTAGACCGTAATAAATCATGGCAGGTACTACCCCGCTAAGCATCCATGTTCCAGCTAGTGAACCGATCAGTAGCAGAATAAGAATGGAGGCCATAGCCGAACTAATACTCTTGACAACCCCATCTTGGATTTCTTGCCATTTAAATCCGATCCTGATCGCCACGATGGATGCTACGGCTGCAGACAGGATCAGCACGATCTGGTTGGACCCGCCGAGCGCCTCGCTTCCAAAAATTCCTACATTGATGACCAGCAGCAGGATGAGAAATAAAATGGGGATAAGGGATTCAAATAGGGTGGGTTCTCGTCTGTTCGTCATATTACGTTGTTCTCCGACTCTCGAAAATAGGTCTTTTCAAAATATTGGAACAACTTACTTCCTGATTATTCCCGATCTCATCCCATTTTTCTACCCGACTTTCCGCGGGTTCCGATAGCTGTAATAGGCAAGTACCGTCTTGATTGCTTCAGCGATTGCCCTGTTGATGGGCATCATATCCCTGCCCAAATCCGGATCAATCATTCGGAGCTGATGATAGTAGTTGCTGAGGATAGGAACATACCTTCGCTGATCGATCATGGCGTTTGCCCTTGCCACTGAAGCCGGATATTCTTCTTTGATAGTTTTGCAGGTCACTAGCTGAGGAACTTTGTTTTTACCAAGCATGGCCGAAAACCCAAATAACCGGCAAATCAGCCCTCTGTATTGATAGGATGAACAAAAGCCCCCATCCTGATTACCAAGCATAGCATTCAGATTGTGACAAATCTTGCGATCGTCTTTCCTAAATTTCTCCAGCCATTCATGAGCCTGATTCGTCTTGAAAAGGTGGTAGGCAAAAGGCAAAAACTCGAGTGGAGATGCTGAAATGTCCGGCTTGAGGCAGCACATTCCGCATCCTGTTTTGCATTTCATCTCAGTGGCTTGCTGAAAGGTGGCCACATCCTTTTCCACGAGGCGAAAAAGCTTTTCCACCCCCTGGACTTTGCGATACAAAGTCATTTAAAAGCGGTGCAAAAGTAGCGTGGCTTGAGCATATTTTGATAGAAATTTTTTACTCCGACGGAGGCCTAAGCCACCGACAAAAAGTCGACCGACGCAGTATTTACCTGCGCCTTTAGTGCATGCAAAATATTGTACAACCCAAAGAAAGTTCTGTTGAAATAAATGAAATGCCGTGAACCTCTTGCCTGCAACTTGTTCATCTCAGGGTCTTTGGAAATTTCCTCACCTTTCAGGTAAATCTCTCTGAAGTACGCTTCATCAGCAAAATCGAAGGAGCCCTGATTGAATGGACGGGACAGCAGCCGAATGAGCCCGGTAAACATTTCGGTTACTGTGGCCACATCTTTCTGCGAGTCATTTGGCCTGATGATTTCCAGCTGTCGGAAAAGTCGATCTACCTTATCCGGATTTTCCAGTACCTCATGGCTGGCCAGCTCAAAGTAGGCTTCATAAAAATCTTCCGGGATGTGCTTGATGCATCCGAAATCAATCACGCCGAGGTTGTCCTGATCATCGATGATGAAATTCCCCGGATGTGGATCGGCGTGCATCATCCGCAGGCTGTGCATTTGAAACATGTAGAAATCCCATAGAGTCTGTCCCAGTTTGTCCCTGCTTACCTGGGATTGCTCCCGTTTCATCCAAGCACCTATCGGCTCACCATCCATCCAGCTCATAGTCAGGATCTGCCGTGCGGAGAGCTCGGGATAATACGTGGGGAAAAATACACCTTCCAGTTTTTCACATTTTTGGGCAAAATCCAGCGATTGCTTTAGCTCCAATTCATAGTCAGCTTCTTCCAGTAGTTTGTCTTCCACCTCTTTCATGTAAGGCTCCACGTCTTTGCCTTTCACGTTCATCAGTTTGAGTGCAAAGGGCTTGGCAAGCCTTAGGTCGCTTTTGATGCTATCCGCTACTCCGGGATACTGAACCTTTACCGCAAGCTGCTGTCCATTGAGTTCGGCTTTATGAACCTGGCCCATAGATGCGGCATTGCTCGCACTCTTTCCAAAAGCATCAAAAATCTCGTTCGGAGCTTTGCCAAGGTTTTCAATAAACGTCTTTTTCACCAGCGGATAGGATAGAGGTGGGGCGCTGTACTGGGCCATTGCAAACTTATCAGAATAAGCTTTCGGCAGCACATTTTGATCCATGCTGAGCAATTGGGCCATTTTCAGTGCACTTCCTTTTAGCTCGCTCAGCGAATCATAAATATCGCGTGCATTGTCGCTATCCAGCTCTTCTTTATCCAGCTTGCCTTTGATGGCAGCTTTGCTGTAGGCTTTCACATAGTTGGCACCAACTTTTGCCCCGGTGGTCACAAACTTGCTGGCACGCTTTACTTTCCCAATCGGGATTCGATCCAATTCTTTTGCCATCTATGCTGTCGCTTTAGCGAATCCCATTCGTTGTAGAAAAAACTTACTTAGGTCTATGATGGAGTCCAGCGCCGGTAGCTCTCCGATATCAAAAGCGGTGCGGGTGGATTTCTCAATAAAAATATCTGTGTCTTTTGCATCACCTGAGTCGTCTTTCACCCAGAACATGATCATGGCTATGCTGTGGGACCAGAGCATTCGCCGGTATGCAGACTGGGTGGTTTTATGTGCCTTTTCAGGCAGGAAGTCGAAAGTCTTGGCCCAGTCTATTTCAGAATTCACAATAATCGATTGTGTCTGGCGTAGCTCCGAGGGTAGCTCATGTGGTTTCTTACCCTCCAGTTTGTGCAAAATGTAGGAGCGGTCTGATTTCATGATCTCCAACATGGTATACATGAAAGAGAGGTGCTTCTCCCTTCCGCTCATCTCCTCAAAGTCCGCATCGTTTTGCACTACTTTCAAGGTTTTGAGATAGTAATCTTCCCAAATGGATTTTTCTACATTTTTGAGAGACCCAAAATGTTTGTAGAAGTCTTCATCTGCAATTTTCTGATGCTTAGTAAAGATTCTAACGGTCTCAGGTTTCTTACCCTCTTCAAGAAGATAATTCTGATATCCTTTTTGGATGGACGATTTTGAAACGGTCTTTTTTGCCATGATTTAAGTATTAATCATTAGCATAACCGAAAGCATGTATAGATGGTTTTGTGATTTTAGGGTTATTTTTAAGTAGGATAGGTTCGATACAGTGCCTACCAATTTTTCATTCCAGACAAATTCGCCATATTTAACTCATGCACCGCCACCTTTTAGTTTTCTTGCTGACATTCTGCATTCAGATGGCATCTTTTAGTATTAGCCCGCAGGTTCCACAATCGGCAGAGACCCTAGATCTTTATTGGTACACATCTAAGCCTTTCATCTATGAAGATGATAGCGGGATTCTTACTGGTGTGGAGTATGAGATGCTTTTGGCTTTTGCAGAATTTATGAAGGCTGAAAAGGGAATGGATATAGTGCCAAACTGGATCAAAGCCAAGCGCTTCTCTCACATATTGGAAGTGATGAAGGAGGACAAAATCCCTAATGCAGTTGGTGTATCTGCGCTCTCCATTACGGATGAGAGATTGGTATATGCAGATTTTACTACTTCATATTTTCCGGATATTACAGTGATGGTCTCGAGCAACGGCACTTCCATTGTCCGATCTTTTGAAGAGATGGATCAAATGCTGAACAAACTAAATGCTGTCACCATCAGGGACACGAAGTATGAGTCTTTGCTTAGGAAGTTGAAGGGTCAGTTTAGTGCTTCATTTGAGATTGAATTCATCGAGAGTGATAAGAACATCCTGGAAGCAATCAGGAATGAACCAGACAAGTTTGGGTTTATTGATCTGCCTATTTATCTCATGCTTATCAAAAGCGGAGGTGAGGTGACGCGGCAGAATTTTTTCACATCACAGGGTCGTGGCTATGCATTCATACTCCCAAAGGAAAGTAAATGGAAAGCGTATTTGGACGAATTCCTAACATCTCAAAAGTACAGGGCAACAATTTCAAAAATTATTTCCACCTACCTTGGAGACGAACTATACACGTTTATTGATGAAATCTATAAAGGAGAGGAGCTAGGCACATCGATCCTCACGAAGGAGAAGGAAATGCAGCTTGCGTTGATAAAAAATGCCAATTTGAAGCTGGAGGAGGAGCAAGCTACCAGACGGATATTGATGTGGGGAATCTTTATCGTCTCCATATTCTTATTTGTGATAGCGTATCTCTTTTATAAAAATCAAAAAACCACGACGGTAATCGTAGGGCAGAAAGACCAGATTGAAGAACAGCAGGAAGACATCAGGCTGAAGAATGAGCAGTTGATGAACCGAAATGCTCAACTGGTGGCTCTTAATGAGGAAAAAAATAATCTGGTGCGCATCCTGGCCCATGATATTCGGTCACCACTTAGCCAGATCATCATGGTGGCGGAGATTGTAAATCAAAACATGAGCAAGAAGCTGTCTGAGGTGGAGGCCAAGATGCTGGACCAGGTCACGGCCAGTGCTGAGCGGATCAATAAGATGGTAACTAAGATTTTGGATGTGGATGGGCTGGAAGGAAACCGGGTAAAGGTGCTGAATGAACGGGTGGACATTCGGGTGGTGATGAAGGATGTAGTGCAGCGGTACCGGCCAATTGCTGCTAAGAAGAACATTGAGCTTGCTGTGGGATTTTGTGAAAATCATAACATCATCCGTACGGATCACCTGTTGTTATTGCTTGTTTTGGAAAACCTGGTTTCTAACGCTGTGAAATTCTCCGAAGCGAATACCTCCGTGGAGTTGAGAGCGGATTGCAATTATGATAGTGTGATCTTCAAGGTATCGGATGAAGGACCAGGATTTTCGGAGGAGGATAAGAAAAAGATATTCAACCGGTTTCAAAAGCTGAGTGCCAGGCCAACGGGTGGCGAGGTTTCCACCGGGCTGGGGCTATCCATCGTGAAAAAATACGTTCAGGATCTCGGAGGTAAAGTGTGGGTAGAATCTGAGCTAGGGAAGGGGAGTACCTTTTTTGTAAAGCTTACAGTTTAAGTAGATGTTGAAAGAGTTTTTAAATCTTCTTAATTCTAGAGATAGTTCGCTGATAGACATCACATTTTCGAGATTGTCTCTAAATAAAGCAAAAGCTTCAATTGAATGGATTCATTGCATTTATCCTAATGGAAAAGCAACACTTTCTCAGGGCGTTAAACCTAGTTATACAATACCAGATAATCTACTTGAAAAGGATTTTGACTATCTGATGATTGAAGTAGAAAATATTGAAGAGCCAATAAAGAAGCTTCAATTCTTCCTTTCACCAGAGGAGAATGATTATTTTCTTGAAATTACTTTCTCCCCAGATGACCTTGGCAATGAATCAAATTTATTAGAAAACCTATCAATCTGGTTTGAGAAATTAGAGGATTTCATAAATCCATTGGAATACTATGTAAGGTGGGAAAATGCCTCCTGGAATTATGGTGATGAAGGGCTAGGTTCTGGGGTTTTATTTAAAAAGGATAATTTAAGAGTTTAAAATCAACTCGGCCACTTCTTCCCCCACTAGACTGCCGATTGCCACACCCATGCCACCCAATCGCACACCGGCTACCACTCTATCTGATATACGCTTTACGATTGGCTGCTTGCTTGTGCCAAAAGCCATGATGCCGGACCATTCCATTTCTACTTCGTATTTCTGATCTGGCAGGATGATGGTATTCAAATCCTCAAGGAGTTTTTCTTTAATCTGTTGATTGACGCCAAACTCCGTGGTAGTCTCGTCTTCCATTGCAAGATTTCGTCCCCCTCCGAACAGCAGCTTGCCATAGTAGTCCCGGAAGTAATAGTAGCCTTCCTCGTAATGAAAGGTTCCCTCGAATTTCAAATCCTTCTCTGGAATAACACTCATCACAATGCCTCGACCGGGAGAAATATCCAAATCCTCTTTTATAAGTTTTCTGGTAAATGCGTTTGTGCACACAGCTAACTTTTTGGCCTCAAAGCTCAGTTCTTTGCATTGGGCAATCACCTTGCTTTCTTCCTCAATGATATTCTCAACTGCACAGCCGGTATATACCTGCACGCCTAGCTCGGCGCAATATTTCCAAAGGGATGAAATCAGCTTCCCGGTATCCAGCTGGCCCTCCAGTGGGTTTTCAATGAGGTGATGGGTTTGTCCAAATCCGAATTGCGGGATTTTATCATTGCTTAGTGAAAAGACATTTTGCTGAAAGAATGGGTTTAGCAGAGCGTTCACCCGCTCGATGTTTTCAATGACCGACGATTTCTCCTCAAAGATCAGCTCATAGCCGCTTTTGACCTGGATATCGATCATGCTTCTGCCCAGTCGCTGACAGGTTTTTTGCAGGCCATCCCAGCGTTTTTCCACCAGCCCCACCATTCCGTCTTCACCGATGGTGCTAATGTCGCTGAGCAGCTCCGATACACTGCCAAAGCAAGCAAACCCTGCATTTTTGGTGCTTGCTCCGGAAGGAAGTACGCCACGCTCCAATACGGTTACCTGCAGATCGGGTGATTGCTCTTTCAAGGTAGCAGCAGCGGAGAGTCCGGTGATGCCTGCACCAATAATTAGTACATCAGAAGTAAGGAAGGACTGTTTTTCCCAAAGACTAAACAAAGCACTTATTTTTTTATATTCTCAAGAAGAGCGCGAAGCTCAGATTTTGTAATTGTTTCCTGAATGGATTTATCAAAGATGCTGAGAAGAAACAATTTATTGCCATCAAAATAGAAATGAGTAATGATCCTTGCACCAGCCGATTTACCTTTTCCTTTAGATGTGATTGCCATTCTGATTTTAAAGCAATCATTGCCAAGAGGCGTACCCTGGGATGGGTTGCTCTTTAGTTGGTCGACTAGCCTGCTGAAATCAACTTTGAGCGATTTATACTTTTTTGAAAGCTTCTTGATTTCTCTTTTGAAATGAGGGGTAGCAATGATTTCAAAGCTCATCTAGCAATTCTTGGATTGGAATCCCTTTTAATTTCCCAGCTTTGATTTGATTCAATTCTTCCACAGACTGCTGAATGCCCCCCAGCATCTCAACTTTACCAGAATCAAGGGGCCTGGCTTTCACAAACTTCAAATTCTCAAGCAGTTCCATTACGAAATCAACCTTGTTGTCCTGAATTTCCAATAATACCTTCATTGTCTGTTTATTTAACAATTTAAAGTTACGATTTTGTTTAGATATAGTTGACCCGCAGCACATCCACATTGATTTTGACGGAAGCGAGAAAATCCAGCCAGAAGAGCTGCTGGGCCGATAGATGATCGTTGGGGGATTTCACTTCATAAAAGTGGTATTCCTTCCTCTTCCAAATAAAGAGATCGGGAAACCCTGCACTATTTTCCTTCATGTTTTTAGACATCTCCAGTAGCACCAGTTTCAATCCTTTCAGCGGCACCCGATCGATCATCACTTCCAGCGATGGGAGGAGCGATTCATGCCAGTAGACGAATCGGTTGGCAATGCCCTGCTTGCTAGCATGTAGGCTTGCAACATGTTTGAGTAACTGTTTCCGGGATTTAAGTTTATCCAGCTGTATTTTCAGGCTTTCCTGTCTGGACTCAAAAAAAACCGCGTCGTTGAGGTCGGACGGTTGGCGCTGCAGGGGGTGATGAAAGGAGCCGAGACTTTCATCGAAAATCACATGCCAGAACACCAAACCAAACAAGCCCCTCCAGAGGTAATTCTCCGCGTGCAGTCCCTGCCAGCCTTTGTCTTCATAATACTCTAAAACGGCCTTTTCAACATTAATGGTGGGCCGAGGGATTTCTATAGCAGGTGCTGATTTCAGGCGCTCGGTCATGCTCCGGTTTATGCGGATTCCTTTTCGATTCAGGAAATCCGTGGCGAAGGTCAGTTCTGATGCATTGGACGGATGCTCTGACATCTCCCGGGCGATAGTTACCGCTTCTTCTTTCTTGTCCATCTTGTCCAGCAGCCGCACTTTCCGCTCCCGGGCCGGTGGCCTATCGGTGAAGGAGTAGTAGTGCAGCGCCAATTCCGGCTGCTGCATTTGCTCGAAGTAGTAAGCTATTTTGAGCAAAAGCTTTTCGGCGGATTTAGCAGACCTGGGATAGGAGAGCCAGGTGTTCCAGGGCATCTCTTCCAGGTAGTCTTCCAGCGGCAGTCCGGCTTCCTGGATTTCGTATATCATACGTCTGAGCTGCGAAATGTGCATCATAGAGAGCGCCTCTTCCCGTGAGCCAAACCAGGGCTTAAACTTCGACTCGTCCAGCTTTTCAATTTTCACATTGCCCACATCGCGAACGACAAAATCGGTCATCTGTCCGCCCCTGTGCCCGAAGAATAGCAGCTTGATGAAGTCCACTTCATCATTTTTCAGCACCTCGGCAATCTCCTCTTGTTCGTGGATGAGTCGAATATCCGCATCGGTGAGCTCGGTCAGGATTTCTTCCTTTTTCTGAGCGGGACTAAGAAACCCGAAAATGGATATTAGCTCCGATTTGGTGAACAGCCTGAACTGGCCGGGATCAGGGTTTTCATTGATCCGGATAAATCCCTGATACAATAATTCCTCTTTCGCTTGGTGCAGGTCGGGGATTTCAGCATAGGAAATCTTACTGATCCGGAAGAAATCCCCCCGTCGGTTGGAGAACCTCAGGTAGAGGCATTGGGCCTGCTCGGACAAATCCCGGAAGCTCTGATAAAACAGGTGCTCGGGCTGGTCCAGGATGTGATCATATTGCCTTTCCACAAACTCCAGAACGTAATTGAAGTAGTCCAAATAGTACTTTTCAGGTAATATGATAGGATCATTCTTGGACATTTGCTGTTATGCCATTTTTTTTGGTTACAGATTGCACAGATGTGGTATTATAGATGACCAGATCACTCGCCATGAAACCAATTGCTTTTATACTGTTTTTTGTATCAGCCTTGCTTGCCGGTGGCCAAAGTTATGTGGATTCGGGGATTCGACATTTCATGGCTAAGGAATATGATGAGGCCCTGGTAGATTTTGCGGAGGCGGAGAAAGTGAAGGTGATGTTTACTGAGTCTTCTGTTGCAAAAATCTATTTCTATCGGGGATTGATATGGCTGGAGCGTGCAGAGAAGAGGGACTTTGCGGAATCTGATCCGATCAGGCTTGCATATGAAAATCTTTCTGAAGTAGCTGAGCATGATGATAGCTGGGAGGAGCAAATAACAAAGGCCTATGCCCGACTCAATGTTTTGGTCATGGAGCAGGCGGATGCTTACGAAAAACAATCAAAGAAGGCCGATGGAGCAGATGCGAAGACCGAACTGCTGGACAGGCGTATTGAATGCCTGGTTTTTGCCGAAAAGCTTGGAGTGAACTCATCCATTAGTGCTTTGCTAGGGGAGACGAACAAGGAGGCCGGCGACATTATTTTTGAAAACGCTGCTGATCTGGAGGCGATGACTAAAGCAAAAAAGTACTATGAAGAAGCTATCCGGCATTATGAGATTGCCCGGTATGATGACCCGTTCAACAAAAGCACGATCAATACGATCCTGGAGCTGGCCAGAAAACTTGATGACGCTGAAAAAGTAAAAGAGTATACGTTGCTGCTGGATTTGGCGGGGGGGTAACATTGGCATCCTCGTCTACGCAACCCGGTTACAACGAGAACGGGAGGGGATATGACTTTATTGGAACGTCATTCTGGCCTTGTGCCGGAATCTTCAGCTACAGTTGGATTTTGAGGTACGCGTTTCAAACGCGCACCAGCTTAGGTTCCGCAAGTCAAAAACTCCTGCGAGCAGAAGTTGGTAGAAAGCACTGTCGTTTCCCAGCGGCAGATTCACGGGCGAGTTGCACCGAAACCAGCCAGAATGCACCAAGACATATGCCCGATCAGCGTCTGTTATACAAAGTTTTTATTCGATTTCACCTTAGAAAGTATGTTTTTCAGCGCTCTAAACAAGTAATATCTTCTGCTTTCTTTCACACCCATTCCAAATGAGATTCTCCGTTTACCTTCTAGAAGTATTGATCCACCTTGACTACCTGGGTAGTTAAAATTTGATTGTTTTTCTCTTACAGAAGAGATTTCATCCCATGTGAATTTCTTTGTTAGTCCGATGTTCCCTAATCCCGTGAAAGTTTTGCCTCCGTGTTTGTCTAACGTTAGTTCGACTTTACCCCAAATCGCCATTAGAGCGAGACTCCAGAAAATTATAGATCCAATTAAGAAAGGAATTCCAAATAGTGACATGAATGGATCGAATTCACCTTTTGCGAGTTGTGTTCCGTAGATTCCTCCAATTGATCCACCGGACCAAACTACCATGAACGGAACGAGGAAGAATGCGATTGGCGATCGAGTTGTAGCTCCGATAACAAGTTGGTTCATTTCACTTCTTATCCAAGTTCCTTTAGGAGGGTTGTTCAAGTCAAAACCGTCAGAGTTTGAATCGGTTAGGGCATCAGAAATTTTAAAAATGTTGTTGCAACTCTGACACTTTGCGATATCAGTTTGAACGTTTATGTTTTCGTTCAGAATTTCATTGTTACAGTTCGGACAGTTCATGCAGTAAATTTTGTATAACGCTAAGCTAGCAGGAGTGCGCCCCGAGCTTAGCAAGTTCCGATAAAACTAATGAATCAGCCGGTGCTTCCAAAGTATCAGAGTGGCACTGCGTTCAGAAAGTGAAAAATCCTGCAAACTGAAGTCATTATAAAGCACCGACCTTTCCCAGCGGCAGATATCACGGTCGAGTTGCACTGAAATCAGCCAGAAGGCACCTAGACATATGCCCGATCAGCGTCTGTTACATGTCGGTATTTTCGGCCTTCAGTTTCTTGAGCACTTTGTAGTTTGGAATAGTCATTAGAGCGAATACAGCACCAAATCCGAATACTGCGAAAATGTAAGTTAGTCCGTTAAATATACCGTTCTGTTCAGGTGCGATTGACTGGAAAGCTTCGAGATAGGGGATGCTGGCTATCGAGTAAGCAATTACCCAAATTGTAGATGCTATAAGTATTCCTGTTTGGATTGCGATTCGTTGTTCATGAAGCCGTTCATATGCGTATGAAAAAGCAACCATGCCGAGTCCAATAATTATCAATAGTGGCATGTAGGTTGTCCAGATGTTCTGAAGAATCTCAAAAGTCCGGTTGAACCCTTCAAATTCCTCATCCTTTGGGAAGTTGCTCATAGTTGAGTTCATCAGAGTTAGCCCGAAGAAGCACCATGCTCCAATTCCGGCGTAGAATAGTCCGACTGTTCGAATGATTTTCTTGGGTTCTTTTTTAAAGAGTTCTTTGGAAAGTATTGATTTCATATGATCAAGGTGCAACTGACATGTAACATTAATGTAACGCGCACTGTGCGCGTTATTTTTCTTATACATTTTTTAAGTGCGGTTCATCTAACTAACTGACTTACAGTTACAAAATCAATTATTTATCGTTTGTAAGCGTTTGTTGTTGCCTGCCTGCCGGCAAAGGCAGGAATATAATACGCACTCTTAAAAATATAAGCCACTTTCAAATATACCTGTTTTGGAATTTTAAAGGATTACTTATCCAGAATCCTCAACTTGGCAAAGCTCAGCAGCAGCGTTTTCTCTCCGGCTTGTTCAAAATCCACTTTGGCTTTCTTATTGGCACCTTGCTCGTCTATCTCGGTCACCACGCCAAAGCCTACACGAAAAGCTGAGGGAGATTTACTAAAAACCATCCATGACTATCACTACGTTGATGTCGTAACAACCCACTATCCGGTGGTACTAGTTACTTCAAGCCAGGGTGTATATGTTTCAAAACTTCACAACCTCTCACACCTTTCCCCCAGCTGCTCAAACATAAAAATGGAAAGCTGCTCCCGCATGTCTGAGCCAGTCACACTTTCGATCTTTCGTCCGTCTATTTCCACCACTGGGGTAAGCTCACCCATGGTACCGGTCGCAAATACTTCATCGGCATTGTAAAACTCCACCAGGCTCAGGTCTTTTTCATGGCAGGGGATGCCGTTGATGTGGGCTAGTTCTATGACAAATGAGCGCGTGATCCCATGAAGGCAGGCATTGGCGTAAGGGGTGTAGAGTATGCCGTCTTTCACCAGGAAGAGGTTGGTATCGTTTAGCTCTGCCACAAACCCTCGCTCATCGAGCATGATCGCAGCATCCACGCCGGCCACATTGGCCTGGATCTTAGCAAGGATGTTATTGAGCAGATTGCTGTGATGGATTTTGGAATCGAGAAATTGTGGGCCGTTTCTCCGTTGGGTGGAGGTGATTACCCGGATGCCGGTTTCATTGTCATAGACCAGGGGCTTCCACTCTGCCAGCACAATCAGGCAACTTCCCTTCTGATTAAGACGCGGATCCATCCCGGAAGTCACTTTTTCTCCCCGGCTCAGTGTCAGCCGTATATGCACATCTTGCGTCATCTTGTTGGCTTCCAGCGTCTGCTTGATTGCCTTCTTCACAAAGTCCCTGGTGGGGACATGAGCAAAGTGCAGGGCTTTGGCCGACTCATACATCCGATCCAGATGCCTCTCCAGATGCAGGATACCTTCCTTATAAACCCGAAGACCTTCCCATACTGTATCTCCCCCCTGCACGGAGCTGTCAAATACGGAGACTTTTGCTTCATTTCGGTGATACAATTGATCACCCACCCATACCTGTATGTCTTTGTTTTTAGGATTGTATTGCTGCAGCATAATAATGATTGGAACTTTTGATTAAATATAGCTTTTCAGTTTTTCATAATAGGGAAGGGCCTCCAGATATAGTGGTTTGCAATGATCGGGGAGAGGCCGTTCGCTGGTTTTTTGTTTTGCAAATCCGGTGGATTGATGCACATTCTTGTACCAATATTTAGCCCATATGCCATCTTCCACTATTGGGCCAGCCTTCCATGACAGCATTTGAGGCTCGAATGGAATGCCGATTTTTCCACACAGTTCTTCCAGTCCAGACTGAGGGTCGGGAAGGATGCCATTCGAGTCGATGACAATGGGAGCGTGGTTTCCATGATCTATGACATAGTCCAGAAGTTGAGCTTCGTGCTTCAAACCAATATCCTGAAGGGTGGGATTGGGGATCACCTGAGAAAAAGAAGCAATTAGCTGCCTGGGATTACGAATCAAAAATACATTGATCATGTCTTTCAGGTAGCTCCAGTCCAGGCCCTCGTGATGGTGAGACATGTTTTTAAGAAATAGGATGTCATAAGATTTTGCGAGCCGGTTTATCTCATCCAGCACCTCATTGGCATCAGCAGCCATGCTTTCGATGATTTCTTTCCTTCCCGGATGATCCAGTCCGGTTTGGATGAGATAGTGTGCGTAGAAAGGCTCATCCACCACTTTGGTGTCACTTCGCTGAGCGAAGGAGTACATGAGAGCGGTAGAGATATTCCTTGGGCCTGAAATGAGATTGAGGATCATTTATTGCCCACCATCAGGTTCCTCTTCTTTCATTTCCTCCATTCGTTGCTTCCTCTTATCTATCATCTCCTGTCTCCTCGATTTCATTCGCTCCCGTTGGGCTGTTCGCTGCATCATCTCATATTTTTCCCATTGTGCAGCAAAGATGAATTCCTTCAGTTCAGCATCTCTGTCTTTTTGGATTTTACGCACCCGCATCATTCGCTGACGATTCTCCAGTGAATCAAGCTTTTCTATCTGCGCCAATTGCGGATAATACCTATCATTGACTTCTTTCCATTTGGCGAACTGTTCATCGGAAAGCTTCAGTTCTGCCTTTACCTGCTCCATGCTATCGTACCGGATTTCGAAATCTTCCATCATCCCTGGTCGCTGAGCCTTCACAAATGAAAAGGTGAATATCAGCAGTAAGACTAGTGTATATCTCATTTTATTTTTTTGAGTAAAGATTGATATAAAAAACAAAAGCCCCAATACCATGGGCATTGAGGCTTAGAGATTTTTTACTTTGGCTTAGGCCATCTGTGCGGTTAGCTTATCGCTCAATACATTTTTAGGAACTGCGCCTATTTGCTTGTCTACAATCTCGCCATTCTTGAATACAAGAAGGGTGGGGATGGATCGGATACCGAACTTAGCAGATACTTCCGGATTAGCATCCACATCTACCTTTCCGATTACTGCCTTTCCTTCAAAATCACTCGCCAATTCTTCCACCACAGGGCCAATCATTTTACATGGTCCACACCACTCTGCCCAGAAGTCAACCAACACCGGCTGATCAGAATTGATGATTTCTTCAAAGTTGCTATCCGTAATTTCTACTGCTTTTGCCATTGTATTATTATTGATTTTTTTGATTGCTTGAGATTCGAACACAAAAGTAATTTGAATAGTTTATTCTGATCACTTAAAAGTTTGGATTGTTGCACACTTGACACTTAGTTCTTTTGAAGCAATACCCGGTACTTGACCTCATCAATGCCTTCCAATTCTTTGATCAGCTCATCTGTGGGGTCAATGGTAAACTTCCTACTCAGCATTTCGAGGTTGATCGCTCGCTCTTCATAAACCCCAACCAACGACATTTTTAATAGTGATTTTCCTGGAAATTTTTCAGCAATTCGTTCAACTTCGTCAACAATTACAGCATTAACGTCCTCCAGGCGCAACTTAAGTTCGAGTCCTTTTGTCATCTTTTCACGTATCTCACTCAGGTGCTCAATGTTCTGAATTTTGAATTCCAGCTCTTCACTGTTCCAGCGGTTCTGAATATTGCCTGAGATATAAAGAAACCACCCTTTCTCAAGCATCGGTTTGAACTTGAGGTAATCCTGGGAGAAGAGGTAAAAGGTGTAGTTGTCGTTGAAATCCTCTAGGGTAAACTGTCCGAATGGATTGCCCTTTTTAGAAGTCCGGTGCTGGACGTCACTCACTATCCCGCCAATTCGGATATTGCCATTCCCTTGCAACTTTTCAAGCTCTGACAGCTGGTGTATGCCAGCATTAGTGAGATGATCCATCTCAAATTTGAATTGATTGAGCGGATGGCCTGAGATGTAAAGACCAACCATTTCCTTCTCAATGTTCAACTTCTCGATCTGACCATACGGCTCAATTCTGCCAACTTTAGGTTTGGCAATGTCTGTTCCGGACGAGCCTCCAAACAGGGAAGACTGATTACTAGCTTCCTCTTCTTGCATACGGTTGGCATACTTGATAGCCTTTTCAATGAGCGAAGTGTTCTCATCATCAGGATCCACATATTGACGTCTGTGGTAGTCCTGAAAACAGTCAAAAGCTCCAGCTTTTGCAAGACTTTCAAACGATTTTTTATTCACCGTTCGGAGATTGACTCGCTTTGCAAAATCAAAGATATCTTCAAACGGACCGTTGGCATCCCGCTCCTCAATGATAGCCTGAACTGCAGACTCGCCCGTTCCTTTGATGGCACCCATCCCGAAACGAATTTCTCCTTCGGCATTTACAGCAAAGTCTTTTTGGGATTCATTGACGTGAGGCCCCAATACCGGAATGTTTCGGTTCTTACACTCCTCCATGAAGAAGCTCACCTTGTCTATGCTGCTTTGATTGTGCGTGAGTACAGAGGCCATATACTCTGCCGGATAATTTGCTTTGAGATAGCCCGTGTGATAAGCCACCACCGAATAGCACGTACTGTGAGATTTATTGAAGGCATACGCTGCAAAAGCTTCCCAGTCGGTCCATACCTTTTCAAGTTTATCCTCAGGGTGCCCCTTGGCCTTGGCCTGCTCGATGAATTTGGGCTTCATCTCATCAAGGACATCCCTCTTTTTCTTACCCATCGCTTTTCGCAATACATCTGCCTCACCTTTTGTAAATCCAGCAAGAGACTGGGATAAGAGCATCACCTGCTCCTGATAGACTGTAATTCCGTAGGTTTCGGCCAGGTATTCCTCCATCTCGGGGATATCGTAGGAGATGTTTTCCTTGCCATGCTTCCGGGCGATGAAGTTGGGGATATATTCCATCGGACCGGGACGATACAGGGCGTTCATGGCGATCAGGTCTTCGAACTTATCCGGCTTAAGCGCACGCAGGTGTTTCTGCATGCCGGGTGACTCAAACTGAAACGTACCGTTGGTTTCTCCTCGTTGATAGAGCTCGTACGTTTTTTGGTCATCCAGCGGAATGGAGTCAATGTCAATCTTAATCCCATGCCGCTTTTCGATATTTTCAACAGCCGTTTTAATGATGGACAAAGTTTTCAAACCCAGAAAGTCCATCTTCAGCATTCCTGCAGCTTCAACTACACTGTTGTCAAATTGGGTGACAAGAAGTTCGGAATCCTTAGACTTGGCCAAAGGAACAAACTTGCTCATGTCATCCGGGGTGATGATCACACCGCAGGCATGGATACCGGTGTTACGAAGAGACCCCTCTAAAACGACCGCCTGATTCAATACCTGAGAGGGGAGGTCTTTCCCTTTTCTCAGTTCTTCCAGCTCTTTTACTTCCTCAAAAACCTTAGTGAATTTAGTGCCAGGTCGTTCCGGCACCAGCTTGGCTATAGCATCTGTTTCAGGCAGTGAAAGCTCCATCACTCTACCTGCATCCCGGATAGCAGATTTGGGAGCCATCGTACCGTACGTAATGATCTGCGCCACCTGATCAAAACCATACTTGTCAATCACATATTTGATCACTTTTTCCCTTCCTTCATTGTCAAAGTCAATGTCAATATCGGGAAGAGACACCCTGTCCGGATTCAGAAAACGCTCAAAAAGGAGATCGTAGGCTATGGGATCAACATTAGTGATCCCAATACAGTAGGCCACCACCGATCCGGCAGCTGATCCCCTGCCAGGGCCAACGGCCACACCCATTTCCCGGGCTTTGGCGGTGAAATCCTGCACGATGAGGAAGTAGCCGGGATATCCGGTATTGGCGATGGTTTCCAACTCAAAATCTATTCGTTCCCGAATCTCATCGGTCAACTCCGGATAACGTTTTTTAGCACCCAGGTAGGTGAGGTGGCGCAGGTAAGCATTTTCACCTCTTTTTCCTCCGTCTTTCTCGTCTTCAGGGTTTTTAAATTCATCAGGTATGCCGAAAGCGGGGAGGAGGACATCACGTTCAAGGGAATATTCCTCAATCTTATCTACCAGCTCAGAGATATTTTCAATTGCTTCCGGTACATCGCCAAAAGCTTCCTTCATTTCCTGCTGACTCTTGAAGTAGTAATTATCGTTGGGTAAACCGGGGCGGAATCCTCTTCCCCGACCAATTGGGGTGCTTTGTTTCTCATTTTCCTTGATGCAGATCAGTACATCGTGGGCTTTCGCATCGTCCTTATCGAGGTAGAAATACTCATTGGCTGCAATCAGCTTGATGTTGTGTTTTGCTGCAAAGCCAGCCAGGATTTCATTGAGTCTATTTTCTTCCTCCAGCCCGTGACGGTTTAGTTCCAGATAGAAGTCATCGCCAAAAAGTCCTTTCCAATAAAGGACGGCTTCCTCAGCTTGCGTTTCACCCACATTGAGAACAAGGTGAGGGATTTCACCTCCCAGACTACCACTGAGGGCGATCAAATCCCCCTTGTATTGTTCAATGAGTGCTTTGTCGATACGCGGATAGAGGCCATAGTTTCCTTCTTTATAGGCAATGGAGCTTAGCTTGATTAGGTTTTCGTATCCTTTTTTCGTTTTTGCCAAGAGTACCTGCCTGAATCGCTTGTCTGGATTGTCTTTGGTGAATTGAAGCTTCTGTCTTTCCTCAGCTACATAAAATTCGCATCCGATGATTGGCTTGATACCTGCACCTTTGGCAGCCCGCACGAATTTGAATGCACCGAACATATTGCCTAAATCCGTAATGGCCACAGCCGGCATGTCGTAGGCTTTGGCTTTGGCAATGATGGCCCCCACATCTGGTGTGGCTTGCAGCACCGAAAACTGCGAGTGCCCATGCAGGTGGCAAAAGGCCTCTTTGATATCTTCTGCCTTTACTTCTTCCGAGCCGAGCTTGCCAGAAGATTTTTCTCTCTTGGTGGCAAAGTTGGCAGCATCCAGATTGGGAGATTCGTAAGAAATGTCCGACGGATTTGTTTCATCAATGGTAGGGATGATGGATCGCTTCAAGCACTCGAAGAAGGCTTTTGCGGTAGCATCTACATCGTATGCAGCATCATGTGCATCTGCAAATGGTTCTCCGAAGAGTTTCTCATAAAGTTCGATGAGCTTTGGTGATTTTAGCTTTCCGCCGGGCCCTCCTTCCAGCTGGCAAAACTCCTTAGTGTCTTCAGCCGTGTCGATATTTTTTGCATCGGCAAGCAGGTTCTCCTTATTGGTTCTCAGGTATTCCGCACCTATGATCTTGTTGTCAAACTCAATGTTGTGACCTACCAGAACTTCGGCTCGTTTCACATCGCCCGAAAACTTATCGAGAACCCCGACTAAATCTTCACCGACATCCAGCGCTCGCTGGGTGGAGATGCCGTGTACCTTTTCTGCATTGAATGGGATTGTGAAGCCTTCAGGCCTGATGATGTGGTTGCCGGTGGATAGTAGTTTACCCGTTGCATCGTGTAGCTGCCATGCGATTTGAACGAGCCTGGGCCAATTGTCCAGATCCTCCACCGGTGCTGTTTTGTTATGAGGAAGTCCGGTGGTTTCTGTATCGAAAATGAGGTACATAGGAGGTGGATTATATTCACTTCAAAATAACACAAAGCGAACCGATGTGGAATAAAAAAAGCCCCGAAGAATCGGGGCTGTGGATAACTTGTGGATACGTGGATAACTGTTTAATGATATTATCTAATGATTAAACAAGTGTTACTCATCCTTTAGAGACTGTGCAGGATTGACCCTTGCGGCTTTCCAGGATTGAAAGCTGATGGTAATCCATGCAATAGTCAATGCTGCAATCCCTGAAATGATATAGGTTGATGGTTTCAAATCCGTTCGGTATGCAAAATCATCAAGCCAGTAGTTCATCGCAAATGAAGCTACCGGAATGGCTATCACGAAGGAGATCACCACCAGTTTGATGAAGTTTTTGGAAAGCAGGTTGACAATGCTGGAAACGGAGGCACCCAGAGTTTTTCGGATTCCGATTTCCTTGGTTTTTTGCTCGGCAGTAAAGGCGGCCAGACCAAATAATCCCAGGCATGCGATAAGGATGGTAAGCACAGCAAATACAGAGAATATTTGTCCCACCTTTTGCTCAGACTCATACATTAAGTCAAATCGTTGATCCATGAATTGGTACTCAAAAGGTTGTCCCGGCACAAAATCGTCCCACGTTGATTCCAAATGCGCAACGGTCTCGTCAAGGTTTTCCATTTGGACCTTGAAGAGCGCAAACCCGGCGTTTTGTCCTAAATGGAGGACGAGTGGCTCAATGTTGTTTCGCAGGGATTTGTAATGAAAATCCTTTACCACACCGACAATCCTAAATCCTTCGATGGTCGGATTGTCATCCGGTCCATCATGGGTATAGAGCTTTGATCCTACTGGGTTGTCATATCCAAATCTTTGCACGGCCGTCTCATTGATGATCACCGCCATGGTATCACTGGCAAATTCCCTGGAAAAGAACCGTCCTTCTTTCATGGTAATCCCCATGGTGCTCAAAAAATCATGATCTACGGTGGCAGTTCCTATCACCAGACTTTCATCAGAAGCCGCCGTAGCATTTTTGAAATACAGGTTTGAGTTGTTGTAATTTCCTGCTGGAATGAAACTGGTCAATGTGCTGCTGATCACTTTGGAATTTCTGGAAGCTTCATTTTTGTAAGCTTCTGCCTGATCCCTGAGAATCCAGGCGTCATTCACCATCAGGATTTGTTCCTTGTCATACCCCAGCTTTTTGTTCTGGATAAATGAGAGCTGATCAAATACGATGGCTGTGCCAATGATCATGATGATGGAAATGGAAAACTGAAACACCACCAATGCGCTTCTGATGGGCCCACTTTTCAATCCCTGACGAATGGTGCCCTTTAATACTTCTACAGGCTTAAACATGGTCATGTAGAATGCAGGGTAGCTGCCGGCCAGCAGCCCTACCAAAATCATAATTCCTACCATGAAAAGAATGTACTGAGCGTCTAGCAGGCTTGTAAATGAAAGCTCTTTGCCTGCCAGTATATTGAATCCCGGAATGGCTAGAAACGAAATAATGTAAGCGAAAATGAATGCAATGAAACAGATTACCATCGCTTCGGAAATGAACTGATTGATCAGTTGCTTTTTGAATGCGCCCATGGCTTTTCTCACGCCTACTTCCTTGGCCCTGCTGGCAGATCGCGCTGTGGCCAGGTTCATGAAATTGATGCAAGCCAGTAGCAAAATAAAGAGTGCTACTGCAGAGAAAATGTAGATATACTTGATGTCTCCATTTGCTTCCAATTCTTCTGATTTGTTGGAGTGGAGGTGGATATCCTTTAGCGGAAAAATAGGGAAGGCAAGGGCATTGCCACTATTCCTGAATTCTTCCAGATTCATATTTAAAAACTGCTCAATCAGTGGCCCACAGTACGTTTCGATCATATCAGGAATTTTGGCTTCCAATTCCTGAATAGTAGCTCCTTCATCTAATTTGATGTAGGTGTTAAAGTTTGTGCTCAGCCAGTTTTGATTGTTTGTCCACTCAAATGAACTCATGGAGAGCATTACATTGTGATGGAAATGGGTATTTTCAGGAATATCTTGATAAACCGCCACCACTTCATAGTCTGTTCTGTTATCAAGTACCACAACTTCTCCCACTGGATTGATATCTCCAAAAATCTTCTTAGAGGTAGAGAGGTCTATGGCCAATGTGTTTGGTCTGGCCAGTGTATTTTCAGGATTACCATAAACAAGGGGGAGGCCAAAAAATGAAAAGACATTGGAATCGGCGAGAAGAACGTGCTCTTCTTTAAATGTCTCTGTTTCTCCTTGTCTCTTGATAAACCAGTTTCCGGAATTACGAACCCTTACTGCATCCACTACTTCAGGATAGTCATTTTTCATGGCCACACCTGTAGGTGCCCCTACGTTTGCGGAAACATGATCTGATCCATTTAGTGTGGCAAAGAAATCGACTCGATAGGTTCTATCTGCATCAGCAAGATGTTTATCATAGCTTAGCTCATCCTTGATGAACAGTGAAATAAGCATGAAGCAGGCTAATCCAATGGCCAATCCGAAAATGTTGAGAAATGAATAAAACTTGTGTTTTCTGAGGTTTCTCAGTGCGACGTTTAGGTAGTTTTTGAGCATGATAGTCCTTTTTGGTTACTATATAAGATGCATTTTTTCCCCAAAGGTTGCTTATAGTAAAAAAGCCCATCTCTAAATGGAGATGGGCTGTAGTAGAAGCAATAGGTGAAATTATTCGTCTTTGAGCGATTTGGCCGGATTGACCCTGGCCGCATTCCATGACTGGAAGCTCATGGTGACCCATGCAATCACCAGAGCCACGATTCCAGCCAATATGAAAACCATAACGTTGATATTGGTTCTGTTCTCGAAATCTTGCAGCCATTCGTTCATGACATAGTAGGAGATAGGTGCCGCTATCAAAAATGCGATTCCAACGAGCTTTAAGAATTCTTTGGATAGCAATGTGATGATACTTGCGATGGAAGCACCCAATACCTTACGCACACCAATCTCTTTTCTTCGTTGCTCGGCTGTGAAGGCTGCCAGCCCGTAGAGTCCAAGGCACGCGATGAAGATGGCAAGGAAGGCGAAGATCCCGAAGATCTTACCCAGCTTTTGCTCAGTTTTATACATTTCATTGAATCGCTCATCAAGGAAGCTGTATTCGAATGGCTGGCTAGGAGCAAATTCATTCCATTTTTCCTCCAAAAAGTTGACGGTGGCGGGAATGTTTTCGCTTGATATCTTGAATGATACGAATCCTCTGCTTCTTCCCAACTCAAAAATCAATGGCTCGATTTGATCTCTAAGTGAGGTGAAGTTGAAATCCTTCACCACTCCAATTACTTTATAAGAAACAGTGTAAATACTATCACCAAATCCATCATAAGTTGATAAGGTCTGACCAATCACTTCCTCTTCTGTCCATCCTAGTTTGTGCATTGCTGCTTCATTCAATACGATTGTGCTACTATCACTTGGATAGTCTTTGGAAAAGCTGCGGCCTGTTTTCATCTCAATTCCTAATGTTTCCATGTAGTCATGATCTACTCGATATTCATGGAAAATGTAGGTTTCACTTTTTGATGCGCTAGAGCCTGGAAACCACGCATTGTTGTTATCTGCGGTTTGTACCGGTAAGAAACTCGACATGGTGCCGGCCAGGATATTGGCATGCTGAAGCGCTTCATTTTTGTATGAGTCAGATTGGTCTCCCATCAGCCACGGATCGTGAATCATCAGGATGTGGTCCTTGCTGTAACCCAGCTTCTTATTTTGGATATAGGAGAGTTGCTCGTACACGATGGCCGTGCCAATGATCATAATGATGCTTACACAAAACTGGAGCACTACCAAGGTACTTCTCAATCCACCACCTTTCAATCCGAGGTTTAGCTTTCCTTTCAATACTTCCACGGGCCTGAATTTTGAAAGGAAAAAAGCCGGATAGCTTCCAGCTAGAAAGCCAACAGTGATCAAAACGCATATCATAATCAGGATAAATGCCGGGCTTAGCAGGTTATTGAAAACCATTTCCTTATCTGCGAGGGTATTGAACTGACTCAATAGAAGGAAGGAAAGTGCATACGCAATTAGGATTGAGATGAGTGTGATAAGAAATGCCTCTGTCAAAAACTGCTTTCTTAGCTGGCTTTTGTGTGCGCCCATCACTTTTCTCACTCCCACTTCTTTTGCCCTGCCAGCCGACCTGGCGGTGGAAAGGTTCATAAAATTGATGCAGGCAAGAATCAGAATAAACAGTGCTATCGCAGTGAAGATGAGCACATACTTCATGTCTCCATTCACCTCAATCTCACCAAGTTTGTCAGATTTTAAGTGAATGTCTTTGAGTGGAAAAAGGTAAAACCCTGCCCTGTTTCCACCTTCGTAAAATTCTTCTAAAGTGGCACCCATGAATTTTTCTATCTCCGGGCCAATGTACTTTTCGATCAGGTCAGGAAACTTTGCTTCGAGCAGATTTGGATCGTACTCTTCCTGCAGTTTCAGGTAGGTATTGAAATTGAAGCTCATCCACATTTGAGACTGTGCCTCTTCCCGGCTCTCCATCGAAAGCATCATATTGAAAGAAAAGTGGGAATTGGAAGGCATGTCTGCGTAGACACCTGTGACTTCCCAGTCATCACTATTATCAAGTACCACGATCTTTCCTATGGGGTCTTCATCTCCAAACACCTTATCAGCCAATGATTGACTGATAACTAGCGTATTTGGTCTTTCCAGGCATGTTTCAGGATTGCCATTCAGCAGCTCGAAATCCCAGAAAGTAAAGAAATTCTTATCTGCATAAACTACATCGTCCTCGTTATAGGCGTTTTCCGTATCCTTTTTCTTGATGATCCAGTTCCCTGAGCTTCTCAGCCTGGTAGCATCTTCCACTTCCGGAAACTCTATTGGCATAGTAGGTCCGGCGGGAGCACTGGCCAGCGCTGTGATAAACTCAGACCCATTGATGTTCCCGGTGAAATCCATCCGATAAATTCGATCTGCATCCGAGTGAAATGAATCATAGCTCAATTCATCCACGACATAGAGGGAGATCATCAGGAAGCAGGTGAGGCCAATGGAAAGCCCGAGAATGTTGATCAGTGAATAGAACTTATGCTTGAAAAGGTTGCGCAGGGCAACATTGAAATAATTCTTTAACATGGCTATTTGAGTTTTTGTCCTTTGAGTTTAGTCTGATTAGTCCAGGGAGATTTTTTCCACCCGATCCCACGGCACATAGACCCTGTCTGAGTCCGTTTTGATCAAGATGCCCAGGTTTTTGTCTGATACATCCTGGCTATCTTCGAGGATCAAATTGTCTCCGCTTTTCAGCGTTACTGTTGCGGCGTAGGAGCTTCTTGGCGAGATTTCTGAAATATTGCTGAATGGAATGATGAACTTCACATCATCGTCCTCACCGTTTAGCAATTCAAATGTGTATTCCTCATCCAGATCAAAGATGATTTCGCCAGAGTGACGATCACCATTATCTACCACCACAGAGCCTGAAATCTTTTTTGGAGATGCAAAAGAGCTATAAGATGGACCGCTATTTGGGGCATCCCGAAAGGTTACCTTGTCAAATTCGTCCCATTCGATATCTACACGTCCAAGTCCGTTTACAGTCACGATAATGCCCTTATTGTCATCATCCACATCGTTTGTTCCTTTCAGGTCAAGCGTCCTTCCTGATTTAAGTTTTACGATGCTGCTATTGTATCCATCTCGTTCAATAGATTCTATTTTGTCAAAAGCGATTTCATAATCATCACCATCTTCTTCACCGTCAAGCACGTCTGTTCCCACACGTTCGTCATGGTCCCACTGCACAAATCCGGTGAATTCGCCAAGGTCACAGACCACCGTCCCATAAAGAGGTTCACCAAATTTTTCATCTAGTCTAGCCGGGGTAGGGAGAAACTCTATCTTGTCAATGTTACTCCAGGAGAGTCTGATGTTGCCCATTTCTCTATCAAGCACAGTGATTTTTGCTCCAATATCATTGTAGCCGCTCCCATCCACATCTATGAATTCACCATTTTTTAACTCTACCTCAACTCTATCGTTGGAGCGAACCCTGAGGGATTTCAGGTTGCCAAATTGTGTGGAAAATTCATGGACAAACCGATTGTCATTGTCGTCCCAGGTAATATTTACAAACCTTGATACAATGTTATCATCATCGTATCGGTCTTCCAGATTATCTAGTTCCCTGTTGGATAGATAGTCCAGGTTTTTATTTTCCCGTTTTGAAGCATTGAACATATCGGTCCAATAAACTTCCTCCTTGCCCCATCTTAGCGGGCCCTCGTATTCTTCACCATCTTCTGTGATGACTTTTCCATAGATAAAGCCTTCATCCTGAGCCTGGGCAATAAATAATAGAAGGAATGCCAGTAGAGAGGTTCCAATTCTTGAAATGTTCATTAGTCGTGTCATAGTATTTGAGTTTAGGTCTTCTTTGTGGGTTTGATGCTGCCTAAAGACAAAAGGTTGCATCAAAGGTTTCTTTTTGTTTGTATTAGTTAGTACTTGTTAATACCAAGTACATACGGAGAGAAAATTATCTTGTTACATTCTCATATCTCTTATATGAGGTTATTCTATGATCCCAATGAATAGGCTGTCTCCTTCGGTAGAAAAAATTCCATCCTGGCTGTAGGCTGCCCAGGGGCTATTCATGATGAAATAAAACCTGTCCCCAATCCAGATTCCCTGAGTCGGTTCACCTAATGAGCCACTTTGAGCCAGTGTCTCTTTGCTAAGAATAGAATTACCATCCTCGGACAGTAGATACTTTACAACTCGATTAGGTGTTGTTCCATTGTGTAAGCAGAGGAGGGAATTGTCTTTAAAATAAAGCCCATCAATTCCTTTTATGAGGATACCTTCCCCCACAATGTCAAGTTTGGCAAGCGCTTTAGAGGCCAGATCCAGCTTATAAATACCATCTATGTAATCACTGAGAAAAAGGGCAGTTTCGTTTTCATTTAGTGTGAGGCCTTGAAGATTGAAAACTTGATTGGATAGGTCGGCGAATTCCTTTAGCTGATTTTCAGTATTTTCAATCCAGTATAGTTTGTTTGCAGTACCATCTGAGATGAAAATATTCCCTTTGGTATCGGCTATCAAGTCTCCAAAATTATGCCCTCCCGGTAGTACGAAGGTTTCGAGCAATTCACCACTTTTCAGATCATACTTAAGTACTGATGCAAATCCTTCTTCATTCTGAATATATGAAGCGTAGTTGCTCATAGATGATGTGCCAACCCACAAGTGTTTGTTGTCTGGTGAGATATCAAGTCCCATCACAGACCAGGAGTTTTTTGGTGATTCGGCCCAAATGATGGGATCAGCGTCTTGCTCTACTTTCCAGATGTTGCCATCTCTGACTCCACCGATAAAGAAAGCCTTTTGTTTTTGTGAGTACGTTATCGATTCAGGGTGTGATGACAAAATAGGAATTTTTGTCAGGTCAGTAGGTTCGATAATTGAGGTTAGCAGCTTTTGCTTTTCTACTATTTGCTCAAAATCTGGACTCTCGATAATCGCAGCAAAGTCATTGTCTTTTGAAAAATCCTGTGTGGCATCCATCAAAATGTATTTATTGAGAGTTTCAATGGATTTTACTTTGTTTCCAGTTAGCGCATATCCTCCAGCTAGATTATAGACTACTGCAGGATAGTTGGGTCTCATGGTATCAATGGTAAACATCTTTTGTTTGAAGAGCTCATAATTTTTCTCCTCATAGGCATTCATACCCTCCTGATAGATATCTCGCAAACTTTGACTGTAGGAAAGGATTGAACAAAGAACAAAAAGTGAGTATAGATTTTTTCGCATAATTGTAGTCATTACACCACCACAACAGGTGGGTTGATTTATACCATTAACCAATTGTAAAAATGGCTAACCAGCAATGACAATTTTAAGCCTGCTTAGATTGAAGAAAGACTCAATAATTATTTGAGATATTAAAATTCAATATCGAATGATATTTTTTCTCCTGCCCGTTCAATGATCACTGTGGTGTGATCTCCCTTGGAAAAAGTTGATAATGCTCTCATGTAGCTCATCATATCTGTAACCGTGCTGTCACCAAGTTGGACTACAATGTCGCCCTTTTGAATCCCTGCCTTGATTGCAGGTTTATCTTCACTCACTCCATCAATACGCATGCCTTCACCATCGTACATGTAATCTGGCACCACGCCCAGAGTCACAGTAAATCGGGGATTGTCAGATTCATCCTTTGTCTTTGTAAAAGTGATCTTCTCGTCATCATCCATGAGTTCGACTATTCTCTGAATATATGAAACTACCTTTAAAATGCCCTCCTCATTAATTTTTTCCGCATCGTCACCGGGCTTGTGGTAATCCTCATGCTGACCGGTAAAGAAATGCAAAACAGGAATATCCTGAAGATAGAAAGAGGTATGATCAGATGGCCCTACACCGGATTCACTTTTGATTAGTTTCAAACTATCACTATTTACTTCATCCAGCAGCCAGTTCCAGATAGGAGAGGTTCCGGTACCATTTACCGCAAGGCCTTTAGCTTCATCCAAGCGGCCCACCATATCCATGTTGATCATAAAGTTTACTCTGGTCAAATCAATGGTTGGATTCTTAGTAAAATAGTTGGATCCCCACAGTCCCTTTTCTTCACCGGACATTCCAATGAAAAGTACATCCCGGTTCAGTTCCCTTTCCGATAAAACTCTGGCCAGATGTAGCATTGCTGCCACTCCGCTGGCATTATCATCTGCTCCATTATGAACTTCCTTTTCCCCGCGATGAAGTGATGAAAAATCCCCCATCCCAAGGTGATCGTAGTGCGCACCGATGATAACCATTTCATCACTGGGATTGTCAATCATACCAATCACGTTGTATCCCGTAATGCCATTTTCGCCACCCTCAGAAGATGGCTGGGCATGTGGGTTATCCGCATCTTTCACAAAAAAGCTTTGATAAAACCCATCAGTCCCTTTCGGCTGTAACCTGGCAGCCTTAAATTCACTCACAATATAATCAGCAGCCATTTTCTCACCGGGTGTTCCTACTTCACGCCCCTGCAGGGAGTCACTGGCCAAAACGGCAACATCCTGACCGATCTCAGCAATAGGATCATAGGTGGCCTGCTTGCAAAAGGTTAGACTGAAAGTCAGGAGGATGAGTGATAAATGCTGTTTCATGTGTATAGTGTTTATTTTCAATGGTTACACATGGAATTCCCGATAAATATTCATCAACCGGTTGGTATAAATTCGGTCTCGAATATTTATGCTCATTTCATGTGTATATAATTTGTTTTTTAAAGGCCACATGGAATGTCCGGATAGCTTGAAGCTGCATCAAATCGTGATTTTTGCCCGTATACTCATCCTCGGTTGGTATAGTTTACTTTATGGGCATTTCATGTGTAAGTAATAGGATTTATTTTCGCAAACCTAAATATACCAACCCATGAGGAATTTTACGATTTTATCCATTGCAATAGCTATACTTTCCTGTCAGCGATCTGCTGAAACTGGTGGTGCTGAAAAAAGTATAGACTCTTTGAGGTACGAGCAGGAGGTACACTTGAAAAATGTACGTCAGCTGACGTGGGGTGGGAATAATGCAGAAGCCTACTGGAGTTTTGATGGAAAGAGCTTGGTATTTCAATCTGATTTTTCTGATTGGGGGGTGGAGTGTGATCAGATTTTCACTTTGGAAGTAAACAACCCAAAAAAGGGTGAACGTCCAAATATGATTAGCACAGGATTGGGGCGAACCACCTGTTCCTATTTCTTGCCGGGAGATTCTCTCATCGTGTATGGTTCTACGCATCTGGCAGACAGCCTTTGCCCGCCAACACCGGGAAGGAGCTCAGGGAAATATGTTTGGCCGATTTATGAGGGTTATGACATTTTCGTAGCTGATCTGCAAGGAAATATTGTAAACCAACTTACTTCTGAGGAAGGCTATGATGCCGAGGCGACTGTTTCTCCGCTGGGAGATCGGATCATTTTTACATCTACCAGGTCAGGCGATCTTGAGCTATATATTATGAATCTGGACGGATCAGATGTGGTGCAAATCACCAGTGAACTTGGCTATGATGGGGGAGCATTTTTCTCGCCAGACGGCAGCAAGATTGTTTGGAGGGCCTCACGACCTGAAACAGATGAAGAAGTTGCAGAGTATAAAGATTTGCTATCACAGGGATTGGTACAGCCTACAAAAATGGAACTATATATTGCCAATGTAGATGGTTCTGATGCGAAGAAAATCACAAGTTTAGGAAATGCCAATTGGGCGCCTTTCTTTACGCCAGATGGTAAGAAAATATTATTCTCCTCAAATCATGGTTCTGAGCGAGGATTCCCTTTTAACCTTTTCATGATCAATGTTGATGGGTCGGAGCTAGAGCAGGTCACTTTTGATGATACCTTCGATTCGTTCCCAATGTTTAGCCCGGATGGTAAGTATTTGGTTTGGGCGTCTAATCGCTTTAACGGGGGCAACAGGGATACAAACCTGTTTGTGGCAGAGTGGGTGGATTAATTATACTATTCAAAAAATGTCATTCCGAAGAATGGGAATCTCTAAAATGTAAAGATTTCTCCTATCGTCGAAATGACATAATTAAAATCTAATGTAAGATCCCGGAAGAACTCCGGGATCAATTTTATTACTCCTCTAAGGTAACCGTGCGTTCCACGGAATTAAATGCCCCGGGGATCAGGTTCTCCTGGTTGTCCAATAGTTCCAATTTGATGGAAACTTCTCCTTTTGGCAGACCTTCGATGTAGTATGGTGCCCATTCATCAATCATGAATTCATTTCCGTTGATGGTCGCTCTTACTTTGTTTCCATCAGGGGAAAGGGTGGTGTTTAGAAGATAAAAATCCAGCATCAGCTTTTCGGTATCGGGACCACTATAGGTTCCTTTCGGACGGCTATAGAAGAGGTGTGGCGCAGATAGATCTGCCTCGTTTGACTCTACTGCTCCTATTGAGAGGTTTTCTACATAATAGGCTCTCTCGCTCTTCACGCTCTCATGGTACGATCGAGATAGAAAAGCCAACACGACATAGTTGCCTTCGTCAAGCACATCATTGATGCCAGGCATGTAGTGTGCTGCATAAGGTCCATTATTCACAATGTAGTGGATGTGCTGTCCTTTGCCTGAATTGGCAATGCCTCGGGTAGCAGCATTTTCCGTTTGAGCTCCAAGCTCAAAATTTTGAACATCGAAAGAATAAAGAACTGAGTACCCTGTATCGGTTGGGGTCGTGATGATCCCTGCTTTGGTGAGCTGGGCATCTGGAAACTCCGGCGATGGTGGGGCCTTGGTCAATGTGATCGCCACTTTTTCTTCCATGGCCTCACTCGCTTCATCCTGACTTCCCTCACCCTTGTTGGTGCTCGTGCAGGAAAATGCCATCAGTGTAATCATGAATATCGATAATAATCCAAGCTTGTTAGTTTTCATATCTAGGTTGTTTCAGTTTGTTTTAAAATTACTTCTTATCTATCCCAACAAAAGAAACCAGAGGTTTGATCCGGTTTTTCTGAGATTCTTGAGATTCATTATTCCTTCAGGAAATTTCGAAGTACATAGTTCAGAATGCCTCCATGCTTGTAGTACTCCACATCTACTCCGGAATCCAGTCTCACCAATGCTTTAAACTCCACTTTAGATCCATCTTTTTTGGTGGCAATGACATCTACAAGTTTGCCTGGGGTGAGGCTGTCGGAAATGCCTGAAATGTCATACGTTTCCTCGCCTGTAAGACCAAGGGTGTCCTGGGTTTCGCCCTCCTGAAACTGAAGCGGAAGTACGCCCATCCCTACCAGGTTGGATCTATGGATACGCTCATAGCTTTCCGTGATCACGGCTTTTACGCCAAGCAATGTTGTTCCTTTGGCAGCCCAGTCTCTGGATGATCCCGATCCGTATTCCTTGCCTCCAATCACCACAAGTGGTGTTCCTGCTTCCTGATACTTCATGGAAGCATCATATACTGTCATTTCTTCTCCTGTTGGTATGTAAGTGGTCCATCCACCTTCACGACTGGCGAGCTTATTTTTGATTCGCACATTGGCGAATGTCCCGCGCATCATCACTTCGTGATTTCCCCTTCGCGAACCGTATGAATTGAAATCTTTCTTTTCCACGCCATGCTCTACCAGGTACTTTCCGGCAGGTGCCTCAGGTAAGAATTTACCAGCCGGCGATATGTGGTCTGTCGTTACCATATCGCCTAGTTGGAGTAGTACTTTTGCTCCTTTAATATCCTCAGGATTAGGTACATCCTCCGAGATGTTCTTAAAGAAAGGCGCTTCCTGAATGTAGGTTGAGTTGCTGTCCCAGTCATAGGTTTGACCTTTTGGGGCTGCTAGCTTTTGCCAGGTCTCATCACCGTCAAAAATGGTCTCGTAGTTAGCTTTGTAATCATCCGGACTCAGCACGGAAGTCATCACTTCGTCTATCTCTTTGGAAGACGGCCATATGTCCTTCAGGAATACATCGTTTCCATCTTTATCTTTCCCGAGCGGCTCATTGTTCATGTCAAAATCCGTATGACCGGCAATCGCATAGGCCACAACCAGCATGGGAGATGCCAGAAAATTCATCTTAATATTTGGGTGGATTCGTGCCTCAAAGTTTCTGTTTCCCGAAAGCACCGAACTCACCACCAGATCATTCTCAATCACCGCTTTTTGTACAGACGGCATCATATCGCCGGAATTACCAATACAGGTAGTGCATCCATATCCAACGTTGTAGAACTTCAAGTCTTCGAGGTAGGAGAGCAGTTTGGATTTTTCCAAATACTCTGTAACCACTCGTGATCCGGGAGCTAAGGATGTTTTCACCCAAGGTTTTATGTCTAATCCAAGTTCTACTGCTTTTTTGGCTACTAAACCAGCACCAATCATTACACTTGGGTTGGAAGTATTTGTACACGAAGTGATTGCGGCTATCACCACTGAGGCATCTGACAGGCAGTAGTCTTTTCCATTGATGCTCACATCTACACTCCTAATTCCATTTTTGTTTTTCACAGTAGGTGCCGGCATTCCGCCTTCATTGGCCCAGTCACCGGTACGATCCGCAATGGTGATGTATTCTCTGCCCTGATCCTTCAAAAGACTAATTACCTTGTCTTTGGCCTCTCTTAATAAAATCTTGTCTTGTGGTCTTTTTGGGCCAGAGATCGTTGGCTCTACTGTGCCCAAATCCAGCTCTACCACATCCGTATATTCGATTTTGGCATTGTCGTCCCTCCAAAGCATATTTTCCTGCGCATAAGCTTTCACCATGTCTATGTGATCCTCCGGTCTAGCCGTATTTCGCATGTAATCAAGCGTGCGTTCATCAATTGGCCAATGGGTATCTGTGCATCCAAACTCAGGGGACATGTTGGAGATAGTTGCCCGATCCGTCACAGCAAGATTTGCCAGCCCTGGCCCGAATACTTCTACGATTTTTCCAACAACACCATAATCCCTTAACAGCCTCGTGATGGTCAATACCAGATCTGTGGAGGTTGTGCCCTCCTTCATTTTTCCGGTAATCTTCAATCCGATTACCTGAGGAAGGATCATGTAGATAGGCTGCCCAAGCATGGCTGCTTCTGCTTCAATGCCTCCAACACCCCAACCCAATACACCGATCCCATTTACCATTGGTGTGTGTGAGTCTGTGCCCACCAGCGTATCTGGAAAAAGAAATCCATCTCTTTCGATTACGCCTTTAGCCAAATACTCAAGGTTTACCTGATGGCAAATACCCATTCCGGGAGGCACCACAGAGAAGTTAGTGAACGCTTGCTGGCTCCATTTGAGTAGTTTGTATCGTTCATCATTTCTTTGGTATTCAAGGTCTACGTTTTTTTGATAGGAATCTGCCGCTCCAAAGTAATCCACAACCACAGAGTGGTCAATAACCATGTCAGCGGGCACAAGTGGATTTGTTTTGCTAATGTCTTTTCCCTTTCGCGCGACCTCAGCCCTGATCGAGGCAATATCAACTACTGCCGGTACTCCTGTAAAATCCTGCATCAATACCCTGGCCGGACTGTAAGGAATATCTTTCTTACCCGCAGTTTCTTTCCAGTTTAAAATGGTATTTATATGATCTTCAGTGACTGCAAAAGCATCGTAATTGCGAATGACATTTTCAAGAAGTATCCTGATGGAATAAGGTAGTTTGTTTACCACCTCTTCCTTTTTCGCCAATTCGCGAAGGCTGAAGTATTTGTGGGTGCCGAGTTGGGTGGATAGTTGTTTTTCGATTCCTAGAAAATCCTGAGGCATGAATTCTGTATTTTAAGGTTTACGATTCTAAAGGTAAACAGGAATTGATTGTATATAGTTTCTCTCAGAGAGTTAAACAAAAAAGCCCAACTCAATCGAATTGGGCTTCTTTTTAATTAAGTGTATGTTTTTCTCACCTCACCAGTTGCTTACCAGAAGGCTTGAACTTGGTCAGGTCAATCCCTTTCACTGCTGCTTCATATTCATCCAGTTTCGGGGTTCTGCCCAGGATGGTGGAAAGCACCACCACCGGAGTGGAGGATAGAAGGGATTCTCCCTTTTTCTCATTGGAGTCTTTCACCACCCGCCCCTGGAACAGTCGGGTGGAGGTTGCCATTACAGTATCTCCCGGCTCGGCTTTCTCCTGGTTACCCATGCACAAGTTGCAGCCCGGGCGCTCCAGGTACAGCATGTTTTCGTATTTGGTACGTGCTTCACCTTTAGGGTTGTTGTCATCAAACACAAACCCCGAGTATTTCTCCAACACTTCCCAGTCGCCTTCTGCTTTCAGCTCATCTACGATGTTGTAGGTAGGAGGGGCTACCACCAATGGTGCTTTGAATTCCACCTTACCCTGCTGCTCTTCCACGTTTTTGAGCATCTGTGCCAGGATCTTCATGTCGCCCTTGTGCACCATGCACGAGCCCACAAACCCAAGGTCTACTTTTTTCTCCCCACCGTAGTACGAAAGCGGTCGGATTGTATCGTGGGTGTATCGCTTGGATACGTCAATATTATTTACATCCGGGTCAGCAATCATTGGCTCTGCAATCTCATTCAGGTCAACCACTACTTCGGCATAGTATTTTGCGTTGGCATCCGGTTTTAGTGTAGGGTTTTCTCCGGATCGGATCTCGGCGATACGCTTGTCTGCCTTATTGATCAATCCCTGAAGTACCTGTGCTTCATTGTCCATGCCCTTCTCGATCATGATCTGGATCCGGCCTTTCGCAATTTCTAAAGATTCAATCAAGGTCTCGTCTTCGGATATGCAGATGGAAGCTTTTGCCTTCATCTCGGCGGTCCAGTCTGTGAAGGTAAAGGCCTGGTCAGCCGTCAGCGTACCGATGTGTACTTCGATCACACGTCCCTGGAAGACGTTCTCCCCATTGTATTGTTTCAACATCTGAGCCTGTGTCGCATGTACCACATCGCGGAAGTCCATGTATGATTTCATCTCACCCTTAAACGTCACCTTTACTGATTCAGGGATCGGCATGGAAGCTTCTCCGGTGGCAAGTGCCAAAGCAACCGTGCCTGAGTCTGCACCAAACGCCACCCCTTTAGACATTCGCGTGTGGGAGTCGCCACCGATGGTGATGTCCCAGTCGTTTACGGTGATATCATTGAGTACTTTGTGGATCACGTCGGTCATGGCAGGGTACACCCCCTTCGGATCACGTCCCGTGATCAGCCCAAAGTCGTTCATGAATTTCATGAGCTTAGGAATGTTGGCCTGCGCTTTCTTGTCCCACACCGAGGCAGTATGACAGCCCGACTGATAGCCAGCATCTACAATTGGAGAGATCACCGTGGCAGCCATCGCTTCCAATTCCTGGGCGGTCATCAAGCCGGTCGTGTCCTGCGATCCCACAATGTTGACTTCCACGCGCACATCAGAGCCCGCATGCAGGGTTTTGCCAGATGTTCCTACTGCGTTTTTGTTGAATATTTTCTCAACGGCTGTCAGTCCTTGTCCTTCATGAGAAATTTCTTTCGATGGCGCAAACACTACTGGCGCCTGGATACCCAGTGTTTTGGCAGCAAACGTCTGAAGTTTCTTTCCAAACACAATGGCATACGATCCACCGGCTTTGATGAACTCCATCTTTTGAGGCGTTAGTGATTTGGAAAGATCAATCAGTTCCTGGTCACCTTTGTACAGTTTCTTTTTCTTCGTATTGATGGTCAGTACGGTACCGGTAGCCACCGAATAGGCTTCCTCAAGTACGATCTCGCCTGCTTCATCTCGCACAGGGTTGCCATCTGCATCCGTCTTTTTCACCCAGTTTTTCAGGTCCACCCCAATACCTCCGGTCACATCCACGGTAGTAAGGAAGATTGGAGAAATACCATTAGTACCACCTACAATCGGGGCAATATTCACAAACGGAACAAACGGGCTACCCGGAATACCGGTCCACAACGCCACGTTGTTTACTCCTGACATTCGTGAGGAACCTACGCCCATGGTGCCTTTTTCAGCGATCAGCATCACTCGCTTATCAGGGTGCTTAGCCTTGAGTTCAGTCAGCGCTTTTTGCATGTCCTTGTTGTGCTCGAATATACACTGTCCATGCAGTTCGCGATCTGATCTGGAGTGTGCGTCAGCGCCTGGGGAAAGCAGATCTGTTGAAATGTCCCCAGTACCGGCGATAAATGTCACAATGTTGATTTCTTCTTCTACCTCTGGAAGCTCCGTGAAAAACTCTGCTTTGGCATAGCTTTCCAAAAGTTCTTTTGCGATGGGGTTGCCACTGGTATACGCTTCTTTCAAACGCTTATAGTCTGCATCATAAAGATATACCTGCGTCTTGAGCACGTTCGCAGCACTTCGTGCAATGGCTTCATTACTGCCAAGTGCCAGATCTAGCAGCACCTTGATAGAAGGCCCACCTTTCATGTGTGAGAGCAGTTCGAACGCAAACTCAGGTGTGATTTCTTCTACTTTTGATTCACCAAGGATGATTTCCTTTAAGAACCTTGCCTTCACACCGGCAGCAGGGGTAGTACCTGGCAGGGTGTTGTAAATGAAGAACTGCAGGGAATCTTTTCGATGTTCATTGCCAGCATCTTTGATCTGTGTGATGATCTCACTCAGTAATTCCCCATCATCAATCGGTTTTGGATGAAGTCCCTGAGCTTTTCGCTCTTCAATTTCTTTTAGATAATCGGTGTATAGGCTCATTATGGAAGTTATTTCAATTATTAAACTGGTAGGAAAATAGTTTCCTCATGCTCAGCTGAGGATGGACAAAAATAATTTATTTGCACTGGATTTATGGCTCAATTCAGGCTGCTCAGAAACTTTAATGTATCCACATTATCGGCATAGTCCCAAAGCTCTGGTCGCTGAGCTTTTCCAAAAGGAATGTAGTCTTTCCCAACGATGCACTGGATTTTTTCCTTTTGGGAATCAAGCACAGCATGAAGATTTTCCAATGAATCGTACTCCTGATGAAAAAGGACACCAATAGGTGAGACCAGCTCATCTGTTGTATTTATTAGTAAAAAACCTGTGTCAAGGTGAGGGGTTCTGTTTACCAGATAGATCGACTTATAATAGTCGTAATTGTTTCGGTACTTATGGTGATTTCCTACTTCTTTATACCCTTCAAAGTGTGGGAAAGCATCCCGGAAATCATAACCCTTTGGAGTGAATACCTTGGAAACATTGCGACATCCTAACCCGAAATATGAAAAGATGTCCTCACCAAGTAATTCCAATTCCTTGGGACTTTCCATGCCGCTGAGAATAGCTACCGAAGTACGATTTTTCCTGATTATACTTGAAATGTCCTTAAAATAGTATTCAAAATATCGAGCTGTATTGTCACTTCCTGTCGCAATCACTGCGTCTATATTGGTCAGTCTCTCCCGTATTTCAATGTTTTTTTTGAACCTTGGCTCTATTTCTATGATCCAGTCGACCATGGTTTTAGTAAGAAACGAATCGTTACTACTGGGTTTTATTGCTGCAAAATGACCGGATATCAATACACTAAGCAGATCATGAAATCCAACTAATGGGATATTTCCTGCCATAACGATACCCACTATTTTTGGCGTGACCTGCTCAAAATCATAGGCATCCGTCCACTTGGAGAGCTTTTCACTTGCAAGCATATGACTGATTCCTTCTAATGCATTTCTTACGCTTTCTAGTGAAAACCACCCGTTTTTTTGTCTGGCCTGGGTGGCTAAATGTTCTATTTCCTGGTCGGTAAGTTTAGCGATCTTCTTACCCAACTCGGCAAATGCCTTGATTTTCTCGCTCTTATTCATAAAAAAGTCAAATAAGTCGACTTAGTCGATTGGGCTGCAAACTTATTGCGATTAATTTTGTTCCCTCATTTAGAACACGACAAAAAAGCGTTTTTCTATGGCGATAATGATTACCGACGAATGTATCAACTGTGGTGCATGCGAACCCGAATGTCCGAATACAGCAATCTATGAGGGTGGAGTAGAATGGAAGTGGGCCGATGGCACAGACCTGAAGGACATTGAGATGGAGGATGGGTCTAAGGTAGATGCCAAAGAAGCGCAAGAGCCAGTATCAGATGAATTTTACTACATCGTCCCGGGAAAATGTACCGAGTGTACAGGTTTTCACGAGGAGCCACAGTGTGCTGCGGTTTGCCCGGTCGATTGCTGTGTGCCGGATCCTGATTACGTGGAGACGGAAGAGGAACTGTCCGCAAAGAAAGAATGGTTACACCTGTAATCATCTCATCTTCTTTCGCTTGATCAGGTAAGCTCCCAGAATTTTATCGAAGGAATCATTTATGTTGACTGGCACAAAGTCGATCTTCATCATTCCACATTTGATCTTCAGATCTTGGTAGAAATTGGCCATTTCCTTGCGGTACATGTCTTTCACTTCATGCGGATTCACTTTGATGGACTCATTGGTTTCCATATCAATGAACTTGTACGGCCGATCCTCAAATTCGAAATGTAGCTCGCTGGAATAATCCGATACATGAAATAAAATAATCTCATGCTTATTGTGCTTTAGGTGCTGTAGAGCACTCAGCAACTGATCTTCATCCGAATTTTGAAACATATCCGAGAAGATCACCACCAGCGATCGCTTGTGGATCTTATCAGCAATCTCATGAAGCACTGAGCTGATATTAGTTTTGGTATCGGGGGTTTTTGCATTTTGTAGTTCAGAAAGCTTGGACAGGATCGTATTGAGGTGAGCTTTGGTACTTCTCAGTTCGGTTTCCTGCTCAATCTTGTCCGAAAAAACGGAAAGCCCAACTACATCCCTTTGCCGGGTGAGTAAATATGAAAGTGCTGACGCTGCAAAAATTGAAAACTTCAATTTGTCCTTTCCCGGTTGGGGGAAATGCATGGACGCAGAATTATCTATTAGAATTCTGCACCTAAGATTCGTTTCCTCTTCATATTGCTTGGTATAGAGCCTGTCTGTTCGGGAGAATACCTTCCAGTCAATATGCCGGGTACTCTCACCAAAATTGTAAAGCTTGTGCTCTGCAAACTCTACCGAAAAGCCATGATAAGGAGACTTATGCAGGCCGGTGATAAACCCGTCTACAAGCTGCTTTGCTATGAGTCCCAGGTTGTCATATTGATTGATTTCGGAAATGTTTGTCGTCATATTCAGATATTCACCAGCTATTCAAGGCTTTTGTTTTGCAGATAAAAAATATAAAGCACTATATTTAGCCCGATTTTAGCAAAAACTAACACCTAACACAAATTTTAATCAAGTGGAAGATAATAACGAAAAAGGAAGAGACGAGATCTATTCTGAGAGAGTAAAGGCGGGAAAGCGTACGTACTTTTTTGATGTGAAAGCGACACGATCAAATGATTATTACCTGACGATTACGGAGAGTAAAAGGAAGCCGAAAGACGATGGGTTTTTCTATGAAAAACATAAAATTTTCTTGTATAAAGAAGATTTCAACAAATTTGTAAACGCGCTGAATACCACGGTAAACCACGTAAAGGACGAATTGATGCCTGAAGTGGATTTTGCACAGTTCGATAGGGAAGATGAGGAAGATGAGGAAATTGCTGGTGCTGAGGTATCAGAATCCGATTCTGAACTGAAGTGGGATTGATAAGATAACTTTTTTAGTAAGTATGAAGAGAGAGGCTTCCCGACGTATGTTGGGAGGCTTTTTTTATGCTAGTTTTGCGCCTCGAAAAAGCGATTTTTCGCAACCCTTTTAAAAATTAACCTTATGGGATTACAGTGCGGTATCGTAGGATTACCAAATGTGGGCAAGTCCACGCTTTTTAATGCTTTGTCAAATGCTAAGGCGGAAGCGGCCAATTTTCCTTTTTGCACGATTGAGCCAAACGTTGGAGTGATCACCGTACCGGATGAAAGACTTCAGATCTTATCGGATCTGGTAAATCCAAAAAAAGTGCTACCCACTGTGATAGAATTCGTGGACATTGCCGGGCTTGTGAAAGGAGCGAGCAAGGGAGAAGGACTTGGAAATCAATTTCTGGCAAACATCCGGGAAGTGGATGCCATTATCCATGTGGTGCGGTGTTTTGATAACGACAATATTGTGCACGTGGCGGGTAAGGTCGATCCAATTGAGGACAAAGAAGTGATCGATACAGAGCTTCAGTTGAAAGATTTGGAGTCGGTTGATAAAAGAATTGAGCGGGTACAGAAGATTGCAAAATCCGGTGATAAAGATGCGAAAGCGGAGCATGAGGTTTTATTAAAATTTAAGACCCATCTGGAAAGCGGTCAGAATGCCCGGTCATTGGAGATGGACAAAGAATCCAGGGCCTGGATCAAGCCTCTTCAGCTTTTGACGGATAAGCCCATCATCTATGTGGCCAACGTGGATGAGGATTCGCTGAGCACCGGGAATGAATGGAGCAAAAAGCTGGAGGAGACCATCAAAAACGAAGCTGCTCAGCTGATACTGGTATCTGCCGGATTGGAGGCTCAGATAGCAGAATTTGAAGATCCGGAAGAGAAGGAAATGTTTCTACAGGAATACGGCTTAAAAGAGTCAGGCTTGAATCGGTTGATCAAAGCTTCTTATTCATTGCTTGATCTCATCACATATTTCACAGCCGGAGAAACAGAAGTGAGGGCCTGGACAATAAAGAATGGCTGGAAAGCGCCACAGGCCGCAGGTGTAATTCACTCGGACTTTGAAAAAGGCTTCATCAAAGCTGAGGTGATTAAAATTCCTGATTATCAGCAATATAAGACTGAAGCGGGGTGCAGAGAAGCGGGTAAGCTTGCGATAGAAGGAAAAGAATACATAGTGAAGGACGGAGATGTGATGCACTTCCGTTTCAATGTGTAACTATCTTTCTATGGATCGGAAACGTTTGTACCCGATCAGTTCATCATTGACATTCCCAGGTTTTCGGTAGTATACCAGTATCTCGTATTCATCCTCGGCCTGAAAATGACTCCCTTCAAAATGATAGGGAGGGAGTTCATCGCTATCTACATAGTACAGGTATTCATAATACCCTTGCTTCAGCGGGATGGTGGTTTCATACCGCCCCAGTCCATTTTGAGTGGTATATTTCATCCGGTTGATATCGGTTAGTCGCCAGTTGTTAAACTGACCAACCACATAAACGTCCCCGTTGATGGGCTCGGACTTTAGAGAAAATTGTACGTTGGCATAGTCCGCATTCAGAATGCCCTCACCTGGATCATCATTCTGGATGAGGTAATTTCCATTGATATCCTGGAAGTTTAGCGTGTAGGGGATGGGTCCCCGTGTACCATCCAGCTTCAGAGGGGCCATGATTTCCTGGCCGGTATTGGTAATTCTCGCCACGTTTCTCCCAGATACATTCAGCGTTCTCAGATCGGCAAACCTGAACTCATTCCATCCGGGAAAGTTGGTTTTAAGATCAAGATGTCGAAATTCAAGCGACCCATCATTGGCTCGAACCAGCGTAGGAGGTATGTCTTTGATAGCAGTGTACCAATTATGATTTTGAAGGATCACAGGGCTGATATCCTTCGTTGGAGCGTTGACCAGCAAATTGCCATATCTGATATCAAACTCGATTTGATGATTTTCGTCTCGCTTGTTGATCGTAGTACTTACCCGCACGGTCTGTCCGATACTGGCAACAGGATTTACCACCATAAACCTTCGGGTCAGTAATACATCATCGGGATTGGCCCTTCGGAATACCGCCACTACATAGTTTCCTGATATCGTCGGTTTTGGAATCTGAAATTGGTAATTGATATACGGCTGCACCGTATTATTGGAATAGTTGAAGTCAGTTATCCTATAATTGTTGATCTGTGATAGGAATTCCATATCCCTGAGCACAGACTTGTCCCAGTCTTTGTTGCAGTGAAAAATTTTGGCACTCAGATTCTCAAATTGATCCGTCAGCAAATCAAAGGTCATTATTAACTGGTCACGCTCATTCAGGTTGATTACCGGGTTCTCAAGCTCTTTTCTTTGACTGTTTTCAACAGGTATCACTTTAGCATACCCGATGATATCCTCGTACTCATGATTATCAAAAATCAGCTTTTTGTTGGTCTGAGACTGCTGCGGTACGATGGGCTCGCATTGAATTAAAACAACAGATATTGCTATTATCAGGGGGATCTTCATAACTTTAGAGTTATTTAAGTATCCAAATTAGTTATTACAACTATAATACACCGCTTTGGGTCTTTTAAAGTGCCAACATAATGTCGGTCAGCGAAGAAAAATTGATTAAAGGCTGCCAGAAAGGCAAGAAGGAGTATCAGCAAGCGCTATACGATAAATACTGCGATGGTATGTATCTGGTGGCTCTGAGATACTCCAAAATGCAACAAGAGGCAGAGGATATTATTCAGGAGGCATTTATAAAGGTCTTCAAGAATATCCACAATTTCAGGAAGGACTCGTCATTGGCATACTGGATAAAGCGGATAGTTGTGAATACAGCACTCAATCATCAACGAAGCAAACTCTATCTCTACCCAATGGTAGATGTCAATGATTTGGATGATTGGAGTGAAAAGGAATCAGCTATCTCAGAGCTGGGATACGAGGAGCTTCTTAGTATGATTCGGGAGCTTCCAAGTGGGTGTCAGGTCATTTTTAACCTGTTTGCGATCGAAGGCTACAAACATCACGAGATAGCTGAAAAATTGCAGATTAGCGAAGGCACCTCAAAGTCTCAATATTCCAGGGCAAAATCACTGTTGGCAGAAAAGGTAATTCAGAGAGATAAGGTCAAATATGGATCGGGAGAGGTTTGAAGATCGGATTCGGGATAAGTTTGAAGGACAAACAGTAAAGGCACCCTCTGGCACATGGAGCAATATAGAGAGTGCACTCAATGCAGATTTGGTTTCCAGATATGAGGCGCAACACATGCTCTTCAAATGGATGGCTGTAGCTGCTGTTTTTGTCATTGTTTTCTTTTTGGGAATACTCTATTTCCCGTTTTCAGGCAGTGATGTCTCACCAGAGGATTATCAGAGTTATAATGCCTTGCTTTCTAAAGACTGGAATACAGACAATTATTTTGATCATAATTTTTCAACTTTCCAAAGCCGGGATTTGACCTTTAAGAAAATCTCAGGTTCCAGCAATTCAGTAAATAGTAGTAGTAATGAAATGCTCGCATATTTTGAAAAAGACGAAACTGTAGAGTCAGATTATGAAGAGTTTATCATAAGTAAGAAATCTCCCGGATTGGAGCTTGCCACGGTATCATCTGATATCTATTGGTACAGAGCCGCCGGACCAGGCACTTCTCGCAAATCATCGAGAGAGCCTGCAGAGAAGAAAGTATGGGCAGGAGTAGAGGCTGGAGCTGGCACTTTTAGCAGCAATATTTCAGGCTCAAGTGCTTTAGCAAGTTCGTTGAACCCCGCAGGAATTGCTTCAGCAGTTGGTACGGAGGGTTTTATCAATCCTACCACCAGTATTTCTTCAAGCATGAATGAAGGATTAGCTACTTCCATTGGGGTTGATTTTGGCGTGCAGCTTGGTAAGAAATGGACCCTTGAAAGTGGTCTGGCTTATACGCGGATGAACAACAGCGGCTCTGCATCCATAAACGTGTTAGACGTTTTTACCATAGACAGTAGAGAGCTGGTTGGAGGCGAAGTTCCATCCTCCTTTAAGAAAAATCCTGTCTCACCACCTCCAGGAGCCAGAGAAACGGTAATTGAAGTCGAAGAAAGCTATGATCACGAGGTTGAGTTGAACAACAATGTGCAGTTAGCATCCATTCCACTCAAGGCCGGATATTACGTCTTTGACAGAAAATTTAGTTTAAGACTTAATGCAGGCCTTGCTGCAAACTATTTGATAAATGGAAGTCTTTCTGATCCATCCAGGCAAGTTCTGGATAGTGATAACCTAAACTTATATAATGATTGGTCTTTTGACGGAATAGGGGGATTGGAACTGGGATACTCCATATTAAGCAACTTTGCCTTTACCATTGAGCCAAACTATCGTCACGCGATTACTCCTATTAGTAATTCTACCAGCAATCCTTCCAGATTGTCTATACAAACAGGTTTGAGGTATACTATGAAGTAACCTTCCATCCCAGATTTCTTTTTTCTATATAAAAAATGTAACCACTCATCATTATTGGAGTATTCATTGTCATCCATTCATTCGTTTGGATTGGTGTCGCTTACAACTAACTATACTCATGCGCCTGAAACTGCTCACTCAGTTTGTAACCCTGTTATGTCTTTGCACAAAAATTCTTGGCCAGGAAGAACTTCCCCCCAAGAAATCCTACACCACTGACTGGATAAAAAGTGAAATCACCATTGACGGCAAGCTGGATGAGGAGGCCTGGGATCAGGTAGAGTGGGGTGGAGATTTTATTGGTCACCGACCTGCATATAATGTCGAGCCAAAGCAGCAAACCCAATTCAAAATTCTATACGATGCAAAATTCCTCTACGTAGGGGTGCGCGCATTCGACACGGAACCGGACAAGATCGTAAAAAGAATGTCCCGAAGGGATGGTTTTGATGGGGACTTTGTAGAAATTAACATTGACAGCTACGGGGATAAGCGAACGGCTTTTTCATTCTCTGCATCTGTATCTGGGGTAAAAGGGGATGAATATGTATCCAACAATGGAGATAATTGGGACAGTACCTGGGATCCTATCTGGTACCTGAGAACCAGTGTGGATGATCAGGGATGGATAGCAGAATTCAAGATCCCCCTTTCGCAGTTGCGTTTTGCAAATAAAGAGAATCACACCTGGGGGATTCAATTCACTCGCCGCATATTCAGGGAGGAAGAGCGCTCTACCTGGCAGCCAGTCGATCCCAATGCCCCGGGATGGGTTCACCTTTTTGGAGAGCTCAATGGAATCAAAGGAATAAAACCACAAAAGCAGCTCGAAATCCAGCCATATGTACTTTCCTCCTTGGAAAAATATCCGAAAGAGGAAGGAAATCCATTCAGGGATGCGGGCAAAGAATTTAAGAACAACGTGGGAGTGGATGCCAAAATTGGAATCACCTCTGACATTACGCTCGATTTAACGGTCAACCCTGATTTTGGTCAGGTGGAAGGTGACCCTTCCCAGGTAAATCTTTCGGCATTTGAGATCTTTTTCCAGGAACGGAGGCCCTTTTTCCTTGAAGGAAGCAACATTTTGGATTTTGGAACAAGCGGAGGAATCAATAACCTTTTTTATTCCCGCAGGATAGGTAGATCTCCCCAGGGCCAACTGCCAGATGATGTGGAGTATGCAGATGTACCGCGTCAGACACGCTTGATAGGGGCGGCAAAGCTCACTGGAAAAAACGCAAAAGGATTTTCCTGGGGCGTGCTTGAATCTGTCACAAATAGTGAAAATGCTGAGGTTATGGATACTTTGAGAAATTTTAGAAGTGAGACCATCGAACCGATGACCAACTATTTTGCAGCCAGATTTCAACAAGATTTAAACAATGCCAAGACAGTCTTTGGAGCTATCGTTACAAATGTCAATCGGTTTGATAACCAGGGAAATGGCATGGAACTCTTGCATGACAATGCCCAAAGCGGAGGATTCGATATTGACCATAATTTCAAAGATCGTAAGTACGGTGTGAATTTTAAGTATGGTTTCAGTAGGGTGACTGGTAGTAGAGGATCCATCTATAGAACGCAGAATGCCTTTCAGCGAAGCTTCCAACGGACAGACAATACATACAAAAGCGTAGATTCGACCAGGACAGAGCTAGTAGGGACTTTTTCGTCCTTTTCATTCGGAAAACGAAGTGGTGAATGGAGGTGGACGGTGGGCTCAAATTATAAATCTCCCGAATTGGAATTGAACGATATTGGCTTTTTGCGGCAAACAGATATTATTAATAACTGGGCCTGGACCAATTACCGGATCAATAAGGTCACAAAACTTTTCAGGAACCAATCCTACAACATGTATTTTGAACAGAATCTGGATTTTGGGGGCGTGGTTCTCGAATCTTCCATGAATGGAAATGTATTTCTGGAGTTTAAAAACCTGTGGCGATTTGAAACCGGCTTTTTCCTGACTGATGAACAAGTTTCCAATGCGGATCTCAGAGGAGGCCCTTCCATTATCTATCCCGGAGGAAATGAGATATGGTATTGGATTGGCACAAACACCCAAAAGAAAGTAAGAGTCTCCTTCAATCAGTGGCTCTTTAGGGGGAACAATGACTATGCTCGAAGTTCGGGTGTGAGCATGGGGCTGATAGTCCGACCGATCGACGCACTGAATATTTCCCTTTCTCCCAGTATCCAATGGAGGAGAAATGATCTTCAGTATGTGACGAGCGAGGAGTTTGATGGATCCAATGAATATCTCCTGGGCCGGGTTCAGCAGAAAATTTACCGCCTTACCATACGGGCTAATTACAACATCACTCCCAACCTGACGCTGGAATATTGGGGTCAACCCTTTGTAGCTACAGCCAAATATGATGACTTCAAAAAAACCGTCCAGCCTAATTCTGAGAACTTCAATAATCGTTTTGCCAGCCTGGAGTACTCCTACAATAATTCTTCAAATGAATATTCATTGGAAGGATTTAATTCAGATGAGCCGTACATTTTGGGAAACCCAAACAGCAATGTCGTAGAGTACAAATCTAACCTGGTACTTAGGTGGGAGTACATTCCCGGGTCAACATTGTTTGTGGTTTGGGCCAATAATGGCTTTTATAACAACAATCAAAATGAAGGCAGCTTTCGTAGTTTGTCAAACGAACTCAACGATCTCTCAAGCACCAATACCTTTCTGATTAAATACACCTATCGCTTTATTTTATAAGCGATCTTCCTGCTAACTTTGGGCAAAATCAAATTTTGAATATGTCTAAAGTTGTAATCATAGGTGCAGGTGGAGTCGGTCGCGTCACAGCCTTCAAATGCGCCCAAAATCCGGATATTTTTTCAGAAATCGTTTTGGCTTCACGCACCAAATCAAAATGCGATGACATTGCCGCTGATATCAAAAAGCAGCTTGGAGTTGAAGTAAAAACCGATCAGGTGGATGCAGATCATGTAGATCAGGTGGTGGCACTGTTCAAGCGACATAATCCCAAAATGGTCATCAATGTGGCTTTGCCCTACCAGGATCTTACCATCATGGATGCCTGCCTGGAAGCTGGTGTCAACTACCTGGATACCGCAAACTACGAACCACCGGAGGAGGCTAAATTTGAGTACAAATGGCAGTGGGCCTATCAGGATAAGTTCAAAAATGCCGGACTAACCGCAATCCTGGGCTGTGGATTTGATCCGGGCGTTACTGGCGTATTTACGTCCAGAGCAGCCAAACACTTTTTTGATGAGATTCACTACCTCGATATCGTGGATTGCAATGCCGGTGATCACGGAAAAGCCTTTGCCACCAACTTCAACCCGGAGATCAACATCAGGGAGATCACCCAAAAAGGAAAGTACTGGGAAAATGGCAAATGGGTGGAAACCAACCCCTTCGAGTTCAGAAAAGATTTAGACTATCCAAATATTGGTAAGCGACCATCCTACCTACTTTATCACGAGGAGTTGGAATCATTGGTAAAGAATTATCCCACCATTAAAAGAGCCCGCTTTTGGATGACTTTTGGTGATGAGTATCTAACGCACCTGCGGGTAATTCAGAACATTGGAATGGCATCCATCCAGCCGGTCAATTATGAAGGAAAGCAAATTGTGCCGCTTCAGTTTTTGAAAGCTGTACTACCTAATCCGGGGGATTTGGGAGAGAATTACGAAGGGGAAACCTCGATTGGCTGCCGGATCAAAGGGCTGAAGGATGGGAAGGAAACTACCTACTATATCTGGAACAATTGCAGCCACAAGGCGGCATATGATGAAACCGGTGCTCAGGGTGTATCCTACACCACAGGCGTCCCTGCTATGGTAGGAGCGGCCATGTTCCTGACCGGGAAATGGGCAGGGGCAGGAGTATTCAATGTAGAGGAGTTTGACTCTGATCCATTCTTAGAGAAACTTGGAAATTCGGGATTGCCGTGGCACGAGAAGCATGGCATTGACCTGGGGATGGATTGATATGGTTGATATCAAGGAAGTTCCGGAGTTTTATCAAGGCTACATAAGGGCTCTGGGAGAAGGTGAATTGGTGCCCCTTCTGCTAAAGACGGGCGATGAATTTATCACCTTTTGTCGCAGACTAACTGAGCCGCAGGGACATTACAAGTATGCAGAGGACAAGTGGAGCATCAAGGATATCATCCTGCATGTCACAGATGCAGAGCGAATATTCGCATATCGTGCACTGAGATTTGCCAGAAACGATAAAACGGAAATTTCGGGATTTGAACAAAACGATTATGTGTTGGAAGCAAACGCTGACAGTAGGACGATCCATAACCTGCTCTCCGAGTTTACCAATGTAAGAGCTGCTACGCTCGATATGTTTTCCTCATTCAGTGAGAAAGTAAGGAAAAGAACGGGGGTGTCAAATGGTGTGGAGATGAGTGTGGAAACACTCGGATACATCATTTCGGGTCATTTGATGCACCACCTCAACATTATACATGAACGATACACCAAGTGAAAATTCCATCACCTTGCTATGTACTGGATGAGAAGAAGCTCATCCGAAACCTGAAACTTGTCGATCATGTGCAGAAAAGTGCGGGTGTAGAAATCATCCTTGCCTTTAAGGGCTTTTCTATGTGGAGCGCATTCCCTCAGGTAAAAAGGTTTGTCGGTGGTGCCACGGCAAGCTCACTCAATGAGGTGAAGCTTTGCAATGAGGAAATGGGGGTAAAGTCGCACACCTATTGTGTCGCCTATGCACCGGATGAGTTCGATGAGATTGCATCCAAATCCTCACACATTACCTTCAATTCACTTTCACAGCTCCATCGCTTTATTGATCAGGTTCCGAAAGAAGTGAGTGTTGGCTTGCGGGTAAACCCCGAAAAATCGGATGTAGAGACCGATCTCTATAATCCTTCCAGTCCGGTTTCCAGGCTGGGCGTCACTTCAGAGCATCTTGAAAAGCTACCTGATCAAGTAGAAGGACTCCACTTTCACGTATTGTGCGAGTCAAATTCTTATGCGCTGGAAAGTGTATTGACTGCTTTTGAAGATAAATTCGGGCACTTTTTACCACAGATCAAATGGGTGAATATGGGGGGTGGGCATTTGATGACCAGGGAAGGATATGATACCGATCATCTTATCAAATTGCTTTCTGATTTCCGTAAAAAACACGATGTAAATGTGATCCTGGAGCCGGGAAGTGCTTTTGCCTGGCAAACCGGGGATTTACACACCTCTGTTTTAGATATAGTTGAAAATGGAGGAAAAAGGACAGCCATTTTTGATGGATCATTCACCTGCCACATGCCTGACTGCCTGGAGATGCCTTATCGGCCGAAGCTGGAGTCCGGCTCAGAGAGTAAGATAGATGGCTGGTATGCTTATCGTCTGGGTGGAGTGAGCTGCCTTGCAGGGGACTTTCTGGACGAGTACTGGTTTGAGCATGAGTTGAAAATAGGCGATCCAATCATCTTCAAAGACATGATCCATTACACCATGGTGAAGACTAGCACCTTTAATGGGGTGAAGCATCCATCAATCGGGATACTGAGGGAGAGTGGACAGTTCGAATTGATAAGGGAATTTGGGTATAGGGATTTTAAGGAAAGGTTATCTTAATTCAATTATTTTCGTATAATTTGTAATTTCAAATTTTATGAATACAACAACAGAAATTAGAATTTATGAGCTTTTGAAAACAAAGTTCAATGAATCTGATTCTCAGGAATTGGTGAAGGAAATTAAGTCAATGACACAAGATGATTTAGCCGAAAGAATTGAATCAAAGGTTATTTCAGCATTGACCTGGAGGTTGCTGTTCTTCTTTATAGCACAGGTTGGTTTCACAATCGGCTTGGTGAAGCTAATCCTTTAGTTTCGGATCCAAATCCCCTCGCATAAAGAGATTGTATTCTTCACAAGATAAGTATCCTTCGCCGAGCGAGTAGGGGCACGTTTTATAAACCTCATCAAATAGGCCCGTCTGCACTACCACGCCTGATCCATGACAAACCGGGCAAAGCATTTTTTCCAGGCCGCCACAATCATACTCAGCGGCTTGCAGATCCTTCGCAAATTGCTCCGATTGCGAGCGTTGGATTCTTAGGTATTCATCTTCCGCATATTGCAGGTACTGAATGGCTGGTTCATAGTAAAGCCCCTTTGTTCCCTTCAGTTGGATGTACTTGTTTAGCCAGTTGATGCTTTGTTTGTATTTACCAAGGTGGAAACTATTTCGCCCAAAGAAATAGGCCATGTCAGAAGGGAGCTTCTCCATGTTTTGCAGCACAAACTGGAAGAGTACCTCCGCACTGTCGTATTTACCCAATGCCATCAGCTCGGCACCCTTTTCCATTTTCCCGATCAGCACCGACTCACGCACAATTTGAGCGTTTGTGAAAAGTACAGACAGGAATAGTAGGGAAAAAAGCAGTTTCTTCATCACCTTCATTTCAAACGGAAAATTATAATGGTTTCAGTTGCTGACAGTCAGCCAAAGCAAAAGATTAACCAATTTTATGTTTGTATGGAATCTTTTCTCAGTTTTGGCAATAATTTGAAGAGCTATCGTTGGGAGGTATAAGCAGAAACAGGATATGAGTAAAGTTTTTTTGTGGGTAGTATTGGTTTTTGTCTCAGGTGCAGGTCTTGCGCAGAACACCAGGAATGCAGAAACTCCCAAGCCGCGACAACCGCAATATCAGGCAGCAAAGAAGGAAAAGAAATCCCTTTTTAGCTTTTTGAAGAAAGAGAAAAAAGCAGAGCTAAAGACCGCTGAGGAGGAAAAATTTGCCTTCCGAAAACGGGTGAATGAAGCCTACCGGGAAAATGCCAAGGTAGAGTACAAAGCCCGTAAGGTAAAGAAGAAGGAAGCCAAGAAGGGGGAGAAGTTTCACGGTCATAAGCGCCCTCCCAAAAAGCGCCCGGCAGGCAAACAGAAGTTCTGTAAGATTTGTAAAATCAAGCACTGACGCGATAAAGGGTCTGAGACCTCATTCGAAGATTAAAATGAGAAAGAATGGACCTCCGTATCGATTGCTTCAGGAAGGTATGGTTCACTCCATCTGGTGAAACAACAAATTTGAGGATTGGACGCTGCAAATCCTTATTCAGTGAAAGCTGTAATGTCCACTTCGCGTACATTTCTTTCCAGTCAGCATCATAGGCCTCCATGTGTGTGCGGCCATCCCACATGATCTCCAGCTGGTTATCGGCATGATCGTGTCGGTAGATAGCTGCCAGGATATCATAGTTATCTTCAAGCAGCACCTTACCGGCAGTTATCTTTTGCTTCAGCTCAATCATAAAATCATCTTCCAGTCCCATGGGATTGTGCTGAAGGTTGTATGCGCGGAGTATTGCTTTGAGCCACTCATTCAGGAGGCTTTCTTTAGAGAACGCCTGCACGGACTTTAGCAGATAATTTTTGTCCTGAGGGAAGTATTTTTCTTCGATGAGCACACGCAAAGATATTTAGATTTTTCTTTCGGCTACTTCACATCATTCTCAGATACATCCAGATGATAGAGATCATATTTTCTCCGCTCTTTCGGATTTGCAATCCGAAAGTCATGGGTAAAGAGTTTGTAACTCGATCATTATTATCATTTCCCTTTCCAAGCTAGTTCTAAATCAATCTAATTTCATATAAATGAAAAGTATTCTTTGGAACTGTAATAAGCAGCTAAACAAAGACTTCCAGATTGCAAATATGGAAGAGCACAGGCATAAAAAAAGGGTAACACTTTCATGTTACCCTTTCATTTTTAAAATCTTTAAAGATTAGTTGAAAACGAATGTCCATGTACCGGCAATACCGCTGGTACGTGCGCTTGGATCATCCACATCAAACTCCAAGGTAAGTGACCCTTCTCCAATAGTAGCAACTATATCAGTATCAACTCCACCTTGTGTTTTTGTAATTACTGTACCCGCATCATTGATTGTCCAGGTACCATTGGCCCAAACATCGCTAAATCCATCAGGTACATTACTAACAGTGTAGTTGCCACCTTCCACAGTGCCTTTAAAAGTAATTCCAAAATCCTGCCACTCACCATCTGCATCACCATTATCAGTTTGTACAGATGTAGGACCGGAAAACCCACCGGATACTGTAAGGTTCTCTACAGCAATCTCCAGATCAGATGGCCCATCACTACCACCACTGCCACCGCATGACATAAAAATAACTAAGGAAGCAAAAACTAAGGCAGCAAGTAAGTTTGATAATCTTTTCATAATTCGAATCTATAATTGTCTGATTAGATATAAGGTTCTATCAAAAGTAGAACTTTTTATTATTTATACCTACAAAACTGGAAAAAGTGAATGAAATTATTCGCCGGCCCTTATTTTTTTAGAGACTAAGCTGCTTTGAGCAGACGTTGATCTCACCTGGATCATTGGAAGCGATGAAAACAAGCCGTTTATCAAACCTCTCTAGTTGACTTTTCCACCAGTCAAAACCTTCAGCATCCAGGTTGGAGGTAGGCTCGTCCAGGAAGATCAGGTCATTTTCAAAGAAGAAAGCGGTGATCAGCCTTGCGCGCTGTTTCATACCTGTGGAAAACTCACCAATGACCTTATTCAAAGGGAGCGATGCAGATTGGGCCATTTCCTCAATGGTGCATGCTGGAGTTTTGAATTTGCTATGGAATTTCAAAAACTCACCCAAGGTAAATTCCTCAATAATCTCCGTATATGGCCCCACGAATGTAGTCTGCGGGCTGGGATCATCAATCGGTTTACCATCTATCAAAATCTCCCCCTCACTTGGAGTGAGGTATCCGGCAATGATCTGAATTAACGTTGATTTTCCTGCGCCATTCTTACCGGTAATAGCCACTGTTTCACCTGAGCTGAATTCAAAATTCAGATCCCTGAAAATCCAATTTTTCCTAAACTTCTTACCTATATGCTTTCCCGTAATCTTCATCTCAGTTTGTAAGTAATTCTTTTGGAGCACACAGATAATGCTTGGTTACAATCTTACTCATCGCCTTGATATTGGGTAGGTCAGAAGCATCTGCCACATCTACCACATTTCCATGCTTGCGCAAAATTTTGATGGATTGTCCAGAGGCAATGTAAGCTGAGTTGCTCACCGATCCGGTTTTGATGAAGTATCCAGCCTCTTCCTCATCGATTTGATACAGCTTCATCACTTTGTGAACGAGATCATCCGTCACGATCCTCCCGGTAGGCTCATTGGAAAAGGAAATTCCAAGGAGTTTTCGTTCCAGCAGCATCTTACTCAGCTTTCGCAACACTACATCCTCATGATCCTGCCAAAACTTAATCGATCCCCAGATATCCGCATCGTCCAGCAGGGCATAGATCTCCAGGATGTCCGGATCCTCTTCAAAATCCTGGTCAGTAATATCTCGTTCCAGAAATATTTTTAGGGCCGGAGTAGCCATCAGTTTTTCACCTGCCTGGGTCAAAGACTTGGCCCGTTTGATGAGTTCAATGAGCATCACCTCTGCACTCACGGCAGTTTTATGAAGGTACACCTGCCAGTACATGAGTCGTCGGGCACTCAGGAAGTTTTCAATGCTATAAATACCCTTTTCTTCCACCACTAAATGCTCACTGGCCACATTCAGCATTTTGATAATTCGCTCCGAACCGATCGCCCCCTCATACACGCCCGTGAAAAAGGAATCCCGCTTGAGATAATCCAGCCGATCAATATCCAGCTGGCTGGAGACCAGCTGATGAAAGAAGGGACGGTGGTACTTATCCTTAAAGATCTGAATGGTCAGATCCAGCGCACCATCAAATTCCTGATTGAGCCTGTCCATCATCCATAGCCCTACCTGCTCGTGATGCACGCCCTGAAACAGGGAAAATTCCAGGGTGTGGGAAAAGGGGCCATGGCCGACATCATGCAGTAAAATCGCCAGCATGCTTGCTTGTCTTTCCTTATCGGAAATCTCCACGCCCTTATCCTGCAGCGCATTGATTGCCCTGCGCATTAGATCCATGGCACCAAGGGCATGATGAAATCGCGTATGTAAGGCTCCCGGATACACCAGGTCAGTGAGTCCGAGTTGCTTTATTCTTCTCAGCCGCTGAAAATAACGATGCTCAATGATGTCGAAGATGAGATCGTTCGGTATATTGATGAATCCGTAAACCGGATCATTTAGAATTTTCTTTTTGTTCAACAGCGTTTGTGATTTACTTAAAATTGACAAAGAACCCCAAATTTCGTTCAAAAATGACACGTATTTATCTCCTCTCGGGAGGAGGATGAGGTGGGTTAGTTCAAATCCGTCATTTTTGAATAAAATTTGATAAAAGAAAACATTTTTAATAAACCCACCCCGCACCCCTCCGTGGAGGGGAATTAAGGTGTTTTCTTTTTATTCTTACATCAAACTCAGGTTACTTAGCAAAAGAATGCCAAAACTGAATTAATGCAGCAATTTAAAATCTTATGGGCGGACGATGAAATTGAGTTACTCAAGCCTCATATATTATTCCTGGAGCAAAAAGGCTATAAGCTTACTCCTGTAAACAGTGGGGCCGATGCGCTGGAGGAAATCGACCATAACTATTTTGATATTGTGTTTCTGGATGAAAATATGCCGGGAATGAGTGGATTGGAAACCCTCAACTACATCAAGTCCACTCACCCTAACCTGCCGGTGGTGATGATCACCAAAAACGAAGCAGAGGAGATCATGGAGGAGGCGATAGGCGCCAAGATTGCAGATTACCTGATCAAGCCGCTAAATCCGAATCAGATTTTGCTGTCTGTCAAGAAGATATTGGACAACAAACGGATTATCTCTGAAAAAACCAACCAGGGGTACCAAAAGGAATTTCAGCAGCTGGCCATGAATGTGATGGATGCACAGGATCATCACGACTGGATGGACATCTATAAGAAATTGGTGTACTGGGAGCTGGAGCTGGACGAAACCCAGGACCGAAGCATGGTGGAGGTGCTCAATGCACAAAAGGTAGAGGCAGATGGAAATTTTTCTTCGTTCGTCACTTCCAACTACCAGGACTGGATCACGGATCCAGACATAGACCGTCCTTTGCTTTCTCATAATTTACTAAAACACAAAGTTTTTCCTGAGGTGGGAGAAGAGCCCGTCTTCCTGATAATTATTGACAACCTCCGATACGATCAATGGAAGATTATTGAGCCGGAGGTGGCAGAGTTATTCAATGTGGATTCGGAGGAACTGTACTTTTCCATCCTCCCGACAACTACTTCTTATGCCCGGAATGCACTCTTCGCCGGACTCACGCCCCTAGAGATTTCAAAACGCTATCCGGATCTGTGGGTGGATGAGGAAGATGATGAGGGAAAAAACCTGATGGAATCAGACCTGCTTGAAGCCAACATGGCCCGCAACCAGGTGAAGGAGCGCTTCAGCTACCACAAAATACTACGGGCGGAGGAAGGCAAGCACGTGAGCGAAAGCATCTCCAACCTGATGAGCAATGCACTCAATGCCATCGTTTTCAACTTTGTGGATATGCTCTCCCATGCACGCACAGACATGCAGATGATCCGGGAACTGGCACCTGATGAATCGGCTTATCGGTCATTGACCAAATCCTGGTTTACACACTCCTCACTCTATGATACCCTGAAGGCACTGGCGAATCAAAAGGTGAAGGTGATGATCACTACGGATCATGGCACGATCCGGGTAAACAAAGCGCAGAAAATTGTGGGGGACCGAAAGACCAATGCCAACCTGCGGTACAAAGTGGGTCGCAACCTCGCCTTTGATGAGAAGTCAGTTTTTTTCACACGTGAGCCGGAGAACTTTGGCTTGCCCAAACCGCATGTAAGCTCCACGTATGTTTTTGCCATGGACGATCATTTCTTCGCCTACCCAAACAACTTCAACCATTACGTTCGCCACTACAAGGACACCTTCCAGCATGGCGGCATCTCCATGGAAGAAATCATCATCCCGTTTGTCACCCTCTCCAATAAATGACCATACCGAACTACAATGAAGACGAGCTACATGAAGTGGCCAGAAAGCTCCTGAGCAACTTTGGTCAGATCAAGGTGTGGTGCTTTGATGCGGAGATGGGTGCTGGAAAAACCACACTGATCAAGCAGATATGCAAAGAGCTTGGAGTAGAAGATGAAATGGGCTCACCTACATTTTCCATTGTGAATGAATACGAGTCTGGAAGGGGAGCGGAGATCTATCATTTTGATTTTTATCGGTTGAAAGATATCGGGGAGGCGATGGATATCGGCGTGGAAGATTACCTGTATTCTGGCAATCTGTGCCTGCTGGAATGGCCGGAGATCATTGCGCCACTTTTACCTGATGAATACCTGCAAATAAGCATTAAATTAGTAGGTGATAACACCCGATCACTAACGGCACAACCTAATGAACGAAACGTCTAAATCCGGATTCGCTGCACTGGCCAAAGAGCAGACTTTATATCCACAGGAAGCACCTGCCAAGATTTCCAAAAAACATCGGTCAATCCAGGTGGGGGTGCCGCAGGAAATTGCCGATCAGGAAAAGCGGATGCCGATCAAACCTTCTTCTGTGGGCGTGCTGGTAGCCAATGGGCATGAGGTGGTGATCCAGTCTGGTGCGGGGACTTCAGCCAACTTTTCTGATCAGGAGTATAGTGAGGCGGGCGCTAAAATTGCCTACAGTGCCAAGGAAGTGTTTGAATGCAACACCATCCTGAAGGTGGAGCCACCTACCCTCAAAGAGATCGACCTGATGAAGCCGGGCAGCACATTGATCTCGGCGTTTCAGGCAGGCAAGCAAAATGTGAAATACCTGGAGGCCATCAATAAGAAAAAACTCATTGCGATCGGTTATGAATTCATCCAGGACAAGGTAGGAGGGCTTCCTCTGGTACGGGCCATGAGTGAGATTGCCGGCAGCACGGTAATGGTGATTGCGGCGGAGTGCCTTAGCAGCACAAATGGGGGAAAGGGCGTTACGCTAGGGGGAATCACGGGCGTGCCACCGACGCGCGTGGTGATCATTGGGGCAGGGACTGTAGCCGAATTTGCAGCCAGAGCAGCACTGGGTCATGGCTCGGAGGTGAGGGTCTTTGATAATCAGATTTACAAAATGAGGCGACTCAAGCACGTGTTGGGTCAGGAAATCTACACCTCTACCTACGATGAAGCACTGCTGGCAAAGGAAGTGCAGGAGGCAGACGTGCTGATCGGGGCGGTGAGATTTGAAAAAGGACAACATAAGATATTAGTGACGGAAGACATGGTGATGAGCATGAAGCCTGGCTCAGTGATCATTGATGTGACCATCGATCAAGGGGGATGCATCGAAACTTCCGAACTAACTAACCACAACAAACCCACGTTTGTGAAGCACGATGTGATCCACTACGGGGTGCCAAACATTGCCTCCCGTGTAGCACGAACTGCCTCATTAGCGATCTCCAACATCTTCACCCCGATACTGCTGGAAGCCGGGGACTGTGGTGGATTTGATGAGATGATCTACACTCATCAGTGGCTGCAAAAAGGCGTCTATTCCTACAAAGGCACACTCACCAACCTTAACCTCGCCAAGCGTTTCAACATGGCGTTCAAGGACATTAGTTTGTTTATGGCGGCTAGGATTTAGTATCCGACTCGCTTTTGTCATTGAATCAACATCCTTTGACAATGAGTCAATGCCTTTTGCCATACAGCTAGGGGACTTTGACAGACAGTTAGAGACCTTTGCCATACACATAGCATGCTTTGACAACCAATCAGCCAGAATTGTCAGATAGTCAGAGCTTTTTGACAGACAGTCAGCAGGCATTGTCATACATTGAGTGGTTCTTGACAAGAAACCAGTGGTCTTTGACAGAATCTTTGCGAGTTATAATGTTAGCTGCTTTTGTCATTTCGACGATTGGAGAAATCTCTACTTGACTACAGGATAGATTCCTCGTTCCTCGGAATGACACTAAAAACAATGTTCAAGTGATATTCCCCCTTTGAAGAGGGGTGTGATGGTAATTGCGGGGAGGAGGGGGATGTCTATCCTTCTACAGGCCTACTTACCGCAGGCAGGCCGAGGATGACATATTATAAACTAGCCAAACTCTCCTCCAACGTCTTGATCTTCGCCTCAGCATCCGCCATCTTCTTGCGCTCCATCTCTACCACCTGTGCAGGTGCACCTTTGACGAACTTCTCGTTGGATAGTTTTTTCTCCACAGACTTCAGGAAGCCACGAGTGTAGTTGAGCTCTTCCTCGATCTTCTGTCTCTCTGCTTCCATGTCCACATTATCGGAAGCAGGGATAAAGTACTCATCCGATCCCACCACAAAGCTGAACGCATTGGCAGGCTTGTCTCCTGACTGGATTTCAGATAGGTTCGCCAGTTTTTTGAGTGATTCAGCAATGCCTCCAACCGATTTCGCATTGGTTGTCAGCTCAAAGGCCTCCTTTGGAGAGATGCCCTTGGAGCTTCGGATGTTTCGAATACCGGAAGTAATTTCAAACAGCAGATCAGCTTCTTTCAGGATTTTATCATCGTAGCTTGCTGCCTTTGGCCACTCAGCCACAATGATCGCCTCGCCATCCTTTCGGTCTTTCAGTTCGTGCCACAGCTCTTCAGTGATAAACGGCATGAACGGATGCAACAGCTTCAATACTTTCTCAAACAGCTCGATGGTTTTTGCCTGTGTCGCCGCATCGATTGGCTGGCCATATTCCGGCTTGATCCACTCCAGGTACCAGCTGCAGAAGTCATTCCACACCAGTTTGTATGCAGTCATCAGTGCATCCGACATTCGGAACTTCGAGAAGTGATCTTCCAGGTCGGTCAGGGCTTTATTGAGCTTGCTTTCAAACCAAGCGATGGCCTGTACATTTACCTCCGGCTGTGCGATATCGGTGGTTTTCCAGCCTTTCACCAGTCGGAAAGCATTCCATATTTTGTTGGAGAAGTTTCGTCCCTGCTCTACTAGTTTTTCATCAAACAGCAAGTCATTTCCTGCAGGGGAGCTGAAGAGCATCCCTGTTCGCACACCGTCTGCACCGTATTGTTTGATCAGATCAAGCGGGTCCGGCGAATTGCCCAGCGACTTGGACATTTTTCTTCGCTGCTTGTCCCGAACGATCCCGGTCAGGTACACATTTTCAAACGGCTTCTCATCCAGGTATTCGTACCCGGCAATCACCATACGTGCCACCCAGAAGAATAGAATCTCTGGAGCCGTCACCAGAGTGTTAGTGGGGTAGAAGAAGTTCAGCTCTTCGTTCTTGCTCTTATCGATCTTTCCGGTCGCCTTGTCAAAGCAATTTTCATTGAAGCCATCAAATACTGCAATTGGCCACAGGTTGGATGATGCCCAGGTATCCAGTACATCTTCGTCCTGTCTCAGGTCATTAGCAGACAGGCTATTGTTTCCGGTCGTCTTTCGTGCTTCCCCTACCGCCTGATCGATGGTTTCTGCTACTACAAAGTCATTCTCACCTTCACCATAGTAATATGCCGGGATACGCTGACCCCACCACAGCTGACGGGAGATGCACCAGTCGCGTACATTCTCCATCCAGTGGTTATAGGTGTTCTTAAACTTCGGGGGAAACAATTGGATTTCGTCATCCATCACCACCTTGTGAGCACGTCTGGAGATTTCCTTCATCTTGATAAACCACTGCAGGGAAAGCTTAGGCTCCACTACAGAGTTGGTCCGTTCAGACCGACCGATCTTCGTAATAAATTCTTCCTCCTTTACCAGGATGCCTGCTTCCTGCAGGTCTTTCACGATCATTTTTCTCACCTTAAAGCGATCCTGACCTACATATTTGTCAATCTCACATTTCTCATTCAGCGTACCATCCAGGTTGATGGTGTCAATTGTCTCCAAGTTATGGCGTTGGCCAATCTCATAGTCATTGGGATCGTGTGCAGGCGTCACCTTCAGGCATCCCGTACCAAAATCCAACTCTACGTAATCGTCCCCGATGATCGGGATCTCCCGGTTGATGAACGGAACCAATGCCTTTTTGCCGATCAGGTGCTTGAATCGATCATCGTTTGGATTCACCGCAACACCTGTGTCACCCATGATGGTCTCCGGTCGCTGCGTGGCAATTGTCACAAACTCGTTGGAGTCTTTGATTTGATATTTTACATGATATAGTATCGCCTTTTCCCCATCTTCATTGTAAATCACCTCTTCGTTTGAGATGGTCGTCATGGCCTCACAGTCCCAGTTGACCATACGCAAGCCGCGGTAGATGTAGCCTTTGTTAAACAGGTCTACAAACTGCCTGATCACCGCATCGTGGTAGCCTTTATCCATAGTAAAGGCCGTGCGTTCCCAATCACATGAGGCCCCCAGTTTTTTCAACTGCTCAAGGATGATACCGCCATATTTATCTTTCCACTCGTAGGCGTGTTTGAGGAAATCTTCACGTGACAGATCGGACTTCTTTATACCTTTTTCGCGTAGCATTTTCACCACCTTCGCTTCTGTAGCGATGGAAGCATGGTCTGTCCCTGGTACCCAGCAGGCTTCCTTGCCTTCCATACGTGCTTTCCGAATCAAAACATCCTGGATCGTGTTGTTGAGCATGTGACCCATATGCAGGACCCCTGTGACGTTGGGTGGAGGGATCACGAGCGTGTAAGCTTCCTTGCCGGTTTTAGGCGCGGCATGGAAGAAATTTCGATCCAACCAATATTGGTACCATTTGTCTTCTACCTGCGTAGGGTCATATTGTGCAGAAATGCTCATGGGCGCTTTACAGTGTCGTTAAATTTTTTGAAGCCGCAAAGTTAGTAGCTATGAAGCTTCTTTTCCCTTTGTCAGGGGAATTATGCCATGCATATTTGTAGAAATGAATCAAAATCTGAAAAATGGAAATAGCTGCAAATAATCCCAAACTAAAATCATGGGTCGACGTACCCGCCAATTCTGACTTCCCCATTCAAAACCTGCCGTTTGGCATCTTCAAGAAAGACGGATTCAAACGTGCCGGCGTAGCGATTGGTGACAAGGTGCTGGACCTGGCCGGGTTACAGCGGCATGGATTATTTGATGGACTTAGCCTGTCTCAAGGCATTTTCGAAAAGGAGGTGTTGAATGACTTTCTGATGCTGGGCAAAGCCACAGGCCGGATTGTACGGAATCGAATTTCGGAATTGCTGCAAGAAGGAAATGAGGAATTAATGAGTCATTATGAGCTGGGATCTTTGCTGCTGGATCAGGATAAGGTAAAGATGTGTATGCCGGTACAGATTGGTGACTATACCGATTTCTACTCCAGTGAGCAGCATGCTTACAATGTGGGGTGCATGTTTCGCGATCCGGACAATGCATTAATGCCAAATTGGAAATACATCCCGGTTGGTTATCACGGTCGGGCTTCATCCATCATTGAGTCAGGTGTTCCGATCCATAGACCTAAAGGGCAGCAGCGACCGAATGACGATGAGCCGCCGGTGTTTGGTCCGTGTAAGCTGCTCGACTTTGAGCTGGAGATGGCATTTATCACCTGTGGCGAAAACCAGTTGGGAGATTCAATCAGCACAGCAGAAGCAGAAGATCACATTTTTGGAATGGTGCTGTTCAACGACTGGTCAGCAAGAGATATCCAGAAGTGGGAATATGTGCCGCTAGGTCCATTCCTGGCAAAGAACTTTGCCTCATCCATCTCTCCATGGATTGTAACATTGGATGCGTTGGAGCCTTTCCGAATTCCCGGACCAAAACAGGAACCGAAAGTATTACAGTATCTGGAGTATGAAGGAAACAAGCACTTTGATATTTCCCTTGAGGTAGCGATTGAGCCTGAGGGGAGTGAGGAGAAAGTGGTGGGCCGGTCCAACTTCAAATACATGTACTGGAACATGGCGCAGCAGCTAGCACACCAGACAGTGAATGGATGTAACATTAAAACCGGAGATATGTACGGTAGTGGAACCATCTCAGGACCTGAACCAAGTCAGTTTGGCTCAATGCTGGAAATCTCCTGGAAGGGAACCAAACCGGTGAAAATGCCTGATGGAAGCGAACGCAAGTTTATTCAGGATGGAGATACAGTGATCATAAGAGGCCATGCAGAACGAGATGGCGTACGTGTGGGTTTTGGTGAGGTGAGTACGAAGGTGTTGTCGGCGAAGTAGTACAGATTTTTTTTAATTAGTCATGCTGAACTTGTTTCAGCATCTAGTTTTGTATAGACCCTGAAACAAGTTCAGGGTGACTTTCTAAGATTAATATTTAACATGACAATCGACCCAAAAAAAATACCTGTACCCGAACTACACGGACACTTACTCAGCGCGGTGGCGCCACGGCCCATCGCCTTTGCCAGCACCATGGATAAGGAAGGGAATGTAAACCTGAGCCCATTCAGCTTCTTCAATGTCTTCAGCGCCAACCCTCCGATCATGATCTTTTCTCCGGCACGGAGAGGGAGAGACAACACCACTAAGCACACGTTGGAAAACGTGCTCGAATTCCCAGAGTGCACGATCAACATCGTGTCGTACGACATGGTGCATCAGATGTCACTAAGTAGCACGGAGTATGCAAAGGGGGTAAATGAGTTTGTGAAGGCTGGATTTACGGAAGAGAAATCAGAGCGGGTGAAGCCGCCGCGGGTGAAGGAGGCACCCGTTTCTTTTGAGTGCAAGGTGATCGAGGTGAAGTCGCTGGGCGACCAGGGAGGAGCCGGTCAGCTGGTGATTTGTGAGGTGGTGCTGATGCACATTGCAGATCGTGTGTTGGGAGCTGATGGGAAGATTGACCCCAATAAAATAGATTTGGTTTCAAGAATGGGGGGCAATTGGTACGCCAGAGCGAGCGGAGATGCTATATTTGAAGTAACCAAACCTCTGACTACCATGGGAATAGGCTTAGACCAAATACCGGATCATATTCGAACAAGCACTGTCCTGACTGGCAACCATCTGGGGATGCTCGGCAATGTGGAAGCGCTTCCTGATAAAAAAGAAGTCAAAGATTTTTCCTCTGAACCTGAAGTTCGCGCGATTCTGGATTCCTTCGATGATGATGAAAACATCCAGCTAGAGCTTCACAAGCTAGCGGCTGACCTCCTGAATGAGGGTGAGGTGGATACGGCCTGGAAAGTGCTAATGATGGGCTAACCTAGTAGCAAGTTTCAAGCTGTAAGTAGTAAGTAACTCATGGCTTGTAACTAGGAACTTGCAGCTTATATGAAAGATAATTTCTCTACCCAATCTGCCGACTATGCGAAATTCCGCCCGGTCTATCCACAAGAGTTGATTGATTACCTGCTTTCTTTAACCGAAGCACATGAAATCTGCTGGGATTGTGGTACGGGCAATGGCCAGCTGGCGGTGCAGCTGGCGGAGACCTTTCAGCAGGTTTATGCTACGGATATAAGTGAGAAGCAGCTAAGCAATGCTACTCAGCGAGGCAATATTGCATACTCTCTTCAACCAGCTGAGGAAACAAATTTTCCAGATCAGCATTTCGACCTGATCACGGTGGCGCAGGCGGCTCACTGGTTTGATCATTCCCGGTTCAACCGGGAAGTGAAGCGAACACTCAAACCAGATGGCGTGATTGCCTTGTTTGGATACGGGCTGGTGAAGATCGAAGGGGAGGTAGGGGAGATCATCACCCGGTTTTACTGGGAAGTGACCAATCCCTACTGGGACCCAGAACGGGATCACATCGAGGAAGAATATCGCACCATTCCATTTCCATTTGAGCAGGTGAAGAACGTGCCATCGTTTGCCATCCGCAATCAAATGACGCTGGATCAACTCACCGGATACATCAGCACCTGGTCTGCTGTGCAGCATTACATCAGGAAAAACGGACACTCACCGATCGAAAAGCTCAATGAGGATCTATCGAAAGTTTGGCATAGCGGCATGCTTGAGGTTGTATTCCCGATTTTCACAAAGATAGGGAGGATGCCTGCCTGATTAGGATCCCGATCGTACCAACCGATGATCATATACGTACCAATCCTGATTTACAATTTCGATGTTCAGGTTCGGGTGGTTGGGATTGATTAGAAAATTACTTTCTAGCGGATTGATAACAGACTGTACTTTGAGTATAGGGGAGGTTTTACTTTTTATCCATTGATCCCCGATTTCACTTGTGATTTTTTCCTGCTTCCAGTTGTTCGGTAGCGGAGCGTTCAGCTCTTCAATCAAATTGTCTTTTAGCTCGATTTGAGAAAGAATATAATCAGATGTGGTTGCTCCCATAATATGTACCAGATGTTCAAGAATGCTCAGTGAGCTTGTTTGAGCGGTGTAAAGCATGAAATTCCCGATCGAATTCCATCTGCCACCATACATGGCAGCTCCCATGCCGCTCAGGTCATTTGCGTATTTGGCAAGTGTGAGTCGATAAACGATCAAGCGGTGATTCCATGTTTGATTCTGCCTAGAATTTGGAGTACACGATTGGCACCAGTGATGGTAGACATCATATCCAAAGGGATGTACCCATCAAGCATGGGCTGTGGGGTTTTGAGCCAGGCAGAAAAATTGCTCTTAGAACCCAATGCCTCTTCACCTGATTCGAGGATCTGCCGGATAAATTGAAACCGATCTGAGCGCTCCCTGTCCAATGTAGGTTTTTGCATCATGTTGTAGTATGTTTTCTCCGATACACCCATTATTCCAGCCATATCGTCTTTGGTCATCCCGTAAGCTATTGCTGCTTCATTTACAGTTTCAGGGCTGGTGGATTCGATTTTATATGGCTCTGGCATCAGGTAAATTTACACCTAAATATACGTAAATTTACCATTTTAGTTTTAAAATGCAAACCGGCTTTTAAACTCTTCCAGCTCTTCTTTCAAGTCCTTGGATTCAAAGCGGTCAATCTGATCAAACAGTTTGCTTTCCGGGCTTATCTTAAGCTCTCTGAGGTTCATGTGCTGATTGGTAAATAGGAATTCGAGAGTAGGATAGATTTCCTTTAGCACATCCACAATATCCAGAATCTGAAGATTTTTGTCCACCAGGTTGTAGGTGCCGCTACTTACCTCTTTGGTAATAATTTGAGCCAGGGAATTGCATAAGTAATCCACATGGATAAATGCACGAGACTGCTTACCGTTTCCATTGATCTGGATGCGATTTGAAAAGTTGGCATCAAACATGAAGCGATTGATCACTGCATCAAAGCGCATGGATTTACTGTAGCCATACACGTTTCCACCCCGCACCACAATGGCATTGATCTTTTCTGCCAATCGGTTGACATGCTCTTCTCCCCGAAGTTTCGATATCCCATAAAAGGTGGATGGCGCAGGCGTGGTATTTTCATTGGCAGTCTGGTCACTGGCACCATAGACCGATGTACTGCTCAGGTAAACAAACTTGGAGATATCAGATTCTTCAGCACTATAAACTACCTCGGCGGTTCCCCAGTGATTGACCTGCTCGTAGAAGTGCGGATCTGTGTTGGCAAAAGGTGTGGTTACAATGGCAGCCAGGTGCACCACCACATCACAATCCTTCATGAGCTTTTTGAGCTGACGGGTGTCCAGAATATCTCCCCGAACTGACTGGATTTTTTCTTTGTGATCATATTCCCGCCCAAGGAAGAAATTATAGTGTGACTTGCTCAGATTATCATACACGATGATCTTCTCGACTTCAGGATGGCTAACCAAATGTTTTACCAGCTTCGTGCCAACGTATCCGGTTCCACCGGTGATGAGTACTTTCATTTTGTGATTACTTAACTAAATCCGTGTGCAAGCCGCACTCTACTTTATTCAAACCAAACCATCTGGCCTCTCGCTCCTGCATATCCGGGTCCATTTTTCGGGTGCATGGCTCACAGCCAATGCTGATATATCCTTTAGCGTCCAAAGGATGTCTGGGTAAGTTATGCTCTTTGATGTAGGCGAAGATTTTTCGATTGTCCCAGTCAAGCATTGGATGAAAACGGATACTGTCAAAAGGGGCAGGCTGTTCTACTTTCATCGCTTTTCTCACCGCACTTTGATCTCCTCTCACGCCATTGATCCAAACATCGTAACTGGCAAGTACGGATTCCATCGGCTGGGTTTTGTTGATATAGCAGCAGTGATCCGGATCGGTGGTAAACATCAATTTACCGTTGGGCTCGCGCTGCAAATATTTGGGGGTATTGGGCTTTAGGTCAACAATGGTGAGGCCAAGTTTGGCAGCCACTTCGTCGCGAAAGGAAACAGTTTCGGGGAATAGATATCCGGTGTTGATGAAATAAACAGGAATGGAATGATCTATTTCACTCAGGATATGAAGGATAGGAATGCTGTGTGTCTGAAAAGAAGAGGTCGTAAACAACTTCTTTCCCTCTGCTTTGTATTCCGCTATTTTCTTGCTGATTTCGTGAATCTCCATAGGTGTGATTGATCATGCTGACTGATTTTTTCAGTCGATGATGGAGGCAAAACAAACCCAGACAAAAATAAATTCATAGTCTTTCGAAACATCTTTACAAAAGGTGTTGTTATCAGTTCTCGTAATTTTGCGATATGTCCAAGGTTTCAGTTTATAGAAAAGAGCATTTCAATGCAGCACACAGACTTTACAATCCGGAGTGGAGTGATGAGAAGAATGATGCGGTATTTGGAAAATGCAATAATCCAAATGGGCATGGGCACAATTATGAAGTCATTGTAAAACTGACCGGAGAGGTAGACCCTGAAACCGGGTATGTGTATGACATGAAAAAACTGAGTGATCTGATCCAGGGGCAAGTGGTGGAGCGGTTTGATCACAAAAATTTAAATTTAGATACGGAAGAATTCAAACATCTCAATCCAACGGCTGAGAATATTGTGAAAGTGATCTATGATCTCTTGAGGGATAAAATCGATGAGAAGTACGAGATGAAAATTACACTTTATGAAACAGAAAGAAACTTCGTTGAATACCCAGCCTGAGTTGGATGAGTTTGGAGATGATCATGTAGGTACTTCCTACGAGACCCCTTTGCGTCCGGATGCTTTCGAGCAGGATGATGAGCTAAAGATCGAATTGATCTCTAAGCATTTTAGGGAAATCATGCAGATATTAGGACTGGATCTTGAGGATGATAGCCTGGCAGGTACACCAAAACGTGTGGCTAAAATGTATGTACAGGAAGTATTCTCTGGACTGAACCCGGCCAACAAACCAAAGATTCGCCTTTTTGATAATAAGTATAATTATGATCAGATGCTGGTGGAGAAGGACATCACGTTTTATTCTCACTGTGAGCATCACTTTGTGCCGATCTATGGCAAGGCACATGTGGCCTATTTTTCCAGTGGAAAGGTGATCGGACTTTCGAAGATCAATCGTATCGTTCAGTATTTCGCAAAACGTCCGCAAGTGCAGGAGCGGCTGACGGTACAGATAGGAAACGAACTTAAATCCATACTTCAGACCGATGATGTAGCGGTGGTGATGGATGCCTCACACATGTGTGTCTCGTCCAGGGGAGTGAACGATACCAACAGTAGAACAGGCACGGCTTTTTTTGATGGAAAATTCAGAAACCAGGAGGTTAAAAATGAATTCCTCAACTACATCAATACCGAAACCAAAGAGTAGTCCAGAAATTCTTCGATTCTTTCAATTTGATAGGGTTTTCTATAAAAGCCTGATAACCTATCTTTGCCGACTGTTTTTGAAAACCATTTAAAAAATCATGGATAAATTAATCTATTTAGTGCCTGCCCTGGGTCTTTTGGGGCTTTTAGTGATGATTATTAAATCCCGCTGGGTAAACAAGCAAGATGCTGGGGATGCCAAGATGCAGGATTTGGCTAATCACATACGTGAGGGGGCATTGGCATTTCTTAGTGCCGAATATAGAATTCTGGCCATTTTCGTTGTTTTGGCAGGTGTTCTTCTAGGAGTTATTTCCTCGCTCGTTGAAACAACTCACTGGTTCATCATCATAGCATTTGTTATAGGTGCATTTTTCTCTGCATTGGCTGGAAATATAGGAATGAGAATAGCGACTGCTGCAAACGTAAGAACTACCCAGGCAGCCAGAACAAGTCTTCCTCAGGCGTTGAAAGTTTCCTTTGCTGGTGGTACAGTAATGGGCCTAGGTGTTGCCGGATTGGCAGTGTTCGGATTGAGCATGGTATTCATCTTTTTGTTTCAATACTTCATGGGAGGTACATGGACCAATAATAATGACATGACTATAGTGCTGGAGGCACTTGCTGGTTTTTCTCTGGGTGCAGAATCTATCGCCCTTTTCGCAAGAGTAGGGGGTGGTATTTACACCAAAGCTGCTGACGTAGGAGCTGACTTGGTTGGAAAAGTGGAAGCAGGAATTCCTGAAGACGATCCAAGAAACCCGGCAACTATTGCTGATAATGTAGGTGATAACGTTGGAGATGTAGCAGGTATGGGAGCGGATTTGTTCGGCTCATATGTAGCTACAGTTTTGGCCTCCATGGTATTAGGAAATTATGTAATCCGTGATATGGGAGGTTCTATTGATGATGCCTTCAATGGTATCGGACCGATCCTTCTCCCTTTGGTGATCGCAGGTCTGGGGATCGTCTTCTCTATTCTTGGAACCATGCTAATTAAAGTATCAGGAAATGATGCAAAAGAGGCACAAGTTCAGGCAGCTTTGAATAAAGGAAACTGGGGATCTATCTTCCTTACTGCTATTGCATGTTACTTCGTAATTGATCTTTTATTACCTGCTGAAATGACCATGGCCTTCTTTGGAGAAGGAAACCTGACGGTTACTTCCATGAGCGTATTCTACGCTGTTTTGGTTGGACTTGCTGTAGGAGGTTTGATCTCTTACTTCACTGAGTACTACACAGGTCTTGGCAAAAAGCCAGTTTTAGATATTGTTCAAAACTCAGCAACCGGAGCTGCAACCAACATCATCGCTGGTTTATCTACCGGAATGATCTCGACATTCGCTCCAATCCTTCTTTTTGCTGGTGCAATTTGGGGAGCATATGAGCTGGCTGGATTCTACGGTGTAGGTATCGCTGCATCTGCCATGATGGCAACTACAGCCATGCAGTTGGCAATTGATGCATTTGGCCCAATCGCTGATAATGCGGGTGGTATTGCTGAGATGAGTGAGCTACCTGATGATGTACGAGAAAAAACAGATATCCTTGATTCAGTAGGAAATACCACTGCTGCGATCGGAAAAGGATTTGCGATTGCTTCTGCAGCATTAACGGCACTTGCACTTTTCGCAGCGTATGTGACCTTCACAGGAATTGACGGAATCAACATCTTCAAAGCAGACGTACTTGCTGCGCTGTTCATAGGAGGTATGGTGCCTGTGGTATTCTCTGCACTTGCGATGCGATCAGTGGGTAAAGCAGCCATGGAAATGGTGAAAGAAGTAAGAAGACAGTTCAAAGAAATTCCAGGTATCATGGAAGGAACTGGCAAGCCGGAATACGGTAAATGTGTGGATATTTCTACAAAAGCAGCATTGAAAGAAATGATGCTTCCGGGCGCAATAACCATCATTGCTCCAATCCTTATTGGATTCTTGATGGGCCCTGAGGCACTAGGTAGCTATATGGCTGGTGTGGCAGTGTCTGGAGTGCTTTGGGCAATCTTCCAGAACAACGCTGGTGGTGCATGGGATAACGCGAAAAAATCGTTTGAAGCAGGGGTGATGATTGATGGTGAGATGACTTACAAAGGTTCTGAGGCACATAAAGCAGCAGTAACCGGAGATACTGTTGGTGATCCATTCAAGGATACTTCCGGCCCTTCAATGAATATCTTGATCAAATTGACTTGCCTGGTAGGGTTGGTAATTGCTCCGATTTTGGGTGAGGTTTATGGAACGGGTGGGCACGGAACTTCTGAGGAAGCTGCTGTGATTGTAGTGGAAGAAATTGAGCCAGTTGATAAGATTGTTAGTGAATTTCAGGTGATCATGCAAGACATGGAGGATGGACAAACTCAGGCAATTGTAACCGTTACTGAATCGATCAATGGTGAAGTGGTGACAACTGTTGATACGCTTTCAGGTTCTAAAACCGATGTAAAACTGATGATCGAAGAGTTGAAGAAATAAGCCCATCGAACAAAATATCAAAACCCTGGCTTGACTAAGTCAGGGTTTTTTTGTGTGTTTGACGAAGTGGACTAAGTTAGCTAACTTAACAGTGATCTTTTCGTTTTAATTTGAAAAACGATTTCGTAATGAAGACATATAATATCCATGAGGCAAAAACGAACTTATCAAAGATCTTGAATGAAGTGAAAGAGGGGGAGGTGGTATATATCGCGAAAGCCGGTAAGAAATTAGTGGAGCTTAAACCAGTTGATGAAAAAAAGAAGAAAAAAATTCCTTGGGGTTTACTTAAAGATAAAATGAAGGTTGCAGATGATTGGGATAGTGAAGAAACAAACAAGGGAATATGGAAGGAGTGGGAAGAGAAAAATTTAGAATCATGAAATACTTGCTTGATACCCAAATTTTAATTTGGATTCTCTACAGCCCATCCAAAATTTCAACAAAAAATAGATATCTGATAGATAATGCTGAGAGTCTATTTGTAAGTACTTTATCGATTTTTGAAATTCTCCATAAGAAAAAGATTGGAAAACTAGAATTTGAATATAATCTCGAAGAGTTTGATTTTTTTGAATGGCTGGATCTAAAAAAAGATCATATCATGTACACACATGATTTGCCACTTATTCATAGAGATCCATTTGATCGTTTAATCATGGCTCAATCCATTATTGAAAGCATTCCTTTGATCACTTCTGACAAAAAAATACAGCAATACGATTTTCCGCATGTCAAGGCTTAGCGACGGTGAGCTTTTCAAAATTGCAGAAGACTGGTTTCAATCGAAAGGTTGGAAGTCTTTCGAATTTCAACGAAAGACCTGGGAAGCCTATTTAGCCGGAAAAAGTGGATTGCTCAATGCTCCTACAGGATCAGGAAAAACCTATGCACTTTGGATTCCTTGTGTGTTGGAGTTTCTCAAGTATCATGAACCTTATGATGTAAAACCTGAACTTCAGGTGATTTGGATCACTCCGTTGAGAGCATTGGCCAAAGACATCCAAAATGCCATGCAGACCTTTTGTGAAGACATTGATGTCAGATGGAAAATAGGATTGAGGACAGGAGATACCACCACTACCGAACGACAAAATCAAAAAAAGAATGCCCCGCAAGCCATGGTCATCACCCCTGAGAGTTTGCATGTATTGCTCAGCCAGAGCGATTACCCCAATTACCTGAAAAATGTCAAAAGCATCATAGTAGATGAATGGCATGAACTGATTGGAACCAAACGTGGAGTAGCCACAGAGTTAGCCATCTCTCGACTGAAAAAGCTTTCGGAAGGGAAACTGAAAATCTGGGGGATATCAGCTACTATCGGAAATCTACCACAAGCTAAGCGAGTACTTCTCGGAGAGGATTTTTACAAAAAAGCAGTATCCATCCGATCGGATATTGAAAAGAAAATCGAGGTGACTTCTGTGATGCCGGATGAGGTGGAGAAATTTCCCTGGTCAGGCTATCTGGGTGTAAAGCTGATTGATAAGGTGCTGCCCATCATCAAGAAGAGTAATACAACGCTTCTATTTACAAACACCCGCTCACAAACAGAACTCTGGTATCAGGCGATCCTTAAGGAAGCACCGAATCTAGCAGGTGTCATGGCCATGCATCATGGCTCGATGGATCAGGCGATTCGAAATTGGGTGGAGGATGCTTTACATGAAGGAAAGCTCAAGCTCGTGGTTTGTACTTCCAGCCTCGATCTTGGGGTTGATTTTCGCCCGGTGGATACAGTGATTCAAATTGGCGGCCCAAAAGGGGTTTCACGTTTTCAGCAACGCGCAGGCAGGAGTGGGCATGGACCTGGGGAGACAAGCCGGATTTACTTTGTGCCTACACATTCTTTGGAGCTCATAGAAGGTGCGGCTCTGCGGACAGCCATCTCCAATGGAAAATTTGAACAGCGAAAGCCACTCGAGAAGTGTCTGGATGTTTTGATTCAGTATCTAGTTACACTGTCAGTAAGTGGTGGATTCCGGCCGTTGGAGATTCTGGAGGAAATCAAGCAGACCTATTCGTATCGATTGCTCACCTCTTCGGAGTGGAATTGGGTGTTGGAATTTATCACAACTGGGGGCAGTACATTGGGGGAATACGATGAGTTTTCCAGGGTTTACAACGATGATGGCGTCTACAAAATCATCAACAACCGGGCCGCTCATCGACATAAATTATCGATCGGCACCATTGTGGGAGATCCGGCCATGAGTGTGAAATTCCTTTCCGGAGGACACCTGGGGACAGTGGAGGAAAGCTTTGTCTCGAAGCTAAATCCGGGAGATCGGTTTTGGTTTGCAGGACAGAATCTTGAGTTTGTCAGGATTAAGGAATTGACGGTATTGGTAAAGAAATCCAAACGAAAAAGTGGTCTGACTCCTTCCTGGGGTGGGGGAAGATTGCCTCTTTCATCTTTGCTTTCAGATCAAATCAGAAGCAAACTCCAACAAGCAATAAGTGGGAATTATGAAGACCCTGAGCTTCAAAAGATCAAACCAATTTTAGATGTTCAGGCTAGGATGTCCATGATTCCTGATAAAGATTCTTTGCTTATTGAGAAAGTAGAAACAGAGCATGGTCATCACCTGTTTTTCTTCACTTTCGAAGGGATGTTTGTGCATGAGGTACTTGCAGGACTTATTGCTTATCGAATGAGTAAACTTCAAAAAATCACGTTTTCCATCTCCATGAATGATTACGGATTTGAATTGCTCTCAGATCAGGAAATAGCTATCGAAGAAGCATTGGAACTCGATCTTTTCTCTGAGAAAAACATCTACGAAGACATTCATGAATCAATCAATATGACTGAAATGGCTCAGCGAAAGTTCAGGGATGTCGCCACCATTGCGGGACTGATTTTTCAGGGGTATCCGGGTAAGAATATCAAAGCAAGGCACCTTCAGGCTTCATCCGGCATTTTATTCAAAGCCTTTAGGGAATATGATGAAGGAAATTTGCTTCTGAAGCAATCCATGGATGAAGTGATGACCTTGCAGCTGGATCAATCCAGGTTTATGGAGGCCATCCGAAGAATCAATAAACAGAAGATCATCCTCAAAGAAACAGAGAAGCCAACACCCTTTGCCTTCCCGATTTTGGTGGATATGATCCGAAGGGAGCGTCTAAGCTCGGAAGACGTCACAGATCGAATTTTAAAAATGCAGATGCAGTTGGAACGATCAGTGAGTGACAATTAAATTTGAGATATGAGAATACATTGTTTCGCCATTGCCCTTACTGCCTCTTTTCTTTCATTTGGTCAATCAATTGTGGGATCATGGAAAACAATCGACGATGAATCAGGAAGGCCCAGATCCATTGTCGAGATATACGAACGAAACGGAGATTACTTCGGAAAGATCACCAAGCTATTTCGAGAGCCGGAAGAAGATCCTGATCCTGTTTGTGAGGAATGCGAAGATCACCGCAAAGGTCAAAAGGTCATTGGCATGGAAATCATCACAAAGATGAAATACAATAAAAATGATCAAGAATATCACAAAGGTGAAATTTTGGATCCTGAAAATGGCAATATCTATGATTGTAAACTTTGGATTGATGAGGAAGGAAAACTCAAAGTAAGAGGCTACCTGCTTTTCTTTTACCGAACTCAGACCTGGCTGCCACATTCAGGTGAATAGTCAGGAAATCGAAATAAAAGGGGAGCGGCTGACTTTACTTCCAGAGCGCGCGGTTTATTGGAGTGATAAAAACCTACTCATTCTCTCAGACCTGCATCTGGGCAAAGCGGGTCATTTCAGGAAGCATGGGGTTCCCATCTCCAGAAATATCCACCTAACCGACCTGCAGATTTTGGAATCACTCATCCAGCGATTTAAACCTCACAAAGTGATACTGTTAGGAGACCTTTTTCACAGTTTTGAAAACAATGAGTGGCAGGATTTTCTTCGATTTATGGAAGTTTATGATTTTGTGAAATTCACTTTGGTAGAGGGCAATCACGATATCATTTCAGAATACCCAAAGGAGTTGAAAGTAGTTATCCAATTGAATATTCCACCATTTTCATTTACCCATATCAAAGAAGACTCAGGATACTATAACCTGTCAGGTCATATTCATCCGGGGGTGCAAATGAAAGGCCGGGGAAGACAAAGCATGACCATTCCATGCTTCACTTTTAAGGATGATCACGGGATTTTGCCTGCCTTTGGTCAGTTCACAGGGATAAAGAAAATTCGTCCCCAAAAGGAAGATCGTGTATTTGGAGTGGTAAGTGAGGGCGTAATTGAATTAACGTAAGATTTGACGACCTTTGCTTTGTAATCTCCCCACTCACCAGAGGGGGGTTACTAAATGGACGTAGATCGTATTAAAACTAGCTTGGTGTATGAAGGATAGTGAGATTCTTGAGCGAATTAGTCGCGGAGATGAACGAATGCTTGATCATCTGTATAAGAAATATTACAGAATGATGACCAAGATCGTACTATCCAATAACGGGACGGAGGACGAGGCGAAAGACGTATATCAGGAAGCCTTACTCGCTTTTTGGCAGAAAGCCGCAAGTGGAAAGCTGATTTTGACATCCAAGATTAGCACCTACCTGTACAGCATCTGTCTCAATCAATGGCGTAAGGAACTTGACAGAAAGAGTCGTTTGAGCTCAGAGGAGGTGGATGGTGAGGAGTACCAATCACACGATGCGAAAGAGCGTCTCAAAATTGTGTTAGACTGTATTGATCAGTTGGGCGATGTGTGCAAAAAGGTACTGACCTACTATTATTTTGATGGTTTGGGAATGCCGGAGATAGCAGAGAAGATGAATTTCGCCAACACGGATACAGCAAAAACGAAGAAATATAAGTGTAAAAAGAAGCTGGATAGTTTAATAAAGAGCAAATACACCACCGAAGACTTTTTTGATTAGACATGACAAACCTGCAACAAGAGCTAATAGACAAATACCATTCAGGCCGAATGAGTGACCAGGAAATTGCTGATTTTGAGAGGCAATTAGAGTCAGATCCTTCCCTCAAAGCTGAAAGCGATTTTCAGTCTGATATTGTAAGTGGCCTGAAAGAGCACCGTAAGCTGGAATTGAAATCCCGTTTGGATGCCATCAACGTTGGCCCTACCTGGATGGAATTTGCCCAGCAATCTACCCTTGTGAAATCACTTGGCGGTGTAATCGTGGCTTCATTGGTGGGTACGGGGATTTATTTCATGGCTGATAAACCTGAAAACAGTGAGGAGCAAACAGCCATTCCCGTTGATGCTCCTATCGCACAATCCACTGAATACGTTCTCGATCTTGGTAAGGTCGACGAGGAAATCAAGTCCAATGAACTTGAAACACCTGAAGAGTTGAACGATGTTTCAAGAAACGAAGCAGTAAAAGAGACTCCTCAGAAAGAGGATCAACCAAGCGAAAGTATTACTACTGAGGAAGAAGAAAGCAAACCGAACGAAACATTCAAGCCATCCTTTGAAGCACCAACCATAGAAAATGTGGATGAAGAAAAGCAATTCGCCGCATCAGATCTGGATGAGCTGCCTGATGATGCTACCATTGCAAATGAAGACCCGGTTGACGTAACGCATGAAAATAGCAATAGTAGTACTATTAGATACAAATATTATGATGGAAAGCTGTTTCTGAAGGGTGACTTTGACAAAGCACCATACGAGATTCTTGAAATCAATAGTGCCGCAGGAAGGCGAATCTATGTATTCTACCTTGGTAGCTACTACAAAGTGGGTGTTACCGACCGATTGACTGAATTGCCAATCGTGCGGGATTCCAAAGTAGTGGAAGAGCTCAATCTGCTTCGGGAAAATAAGTAGTCGGCTTTCAATTCCAAAGCATATCCATTTTGCCTAAATTCGTGGCTCAATGGAAGAAAAGAAAACCAGAAAAAAGCGCAAGCTTGGAAGCTATCCCTTTGCCAGTGTGGTATTCAGTATCACAGTGGCATTGTTGGTTTTAGGGCTTTTTGGATGGATTTTGCTACATTCTTCCCGTCTGGGCACCCGTATTCAGGAAAATATCGAAGTTCAGGTCTATTTGAACAAAAACATTTCCCAATCCGATATTACAAAAATCGGAACGGCGATAGCTTCCAAACCATATGTGCTGGTGAAGGATCAACCACAGGTTACATTGATCACCAAAGAGGAGGCAGCTCAGCAGTTTGTGGAGGCAACAGGTGAAGACTTTAAGGATTTTCTTGGGGATAATCCACTCAGGGATTTGTTTGCCATGAAGGTAAAAGGCAGCTATCAGTCGCTGGATAGCCTGAATAAGATAAAGGCAGAAATAGAAGGAATTCGAGGAGTATTCGAAGTGGAGTATGAAGAAAGCCTGATTGAGAGCATCAATCAGAATCTTACCAAGATTGGATTCATACTTTTAGGAATCGCACTTTTTGCGCTGATCGTAGTAATCATCCTGATCAATAATACCATCAAATTGGCCCTGTTTTCCCAGAGATTTCTAATCCGAAGTATGCAATTGGTAGGAGCCACTAGCGCATTCATTCAGCGTCCATTCCTCTACCGATCGATGATGTATGGGCTTTTCGCCGGGATTTTGGCCTGCGGGATCATTTATGGTTTCACTTCGTATATGAACAGTATCATTGATGGCTTGGAGGAACTTCAGGATTTCAATGGATTCCTGGTGTTATTCAGCCTGATCCTGGTTATGGGAGTCATCGTAGGATACTTTAGCTCCTTACGGGCGATCAGAAAATATTTGAAAATGTCATTGGACGAACTTTATTAATAAGATGTCAGAAAAAAGAAAACTCGCTTTCGTAAAAGCTAACTATATGATCATGATCACTGGAGTGATTGTGCTAGCCCTCGGCTTCATCATTATGACCCTGGATACTGAGCCGTACGGATTTGGATTCCTGGGATTGACTCTTGGGCCAATCGTAGTTATGCTTGGTTTCATCATCCAGTTTGTGGCTATATTTTACAAGCCAAAGTCGAAATCAGATACTGAATGAGCTGGATAGAGGCGCTCATCTTAGGGCTTATTCAGGGACTCACAGAATTTCTACCCGTTAGTAGCAGTGGCCATTTGGAGATCGGATCTGTGCTGCTCAATGCTCAAAGCTCTGACAACCTGCTATTTGCTGTAACGGTTCATTTTGCAACTGCACTGGCCACAATTTTAGTTTTCAAAGCCGATATCCTCACTATTCTGAAGGACATCCTGAAGTTTCAGTGGAATGAATCTACCCAGTTTGCAGCAAAGATCATTGTATCCATGATCCCTGTATTTTTTGTTGCTATCCTTTTCAAGGATCAGATTGAGGCGTTGTTTGTGGGGAATTTAATGCTTGTTGGCTCCATGCTTTTAATTACAGGTGGATTATTGCTATTCGCACATTTTAAAAATGATGGAAATAAGTCTGTTGGTTTTATCAGTGCATTAGTAATCGGACTGGCTCAGGCCTTTGCAGTGCTTCCGGGTATTTCCCGATCAGGATCTACCATTGCAACTGCGCTCATTTTGGGAGTAGAGCGATCAAAAGCAGCACGTTTTTCCTTCCTAATGGTTTTGATTCCTATTCTTGGAGCAAGTCTGCTTGAGTTGCTGGATTATGCAGAGAATCCTGCCATACATAGCATCAATGCAGGGAGCCTGATTATCGGATTTACTGCCGCTTTCATTTTCGGATTTATTGCCTGCAAATGGATGCTTGCGATCGTAAAGAAAGGTAAGCTTACCTACTTTGCCATTTACTGTTTCATTGTTGGAATAATCGCCATAATAGCAGCGTAGCATGCAAAATACTTACGAGGAGGGAAGATTGCTACTAATCAATAAGCCAGTTGACTGGACCTCTTTCGATGTGGTAAAAAAATTGAGGTACACCCTCAAAGTAAAAAAAATTGGCCATGCAGGCACGCTAGACCCGTTAGCCACCGGATTGCTCATTATCGGTACCGGGAAGTTCACTAAAAAGCTGAATGAACTCCAGGGACTCGATAAAACATACGAAGGAATCATTGAAATAGGGAAGACCACTCCGTCTTATGATTTGGAGACTGAATTTGATTCCGAAGTGGACTGGTCTCATGTTACTCCCGAGGATATCAGTAGGGCGAAAGAATTATTGAGCGGGCCCATACAGCAGGTTCCTCCCGCACACTCTGCGGTAAAAGTAGACGGAGAGCGAGCATACAAAAAAGCACGCAAGAATAAAGAAGTCAAGCTGGAACCCAGATCAGTTACTATTTATCAATTTGAAGTTGAGGCAGATGAATTGCCCGAAGTGAAATTTAAGGTAGCGTGCTCCAAAGGAACTTACATCAGGAGCCTGGCTCATGATTTTGGTCAGGAGCTGGGTGTGGGGGGGTATCTAAAAAAATTGGTTCGAACCAGTGTGGGAGAATATCAGTTGTCAGATGCAGTAGATTTGGATGAATTTATCCGACAGCACAATGAAGGTAATTGACCATATCGATTCATTTGAGAAGCCCGACTTTTCTGTGGTTACTATCGGCACATTCGATGGGGTGCATGTGGGACATCAGGCCATTTTGAAGCGTCTGGTGGCTGAGGCGAAAAAGCACGATGGTAAAAGTGTGCTGATCACTTTCTGGCCGCATCCTCGCTTTATCTTGAATAAAGATGCAGAAAAGTTAAAACTGCTGACCACTTTCGATGAGAAGGTAAAGTTGGTGTCTCATTTGGGAGTGGATTATATCCTGAAGATCCCTTTTACTCCTGAGTTTTCCAATCTTAGTGCCGATCAGTTTGTGCACCAAATACTGGTGGAAAAGGTAGGCACAAAGCAACTCTTCATTGGATATGATCACCATTTTGGAAATAATCGTGAAGGAAATATCGACTTTCTGAATGAGCATGCGGAAACGTATGGGTTTGAGGTAAATGAAATCTCCCGTCAGGAGATCGACCACATCGGTATCAGCTCCACTAAGATCAGAAGCACCCTGGAAAGTGGTGAAATCCATCTGGCCAACTCCCTTTTGGGGAGAAACTATTGCATCACCGGAAAAGTCATTGACGGCAACAAGAAGGGCCGGACTATTGGCTTCCCCACCGCAAACATTGAGATACCTGAATCCTACAAACTGCTCCCGGCGGATGGCGCGTATGCGGTGAAAGCCAGGGTGAAGGATGAATGGTACAATGGGATGCTGAATATTGGTTTTAAACCCACCGTGGATGGAACCAAACGAACCATTGAGGCACACTTGTTTAATTTTGATTCGGATATTTATGGAGCGGAAATCATCGTTGAGTTTGTGCGATCCCTTCGAAAAGAAATGAAATTTGCAAATGTAAGTGAGCTGAGCGGCCAGCTTGTTAAAGACAAGGAGGAGGCATTAAAGATACTGTCATGAATTCACTAGTAAAGTCAATTTTCTTCATCGGACTTTTATCATGCCTGGCATTGGCGTCATGCAAGCGTACCGAAGATCTTGTTGATTTCACGCAAGATGAAGAACTCCTTCTTGGCGAAAAACTAGCCGAACTCATCGCCACAAGCGAAAACTATTCGATCATTCCCCAGGAGGGTAATTCATTGGCTTACGATTACGTCAATTCACGACTCAATGAAATCACATCATCCACATCACTTCGAAAATCAGAAGATTTTCAATGGTCAATCACACTATTGGATAGCGAGGAACGAAGTGCGTTCGTCACTCCAGGAGGTTATATCTACATCAATTCTGCACTTCTTTTCTTCCTTGAGAATGAAGACCAATTTTCAGGGCTAATTGCACATATGGTAGCCCATGTAGATAGCTCACACGTCCTGGAGCGCCTGTTTTTTGAGTTTGGGGTCAACAACCTAAAATCCATCACCAGTGGTAATGATCAGGAAGCCTTGCAAAGTATTCTTTCTGTGTTAGACCCGCAGGGTTCGCCTATCACCTTCAGCCGGGCAAACGAAATAGAAGCAGACAATCATAGTGTGACCTTACTTACCGGGTCTGGTCAGTCATGCGCCGGAGGAGGCCTTTTCATCAACCGCATGCTTACTGTGCAGCCGGAAGGACAGCAGGCCTTTTTGTCTGTGCATAGCGGATCACCAACAAGGGCAGAAGTCATAAACACCCTCGCCGAAACGCTGGGATGTAGCACAGACGTTGATTCTCAATCAGCACTTCGTTTCAGAACATTTAGAAATTCACTTCCAAGATGAAAACGTTTACCCCCTTTGGAGCGATCCGGCGGTAGCAGTAGGATCACTCAGCTTCAAAAATTGAATACACATATACTATTTAACCAAATGAGAAAATCAGAAATCAAATTCGTAGTAGAATTAGACAAAGAAAATATCCCCGAGAAAATCATGTGGGATGCCGACGAAAAGGAACAGTCCGGCCTCTCGGAGACCAAATCCATCAGCCTCTCACTTTGGGATCATGAAAACAAAAACACCATGCGTATCGACCTTTGGTCTAAGGATATGCCCATGGACGAGATGAAGCATTTCTACATCGATTGCCTTGGTGGCCTTGCGCAAAGCGTACTCAATGCCACCGGAGATGAATACATGAACAAGGAGATTTCAGCCCTTTGCGACAGACTGGTGGAGCATGTGAAAAATGAAGGGTAATAATGATTCCACCTTGAGGAGGACAAAGGGGTGAATCTGTAGGTACAGACTCAGCGTGATGGATTTTAAATCCATCTTCTTTATTACTTCTACATACCCTTTGAAACATGTCGAATAGCAAGGAAGCTAATTAGCGATTCCCCCTTAGGGGGGTAGGGGGTGATAGATTAGGTTTTTTCATTCTCCATTTCAGATTTACCAATCATCCGAAAAATGAAGGCTAATTGACCCATTTAGCAGGTTTATTTGCCAAAAATCATTAATATTATGCATGCATAATATATCTTCATTGAAATATTTGCAGGAGCCCTTTATCATTTAGTTATTTTTTTAGCTAATTTTTAAAGGCATTAAGTGTTATGTATTATCTAAAACTTTTAATCACAAAAACATCAACCTTATGATCAGGAATTTGACAAAGATGATTTTTGGGCTGGCATTAACTGGGCTCTCAGTTGTGGCATTTGCCCAAACCACAGTAGGTGGCACCATCACGGACGATGATGGAGAGCCCTTAATTGGGGTAAACGTTCTTGTAGAGGGTACAGTGCTTGGTACAATTACCGATATTAATGGAAAATTTTCACTAACCGTACAATCTCAGCCCCCATTCAACCTTGTTATTTCATATGTTGGGTATGAAACCCAGCGTATGGAAGTCTCTACTAGTACTACCCAGATAGATGTGAAGCTCTCCGAGTCTACGCTTTTGGGTCAGGAGGTAGTGGTATCTGCATCCCGGGTTGAGGAGAGTACACTTAAATCACCGGTGAGCATTGAGCGGATGGACATCCTTGATATCCAAAACTCACCCTCACCTGATTTTTACTCAAGTATTAGAAATTTGAACGGGGTTGATTTCAGTAGCCAAAGTTTGACATTCAAATCAGTCAATGCCCGTGGGTTTGGGGCCAATGGAAACACCAGATTTGTCCAGTTGATAGATGGAATTGATAATCAGGCTCCAGGACTAAACTTCCCGGTGGGTAATGTGGTAGGTATCAGCGAGCTGGATTTGGAAAGCGTGGAATTGATCCCAGGAGCTGCTTCTGCACTGTACGGTCCTAATGCGATACAGGGAATTTTGCTTATGAAAAGCAAAAGCCCATTCGATTATCAGGGACTTGACTTCTATTCAAAGGTGGGTGTAACTCATGTAGATGAAGAGGATCATGAAATGTCGCCTTATACTGATATCGGATTGCGATATGCAAAAGCAATCGACAACAAATGGGCGTTCAAGATCAATGCTTCTTGGCTAAGAGCTCAGGATTTCATTGGCGTAGACCAAAGAGACCAAAGCGGGGCAACAGTAGAAGGAAATCTTGGCAGCAATAGGCAAAACAATCGAACGTATGACGGAATCAACACCTATGGGGACTTCACTATTGATGTGGGAACGATTGCAGACCTGGCGATCGCCGGTGGAAATACCGATGTTGCTGCCATTCGAAGTTTGATCCCTAATGGTGCAAATGGTGCTTTTTCGCCGACCGGATATCGGGAGGCTGATTTTGTGGATAATACCACGGAAAGTTTAAAACTTGGAGGTGCATTGCACTATCGGTTGAATGATAAGATGGAAGCCTTGGCCCAGGTAAATTGGGGACATGGAAGCACCGTATACACTGCCAATGACCGGTTTATTCTGGACAACTTCTACATCTGGACAGGAAAATTGGAACTTAGAGGCGACAACTTCTTCATCAGAGGATACACCACCGAGCAAAATTCCGGTGATTCGTATGCTGCCAATACGGTGGCATCCCTAATCAATCAGAAAAACTACCTACCAGCATACTTCGGGGCATATGCGGATTACCTGACAGGAGGCAACACGACTGGCGGCAATCCTGACGGTACACAGTTCGCATCCAACAATTACACCGCCCTCCATGCGGCGGCAAGAGCAGTTGCAGATGCCGCTCAGCCGGGCGTGAATTCCGAAACATTTCAGACTGATCTTAACGCTTTCAGAAACCTCTCTATAGCAGATGGTGGTGCTAAATTCCTGGATAAATCCGCACTATGGCACTATGAGGGAAGTTATAATTTTAAGAATGAAATTGATTTTGCTGACGTGGTTGTTGGTGCCAACTTTAGAACATATGCACTTAATTCTGAAGGAACATTATTTACTCTGGATGAAAATGGAGACGAGGTATCATTCAATGAATTTGGCGGGTATGTGCAGGTGTCCAAAAATGTTATAGATAATGTGAAACTTCAGGGTTCGGTCAGGTTCGATAAGAATGAAAACTTTGATGGGCAATTCTCTCCCAGAGTATCTGGAGTATGGGAGTTTTTGGCGGATCAAAACTTTAGGGCATCATTCCAGAGAGGTTTTAGAATTCCAACCACTCAAGACCAATACATTGATTTGGATGTAGTAACGAGAAGGTTGATTGGACGAAATGAAATTTTGACCGAAAACTACAATATCAATAGGAACACCGTATATACAACACAAAGTGTGATGGCCGCACAAGAGAGTGGAAATATTGATGATTTGGTTGTAGCTACGGATGCTTACAAGAAGTATGAAACAGAGAAAGTAAATACTTGGGAGATAGGCTACAAAGGACTCCTAATGGATGGCAGGTTATTGATCGATGCATTCTATTATAATAGCACGTATCAAGATTTCTTGGCAGAAATTGACGTGACTCAGGCCGTTGTAACCGGGGATATCCAGGCTGTGCCTGATGGTTTCACAAGATCATCAGCAGGTAGCAAGCACGATGATCCTCAGCTTCAAACCATTGTGGACGGTGGTGCACCAGGCATAAGCCTACAGCGCTATGGATATAATACCAACATTGATGAGGACATAAACTCGTACGGTTTTGGTTTCAGTGCAGAATACACTTTCCTCAATGGCTTTAACCTGGGAGGAAATACATCTTTCAACAAACTTGAAGATCTGGACGACCTTACAGCAAGAACATACAATGTGGCATTCAATACCCCTGAGTGGAGATATAATATCACATTCGGAAATAGAAAAATTACGGAGAGAATAGGCTTTGGTTTGACCTATAGATGGCAGGATGCATTCTTGTGGCAATCAGCCATTGGATCAAGTATCATACCTGACTTTGCCACCCTGGATGCACAAGTTACTTACAGACTGCCGAGTATAAATGGCCGAATCAAAGTGGGAGGTTCCAACATTCTGAATGAGCGGTACACTACCTCCCATGGCAACCCAAGCATGGGGGCATTATACTATGTGCAGTTGAATCTTGATAATATTCTAAGCAACTTCTAAACATGAAGACAATGAAAAATATATATTATAAACTATCCATTATTTTCCTCACTGCATTCATAGTTGCTTGTAGTAGTGAAGATGATCTTACTGAGGATTGGATCGATGCAAACGAGGTGGAGGTGATTGCACCAGTGAGTGGTGATCTGGACCTTTCCAACTATGTGGCAGTAGGCAACTCATTGACCGCCGGGTTTGCGGACAATGCCCTTTTTCCTGATGGCCAAGCAAACTCTTTTCCAAACATTCTTGCAGGCCAGTTTGCATTAGCGGGCGGAGGTTCTTTTGTAAATCCTGATATCGTGTCGGGCAATGGAAACAGTGGAGGCAGCCCTGCCAGCGGCAGGTTGTTTATCGATTTGGAAGAGGCACTGGCTGCCCTTGCAGGCGATCCTGATGCCAGCATTGGCAATGCCATCGTGCCTACTGCACCCAGTGCTATTACAACCTCATCTGTAACAGGGGCAGGCCTCAATAACTTCGGCGTGCCGGGTGCAAGGGTGGTAGATATTGTTACGGCTGGTTATGGTACTCTGAACCCATTTTTCGGAGCTTTTCAGACCAGTGGCACCACATCCGTTATCGCAGACGCAGCAAGTGCAAGCCCTTCTTTTTTCACGCTATGGATCGGCTCAAATGATGTGCTAGGGTATGCAGCTTCAGGAGGTGCGTTTGGAGAAACTTTTGACCCCTTTAATCCGGCAACAATTACCGATCAGGGAACTTTTGCCGCTTCATTGGATGCTGTGCTTGATGCGTTTGGCAATACCGAGGGTGTCATTCTCAATATCCCACCGGTTACCATCATTCCTTATTTTCAAATTGTAACAGAACTAAGCGGCGGGATCAATGTCTTGCCGGCTGGTTCTATTGATGCAGCCACTGCGGCATTTCTTAACAGTGTTTCTGGGTATGGTGCATATAATGCAGGACTTGATGCTTTGGTTGGTGTGGCACCAGGTTTTACCCAGGCAGAGGCGGATTTTAGAAAGATAACCTTCTCTGCGGATGTCGCAAATTCACCTGTTATTACAGATGAGTCATTGACTGATTTAAGTGGATTTGGTTTGGCCAGCATCAGGCAGGCCCAGGTTGATCCTACCACAGGTGCATCTGATTTGTTTCCTCTAACCGCTTTGGATTCTCTTGGCGTTGAAAGAATTGAAGGTAATTCTGCCACCACTTTAGGTGTGGGAATACCGCTTCCAGACCAATATACTTTAACAATGGATGAGCAGTCCAATGTGATTGCTGCGTATGCCGGCTTCAATATGGCCATTGCGGCGGAAGCAGATGCAAGGTCCAATGTAACCCTGGTGGATGTAGGCCCGCTATTTGCCGATATGTTTGGCCTTATATCCGCTCAGGCGGCCGGACTTCAACTTAGTGCTGCTGCTCAGGCTGCAGCAGATGGTGATATGGGTGTTGAGTCAGGGGGAATAAACCTGGTGCCACTCAGTTTGTCGCAAGAGGAATTGTATAACAGTGTTTGGTCGGTAGATGGGGTTCATCCAAACCCCAGGGGAAATGCACTGTTGGTGAATGAAATAATCATGGTGCTGAATGATACCTATAATGCAACAATTCCTGAGGTTAATCCATTGGAGTTTGAGCCAATCAATGCTCCTTTCTAGAATGAATAATTTTTGATTTTTCAAACCCCGCCATTTGGCGGGGTTTTTTATTTCATTTGTATTTTTAGCCATGCCAAAGCCCAAATCCAAATACTTTCCTAAACTCCGAGAGCAATTGTTCGTCATTGTTTTCGGCACGGATACACGGGCGGGTAAACTTTTTGATATAGTGCTCCTGTGGGCCATCGTACTGAGTGTACTTGCGGTGATGCTGGAAAGCGTGAGGGAAATAAAGGAAGAGTATGCTTCAGTGCTCTTTTTGATGGAGTGGTCTTTCACCATTTTATTTACAGTGGAATACATCCTTCGCCTAATGATCGTGAGTCGCCCCAAAGATTACGCCTTTAGCTTTTTAGGTGTCATTGATTTTCTGGCATTTATACCCACCTATATGACTTTGTTTGTGGCTGGGGGCAGCTATCTAGTAGTTATACGATCCATTCGGCTTTTGCGGGTATTCCGCATACTTAAGCTGGGAAGGTATCTGCGCGAGGCTTCTGTTCTCACGGATGCGTTAAGATCCAGCCGGCACAAAATCCTGATATTTATGGGAGCGGTCACCACGCTGGTCATGATTATGGGCACGCTCATGTACCTCATCGAGGGAGAGGGGGGAGGATTTACCAGTATTCCAAGGAGTATTTATTGGGCCATTGTGACAGTTACTACGGTTGGGTACGGGGATATCGCTCCGCAGACCGTTTTGGGGCAGACCGTGGCATCCCTGTTGATGCTTATGGGCTATGCGATTATCGCAGTTCCTACCGGCATTGTCACTTCCGAAATAGCTCAGGCAGAAAAGAACAAGAAAATGGAGGAGTCAGATGGAAGGGTATGTATCGCTTGTGGCGTAAAGGGGCACGATGATGATGCCATTTATTGTAAAAATTGCTCTGCTAAGCTTTAGGCTGAGGGCTTGTTTCGGAATGTTCTGACGACCAGCCAAAGAATCACAAGGGTGAAAGAGATCATCAAAATAACGTTAGACGCATCTGCAAGGGTTAATGAATCAATCCATTCGGTGAATTTTGCCTCTTTTTCTTCCATTCCTTTTTTGGCATAAATATAGCATGCATATTGCTTAACTGGTCAATATTTATTGTAACTTAGGCATTTAAAATTGTACTAATCCATGAAAATACTCCTAACCATCCTTGTGCTTTCATTTATTCAAGCTCCGGTAACGGTGGTAAAAAATAATGGTGATGAGGTAGTACTCACGGAAGTTCGATTTTACCAAACCGATGACATTGCTTCAGTAAACATGCTTGCTTATTCCTATCGGGGACAGGAGGGTAAAATTCCTATAAGTCAGATCAAGCGAATAAGTTTCAAGGAGAGTGTGAAGAGGAAAAAGGGAATAGCCACCTACATGGTGATCCTTGTAAAATCTGATAACAGTAAGCTGGAGGTAGAAATGGATTTGAACCGACTGGAGGGAATAGGACAAAATGGAAAGGCAGAATCTATGAACCTTACTTCAGTCGATAAGATTTCGTTTTAAATACGTTCCCTCTATATTTGCGATCCCAAAATCTGCACTCGTAGTTCAACTGGATAGAATACCAGATTTCGGCTCTGGGGGTTGAGGGTTGTTTCAGCAAGCGAGTTTGATTGTTGGATAACAGTTTTTTGGATTAAAAATGCACTCGTAGTTCAACTGGATAGAATACCAGATTTCGGCTCTGGGGGTTGAGGGTTCGAATCCTTCCGAGTGCACACCAAAGCACCTATTTTATGTAGGTGCTTTTTTTCTCTTTACTTTTGTTATTATAACTTCCTCTTGCGCAGTAAGGCCACCAAGTCAATTCCTTACTAGTGTGAAAACTACTACTGCTCCATTTCCATTCAGAACCCACTGATCTCCCCATTTCACCGATCAAATAATCCGAATATCTGTATGAACATATATTGAGTTGCTTTGTTATTAGGATGATGAAGCGAAGAGGACAACTAACCATACTTTTAATATTCACCTTATTGATCTCCTTTGGTCAGGCACCCAAGATTGCCGGTGCGCCGGATTATGCCATCAAAGGGAAACTGATCAATTCCAGTACCAGCGCCCCCGTTGAGTTTGCTACGGTTAGTGTTTTCAATGCGGCAGACTCATCCCTGGCTACCGGTGGGCTAACGGATGTAGAGGGGGTATTCAATATTCCGACATCCCCAGGATCATATTATCTGCGAGTGCAGTTCATGGGGTTTCGTGATGTGATCATTTCAGGTATTGAGATATCAAGATCTAATCCGGTATATGATGCCGGGCGTGTCAGGTTCGAGGAAAATGAGACGCTGCTGGAAGAAGTAGTGGTACAAGGAGAGCGCACACAGATGGAGCTGACCCTGGATAAAAAAGTATTCAACATTGGGAAGGACCTGAGTAACCTGGGGGGTAGCGCAACAGATATCTTGGACAACCTGCCGTCTGTGCAGGTGGATGTGGAAGGGAATGTGAGCCTGCGAGGAAGTGAAAATGTGCGAATACTCATAGATGGAAAACCTTCAGGATTGGTGGGACTAAGCAGCAATGATGCCCTTCGTCAGCTTAACAGCAACCTTGTAGAGAGTGTGGAGGTGATCACCAACCCATCGGCACGATACGATGCAGAAGGCCTTGCCGGAATCATCAACATAATTTTGAAAAAGGACCAGAAGGGTGGCCTGAATGGGAGCTTTCAGGTAAATACAGGCATTCCCCACAATCACGGGGGATCTGTCAATCTGAACTTTAGAAAAGACTGGATCAACTTCTTCACGAATGTGGGCGCCAACTATCGGCGATACAATGGCAATGGATTTTCTGAGCAGACCTTTTTCAATGCTGGCCCCACCTCTCCGTCATTCACGGAGCGGAACCGGACGCATGATCGGGGAGGGCTGAGTTATTCTACCCGCTTTGGTTCAGACATTTACCTCAATGATTTCAATACGCTGACCCTTTCCTTCCTTTATCGCTATTCCGACGAGAGTAATGATACTGAGATCATTTACAATGACTTTTTTCAACCATCTGAAACGGATTCACTTTCGGTACGGAGGGACGATGAAGGGGAAGGAGATGAAAATCTGGAATATGCACTAAACTACACACGCAATTTTAATCGGGAAGGGCAGAAACTTACCGCCGACTTCCAATATCAGAATAACAATGAGCAGGAGCGAAACGACCTGGTGCAGAGCAATGGGACAACCTTCAATAATCAGGTTCCATTCCTATTTCAGAGGGCGGTGAATGACGAGATCGAGGAGCGATACATGATCCAGGCAGATTACCTGCATCCATTTGGAAAGGATGGAAAGTTGGAGCTAGGAACCAGATACACGGATCGGCTGGTGGGCAATGATTATGTGGTGACTGAGCGCAATGAAGCGGGAGTGTATGAAGTGGACACAGATTTCACCAATGAATTTGAATACGAGGAGGACGTGCTGGCAGTCTATGGGATCATTAGCAATAAGCTAAATAAGCTGAGCTGGCAGGTGGGGTTAAGGTATGAGCTGACCAAGCTGATCACCTATCAGAAAACAAACGACATCCGAAACCGTCAGGATTATGGAAACCTGTTTCCCAGTGCCTTTCTCACCTATCAAATCACTGAGACGCAGGCTTTTCAGGCAAGCTACAGCCGAAGAATCAGCCGACCAAGGGGGCGTAGGCTAAATCCTTTCAGTTCCATCTCTGATAATAGAAACTATTATGTGGGGAATCCCAATCTACAGCCGGAGTTTACAGATTCCTATGAATTAGGTTACTTGCTAAATCTTGAAAAATCCACCTTCTACGGTGGGGTGTACTATCGCTACACCGAGGGTGTAGAGCAGCGATTGAGAACCACGGATGTAGAGGGGATCACTTTTACCCGCCCATACAATGTTTCTATCGAACGATCCTTCGGGGTTGAGATGAACATTTCGCAGGATGTGGCAAAGTGGTACCGTGTGAGTGGAAATGTCAATTTCTTCCGGTCTTATGTGCCAGGTGGCTCGGTCACCTTTGGGGATGAAGTGGTGAGCTATGACGAGGCGGAAGCGGTTTCACTTTCCACCAGGGTGAGCAACAACTTCAAGTTTAAGAATGTATTTGATGCGCAGATCAACGTAAACTACAGGGCACCAAGAAATACCGTACAGGGTAAAAACCTGTCCATCACCTCAGTAGATGTAGGTATGTCCAGGGATGTCCTGAATGGTAAAGGGACATTGGCTTTTAACATAAGCGACCTATTCAATAGCAGAAAATGGAGAAGTGAAACATTCAATGAAAATTCCTTCCAATACAGTGAGTTTCAGTGGCGAACCACCACCGCGACACTTTCCTTTACCTACCGGCTAAACCAGAAGAAGCAACGAGGAGAAAAAGGTGGAGATCGTGATGAAGATTATGGAGATGGTGGAGCAGACTTCTAGATCAATAATCCACCTTCTGAGTGAGTAAAACCGCATTGTCCTTCCCATAATAGGTAAGCTCCAATATCGGCTTCTTTGCCTCCCAGATGATTTTCAAACTGGCAAAGTTGGACTCATGGATTTTATCGCCAACCCGATACGCATTGGGCTCCTCCCTGGGTGTGCTTGGACTGTTGAGGCTGCTGGACGTAAACTCCCAAATAGGATAGGCATAACCTTCAATATTCATTTTGGAGATTTCAGATAAGTGGCGGTCTCCAGAGAGGAGAATCAGCGGAGCATTCACACCACTTAGCATACTCATGAGTCTTTTTCGTGCTACTGGAAAGTTGCTCCACTTTTCCCAGCGGTGCTCAGATGGGATCACCTGAATGCCCGAGCCAATGATAAACAAATCGACTCCTTCCTCACTAAGCTGCTGTTCCAGCCACTGCCACTGCACTTCACCCAAAATATCTCCATCGCGATTAATGACAGCCTCCTTTTGGGAGGTACCGGGATTGTTCCACTTTAGAGAGTCCCTGAAATATCGTACGTCCGGAAGGATAATCTTGACCGTTCCTTTTTCCCCGGCATAGGTGTAAGACTGGTAAGCTCCCTGCCTGCTGCGGGCCGGATGGTCTTGGGCTACATCCAGAAAGCGGAAAAGCTCCTGCTTGCTTTCATCCTTCTTCGGGTATTCCTTCCCCCCGTCATTCACGCCATAGTCGTGATCATCCCAGATGCCTATCACCTCTGTTTCCTTCAGCAACTGCTGGTAGTCTTTATGCGACTTTTGCAAATTATAATCCTTCCTCCGCCGGGTCATATCTATTCCGTCTGAGTATACATTATCTCCCAGCCAGATCCACAGATCGGCCTGGGTGGCGTTTATTTCAGACCACAGCTGATTGCCAGTCAGGTTTTGCTGGCTGCAGGAGCCAAATGCGATTTGAGTGAGGTCTTTACTTTGGGTAACGTCTGCCTGCTGGCTCAAAGCCACGAAAGGCATTAGGAGGAAGAGCAATCTTTTCATGGGGGAAAGCTACGCATCCTGCGTTAACCGAACATTGGTGTAGTGTGAAAAGGATGTTAAGGTGGGGGAATGGAACCTCACCGACCCGGCCCCTCCTGTCATTTCGAACAAAGTGAGAAATCTTTACTTTCTCTCAAAGAGGACTTAGGCGTCCTCGCTTACAAACGGTGAAGAGATGAGGTCAAAATCTTCAAAAATAGGTCTTGAGAAAATACTTTTGAACTATGTTTCTGTAGACAGTGTGTGTCCTATAACTCTAAAGATGCCCCCTCATTTGATGACCTTATTCAACCACTCACATAAAATCCATTCCATTCCTGATTAGAAGTTTCTACCTTGAATGCAAAGGGTCAAATAGATTCTTCTATTAAAATCAATTTAAAAAGTATTATTAACCTAAAATCACAAAGATTTGAAAAGAAGAGATTTTATTCAGATTGCCGGTTTGGGGGCAGGAGCAGCGATGCTTCCATTTCCTATGATGGGCAATACTGTTCCGTTAGAAGCACTATTAGCTGATGGTATTGATGTCAAACAAAAGAAAGTTCTTGCGGACGTAGGACTCAATGCCGCTAAATCAGCTGGTGCCAGTTATGCCGATGTGCGTATCGGCCGCTATCTAAATCAATTTGTATTCACCCGGGAAGATAAGGTTCAGAATGTGGTAAACACAGAATCTTTTGGCGTGGGTGTGCGGGTAATCGCTAATGGGACATGGGGCTTTTCATCTACCATTGATGTAACTCCGGATGGCATTAAAAAGGCAGCACAGATCGCTGTGGAGATTGCCAAAGCAAACAGTAAGATTCAGAAGGAGCCGGTAATACTTGCTCCGGTGCAGTCACATGGAGAAGTATCATGGAAGACGCCAATCAAGCGAAATGCCATTGAAGTGCCGATTACTGAAAAAGCAGATCTCCTGCTTGCTGCCAATGCGGCGGCCATGGAAAACGGCGCAAACTATGTGAACTCCGCACTATTCCAGGTGAATGAGCAGAAATACTTTGCATCTACTGAAGGTTCTTACATCGATCAGGATGTACATAGAATCTGGCCGTTCATGCAGGTGACTGCCATAGATAAGGGAAAATTCAAGTCACGTCAAGGACTGAGCGCACCGATGGGCATGGGCTATGAGTACATGGAGCCGGATCCAAACGAGACCATCGAAGGACCGGGCGGAATCAAGATGTTTAGAAACCGCTATGATCTGGTAGCTGACGCTACGGATGCGGCTAAGCAAGCCAAAGAAATGCTTTCTGAAACTACCAAGTCGGTAGAGCCAGGTAAGTATGATCTGGTACTGGAGCCAAATCACCTGGGTCTGACCATCCATGAATCGGTGGGTCACCCACTGGAGCTGGACAGGGTGCTTGGATATGAAGCAAACTATGCGGGTACCTCATTCGCTACGCTGGATAAGTGGAAAACAAAAGACTTTGAATACGGAAGCAAGCTGGTAAACCTTGTTGCGGACAAGAAGCAGGAAGGATCACTTGGAGCGGTAGGCTATGACGATGAAGGAGTAGAGTGCAAAGAGTGGGATCTGGTCAAAGACGGTATCCTGGTAAACTACCAGGCGATCAGAGATCAGGTTCACATGATCGACCAAAAAGAGTCACACGGATGCTGCTACTCGCAATCTTGGAATGATGTACAGTTCCAGCGAATGCCAAACGTTTCCCTGAGACCGGGTAAAGAGAAGCTCTCTGCCATGGACATGATCAAGGATGTAGAGAAAGGTATCTACATAGCAGGAAGAGGATCATACTCCATTGATCAGCAGCGATACAACTTCCAGTTTGGAGGTACAGTATTCTATGAGATCAAAAACGGAGAAATTGCAGGTATGCTAAATGATGTGGCATATCAATCAAATACACAAGAATTCTGGAACTCATGTTCTGCTATCTGTGATGAGTCGGATTACCGATTGTTTGGGTCATTTTTCGATGGGAAGGGACAGCCGTCCCAGATCAGTGCGGTATCGCACGGATCGTCCACCACCAGATTCAATGATATCAATGTGATCAACACAGGTAGAAATATTTGATTAATTAAGACTTAAATAAAATGGCAATATATACGAAAGAAGAAGCGAAGCAACTGCTTGATAAGGCACTCTCTTATTCCAAGGCTGAAACCTGTGAGGTAAACCTGACCGGAAATAACAGTGGCAACATCAGGTACGCTAGAAATACAGTTTCTACGGCTGGCTATCAGAACAACCAAAACATGGTGATCCAGTCCAGCTTTGGAAACAGAGTGGGGGTGGCTACCCTGGATGAATTTACCGATGAGGCTATCGCCCGAGCGGTAAAGACCTCTGAGGAATTAGCAAAACTTGCTCCTGAGAATCCTGAATTTATGCCGCCGCTGGGCCCACAGGAATATGGCGAGTCGAAAGAGTTTTTCGAGTCTACCGCCAAAATCTCTCCTGACTACCGTGCGGATGTAGCTACCAAGAGCATCGAGCCGGCAAGGGCCAAAGATGTGACTGCTGCCGGATTCCTGAATGACTCGGCAAATTTTTCTGCAATGGCCAACAGCAACGGGCTGTTTGCATACAATCAGTCTACCCGACTGGATTTTACGGTGACTATGCGTACCAACGACGGCACAGGATCCGGATGGGTAACACGCGATGTGAATGATGCAGACCTTTTCAATGGTGCGGAAGCTTCAGCGATCGCAATCGACAAAGCACTGCAATCCAGAAATGCAAAAGCCATTGAGCCAGGCAAGTACACCGTAATCCTGGAGCCGGCAGCCTCTGAGCAGCTGCTCGGAAACATGTTTGGTTCATTCAACGCCCGCACGGCAGATGAAGGCAGAAGCTTCATGTCTAAAGAAGGTGGAGGTACCAAGTTGGGAGAGAAGATTGTAGACGAACGAGTAAATATCTACTCCGATCCAAATCATCCGCTTGTTCCCGCTTCCGTATGGAATGGTGCAGGTCAGGCTGTGAAGCGAATGGATTGGCTGAAAGACGGAGTGGTGAAAAACCTGGCGTACTCCAGATACTGGGCAAAGGAAAAAGGAGTAGAGCCTGTTCCGTTCCCACAAAATGGGATTATGGAGGGTGGAGATGCTTCGTTGGAGGACATGATCAAAGACACCAAGAAGGGTATTTTAGTAACCCGACTGTGGTACATCAGATCAGTAGATCCTCAGACATTGCTCTACACGGGGCTGACCAGGGATGGTACGTTCTTTATTGAGAATGGAAAGATCAAGCATCCGATCAAAAACTTCCGTTTCAACGAAAGCCCGATCATCATGCTGAACAACCTGGAGACTCTCGGACAGCAAGTGCGGGTCAATGGCAACCTGATTCCTTACATGAAAGTCCGTGACTTTACGTTCACCAGTTTGTCTGACGCGGTTTAAGAAAAACTAACCAAAGGATTAAAGGCTGTTTGCATCATGCAGGCAGCCTTTTTTTGTCCCCCGCTGGCGGGGGTTGGAGGTAGGCTTTTTTATCGCAAACCTGCGATAACTCTCCTTAATCCTGCAATATGACCTTTGATCAATTTCTCAGAGGAGTTGGTTTTCGAAACCGTTAATTTGGTTTCTGATGTTTGTGAGATATGCGAAAGATCACTGATGATAATCCATTCTTTTTTACCCGGCTCCAATACGAGTCAGGCGACTGGGATGTGGATCAGCGCATGCCTTCAAACATTTTGCATTCACTTGTTCAGTACACCACTATCCCCGTTGATACCAAAGAAAAGGTAGTGCCACTTAGCAGTGATGATTTATTCGAATCCCCTTTTTGCTATCTGTCCGGCCACAAGCTGGTACAGTTTACGAAGGAGGAAGGGGACAATTTCAAAACCTATGTAGAGAATGGGGGTTTCGTCTTTGTAGATGACTGCAACCATGACATTGAAGGGCTATTTGCCAAGTCATTTGAAAATCAGATGAGTGAGCTTTTTGGCCCGGACGCTCTAAAAAAGATACCAAACGATCACATCCTGTATCGTAGCTTTTTTGAGTTTGAAGGGCCGCCAGCTACCTCTCAAGAGTTGAATGGATGGGGAGATGATCTGGTACATGATTACCTGAAGGCCGTTGAGGTCAATGGTAAGATTGGTGTTCTTTATAGCAATAAGGATTACGGTTGCGAGTGGGACTATGACTTTAGAAATAAACGATGGTATCGGATAGATAATACGCGCTTCAGTGTGAATATCATCATGTATGCACTTACAAGCTGAGGCTTGTTTTTAACAAAATAAAATGGACAAAAACTTAGAAAAAATTGAAAAGGAAGTAAGCGATCTGGTCAATAAGCTTCAATCCTTAAAGACTGAAATTCACAAGGTTGTAGTAGGTCAGGAAGAAGTGATGGATCAGTTGATCATTGGTATGTTGGCCAGTGGTCACGTGCTTATAGAAGGACTACCGGGGCTTGCCAAGACGTTGATGATCAAGTCATTGGCCAAGGCACTCAGTTTAGATTTTAACCGGATTCAGTTTACGCCGGACCTGATGCCTACGGACATCCTGGGCACGGAAGTAATCGAATCGGATGCAAAGGGACAGAAGACCTTTAAATACATTCAGGGTCCCGTCTTCACCAATATTCTCCTGGCAGATGAAATCAACCGGACACCTCCAAAAACACAGGCGGCATTGCTGGAAGTGATGCAGGAATATAAGGTGACCTACGCCGGAAAGGACTACCGGATGGATAAGCCATTCTTTATGCTGGCCACTCAGAATCCCCTGGAGCAGTCTGGCACTTTTCCATTGCCGGAAGCGCAGATAGACCGTTTCCTGCTTTATGTGAAAATAGGCTACCCAACCGAAATGGAGGAGGAGGAAATCCTGAAGCTGACTACCGGAAAAGTAACAGCCTCTATAAATCCTGTATTGACTGGTCCAGAGATCATCCGATTGCAGGAGTTGGTACGGGAAGTGTTTATCTCTGATGACCTGATCAAAGCCATTAGTCAGCTGGTGCGATCCACACGACCGGAATCCACTAATGATGCGTTTGTGAAGGACTATGTAGATTTTGGAGCAGGGCCAAGGGCCGGGCAGGCAGTGATCATGGCGGCCAAAGCCCATGCGCTGATGAACGGTAGATTTTCGGTTACTCCGGATGACATCCAGACGATTCTCTTGCCGTCGTTGAGGCACAGGATACTATTGAATTTCAAAGCAGAGTCCGAGCATAAGACGACTGATGACCTGGTGCACCAGTTGATGAAATCCATTTAGGATGCCTAACAGCCTCTTTCAAATCGACCCGGAAGTACTGGCTTCCATCAATGATTTCGATTGGGCCATCCGCTCGCTGGCCATGGGTGAATACCACGGCATCAAGCAAAGTCGGCGGCTCGGTACAGGCATGGAGTTTAGCCAGTATCGTCCATATAGTCAGGGAGACGATCTACGTCAGCTCGACTGGAAGATGTATGCCCGCACGGATAAGTTTTACATCAAGCAATCGGAAGTTGAGACGAATGTAGATGTTACATTCATCATTGATCCTTCTCGATCAATGAATTATGAAGAAGGTGGCTGGTCAAAACTGGATGCTGCTAAGATGATCTGTGGAGTGCTTGCGTACATCGCTTTGCAAAATGGTGATTGGATCAGCTTTGCAGATGGTATCAACATGCGATCCGGGAACGACAAAAAACACTGGACTCGGTTTTTGGGTGGACTTCAAAATCTGCAGATACAGGAGAAGTTTCAGGTTCCATTCATTGAGCAACGGAAATCCAAAGAGCTCTTTGTCTTCATTTCTGATCTGTATGATGAGGATGAAGAGATGATGAACTTCGTCGGTTCGCTCAAGTCATCCAGAAATGAGGTGATTGTATTTCACCTGATGGGTGAAAAGGAGGAGAGTCTTGATTTCGGCAATGCAGTGAGATTCAGGGACCTGGAGACTGGTGTTAGCACGCAGTTGAATCCGCAAATCATTCAGGGTAGCTATCAGTCTCAGGTTAAAGCCTGGAAGGATGATCTGAAGCAGGAGTTTTTGACGAAAGGAATCGATTATCACCCCATTGACTTCACCGTTCCGGTTTCTGATTTGGTCAATTCATTTTTAAACCGAAGAAAGCAGCTACTCTGATGGCATTTTTAGCTCCATATTTCCTGATCGGGTTAGGTGCTTTACTGGTGCCGATCATCATCCATCTGTGGAGTAAGAATGCCAAGCAGTCCGTTTCGTTTGGCAGTCTGCGATTCATCAAAGAGACCGAAACCAAAACCATGCGATCGGTTATGCCGAGCCAATGGTTGTTACTTCTCACAAGGTTGTTGTTATTGACGCTTCTCGTCTTCGTTCTTGCGGAGTTTCGAATGGTTTCTAAGGAAAATCCAATCGAGCGGTTGTACGTTGTTGATCGCATATATGAAGACTCTGAGCTCCTCTCAAACCTAATCGATTCGGTTGGTGAGGAGGTGGAAATCCGATGGCTGGCTGAGGGATTTCCAGCGATTGATCAAAAGCCTGATTCCAGTACCAATGATTACTGGCAACTCCTGAGTCAGTTGCCAGCTTCTAGGGCAAACTGTCTGGTGGTGATTTCACCACTTTATGTCAAAAATTTTCAAGGGGAAGGGCGAACTTTTCCTGAAGTATGTCAGTGGATTCAGCCGCCGTTGGAGACTGTGGAGGCTGAGCTGATTTCTTTTGAAAAGGGTGGAGAGAAAAAAATTATTCATGCATCTTACGATGAGTGGTTTATAACCATGGAGATTGAAAGAGGTGGAAATGGCAAGCCCATTTCCGTAAGTTATTCTTTGAAATCAGATGAGAAACACCAGGAGCAGAGGGAGATCTTCCTTGCAGCGCTGGATGCAGTACAGAAGGTTTCTTTCCTAACGCTGGATGAAACTTCTCAAGAAGAAGCCGATTGGGTGATCTGGTTATCAGACGATCCCAGACCTGTTGGGAAAAAGCTGATCTACCTGGATGGAAACACGATAGTGGCTTGGAATCAAATCTCAGGATCATCGATTGCGGTTTCCGCAAACCTGAAGAAGGAAGAAGCTATTAAAATTGAGCTTCCACGAAAATTGGTGGATGTATTCTCTCAGGATCTATTGGACCAACAATTATTGGATGTTCGGACGATCGATCTTGCTTCATTTGATTACAAGATATCTGAAGAGATCGATGAGACAGCCTATGCAGATATGTCTCATTATTTGTGGCTGGCTTTAATGCTTGTCTTGCTATTAGAGAGATGGTTGAGCTATAAATCAAACAAGGCATGAGCAGTGCATTAAGTCATATCAAATCCAAGTGGAGAATGAGAATTCTCCTTAAAGCTGCAGCATGGGGGGTGCTTGCATTGGTGTTCATGCTTTTCATGAATTGGAATGACCTGCTGGAGTGGTACTGGCTGGTTGTAGTTGGTCTGGTAGCTTCCTTATTCATTTTCAAAGAGTACAGACAACTCCCGGATCAAGTAGCTGTTGCAAAGCTGGTCAATCGTCAGTTTGACCTGGTGCAGTATAGTACTGAACTCATCTTTGAGGAACCAAGGAATCAACTGGAAGCCATCCAGTTAGCCAGAGTTAACGATGCATTGAGACAGGAGCTTCCGGCTTTCAAATATCCGGTGTATTGGAAGGACCTGCTTTTGGTAAGTGTACTTCTCATCTCCATTGGGTTTGCTGCTAGACTCTTTCCAATGCTGAACCAAACAACAGCGATCTCTGAATCGACTCAGATGGATAGTGGGAATGCTCTAACCTCACCAGTTACCAACGATTCTGTTTATATCACTGAAACAAGGGTGATGGTATCTCCACCTGCCTACACCCGAATCAAGAAAAGCACCTCAAGTGATCTCAATTTGTCTATCCCGGACCAATCTTCCTTAACCTGGAACATTTCATTCAATAAGGAACCTAAAACGATCTGGATGAGTGTAAATGGTGGGGATAGCCTTGCGGCGAAGATATCAGGTTCGGGCTTTTTATTCGAGCTAAAATCTAAGCAGAGTACACTTTACGTCATTAATTACATGGACGAGAAAGGTCACACGTACTCAACGCCTTTCCACGAGATCAACGTGATTGCCGATCAACCTCCGGAGCTGGTCATTAAAGGTATGCCGCAGTTTCAGCGCATTGATTATGAAAAGGGATTGTCCATGGATTTGGATTTAAGCATTTCGGATGATTATGGGCTTGTGGATGGATATATTGTAGCAACCATTACCAAAGGTTCGGGAGAATCGGTAAAGTTCAGGGAACAGAAAATTGCTTTGCCTGGAGCAGTGAGGGGCAAAAAAGTGGTTATGCCCGTTTCGTTTGATCTGGATGAATTGGATATGGAGCCGGGCAATGAGCTGTATTTCTACGCTACCGCATTTGACAATCGTGAACCAAGTTCTCAGCAATCACGAACAGATACCTATTTTGTTATCCTGAAGGACACAGCACAAATTGAGTTCTCACTTCAGGGAGCACTCGGCGTGGATTTGATGCCGGATTATTTCAGGAGTCAATTGCAGATCATTATTGATACGCGCAAGCTTATTGAGGAACGTGGACAGCTTCCGAAAAAGGATTTCAACTTTGAGAGTAATGCGTTGGGTTATGATCAGAAGCAGCTTCGATTGAAGTATGGCCAGTTTATAGGTGAAGAGGAGGACAGTGGTCTGGAGATTCAGGAGGAACCGGATGAGCCAGATCCTACTGGTGATGTACTTTCTGAATTTGGTCACGATACCGATGCGGAAAATGAAGAGGGGCAGTGGATGGATCGTGGTACTGAGAGCCATGATGATCATGAGCATGAAGGCGAGGAAGTAGAAAGCCCACTGGAGCAGTTTATCCACAATCACGAGGATGAGGAGACGGCTACTTTCTATACTCAGTCTTTGAAGTCCAAGCTTCGAGCAGCATTAAATGAAATGTGGGATGCGGAGCTTTACCTGAGACTTTTCCAGCCCGAAAAATCCCTCCCTTATCAGCTGGAAGCTCAGAAGCTATTAAAAGAAATAAGAAACCATGCAAGAATCTATGTCCAACGAATCGGGTTTGATCCACCTCCGGTGAATGTGGCCGAGCATCGGCTAACCGGAAAGATGGAGGATCTGAATGAAGACTCTTTTGAGGAAGACATTGAAAAAGAAGTAACCTATCCAGCAATGAGAACCGCAATTCAATGGGTTGAGGAGCAAAGGCATGATTGGAAATGGGATGCCACCGGGAAGCGAATCTTGCGAGAGGCTGGAAATGAGCTGGCTGGTTTAGCGATTGAAAAACCAGGACAATACCTGGATGTACTCAACCAGATTAAATCTCTTTTGGAAGTGCAGGAAATGGGAGATGAGCATAAGCTACTACTCAGGGCTATTGCTTTGAAAATGGAATTGGCAATACCTAAAAGTGCTCCGACACCTGCTTCAAAAACCATTTCATCGGATGAATATTCAGAGGCATTTATTGAATCTTTAACTAACAAGCATCCATGAGATTTGAGGTAGTACCTTCCTGGTGGATCTTGATCATAGCGGTGGTGGTATTGGTCATCCTGATTTATTGGGATGTGAAATCAAGAAATCACTCACTTAGGGGTTTACGCATTGCGGCCATGATTCTGGCTGTGTTGGCATTGATCGGGCTTTACGTGAGGCCTTACTTTTTAGGAGAGTCCAAAGCAGGAAAGGTGGTTCTTTCCACTACTTCTAGCCAACGAACTGATAGTTTGATTTCATCCGGATTTAAACTCGTTGCAGATTTTGATGAGTTGATAAAAATCAAAAAGGAGAGAGGAATTGATGAACCGGTGATTGTTGGGGAAGGATTGGAAGCGTGGGAGATTAGACAGCTATCACAGAATTTCATGTACTTTCCTGAAGTCGATTCAGTGGAAGGCCCTTATGAAATGAAGGTTGGTGATGGAATAGTGAATTCAGTTTTACCGATCTCATTCAGGTTTTATGTTAAAGACTCTGTCACAATTTTCCTGAGGGGAACAGGGATTGACCTTGTTGAGCAAGTAGTAACTCCAGAGGTGAATCAGACTAAGTTTGAGGTCATTCCTGCAATAGCCGGAAAACTCACGTATGAGCTTTTAGGGATTCGAAATTCTGATACCCTTTTCCGGGAAAATGTTCCGGTAATCATTCAAGAAAATGACGCATTTAATGTGCTCATCCTGGCCGGGACTCCTTCTTTTGAAACCAGGTTTTTAAAGAATCACCTGGCTGGTGAAGGATATGGTGTGGCGGAGCGACTTCAGGTTTCCAGAGAAACACATCGGGAATCTTTTACCAATCTTGAGAATCGATCACTTCGATCCATTACGACCAACTTGCTTGAGGATTTTAAGATTCTGGTTATGGATCAGACTGCATTTGATGACTTGTCAGGATCTGAGCGAAGAGCGATCAATGCTTCAATGAAGCGAGGGGAGATTGGTATTTTGTGGCTGGGGGCTGCAAACAATGATTGGCTGAAAACCAGAGAAGCAAACGATTCAGAACTTCAGCTAAAGGATGGTTCGGAATCAGTGGAGATAGCCAGGAAACAAGAACTAATTGCTTCCTCAGATCAGATCGTATTGCAAAGTCAGGTGATCGGGGAGATCAAATTACACGGCTTGGGCAGGGTAGTTGTTCCGGCATTCAATGCTTCCTACCAGCTTCAACTGAAAGGTCATTCAAAAGTATATGCAGAAGTGTGGAACGAACTGCTTCACACCGTTTCAGGGTATGATAAAAGCTCATCTGGAGTCTTTATAAATGCCTTTCCACGCGTAGGGGAACCATTAGGTTTCTCCTTTCCTGCTGAACAATCGAGTGAGGTTTTACTTGATTCAATACGTATGGCCATTGCGGAAAGGTGGGACCAGCCAGGAATATTTACGGCTACAGGATGGCCCAAGAAAAAAGGATGGAATTACCTTAAAATTGCTGGTTCAGACCATCCCTTCTTTGTGTTTGAAGAAGGGGACTGGGAAGTAGAAAGGATGTATGCTAAAATGAAAATCACCGAAGCTTTTGCAAAGCCAATCAAGGAATCAGACGAGTCATCACGTAAAGTAAAGCAGCCTATTTCCAGATGGATTTTCTTTGCGTTGTTTGTTCTGAGCTTTGGTTTCCTCTGGGTAGAGCAGCGGATTAATTGATTAGTTTAATCCCTCCCGATCAATCAAATAGATCATGGCGGCCATGCTTGCAGCTCCAAGTTCGAGCTCTCGCCGATCTACTGCCTCAAAAACATCCGCAGGAGTGTGATGGTATATGAAGTAACGCTGCGTGCTCGGTCTTAATCCGATAAGCAAAGTACCCTGTTGGCTCAAGGGTCCGATATCTGCACCTCCACCATTTTGGGTAAAATCCCAGACACGATAAGGAAGAAAGTAGTCTTTCCATGCTCTTACCTTGGTTTTCTGATTTTCGTTTCCGGACATTGAGAACCCCAAAGGCTGGAAACCTCCAGAATCAGATTCCAGCGCAGCAATGTGTTTTTCGCCTTTTTCTTTCGCTACCCTGGCATATTCCTGCCCGCCACGCAATCCGTTTTCTTCATTCATCCACATTACAGCTCTCAGGGTGCGTTTCGGTTTTATTCCCAGTGTTTTGAATAGCCTCACTGCTTCAACAGCCTGCATGCAGCCACTGCCATCATCGTGGGCACCTTCACCCACATCCCAGGAATCCAAATGTCCACCTACTGCAATTATTTCATCCGCAAATTCAGAGCCTCTCAATTCACCTATCACATTATACGAGAGTACATCCGGTAGTATCTGACAATGTGTTTCAATGTAAACATTCAGTTTCTGTTCTTTCAAAATTGCGCTTAGTTTATCAGCATCATTTGTGCTAATGGCAACTGCAGGAATTTGATTGATCAGGGCTTTATATCTCAAAGAGCCTGTGTGGGGGATATCATCTTGCCTGTTAGTAACTGAACGAATGATTATGGCTTTTGCTCCGTATTTGGCAGCCTCCGAAGCACCAGAAGATCGCTGGATTACCGCCCCACCATATGCACCAAACGTGTTGATGATGGTAGGATCCATTTCACCATTGTAAAAGACAATCTTACCCTCCACTTTTTTGCCAAGTTCATTCACTTCGTCAATTCCACTCACCTCAATCACATCTCCCAAAATTCCCTCAGGCCCTGTCCCAACCGAATTACCGAGAGCCAAGGCATTCATTTCAAAAGTTCCGTGCTTGTCGGAGTTGATCGCTCGCACCACTTCCTTCTTACCTCTGACCCAATGTGGCACCATGACCGGCTGCAGATAAACCGTATCAAACCCGTAGGATTCCATAAGCTGTTTGGTGTATTCTACTGCAGCAGCGGCTTCAGGTGATCCGGAAAGTCGATTACCAATTTCCTTGCAGAGGTATCTCAGGTTTTCATACACATGCCCATTGGACAGTGATTCGTCATAGATTTTTTTGATGGTTTCTTCGTGTTGTGCGCTAATTAGAATTGGTAGGAGGAAAAGGAGTGAGATTAATTTTTTCATGGTTTCAATTTAGGTAAGATGGCCACTGGCTCAAAACGATAGTTGATGAATGGACTAGATTTCATTCAACAACTCCGGTACAACCCTATGCCCCCCTTCGTACCAATGAAGCCTGGGCTCTTTCCCTAGTGCTTCTCTAGCCACCTTATTCTGGTTTTCGATCATTTCTTGTTTGAAGTAAATGTCCTCTTTGCTGGTGTAGTAGTGGATTTCTTCTTTTCCTGTCAGGTATTTCCAGTCATCAGGATTGGTATCAGGAGGGAAGGTTCCTGCCCAGATGATCATCTTTTGGAATGGGATTTTGGCATGAGCTGCATACCTGCCCATGGTAGCTGTGCCCTGGGAAAACC
>NZ_JAVKDX010000021.1:0-222775 GCF_040223195.1 Ekhidna sp. | reverse complement strand
TAACGGTGGGTTTTTGGTGAGGTAATGAATGGGATGTAGTTGAGAGAAAACGGTATATTTGAAAGGGTAAAGCGTGCGCATTATATCCGACAATAAATGCTTACAAACGACTAAATGTCGTTTTCAAAGCTGAGCATCAACCAGTTAGAATCAAAAGCGCCTAAAAATATATAAGAAAAATAACGCGCACTGTGCGCGTTACATTATAGTTACACACCATCTCGGTTATTAAGAATTGTACCGTAAAGAACGGTTTATATAATTCTTACTAACTTCAAACGAACTCATTGATAATGACTACTTTCAAAGATTTCTTTCTTTCATTTTTCGAGTCAGCCCGTGAACGACTTAAAAATCCAGTAATTGGCACTTTCATTTTTGCCTGGTCTGCTCTGAATTGGAGAATAATCTTCATCCTTATTTTGTCAGATACAACAATTGAGGAAAGAATAGAACTAATTGAAAATTGCTACTTGGACATATGGCTAAATCTATACGTTCCCTTGATTGTAACAGCTTTTTATTTGATCGTCTTACCATACATTTTAGCCTTATTTGATTGGCTTTCTCAACGAGCAATTGCACTTAGAAAACTTATTTCAAAAAACCATCGAATTGCCGACATCCAACATAAACAAGAGATTGCTGCCGAAGAATGGCAACTCGAAATTATTAGAGAGGGAAGCCCAGATATTTCCAGATTGAAAGAACAAATAGCGGAATTACAAGAACAGCTAAAAGAGAAGGATTATCAGATTAAGAAACTAATTGATAATGAAGAACCAGATGTGGACGAGTCATTAGAACCATCAGGTTCGGATAATTCTGAAGAAAGTCCATCTAAACCAAAAACTAAAAAGAAGACAACTAGAAAGAGAACTGAGTCCAAAGAAACATCTACCCCAACCAAACCAGTTACAAAATCACATCCCAAAGATCTCCCAGTAATGCGCGATATTGTAATAAGAGATCTTCCTAAAACAGAAAGCGAGTGGATATTAATTTATGCCTTTTACACCAGCGATTATGGAAAGTCGGAATTCAGAAGGGAAGATTTATTGGTTAAATATGATGAATCAAATAGACGAACCCAGCAACGAGTTAAGAATCTAACTCAAAGCATAAGAACTCTGATTAAACAAGGTCTAATCAAATACATCAACGATGATGACATGTTTATGACTGATGTTGGTATCAACAAAGCCAGTGACATTTTAAATAGGTAATAACAGTGTGTAACAGGCGCTAAGTCGGCAGATGTCTACTGCCCATTTACCTACTGCTTAGGGACTCGCCCACTTCGGTGCACCTTCTGCAAGTTGCAATGCTTTCTATTTTTTCCTATGCATCTGGCGAATGTCTTTCTGTACGCATCGGTATCTGGAAGTTTGTGCGGGTGGTGCACCTTCGTTACTTTTATCGTTACCTAGCAAGTTTCGGACATCCGCCGCTTAGCTAGACGTTACCAGCAATACTCCACAGAGAAATCTACTCATGAACTTTGACGACATATGCCAACAATACTTAACATGGGTAATTCGCATTTCATCAAATTCACTTGCTCAGCCCGTCTTTGTTATATGGCTAACTGATTCAACAGACCAGGATCAGGACAAATTCATGGTTAATCAACAAAATAGAATTATTGCCACAGAAGATTATGAAACTCTAATGGAAGAGATCATCAAAGTAAAACCCATTCTTCCTGATCCGGTGAACACTTTAACTTGGCTGAACAAGGTACGCGAATTGGAGTGTAGTTCAACACTTTTTGAATTGGAGATTCTTGAGGATTCTATTCAAACCAAAACCTTCAATAAAAGGACAATTACTGAAGCCATCAACTTTATAAATTTATGCGGTGATTTCGACGAGCAAACTGGCGATCTGGAAATCAGAACACTTAGAAACAAACCGAACCTTAGGCAACTTTGGGAATACGGATACGATGAAATCATCTGGAAAGAAATCGGTTCTAATGAACAAGTTGAACCCGTACGGCTTCCTGAACTACGAACTAATTCTGAACAATTATGCACCGAAATGCAACAACTAATCACTGCTTTTTTGAACAGGCTGGATATTGCAAAAAGTTAAAGCTGGTAACAATCGCTAGCACGAATGCGCCAACTGCCAATTTACAGATTTTAGTGCGAACATCACCATGAATCAGCCGCTGAGAAAGGTTGGCGCTTTCTACTTTCTTCAGCTCGCAGGATTTTTCATCTTTCTGGACGTAGTGGATTCTGGATACTTTGTGAGCACCGGCAGATAAGCTACTTTTATCGCAATTAATTAAGCTCGGAGGCCACAGCGCCATATCTGAGCGTTACCTGTCAGCTGCGCAATGATAACAGATAGTGCTACTTTTTCGTAACTTTATCTTATGGAAGCGAACATGAACCTTTCTTTCTCACAAATACTCGAACTGGTTAGGAACTTGCCAGGCGAACAGAAGATCAAGATTTCCCGAGAACTTGAGAAGGAAACTATTGGCTCCAAACTGACTGAACTTTTGACTACTTTCCGAACTGACAAACTTTCTATGAACGAGATAACGTCAGAAGTTGAACAAGTCAGACAAGACCTTTATGACAAGCGAAAAGCGAACTAAGGTCATATTCGATACCAATATTTGGATCAGTTACCTCATTGGTCATCAACTTAGTGAGTTGACAGAACTTCTAACTTCTCAAAGAATTGAAATCATACTATCCGAACAACTTCGAACGGAGTTGACTGAAGTAACACGAAGGAAGAAATTTCAAAAATATTTCAGTAAAGAGAAGGTAGCCGAACTTCTGAAACTGATGAACTTCATCGGAACTGACTATGAGATCATAGAGTATCCGAACATTTGCAGAGATCCGAAAGACAACTTTTTGCTGGGATTGATCAGAGTTTCAAAGTCTAACTTTTTAGTAACGGGAGATCAAGACTTATTGGAACTGAATCCCTTTGAGGGAACGGAGATCATTGAACCTAATCAACTACTAGCTAAAATACCCGACAGGTAACAGACGGTAAAAATGCATGTGGCTACTGCCTATCTGCTACTTTCAGTGCAACTGAACCACGATTTCTGGCTTTTGGAAAGGTCTGTGCTTTCTACATTTCTTATTGCAACTCAGAAAAATGCTTGTGGAACGTGCTGTATCTGAACCGTTGTGAGTTGGAGCCAGAATCGCTACTTTTATCGGAACTTGCTAAGCTCGGGGCGCACTCCTGCTAGCTTGGCGTTGGCTGGTCGCACATGCAACTCTCAACCAAAACCAGCCAAAGAGCTAGCCTATTCCATCCCACCAGAACGAGAAAACACGAAAACCTAACAAAATGTATAGTGAATGCGCTTTCGAGCTACTTTCAACTTTAGAAGTAATCCGATACTTTAGTGATACTGGAAAGTGCAAGCGCATTCACCATACATAGGCGTTACCAGCAATAATGCATTCCAAATGAAGAGAGTTCTGACAATATTACTTTTCACTATTGTAATTTCAACTTACTCACAAGACTCCACAGACACACTTCATACTAAAAGATCTTCTAAACTCGGGTTCAACTTGTATTGGGGAATACAATTCGTAAACTTTGATAACCTTAATAGAATTCTAAAACAAGCAAGTATTCCTGCTGCCACTTCTAAACATCCTCTTATTGGGGCATCCATTCATTATGAATTTGGCAGGAGCCTAATAAGTTTAGAAGGAATCACGTCTATTGGATTCACCTCAAGTGAAGATATTAATGATGTTAGAACAGATGCAGCAGTTTCAACAATAGGAATAAACTACGGATATAAATTTTATTTATTTAAAGTAAATATGATTCCATACTTGGGGGTTTCAGTCGATGGTTTAAGAGTCGAAATTCAAAATTTACCACCAAATGACACAAACATTGAGGAACAAATTTTGAATCAGAATATTTCGAAACTACATAGCGAAGTATTATCAGCAACTCTAGGTTTCAGAGCCATGATTCCATATAAAGAGCCCGAATCGATAGGAATTGACTTCAGGTATCAAATCCCTTTTGATCATTATTGGTATAATGGAGATTTTTCTACTACAAATGCTCCAGAATTAAATGTAGGTGGATTTAAAGTCGGACTTATAGTGACTATAATGACAGCTAATAAATAGCTGGTAACAAGCCCCCAACTGGGGCAAGCGTCCGCTTGTGCTAAAACCAAATAATCAAGATTCCGGCTTAGCACCTCCATCTCAATCACCCTCAAGGGGGAAATGATGGTGCAAAACCAAGTTCCCCCTCTAGGCGGTCCGTCGTTTCGGGGTTAGGGAGTGACATCACAAATCCAGGTGGTAAAACACAATACAAAAGACTACTTGAATCAAAGCAATGAGTCCTTACATCACCGCAATATCCACTTATAGCATAGCAAAGACTATTTACATTACAGCAAGAACCTTTTGCAGTGTAGCAATGGCCACTTGCATCAAAGCAAGAGCCATTTACATCAAAGCAATGGTTGCTTACATCGCAGCAACGGACACTTACATGAAAGCAAAGGGTGGCTACATCGCAGCAAAGATCATTTGCATAGTAGCATAGTACATTTTCACCCCTTTATCCCCCTCATTTGCCGCAGAGATACAACCCCCATTGAATAACCGCATCAGGCAGACATGACATCAACATTAGCTAAGCACCGCCCTGCTATACTTCTTCCTATAATCCATCGGGCTGATGCCCACATGCTTTCGGAAGACCTCACGGAAGGCTTTTGGGTCATTGTATCCTACTGAGTACATCGCTTCTGTCACATTGCCTGTTTCCCGCTCCAGCACTTTCTTCGCTGACTCCACCCGCACCCGCTGCAGGTACTCGATCACAGAGTTACCCGTAGATGCCCGAAACCTTCGTTCCAGTGTGCGCCGGTTGGTCGCCTGCAGATCTGCCAGGTATTCCACAGTCAGTGCCTCTTTGTATTTGTCTTCGATGGTTCTCTGCACTTTCAGAATCATCTGATCGTCATGGTGCTTCTGCCCTGAAAAGATGGTAAAAACCGACTGATCGTTTTTGTCCAGGTCTATCATGAAGCTCTTGGCCGTCAGGATGGCCAGTTCCCGCCCCCCAAATTTCTCAATGAGGTAAATAGCCAAATTGGTAAAGGCATACGCTCCCCCGCTGGTATAAAGACCGTCGCACTCGGTGATAATCTTCTCTGATTGCACCAGCACATCCGGAAACATCTCCTGGAGCTCTGCTGCCTGCCCCCAGTGCGTACTGCAGGGCCTTCCATTGAGCAGACCGGTTTCCGCGAGCAGAAACACGCCGATGCAAAAGGCCGCTACCTCCGCCCCACCATTATGCTGAGCTTTGATCCAATTGATCGCCTCCCTATTCATTTCAATCGCTTTGGCATTCTCCTCATGTACGGCAGGCACAATGATCAAATCGGTCCTTTCAATCTGGTCGATCGCCCTGGTAGGCATCACCGTGTAGAACCCATTTGTATCCTTGGATGGCTTGCTCACTCCCACAAACTCCACATCGAACAGGGGTTTTCTGGCTTGCTGGGTGTAGACATCATTGGCCCAGTTTAGCATCTGAAAAGTGCCACCAATATTGACAATGCTGTATTGTCCTTTGGGGATGAGGATGGAAACGTGCTTCATAATATGCGATTAAGTGAACGTCAAAAGTAGGCTGAAAGCACGTCGCAATCAACCCTCCAGATAGTCGCAATTGCACAGTTTCCCCTATGAAAGATTTTCCCACCTTTGACTAAAAAACAATTATGGCAAGTGTAAGCACGTATCTTAATTTCAATCGAAATACCGAAGAAGCATTTAACTTCTACAGGCAGGTCTTTCAAACTGAATTCATTGGACATATCTCCCGAATGGGCGATGTACCTCCGCAAGAAGGAATGCCCCCACTGCCTGAGGCAGATAAAAACCTGGTCATGCATGTCATGCTACCTACTCTTGGTGGTCACATGCTAATGGGTACAGATGCATTGGAATCCATGGGATGCACTGTAAAGTTTGGAGACAATATTCATATCAATTTACAGCCTGATACAAAGGAGGAAACAAAAAGGCTCTTCCTTGCGCTATCTGATGGCGGTGAAGTGACCATGGAGCTACAGGATATGTTTTGGGGAGATTATTTCGGTAGCTGCACCGATAAGTTTGGCGTGCAGTGGATGTTTAACTGTGAGGAAAAAGCGGGGTAATGGCAACCATTCAAAAAATCACTCCTTTCCTTTGGTTTGAATCGCAAGGAAAAGAAGCAGCAAAATACTACACACGTATTTTCCCCAACTCAAAAATTGTCTCTGAGGCACCTATGGTCACCACATTTGAGCTGAGTGGTCAGCGATTTGCCATCCTGGAGGCAGGCCTGCATGATCCATTCAATGATGCCGTATCCTTTTTCGTGGATTGCAAAGATCAGGAGGAGGTAGACCATTACTGGGATACGTTTGTCAAGGATGGAGGAAAGGAATCCATGTGCGGCTGGCTGCAGGACAAGTACGGTGTGCGGTGGCAGATCATCCCGGAGGCATTGATGAGACTAACCAGTAATCCGAATAAAGAAAAATCCAAACGGGTGTTTGACGCCATGCTGAAAATGCGGAAGATCATCGTGAAGGATTTGGAAGAAGCTTATAACCGATGATTATGACCAGGATATCCATACATCCGGATTGTGGCCATTCGCCCAAAAAGGAATTTTTGAAAAACTTCAATATCGCATTCGCTACAGGAGATGCAGACTTCCTAATCAATAGCGTGAGTGACGACATTCACTGGATCATCTACGGCGACAAGGAAATCCAAGGGAAGGAAGCTTTTCGGAATGAAATGAACATCATGAAAGACTACACGGCAGATGAACTTCAAATTCACCATATATTAACGCATGGAAAAGAAGCAGCGATCAGTGGAGAGATGAAGATGGGCAATCGTACGTATGCCTTTTGCGACCTATATGAATTTACCAGCGCAGGAAGTCAGGAAATTAGGGGCATGAAGACCTACATTATCAAAACGGGTGATTTATGAATGAGGTCAGTTCTCTTGAAGCACACCAACGTTCAAACCTGCCTCACCTCCCCATTCTTCAGATACAATAAATATCCATTTACTTCATAGCCCATCTCGGTGAGTAGCGATGCATACTTTTTTAGCTGTCGGTTATCTTCACTCTTTGGTTGGCCACTCTTGAAGTCGATCACCGTCGCTTTCTTTCCATCTATCACCACACGGTCCATCCGTTTCGTTTCTCCGTCTTTAGGAAGTACCACTACCTCAGTCTTCACCTCCCCTACGCCACTAAACCAGCCTTTGACAATCTCATTCTCCCACAGATTATTGATCAACGCCTCATACCGCTTACGATCATCTGTCGTAATCTGCATGGCTCGTTCGTACCTATCCAAGACACGGACAGTCTCTTCATGATGAATGATCTCTGATAGAATTTGATGCAGCAGGGTTCCTTCACTTCGGCTCTTTTCTACCTCATCATCATAGTATGCCTTACCGGTTTTTCGCACTTGGAGCTTATTGCTCCACTTGTTGGAAGTGTAGCTGCGCAACTGGATCATTTGCTCATCCGCCTCCCGATGTTTCACAGGTAAGCTCCCAATTCTGAATACCTTCTGTCCTTCATTCCATCCCTCTATTTGATGTTTTTCAAAAAAGGCCCAAAGCAACTTACTGGCTGTACCATACATTTTCTCCTTCCGGCTAGGAGGCGGCTCGCAAAACACAAATAGTCCGTTTTCTGCACGGGTGAAAGCAACGTACAATACATTCAGGCTTTCCAGGTGCCACTTGGCAATATCCTTTTGGTAATGTGAAGCGAACTTCGTTTGCTCCAGCTCGGATTTGTAATCCACCGGCAGACTTTCTCCCTCCTGAAATGGGGACTGGTACCAGACAGGCTTGGGTCTGCTGTCCATATTGAAATTGCAGAAGGGGACAAATACGATCGGATATTGTAGTCCTTTGGATTTGTGCGAAGTGATCACCTCTACCGCATCCAAAGCCCCCGTCAGCTGTACGGAGCGTTTCTTTCCATTGTCCTCCCACCACTCCATAAACAGACGCAGGTCAGAGCGGTTGTTTTTAGTAAACTCCAGTACTGCATCCTGAAAGGCCTGAAGGTAGACATATTCTGCCTCCAGTACATTCAGCTCAAACGTTCTGATCAGCACCTCCACCAATTCCAGGATCGGAAGATGAAGCAGATGCTGTTGGTACTTGGTAAAGCTCGCAGGTAAACCACCATTCCCTAACCTTGAAAAATCAGCATGGGACGAAAATCCGGTTTTCTTCACATCCTTTTGATACCTATAGGTCAGGTCTGCCAGGATGCTGATATCGTTGGGGTTGATCAGGTGATTGAATGCGGAAAGAATTAATTGCACCACCTTGGCATTTTCCAGCAACATACCATCTGCAGATATCACTTCTATTTGCGTTTCATGATTGCGACGGTAGTCCAGCACGTGATTCACAATTTCGGTTGCTTCCTTATTGGTGCGCACCAGTATGGCCATATCGTTTAGCTTGTGACCCTCCCGTAGCAAATTTTCCATTGTTTCAATGGTGCGTTCCATCACCTGCTGCTTCCATTCGTTGCGTTCGGTTTCCAAAAACTCCAACTGAACAAATCCATCTAAAGCTTGATTCTTATCCGCTACTTTTTGCTCTACACCCTCATAGGTCTTAACTATCATCTCCGCCTCTTCCTTTGAAATTACCTCGCTCATTTCCTCCGCCATAATTTGGGGTAAAGAAGCAAATAGCTGATTGTTGAATTCTACAGCCCTTGGTGCACTTCGCCAGTTGGTACTTTTCGTTGGATCTACCTTTGCTTGAGGAATATCCCTCTGCACGTGGGTCAGCAGCAAGGTCGGGTCCCCGCCTCTCCATCCATAGATGGATTGCTTGGCATCCCCCACGATGATGTTTTCATTTCCATTCGCCAGGCTTTCTTCAAGTAGCGGTTTGAAATTGTTCCACTGAAATTGTGACGTATCCTGAAATTCGTCAATCAGGAAGTGAGAGTACCATGTCCCTACTTTTTCATAAATGAATGGTGAACCACTATCATCGATGATCTGGGATAGGAAATCCGGAAGATCCGAGATCATAATTATCTCCTCCTCTCGCTTATAGTCCTGCAGTTTCTGGGCTAGATCGCTCATGAGACCTAAGGTATAGAGGTGCTTTAGTACCGCATTGGCCGTGTAATAATCCTGTTTGCTTTCTTCAATGTAATCCAGCGCTTCATTCATCAAAGGCATCAAACTTGATTCGGCAAGTTGAATGATCAGGTCCTGCTTGTTACTTGATTTGGATGTCCAGGCGGTGGAATCCTCTTTCGCAGTTTCCACACGCTTCGTCAACAATGAGTCATACTCTTTGCGATGAAGCTTTGGAAAAAATCCTCCTGGCCCGGATGCTTTATAAAGTAAGTCATCGATCGTCACCCCTGCTGATTGCATAGCCTCATCCGCCTTTCTGGCAATGTTGATCAAAGCACTCTCGAAAGCTTTCTTGGTCTTTAGTAGTTCTCCCTTTAAAGTTTTGATTTTGTCTTTCACCTGATCATCAGCAAACTGTCCTTGAGGTAGTTTTTTGAATTCCTCCTGAAACAGTTGTTTTGCTAGTTTGCTCACCTGTCCTTTGGTTTCATATCCTTCACCGTCAGACAGTCCTTCCATAGAGAACTCCACCAGCCAATCTCTTAGCTGCTTATTCTCCTCCACACCTTCATACACACTGGATGTAATAAATTCCGCTACTTTTTCTGTGTCCAGCTCAATCCCAAAGCTTCCCTGCAAACCAATCTCTCTTGAAAACGACCTGATCACCCGATGAAAAAATGTATCAATCGTTGTGATGTTGAAATAGCCATAGTGATGCAACAGGTGAGTTAGCGCATTCTTTGCGGCCTCTATGATTTGCTGTTCACTTTTACCAAGCTCTTTAGCATATACATTAACTAGCTCATGTTTGCCTTTTGAAATTTTGATTAGAAAATCGAGCACACGCTCTTTCATCTCTTCGGCCGCCCTGTTGGTGAATGTCACGGCGAGTATATTTTGATAATAATCCTTTGACTGTAGGGCAAGCTTTAAATATTCCTTGGCAAGCGTATAGGTTTTCCCAGAACCTGCAGAAGACTTGTAGATAGTCAGTGACATAGTACTAAAATACTTCCTGTGTACACTAGTGACATTACAGATGGGCAATTACTTATCCACAAAATGCTATTTGAACCTTAGAAAGGAGCTTTTCATCGATATTACTTTCTAATGTTACCTTAATGTTAACAAAAGATTACTTTAATTTTGATTTTAGGTAAACATTAGGTAACATTACAATGTTATTAACGTAATATTTAGGAAACATTTAAAAGCAAGGAGATCATGAAAAAGCAACTGTTAATTTTAGCAATGTCACTTTTTGTACTAGGTGCATACGCTGGCAATGGAGATGGAAAAGCAGAAAATCCTAAGGCTTTGAATTATAAAGAAGTGATCTCAGATATCGAATACCCACAAGTATGTAAGGAAAAAGGCATTGAAGGTCAGGTTTTAGTAACCCTAAAAATTGATCAATTTGGAAAAGTGATAAATCATAGATTTGAAAGCTACCCTTGCACAGACCTGAGAGATGCTGTTAAGAAAGTGTTACCAAGCCTTACTTTTACTCCTGCAAAAAATTCAAACGGGGAAGCAGTTGTTGGATTAATTGCTGTTCCTGTTAACTTTAAGCTAACAATCTAATTTTGTAATAAGATTAGATCAATTTGTAGGCCACCCCGAGCAATTGGGGTGGTTTTTTTGTGCCCAACCTTCTTATATTATTTACGTTTAGTAACTTTATCATTTAATTTACATTTAGAAATTAAATTTCTGAACATGAAAGAATACCAACTTGGAGAGTTTGAAGAAATCGTTTTACTGACGGTTGCCATCCTTCATGAAGACGCCTATGGTGTATCTATCAAAGAGGACATTGAGCAAAGACTAAACCGAAAGGTAAGCGTGAGTGCCCTTCAGACTGCCCTCCGCAGAATGGAAAAAAAAGACTATCTAAAATCTGAACTAGGTGAAGCCACAGCAATTCGTGGTGGCAAAAGAAAACGTTATTTTAAGGTCACGAAGACAGGGAAAGCTGCACTGGACTATGCCAAAGAAACACGAATGAAACTTTGGTCTGCAGTACCTAACGTCTCGTATGAATACTCAAAAGCATGGATAACAACAGGCATTCTCCCCCGTCCTGGTCTACCAGGTTCCTGGCATGGTTTCTAAAAGAGGACTACTATGAGGATATCCAAGGAGACCTGGAGGAGGAGTATCAACTATTAATCAAAAGTAAAGGCCTAGCCAGGGCTAAGAGGTGGTACAGTTGGCAAATCATCAAACTCTTTAAACCCGAAATGGCAAAAAAAATCGAAGCTCAAAACTCAATCGAAAAAGAAACGACTATGTTTAAAAATTACTTTAAAATCGGACTAAGAAACCTCTGGAAATACAAATCCAGTACGGTTATCAATATCATTGGACTCGCCACCGGCCTTGCGGCATTTGTGCTTATTGCGCTTTTCGTAAAAGATGAACTTAGCTATGATCGGCACCATGAACATGCCAAGAATATCTATCGGGTGACTGTCAAAAACTATACAACACAGGGAGAGCTAAGCCGACACTGGGCTTTTGCCTCTGCAGGGCATGCCAATAGGCTAAAGGATGACTACAGTGAGATTACACATGCTACAAGGTTTTATCCGTGGGCATTTCCTGACATCTCCTATAAGGAACAGGAATTTTTAGGGGAGCAGGTGATCTTCTGTGACCCTGATGCATTTGATATTTTCAGTTTTGAATTCATTGCCGGGAGTGCAGAAACTGCCTTTCCTGATGTGTATTCGCTGGTGCTCACTAGATCTACCGCTGTTAAAATTTTTGGGACTGACTGGGAGGAGAAAGGTGTGATTGGTGAAACGGTGACTCTCGCAAGAGATGGAAACGAAGCACCCTTTAAGGTCACAGGTGTAATGGAAGACATGCCAGAGCAGCAACATTTTCATTTTGAATACCTCGCACCTATTCGCTTTGTGGAGATGATTATGGGTGAGGATGTGGCCAACAATGTGGGAGGAAATTACAATTGGCTTACCTACATCAGGACTGCATCCGGAGCAAATGTTCCTGAGCTCACCGAAAGTGCTAATAAAGAATTCTGGGATAAGTATATTGGCGAATTTCAACCTGGTGTTTACGCCAGGGATTACTACGATTTCGTTTTCCAGCCGCTTTTAGATATTCACCTTACTTCCAATCTGGAGGGAGAATTTGAAACCAACGGATCAATAGATCAGGTATACATTTTTAGTGTAATAGGCATTCTCCTGCTCCTGGTGGCCTGTGTCAATTACATGAATATTGCCACCTCCCATTATTCGCGCAGAATGAAAGAAGTGGGGGTTCGAAAAGTTATCGGGGCCTTCAAAAGCTCCCTGATCAAACAGTTTCTTTCCGAGTCACTCTTGGTAGTGATTATATCACTACCGATTGCTGTGATGCTCATCCTCTGGGCACTCCCCTACCTCAATGAATTCATGGATAAAAAATTGGCTTTCAATCCGCTTGTGCAGACGGATATACTCGTTGGATTGATCTTGCTCCTGATGCTTGTTGGTGGACTCGCCGGAATTTATCCTGCATTATTCCTCTCCAAAATTAACCTGGTGCAGGCGCTAAAAGGTGAGCAGTCCATGAATGCCGGCAAGTGGAACTTCCGTTCGTTTCTCGTCACCTTTCAATATATAGTAACCATTGGGCTGATCTTCTCCATTGGGGTGATTGAAAGCCAAATGGGATTCATAAGGAATACGGACGCTGGGTTTGATCGGGAGCAGATGCTCAGTCTTTCTTTGCCCCGTGGAAACTACAATCCTGAAACATTCAGAAATGAATTGCTGAAAGACCCAAAAATTGAAAAGGCCTCTTATTCTTCCAGAATCCCGACCGGTCGCCTTGCTGATAGTTGGGGGTCTCGTTTTTTCAAAGGCGATTCCGCAGTTTCTACTGATTTCAGATTACCTGTGGTCACGATAGACAAGCACTTTCTTGATGCATATGGAATCGAAATACTGGCAGGGGAGAATTTCCGGGAGGGAATGGAAACCGTCCTTCAGCAGGATACCACATCAGTGGGTTATTACATCATCAATGATGCGGCAGTGAAAGCATTGGGATTCGACGACCCGGCAGAGATCGTTGGCAAAAAAATGGGATATGGGCCATCCGAAGGGAGAATTGTAGGGGTGATGGAAGATTTCCACTTTGAGTCGCTCCACAGCCCTATTGTGCCCATGGTGTTTATCTATATGGATCGATACCGCAGGATTAGCCTAAAACTATCCGCAGATGGTATGCAAGAAACGCTTAGCCGCATCGAAAATGTGTACGCCCAATTTGATCCAGACACTGAAGCCAACTATCGTTTTGTTGATGACCTTTTTAATGAACAATATCAAAATGAGGAACGCCTAAGTACCATGATCAAAGTGTTTGCGGTGATTGCTATCCTCATTGGATGTCTTGGCCTAATCGGAATGGTGGGATTCATCATCGAGACAAAGCTCAAGGAAATTGGCGTAAGAAAGGTACTGGGTGCGTCCACTGCCAGCATCTGGATGATCATCAGCAATCGATTCATGGTTTTGATAGGTATAGCCTTCCTGATCGGTTTGCCTGCAGCCTATTGGTTCATGAATGATTGGCTGGATACGTTTGTCTACCGTACATCCATTTCCATTTTCCTAATCCTGATGCCGGTATTTGCAGTTATCCTGCTCACCGTTGGTGCCATCTCCTATCAAACTTTCAGAGCCACTCGGGTAAACCCTGTAGAATGCTTAAAGGATGAATAGAAATCATTAGTATGAGCATCAAAGCCACTCACATTTATGTGGGTGGCTTTTTTTAATTTATCTAATCGCCATAACTTCAAACCATGATAGACAAAGTAGTAGCCAATGCGGAGGAAGCCATCCGCGGAATTGAAGATAATATGACCCTGATGTTGGGCGGCTTTGGGCTATGCGGCATCCCGGAAAACTGTATAGCTGCTCTGGTAAAGGCGAATATCAAAGGTTTGACTTGTATCTCCAACAATGCCGGTGTAGATGATTTCGGACTTGGACTGTTGCTTCAAAAGAAGCAGATTAAAAAAATGATATCCTCATATGTAGGAGAGAATGCAGAGTTTGAACGGCAAATGCTAAGTGGTGAACTGGAAGTCGATTTAATCCCGCAAGGTTCCCTTGCCGAACGATGCAGAGCTGGCGGGGCAGGTATTCCTGCTTTCTTCACTCCTGCCGGATACGGTACTGAAATAGCTGAGGGAAAGGAAGTGCGCGTGTTTAATGGCAAGCCACACATTCTTGAATCTGCCCTTACTGCGGATTTTGCAATTGTAAAAGCCTGGAAAGGTGACAGGGCGGGAAATCTCGTCTTTAAGGGTACCGCAAGAAATTTCAATCCTCCTATGGCTATGGCTGGCAAGATCACCATTGCTGAAGTAGAAGAATTGGTGGAGCCGGGTGAACTGGACCCAAACTTCATCCACACACCGGGAATTTTCGTGCAGCGAATTTTTCAGGGAGAGAAGTACGAGAAACGAATTGAACAGAGAACTGTAAAAAAGTGATTGGTTAATTAGTTGACTAGTGAAATAGTAGAGTAAGCCTAAATCACTAATCAACCAATTACTTAGTCACTAATCAACTAAGAGACTATGTTAGATAAAGACGGAATAGCGAAACGAATCGCACAGGAATTAAGAGATGGCTGGTATGTAAACCTGGGCATTGGAATCCCAACCTTGGTAGCAAACTATATCCCAGAAGGAATTAGCGTGGAATTTCAATCCGAAAACGGTCTACTGGGTATGGGGCCTTTTCCCACTGAAGATAAAGTAGATGCTGACTTAATCAATGCCGGAAAACAGACGGTGACCACACTTCCCGGAGCTTCGATCTTTGATTCAGCTACCTCCTTCGCAATGATTCGCGGACAGCACGTACAGCTCACTGTGCTTGGAGCTATGGAAGTGGCCGATAATGGAGATATTGCCAACTGGAAAATCCCCGGAAAAATGGTGAAAGGAATGGGTGGTGCTATGGACCTTGTTGCCTCCGCTGAGAATATTATTGTAGCCATGATGCACACCAACCGGGCTGGTGAATCAAAACTTCTTGCTGAATGTACACTCCCGATCACAGGTGTAAAATGTGTGAAGAAGGTGGTGACCGACCTGGCCGTACTAGACATTACCCCTGAAGGATTCAACCTCATTGAAAGAGCACCTGGTGTTTCAGTGGAGGAAATCAAAAATGCAACTGCCGGCCGCCTGGTTATTGATGGCGAAATCCCTGAAATGAAGATTTAAAAAGAAACAAATTTCAAAAAGCTGAAACAATTCTATCTTATTACATGTATATACATTAATTGTTAATACATTAAAAATAAGAATATGGAAACCTTGACAAAGACACAATGGAAAATTGATCCCACCCACAGTGAGGTGCAGTTTAAAGTAAAACACTTAGTCATCTCTACTGTGACTGGAACTTTTAAGAATTTTGAAGGTGCACTGGAAACAGAAAATGAAGATTTTGATGGTGCAGAAGCATCCTTCAGCCTGGATGCTCGTAGCATTGACACCAATGTTGCAGATAGAGACAATCACCTTAAAAGTGATGATTTCTTTGCAGTAGACACTTACCCCAACATCACCTTTCAGGGCCAGCTCAGGAAAAGTGGAAGTGATTATAAATTGGTTGGCCCACTCACTATCAAGGACGTGACCAAAGACGTAGAACTGGATGTTGAGCTTGGCGGAACAATGGTAGACGGTTACGGACAGAATAAAGCTGGGTTTGAGATCAACGGAAAGATCAACAGGAAAGAATTTGGATTGACCTGGAGTATGGTGACCGAGGCAGGGGGAGTGGTAGTAGGTGATGAAGTAAAGCTTCACCTAAATATTCAATTGGTACAATCTTAATTGGGCTACAACTTAAATCAATTCTAAAGTCCCTTTTATGGGACTTTTTCCTTTTATATGCTTCCCTGATTTCATTGTTGGTAACTTTGCTCCAATGAACATTGGCCAATATCATCTTCTGACCGTCGATAGGTTAACCAACCCCGGCGCGTATCTAACTGATGGAACGGAAGACGTTCTCCTCCCAACCAAGTACATCCCTAATGGCACTAAGAAAGGTGATAAACTCAACGTATTCGTATATCGTGATTCGGAGGACCGTATCATTTGCACCACGCAGAAGCCCTATGCCAAGGTAAATGAGTTTGCATACCTGAAAGTGAGAGATGCCGGAAATGTGGGTGCCTTTATGGATTGGGGGATTGACAAGGACTTACTTGTACCGTTTCGGGAGCAAAAAAATAAACTTCAAAGGGGGCAGTGGTGCCTGGTGTATCTTTTTCTGGATGAGAAAACGGATCGATTGGCAGCCACAGCCAAAGTGGCCAAGTACTTTGATTCTGAGGTTGATCTGGGAGAAGGTGAAGAAGTGGACCTACTCATAACTAATACGACGGATCTGGGAGTGAACGTGGTGGTAAACAATAGATTTAAGGGGTTGATCTTCGAGAATGATCTTTTTCATGATGTGCTGGAGGGGGATCGAATCAAGGGCTATGTTAAAACCATTCGAAAGGATGGAAAAATAGATGTGAGTCTTAGAAAAGAGGGGCTGGAAAACCTAGAGCTGGGTGCTCAGCAAATTCTCGATGAACTGAAAAAGAATGAAGGCTACCTCCCACTACATGACAAAAGTGATCCGGAGGAAATACAGTCCTTGCTTCAGATGAGCAAAAAGAACTTTAAGCGTTCGGTTGGAATTCTTTATAAGAAAAAGCTCATTCAACTTGAGTCCGATGGAATCGGGCTGGTGAAATTATCATAGAACTGCTGTCCTGCCAGGTTCAGGAGGTGTTCTTTTGAGTACACTGATCTTAGTGGAGCCCCTCTCACTTGATGAAAACTTATCTGAATTTAACGGAAAATTAGTTCGGATTAAACTTTGGCACACTCATCGCTAAAGAAACAAGGCCAGCATCTAAGAGCTAGCTGGTCTCATAACCACTGCTGGAATCTACTACAATAAATTCTTTGCCAAAACCAGCTAGGATATGGGCAAAACCGGATGGTTTGTATGTGACTCCTACCGAAGAAGTAGAAGATTTTGTTGCTAAGCTCCCGCTCATCGCTTTAACGGAATACGTAAGATAACGGTAGAAAAGATGGTAATGACTGGATATTTATCCTCAAAGGTCTGAGAGCCTTGACGCTGGGAGGTATGTGATAAGATATTTTAAATCAGGTATATACTATTATAACATCTGCAGAGGCCTCTACTCCTTACCTCATCCTAAACTCCTAACCAACTCCAACTCCTCTCTATGAAAACCTACACCCTTCCACTTCCTCAATCAGACCTTCTCCATAAGCTGTAGATGGGGTTTGGAAGCCTGCTTTGAAATCACCGGTAAGAATTTTTTGAGCTATCATCACAGAGGTCAAGGCAGTCAGCGTATAGCCATTGGGGGTCAGGAGCCTTGCCTCGATGGTTTGGTTTCCATCACTAACCTCTCCCCATAAATACATGTTGGATTCTTTTCGTCGCTTTTCCTTCGGCCCATCAGGTCGCTTGTCCAGCTGTCGGATCAGGAAGTTCTTAACCACCTTGGATTTTAGCATGAATGAAAGTCTAAGCGTCTTTCGTACTTTGGAAATTTGCTGCTCTGTAGTTCCAGAGAAGACTTCAATATTTGGAATGCCTGTGCTATGATATGCTGTGGAAATATCTCCCCAGGAAATGCCCATGGAGATTTGCTTGAACTCACCATAGTCCACATCTAAAATGGATTTCCCCATTGGCACGCCTTCATAATCACCATCTCTTCTGCGTGTCTGCGGATCGCCCATATTCTCGATCATGGTTTTGGCAGTTCCTTTCGAAAGCTTCCCGCCTTTGCTTACAAATGCCAGCTTCAAATCGGTGGCAGACGGGAGCTTGGTATGCAGGTATTTTGCCAGACAATCGGACGGCACCACATCAAATCCAGCTCCGGGCAAGAGCATAATGCTACGCTGCTTTGCCTTTTCTCCATATTCCTTTATCAAATCGAAAACCTGAAACTCCCCAGTGATATCAAGGTAATGGGTATTGGTGGCCAAACATCCCTGTACCATCTCCTTCGCTGTATGAATAAATGGTCCCGCACAATGAATAACTACATCTCCCCGCTTCAGCCACTTCTCAAGCTTCTCCCTCTCAGTAACTTCAAAAACGTCATATTCCAGACCTTTTTTATTCGCAAATGTCATTGCCTTTTCAGGGCTTCTCCCAGCAATGATTGGTTTAATACCCTGCTTCAGGCATTCTTCTACTATCAATCGACCTGTGTAACCGTACGCACCATATATGAGAAGATTGTTCATTTGTCTAATTCCGTTTTGGCTTTCTGTTTCTTCTAAAGTTCTTGTGCTTCGGTTTCGATTGGGAAGGACTAAAGTTCTTCTTTTTTGGGGATGCTGGCAAATCGCTTGGCTTCTCTGTTGGTTCAAATCCATTCACCACCTCAGAGGGAATTTTTATCTCTATTAATTTCTCAATATCTCTTAAATATTCCATCTCGTCCAAACTAACTAATGACAATGCGATACCACTCGCCCCTGCCCTGCCCGTTCGTCCAATCCGATGCACATAGTCTTCCGGCACGTTTGGCAACTCAAAGTTGATCACATGCGGAAGCAGGGGTATATCCAAACCCCGTGCCGCAATATCCGTAGCGACCAAAACTCTTACCTCTCCTTTTTTAAATCCGTCCAAAGCTTTGGTCCTGGCCCCCTGGCTTTTGTTACCATGTATTGCCGCAGCACCTATATCTGCTTTGACCATCTTTTCTGCCAATCGGTTGGCACCATGCTTGGTTCTAGTAAAAACAAGTACCTGCTGCCATTTGCCACCGGCTATTAAATCCAGGATCAAATCGGTCTTGCGATTCTTATCCACCCGATAGACCTGCTGATTAATCTTTTCAACCGTCGTGTTTTCCGGAGTGGCTTCTACGTATTTTGGTTGCCGCATAAAGGCATTGGCCAGCCGCTTGATTTCCTTTGAAAAAGTGGCCGAAAAAAGTAGGTTTTGCCTTTTGGGTGGCAGCTTTTCCAGTATGCGATTGATGTCTCTTTGAAAACCCATATCAAGCATCCGGTCTGCTTCATCCAATACCAGGATCTCCACCTTATGCAATGAAAGTGCTTGCTGACTATAAAGATCCAGCAAGCGTCCCGGAGTGGCTATTAGGATATCTACACCATTTCGAAGTGAGGCTATTTGCGGGTTTGCTTTCACACCACCAAAAATCACCGCAGACCTGATATCAAGATAGGCTGAATAAGCACGAACGTTATCGTATATCTGAGCTGCCAGTTCACGGGTAGGTGTCAAAATAAGTGCTCTAATGGGCCTCTTACGAAGAATTTCTCCTTTGGATAAAAGCTCAAGCATGGGCAATGTAAACCCGGCGGTCTTACCTGTGCCGGTTTGTGCGGAAGCGAGCACATCGCATTTCTCTAAAATAATCGGGATTACTTTCGATTGGATTGGCGAAGGTTCTGTATATCCTTTTTTGCTGATCGCTCTAAGCAAGGGCTCGGATAAGCCCAATGAATTAAATGTCATAAAGATTGTTTGACGAAACGGCGATTTTCCCAACCACTTCGAATGTTAGGCAAAGGTACATCTAAAAAAATGGGAGACTTTTAAGAAGTAATTAGAAAGCTGATAGCTAGTACCACCCACTCAATTCAAACTTTTCCTTCGAGGAATCCAGCACTCTTCCCTTTTCGCATTTTAAGACTCTATGCGGAAATTTTTCAATAAATCGATGATTGTGAGTAGCCATCAAGACGGCTGTTCCGCTGTTGTTGATTTCCTCGAAAAGCTTGAGAATACCTTCGCTCACATCCGGGTCAAGGTTTCCGGTAGGCTCATCCGCAAATAGGATTTGCGGTTCATTGATCATCGCCCGGGCAATCACAACGCGCTGTTGCTCCCCGCCGGATAGCTGGTGAGGCATCTTTGCTGAAATAGCACCAAGACCTACCCGCATCAGCACCTCAGCAATACGGTTTTTCATCTTGGCAGGGTCTTTCCAGCCTGTAGCCTTCATTACAAAAGTGAGATTTTCCGCTATTGAGCGATCATAAAAAAGCTCGAAATCCTGAAAGATGATACCTATCTTCCTGCGTAGATGCGGCACATCTTTAGACTTGATATTGTTGATGGAATAACTGACTACCTCCGCATGTCCCAGACGGAGCGGTAGGTCGGCATAAAGAGTCTTGAGCAATGAGGATTTCCCACTCCCTGTGCGTCCTATGAGATACACAAACTCACCTTTATCAACAGTGAAATCAATCTCGCTTAAGACCGTATGGTCTTCCTGAAAAATAGATGCGTTGGAAACTCGAACGACAGGTTCTTGTGAAAATGACATTTGGTTTACTTATAACTCAAGCTTCTGTAGTTTGCCATAAGGCAAACCTTGAATCAGGTTTTTTAGCTCCTGATCTTTACCCTCAAGGCCAAATTTATCCATTCTTTTCAAAGGACGATCAGTTCTAAAATAAGCCACCAAAACGAAATCCTGATCCCTGATTTGAATGTAATCGGGAATCTTTGCTTTCCCCTTGACCTTGATGATGTACATTTCTTCTAAATTAAGTAAATCCAATGCTTCCATCATCAACTACGTATTAACTTATTTGTTTGATTTTTGGTAATCCGCGAGGAATTTTTCCAGTCCACTATCCGTCAACGGATGTTTCAGTAGTCCGGTTATCACGCTCAGCGGACAAGTAGCAACATCGGCACCAATCTCTGCACACTGAATCAAGTGCATGTTATGTCTGATGGATGCCGCAAGCACCTCTGTCTCAAAACCATAATTATCATAAATCCCTACGATCTGCTCAATCAATGCGAGACCGTCCATCGAAATATCATCCAGTCTTCCAATGAAAGGAGAAACATAACTTGCTCCTGCTTTTGCTGCTAGAATGGCTTGTCCTGCGTTGAAGATTAAGGTGCAGTTTGTTCTGATTCCTTCTGCAGTGAGTGCTGAAATTGCCTTTACACCATCCCGAATCATTGGAACCTTCACCACGATTTTATCGTCAATTTTAGCCAGCTCCTTTCCCTCAGCCACCATCTTTTCAAATTCGGTAGCAATTACTTCAGCACTCACATTGTCATCCACTATGTTGCAAATGTCTTTGTAGTGTTTCAGGATGTTTGCTTCCCCGGTGATGCCTTCTTTGGCCATCAGGGAGGGATTGGTGGTTACACCGTCGAGTACGCCCAAATCCTGAGCTTCTCTTATTTCATTAAGGTTTGCAGTGTCAATGAAAAATTTCATCTATTGGGTGGGGTTTAGTGTAGAATCCTCAAAGAAAAATGGCAAACGAAGCATCGCACCGCTACGACCGCCTACCCTTGCTACCGTCAGGTCCTGGGGGATTCAGCAGGAGCTGGTCGTACCCGTTTGCCGCTGCAAAATTAGTAAATAGATTAGTAGTAAGTAAAGATTATTTTAGATTAGTCCTACTTTGCCAAGTTCATTTTTAAATAGATACTTAAGCAAGTTCAGTATGACATTTTTGTGAAGGAGTAGGCTAACGAAATATTCAGTCATACTGAATTCATTCAGTATCTAGAACTTGACAATGTAGGATTAGTACTCTTCCAGGTGGCGGTAGAAATCTTCCTCATCCATTCGGCCATCATTTTCATCTGTTTCCTCAAATGAAGAAAGATCATCCCATTCCGGACGATCGTCAAAATCGGAGCATTGATCCTGATATTCTCTTTCGAAAGGTTCCATGACACAAAATTATAAATTAACCTGTTTCAAAAGCTGAGCTGGAGTATTAGGATTGAATTATAAAAATGTTATCGCGGAAATTCCTGAAGGATGGCAACCAACTCGCTCAGCATCATGGCTGTGGCACCCCAAACGGTGCGCCCCTCCAGATCATAATATGGGCAGATCATCTTGAAATCACTGCGCACCACAATCTCCTTCTCCTTCAGCCGATTCGGGTCAATCAAGTGAGTGATTGGCGGTGTGACAATGTCATCCACTTCTCTTGGCTCGGGGACAAAATCAGGTATATGATCTATTTTCCCGATTACGGGCAGCACCATGTAGTTACTTGCCGCCACAAAAAACTCAGAGAGGCTGCCGATGATCTCGACCCGACCTCTATCCACGCCTATTTCTTCCTGGCTTTCTCTTAGTGCCGTGTAAAATTGATCCTGATCAGACTCTTCATATCGACCTCCGGGCAGGGCCATTTGCCCACTGTGGATTCCCACATAGTTGGGTCGCTGGATCAGCGGAAAACGAACGATACCCTGGTCTTCATACAGTAAAATGAGCACCCCTCCTTTTCTTGGTGGGGTGGCATGTTTCATTTTTACCGGAGCTCCATTTGGCAATTTTGGCTTCATCCGCTGATGCGCCAGGTCGCCAGGCATGGGTTGTTGCACCCGCTTCTCCAAGAATCTTGTCAGTTCATCGAAATTCATTTCGCTGCAAATTAAGCATGTGCTATTCATTTTACATTTATACTTAAATTGAACAGCATACCCCTAATCAATAAATGGAAGATATTCCAAGTTACGTTTCGGCCACCTTCATAGCTATTGTTATAGCTGTTTTAGGATTCATTTATTATGCAGTCAGCGTGGCGGCTCCCGGCAAAAAGAACATCACTTCTTCTGTGGTTATTACGTTATTGATTGGGTGGATATTTTTCGTAAGCGCCCAGACGTTTAATGGCTTTTTCACCAATCTCTCCGGTGTTCCCCGACTCCCTATTTTCGTCGCAATACCTACATTGACCATCATTCTACTGTTGATCTGGCCAAGAACCAGAGCCGTGCTGATGAATATGCCCATCACCACCCTTCATTATATGCACATCATTCGTGTGCCTGTGGAAATGGTGCTATGGTGGCTGGCTGTCTCGAGAGCTATTCCTTTCGATATGACATTTGAAGGGAGTAACTTCGATATTATCTCTGGTATTTCAGCTCCTTTTGCAGCAGTATTTATGGTAGGCACAAGAAGCAAAAGTCGCATTGGTGCCATCATCTGGAACTTAATCGCCCTTGGCTTGCTAGTCAATATTGTGGGGACGGCCATCAGCTATTTGCCTTACTTCTTTACTCCAACAGGTGGTGAGGTTGCGAACCTGGGTGTCTTCTACTTTCCTTACGTGCTGTTACCCACCTTTGTAGTGCCGGTGGTGCTATTCAGTCACTTGGTTTCCTTGTATCAACTGATTTTCAAGAAAGATCAGTCACAATTCTGAACAAGCATTTTCTCGCTGCTGGGTTCATTGAAAGTTGCTCCTTTTTGCCAAGCCTCACACGCCAGGGCGGAAGCTCCAAGCTTCATATGTGTTTGTCCCAAATAGAAGTAAAGCTCATCTATGAATTCACCGGTCTTCACTGCCCGATTGAAAAGTTCAAGAGCCCCATCCCAATCATCGGTTTTCATAAGATAAATTCCTTTGTTTCTATATGCCCATCCATTTTTAGGATTAAGTACAATACTCTGATTGATGTCTTTGATTGCTGCATTAAGACTATCCATCTGCAGGTAGATATAGCCCCGGTTGTTTAGAAAGTAAGGTTCATTTGGAACTACATCCAATGCCCGATTGATTTCTGCAAGAGCACGTTGATAGTTTTGCCTTTCCAGTTCGATCAAGCTAAGTAGGCTGTAGGCATTGGCATCTTCCTGATTCAGCTCCTGTGCTTTGCTCACCAGAGAAACTGCCGAGTCATACTTCTCCTGAAAGTAGAAGATGGTAGCCATGTTGATGATGGTCTCAGGATTCATCGGATTCAGGCTGTCAGCTACACTAAAGCTTCTCAAGGCTTCCTCATATCGGCGCATCTTGGTTTGCACCAGCCCCTGATAGAAATATACAAATGCCGAGTCAGAAACCAGCTTCTGAATGCTTTCCACATCTTCCAGCGCATTTTTATATTGGCCGATCTCCTCATATGCATACGCTCTGTTGAAAAGGGCATCAAGATATTTGGTATCTCTTTGCAAAGCCTGATTATAGTCCAGAATGGCCTCATACGGGTGATCCGACTCAATTCTGGCCACCCCGCGATTATTGAGAGCCGGGGTGTAATTCGGATCTTCCTTTAGCGAGAGGTCATAATATTCGATTGCCCGGATGAATTCCCCTTGATTGAGCGCGGTATTTCCCAAGCCAAAAAACCGATCCCTTCGCTCCTCGGAAGACTCGCAGGCAGTAAGCAAAACAGCTAAAACAAAAAGTAAGTGAATGGATTTTCTCATGGATAAATAAAAAGGCCTGCACAAAGTTATGCAGGCCTCTTATTCATATGCAGGATATCTTAAGATTTCCTCACTGATCCTCCGCTGCTGGAGCTGGCGTCCAGATATTGCGGACTGCCTTTGTATCTAACACTGCCACCGCTGCTTGCTCTCGCATCCAATCGGTTACTCACATTCACCTTGATCGTGCCTCCACTGCTGGCATTTGCTTCAACTTCTTCACTCTCCAAATCATATCCATCATAATCTCCGGAGCTGCTGGCCCCAATATCTTGTTTTCTTGCTTTACCAGAAATTTCTATCTCTCCGGCACTTGAAACTTCGGCCTCCACTTCGTTTGCTTGTACTTTCAGGCGCGCATCACCGGCACTGGAGGCATCTATAGAGAGTTCATCTGCATTTTCAATTTTCGCATCAACATCGCCTGCGCTGCTCACATCCACATCAAAATCATTCCCATTCGCATCAATGGTGCCTTCTGAAGTGAGTGAAGCAGCTGAGGAAGCTGAGATAGCCTGGATCGATTTGTATGTCACATAGACATCCACATCAATGTTTCGGTGGTTATTGCCCTCCAGGTGAATCTTTAACCTTCCACCACTCACCTCTGTGAGCACCTCATCCAGATCATGGCTCTCAGATACCACACGAGCCTCTTCTTTATCTCCCTGCTTTATGAATACATCTATTCCTTCCTGTGCAGCAATTTCAGAGAAGGAGGATAAATTTCTGGTTTCTTCGGATTGGGCCAGGGCAAATCCAGCTACCAGAATCCCGAGTATTGAGGTTAGTAATGTCTTTTTCATATCAAGTCTTTTAATAGTTAGCACCGGACCACTCCGGCATTTTAAAGATATAGATTATGAAAATGAGCAAAGGTTGCAGATTACAGAGAGGATTTATGATTTTTCTGAAAATCCTCCCATTTGGTTGTTTTGAAATGGTCACCGCCTATGAATTCCAGAATGGGCTCCATTTGCTGTGGTTTTAGGTACCCGGCAATTGGCTGGATGATCCTGAGTTCTTCATCCATAAAAACTGTAGTTGGATAACTAAGCTTATTCCTTGTCAATGCAGCTGCAAGCTCATGAACCCCTCTTCTTCCTTGAGCCACATAGTTGAATGTGTGCCCTTTAAATTCCACCGATTCCTTTTGCTCTGCATTAAACTTTACCGGGTAGAAGTTTTTATTGATGTAGTCAGCAATTTCTGCCTGGCTGTAGGTCTCGCGATCCATCACTTTGCACCACCCACACCAGTCAGTATATAGGTCTATCAGCAGCTTTTTTGGGTTCTCTTCATGCAGCGCAATTGCTTCTTCGAAAGTGAGCCAGTTCACTTCACTCTCCTCTGCTTTGGGTAAGTCAAAAGAACTTAGGCCCAAAAGGATTACGCTGACAAATAGATACTTTAGCAATCTCATGACCATTAAACGGATTGACACCCGATTTTAGTTTCAATACAAAAATAAACGAATGAAGATAGGTCTCCTATCAGACACCCACGGCTACCTGGATCCTAAAATCTATAAGTACTTCGAAAATGTAGATGAAATATGGCATGCAGGAGACATTGGAACAATAGAAGTGTTGGAGAAATTGAGGGCTTTCAAACCTACGGTGGCTGTTTGGGGAAATATTGACGGGGGGAAACTAAGGGTGGAATGCAAGGAAGGAGAAATCTTTGAGCGTGAAGGTGTGAGAGTGTTGATCACACATATAGCTGCTAAGCCTCCTAAGTATAATCCCAAAGTGCTTGGATATGTGAGGCAGTACAAACCTAAACTGCTTGTGTGCGGGCACTCGCACATCCTAAAGGTGATGCCGGATAAACAAAACGGGCTTCTATTTATGAATCCTGGTGCTGCAGGAAAGCATGGGTTTCATAAGGTAAAAACACTCTTAAGATTTGACCTGAAGAATGGTGAGATCAAAAACCTGGAGGTGGTAGAGCTAGGCCCAAGAGCGAAATCGCAATAATTTTCACATCAAAAGATGCAACTCTTTCCCTTTTGGATTGTATTTCATTTACAATTATGAATGAAAGTGTGTGATCAATGATATATTTGATTGACAATTATGAAAATAATATGAGAAATCAATCGTATCAATTGGGTGAGCTGGAGGAGCTGGTGCTGATGATGGTGGCTATCTTGAATCAGGAGGCCTATGGTGTCCTGGTGATGGATGAAATTGAAAAGCAGGTAAACCGGAAAGTAAACATCAGCGCAGTACACACGGTGCTTGATCGGCTCGAGAAAAAAGGCTTTGTTTCTTCTTTTATGGGAGGGGCAAGTGCTGAGCGGGGTGGCAGAAGAAAGCGGTTGTTTAAGGTTACTACGGAAGGTTCACAAGCCATCGAGTTTGTGCATCAAACCAGAAATTCCCTCTACAGCCAGATTCCAAAAACGCTATTGAGCTTCTCATGAAGGAACGGAATCCACCAAAATGGACGCTGAAAATCCTAAGGACTTTCATAAAGGACAGATACCTGGAGCAGATCGAGGGAGATTTGTTAGAGCTCTTCGAAAGGGATCATTCGAGGGTTCGCTTTGCGTGGAACACCCTTCGATTTTTCAGATTGAGATATTTAAAAGGACTAGACGATTTTGAACAATTAACAACACTTGCCATGGTTAAAAACTACTTAAAAGTTGCATTTAGGACATTGATAAGGCAGAAAACGTATGCCGGGATAAATATTGCCGGCCTGGCGATAGGGCTGGCATCATGCCTCCTTATCATGATGTACGTTTTTCACGAACGAAGCTATGATAACTTCTACCCTGAGGGGGATCGGGTGTATCGGGTGGCCAATGGTGAAGCCGGAAGGTGGACTCCAGAACTTCTGGCCGGCACCATGATGGAGGAGTATCCACAAATTGAAGTAGCAACAAGAATCTCCGGGCTATGGGAGTCACATTTCAAGGTTGGTAATGAAGGATTCTTTCAGGATGGAGCCGCATGGGCAGATCAAAATTTCTTCAAAGTCTTTCAGATGGAATTTATTGGTGGCAACCCTGAGACGGCCCTCAATAATCCCGACCAATTGGTACTGACGGAAAGTCTTGCAAGCAAATTCTTTCCAAATGAATCCGCCATTGACAAGACGATAATCGTGGATGGAACGGCCATGAAAATAACTGCCGTAGTGAAAGATCCTCCCAGCAACACGCACTTCCCTTTTAAGTTTATTGGCACGGTATGGAACAATCCGACTGCAAATGAAAACTGGACGGGAAATAATTTTTGGACATATGCCAAACTGCGGCCAGAGGCTAGCAAAACAGATGTAAATAATTTGCTCATAAATCTGTACAAAAAGTATGTAGGACCGGAACTAATCCAGTTTTCAGGACATGCCACTTTTGAAGATCTGATGGCTGACTATCCGGACAGGCTCTATGGCTTCACGCTTCATCCCTTGAGGGAAATCCATCTCGAAACCCCGCATTTTTCCATGGGCCCAAAAGGTGACAAAAAGAATGTACTTGTCTTTTCACTTGTCGCAATTTTCATCTTACTAATTGCCTGTGTGAATTACATCAATATGGCAACAGCCCGATCTGCCATACGATCCAAAGAAGTGGGTATCAGGAAAGCGTTAGGTTCCTATCGCAGCAATGTCATTTCCCAGTTTTTGATTGAGTCAACACTTATTACTTTCATTGCCATTATTCTTGCTATCGTCTTATCGGCAGTTTCACTCAATTTCTTCAATCAGTTAACTGGAAGGGTATTCGAAATGAGTGATCTGTTTTCTGCAACAAACATCATATCCATAGTGGTCATTTTGATAATTGTTGGCTTGCTGGCGGGGGGCTACCCAGCCTATGTTATTTCCAGCTTCACTCCATTGAAAGCACTAAGGGGACAAATGCAGCAAGCCGGAAAGAGTGGCCTAAGAAGTGGTCTGGTTGCCTTCCAATTCGCCATTTCCATCTTCCTGGTGGCTGCCACTGCAGTCATCTACAAGCAGGTGATGTTCATGCAATCAAGGAATTTGGGAGTAGATATTGAGCAGACATTTGTCATCAACAACGGAAGGGAAATTGGTGATAAATATGATGTGTTCAAAAATCAACTGGAATCTATGCCGGAAGTAAGCGTGGTTTCTCGTTCCAGCGGAATTCCGTTCCACGGGTTTGGGGATTGGACTTATCAGGTTCCCAATGAGGATAATAAAAGGGTGAACCCTTCCAATAATTTTGTTTCCTCGGATTATGAAAAGGTTTTAGGTCTGGAAATCATAAAGGGGAGATTTTTTGATAGCAATAGAGTCTCAGATACAGCTTCTGTGGTGATAAATAAGGCCCTTGCAGTAGAACTTGGCTGGGACGATCCTGTGGGGAAAGAACTGGAAAGGCCGGGCGGAAAGACGTATCGAGTTATTGGGGTGATGAAAGACTTCAACTATGCCTCCCTAAAAAGGGAAATATCCCCTTTAATATTCCGATATGGCCCTGGAAATAATGAGGTAGGCATGTTTCATCAGGCGTATATTCTGGCCAGAATTGATACCAAAGATGTATTGAATACGGTCTCAAAAATTGAAGATCTGTGGAGTGAACTTGTGCCGGAATATCCCTTTGACGCGATGTTCCTTAGCGACTCATATCAAAAGCAATATGAAAGTGAGAAGAAATTTGGACAGGTCTTTACTACATTTTCATTGCTGGCCATTCTCATTGCATTCCTAGGCCTTTTTGCCCTCACCACTTTTGTGTTGCAGAAACGTTTCAAAGAGATAGCTGTGCGCAAGGTGCTTGGAGCCTCCGTTCCATCCCTGCTTCGCATGATGATCAAAGACTTCACCAGACTTGTTTTGATTGGAGGAGCGATAGGGATATCCATTGCATTCTACTGGCTAAATGACTGGCTGGATGGGTATAGTTATCGAATTGATATGGAATGGTACCTCCTGCTCATTCCTGTTTTGCTCATACTTCTGCTTACGTGGATCGTGGTAAGCGCCAAGTCTTACAAGGCTGCCGTTTCAAATCCTGCAATAGCCCTTAAAGACGAATAAAATGTGATAGTGACATAAGTCAAAGCCCTCACTGATCATCCTCCTTTTGGTGATAAAAGTCAGCACTTAGATTGCCTCCATTGAGACAACACTAAAAGGAATAACGATGAAAAAGAGAGAAAAAATAGCCAACGTGATGACAAAGGATGTCGTCACGGTCAACATAAATAATTCACTGCAGGAAGCCAATGAGCTTTTCCGAAAGAAACACATCAGGCATCTTCCGGTTGTTTCCGGAGATAAGCTCATTGGTATTTTAAGTCAGACCGACATTCTTCGCATCAGCTTTGGAAATACCTTTGGCGATGAGCAGGAAGGAAGCGATGAGGCCATCTTCGAGATGCTTTCCATCAACCAGGTGATGAAACACAGTCCGGTAACGGTATCCTCAGAAGACACAATTAAGGACGCAGCAAAAATTCTGGCCGAACGGGAATTTCACGGGCTGCCTGTGGTGGATGATGGAAAGCTGGTTGGTATCATCACCACAACAGATATTATGAAATATTTCCTGGAGCAGTTTTGAGTCTCCAGTTTCCGTAAAAGCAAGGCAGGCTATGTGCCTGCCTTCTACTTACATTTTCAGTTAAACTTTAGGTAAAAAATACCTTTCAGACGAGCCTCCTCCCAGGGCTGTTGAGCTCCGTCGCTAAGCTCCTCCACACTATTCCTTGTGCGCATAAATACATCTTCGATACGCTGAGGCTGTTTCATTTGCTTGATGAGCTCACCCGTGTATAGCCCATTATCACCTTCACCATCAGAAGCAACATTGCCCGGACCGGTGCTGTAGGCAATCAGGGTTCCGGATGGTGGTGTCTCTTTGGCCAGTCCTGCCCCACCCCGCTTCCCTGTTGGGAAAGGATTGTTTCTACAAGCATCCAGGATGATCATGTTGAGTCCATCCTCATTGGCATATTCGATCGTGCGCAGCACCCCGGTCAGCGGGATCGTTTTGATCTTTACATCCAGGGCACTGGCTATGGAAGCATCTACCGGCACCAGGTAGTTCACACCTTCGATCTCCAACCCATGCCCCGCATAGAAAAACACGGACACATCCACATCCCGAATGCTGGTGCCGTATTTATAGATCGCCCGCTTCATATCCTCATAGGATCCATCCAACACGGAGGTCACTTCAAAGCCAAGCTCCTTCAGCGTTTTGGTCATCGATTCTGCATCATTGATGGTATTGTTCAGTGCTCCGGCTCCCGAGTATCCTGCATTTCCGATCACCAACGCCACACGCCTTTGATTAGAGAAATCCACCTCGGCATCTGTATGACTGACAATTTGCCCTGGATTTCTGGTAATATAAAAATCCTTGAAAGCCATGTTGGAGCTGTAGTCTTCTGCAAGTACTCGCACCTTGTTTTTGCCTGGAATCAGGTTGATTTGCGCACTAAATTTTCCATTGGGTAGAATCTTGGCTTCTTGACCATTCACCGTCACCGTCTTGATTTTGGCACCATCGGAAAGCACTCCCTGCATCTCCACCTCCTCTTCTGTGACGATAGCCTCTGCATAATTTCTATTTAAAGCAGGCTTTGTAATCCGAATTTCCGGGGCAGCATTTCGCTGAAGCTCGAAGAGGTGAACCGTGCCATTTTTGTCCCCGGCAGCCAGGTATGCATCATCTCCTGAGATGGAAATAGTCTCTGGGAATTCTTCCAGTGTAACCTCACTGGCAGAAGCTCCTCTTTCTAAATCCACTACGGTGATGGTGAAGCGCTTCTCCGTATAATAAGCTATGTGAGCTGGTCCGGGACCCAGAACTATCTCATCCACCCGGTCATTTACCCGAATGCGTTTGATCTCGTTTGATGAATCCCAGTCATAAGCAATCAGGCTGTTTCTGCGCTCCGGCTGCCCGCCCTGTATTCCTCCTTTCGGAATAAACACCTCCTGCACTCCTGTCACAAACAGGTCACTTCCTTTGTTGGAAGCCCCTGAGTGCATCACAGAGGAAGACCCTTCAAACTCATTGCTGCGCAGGGTTACCTCACGCAGCACCCGCTGGGTGTTGGGGTCGCACATGAGCGTGGTGCCATCCTGTCCCATCACAGCGACCTGCTGGCCAAACCTGTCATAACCCAGATAAATGGGATTTTTCACCCTGTCTGAGATGCGAATCTGGGAACGAAGCATCTGGGCTCGAAGGCTATATTCCTTGAGCTCACCGGCTTTGTTTACATAGCTCAGAGATTGCTTTTCGGGATCAACCGCTACCAGGATCGGGTCATCATCTAAATCAGCCTGGCGAGTAGGTTGGAGGGTTTCCGCGTTGAAAAACTGAAGCTTGCCGGAATAGTCCACCACCAGAATTTCCACATCATCTGCCAGGAAATCAATAAATAGCACATCATCACTCACACTGCCCTGACGCACAGGCCGGAGCTCATTCAAATCCCAAAGCTGAAAATTTCCCTTCCGGTCGCCGGCTACCATCCATTCGCTATCCGATGAAAACGCCACAGAAGTAATCCGATCCAGGGAAGAAGACAGCTTTCCCACCGGCACGATGGAAATCTGCTGGGCCTGCCCTGCAAGCCCGGCTAAGAGAAGTACAAATCCGAAAAGCCTCATCATGATCAACTACTAGGTTCCTCTTTTGCCTATGATGTATCCAAAGCCAACGGTGAATTGAAGCAACTTACCATCCGCAGGACCATCTATGGATGCTCCAAACCCGAACACATCAAACTCAATGGTCTCACTCAGCACTGTGCCATAGGAGAATTTATTATCGATATTGAGTCGTTCTGTAACGAAAAACTTGATTCCCATAATCAGTGAGGCAACTGATCGCTTATACTTTACGTCTACATTTACCCCTGAGGCACCACCTCCACCTCCACCTACCGGAAAACCAAAAAGATCTCCCAGGTCATCGCCGGTTCCTGATAAATCCCCTTGCTTCACTTTTGTGTTATAAAATGAGTAGCTGATTCCAACATAAGGAAGGGTTTTTCCATTGGCCGACAAGAAGGAATAGTCCGCGAAAAAATTCCAGATATTATCATTCACAATAAATGCCCCATTCAATGTACTTGATCTATTCAGCGCCGGCCCAAATCCTAGCGAAATATTGTCTGAAACGTAATATTGAAAGTTTACGGCAAGGTAGCTCGTAGTAGTATTCAGTATGTCTGCATCTGCATTTTGCTTGATCAAACCAAAATTGGTTCCAAGGTTGATATCACCCTTTTGGACCTGGCCAAAAGCGATTGATCCGATTAGGATCGTGATGATTGATAATAGTCTTCTCATGATCCTAGTTTTTTCGTCCGATAATATATCCTAGCCCCACATTGATTTGCAGCACTGTTCCTTCCAGATCCAGCTCAATCGGGATTCCCCCTGAATTGATGGTCTTTGTTTCCTGAGTTACCCAGGTGTAGCTCACATTGTTGTCTACATTTAGCCGCTCGGTAATGAAGAACTTGATGCCTGCATTCACCCCATAGCTGTTCATTACAATATTGTCCGTGCTGGGTTGTTTTTGAATAAACCTCAGAAACTGGCCTCCAAAGTATGGCATGGCAAACCCATTTTCAGTAACAAAAGAATAGTTCAAAAAGGCATTATAGCCTATTGTACTTGTTTTGTTTGTGGTAACAGTAGTTTCCCCTGTCATGGGGTCTTCATTAGAGGTACTGTTTGTTTGCCACCCGAATTTTGGGCCTACACCAATAGATATCCGATTGCTCAGGTAATAGGTATAGGCTATAAATAAATTGGTGTTGCTTTGCTTTCCATCCCCGCTTAAGGATCGAATATCAAACCCGAATCCTAGATTCTGATCTGATTTCTGCACCTGGGCGTTGGTGGATGTGCTATACACAAACGCCAGCATGCAGATGCAGATGGGTAGTAGTTTTCTCATGTTAGGTCATTTGGTGACATTCTAATTTAACCATTTAATCCTAATCTGACCTATCTTTGGTTACATGTTTGACCAATAAGGTATCAACCATTATGACCGACTCATCGCCGAATAAAGAACTGGAACCTGACGTAACATTTAATGCCGCAAGTGGCCTTTTGAAGCTGGAAGGAAGGTCGCTGATGCGGGACGTGCAGGACTTCTACCAACCGATCATTGATCAACTGGACAAGACCACCGTTCCTACCTATATCATCGATATTAAGCTGGAGCACTTCAATACAGGGACGGCCAGATGTCTGTACCAAATCTTTCAAATCCTGAATGGTAAAAAACAAATGGGTGCCACTGTGCTCATCCGGTGGTTTAGCGATGAGGGTGACGAAGACCACAAGGAGCTGGGGGAAGACCTGGAATCGAAAGCAGGGATTCCTTTTCAGTATGTGAAGAATAAGTGAGGCTATCTATGGTGGAGCATATACGAGTTGATTCTTCCATCTACTTCATAAAAAAGACAATCTCCATTTGGGGATAGTGTTGGGGTGAGTTCCCATACATTTGGTTGATTGATTTTACCCATCAATTGAGGAGGTGACCATCCTTCATTTTCCTTGTAGCTGATGAATAGCGATATTTCACCATCATTAAAATGATAGCGGTTGAAAATCAAAAATCGTCCCTCTGGATCAACAGCCAGGTCATTTTCGCTATCTGCACTATTTAGGATTTCTATTGGCTCTGGCGGCCCAAATCCATCCCCTCTCATTCGGGCAACATAGATATCCATAGATCCTGAGCCTCCTGGCCTATCCGAATTGAAGTACAAATCCCCATTCGAGGCTAGTGATGGATACGATTCATGACTAGCTGTATTGATGTCTTCAAGAAATTCCGGGGTGCCCCATCCCCCTTCACTATAGCTTACCCGCCAGATATTAACCTTTTCTGATCGGGTGCTTTCGCCAGGAACCGGGCGATTGGAATTAAAATATATCCACTGTCCATCAGGTGAGAAAACAGGGTGATAGCTGTGGAAATCATCATTGAATGAAACCAGCTCAGGCTCTGTCCACTTTCCCCCCTTCCAGCATGAAGAGTATATCTGGTATATGGGTTTGCCTGAAGCTTTGTCCATTTGAGCACCAGGCTTGGAAATGAGGATCAGATTCTCAACCGGATGAAAGCTGAGTCCATTACCGATAGATAATGAACTCAGCCCAATCACCATAGCATCATTTAATGCATGGGTATTGCTGCACCCGGCGTAGCAATATGCTATGAAAAGAAACCAACTTACCCTCATCTGCTATTTTAGTCTTGCCCACTTTCAAGCTTATTTACTGCGTCTTGAGCCGACGGCAAATCCGGCCGTATGTTTAGCGCTTTCTTATAAGCTTTTAATGATTCTTCCTTTTTTCCCATCTTCAAAAGTGCCTCCCCGTAGCTATCCCAACAGTTGGCTATATCAGGAAACAACTCCGTATTTAATCTGAAGATTTCAATGGCCTGATCCACCTTTCCATCGAATAGGAAATTGTATCCCACACTATTAAGGATCATATCCTTGGGATCTTGTGGATGAAAGTTCACTGTCAAATCTTCCCAATTCTTCTTTACAAAATCAGCCCCCCTTTTGGTAAATGCCTGGTACACATTCTGCTCAGCAGGAAGTGAGGGCTCTTTTGGCTCTTGTCCCCGTATTATAGCCAAAATGCCAGCCCCTAAATCTTCAGCTACCACTTCATCCATATTCGCAAACACCACCACTGATATTTGGTCTCTTAGGATTTCATAATGCACAGTATTTGACCCCTCAAATCCGCCTGCATGCGTCATGGCACCACCCGTGGTTTGATGCTGCTGGTAAAACGGATACAATCCGTCCATCGAGCGAGTTGCTTCATCCCAAAGTTTATCCCCATAGTGAAATGCCCGATAAAACTTCAGCATATCGGCTGTGATGGAATAGAACCCTCCTGCCGGAGTAGGTATCTCTCCAAAATCCTCATTGTCCATCAACTCACCCTTCATGTTTTTGTAATATCCAATTGCCCGGTTCGGTGTAGTGTACTTTTCTCTTAGAAAGGTGTTATTCATATTCATAGGGCTAGTGATGTATGCTTCGATTAAATCATAATACGATTCGCCTGTTGCCTTTTCCGCTATGAGCCCTAAAAGTACATATCCGGCATTGCTATATTCCTGCCCATCACCCGGTGGAAAAAACAATGGGAGCTTTCGGATGAATTCGGCAGCAGTTTCAAGGCTCTTTTCTTCCATTGGCAGATCCCAGTAATCCGGTGTATGATAGTCACCATAGCCGGATTGATGGTTCAATAGGTGATTGACTGTAATGCTTTCGGCAGCCTCTTTTGGGAAGCCTTTCAGGTATACGCCCAACTTATCATCCAGGGACAATTTTCCCTCACTGACCAATTTTAAAATCAACACCTTGGTCATAGATTTATTCATGCTGCCAATGTCAAACCGGGTGTCCGTCGTGTTGGGGATTCCCTTTTCCCTATTGGCCAAACCAAATGCCTTATGATAAACCGGCTGTCCTTTCTCAGCTATGAGCACCACCCCGGAAAAGATATCGATATCCATGTACTGCTTCACCAGCGCATCCACTTTCTCCTCCAGTCTGGGGTCTGTTAAAACTTCCAATTTCTTATCTGACTGACCATGGCAGGCCATCAGAAATACCATGATTGACATTGAATAAAATGCTTTTCTCATTTCCTTGATTATTTTGATTTTGACCAAGGATAGATTAAATACGATCTACTTAAATGCATCTGGTAGAGATCGCTTGATGGGTGTGATGAATTGCCTGAAAAAAGTTGTTAAGCCGATTTACCTCTATTCGTACCAATATTGCATGAGTTCGTACCACTTGAGTAATCGAACGACTGCTGAGGTTTAATTTTGATTAATGCATTTGTCATGGAAGTCCATCAGCCTCAATCTTCTCTTCTGGCTGGCCACTGGTTGGCTAATAGCCAGTGGATTTTCCATTGAGCGACAAGAAATAGAAATCATCAATGACGTGGAGACAGTCAAGACCGTGAGAAATCCAATGCTGATGATCAAATTGATGACCTACATCGGCATATCTGCCCTCACGTTTTATCTTAATCTATGGAACGTGAGGAAATATCTTAAGCCAGGCCAAAAGAGAGTTGCTACCATTCGTTCAATGATCCTATTAATGGCAACAATCGCTTTGGTATTAACACTGGATCGCTTTGTGATCTATGACCATATGCCTTTTATGCTCCCATTCTCACTTTTGTCTGGCATCATTCTGTTCTATTTCACCATTTCCACGGCCTATGGGTTTGCGTTGGTATGGGTGCAGGCTGAGCAACACCAGCGGCAACTTGAAGTAGAAAAAAAACAGGCGGAGCTTTCCCTGCTTCGCAATCAACTACAGCCCCACTTTCTGTTCAATGCGCTTAATAATTTTCTCTCGATGGTAGATCAAAAGACGTCCCCCAAACTGGCTCAATCTTTTGAGCAGCTATCCCACCTCCTGCGGTATGTCATCGAGGAAACCAAATCCGACAAGGTGCCCATCCAAAGAGAGATCGGGTTTCTTCGAAACTATGTATCACTACAGCTCCACCGGTTTGAGGCGAATGAAGTGACATTCAACTTTGAAGTAAAGGGCGAATATACAGGCCAGCCGGTAGAGCCTGGTTTGTTTATTCCCTTTGTGGAAAATGCGTTTAAATACGGGACTGAGCCTGAGAAGCAAATGCATATCGATTTGTGCTTTAATCTGGAACTGGAAAACCTGGTTCATTTTACGATGAGGAACGATCATGCGACTATCCCCGCACTAAAAGGCATGGGGACAGGCATTTCATCAATCGAAAAAAGACTTGATATTGTCTACCCGAACAGGTATAAACTGGAAATCAAAGACCAACCTGACTTCTTCGTTGACCTCAAACTTGAGACTGAATGAAAGCGATAATCGTAGATGATGAACCCAAAGCAATAGAGCTACTGAAAAGCTACCTGCAGCATTTCAGCGGTGTAGAGCTGGTGAGCACATTTCGTAATGGACTGAAAGCTTTTGAGTTTCTTTCCACTGAGCATGTGGATCTGATTTTCCTGGACATTAACATGCCACACATATCGGGCATATCTCTATCCAAAATGATCAACAGGCAAACAAATTTGATTTTCACGACAGCCTACTCCGAATATGCGGTAGAGAGCTACGAAGTACAGGCAATTGATTATCTCCTCAAGCCCATCTCGCTGGAACGCCTCACCCAGGCCATGAGCAAGGTACTTACCAAGAAAGAGTCCGGGCAAGTGCATGGGTCAATAGTGATCCAGATAAAAAGTGGGGCCACTATCCACCTTGTGAAGCCGGAAGACATCCTATACTTGGAAAAAGACGGCAATTACATCACTTACCATACGGACACTACCAGGATTATAGCCCGGGAATCCACCCAGGAATCACTGGATCATCTTCCAGACTATTTCTTACAGGTGCACCGTTCATTCATTGTTAATCTGAGAAAACTCACCAGTATTCAAAAGGAGACGGTGCTAATCGGTAAAACTGAAATACCTGTTGGTGCCAGTTTCAGCATGCGCCTGGCAAATCATTTGAGGGGGTTGTAAACGATTAATCCGCTACAACCTCCCAAACCTCTCAAAAGCTGCTCGCTCCAGGGTCTCCTGATGGTCGGGGTGTGATATCTCTATCAGCAGTTTTGCCCGTTCGCGCAGGTGCTTTCCATACAAGTCTGCTATGCCAAACTCAGTGGCTACATAGTGTACGTGCGCTCTTGTTGTCACCACTCCAGCTCCCGGCTTCAGCATCGGCACGATCTTGGACTCTCCACGCGAGGTGCTAGAAGGTAACGCAATGATCGGCTTGCCTCCCGGAGAGAGAGAGGCCCCACGGATGAAGTCCATCTGTCCCCCTACTCCGCTGTAAATGCGGGTGCCTATAGAATCGGCACACACCTGGCCTGTGATGTCTATTTCTATCGCACTGTTGATACTTGTCATCTTAGGCATGCGTCGGATCACCGCCGTATCGTTCACATACTGGATATCCAGCATCCTCACCACAGGGTTGTCATCCACAAAATCATAGAGCTTGCGAGAGCCCAGAAGGAAGCCCGAAACGATCACTCCGGGGTGTCTGGTTTTCAGTCGGTTGTTGATCACCCCACTCTCCACCAGCGGCAAGATGCCATCCGAAAACATCTCCGTATGCACACCCAGATCTTTATGGTTGCCCAGACAGGAAAGCACCGCATCCGGTATTGCGCCAATCCCCATTTGCAAGGTGGCTCCATCCTCTATAATACCCGCCACATGCTGCCCGATTCGTCGCTCCTCGTCGGTGAGGGTATGAGGCGGAATTTCTGGCAGTTCCTCTTCAAATTCCACACATCGATCAAACCGGCTGATGTGCAAAAGTCCGTCACCGTGCGTCCGAGGCATTCGTGGATTGATCTGTGCAATGACTTTTTTAGCCACATCTACGGCAGCTTTGGTGGTCTCTACCGAAATGCCCAGCGAACAATAGCCATGCTTGTCAGGAGGAGAAACCTGAATGAGCGCCACATCCACCGGCAGCACACCACTGCGAAACATCATGGGCACTTCACTGAAAAAGCTTGGAATAAAATCCGCATAACCAGCGTTGACTGCTTTGCGAATATTAGGGCCGATAAATAGTGCCTTTACATGGAAAGCATCCCGATATTGCTCCTCGATGTAATGTGCCACACCCTCCGTGTGCATCTCGTAGATCGTGACATCCCGAAGCTCATCTCCCCTGCTGGAAAGCGCTTTCACCAGTCGCTGCGGGGTAGCCCCTGCTGTGTGGATGAATACGGCCTCTCCGGATTCGATGATGGATACTGCTTCTTCAGGAGTTTTGGTCATTTGGCCCATAGTTACTTTAGTATTAAGCGCGAAGATGGATGCTTCCATAATCGGGAATTAGGATAAAAATCAGCGATTTCGATAATATCCGTCAGGAAATCCAAGACAATTTCCCCATCAAACCTTCTGGATTCAAATCCTTCATTATTTTAAGGATTCAAACCTAACTTTTTATTATGATGAACTTACGAAGATTTCTTCAGCTCCTATCCTTTTTGTTTTTACTCACCAGCCAGGCTCAAACTCCAAAAGAGAATGAATTGTATGGATTACTGGATGACTTACTGGAAAATGAAAGCCGACATCTATACTCAAGAGATGCCATTTCTGAAGAGTATTACATCACAGGATATGATAAGATTACGGTAAAGGAAGAGGATAGAAGGAGGAGTTTCTCCGCACTTTCAAACAAAGCTGCTCAACCTATATTTATGAGCGAGATAGCAGATTCTGCAGTGTTCTACTACAAAAATAATCGTCTGAATAAAAAGCAGGAGTATCGTATCAGTCATCAATATTATTACTCAGAGGATACGCTTCATTTTATCGAACGAGAAAATGCAAGGGATAATGAACCTAATCTTTACATGCAATTTTTGTATAGCCGTGGGATGTCGGATCAGTATATTACTAATCTCATCACCACAAAAAACAGACTTGACCCTAACTCGATTATGACCTCTTTTATAAAAACCTATAAAACTGGCGATAAAACGGTTTTTGAGTCAGTAAACACATTTGAGAATAGTTCGAAAACCGGGCACACTTTTACCAGAACTTTTGCTACAGCATTTGGGGATAGACGAATTTCGGAGGAAACCATTCTACGCAACGATGGTACCTTCAGAATAAATAATGAGTATAAATACCAAATGGTTGATGGACTTTTGGTCCAAACAGTGATTGATAGTGAAAATGATAAGTATGCCCTCAGAACCAAATATGACAATCAGGGTAGAATCGTAGAAAAAGGAATTTATGAACGAAAACTGTATAGTGGAGAACTTAAATTCTTAATCCTCAACAAGGTCACATATAACAGCAGTGAAATCATCATCAACGAATATCAGGAGACCTTCCACAATGAGACCAGCCTGGAAAAGAACATTCACAAACAGTTCATCCTGAAGAAGAATGGCTTTAGAAATGCCATTAACTATTCCTATGGACTAAACGGTCAAAAAAATTTCCTAACATCAGATATCTCAGAGAAACTCATGGAAAACAATCTACTGGTAGAGAAAACTTTCAAAAATGGCAAAGAGCTAAACTCCATAAACTATCACTACATACTGGAAGGGGAATGGATTGGGCAAATCGAGGGTATTCTGTACTATCCTAATGAGGAACAGCCACATGGCCTGGTATATTTTTATGAGCGGATTTTTGAGTAGTGTAGCTCTGTTAAAGATTCTTAAATTCTTTAAGATCAGGCACTTAATTTAGATATTTGGTCTAGGTCAAAACTCAACTTACAATGCTAAAGAACTATCTGCTCGTTTCGCTTCGCAATCTGAAGAAGCACTTTACCTATTCATTTGTGAACATTTTCGGGCTTACCGTGGGGCTGGCCTGCACACTGATCATCGGCATCTGGGTGCATCAGGAATACAGCTATGACATGCATTTTCAGGATTCAGACAGAATTTTTCGGGTAGGGGTCAACTTCTTCAACATTGGAAATCTGGCCGTAGGTCCGGAGATTTTGCATGAGAAGCTAAGTGCGTACTCAGACGTGGAATATGTAACTTCTATGGGTTCCAAAGGGGATCTGACTTTCTTGGTAGAAAATCAGGAAATCACTATAGAGCGAGGCTTCAAAGGAGATAAAAATTTCTTCAAAGTTTTCTCTTACCCTTTTTTGCAGGGTGATCCCGCTACTGCTCTTGATGAGCCAAACACGGTGGTACTAACCGAAGAAGCCGCCATGAAACTGTTCGGTAAAACGGATGTGTTGGGACGTGTACTTGAGGCGAAGGACGATACCCGCACCTATAAAATCACCGGAGTAATTGATGGATCGAATCGATCACATATCCCAGCAAATATGTTCTTTTCGATGGAGGCACCAAACACAGGAAACTGGGCTTCTGCTTCATCTTATCAGTACGTAAAAATGAAGGGTGAAAACCCTGCTGTGCGACTGGCCGAAATTCTGGAAGAGCAGCAAGCTGAAATCCAGTCTATGTTTGCCCCCGATGTGCAGCTGGATGAATTCAAAGCAAGTGGTTCATACATCTTCCTACCGATGATGATCACAGATATCCACCTTCAGTCAGAGCAGAAATTCGAGCCTTCATCCACAGGAAGCAAACAAACCACAGATGTTTTTGCTGGCATTGCACTCCTTATTCTTGTGCTAGCAAGTATCAACTTCATCAATATCTCTACCGCGCGAGCTACCACCCGAGCAAAGGAAGTAGGCATCCGAAAATCACTGGGCACCAATCGGGCCGAACTGATCATGCAGTTTACGATGGAGTCCGTTTTGGTTTGCCTCATTGCTGTGACGCTAGCCATTGGCGTGGGAGAGATCTTCCTAATGATTTTTGAGAAGATCACAGGACTGGAACTACTATCCACGCTTTTTGGAAACCCGGAGCAGTTTATAATCATCTATCTAGGGGCGGTTTTGCTCGGTGTTGCAGCGGGCTCTTATCCCGCACTTTACATCACCAGATTCAAAGCGGTGCACGTGCTAAAAGGAAACCTGGAGACAGGAGAAAAAGGGATGCTCCGAAATGGCCTGGTGCTTTTCCAGTTTTCCATCTCCATCTGCCTGCTCATCGTGGCAATCTTCATTTATAATCAGCTCAGCTACATCGAAAACAAAGACATGGGCTTTGACATAGACAATGTGATGGTAGTGGAAATCATGCGGGATCAAACATTGAATGCCCAGATATTAAAAGAAGAACTGCTGAGAAAATCCTATGTTGAAGCGGTGAGTATCAACCAGAGAATGCCGGCAAATAGCAATACCCTTTCTATATCCTCTGTAACCAACGATGAAAAGAAAGAAGTGTACATTCAGCAATTTTCAGGTGATGAAGACTTGATGGACTGTTTAGGATTCCGGCTTTTGGAGGGTCGCAATTTCGACGAGGACATTGCTTCTGATACGGCTGCTATGATCATCAATGAATCGGCTGTGGCAGAATTGGAACTGGAAAATCCGGTAGGGAAAACAGTGAGTGATGGTGCCTATAGGATCATCGGGGTGATCAGCGATTTCAATTATGAGTCGCTAAAAAAAGAAGTTGGTCCAGCCATGCTAAAATTGGCTAAAGGTTCAGCCAATAATCTTTCCATCAAGTTTTCCGGGGAGAAGTCCCATGAGCTGATTGCCGACCTCAACAACATTTGGGCATCAATGGGTGCCAAAGGAGAGCCTAGCTATTATTTTCTGGATGAAAACTTCGCCAGACTTGTGGAGCGTGAGAAAGTGCTTTCCAAAGCGGTATTGGTCTTCACTATTCTGGCCATGTTCATTTCATGTCTGGGTCTTTATGGGTTGTCCATTTTCACTGCAGAGCGAAGAACGAAGGAAATCGGCATTCGCAGGGTACTTGGAGCTTCGGTGAGCAGCATCACACGCCTGCTTTCCCAAAATTTTGCCAAGCCGATCCTCATTGCTTTTGTGATCGCATCTCCCATTGCCTACTACATCTCAAAGGATTGGCTTTCAGATTACGCCTATCGCATTGAGGTTAGTTGGGTACCCTTTGCACTTGGAGGGTTCATTGCATTGATGCTGGGAATATTAACCATCTCATGGCAGTCTGTCAAAGCAGCACTGAGAAATCCGGTGGTGAGTTTAAGAAGTGAATAATGAAATAAGAAGAGGGGCCGAAAGACGCTTCTTCGTTTAGAATGCCTCGCTTACCCCGATGTAGATTCCGGTCTGGCCTCCCCTGCCCAACCCGATATCTAAGCGTGCATTGAGCTTGCGCTCCGGAATGATGGCCAACCTGCCCCCCACTCCTACCACATATTTAAACTCAGGTAGATTAAAGTCATTGATATCATAAGCCACATCCCCAACCCCGGCAAAAACAGTCATCCCGAATCGCCAGAAAAGTGGCCTACGATACTCCACCTGCGTGTAAGCAAGCTGTCGATCACGATAAAGGCTGGCATTGGCAATGCCCCTCAATCGCTCGTCTCCGCCCAACTGAGGCAGCTTGTAAAACGGAACATCCGATCCAAATGTAAGCTGTGTTTGAAACTGAAATGCGATGATGTTTTCTTTATTCACCACACTGATATATTTCCTGAAATCCGCCACATATCTGGCATAACTAAAATCACCTATGCCATTAAACACTACTCTGCTTGAGATGAAATATCCTTCCGTCGGATAGATGGTATAGTCCCGTGTATCGTACCGAAAAGCCGGACCAATACCGAACAAGTTGCCCCCCTCTCTACCAGTAGGATTATCTGTGTCGATCAGGCCGCCTGGGATTACTTTTCTTAAGGTAGTGAAATGCGCATCATACGCCACTCCAAAAAATATTCGATCATTCACGGGATGTAAAAACTGTCCCTCTATCTGAAAAAAACTATTTGTGTATTTCTCGGAAACATCAGGATCGTTGCTGTTGCCAATCCCGAAATAGGAGTCGGGAAAGTTGAAATACCGAACCTTGGCAACAAGGTTCTGACCATTAGAGAAATAATTATCAATGCTTATGGAGGCTATGGACTGCTTTTTCAGTGTATAAATGAAAAGGGGTGCTATGGAAGATTGACGATTAAACCCTGACGCGGAATCTGACTCCTTTTTCAATACCAGAATCCCCACCGCTCCCAATTGCAGGCTCGTTTCAGGGGCATAGCTAATCACCGGAAATACGGCAAATGAGTTCTTGCTATCCAGCGAGTCAGCCGTCTGCCCAAATAAAAAAAGAGGCACTAGTAGAAATGAACTGAGAATATTTCTCACCCTCTCATTCTTCATCAATTATGAAATTGCACGCATCTGCAACTTAAATAATAGCTATCTCCTACCTTGGAATGGTAGATATTTTGGTCATCCTTTTTCAGGGTGATGATACCGGCAGAATTACTATCCTTCAGCTCATTGTCCCACCAGTTTCCATGCTCGCCGATTCCTTTGAATTCTCCATCAGGTTGACCAAATCCCCCAAAAAGCATATCCATGTCACTTTCCTTTCCTTCGATCAAAAACTTCCCTGAATGATGCCACCCTCCAAAAAAATGAAGCAAGTGCTGCCACTCATGGATGGTGGGGACATGCCACCCTTCCGGGCAAGCAAGATTAGCTTGTTCATAATTGTAAAGTCGGCCAAAGGTGCCGGCATATTCCTCTGTATTATTATAAACCTTGGAGCCTGGCACTTTAAATTTTACATTCTCAGCAAACCATGTTCGCTTGATAAATGCGCCGTGGTGCTCCCTGATGAACGTGATGGTTTCGTAAGTCTGACCGTCGCGTGGGTCAGTATAGCTTCCCATTTCATGGGAAAAATGCTTGTTTTTCTCCTCCCGACTATGTTCCTGAGAAAAAGTCAAAAAAGACACCAAAAGCAATGCTGCAGCGATCGTAGTTTTTATCATGGCTATGTGATTTATCAGCAAAATAGTAAAAAACCAGACTTTTACTCCTGCACCTCCACGATCATCTCTATCTCCACGGCAATGTTTCGTGGCAAGGAACCCATCCCGACTGCTGCCCGAGCGTGCTTGCCCCGCTCACCAAATACTTCCACCAAGGTATCTGAGAAGCCATTGATCACTTCCGGTTGGTTTCCGAAATCAGGTGCACAATTGACCATGCCAAGCACCTTCACTATTCTCACCACCTTGTTTAGGTCGCCGATCTCAGCCTTTAGTGCAGAGAGCTGTGCCTGAGCCACCAGCTTGGCAGCTTCATAGCCTTCCTCAATAGTCAGATCTATGCCCACCTTTCCAGTCACATATCCCCCTTCGGGAAGATTAGGGCCTTTCCCGGCAAGGAAAACCAGATTCTGAGTCCGAACAGCATTGACATAATTGGCAACCGGGGCAGGCGGCTCCTTGAGGACAATGCCCATTGAAGCAATCTTCTCCTCCACATCATAATCATAAAGCTCTACGGTCTCTGTGGGCTTATCATGTGTATGTTCATGGCTATGCTGGCAGCCAAAAACAAAAGCAGAAATGGTCAGGGTTAGGATCAGGTTTTTCATAGATAAATCATTTTAAAGAATGTCATACTGAACCTGCCTGCTACAGGCAGGCGAAGTGAAGGATTTATTTTCAAAAGATAAGATCCTTCGTTTCACTCAGGATGACACTATAAGGTTGCTATTTCATACTATTCTCCCGAATGGACTTAAACTCTGAGCCATCTTTCCATGCGGGCCAGTCCTCAGAGTTGGCAACTCTCAGACCTACCTCCATTAACAAATTACCATCCAGCGCCATACCGTCAAATGTCCAGTAAGACGGATCATACTCATCCTGCGGACGGTGATATTGGGTGTTCAGGTAAATCTGGTTCAGGCTGTCGATATAATCCACGCCTTTGGTCATGTGCTCATAGGATCCGGAAGCATAAAGTGCAGGGATTCCCACCTTGGCAAACTGGAAATGATCGGATCGGAAGAAATACCCTTTCCCAGGATCAGGATCAGGAATGATGTACCTGCCCTGAGTCTGAGCAACATCCTCTGCAATATCTTCCAGCTCAGACTGTCCATACCCAACAACCGTCAGGTCTTTCATCGGTCCCCAGGCCGTGATGCCATCCATATTGATGTTGGCCACCGTTTGAGATGGTGGATAAATTGGGTTTTGTGCGTAATGCTTGGAGCCAAGCAAGCCTTGCTCCTCTGCAGTCACAGCAAGGAATACCACTGTCCGCTTTGGCTTAGTTTTCATTTTAGACATTGCCTCAGCAATTCCGAGCATAGTGGCAGTACCTGATGCATTATCATGAGCGCCATTGTAGATACTATCTCCATCGATCTCCTGGCCGATACCCAGATGATCCCAGTGTGCAGAGTAGATCACATATTCATCCGGTCGTTCCGTTCCGGTGATCTTTGCAATGACGTTCTTGGATTGATCTCGTTTGATTTTGTTTTTCACAGTCACGGTGGCATTCAGTCCCAAACTAAATGGCTTAAAATCCACACTTCTGGACATCTCCCCATAGTTTTTCATATCCTGACCTGAAGCCTCAAAGATTCTGATAGCTGCATCCCTGGTAATCCATCCAAGTACATCTGGTTGGAAATTTTCTCCTGATTGATCCAGATACAGACTTGCTCCCGACCAGGAATTTCTTACCACCAGCCAAGGGTATCCTGCCGGAACGGTCTCGTGAATAATGAGGCATCCCGCGGCTCCTTGTCTGGCCGCTTCCTCAAATTTGTACGTCCACCGACCGTAGTAAGTCATGGTCTCTCCTTTGAAAAAGGTGGAATCCCCGGAAGCAAACCCGGGATCGTTTACCAACACAATCACCGTTTTACCTTTCACATCCAATCCTTCGTAATCATTCCAGCCATACTCTGGCGCAACAACCCCATAGCCCGCAAACACCAGCTCAGAAGCATTCAAAGAGGTCTCTTCAACCACTCGCTCTGTGTAAGCCACAAAATCATCCAGCACATTAAGCACCACATCTTCGCTACCTCCCGAAATGGTCATGGTTTCAGATGGCATGGCTGTTAGTTCCACCATTGGTACTTCCTGAGAATAAGAGTCACCATTACCCGGTTCCAAACCATAAGATTTGAATTGATCAGCCAGATAGTTGACTGTTTTTATTTCACCTTCGGTAAATGGTTTTCTGCCTTGAAAATCGTCTGAAGACAGCACATGAATGTGTGCCTTCAGGGATTCCTCAGAAACGGATGGAGCATTGGTTTCCTCTGCAGTTTGCTGCTGGCAGGAAAAGGCAATAACCCCAAAAGATAAAATGGAAAGTAGCTTCTTCATAGTTTAGGTTAATTTCTTTGCCCACCAATTTAATTGAAAATAAAGAAGTGAAAGCAGGGCTTTAAATACGAGGCAGATTCTTCTTAACTTCGGTGACTCTAAACCCAACAATTAAAGCTATGATAAAGAAAATCCCAAGCATTAGTTTCATTGGTCTGTTGTTGCTGAGCCAATGTACTGCTCCTGAACAGAAAGAAACCGAAACTACGACTGAGCCTTCTCCGATGGAGGCCAAAGTGAATATTTATAAAAATGTGAAGCTGACTACCGATATCAGTCAACTAAGCGAAAACGAAAAGCAAATGATCCCTCTCATGATCGAGGTGTCCAAAATCATGGACGAGCTTTTCTGGTATGAGGCTTATGGGAAAAAGGATTCGCTGCTTGCTTCACTTACAGACCCGGCCACTAAGAAATATGTCTACATTAACTATGGCCCATGGGATCGATTGGCGAACAATGAGCCCTTTATAGAGGGAGTTGGGGAAAAACCGGAAGGAGCCAACTACTATCCTACTGATATGACCAGGGAAGAATTTGAAGCTGCTGATCTGGATGGAAAAACCAGCCTTTACACATTCATAAGAAGAGACGAGCAGGGAGACCTTATCGCCGTGCCGTATTATGAAATGTTTGCCGAGCAAGTGCAAAGAGCTTCTGATCTGTTGCGCCAATGTGCTGAACTGGCTGAAGACGAAGGATTAAAAAAGTACCTAAGCCTGAGAGCAGACGCACTCCTGAATGATGAGTATCAGCCAAGTGACATGGCCTGGATGGACATGAAAACCAATGGCTTGGATTTCGTGGTAGGCCCAATCGAGAACTATGAAGACAAGCTTTACAATTATAAAGCAGCACATGAGGCGTATGTGCTGGTGAAAGATAAAAGCTGGAGTGAGCGCCTTGCAAAGTATGCTGACTTCCTTCCTGAGCTGCAGGCTGGCCTGCCGGTGGCAGATGAATACAAAGCTGAAACTCCTGGTACCGATGCAGACCTGAACGCTTATGACGTGGTATACTATGCCGGAGATTGTAACTCAGGCTCCAAGACCATTGCCATCAACCTTCCAAATGATGAAGAAGTACAGTTAGCAAAAGGCTCCAGAAGATTGCAACTAAAAAATGCCATGCAAGCCAAGTTTGACAACATACTTGTACCAATCGCGGATGTGTTGATCCACCCCGATCAGCGTAAACACATCACGTTCGATGCATTCTTTGGCAATACCATGTTTCACGAAGTAGCTCATGGCCTGGGCATCAAGAACACGATCAATGGAAAAGGAACTGTGCGAAGTGCATTGAAAGAACATTCATCTGCCCTGGAAGAAGGCAAGGCAGATATCCTTGGTCTTTATATGATCACCCAGCTTCATGAAAAAGGAGAAATCGAAGGCGACCTCAATGACTACTATGTGACCTTCATGGCCGGAATCTTCCGATCCGTAAGATTCGGAGCGGCCAGCTCGCACGGCAAAGCCAATATGATCCGGTTCAATTTCTTCAATGAGTATGGCGCATTTGCAAAGGACGAGGAGACTGGTACATACATGGTAAACTTTGACAAGATGCGGGAAGCGATGGACGCACTTTCAGAAAAAATATTGACACTTCAAGGTGAAGGAGACTATGATGGAGTAGCTCAGTTGGTTGCCGAGAAAGGCAAGATTGGTGAAGTATTACAATCTGAACTTGACAGACTGGCTGATCAGAATATCCCGGTAGATATTGTATTTGAACAAGGTGTGGAAGTTTTAGGATTGTAATGGAGAAAAAGGAAATCAATGGTCATCCGCATGTAGCCTATCGAAGGGATACGTATGACCTGAAGGAAGCGGAAGAGCGAGCCAAGTCTTACTATGAATGGCTCGATACCAGGCGCACGGTTAGGGATATTTCGGACAAGCCTGTTAGCAAAGAATTGATCGAAAGCCTGATCATGGCCGGGTCCACCGCACCCTCCGGGGCTCACAAGCAGCCTTGGACTTTCTGCGCGATTTCCAATCGGGAGATGAAGAAAGCCATTCGTGAAGCCGCTGAAAAGGAGGAATACGATAGCTATCATGGCCGGATGAGCGAACGCTGGTTGAAGGATTTGGAGCCCATTGGCACGGATTGGAACAAGCCTTTTTTGGAGGAAGCTCCCTGGCTGATTGTGATTTTTAAGCGGGTCTACGAAATGGTGGATGGTGAAAAGAACAACAATTACTACGTGAACGAATCTGTGGGCATTGCTTGTGGTATGATTATATCGGCTATTCACAAGGCTGGACTAGTTACACTTACTCACACACCTTCTCCGATGAATTTCCTGACTAAAATCCTAAACAGACCAGATAATGAGCGCCCATACCTACTACTCCCCATCGGTTATCCAAAGGATGAAGTGTATGTTCCGGATCTGGAGAGGAAGCCATTGAAAGATGTGGCAGTATTCTATGAATGAAAAGTCCCCTCCTTGGAGGGGAATGGTGGCTATGTGACTAAACTGGCAGGATAATGAAGCAGGTTGGCAGAATTGTTAAAAACCAGACTTATACATTTACATTGAAATCCACCTAAATCACGCAAACACCGTGTAGAAGCTAAGCTCTCTTGAACATCTCAAGGGAGCTTTTTCTATATTAGTGAACAAGTGAATGCACGCATGCTAAAAAAATCAATTCTAACGCTAATTACATTTCTCCTGATTAGCCAAGCCGATGCTCAGCTTCGGCAGTTTTTAGATAGTCTGAAAAATGATCTTGCTACTGTTACAGATGATTCCTTACGCATGCGAGTACTGGATGAATTAGCCTGGACTTACAAACGAGTAAATGCTGATTCGGCACTGATGTATGGCAAAATGGGATTGGAAATTGCCAATCAAATGGATCCCGCTTTCCAGGCTACATTATTGGCCACCATTGGTGTCACTAAAAATGAGAATGGTATTGGTGATTTTGGAGTAAGTGAATTGAGACAAGCTCTTGAAATCAGCGAAAGCCTGGGTGACAAAAGGAGAATTGCTTCCAACTATACCAATCTGGGAAACTCCTTTGAAAGTCAAGGCAGATATGATTCTTCCATCTACTACACCACTAAAGCTATAGCACTGAAACTGGAAGTAGGAGATAGTATGTCTGCTGCCGGTACTATGGGTAATCTTGCACTTGCTTATGAGGGAATAGGAAATGTAGATAAGGCGTTGAGTTATTTAAATGAAGCATTGAAAATCATGGGACCGGCTCATCCAAGGGCCAAAGGAATTTTGCACAATATTGGTCTGATGCAAATGAAAAAAGGAGATTACGAAGCTGCCAGATCCTCTTTCATGAAATCAATCAAAGGAAGAAGTCTTAGCGATAACAAATCCACCTTTTCTTCCATTTATGGTAATCTGGGGATTACTTACCTCCGCGAAGAGAAGTATGATTCTGCGCTCTACTATACATTAGCCTCGTACAATCTAAAAAGAGAAATTGGTCAGCAAACCAATCTCCTGCACCCAATTGTCACTCTTTGCAAAATTTACTTAAACCTCAATCAATTTGATAAAGCCCGGACTTATGGAAAGATAGGCCTTGATATACTTGAGGAAAACCCTTCGCTCGACCACAGGATTGAGCTGCTAAGGGTACTTTCCAGAATAGAAACTAAATCCGGAAATTATGAAGCCGGATTTAAATACTATGATGAATATGACATTTTAAAAGATTCCTTACTGTCCAAGTCGGTTCTTCAGGCGGCTGAAGAAGCAGAGGCTAAGTTTCAAAATGCACTAAAAGAAAAGGAAAATCTCATTTTAAGGGAAGAAGCTCAAATTCAAAACCAACAAATCCGCTTTCAAAGTACAGTGATCATTTCGATCATTAGCATTGTAGTCTTATTGATCATCATTGCGATGCTTTTTAGGAAGCAACTCAACGAACGAAAAAAACTGCTCAGGAAAATTGAAGCACAGGCAGAAAAACTAAAAGAGCTGGATCAGGCCAAGACCCGCTTCTTCGCCAACATCTCGCATGACCTCAGGTCTCCCCTTACGTTGATCCTTGGCTCGCTGGATAAAATCACTGAGCGTGACTATGAGGTCCTGGATAAGGAGTCTAGGGAATTACTAGATATGGGCATCAAAAATGGCAAGCGCCTGCTCTACCTTGCTGATGAGATCATGGATTTGACAAGACTGGAGGAAGGAAAAGTCACACTTGATTTAGAGTATGTTAAAATTGTTCCTTACCTGCGCTTGCTCACCAAGATGTTTAGTAGTGCCGCAGACATCAAAAACATTGAGTTGCGATTTTCATCATACGCAGAAGATGAAACCACCTTACAAATCGACCCACATCAGTTTGAAAAGATCATCTACAACCTCCTATCTAATGCCATCAAGTTCACACCGGAAAAAGGAACCGTGGATGTAGAGTTAAATGCTGTCAATTCTCATGTAGAAATCTCTATCTCTGATTCCGGCCCGGGCATTCCTAAAGAAAGCCTGGAGTTGATCTTTGATCGCTACTATCAATCATCGAGTGCTAAATCATCACAAGCAGGAGTTGGAATTGGTCTGGCGCTGGTCAAAGAACTAGTAGAATTGCATGGCGGTACCATTAAAGCAACCAGTGGAAAAGAAGGGTCTGTTTTCACCATTCAGTTTCCATTTAAGAAAAGCGATTGGGTCTCCAAAGCAATTATCCCGGAACGGTCACTGGATGTAGTGACGCGAAATTCTCTCTGGATGGACCTCCAGGAAGAGCGTGAGCGCTTGCAAATTCCCGGCATCAAGAATGCTGATCAGAATGCTAAGGCAGTCCTAATCGTTGAAGACCACAAGGAGCTCCGCACCTATTTGCAAAGCATCCTCAACTCCAACTTCCGGATTTATCTGGCTGCCAATGGTGCCAATGCTTTGGAATTGCTTCAGTCTGAAAAAATTGATCTCATCATTACCGACCTAATGATGCCCTACATGGATGGATTTGAGCTGGTAGATCATCTGAAAAATGACAAGGAGCTGAAGAAAATACCGGTAATGGTGGTGAGCGCCAGAACGGACAAAAAGGAAAAACTGGATCTGATATCCAAGGGTGCCGAAGATGTGATCAGTAAGCCATTCGACAAGGAGGAATTGCTGGCTAAAATCCAGAACATACTTGGCAGAGATTGGGATAGTAGCCAAACTTTGACGAAACTCTATGGTGAGACGGTAGAGGAATTTGAGCGAAATGTGATGCACCGCCTGGAGACTCTCATCATCAAGCGAATCGATGATCCGCATCTCTCCGTTCTGGATCTGGCGGATGAAATGGCTGCCAGCGAGCGAAAAGTCTATCGCATGATCAAAAAAATCTCAGGTCTCACCCCTTATGAGTTGATCAAAGAAGTGAGATGGCAGTATCTGGAAAACTACCTGAAGAACAATAAAGTGAAAACGGCGACCGAAGCGGCACAAATCATTGGCATGAGCAATGCCAGCTCGTTTTCCAATCAATTCGAAAAACGATTCGGCTACCCATTCCGAGAAGCTATCAGCTAAAGGTTACCAATTGCTGATTAGATGGTTGGTATCTTCCGCCTCCAAAACCAGGTTGTGCTTGGTATGTCTCTTTCCGTGGTACAGACCCTGAAATCTGGAATGATCCATGGGGTCTAAACCAAGGAAATGATTGGAATCGAAATAGCTCCCTGCTCCATCCCGTATCCGGTGATGGAAACTCCTGGGGTGCAAGTGTTTTTTCTCTGCTACATACATGACCTTATCCTTTTTTGATGGGATGAAAGTCCACATTAATCCTGAATTAAACTATGATCCCAATCAATGAAATGTCTGATTTATTTCAAAAACAGCCCATTTTTCCAGCAATTGCAGAATGGCAGGAAATAGAAGATGGTTGGCAGGAATTTTAAATTAAACTATCAGACTTTAGTCGTGTCAAATACGAATCATAAAGCCACCATACGATGAAAGTAATTTGGTACAACACCCTGCAGCGAGCCTACCAGTTTGGAAGCTACGAAGAATTCAAACTTCAGATTTCCGGAATGCCTAATGAAATACTGGCACTGGAGCGGTTTAGAGATGCATCCGAAAACACGCTCAAAAAAATTGTTGCCGAGTTGAACAAGTGTCAGCTCTCGCGCCTAAGATAATCCCCTGACTAGGGATTTTTGACTATAGCTGGTTGACACCCCTGACGCTTGTCAGGGGTTTTTTATTATATCTTTGAAATAATCAACAAAGCACCCGTCATGAAAGCATCCCTATTCACACTACTCTCCGTCCCCCTGCTAGTTTTTGGACAAGCCAAAACAGCCGAAGAATTGCGGGCTCAAGACCTGAAAAAATACAGCATTGAAAGTGCAGAAATCACCTACGAAATCACCGGGGATGCTGAAGGAGAAGAAGTCATGGTTTTCACTGACTATGGATGGACCAGCCTGAAGCAGCAGACGATGACGTTTGAGCTTTATGGCATCACGAGCACTCAGAATGTTCATGAAATTACGGACGGAGATTTCATCTATCGGGTGAACCCGGAAGACTCAACCTATGTGGTACGCAAAGATTTCAAATGGAGCCAGCAAGCATCCTACAAAAGCCCTGATCAGGTCTCTGAAGCAATTCTATTTTCCATGGGCGGAGAGCAGCAGTCGGACTCCACACTTATGGACAAAACCTGTCAGGTATGGACGTTTGAAGGAAAAGCTATCCAGGAGCTTTGGGTGTGGAATGGCCTGGTGCTGAAACGAAAAGCCAAGCTGGGTGACCGGCTCATTGAAACCACTGCAACAGAAATCAAACTGGATGTTTCTCCTAATCTGATTCTGTTCACCTTCCCTGAATATTATACCGAACAGAAGTAATGCATAAACTCTTCCTCATCATCTCTTCCATCTCAGGAATACTTGCCGTATCACTCGGGGCGTTCGGGGCGCATGCACTCAAAGACAAACTAACCAAAGCAGGAACACTGGAAACCTACCAGACGGCTGTGCAGTACCATTTTTATCATACACTGGCATTGCTAGCGATTGCTTTGCTCCTGACAAAGGTTCAAAGCCAATGGCTCAATTATGCCGGCTACAGCATGACCTTCGGCATCCTGATCTTTTCAGGATCACTTTATGTGCTTTGCTTTACTGGGATGAAATGGCTCGGAGCGATCACACCAATCGGCGGACTGTTATTTATCGCAGGCTGGGTGTGCTTGCTGATGACTGCTTTAAAGTCGTTGTGATGCAATAGAGTTTGATTCCATATTTCTTTGTTTCAAGTTATGTTAAATCTATTTCAGCATCTATTTGTAAGAATAAACCCTGAAACAAGTTCAGGGGTGACATTAGCATCAATGAACCCTTCTTTAACATACCTTATGGAACTAAATTGAAGAAATGAAGACCAAAGAATGCCCATCCTGCGCCATGGAAGTAGACCCCTCCTCTAACGTCTGCCCGATCTGTCAGTATGAGTTTGCCGAAACCAAAACCAGCTACAAGTGGATCGCCATCATTTTGATTGTGGTAATGCTGCTGTATCTGTTTGTTTTTTAAGAAACGGTATATTTGATAACAAAGAGTGCGTGTTATATCCGACAACAAACGCTTACAAACGACAAATAATTGATTTTGTAACTGTCAGTCAGTTAGTTAGATGAATCGCACTTAAAAAATATATAAGGAAAATAACGCGCACTGTGCGCATTACATTATAGTTGTGTGTAATTAGAGAAAATGAAAATAAACATCCTCATATTAGTTTGCCTGCTGGTTACCACTTCTTGCAATGCTCAACGAACCTTTGACAATTATATAGGTGGCTGGTCTGGAACTTGCGAAGAAAAAAATCCATTCCTATTTGACATTGAAATCATTCCAACTGAAGATGGGATTTTTGCCAATTTTACAGGCAAGCACAATACAACCAAACTTCTTCTTAAACCTGAAAATAACAACTATCTAGTTGGGAAATTCGAAAATCAGCTCACTATAAGAATAGATACCACCAGCACAATTCCAATTGTATTTGTTCAAACAGGACATCATTTGTCGAATATTGAAGTAAGTCAGTCCACATCAGGAACTTGGAAAGGCAATTGGAATCTCTTGATGGAAGGTCCGACTTTGCCAACCTTCTATTTGTCCTTGGATAAGCAGGATGACGGCAGTTATGCAGCTTCTACTTTTTTTAAAGAACCGACTTATCATTATATGTTGGCGCAAGATTTTGGCTTTTCAGAAAACAAAATTGAATTTAGAGACCTTCGCTCCAATATCAAATTTAACGGTGTATTAAAGAATCAGCGTATAGACCTTACGCTTCGCTTTCTGAATGAATTCACTCAAATTGAACTGTCACCACTACCCCATGACCAATGGCAAATTGGACAATCGTCTGAAATAGAAAATGAAAATAGCGATGTAACTCGATTCTCTCAACTTGTAATGGACATCAAAAGTGATACTCTAGAAAGAACCCATTCTGTGGTCATTTCTCAATTTGGAGAAATCATTTTTGAAAAATACTTTAATGGTTTCACATCTAATACCCCTCACGATACACGTTCACTTTCTAAAAGTTTTGCTTCTGCAATGGTCGGAATAGCTATTGCAGATCAAAAACTTAAAGATGAACATATACCTATCAAGAACTTTTATGAAACCCAGTATCCTGAAATAGCTTGGAAGGATGGGAAAGAAAACATCACTATTCTACATCTGCTCACTATGTCGAGTGGATTAGATGCGATTGACTTTGGACTGAACAGAAACTCCTTTGCCAACGAGGGCGCATACCAAAATGAGGAAGATTGGACGAAATACATTCTCACTGCCCCGATGGTTTCCGAACCAGGAAAAACAGCCAATTACGGCTCTGGAAATCCACATTTGCTTGCTCCCATTCTGAGTGCTTCAATAGATGAAAGACTTGAATTTTATATACATAAAAAATTATTCCGACCGCTCTCAATTAGCAATTATCGAATACAAACGAATAATGCAGACCAGCCTTATTTTGGCGGAGGATGGTATTTGACACCCAGAGCTTTACTGAAATTTGGTCAACTCTATTTGAACAAGGGGCTTTGGGAGGGCAAAGAAGTGATGCCACGACAATGGGTGGAAAAGTCCTTTCGCAAGTACGGAATTCTTGAAAACACCGTGAACAAAAACGAATATGGCTACCTCTTTTGGCACAGAAGCTATGATGTTAATGGCAAGACCGTTGAATCGATAGAAGCCAGAGGATCAGGGGGGCAATATTTATTTATCATTCCTGAATACCAATTGGTAGCTGTCATTACTTCGGGCAATTACAGAAATGGCAAAGGATTTCAGCCTGAAGACATTATGGAGAAATATATTTTAAAAAAGATTGTAAAATGAATCGATCACTCATTCTTTTCCAGGGTTTAATTATCGCCTTCTGTATAGGTGTATCAATATCTTCCTATGGTCAAAGAAAACCTATTCCTAATCTTCCAGAAACTGGAGTGGAAGAGGCCGGGTTTAACCGAGATTCCATTAATAACCTCTACACCAGAATTGAAAATACGGAGCACAAAGATTTTAGAGGTTTAGTGGTAATCAAAGACAACAAAATAGTCATTGAATGGTATTTCAATACTTTTTGGCGGAATCACATTCATGATATCAGATCTGCTGGAAAGAGCATTACATCTCTGCTCCTGGGCGTCGCGATTAAAGAGGGCTTGGTTCAAAATATTGATCAAGATGTTTACTCCTTCTTTCCTAAGGAGAAGTATCCTTCCTTGCACGAAGATTACAAGAAAATCGAAATCAAGCACCTGCTCGATATGAGTTCGGGGCTGCATGCAGATTCAGATGATCCGGAAACCCCCGGCAATGCGGGTCAGTGGATTGGAAGGGATGAATGGGTTAGTTACCTCCTGAGTATTCCAATGATTGAAGAACCGGGTAAAAAATGGGTTTATGCGGACATCAACGCTGCGCTGATCGGAGCAATAATCGAAGAAAAATCTGGAATGAGCCTACGGGATTTTGCCAAAGCAAAAGTATTCGATCCCTTAGGTATCGAGGATTTTTATTGGCAAACGAATGCCTCTAATCAAACAGTAGCCGCAGGGAACTTATATCTATCAACTTTAGATTTTGCCAAACTTGGTGTCTTGGTAGCAAGCCATGGACGATGGGGAGAGGAACAAATAATTCAGTCAGATTACATAAAAAGATTACGGACACACCAAGTATTCGACCTGACCGATTACTGGTACCTAACGGATACTTATGGGATGCTTTGGTATAAATCCGAGAGAGCTTATAATGGCAAAAAAATCGAATATCTATTCGCTTCAGGAAACGGAGGGAATCACCTGATCGTCGTTCCCGAAATGAATATGGTCATCGCATTAACGTCAAGTGCATACGGACAAGGTTATGCTCACCGAAGAGCTTATGCCATTCTTGGGAAGATTCTTAGTGCATTAGAGAGCTATTAATACATGTACCAAATACCCTTTACCCTTTCTACTGTTATTGTATTGGCGATTATATCGCAAGGACTGTTTGTGGTTATCTTATTGCTTTTTAAAAAAGCGAATCAAAAAGCCAATAGGTACCTAAGTGTTTTGATTTTCATTTTCATTTTATGGTTGCTCGACACCTTTTTTAGGGTGGCTAATCTTTATGGTCAAAATGCCAATCTGTATTTTTTGCCTATATACTATTCCTTTGCTTTTGGACCTCTAATTTTCTTTTATACCAAAGCACTTACTCACCCAGATTTTCAATTTAAGAGAACGCATTTATGGCATTTTCTTCCAGCCTTATTTCAAGCGGGTTTGTATATTTTTTTATCATTTAAAGGGTACGAATATAGACGTTGGTTTTGGTTAGAAGTGCATAAACCTTTTACTTATGATTTCGAGTTTAATATAACCTTGGTATCGCTTATTATCTATTTAGTGCTATCCCTTCGGCTTTTAAAAAAATACCAAGTTTGCATAAAGGAAACTACTTGAAGGCGAGGAATTAACGGAATTCACCTTTCTCGATTTAGTTGAGATAATTGATGTTCGTGTTTATAAGGTTAGAGGTACCGATCCCAAGGCTGATATTTCAAGGCTTGCATATGATATAACTCACGAAGAATGGTCTAACGAAAATATTGAGAATTGGCTCATTTGGTTTAATAGTCGCTGGATGAATGAAAATGAATTTCGCAACAATCTATATGGCTCAATTTATCAGAAGAGCAGAGCTGTTTTACCCATGATACTTTTGGACTATTCAGAACATTTATCTGGAAAGATATTCGACTTGGATTCACTAAAAACCTTTGTTAAAGGTAAGTCCTTAACAATCGAACATATACTTTCTCAAAAGCCTAAGTTTACTCTTAAAACTCATGGGTTTAAGAGTAATGATGAGTATCTCGAATTCGAACATACATTTGGTAATCTAACTCTATTAGAAAAGTCGCTGAACAGTAGCGTGAACAATAAAAATGTTTATGATAAGGTAACTTATTATGATAAGAGTAAATTCAAAATCACCCGATTATTGGCAACACAGATAACCCATAAAGATCAATTTAAGAAAGAAGATATCGAAGCACGAACAGAAGAAATTGCCAACTATCTCGAAGAAAAATGGTGGTGCTGAAACATAAACTAAAGGTAACAGTCACTATCATCCATAAGCTTACTGAGCTTTTTGCAAAGGCTGGTGGGATGAGATACTTTTATAGATATTTGAAAAGTCCAGCTTACGGATGATAGTTGGACGTTGATGTGGAATTTCGGCATTTGAAGTTTTACCAATTTTTGGTAACTTTGAAGCATGAGCAAGAACACATCCATTTCACTCGGAAACTACTTTGATGACTTTGTCAAACACAGTGTTTCAGAAGGTCGTTTTAAGAATGCTAGCGAAGTTATACGAGCCGGACTAAGGCTTCTTGAAGAAGAAGAGAACAAGGTTATATCGCTTAAGAAAGCTATTCAAGACGGTATCGACAGTGGAATTGCTGAAGACTTTAACCCATCAACACATTTAAATCAATTAAAGTCGGCAAGGTCGAATGGGTAAATACCAACTAACAAATCTTGCTGTTCAAGACTTATCTGATATTTGGAACTACACTTTTGATAACTGGTCTGAACGACAAGCGGATAGCTACCATGAACAACTTGTGAACGCCTTTGAATTCATTGCTTCAACTCCTAGTCAGGGACGTAATTACGCCGGAATAAGGGCGGGTTTGTATGGATTCAAAGTGAACCGACATATCGCTTTCTTTCGCATAATTTCTATCGAGCTGGTGGAGATAACGAGAATTCTGCACGAACGCATGGATCTAAAGAATCGACTGAAATAGTCTACAAACAAATGCTATGAATGAATGGGGTTTCATCGGTCAGGAAAAGTTTGGTGGCACTTTGAAAGTCCGTCACGTCTGCGCGACCCGAAGTTTTAAATTTAAAATCAAGGCCGAGCGCTTAGGCATGGCTATGTGCGAGACGTGAGATTAGTGCTTTTCTAATCCTCACTCATCAAAGCTGGTCGTTGCGAGTAATCACAGAACCCGAATCACATCGTTATCAAGGGCTCGCTATTACTCCACCACGTGGATCTTCATCATGTTGGTATGCCCATGCCAGTGCTGCGGCATGGAGGCGGTATTGATGAAGATGTCTCCTTTTTTTAGGTTGCCGGAATCAAGGAGCTTTTTCTCGATCTGCTCCAGCGTTTTGTCAATATTATCCTGTGAATCGAAGTAAAACGTTTTCACTCCCCATACCAGGCACATCTGGTTGAGCAGCCGCTCATTGTTGGTAAACAAGTAAATCTCTGATCGAGACCTGTGCATGGAGGTGCGGAATCCGGTATATCCTGATTTGGTCATGCACACCAAGGCTCGCGCATTGGTGTTTTCAGCCAGCCTGCATGCCGCGCGAATGAGCAGGTCATTCATCCGGGTACTGGATTCAAATTGTTTATCGTAATATTTGTTGTAAATGGAGTCTGCCTCCATCTCCACGGCCTTGATGGTCTCAGACATTTTCTGCACGGCCTCCACCGGGTACTTTCCAGCAGCAGATTCAGCCGAGAGCATTAGAGCATCCGCTCCATCCATCACTGCATTGGCAATGTCATTTGTTTCCGCACGTGTAGGACGTGGGTTTTCGATCATGCTCTCCATCATCTGGGTGGCTATGATCACAGGCTTGGCGGCCTGGTTGCATTTCTCTACGATCTTCTTCTGCCAGATCGGCACCTTGTGCATGGGGATTTCCACCCCCAGGTCTCCCCGGGCTACCATGATCCCGTCTGCCTCCTCAATGATTGCATCTATATTTCTAAGTGCCTCCGGCTTCTCAATCTTGGCCACCACCTTGGTGGTTTTTCCTGCCTGCTCGATAATCTGTTTGAGCACCCGAATGTCTTCCGGTTTGCGCACAAAGGACAATGCCACCCAGTCTATATCCTGAGACAAGCCAAACTTTAGGTCTTCCAAATCCTTCTCGGTAAGCGAAGGAGCAGAAACTACCGTATCTGGCAGGTTAATTCCTTTTCTTGATTTTAGCATTCCTCCATACACCACCTCTGTCTCAACCTCTGTTTCATTTACCGAAATAGTCCTTAGCTCCAGATTCCCATCATCGATCAGGATTGTGTCCCCCGGTTTCACGTCATTCACAATTTCCTTATAGACTGTGCTTACCCGCTTATTATCCCCCTCCACTTCCTCAGTGGTTATGATCAACTTTTGTCCCTCCGCAATCTCTACCCCTCCATCTTTCATCAAACCTATGCGAATTTTTGGCCCTTGTAAATCCTGCAGCAAGGCAATGCGATAGTCCTTTTCCTGACAAACATCCCTGATCATCTGAATGACCTTTTGGTGATCTTCATGAGAACCATGGGAAAAGTTTAGCCGAAAAACATTCGCGCCAGCTTCGGCCAGACGGGTGATCACCTCCCGGTTATTGCTGGCAGGACCCAGCGTCGCTACAATTTTGGTTCGCTTCGTTGCAGAATTCATTTGGTGAGGGTTAAAAATATGGTCTAGTAAAGTAGATTCTCCTTTGATTTCAGGTTATCAAAATTAAGGCGCACAGCATACTCTATAATAGTAATCTCCTTGATTATTGCGTTAACGTTTTCGGAAGTAAGCCCATCCGTATCATCTTTAAACTTCAGTAGGTAATCAAACTGCTTCAGCTCAGGCATCAGAAGTTGATTTTGGCCACTCCTTCCACCTACCAGCCTGTTCTGCAAAAGCTCAATTGTGAGGTATTCTGTCTCGTACCGATAATTAGAAATAAGGATTGAAGTGTTATCCGCATACTCGATTTTGATCTCGTCCTGTTTTACCAAAGAAATTTTTAAAGCCTGATTCAGGTACCAGGCAAGCTTGTACTCCTTTTTGTTGCATACAAGACCAAATAATTCAAAATCAATAGCATAACCTTCATCTAATCGATTTTTCTTCATAGAAAGTGCAAGCTAAGACCTAAATTCGCAATAGTTATGTCTCAAATCACTAATTTGATTTTAGTTTGAGAATATATTTCTTTGCATCTCATTTTTAACCAAACATTACAAAAATGTCTGAAATAGCACAAAAAGTAACGTCAATCATCATTGACAAACTAGGTGTAGAAGAGTCTGAGGTTACTCCAGAAGCAAGCTTCACCAATGATTTAGGAGCTGACTCTCTTGACACTGTAGAGTTGATCATGGAGTTCGAAAAAGAATTCAATATTTCTATCCCCGATGACCAGGCTGAAAACATTGCCACTGTAGGTCATGCTATCACTTATCTAGAAGAAAACGTTAAGTAAGTAACCCAGCTTATTTAGATACTTATGGAATTAAAACGAGTCGTTGTAACCGGAATTGGTGCCCTTACTCCTTTGGGAAATACTAAAGATGAATATTGGGATTCTTTGGCCAAAGGTGTAAGTGGCGCGGCTCCTATCACTCGTTTTGATACCGAAAAATTCAGAACAAAATTCGCCTGTGAAGTGAAAGGGTTTGACCCGCTTGACTTCATAGACCGAAAAGAGGCTCGCAAGATGGACCCAAACACCCAGTATGGGATGGTGACGGGCGAGCAGGCTGTCTTTGATTCGGGAATGGATCTGGAGAGCGTGGACAAAACCAGGATCGGGGTGATCTGGGGTTCAGGCATTGGTGGATTCAGCACTTTCCAGGATGAAGTGATGAACTTTGCTCAGGGAGATGGAACACCAAGATTCAACCCATTCTTCGTTCCGAAAATGATCGTTGATATCACCCCTGGATTGTTATCCATCAAGTATGGTTTCATGGGACCAAACTTTGCGACTGTATCCGCATGTGCATCATCAAACCATGCAATCACCGATGCTTACACATACATCCGGTTAGGAAAGGCCAATGCCATTCTTACCGGTGGATCGGAGGCTGGAGTAATTGAATCTGGTGTAGGTGGTTTCAATGCTATGAAAGCCCTGTCCGAAAGAAATGATTCCCCGGAAACAGCCTCCCGGCCTTACGACAAAGACCGTGACGGATTTGTGTTGGGTGAAGGTTCTGGTGCAATCATGCTGGAGGAATTGGAGCATGCAAAAGCTCGAGGAGCTAAAATCTATGCTGAAGTATTAGGTAGCGGCATGTCTGCTGATGCGCATCACATCACTCTTCCGCATCCGGAAGGTGCAGGAATTGAGTTGGTGCTAAAAAGTGCACTTGAGGACGCTGGAATCACACCTGATAAGGTTGATTACCTGAATACTCACGGAACTTCGACACCTGCAGGAGATGTAGGAGAGTTGAAAGCTGCTCAGCGAGTGTTTGGAGCTCATACTCCTAATATGAACATTAGTTCTACAAAATCAATGACCGGACACCTACTTGGTGCTGCTGGTGCCATTGAGTTTATCGCCTGTCTTATGGCAATTGAAAAGGGGATTGTTCCTCCTACTATTAATCACTTCACGGATGATCCGGAGATCGATCCAAGCTTCAACCTGACCTTCAACAAGGCTCAGAAGCGTGAAGTAAATATTGCGATGAGCAATACCTTCGGGTTTGGAGGCCACAATACCTCCATTGTTATAGGCAAATACAACGGATAAGTGTCATCGTTTCCGAAAAGATTATCGGGCCGGCTTCTCAATTCATTCAAATCTGAAAAAAAACTTCGTCAGTCTTTTCGATTGATTACAGGTAGGTCTCCCATAAATCTTGCGCTTTACCAGCAGGCTATGCGGCACAGTAGTGTAGCCTCCACCAATAATCGCGGCATCAAAAACTCTTACGAAAGACTTGAGTATCTGGGAGATGCCATCCTGGGCATGATCATAGCGGAATACCTCTATCTCACCTATCCTTTCAAGGAAGAAGGATTCTTAACAGAGGTACGAGCTAAAATCGTAAACCGTGAATCGCTCAATCGACTCGGACAAAAGATTGGATTGAAGGAGCTTGTGCAATATCAGCAAAGCTCACGAGCACATCGGTCCGTGTATGGAGATTGTATGGAAGCCTTAATTGGAGCGGTTTATCTGGATCATGGGTTCAAATTTTGTAAGAGGTTTGTGATGCGGAAACTCATTAGACCTCATTATGATCTGGATGAACTGATATCCACTACTACGAATTTCAAAAGCAGACTGCTTGAGTGGTCGCAAAAAGAAAATAAAGACCTCCGATTCGAAATCATCGACGAAGAAGATCGCAAGTTTACCGCACAGGTATTCCTAAATGACGCACCCATGGCCAAAGGTTTTGGTTTCAGTAAAAAGAAAGCGGAGCAGGATGCAGCCCAAAAGACCTACGAGCAACTTAACTTAGACGAATGAGTCGCAAACTAAAGCTGGCAGGCGCATGTCTCAATCAAACACCAATAGATTGGGAGAATAACCTTCTAAATATAAAATCAGCAATTGATGAAGCTAAAAGCGAAGGCGTGGACATCCTCTGTCTACCGGAGCTTTGCATCACCGGATACGGCTGTGAGGATCTCTTTCTAAGTGAATGGCTTCATGAATCTGCACTCGACAAATTAAAAGAGATTGTTCTTCTCACGACTGATATTGCTGTCACAGTTGGTTTACCAGTCCGTATAGACGGGAAAAACCACAACACCACAGCTTTCATTGCTGATGGTGAAATCAAAGGCATTTATGCCAAGCAAAAACTGGCCAATGATGGGGTACATTATGAACCTCGCTGGTTCACCCCCTGGCCTTCCGGAAAAACTGAGACGTTCAAGATCGATGGGGAAGCTATTCCATTCGGCCATATAACCCTAGCTCATAAAGGAATTGAAATTGGCTTTGAAATCTGCGAAGATGCATGGCAGCCGGATCGTCCGTGCGAGCACCTTAATACCAAAGTGGATCTGATCCTCAACCCCAGCGCTTCGCATTTTGCGTTTGGGAAGTCGACATTCAGGGAAGAGCTAGTGATCAAAAGCTCACACCAGTTCGATTGTGTTTACCTCTATGCCAACCTTTTGGGCAATGAGTCCGGACGCATGATCTACGATGGAGATGTATTGATCGGGCAGAAAGGGAGGCTAATTGGTCGTAACCACCGACTCTGGTTTCACGATTACCGTCTCCTAACTGTTGAAGTGGACTTTGATAATGACACTTCCTCTGAGAACATTAAACCCCACTATAGCGACCGAAAAGAGGAGTTTGCTCATGCTGCAGGTCTGGCATTATTCGATTACTGTAGGAAAAGCCGAAGCAAGGGTTTTGTCCTCTCTCTTAGCGGCGGTGCAGACTCCAGTACAATTGCTGCTTTGGTCAGCTTTGCAATAAGAACCGCACTAGATCAGCTAGGCAAAGCTGAACTGGAACGTAAGTTTGGCTTTGAGCTGACTGGAGATACTGCGAAGGAAATTACTCAACAACTCTTAACAACCGCATATCAAGCAACTAAGAATTCCTCTGAGGCGACATTTACTTCTGCGAAGAATTTGGCTGAAAGTATTGGAGCTACTTTCTACAATTGGACGATTGACGATGGAGTGAATCATTATCAGTCAACCATCGAAGGGGCAATTGGGCGAAAGCTCACCTGGGAACAGGACGACATCACGCTACAAAATATTCAGGCCCGGTCCCGAGTTCCAATCATATGGATGCTGGCCAATCTGGAGAACAAACTTTTACTGGCTACCTCCAACCGAAGTGAAGGAGATGTTGGTTACGCAACCATGGATGGTGATACCAGTGGCAGCATCTCCCCCATTGCCGGGGTGGACAAGCATTTCATATTACAATGGCTGAAATACGCTGAGAAAGAGTTGGGCTTCTCCGGACTGAAAGAAGTGAATGCGCTCACCCCTACTGCTGAACTGCGACCAGAAGATCACCACCAGACAGATGAGGATGATCTGATGCCGTATGAAGTTCTAATGAAGATTGAGCGGGAGGCAATCCTGAAGGGGAAGTCGCCGAAGCAGGTCTATGAAGCGCTGAAAGGTGAGTACACATCTGAGTACCTGAAAAATTGGATCAGGAAGTTTTACCAACTCTGGACCCGCAACCAATGGAAGCGTGAACGCTTTGCTCCCAGCTTTCACTTTGATGATTTTAACATTGATCCGCGCTCATGGTACCGCTTCCCTATTTTGAGTGGTGGGTATCGTGAGGAGTTGAGCAATATTTAGATCAGAATGGCTGATTTCAAAACCATAACTGGAATTGTAATCGTGATTTTGTGCATCAATCTGGCTTTAGCTGTATTGATCAAGAGAAAAAAGAATCAACCATTGAACCCATTTACATTTCTGGTTTTTCTAATATCAATAAATTTTCTCAACCTAATCCTTATCCAATCTGGAGTGCTCTCACCATTCTTAAATTACTTCGGTGTTTATGCTCTTGGTTATGGACTTACCCTAAAAACCTATAGATTCAATGCTCTAGGAATTTCGCTATCTAAAAAACAGAAAGGCCTTTTCACAGGAGCTCTAATTACAACCTTTGCAATCACTACCATACAATTCCTTACAAAAACTAAAATCCAGCTTTTTGGACTGGATGATCTGGAAACCTTGCCGGGCATCCTGCTATTGAGCTATGAAACATTAAAGGGATTTGAATCAATGAGGATAGATTCAAAAATCGATAGAACCCGAAAAGTCTTATATTATTTCTCTTTTTTCATCACCGTTCTTCTAATACTGGAGTTTCTTACTTCACTGCTTCCCCTGGCCGGATGGAGTAACAAACTCATTATATCCATCTTCATTGCGACGTACATCTTCATCAATACGCTCTTGATTATTGCACTAAGAGCATCCAATGAAAAGTATATTTCCAATCACAAAAAATACTCTTCTTCCAATCTTTCAACGGATGAACTTTCTCTCATTGGAATTCAAATAAAAGAATTCCTCGATTCAAATGAAGATTATCATGATCCGAAGTTTTCATTGGAACAACTCAGTGTGCGGCTAGATATATCAAAATCTCAGGTGTCTCAGGCAATCAACAGTCACTTTGAGTGCTCCTTTTTTGAACTTATCAATACCTACAGAGCCAAAGAGGCGATAAGAATTTTGACCAACAATACTGAAGAACTTAGCATTAAGCAAGTCATGTATTCAACTGGATTCACTTCCAAATCTACTTTCATCAAATACTTCAAGAAACTGTCAAACACCACTCCATCAACATTCATAAAAGAGAGCTAATTGGTTCAATTAAATTGATTGAACTCCTTAAGTGATCAAATACGCAACTGAACAATTAGGCTGACGTCTTTTTGCAAAACCATTTTAGACGTCAACTTATGAAACAATTGCTCAAGAACACTTTTATCCTTTTAATATCCACTATCAGCTTTAGCTGCAGCAGTCAGAGCGAAAAACCAATAAGCAAAGGCAAAGGGCTTATAGAGGAAGTAGCAGAGTCCATAAAATTGTACTACTACGATGAAGAGGTGGCAAACAAAATTGCCAATCACATGATCGAAACGCAAGATAGAGGAGAATTCTCAGGGCTATCCAAGGATGACTTGATTGCAAAAATCAATGTTGAAATTCATTCTATCAAAAATGATCGTCACATTCAGTTAGTTAGTACGAATGGCAACCTAAAGCTACCGTGGGATCAATCTTTCATTCGTGAAATAAAATTCCTTTTCGGAAACATCGGATACCTGAAACTATATCAGTTCCCACAGCCAACCGAAGATATCCTTAACCAACTGGATGGATCATTGACTCTACTAAAAGACACTGAGGGATTGATCATAGACCTTCAAAACAATCGAGGTGGACACCCTGATCTGGTGTCTCATTTGCTTGGATACTTTGCGGAGGATGAAGTTACCTATGATACATTTTATGAACCCCGAACTGGCAAGCGTCATGAATACAAAACCAGAAAAAAGAAGCATAGCACTTTCTTCAATAAGCCGCTGACTGTTCTAGTAAATGAGAATACAGGGTCCGTAGCAGAATTGTTTTCTTATGCAGTTCAAAATCTCAATATCGGAAAGGTATATGGAACTCAAACGTTGGGAGTGGTCAATCTGGCAGAGTATGTCCCACTTTCCGATGGCTTCTATTTATTGATTAGTAAAGGCATTCAACAAAACCCTCTGAACTCAGTTGGTCTGGAAGGTCACGGGGTAACTCCGGATATTATCTCAAATACCCCACAAGATGCCGGACACCTACAAATGATCAATCAAATTCATGGCGAATCCTTTGAAAACTGGCTCACAGTAGGATCGGCTTCTCTGGAAGAGAACGAGCTTAAATCATTTGTGGGGATGTATGGATGCATCCAAATCAGATTTGAAGATGGAAATCTCTATTATCAGGATCACTCGGGTTTCCGATATAAACTAATACCGATTAGCGTGACGACCTTTTCACTTGAAACCAGCTCGGATGAACGATTTAGAGTGATGTTTGATACGGCAGGCTCAACCTTGAAAAAGGTTTACTTCAATGGGGATATAGTTTCCTATCAGAAAAAAACTGATTAGAGGGGGTTAGCGTTATCCTTCCACTTACATAAAACATGTATTTATATTTTTAAGAAACGTGAAATAGCTACACGTAATCCAGATTCGGTTTGGTGGCAATAAAATTCTTCGAAAATCCTCACCAGCGATATGCGAGATAGCTATCCCAACTTGAATTTATTTTTCAAATAACTCTAGAAATATACTACTCGAATTCACCGATGCTATTTTAAAATAATCTCATACACAAAATCTCCGGCAAATCGCATAAAAGCATGGGATAAGTCAACTAAGGAGTGTCTGACTGGCAGCCAAGTTTTAACATCCTTATTAGCCAAACTCATAATTACTATTACGATTGATCATATGAAATCTGAATCCGATTAACTCAGGAATCGTGAGATTCACTACCAACTTTTAATATCTATCGGAAGATCCTAAGAAATGAGATTATACAAATTTGTCCTTTCCACAATACTAATATCTACAACCCTGCATGGGGTTTCTCAAAGTCAATCTGATATTACTGCTGCATACAATCACTACTATATCACGAAGCAGTACGACTCTTCCAGATATTTTTTCAAAATTCTCGTTGACCAAAATCCTTACAATTATGATTATCGCGTAAAGCTTGCTCTAGCAAATTTCTATACAGATCACTACGATTTGGCAATTCAGTCATTCAAGAAGGCGATGGACATTGGCCCTTGGACCGACATCTATGCGTACTACATTGCTGCCAGCTACGCATATATGGACAGTCTGGATTTAGCAGGTTCTTGGTTGGAAAAAAGCGTGTTTGAGTATAATTGGCCAGATTATCTCAGATTAGAAAGGAGTAAATATTTCACTCCACTTAAAGAGCATCCTTCCTACAAAAAAGTTTTTGGTCACGATCAAATCTCTGAGGATAGGAATGAAGCTTGGCGAAATGACCTTCACTTTGTATATGATAAGATGAAGCTATTACACTTCAACCTATATAGAGTCAATTCCGCGGAGGTATGGGATCATTCATTTAATAAGATATACTCTGCAATCCCTGAGTTGTCAGATAGAGAGGTAGTAATTGAGCTAATGAAGTTTGCTGCATTGGCGGAAGAAGGTCACACCAAAATTTTGCCTCCGGAAAATGGTGATAATGCATTTCACTCTTTACCTCTGGAGCTTTATTGGTTTAATGATGGACTATTTATTATAAGTGCCACTGATGCTTATGTAGAATTAATTGGTTCTCAGATAACTCAAATTGGCTCGAAGAAAGTAGAAGAACTATACGATCTATCCTATCCTTACAGAGGACATGATAATAAAATGCATCACAAGAAAATCAGTCCCCGATACTTAAGAATGGCTGAAGCGTTAAAAGACATGGGTGCCAATGATAATCTAGAATCCGTAGAGCTTGGATGCAGAAAAAACAACAAGAACAAAAAAACAATTATTCAATTCAACACTTTAGAAGAACTTGATTCAAAAAATTGGAAAGGTCTTGAAGTCAAAGAAACAGATCTTCCATTTTACAGAGACCGGGATTTAGATTTCTGGCATTCTCATATTAAGGAACTCGATGCATTTTATGTAACTATAAAATACATTCTCAACAATGATGAAACGAATTTCAAAAACTACATAGACTCTGCCTTTAGTGACTTTGATAAAGGAGGTGCTAAAAAACTAATCATTGATCTAAGGAATGCCGGAGGTGGCAACTCTTCATACAATAAATATCTAATTAGTGAAATCATTAGGAGACCATCAATAGATTCTGATGAATCACTTTTTGTATTGATTGGAAGAGAAACATACTCTGCAGCCATGAACTTAGCCAGCGATTTAGAATACTGGACTGATGCTACATTTATTGGAGAACCAACCGGATCAAGTCCCAATTTTATAGGGGAATCTAATGCATTGAAACTCCCCAACAGTCAGCTTTATCTGATCATTTCCAACAGATATCATCAAGGTGGTGCCAACAACTCACTAGACAATCGCCCGTGGATTGCTCCTGACATCCTTGCAGAGTTTTCTAGTGAAGATTACTTTAAAAAAAAGGATCCGGCATTGGAAGTTATCAGTGATAATTATCAGTAAAATGCTTGTTGTTTAGATGCTTCTAAGAAAAAAATGAAAAAACATACTGGAATGGTAAAGCAATTGATGCTTAAACTCTTTCAATAAGGGAATGAAAAAAAATATGATTTTGCTACTTCTAATTGTTGGGATGATCCTTGGACTAATTGGAATCATCTTAACAATTAAATTTCCTTTTGGCTTTAGCTTCTACTTTGCAATCACTTTGTTCCTAATTGGTTTATTAGGAACCTTGGTTTACCTCACACTCATTTGGTTTAGGAAATCCATCCTTGGGAAAGTACTGGTAGTCATCTCCTTGGTTTTAACCCTGGCAATTGCTTCTATTGTGGTTATCAGTCAAATTGACTACCGCATATTGCTCCCTGCTGTATCATCTGAAACCTTGACAAAAGAAGAATGGATATCGGATTTTGACTTTTTGCAGTCATCGCTAAGTAGTCATCCTGCATTCAATGACTCTTTAGAAGTGGCATTAGATAACTACGAGACTCAAATTAAGTCTTCACCTCAGCTCTCCGATTGCGACGCATTGTTAATCGCCATGAAGATGGTTGCGCTTTTTGAAGACGGACATTCTGATCTAATCCCATTTCAGCTTTATACAAAAGCCAGATATCTACCCATCCAAATATTCAACTTTGAAGATGGATGGTTCATAACAAAAAGCACCAAGGAGGAAATTATTGGAGCGGAGATTCTAGCCATTAATGACACCAAAATTGATACTGTTTCAAAAATGATGGCTCCCTTGATTGGCAGTGACAACTCTTTTTTCAAGAAACACCAATCTTCATTGTACATGCCCAACATTCATATGCTACAATGCCTGGGCATAACTTCTTCGGAAAGTGAGGCCAGCTTACAGTTATTGATTGATGATGAAATGAAAACAGTAAACCTGGAATCAACCTCGTTAATTCAATGGGTTATTTGGTCATTGGCACCTGATAATGATCCACGCCCTGTAGGACATAACCTTCGAAACTTGGATCCAGAAATTAAATTAGAAAATGATACCCTGCTCTGGATGACCTTCAACAAAACTGGCCCGGAGACCATCCTGACGGAGATTGGAAATGCAATTACCAGAAAGTCATACGGAGATCAGGTTAATCACTTGGTTATAGATATGAGAAATAATACAGGCGGAGACAATACGACCTACAACGACTTGGTAAAAAGCCTCACAAACAGTGAAAATGAAATTTCCATCCTTACCAGTAGAAAGACCTTTTCAGCTGGAATTAACTTCATTTCAGAACTTAAACTAGTTAGGGATTTCAAAATCATAGGAGAACCAACAGGAGCAGGCCATAATCATTATGGTGATCCTAAGACACTTTTCTTACCAAATTCAGGATTTATGCTCACCCTTTCTACCAGAGAGTGGAGTTTCATCCCACAGGAAAAAGAGAAATCCATAAACCCTGATATTCAGGTAAGGTATTATTCTAAAGATTATTTCATGAATAAAGATCCATGGATTAAAGCACTAGATCTATATTAATCGTAGACAAACTTCCAGGACCCATCCACCTGCCTTTTCCATACAGTATGAAAAACTCCGACTGATTCTATAACCTGCCCTGTGGTGTCGGTAGCTGAGAAGGTGAATGGCCCATAGGTATAGGCCATGTCTCCGGACTTAGAAACATCAATGAACTCAGGCTCCCATTGGAGGCTCACATTCTGAAGAGTCTGACTTTCAAAATAGCTTCGAATCTCTTCTTTTCCCTTAACTATCCCTCCTCTCCTATTCAATACACCATCGTCAGCAGCGAAGGCAAGGAATGCCTCCATTACCCCCTGCTCAGCAGCCATATCATTGAAAGCTTTCTCGGCCTGTCTAATTTCCTCTTCAAAGTTTCCCGAACTCCTGGGTGCCTCGCATGAGATATTGATAAGAATCACCATTAATAAACTTACTATGATAGTATTTAGTCTTATTATTTTCATTTTTCTTCTTTTTTAAAATTTGCTTTTCACCTATACAACAAATCCAATTCTCATTCATATCGAAAGACAGCTTTCATGAGAGGGTCAACATTCAATAAGTAGTCGATTGAAGAAACATCCCCATCAAGCAACGACAAATTGTAGAAATCCTTAGTGGTATATTGATATGGTATGTCAATGTAGTTATGATAGTAATCTTCCATTTCCTTTACTTCTGTGTAGTCAATTGATGGTTCTATTCGAAACATAATTTTTGAATTGGCAAGCATAAACTCCATTGGCGTAAACTGTGTTCCTGAAAAGAATCCATTGGGCATTCCAAGAGAAATTATATTGTCGTTGTACTGAGCCATAGCAACGAAATTTCCTGCAGAAGAATAGTAGAATCCATCAGTCAGAATAAATATATTTCCTTCATAAGAAAGTGTGACTGAATCGGGATTTGTGAAGACTTGATTGATTGATTCAAAGGTTACATACTCTCCACCTATTTCCGGTATGCTTTTTATTTCCTGCTTTGCAAAAGAACTATCATACCATCCCTCATGTAAAATTGTTTCCAAGTATCTTTTCATTTCCTCATTTTTGTTTTGAAAGCCAACTTTAATAGGCCTGTTGAGGGAAGTATTAGAAGGGACTATTTTTCTTAGAACCATCATCCATGGAAAATCCTGACCGCCAGGGTTTCCCCTTATATCAACAACCACCTTTTCAATATCATTTCCAGAATATTTCATTATTTCGTTCTCATAAAATATTGCGTCAGCCATTGCTGGCATCCTTATATAAAGCACCTTTTGATCCTCTAGATAGAGAACATTTTTGTATCCCATATCACCACTCCAGATGAGTTTTTTAGGCTTTCTATCTATTTCAACATCTGGATCGCTCAGGAGATCTACTTGGATTTCATGTTGGTCACCCTCAAATGATAACATGAACTGTGTGCTATCCATAAAGGCTCCATATCTATAAAAATTATCGTAGAACAATCGTGACCGCTGAATATCATACTTAATATGTGGTATCTGCATGTAGTTCTCTCTTACTACCTCATGGATATTTTGACCATTTATTTTAGTCACTATAGACCCTGAATCGATTTCGATATCGTCAATCAAAAAGGGATAGTAAACCTTATAACTCCCTTCTATATAAGCAATTGGTAAGCTGACCCTTATTATTTTACTTGATATGTGATTTGAATGAATTCTCTTGTAATAAAAATTACTAGAATCTGCATACCTGTGATGAACTTCATTTAGAGTGTTCCTAGACCAGTTGTCTGGAGCTTTAATGATTGTAGCATGAGGGTCTTGTATTGAATTGATAATCTCTCTGACAACAAGGTAGAATTCAGCATTGCTTCTGATCTTTTTCACCCTTTCGCGATAAATCATCTTCTGCCCATTAAAATTTTGATCTTTAAGTCGGTCATTGACTTTATGAAACGAATCTACTGACCCTAGAATCTCAAACAATTCATTCAAATCATCTAAGTATTGTTTGGTTGTTAGTGAGTCTTTAGTAAAGTCATTACCATTGTTTTGATTGGTTTTATCAAATGCGAATAGATTCGAAAAAGTTATTACATAAATTAGGACTAGGTTTATTCTGTTCATATTTAAAAGTGTATTTGACTAATACTTCTAAAAAGTATCTAACTATTTCAGCAGACTCAAATCCTTACTCAGATACAAAGTCTCTATTGTTACAGACCTAAAGTTTGATGAACTGAGTTCATTCACCACGCTCTCAGATTTCGCATAGTCTTTAAATGAGTCTGCTTTGATAAACATGAGAAACTGAGCTCCATCTCCACCATCTACAATCCTAAACAGCCGGTATTCATATTTAGAATTCGCTTTCTTAAAAACCCTAAACTGCTCTTCAGCTTTACTAACATCAGAAGCATTGATTGTAATAAGTCTGATAAATTTTGAATCCAGTTTAAGAGATTCACTCCTACTCAGTTCTTTCAGATATATCAGTCGCTGAATGTTTTTTAGGTCAGCATGGGGGTAGACATTGATATTATTATCGGCGGCATCTCCTGCTAAATCCACAGGTGGTGAATCATACTCTTCCCAGCTATGATCAAAAGAAGCATCTATAAAAGTACCCAGGCGCTCTCCCGAAACTACATACCACCCATACCACTCCCACGTATCACCATTTTCCGAATGCCATGTTAAATGACGTTTATATCCTGCCTCAAATTGTTTTCCCTGATCCTTATGTGGTAACCATGTCACCATATGGGTAATATTTTGCAGATTTTGCTGGGAATAAAGGCTAATTTGAAGCCCTATGAAAAGTACAAATATGATAGTCCTCATTTCAATTGATGTGCTAAAAAAAGCAGTGCGCTATACTCCTGAGGAGTATCACCAAAACTCAAAACTTCAATGAATCAGCGCACTGCCATCTACTATTAACGTGGGCCAAATAACGCACCCCTTCCAATGAAGTCCTCCATTAACGATGTGAATAATCTTAATAGCTGATGTGAGAAAACCTAAAGGCCATCAGGAATAGAATTTTAACCTTCCAATCTACCTTCGATCAAAAGAAACTCAATGAAAAGAATCAGCACCTCCCTCCTCTTTATATCAATTCTAATTTTATCTTCTCAGGCCCAAACCCTTGGTGAAAAGGTCCAAAAACTTCTGGAGGAATATCCATCCATAAGTGTTTCAGCCTATGAGAATGGAGAGTTCTATGATTCCATATTTACCACTGCACCCAAAATTCATAATAACAAGGAGAAATACTATCTGTACAGCATTAGTAAATCGCTTACTGGTCTGGCGATAGCCAAGCTTTACGAAGAAGAGAAAATCGATATTGATCAATCAATCAAACTCTACCTGAAAGATCTTCCGGATTACTATGAGGATATTAAGATCTCACATCTGCTTACCCATACTTCAGGAATCAGGAATTACGAGAAAAATGAGTGGCTAAAATTCAGTCAAAACCACTGTAGTTCAGCCAAAGATGCTGTGAATTGGTTCGCCTCAGATGCTCTGATCTCCAATCCCGGACAAGAATATCAATACAGCACATTCAATTACGTCGTTTTAAGCTACTTGATTGAACACGTTACCGGTAAAAGTTTCATTGACTATATCAATGAATTGACTAAAGGCATAGCAGATATACTCTTCTATCTCGACGATGAGAATACGCTGGATGGTGAAGTTCCTTATTATGAAAACTGGAGTTCAAAAAAAGGCAAAGGCAAACTGATCCCGGCAATTGACAACTCATGCAAACTGGGCGGTGGAGGAATAGTCGCGTCAGCTACGGATGTCGTCAAATTACATGCTGCTATATTGAACGGTGAGATTCTTAAGAACCCGAATGAATATTATCAGCCCTTGAGTGAAGTAAATAGCTATGCCTATGGCACTTCCAGAGGCAAGACTGGCGAACTTAACTACAACGCGCACACAGCGTCAGGAATGGGCGCCTCAGGAGCCATCATGATTTTCCCGGATCAGAAAAAGGTGGTGATGGTGATTGGGAATGTTGAGAGTGATGATATAAAGGAAAATATTTATTCGATATCAAAGGATGGTCTTCAGTAGAATCCATCAAATAAACTTGACCTTATGACACGATATTTAGTACTAATAATTATAATAACGTCAGGATTGGTTTTCCAGTGTAGAAAATCCAATAAAGGAGAATTGTCCATTTTAAAATTCAAGGAATACTATGAACTAGTAAAACAGAAGGACAGCAATAAGTGGAATTACACCTCTGACACAGTCAATATTTGGTTTGAGAAAGACGATCAACAACCATCAAAATCATATAAAGGAAAAGGAGTGAGCAAATGGGGTGAATGGGATGTAGTAATGAATTCTAATTCTTACTATGATTCGATTTGGTATAATTGTGAAACCCACGCCATCCAGGGTTACTTCTTTGGGGATAATGACTTCTATAGAATGATTGGCGCCTCACCGAATAAGACCTTGAGAACTTATTCTATGAATGAAAGCAATCAAGTAACAGACATTCTATATGAACGGATAGAAACTGATAATTCAATATCAGATAAACATCTTGATCCAATTTATGAGTGGGCTTTGAAGTACGATTCTATGGAAATAACTGAGCTATACCCAAATAAGGAGTTTATTCCTTCAACTGAAAATGCTCTGAGGTGGAAGGAGCTCTTAACAAAATATAAAAATCATGATTGAGCTAGGGTAAATCAGACAAGGTTATTACCATCTAAATAAAAGTACAGTTGTTATTATACATTCTTCCGTATTTTTAATCAATATGGAGATTAGGCATTTAAGACTTATTTCAGCTGTATCAGGGTTGGGTAGCTTAACAAAAGCTTCTAAAATTCTCTTCCTATCACAATCTGCTTTGAGCCATCAACTTAGAGAAATAGAGGACGAGTTGGGAATTGCAATATTTAATAGAGTAAATAACAAAATGGTATTGACTCATGCCGGAGAAATTGTCCGAAAGTACTCAGATTTAGCGCTAGAAAATATCAAATATTTGGAAAATGATATCAAAAAACTAAAAAATGAAGAGATTGGACAATTACGTATTAGCCTGGAAGCTTACACCTCTTATCATTGGTTGATTCCAATTCTAAAATCATTTAATGATCACTTCCCATCGATAGAAGTTTCTGTTAATACAGAAAACCCAACAAAACCTCTTCGATTGTTACAGGATGGGAAGCTTGATATCGCACTAATGGTCTTTAGCCCATTCGATCCGGTATTCCAATGCACAAGGTTATTTGACGATGAACTGGTAGCTGTGGTGCCTCCAAACCACAAGCTATCCAAGCAACCTATTTTAGAGCTAAGTGATTTCCACGATGAGACCATCATCACTCACGCAAAGGCGAATGAACGAAACATGGTGCTGGAAAAAACGACAAATGACGAGTCATTCAAGCCAAAGAAATTCATCCAAATAGACTATACTGATACCATCGTTCAGATGGTGAAAGATGATCTTGGCATAGCTATTCTTTCCAAGTGGGCAATACAACCTTACTTACATCTTGGCTTCAAAACCATTCGTATATCGAAAGATGGAACTATGCGAAGCTGGTATATGATATCAATGGCTAATAACAAGGAGAATGACTCCTTGAAGTACTTCAAAGAACTTTTGATAAAGCATCTATCAAATTAATGTAGGCTATCTTTTAACAGCGTGGACCACACCATCCATATCTCCGAAATAGACTAGCTCATCATCCACCCATGGTGTAGAAAGTATGCTACCCAACTCAAAAAAGGCATCGTAGATCTTATAAATATCACCATCATACTTATCCACTAAATCTTTCACTTTCAGCTGTCCTTCTTCAGTAAAGAACTCATCTTCATTTTGTATGCTTCTTGTAGTTTGGAATTGGGAAAGGACTTCTCCGCTGTTAATATTGATCTTAAGCAATCTCCCATCAGCCACACCTGCATAAGCCATAGAATCGACGATTGATATACCTCCGTAAACATTTAACCGTACATCAACCTCCCATTTTAACCTTCCACTGCCAGCCGATAAAGACTTGATTTTATGCGTATCAGAAGTCCCGAAGATTAATTGATTACCTGCTACTACCGGAACCATAGACCAGCTACCGATCTCATGATATACCCATCGCCCTGCTCCCGTTTTGACATCCAAGGCATACACATTATAATCTCGTGAGGTAAAGTAGACGGTGCTATCCTTTATCACTGCATGATATTGAATCTCCCCGTTGGGGAAATAGGTCTCTCCTATGGTTTTGAACTTCCATTTGAGGGACCCATCTAAATTAAGTGCGTAGAAGTAGCCATCATAACTGCCAAAGAAAATGGTATTGTCTGATGCCGATGGTGAGCTATGCACCATCCCATCGGTCTTAAATTTCCATATCAATTTACCGGTTGAAGCATCTAATGCATGGAGATGACCATCACTACTGCCGAAACAGATTTTCCCATTTAAGTACAAAGGAGCTGAAAGGAAGTAATCCCAATGATCAAACTTCCGCTCTGGATCTCCCACATCGTACTTCCATAGAATATCACCATTTACCGCATTGACAGCATAAAATTCCCCTGATGATGAATGGAAATAGATGATATCCCCCTCTCTGCATATTGCCGACCTTATCTGTCCTGAAACATCCAGTTTCCAATTCAATTTTCCAGTCTTCTTATTCAAGCTATAGAGGGTACTATCAGCAGAGCCAATCAACAAGTTGTTCTTATAGCCGATCGGTGACCCATAGATGGGACCCCCAGTCTGAAAAGTCCATTGCCTCATTAATGTGTCAATTCCACCCTCACCCTGCTGCCCGTAAGAAAAAAGAGTACTGGAGGTGAAAAGGAAAATTAGTATTGGATGGTAAATTATTTTCATAGTAACGTATGGTCAATGAAACAAAAGTCATCCTATTCATCAAGATTATTCAATCTTAATACCTGAAATAAACTCATTTGCTTGATTAGAATCCCTAATAATATACGCTTGAAAGCACTTACACACCATCTCCATTTTTTATTTCCTCTTCACCCCTCCTATTTTTGACACATGTCAAAACAACATGTAGCTATACACCCCAAACTCTCTTCCGGAGGGACGACCATTTTCACTATCATGTCCAAACTGGCCTCCGAGCATATGGCCATCAACCTCGGGCAGGGCTTTCCGGACTTTGAATGCGATCAGAAACTCAAGGATCTGGTAGCCAAACACCTTCAGGAAGGAAAGAATCAATATGTGCCGCTGGCAGGACTTCCGAAACTTAACGAGACCCTGAGCAGGAAAATGGAACATGTATATGGCATGCCAATTGACCCTCAGGCCCAGATATGCGTTACCGCAGGCGCCACTCAGGCCTTATACACCGCTATCATGGCCTTTGTAAACAAAGGAGATGAAGTGATCATCTTTGAGCCGGCCTATGATTGCTATACTCCACAAATTCAGCTGGCTGGTGGGGTGGTAAAACCCTATACCATGACTTATCCTGATTACGGGATTGACTGGAATCGGGTAAAAGACATGGTGACAGATAAGACCCGCATGATCATTATCAACACACCGCACAACCCCAGCGGAACCATCCTTTCCAACAAAGACATGCAGTCGCTGGAGGACATTGTCTCAGGGACCAGTATCGTAGTGCTCAGCGACGAGGTATATGAACACCTGATCTATGATGGAGAAGATCACCAGAGCATCATGCGATTTCCGAACCTCTTTGAGCAATCGCTTGCCGTATTTTCTTTCGGAAAGACACTGCATGCCACCGGCTGGAAAATGGGGTATGTCGTAGGTCCGGAGTACCTGATCAAAGAATTCAAGACCATCCATCAGTGGAATGTATTCTGCACCAACTCCTTCGTGCAGTTTGCCATCGCTGATTATCTCGCTGAAGCTGAAAACTATGAATACCTCCCCTCCTTCTTTCAGGAGAAAAGAGACAAGATGAATGAATTGCTGGCCGATGTGCCACTTACACCCAAAGTGGCCAAAGGCACCTACTTCCAGGCTTATGACTATTCCGATGTTAGCGAGATGGATGACCTGACTTTCGCTAAATACCTGACTTCAGAGATCGGGGTGGCTGCCATTCCCATGTCACCTTTCTACACAAACCCTCCGGGAGACAAAGTAATCAGGCTGTGCTTTGCCAAGAAAGAAGATACGATCCAGGCAGCAGCAGAACGATTAATGAGGCTGAAAGGTTGATTAGTAAATGAAAGAGCATACTGCTAGCACCTATTACTTTGATTATGATCATCCGATTATACAACGGTTAGTATCGGAATTTGGACATGCAGAGCTGTCCGATCTGGAAAAGGCGAAGCAACTCTACCTGAAAGTCAGAGATGGCTGGCGCTACAATCCGTACGACATCAGCTTCAACAAAGAGTTTCTGAAGTCAAGCAACATTGCTCAGAAAAATCATGGACATTGTATCGATAAATCCATCTTGTACATCTCAGGCTTGAGGGCGCTTGGCATCCCTGCAAAGCTTCATCTGGCCAAGGTGAAAAATCACATTGCAGTGGAACGGCTTACGGAGAAATTTGGTACCAATGAGCTTACCCCTCACGGAATGGTAGATGTCTTTCTAAATGGTAAATGGGTAAAAGCCACCCCCGCATTCAATCAGGAACTTTGCAGGCTCACCGGTGTAGAACCCCTCGAGTTTGATGGAACTGAAGACTCAATCTTTCAAGAATTCAGCAATGATGGAAAGGAATTTATGGAATACCTTGAGGACTATGGATCATTTGATGATGTACCCATTGAGTTCATCCAGCAAAATATGAAAGAAAATTATCCAAAGCTTGAAAATCTTTTGAATGAGGCTGGTAAGCTGGAATTCTAAGCTGTCTAATCATTAATGATTTGACAGCAACCGCTTGGTTTTAATTCTTATGTAATTGTTGATCACGTCGGTATTAAGGTTGTCGGTATTAAGGTTTTGGAGGCGAGGATAGCCGCTGTATGCCTCCTGTATGAGCTGCCAATATTCCATGAAAGATAAAGCTACGGTGAGATACAAAAGTTCACAAGCCTATAAAAACCCAATATGAGAGAACACTTCGTATATTACCCATCTGTTACAAACTAATACATGTCTGAACCCCAAGGGCGAATAACGCTGGATATTAATGCCCCGGCACCTGTATTCAAATTAATTGACATCTTCGATCGAGAAATAGACCTTACCGCTTATAGAGGGAAGAAGGTGCTTATCGCTTTCTTCCGGCATGCGGGCTGTCCCTTTTGTAACACCCGGGTTCACAACCTGTTAACAAACCATAAAGAACTCAAAACCAAAGGACTTGAGATGATCTTCTTCTTTGAGTCAAAAAAGGCACTTTTGCTTTCAAGTAATTTCCACAAAACCATTTCCCCCATTCCGCTCATCTCTGATCCAGAAAAGATTTGGTATGATGCCTATGGAGTTGAAAGCTCAGCGCTCAAATCAGCCAAAAGCCATTTCACCAGTTTCTTTCAGAAGGTATTTGAAGCCAAGAAGAAAGGACTTCCGGTTCACTGGATGGCTGGAGAGGAATCCATCAAGACCATTCCTGCTGAATTTCTCATGGATGAAAGAGGAACGATCAGAAAAGTACACTATGCCAGTGGGCTGAGAGATCGAATGGCTATGGATGAGATCTTGAAATTTTTGAATGGATAGTTGAAAATAAAATAATCAGCCTTACCATTTCATCACCCATAAATTGCGACATTAGCATACCTAAATCAATAGAAATCATGGGTAAAGGACAAGACGCCAAAAAAGCTGTAAAAAAAGCTCCTACCAAGACGGCCAAGGAGAAAAAAGCAGAGAAGAAAGAGAAGAAGAACAAGTACTAAACTCCTTCTTAACTCACTTTGTACACATCAATAGTGTTTGCCTGAAAGTTTCGTCTTCTCAGGCAAACCTCAAATCCTTCTCTGGAGCCTTCATCGTTGGTATTTCCCTCGATGGTGTGCATCCAGTCTCCCTCCACGCCTATCACAATACCCGTATGTACCCAGTCGTATTGGGTCTTCATATTCAGAAACACATCTCCAGGTTCAATGAGCTTAGGATTATTTCTAAGGTTAACATTTCGATGCAATTTCTTTTCTTTCAGCCCATGGCTTCCCACCACATCACAGCTATAAGAATGAGGCATGATCTCTGTAAATCGCTTTCCTAAGGTAGTGGTGGCCTGATCCAGGATCGTCTGCACAAACCCCATGCACCACGCCCACTCTTTGCCTTCATTGCCGTCCATGTAGGCACGCACCCACGGACCGATATTTGAATTGTAAAGCTCACGGGGGATATTTTGCAAATGCTGACGGGCATAAGCCACAATCAATTGCCGTAGGTCATTCCCATTGATCCGGCTAAACGCATTGAACATCGGACTACATAAAACCCGAAACGTATTTGGCCCCACGATTCCATCAACCTCAAGTTTTTTGTGCGTCTGGAAATCCCGCACCACTGCCTCGGTCTGCGGACCATAGTCACCATCCACTGTTACACGGTGAAACCAGCCAGGATCAAGAAATCGCCACAAATTGAGCCATTCCTGTACTTTTTGAACGTCGTACCCTTTTTCTCCTACCTTCAGCACTTTAGTGATGTTCAGTTCTTTGATGTAGTGTTTCTTGATCATAGGTGCTATTTTTTTAGTCTGTCAATAAAATCAGTAACACGAGCTTGCATGCGTGTCAGCGGACGAAGCTTTTCTTCCTCCTCTTGTTTACGTGAGATCACTTTCGCTACGGTATCAATCTCAGCCAGCTGAAGTGAATCCCATGGAGATGGCATCTGTATAGCTAAAGTCTTCCACTTCTTCACGTCAACGGAATCTATAAGTGGGATCAGCTGGTATTTGAACATGCTCAGGTTCAGCGTGCTATCGTATTTCGTCAGTGCGGCACTGTCCAGCGCAACCATGGAAGTATTCCACTCCTGCCGAAAATCCCCCGAGACAAACCAATTTGAATGTCGCTTAGTAATGGAGGTAGCAAGGTCAAACTCATTGGTTCGAAGGGTGTCTCGAGTGATGGTTAGATGGAGCACATCAGTAGAATCAATATGGAAGGTATCTTTAAGGATTTGCGCCATTCTCATTGAATAATAGCTAAATGGGTATTCTTTCTCCAGAAATGAGAGTTTCTTGAGTCCAGCTACAAATCGCCTAAAATGCTGAGAAAATTTTTCTGCTTTATCGAAACTCACAGTATCAATCGTTCCCAGATATTGTTGATAGAGACTGTCAATGAAAACCGCTTCATGGAGGTCTACGAGCGTATCAGCTTTGATGGATGCGAGGTGTAGATCATAAGGGTGCGTATGAAATGAAACCTGCAGGTCCGGCTCATCCAGGAGTAAAGAGAAGAAATTTCTTAAGGCTTCCTTTCCATTCGCTTCTGCCCGTTCCAAAATTTCTGCACCGCGTGCTTGTGCCAGCAGTTTTTGTTTACACTGGCGCTTTACCTCTTTTGCTTCCTCAAAATTGACGTCCCCTGAGAAAGACACCAGCTCAAAGCCCTTGACTTTTCGTTCAGGAATAAACCATGGATTGATATCTACATCAAGAATAGCAGGCTTGATGCCATAGAAGTGTATCATCTTTCGGTCTTCCTCATAGAGGAAATTACTCTCGTCTAGCTGACCAAAATCAAAACCGGCCTTTACTGATCCTCTCCCTATGAAAACGATATTTTTCTTTTTCTCTTGTTCCAATTCCCTACCCACCAGATATTGATAGAAAGGGAAGAAATCATACACAAAAGCCGGCACATCCAATAAGTAGGCATTCATGGCAGACTTCAACTCATCGCCCCTCAGCCCACTAGATTTCTCGATACGCTTGTATTCCTTTTTAAAATCCTTGAGCATTCGCTTGTAGATCGTCTGCTCTACATTCCCAACCAGCCTCTCATCTTTGTATATCCTGTCCATGCCTCGCTTCAGGTAGTGATTGCCCAAGCAGGCCACAAACTCATCGAAGGCATTTTTTGATGGGAGGTCTCTTACAAACTCTGTACTTCTAACCGCTGATTTCAGTTGATCTTTGTCCCCGGCATCCCATATGGTAAACGCCACCTCCTGCCATGCTGCTTCCGCAAAATCAGTGAGTGTGTCGGACGGAAATTCGGTCAGCTTAAACTCCTTCCAAGAAGAGATGACCTCTCCATAATATTCGGCAGTCACCAACTGCCCAATGTCCCGAACGCCTGTCACCAGATTGGAGGTTTGTTTGGTGCGGGCATTGGTAAACATCCCGATGGGATCCCACAGCGTAAAGGCGATGAGTGCACCTACCACAAGTATGATGTCAAGAAAAAGCTTCCAGTTTTTAAGGAGAAAGTAAATCATGCGCCCACCTCCCCTTCTGTAATTTCCGGAATCAGTTCCCCCTTGTGGAAGTCGATGTAAATCTCCTGATAGCCCAGGCTTCTGAGTAGGGTTTCCAACATTAGGCGGGTCTTTTTTTCAGTCGCCTCAATGATGTTCATGTGCTTGAGTGAATTTCGGATGTCAATCTCCGCATCCTGAAAAAAACTTTCCTGATCTTCCAGTGAAATTTTATTGAGAAAAGCATCCGTAGAAATAAGGGTGTCTTTCCTGAAAAGCTCAGCCGGATAGGAGAAATTGATCACTTCCACCGGAGGTAATTTTAGTGAGATGCTCTTTCCTTCAATGTCCACATCCTCCTTTTTCAATTTCTCCAGGTCTACCCCTGCCTTCACTATCGCTTTGGAGTGGGCGATAAACTTAGCTTCATTGAGCTTTACCACCCAGAGCAGTCGCTTTCGCTTGACCCCATAAACAATCTTGTCGATCGTAAATTCCGTGGTAGCCAGCTTGGAGGCCTTCTTAATCTTGCCAACTACCAAACCGCGATCATCCTTACAGGCAGACAGCAAGACCAGTAATGAAACGATGTAAATGAGCCGCTTCATGGTCTATCCTTTCATGGGATCTACAGCAGCGAAATCTTCCTTAGTAGGTTTCTCCTCCTTGGGTGACTCCTCGGTTGTTACTTTCATCGGGTCATCCGCCCCAATCGAGGAAGGTTCATCCATTTCCCTTTTTACCTGATCCGCCATGGAAGTTTGTGAAGGCTGGCTAGCAGGAGAGCCACCATTTTTACCCACAGGAACGGGGGCACCATTGGGTCTGAGGTATTGCAATGACCGACTACCAAAATAGAAAGCAATCATCATGAGAAAAGCGGTTTTGAAAAACTCATATTGATCCCAAAAAAGTGAGGAGGAATCAATTTCATTAGTCATCCCAAAACTCGCTACCAGCAGCGCGATGGCTCCAAACAGCAGGGAAAAAGCGATCATCCCTCGTACGGTCCCATTCGGCATGCCGAAGGTCTCGTCCTTGTAGGGGTTGGATTCAGGCTCAGCTTCAATATCATCTTCATTGTAAAAGTTGCCCTGACGCTTATCCTCTTTGGCCTGATAGATTTTATTCCATTCTTCGTCAGTAAGTCCCATATTGATATTGTAGTAATAGACTGCCCAGATGAAATAGGACAGAAAGATGCACGCCCACAGGGTGACAATTCCCAAGGCAATGGCTTTGAATACTGCGCCATCCCCGGCACTAGTTTCGAATACCATCATTACCCCAAATGCACCAAGGCCTAGCAAAATGACTATAATGACCCGAATGCCCCAAAAGAAGAATTTGGACATGGAATCCGGTTTCTTCTTATCACTTTCAGTGGTGGATTTGTAAAGGGCCAATGCGCCAATAAACGACGCAAATGAGATCATCATAGCCACATGACTGCCCCATCCTCCTATCCACGGAGTACCAAAATATTCCTTAACGAAAAGAAGTATGAACAGAAATGCCAGCAAGCCGACCAGGCCTTTTATTAAGATTCGATTGAATACTATTTTGTCACGTGAGCGGAATAATTCAAGCATTGTCCAGTGATTTGAAGAAGTTGGAAATGGATTTAGCGATGGCTTTCACAATCCCGATAATCGGACCGATCAGGCCAACCAACCATAACCAAACATCCTCCAGTAAATCCGGACGGTAAATAACCAGTATAACAGAGATGGTAATTAACGCAACAAGAATTAGTATGAGCGCATGCCTCATGAGTTAGTGATTAGGGTTGGTTCGCTAAAGAGAATCAATTTTTTACCTAAATCAAATACCCTAAATGAGGTATTTATCAATTAGCTCTCTGAATAGCCAAATCGATCAATCGATCTATAAGTTTTGAATAGCTAAGTCCTGCCGCTTCCCAAAGCTTAGGATACATACTGATGCTGGTAAATCCTGGAATGGTATTGACTTCATTCACGAGGATTTCACCATCTTCCGTGAGAAACATATCTACTCGAGACATCCCCTCACAATTTAATGCCTGATAAGCCCTGATTGCGGTTCTCTGTAACTCTGGGAGGTACTTTTCATCTACTTGGGCAGGGATCACTATCTCCGCATGAGAGGTGGATGCGTACTTCTCCTCATAAGAGTAAAACTCCCCAGATTGCACCTCTCCCACACCCGAGGCTTTCGGGGTTTCATTTCCTAAAACTGCACACTCCAACTCTCGTCCACTGATGGATCGTTCGACTAAGGCCTTACGATCATACTTCAAGGCATCCTCGATTGCATGCGTCCACTCGTGCTCATTGGTCACATGGTGCACACCCACAGAAGAACCCATATTGGCAGGCTTCACAAAAACCACCGAACCAAGTTGCTTTTCAACTTCATGATATGATGGTATGAGGCTTCCTCTTTGCACCAAAATCCAGTTGGCAACTTTCAATCCTGCATCCCTGAGCAGGCGCTTGGTCACATCTTTATCCATAGAAACCGCAGAGCCCAAAACCCCAGGCCCCACAAATGGAATCCCCAGCAAGCGTAGCAAGCCTTGGATCGTGCCATCCTCCCCATTGGGGCCGTGAAGGATGGGGAATACCACATCAAAGGAGGATAAAGATTTCCCAGTAGAACTAAAACAGGGAGTTTCTCCAGGATGTATGGAAACCGGTAGTCCCTGATCCACGATCACTTCTTTCAGTTCATTCTCCTCAATAAGCCTCCATGAGCCGGATTTGGCTATGCCAATGACGGTGATTTGATACCTGGATCGATCTATTGCCTCAAGAATATTCTTGGTGGAGCGGATTGATATTTCATGCTCAGGCGACTGACCGCCGCAAAGGACAAGAAGGTTTATCATAAGAATAGTTTATAAAACGAACTTACACTTTTCAATCGTAAATCTCCCGAAGTTCAAAGTCCTCGCCCCTTCCATACTGGGTGAGTTCGCTCATCAGGTAATCTTCCATGGAGAAAAGATCTTTGAGACGATAATCATTCCTGCCCACCACCTCCAAAAGCATAAATTCACTTTTCTCTCCGTAGTTGATCAGCCGGTACTTTTTGCCCACCCGCATACTTGAAAATGCCAGTCCACTCATATCAAAGGCAATATTATTGAGGCAATTTTGATTTATTTTTACCATTATGAAAAAAATTCTTTTACTCCTCCTTTCTATTTCTCTCATCTGGTCAACCGGCTGTGGTGGTGATGACGATACAGGTTCTTTCGTGGGTGTGTGGATAGGTCTATCCGTGGAAGTGATCAATTGTGCTAATGAGAATAACAACTCGTTTGACTCGTTTGACTGTGACGAAGAATCCTGCTTTAGGCTCGAGCTGAAGGATGACGGCACCTACACGTATCAGGAAGGGTTGGCGATCAGGTCTGGCGACTGGAATGCCAGCGGCGGGCTCACGCTTTGCACGCTGGAAGATGGGGAGGAAGTATGTGAAAACTACAGTGCATCCGCAGCAGGAAGCACCCTGGTTTACTCATTTATCAATGAAACCACCGAATGCGAGACTCTCTATACATTTATCCGGGAAGAAGAATTTAATCAGATAGGTCAGGGGCAATAGGATGAGCCATTCAAAAAATGAGGCAAGGATTCATGGAGAGCATAGCCCGCTGAGTCGCATCCAGGATTATCTGGGTGAATTCGTTTACGGTGGTATTGATGGGAGTGTCACCACTTTTGCTGTGGTGGCTGGCTCTGCGGGGGCCAATCTTGAAAGTTCTATTATCATTATTCTGGGTTTTGCCAATTTGATTGCGGATGGATTTGCCATGTCTGTGGGTAGCTATCTCTCTACCAAAACAGAGAAGGAAAAGTATCAGAAGCATAAGTCGGTAGAGTATTGGGAGGTAGACAATCTGCCTGAAAAGGAGCGCGAAGAAATCCGTGAAATCTATGAGGCCAAAGGGTTTAAAGGAGAATTGCTTGAAAAAGTAGTGGACGTAATCACCGCAGATAAAGACCGGTGGGTAGATGTGATGATGAAAGAAGAGCTGGAGATGGCAGAAGAAACCAAATCCCCTTTCAAAATGGGTGCGATCACATTTCTGAGCTTTCTTATGCTGGGGTTTATTCCTCTTCTTATATATGTGATTGACTACCTCAATCCTGTATCATCAAATCTTTTTATGGTGTCCTCTATCCTTACCGGACTGTGTTTTGTTGGCATAGGTTTTCTAAAAAGTGTGGTCACGAACACCAGCAAAATCAAAAGCGTAATGGAAACGCTGCTCCTGGGAGGAGCAGCCGCAACTTTATCCTATTTTGTGGGGGATTTTCTGGAGCAGTTGATCAACTAGCTACTTATTAACCAATTTTCCCATGTCATATTCATACTCAATAGTGAGATTCCCCTCCTGATCATACCACCTGGCTAGCCCATCAATTTTTCCATTGACATAGGTAGATTCTTCCATCACGACACCATTAGAATACAATTTCTGTTGCAATCCATGCAACTCACCGTTTCTATAATTCTTTCTTCCAACAATAGCCCTTCTTTTGTAGATAAGGTATTCTCCATCCAATTTATTATTTACAAGGGATGCCTTAATCTCCACATATCCAATATTGTCAAACTGAAGTTGTACCCCTTGCTTTCTCCCATTCAAATAAGTAGCAATTGATTGAATCTTACCTTGCACATCATAGCTAGTCCAGGTACCATGATGCAGTCCATTGAGGAAATCACCTTCACCCACTGTGATCTCTCCTTCTTTTACTGTCGCTTTTTGTAAGCCTGGGATTGCTTCATAATCCTGTATAATAGCACCTTCTGGTATTTGACTTTCTTCTATTTCAGAAAGTGATGAATTTGAACCTCCGCAAGCGCTCAATACAAATGCTAAAATCCAAATTTGTCTTTTCATTTTGACTTAAAAATTTTAGGTAAAACTTCAGTTTGAATTCTCTCTTTATTGCTGAAAACAACATACAAACCACACAAAAATACAATCAAAGCGTAATAGAACAATTGGCCTTTGTCGCCCATTACTTCTATCCCCAGTGTGGTCAGGTGCATCCCAATCGCTCCAATCATCAGCCCAACTGCCAGCACCCCACCCATCCAGGCCGTTCGGGGTATCAAGATTAGAATGCATGCTACAAGTTCAAAGATCCCAACCAGCCAGCGACCCCAAGGTTCCATTCCCACGGTTTTAAAAATGTACATAGACTCGGCAGAACCTGTAAATTTGAAATAAAGGGTCTGACCCATTATTATAGCGGCTGCTAATCGTGCAACCAGATAGGCGATCTTCTTAAGCATAGTTGTGTGATTTAGTTTCAGGAAAATTATAAAGAATTTGAGAAAGCCACAGAAGTTAAATATGGTATACTGGATTTATGGAGGAGTAATGGGCCTCTTGATGGTTGTACTGCAAGTGGTTCACTACAAAACCATGATTCGCGACCTCAATATGGAGCTGTATGGCGGCATCATAGGATTACTATTTCTCGTCTTTGGCATCTGGCTTGGCACAAGTTCATTCAGGAAAAGGGAATCGGTAAAATATGATGCCGGAAAGCTTGGGCTAAGTAAGCGGGAAGTAGAAGTTCTTCAATTGCTATCAGAAGGATTCTCCAATCAGGAAGTGGCCGACCGGTTGTTTGTTTCTCTTAACACGGCCAAGACCCATATTTCAAACATCTATTCAAAATTGAATGTGAAGCGAAGAACACAAGCCATTCAAAAAGCTCGTGATTTAGCCTTAATCACTCCCTCCAAAGAATGAAAGTGCTAAATCACCCGAAAGAATGATCTAAAAATCAACCTCATACCCGTGCTTTGAAGAAAAAAAATGAAAAAGAAAATTGCTCTTAAATACGGATTAATCAGTGGCGGACTAATAGTTAGTTCATGGTTCATTGATCTTGGATTTAGTCAAACCCCGGATTTTGCCCTAACAGAAGTTATTGGGTACATCATCATGGTGGCAGCATTGACTGCCGTATTTATTGGGGTGAAGAAAATCAGGGATGAAAAAGGAAGTCTTTCATTCAGGGAAGGTTTTGTCAATGGCATTGGGATCACACTAGTGGCCTCTGTCATTTATGTGATCGGCTGGATGATTTATGTCCCAAATTTTGCCCCGGATTTTGCAGATAAATATGCAGCATCCCAAATTGAAATGGTGGAAAAATCAGACATCAGTGATGATGAAAAGCAGAAACAGATCACCGACATCACCGAGTGGACTGATACGTATAAACAGCCCCATGTGATGGCGGCCATAACTTTCACAGAGATTTTTCCGGTAGGTCTCATTGTTTCGCTTATTTCAGCACTTATCTTGAAGAGGAAGTAGTTTCTGGCTAATTTTCCTTCATGATAAAGAAAACAGCCCTTTGGATCCTAGTAGGTTTTTTATCCGCATGCACAAGCTCCGACAAAGAAAGCTCCGGCTCTGACGAAAGTTCAACTTTTACATTTGAAAAGAAAGTGACCGGAGTTTTCATCCCGGATGATATCCAATCAAATCTGGCTGGCAAACGAAGGGGGAAATTGAGCAAGCTTTATGCAGATGGGCCGTCCTGGTTTAGCTTTCAGGTTCCTTATCCGTTTGAAAAATTGCAAATCACCTTTGCTGGTCAGGAGTTTAGCTGGACTGTAAACGAAAGCAAAGAGCCAGGCCAGTCCCAAAGCGGACTTCAGCTTCAAAATCTTACTGTGAGCGATGGAAATATCCTGATTGACATCATTGTCCTTCAGGACAATATTCAGTTTTTCTTTAGCAAGGGTGCAGAAAGTTTTATCTTCAAAACAGACGCACAATTACCAAATAGCCGCATTGAAGTTTCCCTGGATGGCGAACCACATGATCTCCCCGGCATCCTTTACGATATTGGAGTTTAAAAGAATAAGCACACAATAATTGATGATTCGGGAAATTTTAATCCAAAAACTAATTAAACTTGAATGAAGAACTGATAATGAATCTTATGAAGTCACCTAGTAAAGTCCTAACTCTGATAACCTTAATGGCTTTTTTGACAGCCTGTACCGGAGGTTCCAAGTCCGGCGAGGGCGAAAAGTCTAAAGAAGAACTGGCTGAAGAAAAAACCATGCATGACCTGGAAAAACTCATGGAGGACTTTCCAGATCCGTCGCTTGTCCCTTTCACATTAAAATCCATCGGTGCTGAATTTGACAAAGCCCACATCAATGATCTGAGCATGATCGAAAGCTACAAGTCAAACTCAGATAAAATGGCCTTAAACATGGGCGTGTATGCATCAGATATCAGCTATTTGGCAGCCTATGGACACGAAGATGATTGCATCGAATATATGCGTGCTTCTCATGGTATAGCTGAATTTCTTGGCGATTCTGCAATTTATACCGAAGATGATCTGGAAGAATTCCGCTCACATATTACAAGTCAAAATAAAGACGAAATTGCGAATAGTCTGGCGAAACTGTTCCTCGAGACAAGCGTGAAAATGGAGAAAGACCATCACCTGACCATGGCCGGTCTTGCACTCACCGGAAGTTTTGTGGAAGGACTCTATCAGGCAGTAATCACCCTTGAAACCTACCCCGACACTAAGGAAAATCAGCAACTTCTTGAGCCGCTTGTGAAAATTGTATTAGGAGAAGAGCAGCCCCTCCTCGATATCATTGAGGTGCTAGAGGATCTTCCATTTGATGATACCATCGCAGATATGATCACGGAACTATCCATATTGGACAGGCTCTATAAAGGTGACCTTCAGGAAATTGAGGAGAAAATTAGCACCGATCCTGATTTTATTTTAACAAAAGATGCCATGAGAGACATTACTCTGGAAGTGAAAAGGATCAGGGAACGAATTATAACAGAATAAATAATATACTCAGCCAACCTAAGCTAAAGCATCTGATATCTTCAGGTGCTTTTTTTATGCATAAAAAAAAACCTCTCAAATTTTGAGAGGTTTTTCCGTCAGATAAGTGAAGATTATTTATCCTCCTTTTTCTTCGCCGCGGCTTTTTTTGGTGCCGCCTTTTTAGTTTCTTTCTTCTCGGCTTTAGGCTTGGCTTCCTTTTTCTCAGCCTTTGGAGCAGCCTTCTTGGTCTCCTTTTTAGGAGCTTCCTCTGTAGCTTCTGCTTTCGGAGCGGTCTCCTGTTTCGCTTCTGCTTTTTCAGCCTTGGGCTCTTCCTTTTTAGACTTAGCCTTCTTTGCGAATTCAGCCTTTATCTCCTCAATGTCTACATTTTTGATGGTAGGAACCGTGTTTAGTCGCTTCATAGCAGCTACTCGGTTCTTAGCGACATTTTTATTTTTTCTTCCTTTTCTTTCTAATCTTGTTACGGCCATTTTCTTGGTCTTCTTACGTGAAATGAGCCGCAAATTTAGGGGATTATGTAGTTTTGTCCAAAACCTATTCTTAATGTCTAAAAGTAAGCCATCACTTCCACGGGGCACGCGCGATTTTGGTCCTGAAATTTCCGCAAAACGTAGCTACATCACAGACAAAATCAAGCAAAACTTCATTAAATATGGCTTCAGCCAAATAGAAACTCCAGCAATGGAGAATCTATCCACCCTGACAGGAAAGTATGGAGAGGAAGGAGATCAGCTACTTTACAAGATTCTTAATTCCGGAGACTATCTATCCAAGACGACACCCAAGGATTACGAGGAAGGTTCAAAGCACCTGACCGCCAAAATATCAGACAAGGGTCTGCGCTATGACCTCACGGTTCCTTTCGCCCGGTTTGTTGTGATGAATCAGCATGATATTTCTTTTCCATTTAAGCGCTTCCAGATTCAACCCGTATGGAGGGCTGATCGACCTCAAAAGGGACGATACAGGGAGTTTTACCAATGCGATGCGGATATCGTTGGAACCAAAAGCATTTGGAATGAGGTGGAACTGACCCTTCTTTTCAATGATGTTTTCAATGACCTGGGTCTTGAGGATTACATGATAAAGGTCAATCACCGGGAAATACTTTTCCTCCTGGCAAAATATGTAGGACTTGCAGGAAAGGAGATTCCTTTTTGCACCGAGATAGATAAGCTAGACAAGATCGGGGAAGAGAAGGTTATTGAAAATATTTTGGCCCTCAATGGTGATGGAAAAAGAGTAAATGAGGTGATGGAACTTCTATCCATCTCTGATCAAAAAGCCATCATTGAAAGAATCAAATCTATAGATTCGGGAAATAGTGGAGTGAAGGATGTGATTTCATATTTTGAAACGCTAGATCAGTTTCAGGACAGGGGGATCAAAGTAGAACTGGATTTATCTTTAGCCAGAGGTCTCTCCTACTACACCGGGATGATCTACGAAGTAAAACCAACAAGTGTGCAGATGGGTAGCATCTGCGGTGGTGGCCGATATGACAACCTCACCGGAGTTTTTGGGCTTGAGGGAATCTCTGGTATAGGAATTTCATTTGGCCTTGATCGCATTTATGACGTGATGGAAGAACTGAATCTTTTCCCAAAAGAGATCACCCAAAAATTGGAAGTACTAATCGTCCACTTCAGCGAAGAAAATCTAAGACATGGCCAGCCTATCCTGATGAAGCTGCGGGATGCAGACATCAAAGCTGATCTATATCCCGATACTGAAAAAATTAAAAAGCAATTCAACTACGCCGATAAAATCCAAACCCCATTCACGCTCATCATTGGCGATGACGAAATGAAATCAGGCGAGTATATGCTCAAAAACATGCAAACCGGCGAGCAAAAACCGATGAACCTGGATAAAATAATCCAGCATTTTAAAGGTTAACTTTACGACACTTGTTCGTATATCAATTCATGCATCATCGGAACCATATTGCTTCCTTGTTTTTGCTTTTACCTACCCTGCTTTTATCACAAGTATTTAGCAGCAAAGGGCGTTTTTCGGTTGAATTTGACAGAGGGTGCAACCCCATGACTGTCAACATTACCGAGCACGATGCATTTGGCAGCATCACCCGGCAATACTACTACTTTGAGGGAGCTGGAATCACAAACAGCAAGACCTTTACATATCAGGATGCCGGCGTTTATCAGATCGTTCAGGTTGTGGGAGCAGATGGAATTGATGATAAAACAGACACCCTTTTTGTAGAGGCTTTCGAGCCGATCAAGCCGGGGATTGATATCCGGAAATGCAATGGGTTTGAGGTCTCTGTCACTTCCAGGGATTCCTACTACGATAGCATCCGGGTCTACTTCAGTGTCAATGATTCCGCTACCCTGGAAACCGGTGAAGTGGCTCAGTTTACCTATTCCAGCGCTGTTACAGAGGCCATTGGCATCAAAGGTTTTTTTGATCATGCGGATGAAGTATGTGAGTCTTACTTCGAAGAAATCATACCAACTGCCACACTGGAAGTTCCCAGTATCATTAATGCGGTCGTCAAAGAGACCTGCAAAGATGTATTTAGCTTATATCTCGAATTGGACGAAATTGACACGCTCATCAACTATCGAATCAATATCAGGGAAGCCTCCCCTCTGCAGATTTTCGATGGTTATATCATTGAAACATCCATTTCTATCTACGATATTCCTTTCACAAAGCAGGATTATTGCATCACTATTGAGGCCTATGATCCATGCAACGATACATCCCAACCTAGTGACGATTTCTGCGGAGAGTCATCCACACTGTCCCTCTCGCCTTTTGAAACGCTCTATTCCACTTATGATTCTACCGGCATATTCATTAACCTTGACCCTGTCAATGTGGGCACTTTCAACATCTATCGAAAACTGGAGGGTGAAGATTTCGAGTTTCGATCAGAGCAGACAGGTTCTTTCACAGATCCATTAGGCTCAACAGGTAGAAAATACTTTTACAAAATAGACTATCTCGATAGCTGCAACCAAATCCTCTACACAGCAGAGACAAATCCACCCCTTATTGATGCGGAAAAGGAAAGCGTCAACACCTATTTTGTTGAGTTTACACCACCGGTAAATTCCCTTGGCGCATCCATAGAAAATGAATATCAAACAGGTAACTACTTCTCCCAATCATCGGATTTCATCCCCTCCTCTGGTTTTTCCGTTCAGCTAAATGCTAAAGACGGAAGTCCGAGGCAATTCATCACTGCCACCTCTACCTATCCGGATGGGCTCATATTGGCATCCAATGCAGTAACCGTAAGGTATGAGCTGGTGATCTACGTGCCCACAGCCTTTACCCCAAATGGAGATGGGGTGAATGATACTTTGGAGCTATTTGGCTTGCCTACCGAAACTGCCACTACCAATATTTACACTCGTTGGGGTCAGCTCATCTACACATCAGATACCCCCTCTCCCGGCTGGGATGGCACATTAAACGGATCGCTTGCAGCCGAGGGAACTTATCTCTATGAAATCATCTTTGAAACAGCAGGAGGAGAAAAACGAACGCAAAAAGGTACTTTTGCATTGATAAAAAAATAGAAGGACATGTTTGATATGATGAAAATGATGGGCAAAGTGAAGGAGATGCAATCCAAGATGAAAGAGGCCCAGGATCAATTAAAGGATATCAAGGCGGAAGGGGAAGCCGGAGGTGGGATGGTGAAAGCCACTGCCAATGGAAACAAGGAGCTCATAGGCCTTCAAATTGATGATTCGCTGATCAACGAGACCGATAAAGATATGATGCGAGACCTGATTATTGCGGCAGTAAACAAAGCGGTAGGTGAGGCAGATGTCAAAGCGAAAGAGCATATCAAAAAATCGACGGAAGGACTCATTCCAAATATTCCCGGCATGGATCTCTCAGGCATGATGTAAATGGCAAAGACGGCTGTTGTCATACTGAATTATAATGGAAAAACTTACCTGGAAAAGTTTCTTCCCAGTGTAATCGCAAATTCTGAAAATGCAGAAATCATCGTAGCAGACAATGCATCCACTGATGATTCTGTGCAATTCATGAAAAAAGCTTTTCCAGATATTCGTCTCCTTCGGCTTAGCAAAAACCATGGTTTTGCAGGAGGATATAATGAAACCCTGAAACAAGTCAATACCGAATACTTTCTCCTGTTGAACTCAGATGTGGAAGTCACTAAAGGCTGGCTAGCTCCCCTCACCTCATTTTTGGATGAAAATCCAGACTATGCGGCCTGTCAGCCGAAGGTCAAAGACTATAATCACCGTGCAAAATTTGAGTATGCGGGTGCGTGCGGAGGGTTTATCGACTTCCTTGGCTATCCCTATTGTAGAGGTCGAATTTTTGATGAGGTAGAGATCGATTCGGGCCAATATAATGAGCCATTAGACATCTTCTGGTCTTCCGGTGCATGCATGCTTGTCCGGTCAGAAGTGTTTTTCAAGGCGAGGGGATTCGATCAGGATTTCTTCGCCCACATGGAGGAAATTGACTTGTGCTGGCGAATTCACAGTCTGGGACTTAAGATAAAATCTCTACCAAATTCAACCGTCTATCATGTGGGAGGAGGTACTCTGGATAAATCAAGTCCTTTCAAAACATACCTGAACTTCAGAAATGGAATATGCCTACTCATCAAAAATTTACCCTTGGAAAAACTCCTTTTGAAGCTGCCTATTCGAATATTTTTGGACTGGATTGCCGCATTCAAATTTCTAATGGAGGGAAATGCACAACATAGCTGGAGCGTGCTCAAAGCACATTTCTCAGCGACCTTGCGCTTTCCCCAAATGCTGAAAAAAAGAAGATTAATATCCCCGGCCCCAAAGTCAAAACTGATGGTTTACGAATATTATCTTAAAGGAAATCGGAAATTCAGTGATCTCTAATAATACCAGAGTGTATTATTTCTTCTTCGCAGATGCTTTCTGAAGTTCATAACAAAGGCAAGCCCCAAATAAATGATCAATGGCGAGCCAAAGGTCAGGAATGAGGTGTAGATGAAGAATAAGCGAATGCTGGAAGTAGGAATGCGAAACTTCTCTCCCAACCTCGTGCAAACACCAAAAGCATATTTTTCGATATATTCCTGCATCTCTGAAATCTTGGCACAAAGATAAACAATACATCCATTAGATAGTTTGTTTATTAGTGCTCGAAAATGATATTTTCGATTAATTTTGCTTGCACTATAACTAAGAATTATACTATTTATTGTTTGTACAATTAAAAAACTGAATCAAATGAAAAAATTTAACCTAGCCATGGCGTTTGCCGCCGGAGCAATTTTGCTTTCCGGTTGTAAGCTTGATAAAATGATAAAATTGGCTCAGGAGAATGACCTTCAAGTAAATCCAAATCCACTTGAAGTACACGGCGGAAACGTACCTTTCGAAATGAGTGCAGTGCTTCCTCCTAAAATTCTTCCGGAGAACACTAGCTTCACCCTAAACACAATTTATGTGTACGGAGATCAGGAAGTAAGCGTTGGGTCAGTCGAATTCCAAGCCTCTGATTTCCCTAACAGCTCTTCTACAACATCCAGAAAGGCTGAAAATTTTACTTTCCCATACCAAGAAGGTATGAATCCAGGTACACTTTATGTGCAAGGTGTGGCTACTGACACTAGAAACGGAAAAACTAAAGAGACTGACAGATTAGCTGTAGCTCAAGGTTTGGTTTTGACCTCTATGTGGATCAAAGATGTGGCAATGGCTTCATACGCCGATCACGGCTACAATGATAAAGAAGAGCTTGTGCCTACCAATGTGAACTTCTACTTTGATCAAGGACGATCAAACTTAAGAACTTCATTGTCTTACGATGGTGTTTCTAACGCTAAGAAAAGAGATGAACTAAGTGCTTTTATCGCTGAGAAAAACGTAACCAGAACTGTTACTATCACAGGTACTCACTCACCAGAAGGTACCGAGACTGTTAACAGCGATCTGTCAGAGGATAGAGCTGGTACTATCGAAAAGTATTACAGGGACAGAATGGATCGATATGATTACAAAGGAGCTGCTGATTCTATTGACTTCATCTTGAAGCCAGTAGTTCAGGATTGGAGTGCTTTCAAAGCTGCTCTTGCAGGATACGAAGGAATATCTGCTGATGAAAAATCTCAGTACACTAACATTATCAATGGTTCAGGATCTTTCGTAGAGAAGGAAAAAGAAATGCAAAAGCTTTCTACTTATAAGAAAGTGTTCAACAACATCTACCCAGGTTTGAGATCAGCTAAAACTGAAGTATTGACAGTGAAGCCAAAGAAATCAAATGCTGAGATTGCAGTACTTGCAAAAGCAATTGTAAATGGTGATGCTGATGCAGACACATTGACTATCGAAGAGCTGATGTTTAGCGCTACTCTTACTCCTTCCCTTGAGGAGAAAGCTGCGATCTACAAGGCTGCTGCTGATAAGTCTGGCATGTGGCAGGCACACAATAACCTTGCTGCTGCTCACATCCAAATGGCAAAAAGAGGAGATGCTTCTAAGCTAGACGGAGCTTCCACTCAACTTGAAATTGCTAAGAATAAAATGGCTGATGCTGCTGAAGTGCAGGCTAACATGGCTGCCGTTCAGATTCTTCAGGGAGAGTACGATGCAGCTTATGAAACCTTAAATGGTGTAAGTTCATCTTCTAACGATATCAATGGCAGAGTAAATGCAATGAAAGGTGCTGTTGAGACAAAAATGGGAGAATATGAAAAAGCAAAAGCTTCTTTCGCTTCCGCTACAAACAGCGAAAATGTAATGATTGACAGAGGTCTAGCTTACCTTCTAAGCGGTGATTACAAAATGGCTGATGCAGAATTCAATCAAGTGGAGCGAGCTGATGCTTACTACCTGCTAGCTGTTTCTTCTGCAAGACAAGGCAATGCTGCCGGTGTTGGATCTAACCTTAAGAAAGCGGTAGATGCTGAGCCTTCATACAAAGACATGGCATTGAACGATCTTGAGTTCACCAACTTTGCGGATGCTGTAAATGAAGCTGTGAAGTAATCACAACTCAAAAGATTCTAAAACCCAGCCAATTAGGCTGGGTTTTTTTGTTTCCATTCATCAATAAATCAAGACTTAAAAAGTAATTGAAGTCTGCATAATCAGGCTTTCATCATTAATTTAGCAATCCGAAAAAATCGATTGATCCAATGAGAGAAATTCAATTCAGAGAAGCCCTGGGTGAAGCAATGAGTGAAGAAATGAGAAGAGACGAAAACGTCTTTCTTATGGGGGAAGAAGTGGCTGAGTACAATGGAGCGTATAAAGTAAGTCAGGGGATGCTGGATGAATTCGGTCCTAAGCGGGTAATCGATACTCCAATTACAGAGTTGGGATTTGCCGGAGTTGGAGTGGGTGCAGCCATGAATGGCCTTAGACCCATCATTGAGTTCATGACATTCAATTTCTCTCTTGTAGCCATTGATCAAGTGATCAATAGTGCCGCAAAGATGCTATCTATGTCAGGCGGTCAATACAACGTGCCAATTGTGTTTAGAGGCCCTACAGGCAATGCCGGACAGCTAAGCCAGCAGCACTCTCAAAATTTCGAAAACTGGTATGCGAATACACCCGGACTGAAAGTGGTGGTGCCTTCCAATCCATATGATGCTAAAGGTCTTTTGAAGACTGCCATCCGAGATGACAATCCCGTCATCTTTATGGAATCAGAGTTGATGTATGGAGATAAAGGAGAAGTGCCAGAAGAAGAATACTTGTTAGAAATAGGACAAGCAAATGTGGTACGAGAGGGTTCTGATGTAACCCTACTATCTTTTGGAAAAATGATGAAAGTAGCGAATGCAGCTGCTGAAGAGCTTGCCAAAGAAGGAACAGATGCAGAAGTAATTGACCTGAGATCTGTAAGACCGATTGATTATCACACCATTGTGGAGTCTGTGAAGAAAACGAACCGACTGGTGATTGTGGAAGAAGCATGGCCACTTTCATCCATTTCATCAGAGATCAGCCATCATGTGCAGCGAAATGCTTTTGACTGGCTAGATGCTCCAATCCACCGAATCACCAATAAAGATGTATCGTTACCATATGCTCCTACACTTATTGAGGAGGTGCTTCCAAATATGGCCAGAACCATAGAAGCAGTGAAAGCAGTGACTTATCAGCTTTAGATAAACGAAATTTAAAAAGGCGGGAGCTGTCTCAAAAGTGTCATTCTGAACGAATGTGAAGAATCTTTGAATTTTTGAATGCCAGAATATCAAATATTTGAGATTCTTCGTTCCTCAGAATGACAGCCTAATTAGGGCTTTTGAGACAGCTTCTTTCATACTATGTAAAATGGCCTTTGTTTATGGTCATGACCGGAATTGAGGATTTCTTGGTCAGTTTGGTAGCGAATGATTTTTGAAAGAAACGATGAAAACCCGATTTCGCTTCTGATAGTGTAATGATCAGACTGGCATCTGTTCCCTCAGCATAATTCAGTAATGCTTCAGATGCATGCTTGTCCTCAATCACATCTACCATGTAGTTTGTCAATCCTGCAATTTTGGCAAACTTATTCAGTTGCTGAAGCAATTTCTCATCATCAGTAGATTTAGTAATATCCACAATGTGAAGACGGGCATCAAGCGCCTCAGTGATGACTTTCACCTTTTCAAATACTTGCTTTGTGTATTTCTCATCTTCAATATCCAACCCGAGTACAACATCCTCTATTTTATGAAACTGCTGATCTCTCAATGAGATCACCGGAGCTCTAAGGTGCTCAATTAATTGCTCGGTATGATTGCCACTAAAAAATTCTTGAATACTCTCCTCTCCTGTGGTTCCAATCACCACCAGATCTGCGCCATTTTGTGCTATGTAATGCTCCAATCCCTTCAAAAACCCTCCACCATATTGTCGCGCTTTTACAGCCACTCCACCCGATGCATATTCCTTTTCTATCGATTCCAGCTTTTGCTTATTTGCCCGAAAAAGTTGTGCATTGAAAATCGAATCATCAGAGATTTTGCTTCCGCCAGCCTCGCCGGTCAGATGAAGCGACAAATCTCCAAGTGGAACTTCTTCCAGATGCAAAACCTCAATGGCTGCATTCAATGGCCGGGCTAGCTGTATAGCAAAATCCAGAGCATAGCCGGAAAGCTTAGAAAAATCCGTAGGTACTATAATTTTCTTCATGGCCTTTTTCTTGTTGGTTGTGCAGGCCAAAGTACCGCTTAATGTATTCCCTTAATAGGATAAATATCAGAGCATCAAATGCTTTTGATCAGGGGAAATTGTCCTATTTCATACCTCCCAGCATGTTGGCTAGCGCACGCTTTCCACCGGACTTATTCATCATTTTCATCATTTTCCTCATCTGCTCAAATTGCTTCAGCAGCTGATTCACTTCTTGAATTGATGTTCCACTTCCCTTAGCAATGCGCTGCTTTCGGGTGCCATTTAAAATTTCCGGTTGAGTACGTTCTTTTGGTGTCATCGATTTGATGATAGCCTCGATTGGTTTCAATGAATCATCATCAATATCTATGTCCTTGATGGCTTTGCCCATCCCCGGGATCATCCCAAGAAGATCTTTCATGCTCCCCATTCTCTTCATTTGTTCCATTTGGGACAGGAAGTCATCAAAACCAAATTGGTTTTTTCTGATCTTTTTGTTGATCCTGCGAGCCTCTTCCTCATCATAATTTTGTTGAGCTCGCTCCACAAGACTGACAACATCACCCATTCCAAGGATTCTGCTTGCCATCCTGTCCGGGTGGAACAGGTCGATGGCATCCATTTTTTCACCTGTAGATATGTATTTGATCGGCTTATCTACCTCCTTCCTGATTGAAAGAGCCGCTCCACCACGTGTATCACCGTCAAGTTTTGTCAGCACAACTCCATCGAAATTCAATCGCTCATTGAAGCTAGCTGCTGTATTTACTGCATCCTGACCAGTCATCGAGTCCACCACAAACAGGGTTTCTGCAGGATTAACAGCTTTCTTGAGCTCTGATATTTCATTCATCATCTGCTCATCCACAGCCAATCGTCCTGCGGTATCTATGATCAGCGTTTTCTTGCCATTGTCTTTCGCATGCTTGATAGCATTCTTAGCAATTTGAACGGCATCTTTATTCTCGGGCTCGGCATATACCTCCACCCCAATCTGCTCCCCAAGTACCTTCAACTGATCAATAGCTGCAGGTCGGTATATATCACAGGCCGCAAGTAACACTGTCCTGCCTTGCTTCTTCATTAAGTTGGCCAGCTTTCCAGTGAAGGTTGTTTTACCCGAACCCTGTAGACCTGAAATTAAAATAATGTTTGGATTTCCCTCCAGACTGATCGGAACATTGGTTTCCCCCATCAGCTTTGTGAGTTCTTCAGAAACAATTTTAGTGAGCAACTGGCCTGGCGAAACGGCAATCAAAACGTCTCTACCCAGTGCCTCTTCCTTGATCTTATCCGTGACATCCTTTGCCACTTTGTAGTTCACATCGGCATCTATGAGTGCTCTTCGAATCTCCTTGATGGTGGACGCAATATTGATCTCGGTGATCTGTCCCTGACCCTTTAGCGTTTTAAACGCCCTATCCAGTTTTACACTTAAACTATCAAACATATTTCTTCTACAAAAATGAGTTTGCAAAGGTATAAAATAGTGGTCAGTGATTGATAATTTCACGAAAATGAAACCTTTTAATGCAGATGGAGTATAACCAGTACCTTGCATAACAAAATACGACTGATACAATGAAAAGGACAATCACATTATTTACCGCAGTTTTTTGTCTGACATTTTTGGCACAGGCTCAAAAGGTCACAGAGAAAGACATCATTGGCACCTGGAAACTAATCATCGATGTGGAAGAAGAAATGGAGGAGGAAGCAGAAGATGCAGACAACATGCTGGAAGAAGTATTCATCAAAGCCATTTCAGGTTTTGTGGGTGGTATATTGGATGATATTGAAATCTACTTTGAGTTTCAAAGTGATAACGATGTGAAAATCACTGTCAATGCCTACGACGAGACAGAAACAGAAACTGGCACCTGGTACATCAATAAAAGAGGATATCTCGTCATTGAAGATATTGATGATGATAGGGACGATTTCAACATCAGTGCGGACGATGATGAATGGAAGCTCATAGATGGAATCCTCGTCAGTGATGAGCACGATGACAACAAGTCAGTTTACATGACTCGGGTCGATTAAAGCATCATGCTCTGATTGTAATGAAAGGCAGCCAAACTCATGGATTTGGCTGCTCTCATTGCCAATTGAATAAAGTCTCAACAATGACTTCCGCTGCTACTTCACTTCCCTGTTGCGAAGGATGAAAGCCATCTGATCCATAATATGAAAAATCTTCCGTTTCATCAAAGTGAGCTTTCCAAACTTCACCGACCGGGCAAAGGATCGCATCATTTTCAATAGCAGCATCCCGATGATTTTTTATGACTCCATCGAAAGTGTAGTAATAGGTCTGCGATGGCCAAACCATGAAATAAACCAATTCAGCATTATTCTGATCACATAGTTGCTTGAGTTTTGCTCCATATTCAAACAGAGTCTCCCGGCCATATTCCTGAGAGGATGGGCCTTGCTGTATAACTAAATACTTGTACTTTCCTGTCTTCATCTGCTTCTGCACTTTCCCGTCATTCCAGTGATCCTCAAGTGCATAATTTGGAAAGGCAATCATTTCAGTTTTGATGTTCACGTTTTGTTCTTTTGCCTTTTGAGCCACAAGTGAAGGCAAGTCATTAAAATAGGTAAGACTATTTCCAAGAAACAAAATCTGAATAGTATCGTCGGCCAAAGGATTATCATCCTTTGATGAGGAACCACATGAGTAAATGATTGCGACAAGAACCAAAAATTTCCCAATGAGCCGTGAGAGCATTTTCATTTTCCTTTTTAGGATTAAAACAAAAGGGCAGGGAATTTCCCTGCCCCCTCCTCATACATACTTATGCTAAAAAAATTAATGAGAAGAATGTAACACTAACTTTCAAGTGTTATAACCTAATAACACAATGTTAGTGCTCATCTTATCTCGCCACGACTCATTGGGTATTTGATACTTAATGAGCATCAGTAATCAGATAATAGCAGTTTGATCGCCTCTTTTCTGTCAATATTCCCCGCATAATACTTATCAAGAGTTGTCCTGAAATTTTCAGTGTTTGTACTTTCAAAGACCCCTTTTATGTCCATATATAATTTATGGTCAATCCCTTCCGATCTTAGGTAATCCCGCGTTGCAATCCCGCAGAGATAAAACAAAGAGGCATGCCATAAGCCATTTGGAAACTCTATTCCCATTTCTTGAGATGTAAAATAGATCTCCGATCTAAAAGGGCTGTTTCTTGAAAATAATAAGTGACTGCTTTCATGAAATACTGTCTCAATAAATGTTGTACTATTGTTTACCGGATCAACTGTGGATATAAACAAATTCATTCTCGGTGATATGATAGAGTAAGCTCCGGCCCAACTTGCATATGCCGTAATATCGATCCTCACTTTCTCACTAGACCAAGTATCTCCTGAGACGCGCTCCATTGCTGCAATGATCATTCGCTCAGCATTTTCAATACTTTTTGAATACTTCATTACCAATTCTCGATTCGCGCCATCATGCAAAGGCCAAATTTTGTGTAGGTAGATAGGTAAAAAATCATTCAGGACCGATGCGAGGTTTACATTCAATATTGAATCCGGCTCTAGTTGGTGATATCCCTGATTTGATAAGTGAACTGTTAAATCAGACATATCTGACCTCATATCTAAATCATTAAATTGGGATTTGTAATAGGAGATCAAACGATCGTATTTTCCCCTCTCCTCCTGAGTAAGTCCTTCCAGCAAAGAATCTTCTTCCATCCTGGCTAATTCAAACCCATCTGATTTCATCTTGGCTCTTTGAATTCCGCGTGCCTTTTCGTAAGCAAAATGATGGAGGTTAACCCAAATATTACTATGAAATTCATAGTAGTGAGTTGTCAGAACTGCTGAACTAGAATGCTGAGCCAATATCCCATTGTGAATCAATACTGATACCATGAAAATATATAGTCTATTCATAATCTCAAGATTAAAGAATTTAAGATTCAAAAAAGACTCATTGAGTTATTGAAACAGTTGATTTACCTATCTAGGATACTTTTCAAATCTGCCGGAGAATAGTTGATGGATTTCAAGGTTTTGTTATCTCCCTTTCTAAAAACAAGATATTTGCCATCTCTCTTCTCGTAGTAGCCCTCCGTATCTTTTTCTTTCTTGTAATGCTCCACAGTTTGCCGGGCCTCCTCCTCCGTATCACACGCCTTGCTCATGTTGGAGCGCTGCACCTCCTCAAATAGCTCACGAAATTTCTCCCCCAGGCCAAACTCAAGTATTGCACCGGACAAGACGTACTGAATGTCGCAAAGAGCATCTGCAATCTCTACGATATCCTGGTCTTCGATCGCCTCCTTTAGTTCCTCCAATTCCTCAGCAATTAGAGATACCCTCAACTTGCACCGATCCTCAGATGGAATCTGCGGGGTGGCCAAAATGGGGTGCTGAAACGTTCTGTGAAAATCTGCTACCTGATTAAGTGGGTCTATCTTATCCATTCTTTGTTTTCTCGTTTTTAATCGCCTTAATTAGAAAATAAACAAAACCACCTACCACGGTGGTAAGAATCAAAATCATACTGATGATTGCTCCGCTGCTCATTGTTTTACAAATTTTTTGTACAGGTACCCATTCAGTAGCACACCAACTACAATGACAGTTCCCCATTGGGTGATGGTGGAGGCGTTGCTATAGGTGCCAAATAAATCCCATTTTCCTTCTTCATTGAACCAGGTGGCACTGTAATCCTGTGAAAGCCACCAGTAGATCAGGAAGAATCCCACACCTATATTCAGTAGAATCGCCCATTTAAAAAAGCCGGATGGCAAGACCATGTCTGACCCAACATCGATTGTGGATTCTTTAAACCTGGTTGGGTTGTTCATTGCTACAGCAATCAAAATGAACAGGCCAGTAACAATGAGACCCACGCCCCACACCCAGTCCTGATTGGAGAAAAAATTTAGCGACCAGGCAGATGGAAAACCGAAAATCACAAAGCTGATGATTACAAAAATCAATGTCTTTCGTTTGGAAATATTCAGGTCTGCCACATTCTGAAGGAATAACTCAAACATCGGCAGCAAAGAGCTAAAAGCTGCGACAAACAATGCAAGGAAGAAAAGCGCAGACAAATAATCTCCACCCGGTACGTTTGCGAACAGCATTGGGATAATTGTAAAAGTCAGTGCCTGATTTCCTGATTGGAGATAAGAGATTGCCTCTGTTTCGGAAGCTGACAATGCAAACACTGCGGGAAGTATGGCCATCCCGGCTAATAAAGAGGCTGTATTGTTGCCGAACGCACCTATAAAGGTATTGAGTGTTACATCCTCATTGTCTCTCGAGAAAGCGGACAAGGTCATCATCAGTCCCCATCCCGCTCCGGTGCTCCAGGCGGATTGCGAAAGTGCTTCTATCCAAATGGTTGGGTCACCAAACAAGGAAGTGTCAATCGCAAACATGTACTCAAGCCCTCGAACTCCACCTTCCATATTGAGAGCTACAAAAACGATTATCACCAACAAAACAAACAAGCTTGGAATCAGTAATTTGTTGGCCTTTTCCAGTCCATTTTTTACCCCTCTGATCAGGATGAATGCAGCCAGGAAAATGACACAGATATAGACAATCACGGTTGTCCAATCACCATTTGAGATTCCTTTCCAGAAATTGTTGAGATAATCAGGATTTGACTGCAGCGTTTCCTGAAGTGTGGCCTCCTTAAAAATATTCCCGACTGAAAAGGCCATGTACCGGAAAGACCAGGCTGTAACGATGGAATAATAAAATGCAATACCTAAGGTGCAGATCGTAATGAAGAAGCCCATCCAGGTGTACTTCTTCCCTGCGAAGCGTGCGAAACTTCCGATCACCCCGCTTTTGAATTTTTTTCCAATGGCAAACTCAGACAATAGCAATGGGATGGACCAGATGAAAAGAAATAAAATCCACAAAAGGATAAACGATCCCCCATACTGACCAGCAAGACGAGGAAACCGCCAGAGGTTACCTGCTCCGATAGCCATACCTAGTGCAGCCAGCACAATCCCCCACCTGTTACTAAACTGTTCTTTGATCATAAACGACTAGTTGCAAACATGCGAATCCGCCAAATATATGGAAAGTTTGGCAGGCCAGTCGAGCCAATTTTTACAAAGGGTAAATCCCGGAAATTTACTTTCCGGGATCATGGATCATTCATCTTTTAGTGTGGTAGCCGGATTGATCAATGCGGTGCTGATGGTTCGGTAGCTCACGGTCAATGCAGCTATCAGAAGTGTAGATATAAAGGCCATTAGGAAGAACCCAATCCCTATATCAATCCTGAATTCATAGTCGTTGAGCCACTGATTAAGTATATAATAAGCGATTGGTGCGGCAATCAAAAATGCAATGATCACCAGGGCAAATACTTCCTTTGTAAACTTACCAATGATGCTCATGATGGAAGCCCCAAGTACCTTTCTGATGCCTACTTCCTTGGTTCGGTTGGCAGCTATGAAAGCAATCAATCCATAAAGGCCCAGGCAGCCTATAATGATGGAAACACCGGAGAAGGTAGTCATGAGGGTTGCGATGTTTTGCTCCTGTTCATAATTCTCTGCAAGTTCCTCATCATAGAATTGCCAATCCTGTACAAACTCCGGATATACACTTTCCCAGGTATTCTGGAAGTGGGTGATAGCTTGTTTTACATTGGCCCCATCACGGGTTTTAAATGCCAGTTCGTAATAAATTTCAGGCTCTCTTAACAGCAGGACATACTGATATCCTTCGCTCAGATCCTGCGAATGAAAGTCTTTCATCACGCCAATTACTTTTAAGGAATAGCCTCTCCAACCCGATGAAAGCCGCTCACCAATGGCACCCTCGTAATTATCCTTGAAGCCCATCAAATCCGCAATCCGCTGATTGATCACAACGAAGTAACTGCTGTCATTTTTACGAATATTCCTACCAGCCAAGAGCTGCAACCCATACAAATCCATGTACTCCTCATCTGCAGGTTTGTAGCTGGCATTAAAATCTTCCTCAATGTTGAGCGGGGCATAATTGAAGTTTGAATGTGAGTTTGAGTTTCCTGTTGGCGAGCTCAGCGAGAACGTAATGCTTTCGATTGATGGATCCTCCAACAGCATCGCTTTAAAACGTGCATTTTTTACTTCGTCCCGTTCGGGCAGATAGCTTTTGATGATCGCCTCTTTCTCAAACCCCAGGTCTTTCTCAATGAAGTATTTCATTTGTGCGGAAATGATCACAGTACCGATGATCAGAAATTGGGAAATGGTAAACTGGGTGATCACCAATGCCTTTCGGATGTTGAGCCCACCCGAATGATCCTTTGCCGTTATTTTGCTTTTCAGGGCCTTCACAGTATTCATACTGCTGAGCAGAATGGATGGATAGAAGCCTGATAAAAAGCTCACCAACACCAGGAGCAATAGCAGAAATCCGATGGTCTCAAAGCCTGTGAAAAGATTGAGCGAAAGCCTGGTGCCGATCACATCCTCCAACTGCACAAACAAGAATTCAGCAATAGCCAGAGAACAGAAGAGTGCCACCAGGGTAATCAATGTGATTTCTGCAAAGAACTGAACGATTAGCTGTGTAGAGTATCCTCCAATAGCTTTTCTGATACCTATCTCTTTGGAGCGGTTTGCTGCCTGGGCAGTGGCCAAATTCACAAAGTTGATACAGGCCGTGAGCACCAGGAAGATGGCGATGATAGCCAGCGCACGGATCAACTCGGGCGAGGTGGAGTAGACATAGTTTCCATATTCATCGTCAAAGTGAATTTCTGCCAGTGGCTGTGTCACAAATCTTCTTCGCTCAGAAGCTCCCTCCTCATAATGCTTTTCCACAAAATCAATGAGCTTGGTATCAAACGCCTCCTGATCAAACCCATCTCCCACCAGAATGTAAGTGTTCGTGCTTGAGCTGGTAGAATTCCATTGTTTCCCGTCATTGTAGTAGGGATTCTGGGATTTCTGAGATTCATAATCCAGCAGCACTGTAAATTTGAAATTGGTAGACTCAGGTGGATCGGCAATAACACCCACTACTTTGTAATCCTGCAGATTCCCAACATTGACGGTTTTACCCATAGCCAATCCTTCCTCACCTTCCTCAAGCCCAAAAAACTTGCGGCATTCAGAAGCTGCAATCACGACTGTATTTGGTTCCGTCAGAGCAGACCCCTTATCTCCTGCGATGAACTCAACCGTAAAAACATCAAAGAATTCGGGATCGAGGAATACCACTCCTTCTTCCAATAAGAACTTTTTAACCTCCGTGCCCTCTTTTATATTGATTTGATTACCCCAGACGTAGTGCACCCTGGCCACTTTTTGCATATCCGGAAAATCTTCGCGAAGTGAAGTACCCACAGGATGAGGTGTGCCTGATCCCTTGCTCACCACACCTGCTCTAATGCTCTGACCCACCACTCGGTAGATATTTTCATAGTTCTTCTGGTGCTTATCAAAGCTCTTTTCAAAAACGATTACCTTATAAATGACCAGAGAACACCCAATACCCAGAGCCAGGCCAAGGACATTCAGGACACTGTATACTTTGTTTCGAGTTAGGTTTCGAAGGGCGGTTTTTAGATAATTTTTTAGCATGGACTTAAGGTTTTCATGAGGAATGGGGGACAAAATCATGCCATTATGGCTAACTCACTGATTTACAAAAAAATACACCTGACCCCACTCTCAAAAGTGAAGCCAGGTGTACACTATTTTCGTTCAGTATCGAACAGCGCTATTCCTGCTCTTTCGATACTTTGATCACTACTTTATAGATGAAATAGATAATCAACCCAAAAATTATTAGACCCGGCCAACTGGATGCATCTTCAAAAACACGCATTGAGTTGGGGTCTCCACCGGATTTCATCACACCTACAGTCAATCCTGCAATCAAAATCCCCATCAGGGCCTCACCGGTAATTAGTCCCGAGGCTAGCAACAACCCTGCGTTATTGCCCCTTTCAATATTTTTATTTGATTTTGTGGCCTTAGTGAGGAGATAGGCAAGCACGCCTCCCACAAAAATGGACGAGTCTAACTCAAAGGGGAGATAGAGCCCAACTGCTACTGCCAGTACCGGCATCCTAAACTCAGATCCTTTTGATTTTAGATATTGATCAAATGCAATGATCGCCACCGCAATTCCTGCACCAATATAAATAATATTCCACGGTAAGCCTCCACCAAAAATCCCTTGTGCCACACTCATCATCAGCGTGGCTTGCGGTGCTGCCAATGATTCAGGCTGCTCTGGGGTAGGTGCCCCTATGCCATTCCCTATCAATAAAATGTTCAAAACAATTGGGATAGCAAGTGCACCTGCCACTACTCCCACTATCTGCATGATCTGCTGCTTGTAAGGCGTAGCACCAAGAATGTGCCCAGCCTTCAAGTCCTGCATATTGTCCCCGGCTATCGCTGCGGCACAGCAAACAACCGCACCAATGAGAATCGCGCCGGCAGCTCCGGCCATTTCGTTTCCTGTTCCCATCAATGTCAGAAGAAGGATGGATGCGAATAGAATGGTCGCAATGGTAACCCCGGAAATCGGGTTGTTTGAACTGCCCACTAAACCAGCCATGTAGCCAGCCACTGCGGCAAACAAAAATCCGGCAACAACCATAATGAGCGTCATGGTGGTGGAAACCGTAACATCCCCGATTGCAGATTGATAAATGAGGAATATTGGTACAACAAGCACGCCTATGGCTATGATCACCCACGACATAGGTGCATCCATTTCCGTTCTAAGCTGATCTTTCATGGAGGTTCCACCCTTTTTGAAAGCTGAAATCCCAGCTTTAAAAGCTGTACCCAAAGATCCGGCAAGGCTCAACAGTGCCCACAGCCCGCCTACTACCATGGCCCCTACTCCAAGGTATCGCATTTTGGCACTCCAAAGTGCTCCACCAATGTTATCTACATTCACATCGCTGACACTTGTAAATTTCCCTAAAGCCACAAGCTCAGCAGCTACCGCATCAAATCCTTCGGATCCGATATAAATCGGCATGCCGATCCACCAGGTGATGACACCTCCAAAGAATACAAGGAAGGCAATGTTGAGACCGACGATATATCCTACCGCAACCAATGCAGGTGAAAGGTTTAAGCTGAAGTAGCCATAAAATCTTTGTCCGAACAAGGCGGCTTTTTCGAATAGTCCACTCCACAGGTTCAGAAGTGAATCAGCCAGCTTAAACAGCCCTCCAATCACTGATCCCCATATGAGGTATTTTACTGCTTTTCCCCCTTCTTCGCCCGTTTTCAACACTTCCGCAGTTGCCACACCCTCTGGGAATTTAAGATTTTCTTCCACGATCAATGCTTTTCTCAATGGAATGGTGAAAAGCACACCAAGCACCCCGCCACACAGTGCGATGGCCATTGTTTCGAAGTAATTGAACTCTTCCCAGTAGCCCATGATCACCAGGGCTGGGATCGTAAAAATTACCCCGGCAGCCAGTGACTCCCCCGCTGAAGCTGCAGTTTGCACCAGGTTGTTTTCCAGGATGTTTGAATTTTTAAAGACTTTCAGAAGGGCCATTGAAATGACCGCAGCGGGAATAGAAGCCGAAACGGTGAGTCCGGCAAACAACCCAAAGTAGGCATTGGCTGCAGATAGTACCACTGAAAGAATAGCCCCCAATACCACCGCTTTCACGGTAATTTCCGGCAGGCTGGTGTTCGAATCGATGTAAGGTTTTTCCATTGCTTAGGTTTAAAGTTAGGTTTACGTTGACCAACAAAAATGTCTATTTGTGATGTATAAAACAAAAAAGGGTGACTGTTGGTCACCCTTATAAATTTCAAGAGGTTTTATCACTCGTATTCCTGATCACCACTCGAGGTGGTCCCAATTACTTTGATGCCTCCGCGATCGATCACCAGCCGCTTATCTCCTGATCTGCTACCCACCTCCAGATCGCCTGAGGTGGCCGTCAAATCAAAACTTAGATCATCGAGATCATTCACAAAGTCGATTTCAATATTTCCGGATGTCGCATCAAAATAAGTGTTATCGTTTAGCTCTATTCCGTACCCATCGATATTTCCTGATGAGGTGCGCGCTTTGATTGCCCCTACTCCTTTTCTTATTTCCACATCTCCGGAAGTAGCCTGAATTTCAATCTTACCATTAAATCCAGAGATGGTAATGTCGCCCGAACTTGATCTGGTTTCTATATTCCCTTTTGAATTGTATATCTCCTGATCCCCACTGGTAGATTCAATCTCAGAATCACCCGTGAGACCGTCAATATCTATATCCCCACTGGAGGTTTCTACATTCAGGTTTGCAACAATGCTTCGCAAAGTGATGTCTCCGCTGGTCGCTTCGATGTTGGATGATGAAGCCCTCAGGTTGGCCACATTCACATCTCCTGATGAATTATCAATGTCGAGTTTTATTCCATCAGTGATGGTTAGGTCTATTCGGGATTCTGTAATTCTGAAATTTTTCCAGTTATTGCTATTCCTTCTGTCCACTCGGATTACCAATGTCCTCCCTACTATGTCCGTATCAAAGCTATAGTCTCCTTCATCCCCACTCCCGGTGATTATCCCTTTGAAGTACACCCGGTCACCGGAATTTACAAACACGTCTACAAAGGACCCCTCAATACGTACTTCATCTACATTTTCTGCCTCCAATTCCGCTTTTGCCAAAGTGTTTTGAGCAAAACCTGAAACGCATAATAACAAGGTGATAAGTGATAATATATTCTTCATAACTTCTCTTTATTCTTAAGGATGCTGAATGTTCTGAATGGTTGCCTTAACCAATCTTATATTTTTTCATAGCAGCCAAAAGCCTCAACCCTTCTTTTAAATAGGGGTCTTTCTTAAGCTTTTCATCTATCTCATCCGCACCTGAAACTTCACTATCATCAATAGAAGTTGTAAGATCGTCATCATCATCTTCATTAGCAGCTCTTCTCGTTTCGAGGTTAAGCGAAACAGACTTTCGCTCTCTGTTTTCCTTCGCTTTCTCTATATCTCGTACCAACTTTTGCAAATCCGGGTCTGAGTTTAGGTCTTCGCGATAAAGTGTATTCAGATGATCCAATAACTCCTCCGAAATGGTATTGGTAGGCTTAAATTTTGCGCTGGCGATTTCATCCCAAGGCAAAGCATTCTGTCTACTGGCCTCACCAAAATCCTCTTGAGAATATATGGATGGAAACTGAACATCCGGAATAACACCGATCCGTTGAAAATTTTGTCCATTTACCCTATAGAGTTTCGCTAAAGTGATTTTTAAATAACCAGGATTGACCTTAGGATTTCTTAAATACTTCTTTAGGTCAATGATACTTTGGATAGAACCTTTGCCATAGGTAGATTCTCCAAGTATGACACCTCTTTTGTAGTCTTGCATGGCAGAACAAAATACCTCTGAAGCAGCTGCACTTCCTCTATTCACTAAGATGGCGAGAGGTCCATTGTATAAAATTACCCCACCATCTTCGTCATCCATGGTATCCAAAGATTGATCATAGTTTCGAACCTGAACCACAGGACCATCAGGAATAAACAATCCACACATTTCTATTGCTTCCTGCAAAGAGCCTCCTCCATTAAATCTTAAGTCCAACATGAGTCCGTCAATTCCTTCTTCTATTAAAGCGGAAAGGTGTTTTTTCACGTCATTTGAAGCACTCTCATATTCCTGCCTTCCAGCACTTAATGCATCAAAATCTAGATAAAAATTTGGTACAGTTATTACTCCTAATTTATATCCTTCATTATCTAAATCAACTTCATAAGTTTTTGAAGCGAATTCAAAAGGATTTGATATTCCATTATAATGAAGTGAATCAAATCCAGATTCCAGAAAAGGATTAAGGTTACTATCGAATTTGCCTTTTTCGGGAGATAAAAAATATTTTGTTGAAGGATCAAACACTTGACTAATTGCATTCATATACTTGCAAAATACATAGTCACTATTATGACTCAACACTGCATTTCCAATGCTTCTTAATCTTAATGATACAATTTCAGAGATATCATTCCAACTCAATCCCTCATTCTTATAATCAACCGCCTGATTTTTGATGATTTTTCTCCAAAGATCATTCTTTTGTTCATGGGAGGCTTGCCAAGCTATTCTATATAAGCTCAAATGATAATTTTCATCAATAGTATAGTCAGGCTCTAAATGAATTGAGTTAAAAACATCATTTAACTGATCAATTACACGACTCCTAAATAAATTGTACACATCAAACGCAAAAGAAATCTCACCTTTTGTGATTTGATCATCCAATCTATATCGGAAGTTTTCAAAACTTAGTATGTCATCTTCCAAAAAATAAATTCTTCTTGGATCAAGCAAATCAAAGTAGCCATCAAAAATTTCAGATGAAACGGAATCCGAAAATGTTAGTTGATTATAATGCAATCGGTTTAATAATGATGCAATTATATAAGCTTCGCTTGAGTGCTGATCCGTTGGTTTCAAAGGCTGAACTTTCTCAAAAACATAAGATTGAGAAAGAGCTGCCAAATGAATTAGGCAAAAAACAAAAGAAGTAGAGCAGTATTTCATCAAACTTTAGTAGAGCCGATTGTGTTTACCCAATCTTATATTTTTTCATGGCTGCCAACAGCCGCAATCCTTCTTTTAGATATGGGTCTTTCTTAAGCTTGTCATCAATATCATTTGTGTCTGAAACTTCACCGCTATCCACAGAGGTGGCTAGGTCATCATCGTCATCATTATTGGCTGCCCTCCTTGTTTCCAGATTTAACGAAACCGACTTCTGTTCCCGGCTTTCTTTTGCTTTTTCTATGTCCCGTACCAGTTTTTGCAAATCAGGATCAGTATTCAAATCATCACGGTAAAGCGTATTCAGATGATCCAGCAGTTCCTCCGAAATGGTATTGGTAGGCTTAAATTTTGCGCTGGCTATTTCATCCCAAGGCAGGGCATTTTCCCTGCTGGCCTCTCCGAAATCCTCTTGAGAATAAATTGATGGAAATTGAACATCCGGTGCAATTCCCACGCGCTGATTGCTACTACCTGTTGCTCGATAGAACTTTGCAAGAGTCATCTTTACCTGACCTAGATTTATGTCTCTCAATGAGTTTTTTAATTCAGTGAGCTTCATTACGTCAGACTTATTGCCATACTGGGAATTTCTACTTATTGACGAATTTATTCTTCTCATCAATTCCGGTTTTAAATCAATCACATTCTGGACAGTACCTTTTCCGAAGGTGCTTTCACCTATGATTACACCGCGTCTATAATCCTGAATCGCCCCGGAAAAGATTTCAGAAGCTGAAGCACTTCCACGATTAACCAAAACAGCCAAAGGGCCATCATAGAAAACCTCTCCCCCGTCTTCATCATCCATTCTGTCAACCGATTGATCATAATTACGAACCTGAACAACAGGCCCATCCGGAATGAAAAGGCCACTCATTTCTATTGCTTCTTGCAGTGAGCCCCCACCATTGAAGCGCAGATCGATCATCAGACCGTCCATTCCTTGCCCCTTTAGCTCCGTGATCAATTTCCTTACATCCCTGGTCGTGCTCCGATAGTCTTCTTTTCCTTCCCTCAATTCTTCGAAGTTCAAATAGAAACTTGGTACAGTTATCACCCCTAGATTATAGGTGGTATTTCCCTCGGTAATTGGAATCATCTCTGCCTTGGCAGCCTGCTCTTCCAGATTAATTTTATCTCGTACCAACCTCAGCGTGTCAGGAAGCGCATTTATTCCATCCTCAGCCTTTAACAATTGAAGTCTTACTATTGTACCCTTAGGGCCTTTAATCTTTGATACAACCTCATCAAGTCTCATACCAATCACATCTACAAACTCACCATCATCCCCCTGAGCTACTCCAATGATTTTATCATCTTTATGAATTGCATTGCTTCGATAGGCAGGACCTCCGGGAATAATCTCCGCAACCTGAGTGTAGTCCAGATTTTGCATCAGACGTGCACCAATACCTTCTAATGAAAGACTCATCTCTATTTCAAAACGTTCGGCCTCCGGTGGAGAAAAGTAATCGGTGTGAGGATCATAGGAACTTGTGTAGGCATTCATATAGCTCTGAAATACATCTTCGCTATTGTATTGATAAATGGCTTTCTGAATTCGCTTGTATCTATTGGTTAAGCTTTTTGAAATATCTTTCCATTCACGTCCTGCCAGTTTATAGCTCAAAGCCTGGTTCTTGATAATCTTCCTCCAGATCTCATTTTGTTCTTGCTTGGTTGAAGGCCAGCCTTCATCTTCACGATCAAACATATAGCTCTCGTCTTTTGAGAAATCAAATTCCGTTTCTAATAGCGAAAAAACGTAATCGATCTGATCCAATGCCCGCTCCCGGTATAACTCAAACACGTCATAGGCAAATTGCAATTCTCCCTGAGGAATTTGATCATCAAGCTCGTATCTAAACTTCTCAAACTTGGATATATCTGATGCATAGAAATAAGCCTTATTGGGATCCAGTGATTCGAAGTAATTATTAAAAATCACAGAGGAAATTGAATCAGAAAGCTGTAGTTTCCTATAATGAATTTGACTTAGATAACCCGTAATTATTTGAGTTTCATAAAGATGTTCTTCTTTTGGCTCCAGCTTCTTCAGTGTGTCTCCTTCCAGAAGGAACTGAATATCGCTACTATATTCAGTAGTAACTCCGAATGATGTAAGAAGAGCAAACCCGGCAATCAACAGCAACTTGTTCATATGATTTTTTTTTAGACGTAATCTTTCAACGCAATATTGAAAAGATTGATTTTAAAAATAGCTGATTTTTTGTGAGCGGTTCAATTACTGATCCAAAACCCATAGATTTAATAAACTTTAACACTTGTCCTAAGTCATGAAAAAGAACATTCCAATCATTTTACTCTCTATTACAACCCTATTTTTCCTATTGTATGCATTCATCAAAGCAGATGAGGCTGAAAAAGCTGGAATAATGGCCGAAGAACAAAGATGGGAAGCTGAAAAACTAAGAGACCAGGCCATGGCACTTCAGGAGGCAGCACAGGAAGCAGCCGCTATGGCACGTCAAGTGGAAGCTGAAGCGCGCAAAGCTTTGCTGGAATGTCAATCTAAATAACTCACCCTTTCAGGTGATTTTCAGATTTCATTTTTGATGATCTCATTTTCTCTCTTTATTTGACAAAAAGCACAACAAAATGAAAAAGAGAGTAACAGGCATTGGGGGCATCTTCTTCAAGACGGAAGATCCCCATAAAATGAAAGAATGGTACCACAAACATCTCGGCATAGCATCCGATCAATATGGTGGCCTATTCAAGTGGCGGGACCATGAACAAAAGGAGAAGGTCTGCACCACAGTATGGGGACCTTTCAACAAGGACACCAAATACTTTGATCCCAGCCAGAAAGATTACATGTTCAACTACCGAGTTGAAAACCTGGTGGAACTTCTTGAGGCTTTGAAGCAGGAGGGCGTGCAGGTAGTAGGCGAAATTGAAGAGTATGAGTACGGTAAATTTGGGTGGATCATGGATCCGGAAGGACGCAAGATCGAGCTTTGGGAGCCTATTGATGCACCTTTCCTTTAAACCTAAATCATCATTTTATCCTTCACCAGCCGCTTATCCAGAAACTGGATCACGGTGAGGATCACGCCAATCAAAACGGCAAGTGGTACCAATTGGGAGACTCCATCGGAAGCCCCTCGCAGGCTTTGGAAAAGTGATGGCATAAAATAAGAAATGGCTGCATAGCCAAACCCAAAGATCACGAGTGTGCCCAAAGACATCCAGAAATACAACCTCCTCTGGCTTGCTTTTTCCTTTCTCCTGATCATGCTTACCACCCGATCTTTAAAATCTTTTCTTAGCTGAAAAGACGGCTCTGTCTTCAAAGCCTGATCTATCATTTTTTCTATTTCATTCATAGCAATGCTACCTCCTTTTTGGCTTGTTCTTCAACGATTTTTTTCAATTTCAAGCGTGCCCTGTGAATGTAATTTTTTACAGTACCCTCTGGCATACCTGTTATCTCCACGATCTCCGGATAGCTAAAACCATCCAGGTAAAACAATGTCAACACCGATTTATAATTTAACGGAAGCTGATCCACCAATCTCAAAATAAATCGATTCATGTCTTCCTGTTCCGTTACCTCCACAGTCTCTCCTATTCTAAACTCTACCTCTTCCAATTCTACCTGATCCAGTTTCTTCTTTTTTGCAAAATTTACCGCCATCCGAAACGCAATCGTGGCAATCCAGGTGGAAAGTTTAGAATCAAAATTAAACGTACCGAGCTTATCAATAACCTTGATAAACACATCCTGACAGAGCTCTTCCCTATCCTGATCGTTGTAAACCGCACGCGAAACCATATGGACTACAAGTCGCTCATATTTACCTATAAGCAAACGAATGGCAGATTCACTACCACCCAATACTTGTCGCACCAATTGTTTTTCATCCATGAATACTTATTAGTCAGTCCATCGGTCTGAAATGTTGCAGTAAAAAAATATTTTGTCCAGGTGCAACATCCAATGATCAGAGGGCTGTCATACGGAGAAATGTTCAACTAAAATTTACACATTATGGACGACTTAGTACCAGTAATAGGAATCATTTCAGTATTTGGATCAATAATATTATTTGTATCTACACTGACAAATTATTCCTTGAAAAAAAGGCTTATTGAAAAAGACATGGTAAATCCGGAAACGGCAAACCTTTTCAGCAAGCAAGACAGTAAGCACAGTGCCCTGAAATGGGGTTTGATTGTATTGTTTGGAGGATTGGGATTGATCATCATTGACGCTATGGGACTAGACGGAGATGATGCAATGCCGTACGGAATTGAAGCAGTGTGCATTGCAGTAGGTTTCCTTATCTACTACGCAATGATGAAAAAAGAAATGAACGATTAAGGACTAATGGCGCAACTCAAAGGTCAAAAACTCAAAAAATGGATGTTGCGCCATTTTTTATTTCGTCTACAGAAATTCAACTTTCGTCTACAAGATGAAATTTTTTAAAACCTTTTTAAACCTTTAGGATCAATGGTGTGTCCAAAAGGTCATGAAGTGGAAAATCCTAATCAAACTACTTTACTTAATCGTTCTATTCGCGGTAGCGGCCTACTCGTGGGATAGAGAATCCCAGCTAATAGATTCTGATCCTCAAGTTGATCCTTCAACGATCCAACAAGCCTTTCACGAAGCGTAAGCTTTTGTTTTCATTCCCCTCCCATTGAAGTTATATTTGCAGCACAAAATTCTGTTAATAACTCTCAAATCCTTATACAATGAAATTCAGACCTGGTGTACTTACCGGACAGGAGGTAACAGACCTTCTAAACTATGCCAACCAAAATGACTTTGCACTTCCTGCAGTCAATGTGACCAGCTCCAGCACGGTCAATGCTGTTTTGGAAACCGCCAGAGATATCAACTCTCCTGTGATGATCCAATTCTCCAATGGAGGAGCTGCTTTTATGGCAGGAAAAGGGCTATCCAATGACAACCAAAAAGCTGCAATAGCAGGAGGCATAGCAGGAGCACACCATGTACATCAGCTGGCCGAGGCGTACGGCGTTTCAGTAATCCTTCATACAGATCATGCCGCCAGAAACTTACTTCCATGGATTGATGGACTGCTGGATGCAGGTGAAAAACACTTTGAGCAAACCGGCAAGCCACTATACTCCTCTCATATGCTAGACCTTTCTGAGGAGCCAATCGAGGAGAACATTGGGACGTGCGTTGAGTATTTCAAGCGAATGAGCAAGATGGGAATGACCCTTGAGATTGAGCTTGGGGTAACCGGTGGCGAGGAAGATGGAGTGGATAATACAGGGGTTGATAACTCGATGCTTTACACCCAGCCTGAGGAAGTAGCCTATGCATATGAGAAGCTAAAAGAAGTCAGTGAAAACTTCACTATTGCTGCTGCTTTTGGAAACGTACACGGCGTATACAAGCCGGGCAATGTAAAGCTCACACCAATCATCCTTAAAAACTCACAAGATCACATTCAGGAAAAGCACAACACCGTCCACAACCCGGTAAATTTTGTATTTCACGGGGGTTCAGGCTCTTCAAGGGCAGAAATCAGGGAAGCTATCTCCTATGGCGCCATCAAAATGAACATCGACACTGATCTTCAATGGGCATACTGGGATGGTGTGCGTGGTTACTACCAATCAAAAGAAGGATACCTGCAAGGACAGATCGGTAACCCTGAGGGTGACGACAAGCCAAATAAAAAATACTACGATCCAAGGGTTTGGGTAAGAGAAGCAGAAAAATCTTTTGTTGAGAGATTAAAAGTCGCTTTTGAAGACCTGAACTGTGTGGGCAAAAACGCTTAAGACATCTAGCCGCCCCAAGCGGCTTTTTTAATTCTCAATTCCAAATTGAGATAAAAATATCAACCCAAAGAAAATATGAAAAATATATCAGTAATAGGAAGTGGAACTATGGGCAATGGTATCGCCCATGTCTTTGCCCAAAGTGGATACAATGTTTCTCTCATAGATATCAACGAGGCAGCTTTGGAAAGAGCACTCGCCACCATATCCAAGAATTTGGATCGAATGGTTCAGAAGGAGAAAATCACTGAAGCTGACAAGGAATCAGCACTTAAAAATATCAGCACTTTCACTTCCACTGAGGAAGGAGTAAAAAATGCAGATTTGGTGGTAGAAGCAGCAACGGAAAACTTCGACATTAAAAAGAAGATTTTTGAAGCAATGGACGCTCACGCTCCAGCAGGAGCCATTCTGGCTACAAATACTTCTTCTATTTCTATTACAAAAATTGCGGCAGCAACCAAGCGCCCCGACAAAGTGATAGGCATGCACTTTATGAATCCTGTTCCCGTGATGAAGCTGATCGAGGTGATCAGAGGCTATGCCACCTCTAATGAGACGACCAACACCATCATGGAAATGAGTAAAAACCTGCAAAAGGTTCCTGTAGAGGTAAATGACTACCCCGGATTTGTTGCCAACAGAATTCTAATGCCAATGATCAATGAAGCCATCATCACCCTGCATGAAGGAGTTGCTGGTGTTGAGGAGATTGACACGGTAATGAAGCTTGGAATGGCCCATCCGATGGGACCTTTACAGTTGGCAGACTTCATCGGTTTGGATGTATGTCTCTCCATCATGAATGTCTTATATGAGGGTTTTGGAAATCCAAAGTACGCTCCATGCCCCCTGCTGGTAAATATGGTGACGGCAGGATACTTGGGTGCCAAAACCGGTGAAGGTTTTTATAAATACACTCCGGGATCCAAAGACCTGGTGGTGAGTGAAATGTTTACCAAATAATTCATCACAAAACGTTATTCTGGACAGGCCCTTTTCGCCTGTCCTTTTTTATTTAAAACCGATCATATAAACCGATTAGGATTTTTTGGTGTGAATAGGGAACTTGCTGATCCTAAAATTCACTTAAAATGAAGCATATCCAATCAATGACTTTACTAGCGGGAATACTCCTGCTGGCATCATGTACTAACCAAACAACCGAGGAAACGAAAATGAGACCTGAAGCACCTATTGCGGCAAAGGCAGATACCGTACTAAAAGAGCATGGTCAAACCAGGATTGATCCATACTTCTGGCTGAGGCTTACGGATGATCAGAAAAGATCTGAGACCCCTGATGATCATACCAAAGAGGTGCTGGCCTACCTGAATGCTGAGAATGACTATACCAAAACGGTCATGTCTCATACGGAAGAGCTTCAGCAAAAATTATATGATGAGATTGTGGGTCGTATCAAGCAGACTGATGAGTCTGTGCCCTACCTATCCAACGGATACTGGTACTACACGAGGTATGAAGAAGGTGGAGAATATCCGATCTACTGTAGGAAAAAAGGCACTTTAGATGCTTCTGAAGAAATTCTGATCAATGTGAATGAACTGGCAGAAGGCTATGGCTATTATTCCGCAGGAGGGATCAACGTAAGCCCTGACAATAAAATTCTGGCGTTTGCTGAAGATACCTTGAGTCGAAGGATTTATACCATACGATTCAAAAATCTGGAAACCGGAGAAATGATCGATGATCAAATTGAGAATACCACAGGAGGAGGTGCCTGGGCAAATGACAACAAGACTTTTTTCTATACTGCTAAGAATAAAGTGTCTCTCCTGTCCGAAAAAATCTATCGACACGAACTTGGCACCCAGCCAGAGACAGACGTGATGGTGTATCATGAAAAGGATCCTTCGTATTATATAGGCGTATACAAATCCAAATCAGATGATTATGTAATCATCTGGAACAGCAGTACCCTGGTGAGCGACTACCACATTCTGGATGCTGACAATCCAAAGGGAAAGTTTCAACAGTTTATCCCAAGAGATGAAAAAGCGCATGAATACAGCATCGCACACTTTGAAGATAAATTCTACATCGTGACCAACTGGGATGCCATCAATTTCCGGCTGATGGAAACACCTGCCAATGCTACTGGTAAGGAAAATTGGAAAGAGGTCATAGCTCACCGAGAGGATGTGCTCCTGGAGGGGATTGAGTTGTTCAACGACTTCATGGTGGTGGATGAGCGAAAAGACGGTCTATCCAATCTACGAATTATTAACCAACGATCCGGTGATGAGCATTACCTGGATTTTGGTGAGCCAGCATACACGGCCTACATCTCAACCAATGCAGAGTTTGATACCAAGATTCTGAGATTTGGGTATACCTCACTTACAACTCCAAATTCCACATTTGATTACAATATGGAAACCAAGGAAAAAACCCTGATGAAGCAGCAGGAAGTAGTGGGAGGCCACAATCCGGATGAGTATGTGACGGAGCGGATTTGGGCTACAGTGAGGGATGGAGCCAAAGTGCCAATATCTATCGTGTATAAAAAAGGCTTCAAAAAGAATGGGAATGGGCCCCTACTTCAGTATGGCTATGGATCTTATGGCAACACGATTGATGCCAGCTTTAGCTCGGTACGATTAAGTCTATTGGACAGGGGATTTGCGTTTGCCATCGCTCACATCCGTGGCGGACAAATGATGGGCCGTCAGTGGTATGAAGACGGAAAAATGTTCAAAAAGATGAACACATTCAATGACTTCATAGATTGTTCTAAATTCTTAATTGAAGAAAAATACACCTCTGCTGAGCACCTCTATGCCCAGGGAGGCAGTGCCGGTGGGCTGCTCATGGGTGCGGTAGTGAACATGGCGCCCGAGCTATACAAGGGAATTCTGGCTGCAGTACCGTTTGTGGATGTAGTATCTACCATGTGGGATGAGACCATTCCTTTGACTACCAATGAATTTGATGAGTGGGGTAATCCGAAAGACCTGGAATCCTACGAGTACATGATGTCCTATTCACCTTATGATCAGGTGAAAGAGCAGGATTATCCAAACATGCTGGTAACTACAGGATTGTTTGACTCTCAGGTTCAATATTGGGAGCCAGCAAAATGGGTTGCCAAGCTAAGGGACATGAAAACAGATCAGAATACACTGATTCTCGACACAGATATGGAAGCCGGTCACGGTGGGGCATCAGGCCGATTCAAGCGGTATAAAACTACTGCGCTGCAATATGCTTTCCTTCTTGATCTGGAAGGGATAGAGAAGTAGATTCAAAATAATTTTCTTAAAAGCCCCGAAGTGATTTCGGGGCTTTTTTTTTTACAGCAACCGCTTGGTCTTGATTTCAATATACTTATTGATTACGTCGGTGTTGAGGTTTTGTGGGCGGGTGTAGAGCGAAATGATCCCATTTTGAAAAAGCACCTTCTGAATGTTGGCTTTTTCATCTGCTATCTGCTTCGCAATCGATTTATTGTAGATATCAATGGTAGTGTTGGAAGGAGCGTCAATCACCTTATCCAGCTCCGTATTCCGAAAAAACACCAGCAATAAAAGATGATGGCGATTGATCATTTTGAGGTAAGGGAGCTGTCTTTCCAGGGTATAAATTGACTCAAAGTTGGTATAAAGCAATAGCAAACTTCTTTGCTTTATTTTTTGCATTAAAAACCAATACAGCGAAGCAAAATCCGGTTCATTAAACTGCGTCTCCTGATTATAAAGTGTCTCCAGTAAGTAGTTAATCTGCAGGTTTCTTTTCTGTGCTGAAACGAATGTTTCAGGTTTGTGTTGGAATGTCACCAATCCGGCCCTGTCTCCTCTCTTTATGGCCACATTGGACAATACCAGTGAAGCATTGATGGAGTAGTCAAGCAAGGTCATTCCTTCAAAGGGCATTCTCATTGGCCTTCCTTTGTCGATCACCGAGTAGATAGGTTGCGATTTTTCATCCACATAGTGGTTGACCATAAGCCCCCTCCCCCTTGCCGACGCTTTCCAGTTGATATGACGGGGATCATCTCCAATCACATAGTCTTTGATGTGGTCAAACTCGGTACTCTGACCTATTCGCTTCATCCGCTTCTGACCACTGAGCTTCAGCGACTGAGAAATAGCGGAGAGTTCATACTTCTCCAGATTCAGAAAGGAGGGATAAACTTTCACAACATGTTCTACACCAAACCTAAACCTGCGCGTAATCAATTTCAATGGTGAATTCACCAAAACATTCGTCTTGCCAAAATGGTATTCTCCCCTTTGCGCAGGTCTGAGGGAATAGGTAACATAAGTTTGCTTTCCAGATTTCAGATTCAACCTGATCTCTGAATCACGGATCTGAAACTGTGCAGGAAGCTCATCCAGAATGGTCAAATCCATCTCCAACCCATAATTATTGAGGATTGAAAAAGAAACTTCATTTTCATCGGCATTGGAGAAACGATCCGGCAGAAAACGCTCAAGTACAATCCTTCCATTACTAAAAAAAAGAAGGATGATATCCGCAAGCGCCAATACCAGCAGTGATAGTGTCAAGCCCTTCGCCAGGCTAAACACAAAGTCATAATAGTACCCAATAAAAAGCAGGACTGCACAAGTGATGATAATTACATAAAAGCGATATGTAGGAAAAATTCGCACTACTTTGGCACTTCCACTTGTTGCAATATCTGCTCGGCTACCTCCTTGATGGTAATACCTTGAAGTTCAGCCTCAGGCGAAAGGATGATACGATGCTCAACCACCGGTCTGAACAATCGCTTGATGTCTTCCGGGGAAACAAAATCCCTTCCCTGAATCGCCGCAAAGGCTTTGGATGCCTTCATCAAATCAATGGATGCACGAGGTGAAGCCCCAAGATACAGGGAATGATGATCCCGCGTTTTTGCTACCAGCTTCACAATGTAATCAATCAGCGAATCCTTCATCACAATACTTTCCAAATTCTCCCGAAGAATCACAATTTCCTCCTTCCCGATTACAGACTCGATAAAGTTCAGCTTGTGGTGGTTGGTGTTTTTATTGGTCATCTGCAGTATCTGGCTCTCTTCTCCATTTTCCGGATAGTCCACCACAATCTTGAAGATGAACCGATCCAATTGCGCTTCCGGCAGCCGGTAGGTTCCCTCCTGCTCAATCGGGTTTTGGGTAGCCAACACCATGAAGAGGCTTTCCAGATAATACGTTTGTCCATCATTGGATATCTGCTTTTCTTCCATTACCTCAAAGAGGGAAGCCTGTGTCTTGGCTGGAGCCCGATTGATCTCATCAATCAAAACCAGGTTGGAAAAGATGGGGCCTCTCCTATAATCAAATGAAGCCGTCTTCGGATTGAATACGGAGGTGCCTAGCACATCAGATGGCATCAGGTCAGGCGTAAACTGAATCCGCTTGAAGTCGGCCTCAACGAGCTTAGAAACCAGCTTAGCTGCTAAAGTCTTAGCAATCCCTGGCACACCTTCTATCAATACATGGCCTCCGGCAAACATGGCAGTAAGCATCAAATCAAGCATTTCCTGCTGGCCAATCAATGCTTTGGAGGCCTCTTCACGAAGTTTAGCAATCTTCACGGATAGCTGACTTAAGTCTACTCTGTTTTCAAAATCACTCATTTGAACTGTTCAATTTTTTTTGATAAATCGATTAATGTTTTCTCATCCACATGCGGCAAATCCCTCACCTTCAAAATCAACTCGAAAGTCTGGATCACGATGTTAATGTCCACACCGGACTTTGCACTTAGATGTTTGTAAAATTTTTCGGTGTATTCAATACTCAGAAAATATCGCTCTTTAATATCTCTGAGAAAATAGTTGATTAATCGCTGAGCAGCTTTCTTATGCTTGCGCTCCCGATAGAAAAGTGCACCCAGTGTCTGCACGTAACCGACTGTGGCATTGTCCGGAGGTGTAATCACCGGGATTGGTCGCTGAGTCCTCCTGGAGGTAATGATCAGGAAGACCAGGATCGTAAATAGCCCAACATAGATAGACCATTTGAGCGGAGGCTGACGCAAAAAATACCGGAAAGGAGTCGTGACTTCACCCTTACCCAGCTGGTAGAACTGAGTGAAATGAGTCCTGCTTTCCGGTAGTTTAGATAACATCTTTGCAGCGCACTGATAATTTTCATCGAATAGCAAACCAAAGTTTGTGAAAATATAAGGAGTAGAACAAAGTATCAATTTTCCCTTTCCAAATGATCTGGAAATCAAAATCGGATTGTCTTCCAGATAAGCATAAGTCGTCCATTCGCTGGTATCGCTCAGGTTGAAATAATTGGAAACCAAGGAAAATGGATACTCATAGGAAGTGGAATCGATCAATCTAACGGGACTTGTTGCGGCCTCAAAAATGGACTGATTGAGGTTATGGAAGCTAACCGAGTTATTGAAAGAGAGTGAGTCCTTAAGCACCGAGGAAAACTCATTGGCGGCAATGAAAACATGGACACCACTGTCGAGCCATCTCATCAAGCTGCGATAATCTGCACCCGTAATTTCAGCAAAATCTGAGAGTATCAGCAGGTTTTCCAAATCCGACATTTCTGAGATGGTGCTATTGGATACTTCCAGCGATCCATCGAACAAATCCTGTGAACGTTCATTAAGGATATAAGCACCAAACGGATTTTTGTCCTTTACCCCAAATGTGACCCTCCAATCCACAGGTTTTGGAGCCAGGAAGCTTGTTGCAACGTAGACCACAAACAGCAAAATTAGGATGATCAAAAACTTTTTTTCTCCCCTCCTCATGCATTTTCAAGTTTGATGGAAAGATCTCTGCCCTTATTGAATTCTTCCTCGCCAGCATCAAAATCGCCATACCAGACATACTCGAATAACCTGGCCATCTCTTGATATGAACTGGCCATATCACCCTGAAGCTCACGCTCATAGTCATAGGGAGACTTCCAATCCTTCAGGCTAATCATTCCCTTTTTTGCTAAAGATGAAAGCGTCTTCAAATAAACATATCGAATCGCCAGCTTAAAATTCTTCTCTTTAATGGCCCCTGCTATCGATTGATCAAAATCTTCAGGGGTAGTCTGTGCAATGCCTGCCACAGGAGACATGTGCGTATTATAATCCGGAGTGATCCCTCCACCATACCTAATCCGGATGATGTAGTAGATAGCGGCTCCCAATACGATCAGGATGATCAGATAATACACAATTCGTGTGAGCCATGGTGTGTTTGGATTTAGGAATATCTCCTGAAGCATACTCTGGAACCACCAGCTGACCTGCTCCCAGATCGAGGGTGGCCGTACCGTATAGTTCATATAATCAAACGCCTGCTGCTGAGCATACACCCTCATACCTTCTTCATCAAAGGTTCGTACAGATACCTGCTGTCCTCCTGCTAAAAAAAAGGTTATGAAAAGCGTGAAACAAACAGCTAAGCGGTGGTTATTCTTTATCAAAACCTTCGATTTCATTCATAAGACCTCTGCCTTCAGACCTTTCCACAAGATTGGCATATTGGTAGCTGTACGCAATCAGTGGAATGCTGTAAGACAGGTAACCACCCACCATGGAAATCGCAAAAGCGGCTGTCATGTACCCACTGGAAAACATTTCGAAAACTGCTGAGGGATCAGATGGATTGTTTGACGCTTCCTCTATCAACGTGAAAATATTTGCGAAATAGACAACCATGGTTGGTAGCGAAAAAACTAACTGGATCACATAGGCCAGTATGTATCCCACCAACCCGATTCCAAACGTGCTCCACCACTTATCTTTCAACAGTGTGAAGGTACGCCCAAGTGCATTGGGGGCGGAGATGTCTTCAAACATGTAGGTGGCAAATGCCAAAGGCAACACAAACAACATAAATATCCCCGGCAAAATGAAAACGAAGAAGCTGATGAACACAATGAACGCAACCAGAATGCCCAGCAACAGCACACCTCCGTACTTCTTTAAGGCGAGCTTGAGCACATCCCCAACAGGGGTCTCCTTGGCCACACCTTCGTTGTATAGCCTCACATAGGTCATGGACACACATATCACCATGGAGCCGGCCAGCCAGCTAATCAGCATGATCATGAAATAGTTGCCACCCAGCACAGCAAAAAAATTGAGTGCCTGGCTTTCGTCCTCTATCCCCACAGCATCCCCCATCGAAGAAAAAATATTGGTAAAAATAATGCTCATGAGCAATGCTACCGGGCCACCGATGAAAAGAAGGTTGAGAAATAATCTTCCCATATTCTCCCGAAGGAACTCGATAGTAGCATTCATTTTAGCCCCAAAATCTCTGATTTTGTAAAACTCAATTTTTGGTTGTGACATTTCGGTAGGTTTTGATTGGTAAAAGAATAAAATAATAGACGATCAATGCAAATGAGCCAAGGATAATGGCAAGCTTGGCCGCCAGTGGCCATTGAGTGTATCGGGTGAGAAATGACTCAATGAAGCCGGCCAATATAAAGAACGGCACCAGCCCCATTACGATCTTCAGCCCGCTTTTCGCGGCTTTCTTAAATGCGTATGCCCGCGGATATGACCCTGGAAAAAGCAAGCCGTTCCCCATCTTGATCCCAGCTCCCCCGGCTATCACGATGGCTGATATTTCGATGGTACCGTGTACCCAGACAGAAAGCATTGTTTCATCAAAGAGCCCTTGCTGCACAAAGAAATAATTGAACACCCCAAGCATAATTCCATTCCTGAAAAGGATCATGCCTGTGCCAGCAGAAGTCAGGAAACCAAACACGAAAGCGAGAAAAGACACACGAATATTGTTGGAGGTAATCATGAAAAACATGGACCATTGATCCATGCTGCCATATACGCCCATCGGGTCTCCTTTTTTGATGTTTTCCAATGTCATATCAACATAGGCATCACCAAGAATCAGCCGGGCAAAAGTCTCATCATTCGCAGTGCTAATAATACCCACCACCACTCCTACAGTCATGATCAGGAAAGCATAGAGCATAGGCTTGCCTGCCATGGCCATCTCATATGGCACCTCAAATTTCCAGAATCGTGTAAGCCTGCCTTTATTCTCAGGTTTGTTTCGGTATATCAGGTTATGGACTTTGAGGCTGAGCTTGTTCAGGTAGGCAGTGAGTGATGTACGAGGATACTTTGCCTTGGCAAACGCAAGGTCTTCAGTCAGGTGAACATACATTTTGGCCAGGTCATCCGCTGAGGTACTGCCCTGATCCAACTGCTGTTCATATCCAGCCCATTTATCCTGATTTAGCTTTACAAAGAAGGCCTGCTTCATTCGGTTCCAAATATGCGGAATTATGTGGATCGTAGGCAAAGTTTTCAGATAATTGCGTAAAATTTTTGCATGCCAAAGTTCGTCACCAATCAAAATATTGAAATAGATCTGGAGCTGGGGAGTCTGGGGGATCGCATCCTGGCCTTTATCATAGATTTTGTGATCCTGATTGTTGTTATGATTACCCTGAATGCATCCCTTGCTTATATGTTTTCAGGAGAATGGGCAATATTGCTAATATATATCCCAGCCATGTTTTACAGCTTTGCTTTTGAATACTTCGGTGGAGGGCAAACTCCCGGAAAGCGGGCCATGAACATCAAAGTGGTGAAGCTGGATGGTACCACACCCACGATTGGCAGCTATCTGCTCCGGTGGCTTTTCCGCATTATTGACCTTTGGCTATATCCGATTGTGTTTGCCCCAGCGGTAATTTCTATCATTGCCACCAAAAATGGCCAGCGGATCGGAGACCTAGTGGCGGGCACTACGGTAATTAAAGTCAGAAAAGTGGAAGTCGCCCAGGCTTTCAAGAGTGTGGCGAAAGATGATCATCAGGTCACGTTCAGCCAGGTAAAATCACTCACAGATGATCAGATTGAGCTGATCAAAAAGGCTTTGAAAATGAGAAAGGAAGGGTTTAGTGCAGATGGAGTGACGGTACTATCACAGAAGATCAAAGAGAAGCTCAACATCGAATCGGAGCTGCCGGACGTAAAGTTCCTTTATACGATCATTGCCGATTACGAATACCTGGCGAATCAAACTTTCGGGACATAAAAAAAGCCCTGCGAGAGGGCTTTTAAGAAATTAAAAAATTAGGTTCTAATATGACCCTGCTGCCATAATACCTCCCAGCAATGCAGCACCAAAAATCATATACAATACAATCATTATTGCATAGAAAATTAGAACTGCTTTTGCCCAGTTAGCCTTGACTGCCGGCGTTCCACTTCCGAAAGACCAAACAAATAGCATTACAAATCCAACTATTGGAATTGCTGTGATAATCATGGTAATCAACCAATCTTTAACACTCATTGAAGAATCAGACATAGTTTTTTAGTTAGGTTAATAAAACAATGAATTTATTGCTTTTTTTCCTTTTAAAAAACTTTACTCATCCCTCAGAGATTCTACCGGATTTGCCCTTGCTGCTTTGGTCGATTGGATACTGGTAGTCAAAAATGCAATAAGGAGTGCGCCTAAGCCTGCCACAATGAAGATTAGCCAGTTTATCCTATCTGCATAGGCAAAGTTTTCAAGCCAGCCAGAAACCCAGAAATACGCCGCTGGAATAGCGATCACCGTCGAAATCACAATGAGTTTAATTATGTCCTTAGATAGAAGGAATACAATCCCCGACACACTACTTCCCAGCACCTTTCTCACTCCTATTTCTTTGGTCTTTTGGGTAATGATGAAAGCTGAAAGCCCTAGTAAGCCAATGCATGCTACAATGACGGCAAGCACTGTAAACACCGTAAATAGTCGCCCGGAGGCTTTTTCTGATTCGTAAAAGCTCTCCAAACTGTTGTCAAGAAAATAATATCTAAATGGTGTCTGCGGGGCAAACTCATTCCATTTCTCTTCAATTGAAGCCAACCCCCTTTGCATGTCTTCCAGGGATATTTTCACCGCATATTTATTCACAAAGCTCTGGGGGCTACCCATGCTGGTAATAGCTATTGGCTCCATGGCTGAATGAAGGGATTCAAAATGAAAGTCTTTCACTACTCCTATGACTGTGTAGGAAACCTGTGATGAATCATCCACATGAATAATCCTTTTCCCGATCGGATCTGAGAGGGCTAGCTTCTCCACCGTGGCTTCATTCAAAATGATGGAGAGTGAATCGTTAAACTCTGGAGAAAACCCCCTTCCTTCCAGTATTTCCATACCCATGGTCTCCATAAATTGGTCATCCATAGAGAGCATCCGCGTGACCAGACTTTCCTTTTGTCCATCTCCCGGCACTCTCACAATAAACCCCTGAAGCACATCGCCTGGTAATGAAGAGCTATATCCTGCGCTAGAAACCTCTTGAGTAGATACCAATTCATTCCTAAAAGTCTTGAACCTATCCCAGTTTGGTTGCTGCGGGTTATTGTTTACCGCAAACCCATTCTCTATCACCACTACCTGCTCTTTATCAAACCCGAGTGGCTTGTTTAGCATGAAATCCATCTGATTATATATCAGTAGAGTAGCCGAAATAAGTGCAATGGAAATGGAAAACTGAAGAACCACTAGTACATTTCTCAGCATCACACCTTTTCCCGAGGTTTTCATCGATCCTCTCAGGATACCTATGGGGGAATACGAAGAGATGAAGAACGCTGGGTACAAGCCTGCAAGCACCCCTATTGCTATAACCACCCCTATTAGAATCAGGATATTCACCGGGGTGAAAAAACCCAGAACAGAAAGATCCCTCCCTGAGAGTTGGGCAAAAACTGGTTGGAATAGCCAAGCGATGACAATGGCCAGCATTGCACTTAGCATAGCCACCAATGTTGATTCCGACAGAAACTGAGCCACTAGCTGCTTTCGATGGGAGCCCATCACTTTTCTGATCCCCACTTCCTTGGCCCGCTCCACGGAACGAGCCGTGGAAAGGTTCATAAAGTTGATGCAGGCGATAATGAGTATAAAAGCCGCGGCAATGGAGAAGATATAGACATAAGTGATATTCCCATTTGGCTTCATTTCACCAGATAAATGACTGGTGAGGTAAATGTCCCTGATAGGCTGAAAGGAGTAATTGTATCCATTCCCAGCGGCTATGTATTCGTCATAGGATATCCCGTTTCGTTGCTGAATTTCACCTTCTGCATATTGCTTGATGAAGGCAGGCATCTTTTCTTCCAACTCTTCATAGGAAGCTCCTGGTGCCAGCTCGATGTATGACATCACCGAGAAGCTTGCCCAGTTTGGAGAGCTTAAGAAAGGGATCGAGTGAAGTGCTACGATGGCTCCAAATTCAAAGTGCGATTTCTCAGGGTAGTCTTCAGCTATGGCTGTAACCTCCAACGTATTTCCCTGCGGCCCCTGCAAAATCTTACCCAGGGGCTTCTCATCCCCAAAGTATTTTTTAGCAGCAGATTCCGTGATTACGATCGAGTTGGGCTCCTTCAAGGCTGTTTTCACATCTCCTTCAATAAGCTTGATAGAAAGCAATGAAAAAATGGTGGAGTCTGCAAAAACCAGCTTATCCTCTGTAATGGTCTCGCCTTCATACTGAAAAGTAGCCACGTTTGGAATCCTGAATAGACGGGTTTGATTCACCACCTCTGGAAAATCATTTACCATTTGCGGACTAATGGAATGTGGTATGATCACAAAATCCACTTCCCGCTCAGGGTAGACCCGGTTTAAAGCCAACCGGTACACATTGTCGTCCTGAAAACTATCATAGGACAACTCATGATTGACATAAAGTAAGATGGAGAGGCAGGTAGCCATGCCGATGGCCAGCCCCAATACATTGATGGTTGTAAAACCAGGTTTCTTCTTAAGGCTTCTTAAGGCAGAAACGAATAGATTCTTTAGCATAAGTAAGTTGAGATAGGTTCATACTTATACTCTAATTATACTTTCAGGTTTCATACAACCATTGCCCGGCTGCAACATCTTACCAACAACTGCTGTCAAATCTGCATAGGTCTAACTCAAAATTCCTCAAGTATGCTAAAAAACTACATCAAAATTGCCCTTCGTAATCTATGGAAGCACAAGCTATTCACCGGGCTAAACATCATGGGTCTTTCATTGAGCATGTCGGTATGCCTGGTACTGATCCTATTGGTCTATGATCATTTTCAATATGACAAATTCCACCCGAAGGGTGATAGAATTTACCGAATCACTACTGATATTAAAGGGCACGAGGGGCCATTCAGTGAAAAGTATGCTACTTCTCCCCTGCCTTTTAAAAATGAATTAAATGAACGCTTCTCATTCATTCAAGGAGGTACCAACCTAAATTCTTATTTACGAGGAGAAATTCGGTCACCTCATAAAATCCTAAATATCCGATCGCTGTATGCGGATGAAGCCTTCTTTGAGGTATTCGGTTTTGAGCTAAAGGAGGGAAACGGTAAAGCATTAGTAGAACCATTTAGCATCGTTTTGAGTGAGGAGCTATCCGATAAGTTGTTTCCAGACCAATCAGCATTGGGACAGACAATTGAATTTGAAGACCATGGAAGTTATAAGGTAACCGGTGTAGTCAAGTCTCCTCCGGGGAAGACACACATGCAGTTCGAGGCATTGGGATCATTGAGCACCCTTCCGGTGCTGGCTGAAAAGGATCTCGTTTCTAAAAACTACAATAGCTGGAAAGAACATTGGAGTGGATACAACTATCTTATTTTGAGTGATCCGTCATTCAAAAATGAAGCTGAGGCGGCTATCAATGCGCTTGCATCAGAAAAAATAAAATATGAGGAAAATGAGCAGGAACTAATTTTTAGACTTCAATCACTAAATGATATTGTGCCTGGAGACATCACCTCTAACGAAATTGCATTCACCCTGCCGTGGTTCGTATTGATGTTTTTTGGCCTACTGGGGCTCATTGTATTGATCACCGCTTCCATTAATTATACCAACCTGACTATTGCCAAAGCGCTGAGTCGTGCGAAAGAAATAGCCATACGAAAAGTGAATGGTGCAAGCAAAAAACAGATTATCTCACAGTTTCTTACAGAGTCTGTGATAACGGCATTCCTGTCTCTCCTTTTTGCAGTGGTGATTTATCGATTTCTGATCATTTCCTTTAATGAAATATGGATTTTCAATATGATCGGCATTTCACTGGAAGACTCCCTGGGAACTTATGGATACTTCATCCTATTCACCATCATCCTTGGACTACTGACCGGGATCGGACCGGCCGTTTTTCTTGCAAGAATAAAGGCGGTAAACTCACTTAAAGGAAACCTGACTCAAATAAAATCCAGAAAACGATCAGTATTCAAACATCTGACAGGTAAGCGTACATTAATCAGTGTACAGTTTACTGGTGACTATTCTCATCCTTAAGAAGCAGGGCGAGTTTCTTGTCAACTCTAAGTATGGCTTTAATGAGTCAGAGGTTTTTTACGTAAATACACACAAACAAAACCCCGCCTCAATAAAGCAGCATTTTGAATCCATCTCCGGGGTGGAAAATGTAACATTTGCTTCTCACCATCCTGCAGTAGGACGATCCCATGGAGGAGATGCGCAGTGGAAAAAAGATCAGGAGCCCATCACACTCTACTACTTCTCGGTAGATCCAAACTACATAGATGTGATGGAGCTAGAGTTGGTTGCCGGAAATGATTTTCCACGAGATATTTCCACGCAAAATGAAAAGTTCATGATCATCAATCAGAAAGCTGTAGAAGCATATGGTTTTGAGTCTGCAAGCCAGGCAATTGGTGAAACCATGATGCTGGATACACTCGGACTTCAAATCATTGGGGTAGTGAAAGATTATCATTGGGAGCCACTAATGAAGTCCATTCGGCCGCTTGCCTTAAGGGTAATACCAGACAGGTATGAATACACATATCTAAAGGTAAGGAGTGAGGATATGGTAGCTCAGAAAAAGAAGTTTGAGCAAGCCTGGGCTTCATTTGATGCAAATAGAGAATACGAAGGAGGTTTCCTAAACGAACAATTGGATGAATTTTATCAGTTCTTTTACGACCTGGGTAACATTCTGACTTATGTCGCCATGATAGCCCTTTCCATCACCGGATTGGGTTTTCTTGGGATGGTCAGTTTTGAATTAAAAACCAAAGTGAAAGAAATAGGAATACGGAAAGTATTGGGTGCCTCATTCCGCTCTCTCACCGTTTCTATGGGAAAAGGATTCATCATTATGATAGTAATCACTTCAATTATTGCAATTCCATTTGCGATGTGGGCAAATGGGCTTTGGGTCAATGAAATGGCTTTTCATGCCCCGATTGATCATACCATTTTCATTCCTACACTCATAATTGTAGGCATCATTGCTACGGTCACCATTCTTTCACAAGTCTGGATAAATGCTAATAAGAACCCAACTGAAACATTAAGATCTGAGTAATTACTTGAAAATACATTCAGCGTTTTCTTTGGAAATCTGAACAACCGCTTCCGGTATTTCCTGATCGCTGAATGTATTTTTCATGTCTTTGATCCGTATGAACACAATGCCTGATTCGGCGATGTTTTTCATATCCTCCTCCGTCATACTGAAAGTGATATCATAGCGGGTGATCTTGCTGCCAAAATCGTCAATGATTTCGGGGATAGCCTTTTCGATGGATTGCATACGGATCACCGCACCATTTCCTGCTCGCATGATCAGCTCACTTCCTGCTGCAATGGGTTCGCTGACTTCACCATAATCACCTACCTCTACCTGAAAGGTATAGTCGCTCCCGTTTCGGATGTAGGAAAAGAAGTAGTAAGGTACCGGCCCGGTGAGCCGTGTCTTCACGGTGCGGATGATGTCATCGGTGATGGGGTCCTTCTCATTCACCAGGTACTTGCAGATCTGCGAAAAACCCTGAAGAGAAAACAAGATAAAAATTAGCGTAAGGGTAGATTTTGATCTCATCGAATTGAATTTGCTATCCTAAACTAAAACAATTCAGAAGTAGAGATCAAGTATTGAAAACAAAAACTCCGGCATGCACATACCAAACCTCTATTAAAGAAGGATTATGGATTAGTCAGCGCATTCAATGATCCCCATAGTGGGCGTGATTTAGCGCACCGAACAAACCCATTTATGGTTACATTCTCAGATTTGTATATTGCTATGCCGGAGCGATGTAAAGGTAGTGGATTGTGGGGAAGTGGTTGATGATTTGGTGGCTGAACGATCTTAAAATAAGCTGCAAGCAGTACGAGGTTTCAATTTGCACGCGTTGCAAACGCGCGCTAGCGGGGGTGATGGTTTGATAGGTGACCTATCTATTGATAAAGTTCTCGTTTCCTAGGTGTTGTCTCAAGAACTAATCTATATGTCCCTAGATTGTTTTTTCGATACAAATACAGCACTTTTTCTCCTTTTGCTTTAGCAACGGAATCATATTTTTCAGTGTGCTTCACCATATTGAAACCATAAAGGTTTAGGTATTTCCATTCGCCACCAATCAAAAAGTATGGAGTGGCTCTTTCATCACTAATTCTAATATCCTCTATAATACCATAGCATTCTAGATTATAATTATTATTATACGTAATGATTTGTTCTATCTTATTAGATATTGAACCTGCAATCAATCCAACTATGGTAATTATTCCACCAACTTGTATCATTTTCTTAACATTCATCTTTTTAAATTTTTAGTTCAGATATAATACTTGCTAGCGCGCGTTTGCAACGCGTGTTTTACACTTTAATCACTAAAATAAAGATATAGACTTCATTTTGCATGTATTGCAAGCTTATCATTATTACCCCCCTCTGGCGCAAGCGTCCGCTTGTGCCTATTCTAAGATGGTCATTTTCCATATAACAAAAAAGGTCCAAGTGGGACACTTGAACCAGTTTCTTGTTTTTCTCTTGCGCTGGCTGGTGCCATCAATTATTCCTTTTGAAAAAAAGGGTGACCCATTGCTGAGCCACCCTTACTAACCACCAAAAAACACACTTATTTCACCAATGGGATAAGCGACAATAGCTCCTGCTTATTATTTCTGCTTATCGGGATGTTTGTTTCATTTATCTGCACATGCGAGGATGACAGATTCTCAATTTTATCTAACCGGATGATGTAGGACTTGTGAATCCTGTAGAAATCCGATGAAGGAAGGACCCTCAGCAGGTTTTTCATAGTAATATGTACCGTGTGGCTCTTATCCTGACATTTCACCTTCATGTAGTCGCCATATCCTTTGATGTATTCGATACTGTTTAGTGATACTCGCTGGATCTGTCTGCCTACATTTAGGAAAATGCTTCCCTCAAATTGATCTATCCGATCTTTTATGTTTGGTGTTTCTGTTTTTAGTACTTGCATGGTGGTAGTCATTTAAGTTCTTATGTATGTTTTTAGTATTTGGTTAAAATTTGAATGCGTATATCGTGGGGTGCCACTTCATCTCCCCCGAAGTAGGGAAAGAGCATGTAGTAGAGACCTTTGCTGCAGGGAGCCTCTCGCCTGATGCTTACAGGATCATGGCCTTGCAGGTAAAAGAGATAATGATCATTTGTGATCTGTAGCTGGTAGTCTGCAGGCTGATCCAGCTCCACATCCCCGATGTATTCAGTGATACGCTCACCATTTACGTAGGCATAAGCATAGATCTCCAGCTTGCCATCCAGCCATCTCCAGCCGAAACGGGCACTGTTTTCATGGTGGGTGGAGTTGCAATCCGAAAAGCCCATCAGCTTGTTGATGTCGTGCTGGTTTTCGGTGGTGCTGGTCTGGTAGATTGCCGACTGATCAAAGATGGTAGCAAAACTCAGCGTATTGGATTGAAGCGACTGTAGCTTCCACCCGTTATCGTGCCTGCCTGCCGGGATGATGAAGTTTTCATACGGATGTTCCATCGGTGGCTCACAGGAAAACAAGGCAAAAATCAATGGTATAAGTATTGGCTGTCTCATGATATTTGGTTTATAAGTGTACCATTAGCTTCACTCCCACGGCCGATTCCCTGGCACGAATGCCGGCTGTAAGTGCGGTGGAAAACGTATCAGAGATTCTGATCTCCGTCTCTACTTCCGGGATGATGACGAAGAAATGCTCGTTTACAAACCCTGCCTTCGGTGTGAAAAAGAGGCGCATGTTTCCGCACCGTGTCAGTGGCACGATGGTCTCGATCCCGTAGAAGGGATACTTCTCATCCAGGCTCTCACCTTTTACATTCAGGTTTGACTGATGTACCAGTCCTATCCCTAGCCCCTTGTTGGTTTGGATTCTCAGTCCATACCCTTTTTGAAGCCCCATCACCGTGTTCTGCACATACGCTTCTCCAGTCAGTACCTGTGCATTGCAGCAGAACTTCAGGATGGTTGTCAGGAACATGAGGACGAATAGCTTTTTCATGACAGTTGGGTTTAGGATTCAATTTATCAGTTGAGGGAAATTTTGAATTGGAAGTCGCTCATGCTGGCAAAGTCCAACCCCGACTCAATCATCTCATTTTCATGCTCACTGGCACTACAGCTCCAGTATATCTTCACCATTTTACCTTCCTTATGTGCTTTGTTTAGGCGCTTGATGATCTTGAAAAGATATTTTGCTGAAGAAGTATTGAACAGTTCAAACTTGAAGTAAATGTTCAGCTCTTCCCTGACCCTCAGGTGCGACTCGATATCGGCCAGCATCTGACAGTACTTGATCCAGGCATCATCAGTGATACTCCAACCTGTCACCATCATCAGGTTTAGGTTTTCCATGTATCTGATGTTAAAAATTTTCGAAATGGCTTTCACTACTCTAAGTGGGGAAACCTCTTGCTGCTGATCCATAAATGCTACCTGGGCGTTCATACTATTTTGACTTCTAAATTGAATGACTGATTTGCTTAGAAAGAAAGTGCTACAGATGCCTGAAGAGTAGGACGAAAAGCTCTTGAGCCTACTCCCATCCCGATACGCACATGCTTAATTGGCTTATAGTCGGCCAGCACCGATGGTGTGATCACGAAGTTCTCTCCGTTAGACATTCCTGTACGTACATTGGCTTTTACTACGAATAGCTCCCGGGAAATGACAGGCACGGCAAAGTATAGTCCGGCAAAGTCCTTTTCGTACTGGTGTGGAAGTGCCTCCAGATCCTCTTCACTCATCATGAATGATTCCATTAAAGAAGCCTCCTGAAAGAATGCCCCATACTCCCACTGGTACCGGTTTTCAAATCCGATGGAGGTCCCTGTCTTAGGGCTCATGTTGGTCTTTTCTACATAGGTTCTTACAATTACATTTTGCGCAGATGCGGTTCCTAGAACGGCGGCAAAAAGAAGCGGTAATAACAGTTGCTTTTTCATTTTCTTATGTGTTTTTGTTTGTTTGATAGTTCAAAATTCAGAAAATGAAGGGCCGGAAATGAGAGGGATTTTCGGGTTTGAAAAGATTCAGAAATACCCGTAAAAAAGTGCGTGAGATGCGCATACGGGCTAGCCCTTAGAAAAATAAGGGATACACGCAGCGGGGAATACGGAGGGTTGAGTAAGGGATTTTGGGATGTTTACTCAGGGTGACGAGGGGTGTTTTCAGGGTGTGATCTAACTAAACGCATTTTTTATTTCCGTGCGTCATGCTGAACCTGCCTGAGTCGGCAGACAGGCTTGTTTCAGCATCTTCATTCTAATAGGTGCATGCTATTACAAAGTAGCCCGGATAGAATTATCAAAAAGAATAACCGAAACTCAGCCCAAACCAGGGAACAAACTCCGGGCGGTCGGTGGAAGTACTTTCCGAAAGCAGATACATAGGGACGAAACCTGCCCTGAATAGAAACCCTCCATCCGGCTTTTGAAGTCTGTACCCTACTCTTCCGGTGAGGTAGTAGGCATTGGATTTTGTCTCCTGGGTCGGTCCTAGTATAGACACGTCCTTGGTCTCTACAAACTGCGAGGATAGACCCACACCAAATTCTACATGGCCTTTATTATTGCCAACCCAGCCAAGAATTTCAACAGGTATCACATTTCCTTTAACCTCATCAAACAGGTCAATATTTACATAGGAATACCCCACCCTTCCTGAGATTTTTAGGTTACCGCTGGTGGTGATCAGGCGGTCATAGTTTATCGAATACATAATACCATTTCCAAAAAGCTCGAGATAGAGGGCATTTGGTTTTGGATCAGTGGAAGTGTCCTGGGCTGACGTTGCAAACGTGAGGAAAAGGAATATGCAGCAGTAGATCGTTTTCATACATGATAAAGCGTTTAATGCTATCCAATTTAAGTAATAAAAACGTTACTCTGAACTATTTATCACCAAACCGCCCCGCAAATTGCACTCCGCTAAGTATCAGTTTACCTAAAAGAAGAACTTGAGCACAACGCTGTGACTTTTTTGGAGAATAATGGGGTATTGGCCTATCTTGAACCAATGCGAATTATTTCAATGTGCTTAAAAGGTGCATTATATTCGGTTGTTGAGTGCATTACATAGTAATTTATATGCTTACCAAATTCTCAATATTTATCTTAGCCCAAAATTTAGAATTCAAGGATGAAATCCTATATAATATCATATGATCTTAGAAGTCCAGGTAGAAATTATAATGCTCTATATGATGCTATCAAATCATATGGTACTTGGGGTAAGGTCACTGAATCTACTTGGGCAATTATTACAACACAGTCAGCAGCTCAAATTCGTGATTACCTACTGAAACATATTGATGTTAATGATAGGATATTTGTCATTAAATCAGGTGGGGAAGCTGCCTGGAGGAATGTAATCGCTGAGAATGATTGGTTAAAAAAACATCTACCCAAGGTATGAGCATGAGAAAGCACTTCCCCGGATATTACAAACCATCCAAAGATGATTTCCGAAAATTATGGTCAGAAGGTTTGTTTGTATTTGACACAAATGTGCTACTCGATCTTTATAGATTCTCGGAAAGTACTGTGAACTCTCTTTTGCAAATAATGGAAACTTTGAAGGATCGAATTTGGATTCCCTATCAAGTTTCCGAAGAATACCATAAAAATTTGAATAAGATCATATCAGGTCAAGTAAAAAAATATGGGGAAAGCATTAGAACTCTCCTTGAATTCAAAAAACAAATAGATGAAAAGAGAAGTCATCCGTTTTTAGAGCTAGAATTACATCAAGAGATTGAGGCATTTTGCGAAAAATTCGATAGTGTTCTTGACAAAAAGCAAAAAAATGTAAAAGAGCTTATCCTAAGTAATCCAACTAAAGAGCGGTTAGCAGATATATTAGAAAACTCAATTGGTGAACCCTTTACAGACGATGAGCTTAAGATAATTTTTACAGAAGGAGAATCAAGGTACTTTAAAAAACAACCTCCTGGCTATTTGGATAATAAAAAAGGTGAACCTGATAAATACGGTGACCTAATTGTTTGGAAAGAGATTCTTAAGAAAAACAAAAGTATTGATCAGCCTGTCATTTTTGTTACTGGTGATACTAAAGAGGATTGGTTTCAGGTGGAAATGGGAATGACAATAGGACCAAGACCTGAACTGATTTCGGAACTAAAAAAGGAAAAGAACAATCTGTTCTACTGTTATTCGACTGATAGTTTTCTGAAATATTCCAATGAATACCTTGATGCTAAAATTGGCGAAGATATACTCGAAGAAGTTGGAGATTTCATTGAAAAGTCACGAACAATAGAGGAAACAGAATCAGAGTCTGAAATCGATGAATCAACTAGTGAGTCAACAGTTGAAGGATCAGTTTCAATAACTAACCAACGATCATCCGAATCTAGTGCTCTAGGGGGTCTTTAAACCCTCCTCTAGCACAAAAGTAACTTCCCCACCTCAGTTTGTGATTGCTTCATACCCTCCCCCTCCAACACCCGTACCACTCCAAAAAAATCCGTTTTTGCTCCAAAACGTCCGTAGAAGTGTAAAAAAAGCCTTTTTCGGAGCAAAACACTCGTAGAACGCTAAAAAAAAGTTTTTTCACGCCAAAACATCCGTAGAACTCTAAATAAAATCTTTTTTGCCTCCAAACGCCGGTAGAAGTCCGCACCACTTTTTTTTTGTTTCAAAACAACTGTAGCTAAAGAAAAGTCTATTTTTTTCGCCCCAATACCGTTTTTCATCACCATGTATCTTGTATTTCGTAGCAAATACCGATAACATTACTTGTAAATCATTTTTTTTCACATTAAAACAATTCAAACAGATGATCAAACAATTAAGAACCAGTTTTCTCCTTCCTGCGGAGCTATCTGAAACAGCCAGTAAGTATGTGGCCGCCACGGCTGACTTGTCTGCCGCCGACCCGTTTATCGCCCGCATCACCGGGCTGCTGCAAACCGATATTGACAACCTGAATGCGGCCATCACTGCCGTGCGCCTAAATAAGCTCGTGGATGATGTAGCTGCAGCTGATGCGCTTCGGGATGATTTATTTATTGGATTCAAAGATCTGGTAGATGCCTACAAGCGCAGAAAAAACCAGGCACTGGTGGATGCCTATGAGCAAATTTGGCCCATCATCTACCAGGCAGGCACACGCCTTTACACACTAGGCTATGCGGAGCAGAGTGGTAAACTGGAGGCACTCTTTACCGAACTGGACAAACCGGAAAATCAGACAGCACTGGCTACTATGCATGCAGATGGCATCTATGCAGACCTGAAGCAGGCACAGGCTGATTTTGTTACCATTTACAATAGCCGTCTGGATGAAGACACCAAAAAGAACTACCCTACGCTGAGCGAGGCGAAGAGCAAGACCGTGCCGCACGTAAATATCCTGCTGGATGCGATCAACATCCTGGATGAGACTGATCCGGGGACGCACGGCGCACTGATCGACAAACTCAACGGCATCACCACAAGCATTATGGCGGTGGCTCGTGCCAGAAAGTCGCGGGGTGAGAGTGGAGAGGAATTGGAAGCGGCTGAGTGATATTTAATGACCTCATCCCGGCCTTCTCCTTAAGGATAAGGAGTAGCCCCTCTCCTACAGGAGAGGGGTTTAGACTTGTTTCAGCATCTTCGTGTAACCCGCTCCGCTATTTTGATAGACCCTGAAATAAATTCAGGGTGACGGAGGGGTTTGGTCAGGGTGACGTCCAGTTTTGAGATAGCAGTCCCCATATCCAGTACGTCATGCTGAGGCTAGCCGACCGCACATGTTTCAGCATCTACATACATGGACCCTGAAATAAATTCAGGGTGACGTCCAGATTTTAATGTAGCAGAAATAACAATGGAAAAGTCATGCTGAACTTGTTTCAGCATCTAATGACGATAAAGTAGGTTAAGTTTAGACCCTGAAACGAGTTCAGGGTGACTAGGGGTGCTTGCTCAGGGTGACTAGGGGTGCTTGCTCAGGTTGACGAGGGTTTGATCAGGAGACGATTTAACTAAAAGCATTTCTTTATTTCCGTGCGTCATGCTGAACTTGTTTCAGCATCTAATGACGATAAAGTATGTTAAGCTTAGACCCTGAAATAAATTCAGGGTGACGAAGGGGTTTGTTCAGGGTGACGAAGGGGTTTGTTCAGGGTGACGCCCAGTTTTGAGATAGCAGTCCCCATATCCAGTACGTCATGCTGAGGCTAGCCGACCGCACTTGTTTCAGCATCTATTTCTGACCAGCTGCTCCTCTTATGTCTTCCTGAGCAAACCAGTCAGCAGCTAAATCTTCAAGGTCAGGATTGTGCTCTTTAATCAGATTCCACTTCCACTCCTTATGCCAATTTTTGAGCTGATGTTCTCTCTCAATCGCTGACCTCATATCAGGGCACTTTTCAAAGTGCATCAAATATTTAAGTTGATACTTGCTAGTATGGGAAGAACCAATGCCTGCTTTATGTTCTAACGTTCTTCTCTCTATGTCATTGGTGGAGCCTATGTACAGGGATGTACGCTTGTAATTTGATAGGATGTATGTATACCCGTATTTCACACTTAAATTTAAGCATCAATTTAGACCCTGAAATAAATTCAGGGTGACGAAGGGGTTTGCTCAGGGTGACGAAGGGGTTTGCTCAGGGTGACGAAGGGGTTTGCTCAGGGTGACGTCCGGATTTTAATATAGCAGAAACAACAATAGAACGTCATGCTGAGGCTAGCCACCCGCACTTGTTTCAGCATCTGCTTTCCTCATTGCTTACCTGTTGCCTGCTCAAACGATGCATCGTAATCTTCCCTCACCGTTCCAAACAGCCTGTCCCAGATGAGGGTATACAGGCCATAGTTTCCGTGGAAGCGGGCGTGGTGCTGATTGTGAGCCACAGAGGTGTTGATGTATTTTCCGATCCACGTTTTATGAAAGCCGGCCGGAAAGAGCTCATAGCCCAGGTGGCCATACACATTGTAAATGATCTGGAAGATCATGAAGAGCATGATCACAAAGGCATGGGTAGGCACAGTGAAGGCCAGTATCAAAATAATGGCGGCCTCAATGAAGGCTTCCAGCGGATGAAAGGCATAGGCTGTCCAGGGGGATGGGTTGGTAGAGAGGTGATGGATTTTGTGGACGGCCTTGAAAAGTTTTGGGTGGTGCATGAGCCGATGTGCCCAGTAGAAGTAAAAGTCGTGGATGAAAAACATGGGGATAACCGTGAGCAACCAGTACCAGACGGTCTTGTCACTCAGTGAAACGTATAGCAGCGTGTATGGCCTGAGCACGAAGAAGGTCAGCAGCGCAATAATGGTAAAGAAAAATACGGTCAGCAAAGAATAGAGCAGGTCTCTTCGATAGTCAGCCGTTCTGGGAAAAGCCTGCTGGATTCTTCGGGTCAGAAACCTGGAGCGAAACAGTACATAAAAAACTAAAAAAGCCAACCCGGCAGCCAGCAGGTAGCGTATCCCAATATTGAAATATACTTTTGGGAAAAGATCCGTCAACTTTTCTAACTCCATCACCCTTCTAATTTAATCAGTGGGAAGCGAATTTGGTGATCCCAATCAAGAATAAAAAAGCCCATCCACCAGCTGGCGGACAGGCCCTCACCTAATCACTGCCTCTGAGATAGAGGCATCTCACCTAAATATTTTGCTGCAAGTTTCTTTTTGAACTAGGCCACCGGCATTTTTACCATCACCCTGGTACCCTCTCCTCTTCTCGAATCAATGTTGATCAGCCCATTCGACTTTTTTACCCGATGCGTGATATTGATCAGCCCGTTCCCTTTGGTGGCAGACATTATATCAAACCCATTGCCATCATCCTCTATTGTCATACTTAGGATACCACCATCATGATTCAGGGTAATGTCGAGGTTTTTTGCCTGACTGTATTTCACCGCATTATTTACAGCCTCCTGCACCACACGAAATACCTGCCGCTTCACAAATTTCGAAATGGCAGACTCATCAATGTTGCATTCAAAATTCAGGTTCATTTCTTCAGGCAGGCAAAGGGTCAATTTCTCCAGCGCATACTGCAATGAAATATCATCAATATGCTTTACGGAAATACCCGTGACCAGGCGGCCTAGATCAGCTATTCCCTCTTGTAAAATATCTGTTGCCTTGGAAACCAAAGGCGTACAACTATCGCATGGTTCCATCTTGCCCAGGTACATGGAAGCCGCATTTAGCTTTTGTCCCAGGTTGTCATGCAGCTCTCTGGCTATCTCATTTTTGGATTCCTCATAATATTCCAATCGGGAGATGCTTTCCGTGGATTCTTTGGTAATATCTACTATGATCCCATAAAAAGTATTGCCTGTATCATCCCTGTAATCAGGGCGAAACAGGATTTCAAAATAGCCATGGTTCTTCTCATTCAGCATGAAGCGATGTTCCATCCTGTATTCCCGCTTCGTTTCAATGCTGTTATTTATCCCATCCAAAAACATGTCCCTGTCCTCTTTCTTGATCAACCGAACCAGCCTACCCAGGGATATCTGACTGGAATGAAGGCCAAGCATCCTCATGAGGTTTTTGGAACATGTCACCAAGTCTAAATCCACATCGTATTCAAAACTGCCTGCCCTGGTAAGCTCCTCGGTTTGATACAGTACGTACTGCGACTTTTCCATTGTGGCGATGGCATTCTTGCGTCGGGTAATGTCCCGTACCTGCCCCAGTATTCCTGAGATTTTTCCATCAGTGAAAATGGGGCTTTTAGTGACTTCCAGACATACCCGCTCGCCCTTTTCATTGAGGTAATTCAACTCATAGTGGGACGATACGCCTTTATCCAAAATGTGCCTGTCATCCCTGATGAATTGTTCACTTTTATGCATCCAGTTGAGCTCATCGTCCGATTTGCCTATCAGCTCAGCTTCACTTCTCTCATAAAGCCGACAAAAAGCGGCATTTACTCGCTTGTACCTTCCGTCAGTGTCTTTGATAAACACCGGGTTTTCCAAGCTATCAAATAGCGTATCAAACATCTGAGAAGTCTCATCGTGCTTTTTTGCACAAGCTTCATACCTCTCTTTGAGGCTATGGTGGTATAGTGCCTTCCTTACTACCTGGGGAAGTACATTCAAACATGTCCTTTTTACAAATTCGTTTGCGCCTGCTTCCAGCAAACCCACTCCCATCTCTTCACTGATGGAACCTGACACAACAATTATCGGAATGTCGGTGACCTCACGGATGTATTGAACTGACCGAAGGCCATCATAATCTTTGAGATTGTAATCGCAGAGGACCAGATCGTATTCATGCAAGTCTTCTGCCTTCAATTCTCCCTCTGTGTCTATTATCCGCATGGTATAGCTAATACCGGATTTTGATAATATCCCCTGGGTCAACAGCACATCATCCGGATCATCTTCCAGCATGAGTATCCTGATATCACTTTCCCAAACGCCTTCCATATTCATTTCCATTTACTAGTTCTAGTGTCTTATTCTAAATAATTAAATAGGACTGTGGTGATCTTTTCCGATTTTTCCGAGCCAGTCTTTCGCTTGTTTAACAGATTGAAATACATTGGCAGGGTAGCTCAGCTTATTTAACCGGATGTGCTGTTTCAGAAAAATCAAATCGGCCAGGCTGTCCACTACATAGACCTCTGCCAACCGATAGGTGTTTAGGTCACCACTCTGCCCCCATGCTTTCAATGCATCGAAGCTGAGTATGCACTCTGACGATGTGAAGTCAATCATAAAAAACACTTTGGTGTCCAAAAACTGACACAACGCTTCAATATGCTCCCTGACCATGCGGCTGTCAATCATGGGGCAGCCGGGGGGAATGAAAAACGCAGAATGCACACACTGATCCTCTACACTGTGGGTGCCGGTCTTCAGCTCTATTTGATTCTTTGAAACTGTCACGCAAAACCCTATACCAATGGGTGTGCCAGGTATATAAACGCATAGAATTGCACATGTAACTATCTGGTGATCAGCAGTATTAAATATGCATAAGTAAAATGCTTATCAATATAAATCCACGAAATACCAAGGGTAAAACCGGTATAAATAGTTGAGGCCGTGAAATACCGTGGATACTTATCGGGGACGTTTTATGTTAAACTTTTTCATTTTGTCCCTCAGGGTACTGGGGTTGATTTTCAGCTGCCGCGCTGCGCCCTCAGGCCCTTCAATTTTCCAATGGCATTCGGACAGCACTTTTCTGATATGGTTTTCCTGAATCACATCGAGTGAATTATCATGTTCCCACTTGTCCCTTGTCGCCTCACTGTCTACAATTTCAGGTAGTTCCAGGCTGTTAGCCGGGGATAGAATAACCGCCCTCTCCACAATGTTTTCAAGTTCCCTTACATTGCCGGGCCAGGCATAATTTCTCAAGAAGTTCATCACTGATTTTGACACGGACTGTATCTGCTTGCTATGCTTCACATTGTACTTAGCTATAAAATGCTCCACAAGGATGGGGACATCATCGGGTCGTGAGCGCAATGGCGGTATCTCAATAGGGAAGACATTCAATCGGAAATAAAGGTCCTCTCGAAATTTCCCATCCTTTATGGCCTGATCCAGGTCTTTATTGGTGGCGGTAATGATCCTAATATCAATTTTCTTTGGTTAGGTACTCCCAAGTCTCTCCACCTCTCCCTCTTGCAAGACTCGCAAAATTTTCACCTGCAGGTCTATGGGCATATCGCCAATTTCATCCAGAAATATAGTACCTCCATCTGCCAGTTCAAATTTCCCGGGCTTCTCCACAGTAGCTCCGGTGAAAGCTCCTTTCTCAAAGCCAAAGAGCTCACTTTCGATCAGGTCTTTGGGAATGGCGGCTGCATTCACTTTGATCATGGGTTTTTCTGATCGCTTGCTGATGTTGTGAATGGCACGTGCGATCAATTCTTTTCCAGTACCCGTTTCTCCTGTAATCAGGACCGTAGCACCGGTTTTAGCCACCTGCTCCACCTGGTTGAGCACTTTACGAAATGCAGTACTCTTGAAAACCATATTCTCAACATCATGCTCTTGCCTGATTTCCTCCCTCAGGTAGATGTTTTCCTGCTCAAGTTGGGCTTTTAGCTTTGCTACTTCTTCGTATGCACTTTCCAGTTTTCTTCTGCTCAAGGTTTCTTCGGTGATATCTCTGGCACTTACAAGAAGGTGTGAGACTTCATGCTCTTTAAAGATTGGCTGTAGCAGGATGTCAGTTACCAATACGGCACCATTTCGTTCTATTTCCTGCTGGTAATGGATGGGTTTTCTGCTTTTTATTACTTCAAGATATTTTTGGTGACGGTTGTCTATTTCTGTCTGATCCAACTTCATCACTTCCCGAAAAAGAACCTCACTGGACATGCCCAGGTAATCTTCCCTACTCAGGTTAGCCCCAAAAAACTTGTTGAGACGTAAGGATGCCTCGTTTATTTCATCCACTACATATCCATTATCTTCCAGCTTCAGCAGCAGCATAATATCGGTGGATGCATTGAAGATACTGGAGAGTTTTTTTGCATTTAGTTCCAGTTCTTGCCCTGCCCTTTTTTGGACAGTGATATCCATAGCTTGCACCAGGATATTTTCAATTTCGCCATTGGAATTTCTTATCAAACTATAATGTGATTGGGCATAATGCATATTGCCCATTGGGTCTTTGAACTGATCTTCTACAAAAAGAGGTTGTTCGTCCCTTTTTAATTTATCCAGCTGTTGCTTTACTTTCCTCTGCATTTCAGCATTCCCTTTCCAGCCGGGAACATCCCAAAAAAGCTTTCCTATGAACTCATCCTCAAAGACTCCTTGAGTCTTAAGAGCAAGTTCATTTATATGGGTGATCTTACAGTCCAAATCCAACAGAGCACTGAATTGAAACTGCTGGTTAAAGACGTTTCGGTAGCGTCTTTCACTTTCTTCCAGTTTCTCACGCGCTTTCACAATCTCGGTAATGTCCCTGCCCGTGCTTTGGTATTCAATTACCTCGCCATTTTCATTGAACAGCACCCTATCCGTCCACTCCTGCCACCCAGTGGAGCCGTCAGGTAGTTTTACGCGATGAATTTTGGTGGCTGTTGGGTTTTTCGGTGTGAGGGATTCAAGCTTATGGATTACCTCTTTCTGATCCTTTTCATCAATTAACTCGAAAAAGCTGGAACCTATCACTTCTTCTTCGGTTAAGCTAAATTTTTCACAATATGCACGATTAGCAAACGTACGAATGCCCCCCGGCTTCCATCTCACGATCATCTCCTCCTGATCCTGAACGATTGAGCGAAACAGGTTTTCACTTTGCCTGAGCTTCTCTTCAGACTCTCTCAACTCGGTGAAATCCTGTGTGGTACCTAGCATTCTTATCAACTCTCCGCTATCATCTCGGATCATCCTACTATGAGCAAGCAGGTGTTTTACCGTCCCGTTTAGGATCACGCGATATTTAATTTCGTTGGTTGTTGGGCCATTTTTCGCCATTGATTTCTGAAACTCTCTCTCCACTCTCTCTTTGTCGCCCGGATGAATAATTTCAAAGAAATGCTTATTCAAATCAATGGAGGTATTCGGGTCAAGTTCAAAAATTGAGAATAAGTGATCATCCCATGTCAGCCGGTTTTCCTTTGGATACCAATCAAAAGACCCTAACCTGGCAGAGTCCAGTGTAAGCCGCAGACGTTCTTCACTTTCGCGCAAAATGAACTGGGCGTCCGTCCGCTTATCTATGATGGTGCCTCGTACCAGGCTTTTTGTAAAGGGAGGAAAACGGATCAACCGTACTTCACAGGGAATTTCATTGCCTTCCTTGTCAATGTGGATCCAATCGAACACTGGATTAGCCCCTGCCAGTGCCTCTTGGATGACTTGCCGACTATAGGCTTCTGCTTCATGTCCATAGATATTTGCGGGGCTGAGTTCGTAAGGACTTTTCTTCAGTATTTCCTCTTTCGTCAGATGGAAAAAATCAAGTGCTTTGTTGTTGCATTCAACAAAATGACCCTCATCTACATTCAGGATGACTACTGGGTTAGGTGAATCTTTGATTAATAGCTGGTAATCCATATAAAAATGAATCTTCCTTAATTGGAAGATTCTAATAAGTTAATGAAAATTTCAAAGATTAAAAAGAACGGCAGGTTAAACAAGGTTTCGCTCCACAGCGTACATCACCAGCCCTGCCACATTCTTGCATCCGGTCTTTTCCAGGAGGTTTCTTTTATGGGTTTCTACCGTGCGGATGCTGATGAAAAGTTTATCTGCAATCTCCTGGTTTGAGTATTCATTGGCGATGAGCACCAGCACCTCTTTTTCACGCTCAGAAAGTTCGGCTTCAAGGGTGAGTCGTTCTTTGGGCTTCCTACCGGCAATGTTTCCAATGATTGTTTTGTATACTTCCTCGGAATAGTGATCCCCTCCGTCCAGGATTTTTTTGATGGCTTGCACCAGCTCGTCCTTGGTAGATTTCTTTAACACATAGCCATTGGCTCCCAGTGCGATCATTTTGTTGATATAGCCCGCTTCATTGTACATTGAAAGCACAAGCACTTTTTGATCAGGATGGTTTTCCTTTAGGGCTTTCATGAACTCTAAGCCATCCATTTTGGGCATGTTGATATCTGTAAGGATGATGTCGTATTCATTCTCCCTCAATAGGTCCAGTGCATCGAGCCCGTTTTCAGCTTCATCTTTAATTACGAATTCCTTATCACCTTCAAAATAAAACCGAATGCCGTCTCGTATAATCTGGTGGTCATCCACCAATAGCAGTGTTTTCATGTCATTACTTTTTTAGCTCACCGGTACTTTCACATTGATTCGAGTGCCTTCCCCTATTTTTGAGTCTATATCTACTAGCCCGTTGCTGCGCCTTACCCGATGGATTATGTTTTGAAGCCCATTCCCAGTAAGTACTTTTTCTTTGGAAAAACCTTTTCCATTATCGTCAATTTTCAGGCTCAGAACCCCACCCTCCTGTAATAGGCTTAATTGAACCTCAGATGCTTTACTGTACTTGACGATATTGTTTAGCGCTTCTTGTACGATCCGATAGATTTGTGCCCTGACGAAGGGGGAGAGTACTTTTTCATTTATATTGTATTTCCTATTGATCAAAATATCTTCCGGCATATATCCAATAAGTTTGTCTATGGCATAGCCCAGACTGTGCTCCTCTATTTGCTTTACAGAAATAGTATTGATGAGGTATCCGAGATCGTCTATAGATTCATGGGCGAGATTCCTCACTTTTAGCAGGTCTTTATTGTCTGGGATATTATCCGAAATCTTGCTGATAAACATAGAAATGGCATTCATTTTTTGCCCCAGGTTGTCATGAAGTTCACGTGCGATCTCCTTTCGGTCACGTTCCTGCCTTTCCAACTGATAGATTTGGTTATCATGTTCGGATGTTACGTCCACGATAGTACCATAAAACCTCTTCCCCTTTTTGTCTTTATAGTCGGGGCGCAATACTACTTTGAAATAGTAAATGAAACATTTCTCTCCCATTTCAACCCTGAAACGGTGCTCGTTATGATACTCCTCATAATTCTCTATGGCTTTGCTAATCCCCTCTACAAAAAGTCCACGATCTTCTTCTTTGACTAGCTGCGTCAACTTTCGGAATGAGATCGTATCGCCTGCTATCTGTAACCTGAGGATATGCTTTAGGTTGGAGCTGCAGCTAATCAAATCAAGTTCAGCGTCGTATTCAAAACTCCCAGAGCGTGTTAGCTTTTCGGCCTGGCTCAGGATGGATTTGGCTTTCATGGTTTCGTCCAGAAGTATCTTTCGTGTGGTGATATCATGGAACTTGCCGACTATACCGGTCACCTCATCATCGATAATGAGGGGTGTTTTGGTAGCTTCAAGTACCTTTCTTTGATTATCGATGGTCATTTCCACTTCATAAGTCACCGGCTTACCGGATAGCTTTACATACTCATCCTGTTCTTTGGATTGCTCGGCAATTTTACCGGTGAACAACTCCGTATCTGTGTGTCCTACCAATTCTGCCTCATGCATTTTGATGAATTCACAAAAAGCCTTATTCACTTTTCGGTATCTCCCGTTGGCATCCTTTAAGAAGATCAAATCTTCGAAGCTGTCAAAGATGGTATCCAGAATAAGGTTTTTCTCCAAAAGCTCTCTTTGAAAACGCTGTTTTTCGCGGGTCATGGAGGTCTCCTTGATGACCCGCTCAATTGCAATTGTAATTTTTTTAATGTTGGATTTTAGAACAAAGTCATTTGCCCCGGCGCGCAGTAAGTCAGCAGCCAATTCTTCACCCACCGTTCCGGATAGTAGTATTATCGGAACAGCCTCATCAAGAGTTCTGATATATTTAATAGCGGAGAGGCCATCATAGTCCTTCAGATTGTAATCTGTAATGATCAAATCATAATCTGAAAGCTTCAGATCAAAGAATGACTGCTTGGATGATACGAAATCCAATTCATGGAAGATGTCTGATTTCTTCAGGGTGATCCGGAGAAGATCTACATCATCTTCATTGTCCTCCAGGTAAAGTATTCTGATCGGCTGTTTTTTATTATCCATGTTCAACCTTTCTTCTTATCAATCAGGGGTTTTGTTGATCATGACCCAGTACATACTCACTTCATTGGCCATATCCATAAATTTGTTGAAATTAATGGGCTTCACCACATAGCTGTTCACTCCCAGTTCATAGCATTTTTCCAAATCTTTATTTTCTCTGGATGATGTCATAATTACCACCGGTATTGTTTTGAGTTCATCATCTTTCTTTATCACTTCCAGTACTTCTATTCCACTTACTTTGGGCAGTTTTAAGTCCAGCAATATCAGCTTTGGTTTGGTCAATAATTCACGCTGCGCATACGCTCCTTTCCTTAGCAGGTAATTCAGCGCTTCTTCCCCATCTTTCAGCCATATAACATCATTCACAACATTGCCCTTTTTCAAGGAACGCATGGTAAGCTCTGCATCATCCGGGCTGTCTTCCACCAGGATTATTTGAATTTCCCTTAATTCAGTCATTGACCTGCTTTTTAAATTTCAAGAAAAAAGTCGCCCCGGCTCCCTCTTCACTTTTCGCCCATATTTCACCATCATGCATACTCATGATCTTGTGGCACAGGGCCAGCCCCACACCTGTCCCTTCAAATTCCTCATCCGCATGTAGCCTTTGAAAGACCATGAAAAGCTTATCAGCATATTGCATATTGAACCCGACACCATTATCAGTTATTTTTATCAGATAAGAGTCGTCGTATTCTTCTCCAGCTATTTCTATGGCAGGAGATTCTTCTTTAGAGGAATATTTGATCGCATTGGATATCAGGTTCGCGAATACCTGGTTGATCATTTCCTTATCTCCGTGAATTTCCGGTAGTGGACTCACTTCGATGAAGGCTTTAGACTCTACAAAAAGATGATCGATGATGTCCGTAATTACTCCATTCAGGTCTACCTTCTTGAAATTCGTCTGCTTGCGATGCATCCGGCTAAAAGCAAGGATATCATCAATCAAATCCCCCATTTTACGGCTATTGTATGCAATACGATCGAGGTATCTTACTGCTTCCTCATCAAGCTTGGACCGGTAATCCTCCTGAAGTGCTTCTGAAAATCCGTTGATCGCCCTAAGAGGCGCCCTCAGGTCATGGGAGATATAGTAGCTAAACGACTCCAACTCCTGATTTGCGGCTTTCAGCTCGCTTGTCCTGGCATTCACCTCCTCCTCCAACTTTTCCCGTGATTTTTTTCGTTCAATTTCGAGTTGCTTACTAGCATCAATATCCATTACATAGCCCCTTATACTTACTACCTCATCACCCTCTACCTCAGGTATTCCTATTGCTTTTGTCCAGAGCTGACTGCCATTTGGTTTCGTCAAAAGGAGCTCAAGGTTATACTTGCTTTTGGCAGAAATAGCATTTGCTATTGTATCCTGAATTAGCTTTTCCTGCCCTTTATACATTTCTAGACTTGCTTCCAAATCAATTGGCGTTCCTAAGGGAATTTCATAAATATCGTATAAGGAATCACTCCAGCTAACCACATTGGATTTAAGGTCCAATTTCCAGGTACCAATCTTGGCAATACTAAAAGACTCCTGAAGAATGCTATTTAACTCCTCCGCCTCAGCGACAGCCTTGTCTACCTGTAGCTGCAAGGCTTTCGGGCTTTTGAAAGTAAGCGCAATTGGGATGGATTTTATCATCAGACCTACGGTAGCTACAGATACCACAGCCGTGATGGCCCGGACAAATCCGCTAAAACGGTATATGGGCTCCCAAAAGATTATTGCGTCTATAAGGTGTGTAAAACCACATGCCAGGATAAAAACACCGAATGAAAAAGTGAGTAGTTTAAATAACCCCAAATCACGCCTCCAGAGATAGATGAATAGCATAATGGGGATGGATAAATACGCTGCGAATATGGTGAGGTCAGAGATAATATAAATCCACCCATCCGTAGCAGACCATGTCCCACAGGTCCACCGGGCAGGCCAGTTGGATGTGGTCAATAAATTTGCAAAATATTCTCCTGTAGACGGGTTTTGAACCTGCTGTACTGAGCAAACTGAAACAGATTGCTCTGGTATTGGTAAATCTTCATCACCCTTTGCACCAACCAATAATGGGGCAAGAGTTAGTAATCCTGATAACCGCTTCATAATACTGGTCTTTGGTTAAACTCACAATCAGGATGATGATTAATCTACCATTAAAAGTAACGGAAATTAATTAACTGAAACCAAAGATCAGATTACTAATTAAGAATCGGTCGCCAAATTTGAACCGTTGGATTATGCGTGTCTCTTTATGATGCGTTGGATGATCGAAACAATCAAATACACCCATGGCGCACCATGAAAGATCAAATCAAGAAAATCCAAGGGCTGCATACCTACCGCGCCACCTGCGAGCCATTTGAGCTTGCCCCAGATATGTGGCTCAGGGAAAAATGGAGCAAGGCCCAGAGTAAGCGAGGCGATGATGGCCATGGAGAGGTTATTGTTTGGCTTCAAGGGCTTTCATTCGCTTTTCGATTTCCAACAATTTGTGAATGATGATGATGTGTGTTCGCTTGGCATCTATGCCAACCACACTTTCGGTACTGGCAATCATCTGCTCAATTGCCTTGTAGTCGTCTTCTGGTATGCTGATATAATCCATGGTTGTATTTAGTTATGCGAGGTAGAAAACTCCCTCACGAATTGTAAAAATCTGTCAGGTGGTCGCTATCTATTTGTCATGGCACTGTGTGCGTTCCATGCGCCAATGCCTCCGATCAGGTTGTATAATCTGTCAAACCCCATGGCGGACATCATGTGACATGCCTGACCGCTTCGGTTTCCGCTCCTGCAGTAAATCAAATAGGCTTTTGATTTGTCCAATTTCTCCACTTCATTTCTAAAGTCAGGATCGAAAAAGTTGATCATGACATGGCCCGGGATGGATCCTTCGGCCAGCTCCTGCGGGCTCCTAACATCCAGCACCACGTGATCTCCTTCTTCCATCAGGGTTGCAAACCTGCTTACTTCGATGTTTTCGTAATTCATATTGTTCTTTTTTTACCCTGTAAAGGTACAAAATCGGGATCGCGAAGGTCGTAACAATTGTTACACGGGGGACTGTGAAACAAAAAAGGAGGCCACCTCACCAAATGGCCTCCAAATCACACTCTAACTACTAACTCAACTATTAATACAGTCATCCTTAGATGACCTTATAATCACACACTAAATAACGATTTCTACATTATTCACGGTGTAACATTTGTTACATTGGCTCTGATAAAACAATGCCTGAAACTTTAAAGAATCTCGATTTTATTTCTGTGCTGTTCTATTTTTCCTTCCCGCTCCAGGCCTTTCAATAGTCGGGAAATGACCACCCGGGAAGTGTTGAGTTCATTGGCAATTTGCTCGTGGGTTTTGTGGATTTCATAGGAGCCGGTCGCCTGCTTGGTATCAAGCAGATATCTGTACAGGCGCTCATCCATCTTATGGAATACTACACTGTCAATCGTCATCAGAAGCTCATCGAAGCGGGTCTGATAGGCACCAAAAACAAACCGGCGAAAAGACTCATATTTTTTAATCCAGGAATCCATGTAGGTCATAGGGATCATCCAGAGGGTGGAGTCTTCTTCTGCCATCACTTTGTAGGAGGCCTTGCGCCCCTCAATGCAGCAGGTGATGGACATGGCGCAGGTTTCACCCCCTTCCAGGTAGTAAAGAAACACCTCATTCCCGTCAGGGTCCTGTCTCATGACTTTAAGCAGTCCGGAAAGCACGATGGGCATCTCATTGCCAGGGCTATCCGGACTGATAACCACATTACCGGCAGACACTTTCTTCAATCTGCCGATGGTCACAATTTCGTCTATCAGCTTAGGCTCAAGACCTGTATTCTTTAGGATTGCATCAATGTGTTCCTGCATGGTTGATTGTTTATCTAGGATTTCCGGATAGGAAAATTAGCAGATATTTCAAACTATCAACTTAAGAATGACAATCGATGTAATTAGGTTCAAATGGTCCTCAGTCCTTTACTCCCAGCTTTGCAAGAATATCCTCCATCAGGCACCATTTAGTCATGGACGATTGAAGAAGGTTAGCTCCCACAAATGCCGTGAACCACAGCCAATTGATATTGACATAAATGGCCAACCATAGGCTGATAAGGATAAATGAGCCTGCTATGGCTCTGATTAATCTGTTTTTCATGTGTATATAATTTGGTTTTTAAAGGCCACATGGAATGTCCGGATAGGTTGAAACTGCATCAAATCCTGATTTTTACCCGGATATTCATCTTCGGTTGGTATAGCTCGCTTTATGGACATTTCATACTCTTTATTAATTGGTGGTTAAATACTTTTTTTGATATCCAGCACTAGCGCATGAACATGTGATTTCGATTCCTGTTCGTCATTCAATTTTTTGATTGCATCTAGAACTGCATCCACATGTTGTTTAGCTACAAAAGCGTAGAAAAGTGAGGATCTATGCTCGCCTGTGCCAGACGCAAACCAGTTGTCTTCCTGAGATTCTTCAGACAGGTCTTTGTACCCATTCACATCCATATGTGAATAGGCTTTCACCTGATTGTTTCTCAGAAGCTTTTTGATGTCTTCCTCGAAAGCCTTTACTGCTGTTATGATTAATAATTCCATGATTGATGTGTTTTAGTCTTATATGGTTTACGCCTCCCACTTCTTTCGTTCGGTCATGTAGTAGATGAGTGGTACCACAATGAGGGTGAGCATGGTCGACACAATTGCTCCGGCCACAAGCGAGATGGCTAATCCCTGGAAGATCGGATCGAACAGGATGATGGAAGCTCCGATCACCACAGCTCCTGTGGTCAGCAAGATGGGTGTGGTACGTACTGCCCCTGCCTCGATGATGGCCGTTTTCAAGTCTACCCCGTCCTTCAGCCGTATTTCGATGAAGTCAATTAGTAGCACGGAGTTTCTTACCATCACCCCTGCCAGCGCTATCATCCCGATGAAGGAAGTTGCTGTAAAAAATGCTCCCAGCAGCCAGTGTCCCAGCACGATTCCGATCAATGAAAGCGGGATGGCAAGCATCATCACAATCGGTGTTTTAAAGTTTTGGAACCAGCCTACGATAAGCATGTAAATCACAATAATTACCACCACAAAGGCTCCTCCCAGATCCCTGAAAACCTCCAGGGTGATTTGCCACTCTCCGTCCCATTTCACTGTGAAGTCTGATTCATCGTCCGGCTGGCTCATATACAGCTCGGTCACGCTATAGCCTTTAGGCAAGTCCATCTCCTCCAGCTTCTTCGTCATTCCGAGGATAGCGTAAGCGGGGCTTTCCAACTCACCTGCCATATCGGCAAGCACATATACTACATGCTTCTGATCTTTGCGGTATATGGTCGGCTGAAGTGTAGCTTCCTTCACTTTCACTATATCAGTTACAGGCACCATCTGACCGGTCGTGCCTCTCACCTTGAGGCTTTGTATGGCTTCTATACTGGCCTGGTCTTTATCTTCCAGCGCCATGGTGATCTCTACCGGATTATCGGCACGCTCGTCATAAAGTGTCGAAATCGGGTGACCTCCGATCAGGTAGGTCAGGTTGCCCACCACCTGCTGAGGAACGATCCCGTACATCATGGCTTTCTCGCGATCCACATTCAGTTGGAATTCGGTTTGCGGGGCTTCCACATTCCAATCCACATCTACCACATCCTGTGTATTCTCAAGAATTTCTTTCACTTGATCGGCCACTTTAATTTGCTCTGCATAGTCCGGGCCATATACTTCAGCTACCAGAGTTGACAATACCGGAGGGCCAGGAGGTACTTCCACAATTTTGACATTGGCACCATATTTCTTAGCTATTTTCTGTACTTCCGGTCTCACACGAGACGCAATGGTATGGCTGTCATCCGACCGATGCTCCTTATGGAGTAGATTGACCTGGATATCCGCCATGTTGCTGCCTCCCCTGAGGTCATAGTGCCTCACCAGCCCATTGAAGGTGATGGGAGCAGAAGTACCGGCATACGCCTGATAATTGACCACCTCGGATACTCCAGACAAGTACTGAGCAATCTCTGTAGTCACGGCTGCAGTTCGCTCCAGCGTGGTTCCTTCCGGCATATCAATCACCACCTGAAACTCGTTCTTGTTATCGAACGGAAGCATTTTTACCACCACCGATTTAGTAAAGAACATAATCATTGATCCAAAGAGTAGCACTACTGTGATCCCAAGCATTACCCATCGCTTCACTCCACTTTCCAGAAATGGTTTTTCGATCTTGTTGTACACCCGATGGATCCAACCACCCCCATGATCATGATGGCCTTCAGCTTCCTTACCTGATTTTTCTTTTTCTCTAAGGAGGTGATAACCTAAATAAGGTGTCACAGTGAGGGCAACAAACAACGAAAGCATCATGGCAATAGAGGCTCCAATCGGCATAGGACTCATATAAGGTCCCATCATTCCTGATACAAAAGCCATAGGTAGAATTGCGGCTATCACTGTGAAAGTTGCCAAAATCGTGGGATTCCCCACTTCATTGATCGCATAGATGGCTGCTTGCGCAAATGGCAGTCGCTTCGACTTGAAATGGCGGTGCATGTTCTCCGCAATGATGATACTGTCATCCACGACAATACCCACCACGAACACCAGCGCGAACAGGGTGATCCGATTGAGCGTGTAACCCAGCATGTAATAGCTGAATAGCGTCAATGCGAACGTCAAAGGAACCGAAAGGAAAACCACCAAGCCACCTCGCCAGCCCATTGCCAACATCACCAGCACAGTTACCGCCACGATCGCTACACCCAGGTGAAGCAACAGTTCCCCTACTTTGTGTGAGGCAGTTTCACCATAATTTCTGGTGATCTCCACCTCCACATCATCCGGGATCAGGGTTTTTCGAAGGTCCGCGACGCTCTCCAAAATTTTGTCTGACACCTTCATCGCATCCGCACCTTTTACCTTTGCTACTGAGATGGTAACGGCCGGATAGGTGGATGGGCTTTCAGAATATTCTTCATTGGCTTTTCCATAACCAAATGCTACATAGTCTTTGGGTTTGGCTGGGCCATCCAATACGGTGGCTACCTGGTGCAAATACACGGGCAAGCCGTTATTTACTCCCACTACGATCCCTTCCACATCTTTTGAAGAGGAAAGGAATTGTCCCGTTTTCAATAAGAACTCCTCATCTGACTGCACAAACTTGCCTGATTGGGAGCTGCTGTTGCTGGCTTTGACCATCTGCATGATGCTGAGCACATCCACGCCATTTTCTGCCATCTGGTCTTTATCTACTACGATTCGTAGCTCTCTTGGCCTGCCACCGATCTGCTTGGTGATGGCCACATCTTTGACCTTCTCAATTTCCGAAGTGACTTCCTCCGCCAGCAAACGAAGCTGATAATCGTCGTAGGATTTGCTCCAAAGTGTCAATCCCAGCATAGGTACATCATCAATGGAGCGTGTCTTCACGATGGGTTCGAAAACGGTTTCCGGGAGAATTCCCTTGTACTTCATCAACTCGTCATAGAGCTTCACATAAGATCGCTCTGTATCCTCGCCCACATAAAACTGGATTACCATCACGGCCATGCCATTCATGGCCATGCTATGCACATGCTCCACCCCTTTGATGTTGGAGATGATTTTTTCCAATGGTTTAACTACCCTTCGCTCCACCTCCGTCGGAGTAGCTCCCGGATAGCCCACCATGATGTCGGCCATCGGCACAATGATCTGTGGCTCCTCCTCCCTGGGGATGAGAAAGGAGCTGTATACACCAATGATCATCAGCGCCACCATCAAAAGCACTGTCAGCTTTGAGTGGATGAAAAAGTTGGCAACTTTACCTGATATTCCTTCTTGCATTGTTTCTTTTTTTAAAGGTTTGCCCCTGTTACTGTACCGATACTTTAGCTCCATTGAAGAGCTTGCCTTCTGCACTGACGATGTACTTCTCACCTTCTGCCAGGCCAGACAAGACTTCCACTCTTTCGTCCTCCTCTTTTCCCAGTCTCACCCATCTAAGCACTGCGGTACTTTCATCACTGATAGTATAGAGCCCCGTCAATTGGCCGTTTCGAACCAGAGCTGATGCGGGGACAACCGGTGCACTTTTAGCTGTTCCTTCAGTTGTAATGTCCACATTGACGAACATGCCAGGAAGCACCCCTTCAGCATTTCCAAGATCAACCTTCACTAGAAACTGCCCTCCTGTATTCTTTGCGGATGGACTTACTTCCTTCACCGTACCTTCCAGAACCTTATTATTCGATTTGATGATCACCTGTGCGGCTGCTCCGACCTTTACTTCTGAAATCTGAGACTCAGGAACAAGCACCGTTGCTTCGTATTTCGAAATACCCTCCACGGTTACCAGGGGCATTCCCGGATTGGTTATGTCTCCAACCTTCACGAAGGTATTTGCCACTACACCAGAAAAAGGTGCTCTCAGATTGGTATAGGCGAACTGCGCATCCACTTCAGCTTTCATTTGCTTAGCCGCTTCAAGCCCGGCCTCCGCCATTTCAAACCGGGTGGTCATGTTTTCCAGCTCCTTTTCAGAAGCGCTTCCCTTTTCGAATAGCACTTTGAATCGCTCCAAGTCCTTCTTCGCATTTTCAAAGCCGCTCTGAGCCTGGGCAATGGAAGCGTCCACTTGTGCCCTTTTTGCGCTCAAGTCTGTGCTGGAAATGGTCAATAGCAAGTCGCCTTTGGATACTTTATCGCCAGGCTGCACGCTCACGCTGCTCACATTGCCCATCATGCGTGTGCTGATGTTGGCGCTGCTTCCGGCTTCCATTTTTCCACTCACAGAAACGACCGCTTGTTCCTGCTGCGATTTCGCAACACTGGCCTTTACTGAAACAGCCGGTAGCTCCGCAATGGAGTGATTTTCCGATGCACCGCACCCTGCCAGGAATCCTGCTAAAACCGGTGCAATCAATATGTACGTTACTCTTTTCATTTGTTTTATGTCTATGTCTCTTATTGTCTTGTTAAAAAATGGAGGTACTCTTTTGAGAAGTTGTACTCGAATACCGCCTGCCTGAATTCCAGTTCCTTATTGAACATTTGGGTCTCTGCCGTGAGTAAATCGCTGGTTTTTTCGAGCCCCTGTTCAAAGCGATCCTTTCGTACTTTATATGCTTCGCTTGCCTGATCAAAGGCTAATTCTGATGATGCTATCTTCTCAAGTGCATCCAGAAACATCCTGTTTGCCTTGCTCAATTCAGCTTGCTGTTGCGCACTGTATTGTTCCTGTTCTACGCGTGCTTTTAAAGCTTCAATCTTAGCCTTGTTTGCCTGTGCTATCTGCGTGTATCCTTTGAAGATGTCCCAGGAAAGTTTGGCGCCAATTACATAACCGGAAGCATCGAACCCCAGCGGCTGGTTATCATATAGCTGAAAGCTCCCAAAGGCGTTGATTCTTGGCAAAAATTTCATACGGGATGATTGCATTAGACTTTCGTATCCCTGCACTGACTTGTTCATGGCCAGCAAATCCTTTCTTCCTTCGGGTAGCATCATCGGGAAAGAAGACTGCTCATATTCCATGGCTGCACGTTCTTCAGGTTTATAGGTCACCAATCCTGGTCTCTCACCAAGCAGGATAGCCAACTGATCAGAGGTATTCTGCACGTTGGATTTCGCATATCTTAATTGATTTTGAACCTCATTTGCTCTTACCTGTACATCGAGCAAGTCTGCTTTTTGCAACATGCCTTGATCATAGTAATCAGTTATCATGTCCAGTGCTTCCTGAGAGGTCTGAACAGCCCTTTCAAGCACCTGCACAGCTTCGTAGGCCAGCTGCAATTGCATGTACCACTTCACTGCTTCCAGCTCCAGGTACTCTTTCATCCGCCCGGTTTTGAGCTCATAAGCTTCCTTCTGGATTTTGGCTGCATTTCGCCCATATACTCCATCCAGATTTAATAGAGGTTGAAGAATTAGAATCTCCGTGGCAAAATTCTCCACGTTATCGGGATCATTAAGCAAGGCCGGGTTGAAGTCAGCCTGAGTCAAAATTTCCTGGTTCAGCTTGGAGCCGAAGGCCATCAAGGGGTTATTGGTGGTGATGCCGGTATAGGATGCCGAAACCTGTGGCAAGTAGAGTGAATTCGATTGCTGGTAATCAGCTCCAGCCATCTCGGCCTGCATTTCAGCAATTCGTATCTGATGGTTTTCAGCCGCTACCTGCTCAAGCAACTGCGTCTTTGAAATCATCAACGTATCCTGCCCTTTTGCAAGCACTACTGCCAGCACCATCACTCCTGCTATCAACTGTTTTTTGTCCATTTTTAAAATCGTTTAAGCAAAAGTACGTGGGTGATAAAGCGGAGATTGTAACGTTTGTTACAGAGGAATAGCAGTAGATACAGAGTGAAGTAGCAAGAACCACTGACATTAATCATTTTTTCCAATGCGTCATTGCGCTAGCTTGGCATCATGTCAAGTTTTAAGATACGCCCCCGGTTTAAGCATATTTACAAGGGGAATAAGGAGGAACTGGAGAAGCGAATAGTGGAGAATCTGGAAAAGGATACTCAGTTCGTTCACAACTTCTTGCCAGGACATGTATACATCAAAATACATCCCAACCATCAGCATTTCTGGTCACCGCAGCTTCACCTGACCCTTGAGCAGGAAGACGATCAGGTGATTGTCAAAGGTCTGTACGGACCCAACCCGACCGTTTGGGCTATTTTCTTCTTTAGCTATGTGGCTCTTGGCATTCTCACCATGTTTATAGGCCTATGGGGATTGACTCGATTCAGTCTGGGGCTCGACGCATCTATCTTATGGACAATTCCAATTTTTGCGATAATCGCCATCATCCTGTATTTCTCAGCTCAGGCCGGACAAAAATTAGGGGCACAGCAAATGTTTGATATTCATCATTTTTATGAAAAGCTTTCTGGAGACCGTGTAAAGGTTGATTAAAGCGAAAAACCCTCTTATTCCTCCTGCTCATATAATTGAGTTAGGGGAGATCGAATTAAGGTTGATTAAACCGAAAACAAAAAAGGCACTCACGAAATTCGTAAGTGCCTGATTTTCAAGAGCCCCCAGTCGGATTCGAACCAACGACCTACTGATTACAAGTCAGTTGCTCTGGCCAGCTGAGCTATGGAGGCAATATCTTATATAACTACACCTCTCGCTTGAGGTGGTGAATTCCAAGTCAGTTGCTCTTGTCGAACCGTCGAACCGCAGCTGAGCTATGGAGGCAATATCTTATATAACTACACCTCTCGTTTGAGGTGCTAAAAACGGTTTGCAAAAATAGCAGGGTGCTGCTATTTCGCAAACCTATTTTTCAATTTTGTGCAGAAATTGCTGCAAGTTGAGATTTTAAATCTTCCAACTCATTTTCCGCCTGACTAATTCGCTCCTGCATCTCTGCTTTTAACTTGTCTGCTGTAGCTGATTCAGCAAAGAATTCCATGTTGGTATTCCATGTCGAAATATCATTTTCGATACTTGATATCTTGCGCTTAATTGAATGCTCTTTGCGATGGAGCTTCTGATCTCCACCAGGTGTATTCTTCAACCTGCCCATCGCTATGTGATTTCTCAAATCCTGACGATCATCCTCATGAATGGCTTCATTGGAAAGCACCTTCTCTTTCACAGCATCAAATCGATTTCTTATTTTCTTAATCGCATTCTTCGGTACAAAACCGATTGAGGTAAAGTTGTCTACCAGATCATAAATATCATCCAGGTTTACATCATCACCAGCTCCGGCCTCTTCCAGTTGATCGCATATCTTTAACTTCAACTGAAGATTGTCCTCAAACGCCTTGAATTGATCCTGATTCTGCTCCCTCCTTCTATTGAAGAAGTGATCACAGGCAGCCTTAAACTTCTTATAGGTTTCGTTGCGAACTTTTTCCGGTACAGGCCCAATATCTTTCCACAATCCCTGCAGGTGCTTGAGTTTATCCGCTGTAGAATTCCAATCGTCACTATCTTTCAGCTCCTCCGCTTTTTGCACTAGTTCGAGCTTCTTCTGCAGGTTCTCATCCCGCTTAGATTCCAGCTCTTTGAAGAATTGGTTTTTGCTGGCAAAGAACCCCTTAAACGAATTCCAAAATGCCTTATTTATTTCCTTCGCCTTTTCTCTGGGCACTCCTCCTATTGCTTCCCATTTTTTCTGAATATCCAAGATCGCCTTGGTTTTATCATTCCACTCAGTGATGCGATCAGAGTTGAATTGCGTGAATGTCTCTACTTCTTTGATCAACTCCTGCTTTTTGATCAGGTTAGCTTCAAACTCCACCTTCAGGTGATCAAAGTATTCCTTGCGCTTTGCATAAATCGCATCGGAAGCCGCTTTAAATCTTTGCCATAGTGGCTCTTGATTTTCTTTTGGCACAGGGCCAATATGCTTGTATTCATCGTGAAGCTCATTGAGTTGGATGATAGCTTCCTTCATATCCTCCATCTCATTCAAGGCTTCAGCTTTCTCACAAAGCTCTTCCTTGAGCTGCATATTTTTCTTTCTGTCCAGATCCTTGAGCTCAAAGTAGATACTTCTGTTGTCGTAGTATCGGTCTAGCAGGGCATTGTAGTTGGCCCAAAGTGTTTTATTCTGTGCGCCAGGAACAGGGCCGGTTTTCTTCCATTCGTTCTGAAGCTCCCGAATGGAATTGATGCTATCGGATGACTCTTCCCCATCTACTATATCCCGCAGCTGATCCAGCAGTCGTTCCTTTTTCTTTAGGTTGTCCTCTTTCTGATTCTCAAGATCTTTGTAGTGCTTGTTTCGTCTGGCCCTCAGTTGGCCGTAAAGGGTAGTAAATTCTTTATCTAATTCATCACCGTGGTACTCAAAGGCATCTGCCTCATTGCCATCAGTTACAAATTTTTGGAGTGCCTCATTTTTGGAGACTTCATAGAGCTCATCAAATCGGGGCTTAATGGCTTTTAGCACACGGTCGAGAGACCGGATGTTTTCTTCATTTTTAATCTCCCGAATTTTGGCTACCAGCTCTTCTTTATCGGCGTGCTCAAAGTCTAATACCTCCTCCTCTTCTTCATGCTCCTCATCGTCGGCAGGTTTATCCTCCTCTTCCGATTCTGCGGATGAAGGTTCGGGGTTATTTTCCTCCGCTTTCACAACCTCCTTCTCCTCCTCAGCTTTTGCCTCTTCGATTGGTTTTTCCTCCTTTTCTTCGTCCTGAGGTTGCTCGTTCGCCACGTCACCTTCCGTTTTTTCCTCCCCTACTTCCGGTTCTTCGTTTCGTAATTCAGCTTGATTCTGAACTTCCTCAGGCGTTTCATTATTAGTTTCTTCAGAAACGTCCTGCAATTTCTCTGCGTTATCCATTATGGAACCTATTACTTTTTTCTATGACACAAAGCTAACCAAATACCCTAATTCATGCGGGGATCTTTTGGATAGTTAGACATGAGGCGGAATTTTCCACCCATGGTTTGTAGACACGCTTTCCATAGGTCTTGGTTGTCCCAATCAAAAATCATCTCGGGGGTGGGTTTCTTGAGCACGATCCATGATTTGGCTTTCATTTCATCCATGAGCTGCCCGGGAGCCCAACCAGAATACCCTATGAAAAATCGAATATCTTCCGGCTGAATGGTGCGTGTATTCATCATTTCTGTCAGCTTATTGAAATCTCCACCCCAATATGTCCCATCAATCACCTGACGGGATGAACTGGCCAACGTGGGGTCACGGTGAATAAAATGAAGGGTATCATGCTCCACCGGGCCACCTATGCAAAGCTTGGCCGGATAGTTTCCGGCCTCATCAATTACTTCTTTCAGTTCTATATTGGCACTCCTGTTTAGTACAAATCCAAACGTACCGTTTTCATCGTGCTCGCATAGAAAAATGACTGTCCGCTCAAAATTAGGATCTGGCAAGTACGGTTCTGAGAGCAACAAGTCGCCCCGCTCCGGCTCTAGAATTTTATCTGATGAAAAATAATCCATTAATGCAATGCTGGTCTGATGGGAAGTGTTTCCAATATTACTCCCTCCTCTTGTTTCATTTGCTCCAATCTATTGTATACCTCCTCGTCTTCAAAATAATTGAGAGCCATTCTCACAAACACTTCTCCATGTCTGGCTTCAGATGCCCAAAGTCGGTGATAAAACTGCTTAAGATCCCCTTCCCCCAGTGCCTCATAGACCAACCTGAAACGTTCCGCTCCTCGCGTTTCAACTAATGAAGCCAGCAGTAAACGATCCATGAACCGCTCTTCCCTGCCATCCCTGCATATTTTCAATAAATCCTGAATGTAATGATCCTTGGGGATTTCGTGATTGAGCTGGATTCCACGCCTTTGCATGATGGAGTAGACATCCCGAAAATGCTCCAGTTCCTCCACAGAGGTATCTATCAACTCTGGAATGATCTCTGTCCTATTCGGGTATTTTGCTACCAGGCTGAGTGCCATTCCGGAGGCTTTTCGCTCACAATCCGCATGATCCTGAAGGAATGCATCGAAATCATTCATCACAGCATCCACCCACTCTTTTTTTGAGTCTACAGTCAGGTCAATTCTAAACTTCATCTAACTTTGATTGTTGTCCCATCAGGCTCCAAAACTAAGAACATGAGAGAAGATATTGCCTCGATACGAAAAGAATACACGCAAGCCGAGCTGGATGAAAGCTCGGTGAATAGGAATCCTTTCGGGCAATTTGAAAAATGGTTTCAGGAAGCTCTGAAGAGCGAGATCATAGAACCAACAGCCATGATCCTCGGCACGACTAATCGGGAAGGGCAACCCTTTCAACGGACAGTCCTGCTGAAGTCCTTTGATACAGGAGGCTTTGTTTTTTTTACCAATTATGAGAGTAGAAAGTCCAAACAAATGGAGAGCAACCCTAAGGTATCCCTGCTTTTTCCCTGGTATATGCTGGAGCGACAAGTGGCTATTACAGGATCGGTGAAAAAGGTATCAACCTCTGAGTCATTAAAATACTTCCTATCACGCCCGAGAGGTAGTCAGCTCGGTGCTTGGGTATCCCATCAGAGCGAGGTAATCACCTCCCGAAGCATTCTTGAAACCAAGCTGGCAGAGATGAAGAGAAAATTCAAAGAGGGTAAAGTTCCTCTGCCAGACCATTGGGGAGGATATAGAGTAGTTCCTGATTCCATCGAGTTTTGGCAAGGGAGACCCAATCGTCTGCACGACCGGATATTCTACCAAAAAGAAGCTGAAAATTCGTGGAACATTAGTCGCCTTTCTCCCTGATGCCTTCGCTATATCTGGAGCGTTACGCTTGGCCACAGGAGCTTTTCCCTTCCTATCAGCCGCATAAAGATCTGGCTCAGATTGTGGTGATCCCATGCTTCAAAGAGCCGGATTTGGTTGGAGCACTGGAGTCGATAAGTGATTGCCAATATCCGAATGGGAAGCTGATAGTATTGGTAGTGCTAAACGAACCCGAAAATGCATCGAAGGAAATCCGACAAGCCAATGAGCAAACACTGAAAGAACTTCAGGCCTTCCGGTGCAATTATCCACTGCTGGTAACCCGGCAAAGGCTACCAGAAAAAAAAGCAGGGGTTGGTATGGCTAGAAAGATTGGGATGGACGAGGCAGTGCGGTTATTCCGTAAGGTCGGAAAAGATGGCCCTATCGTTTGCTATGATGCTGACTGCCGCTGTGATACTAATTACCTGGAAGAAATTGAAAGAATCTATGAAAATCCTGATGCACAAGCTGGGATAGTGTTTTATGAGCACCGGCTGCACAGGGACAATCACGAGGCGATTGTAGACTATGAACTCTACCTCAGATACTATATCGATGCGCTTCGCTATGCGGGATTTCCTTATGCCCATCAGACGCTGGGATCCTGCATCACCGTGCGAGCATCTATGTATGAAAAAGTAGGTGGCATGAATACCCGCAAGGCAGGCGAGGATTTCTATTTCCTCAACAAGACCATCCCTCAGGGTGGGTTTGTGGAAATAAACAATACTACAATTCGTCCGTCTGATCGGGTTTCTGACCGGGTACCATTTGGCACTGGAAAGGCAGTAAATGACCTCCTCAATGCAACGGAAGAGTACTCAGTGTACCACCCCAATACATTTGAAGACTTGAGGCTTTTCTTTCAAAAGGTAGATGACTTCTGGACAAAGGATGAATGGAAAGTGCCAAGAACCATTTCCACTTTTCTGGAAGACGACTGGCAGGCACAAATCCAAACCCTGAAAGGGAAGGTAAGTTCGCAGGAGCAGTTCCGGAAACGATTTTTCCATTGGTTTGATGCTTTCAAAATTTTAAAGTTTGTGCACTTCTGCCGGGACGAATTCTACCAGAATGTAGAGCTTGAAGAAGCACTGGAATGGCTCAGATCAAAACACCTTTTTGTGAAGGGGTCGAAGGAGTCTTATTTGGTGCAGTTGAGGTATTTGGATCGGGAGACTAGAATCTAATCACACCAAATCAAACAAGCTCTTCACACCAAGGAAGTGTTTCACTTTGAAGCCTTCGGCATGAGCCACTCCTAGTCGCTGGCCCCACTCGATGGTGCGCGCCTCCAGCATATTCATGAAGCCCTTTGAGCTTATGTAGGTTTCAGGCTCACTGCTATCAGGATTGTAGAATTGTGACTTGAAAGCCTGGATTGCTGCCCTTCGTTCTTCCATTACCTCAGAGATATCCACCAATATGTCCGGCTCCTGCGATACACTCTGGATTGCAAAATACAACTTCTCCGGCCGGTAAGCTTGCTGTGTTTTTCCTTTCCAGCTTGTCTCTACAGCTTTTAGCCCGGCAATGAAGCAAGCTGTCTCTACTAGGGCTGCACCTCTCCCATGATCTGGATGGCGGTCATAGATGGCATTAGTAATGACCAGCCGTGGCTTGAACCGACGAATCTGCTCTACCACCTTCAGTTGATTTTCCTTGCTATTCTCAAAAAAGCCATCTGGTAGTCCCAAATTCTCCCTCAAAGAAAGCTTCATGATCCTGGCAGCATCAGCAGCTTCTTTGGCTCGTATCTCCGGGTTTCCCCGGGTTCCAAGCTCCCCCTTTGTAAGATCCAAGACTCCTGTTTTATGGCCTTGTTTTTCGTGAGCCAGCAGTGTGCCACCAAAAGATAATTCCACATCATCAGGGTGAGCAACTATGGCGAGTATATCCAGTTTCATAGAGTTAGCATTTTCCAAATTTAATTCCTCCTTAAGGGAGGTCATGTGGGGTAAATTGGTAATCCTCAAATTCACCCCTCTCATCCCCCTCAAGGGGAAACATAATCATAAGACAAGCCGAAAGCTGCAAAGAAACACCATTCATATAATATTGGTTTTGAGCCACCAATAATTTCCTATCTTCAATCTCCATTTTAAACCTAAAGTAAATAACCTATGCAAAAACGTGACAGCTTATTCAGAGCTGTTCTGCTCCTGCTTATTGGCCTGGTGCCATGGCTGGGAATAGCGCAGGATAGTGACCTGAAGCCTGTAACCAATAAGTATGCAATTAAAAATGCAACGATTGTGCAGGCACCAGGAAAGACCATTTCCAATGGTACGGTTCTTATCGAAAACGGAATTATCAAAGCAGTGGGATCAAGTGTCTCTATCCCGGCAGATGCCTGGGTCGTAGATGCAGATTCCATGTTTGTTTATGCCGGATTCATAAGCGGACTTTCCAATATTGGTGTGGAAAAACCAAAAGATGAAGAGCAGAATGATGATCGTAAACTAACAGGAAACCCATCTTACGAGCGGGCCGGAATCACCCCTGGCAATTCGGCAAGATCAATGCTCAATCCAGGAGATAAATCTGTTGAGGATTTTAGAGGTCTGGGATTTACCGCTTCCCAAAGTGTACCCCACAATGGCATGCTTCCGGGAAAAGGTGCTATCATTCTCCTGGGTGGGAAAGATGGTGAGAGCATGGTAGTGAAAGACGAGACCACTATGTATGCACAGCTATCCGGCGCTGATGGTGTATATCCAAATACAGTAATTGGTGTGATGGCCAAGTACCGGGATTTGTACCGAAAGGCCAGCCAGGCAAGAGATTACCAGTATAAGTACAATAGCGATCCCAACGGTATGGAGCGACCAACTACTGACGCAACATTGGAAGCACTCTATCCGGTGGTATCCAAGCAGATGATGGTGGCCTACCGTGCTGAGGGTGTGAAAGATATCATGCGGGTTATCGCCCTTCAGCGAGATCTAGGGTTTAAATTAATGCTTGCTGAAGTGAAGCAAGGATGGGATGCTATTCCAGCGATTAAGTCGGTCGGAGCTCCTATATTCCTTTCACTAGACCTTCCTGAGTGGAAAGAGGAGAAGGCTGAGGAGGAAAAAGAAGAGGAAAAGAAAGAGCCCACCGAAGAAGAGCTGGAAGAGAAAGCTTTGACCGAGCGGCAAAATGCCATGATCAAAAACTACTACACCCAGGCTGGTAAATTCAGCAGCAATGGAGTGAAGTTCGGATTCTCCACACTGGAGGTGAAGTCAAAAGACTTCCGAACTAACCTATTGAAAGTGATAGAGAATGGCCTTTCTGAAGACAAGGCACTTGCTGCCTTAACCACTGAGCCCGCAAGTATTCTTGGCGTTTCTAACCTGATGGGAACCATTGAACCTGGTAAGATGGCCAACCTGGTCTTATCGGATACCGCCTATTTCACGAAAGACGCAAACGTACGATATGTGTTTGTGGATGGAGTGAAGTATGAATACGAAGCAAAAAAGAAGAAAAAGAAAAAAGATAACGGCGAAGAAGCGGTGGATGCTGCTGGTGTGTGGAACTACACCACGGAAACTCCACAAGGAAACGGAAGCGGTGTGATTACCATCAAGGGAACGCCGGGAGATTACAGCGGCACCATTTCGGTGAGCTATAATGGCAGTACCAACGACATTGAAAATGTAGTGGTAGATGGAAGCAACGTGACCTTCTCCTTTAAGCTGAACATGGGGGAAGAGATCACGGTGGATATCAGCATGGATATCGACGGTGACTCTTTTGAAGGCACCTTATCTGTGGCACAGTTTGGAAGCTTCCCGATGGAAGGATCCAGAGAACCTCAAAAATGACATTAGACATGAAGAAATTACAAATACTCGTACTATTCCTCCTGACCGCCTCCCTTGTGATGGCGCAGGACAAAGGCAGTGTGCTCATCAAAAACGGAACAGTTTTAACGGTAACGAAGGGCACACTTGAGAATACGGATGTCTTGATTCGGGATGGGAAAATTTCCCAAATCGGAAAAGGTCTGAGCGCTCCAAGTGGCGCAAAAACCATCGATGCAAGTGGCATGTATGTAATGCCGGGGATTATCGATGCGCATTCGCACCTGGCACTGGATGCAGTGAATGAAGCCACCAACCCAGTGACCGCAGAAGTGTGGGTGGGTGATGCAATGGATCCGCTGGATGTAGGCATCTATCAGGCTTTGGCAGGTGGTGTTACCGCAGCACATTCCATGCACGGATCTGCCAATGCGATTGGCGGGCAGTGCGAGACAGTGAAGTTTCGATATGGTGAAATAGACCCGGACAAAATGCGGATGGCAGGTGCCCCCCGCACCATCAAGTTTGCGTTGGGAGAAAACCCAACCAGAGTGCACGGAAGTGGCAATGGGATTCTCCCTCGTACCCGAATGGGTGTGGAACATGTGATCAGAAGCTCCTTCCAGGAAGCTAAAGAATACATGGAAGCCTGGAATGAATACAATGCCAAAAAGAATGACAAGCGATTCAAAGGAAAAGCCCCTGTATACGACCTTCGATTGGAGACACTGGCTGATATCCTTAAAGGGAATATCATCATTCATTGTCACTCCTATCGCGCAGATGAGATTTACATGCTGATGCAGGTTTGTAAGGATTTCGGTATAACAAAGCTGGTTTTCCAGCACGTGAATGAAGGTTTTAAAGTAGCCCCTGAGCTTGCGGAGTTTGGTGCAGGTGCATCTGTCTTTGCAGACTGGTGGGCATACAAATTTGAGGTGTATTACAGTACAGCATACAATGCCACCATCCTAACCAAAAATGGGGTAACTACCTCCATCAATTCAGATTCAGGAGAGCTCATCCGTCACCTCTACCACGAGGCTGCAAAGTCTCAGAAGTACGGAGGATTGTCAGACGATGAGGCGCTTTCATTGATCACGATCAATCCCGCTAAGCAGCTGGGCATTGCAGATCGGGTCGGTTCATTGGAAGTGGGCAAAGAAGGTGATGTGGCGATTTTCAAGAATCACCCACTTTCCATATACACCATTCCTATGGTCACTATTGTGGATGGTATCGTGCGATTCGATCGTGAAAATGATCCTGCAGACATGAGAATCTATCCTGATCCAGAGGAGAAAATCGATGTGACCCTTTGGGAAGCTGAAGATCACGATCGATGCATGCAGAACACAGAATTTTTGTTTCATAAATAGTTGCGAGATATCAGTTACAAGTTTCAATCATGAAGAATTTTAAGCAATTGATGATTTGGCAGGTAACCCGTGCCCGCTCTTCCTTCGAAATTGAATCAAACTAGTAGCTCAAAACTCACGACTCAAAACTTTTTAAAAATGAAAAAGATAAAATATACATTCCTATTGTTTCTGCTGATGATGGCGTGCTTGGCATCTGCCCAAATACCAAGTGCAGAAACAGGAACGTTTGCATTGACTAATGCAACCATTCAAACCATAACTAAAGGCACCATTCAGAATGGGACATTGATCATTGCTGACGGCAAAATCGCAGATATTGGAGCGAGCGTTTCCATCCCCTCAGGAGCCAAAACCATTGATTGTTCAGGCCTTACTATCTATCCGGGCATGATTGACGGAGGTACTCAGGTGGGTCTTGTTGAGGTTAGCTCTGATCCAAGGACGAGGGACAACAATGAGATTGGAGAAGTGATTCCGCACATTCAGGCACTAACGGCGGTAAATCCGAGCTCAGTCATTCTTCCAGTAACCCGGGTGAATGGGGTGACTACTGCATTGACCATGCCATCCGGTGGGTTATTTCCGGGCACGGCTGCCCTGATCAACCTTCACGGCTACACCCCTGACCAGATGTATGCCGGATTTAAAGGGATTGTGGTAAACTTTCCTGCAACAGGCAGAAGAGGACGATGGGATCGCAGGTCTGATGAGGATATCAAAAAAGCTGCGGACAAAGCGCTGGAGCAATTGAATGATGTGTGGGCTAAAGCCGTACAGTATCATAAAATCGATTCTGCAACGGGCGGAAAAGATCAACCATATTACCCGGAAATGGAGGCTTTGCTTCCTGCCGTAAGGGGTGAAATGAAGCTCCTCATCAACGTGGATGCTGCCAACGACATCAAATCCGCGCTTAAGTGGATTGAAGAAAAGGGGGCAGATGCGGTGCTATGCGGCGTAGCTGAAGGCTGGAGAGTGGCTAAGGAAATTGCGGAGGCTGGAATTCCGGTAATTACCGGTCCGGTGCTAAGCAACCCTACCCGGGACTATGATCGGTACGATCGCCCATATGCTAATGCAGGTGCAATGCAAAAGGCTGGCGTAAAAGTGGCAGTACGTACCAACGATATGGAAAACACCCGCAACCTCCCCTATCATGCAGGATTTGCTGCTGCCTATGGCATGGGGAAAGAGGAGGCGCTAAAGGCTGTCACCATTATCCCGGCGGAGATTTTTGGAGTGGCTGACAGGTATGGCTCTTTGGAGAAAGGGAAAGTTGCTAATCTATTTGTAACAGATGGCGATCCATTCGAGACACGAACGCAGGTGAAATATGTATTCATCGATGGATGGAATATCCCGATGGTGAGCAGGCATACCCAGCTGTATGAAGAGTACTTGGAGCGAGCTCCCGGAGCAGAAAAGTAACACGAAAACAATATAGGCTTAAAAGGCATCTCAGATTTGAGGTGCCTTTTTTGTTGGAAGCTGATTAATTTTAGAAACATGTCAAAATCAAAGAAATACAAGATCGGAATAGCACTTGGAGGTGGAGGCGCCAGGGGTTTTGCTCATTTAGGCGTGCTTCAGGCATTGGAAGAACGGGGCATCAAGCCCGATGTGATTTCTGGGGTAAGTGCTGGGGCAATTGCCGGAGCTTTTATTGCTTCAGGACATTCGCCAAAAGAAGCATTTGACATCATCAAGGAATACCGTTTCACCGCCATCTCTGAGCTAAACATTCCCAAGACCGGCTTGCTAAGCTCGGCTAAGATGAAATCCAGAATGCTAAAAAAGATACCCATCAAAAAATTGGAAGATCTGCAAATCCCTTTGATAGTATGCGTGAGCAACATGCTTGAAGGCAAACCCGAGTACCTAACTGAAGGACCTCTGGCAGATATTGTTCAGGCATCAGCTTCCATTCCGGTACTTTTCAGTCCGGTAGAAATCAATGGAAAGCTATACTCAGACGGTGGCATCTTTGACAATGTGCCGGTAAAGCCATTGAAGAAGATATGCAAAAAGGTCATTGGTGTGAGCATCAGCCCCATCCAGCAAATTGACAGTCTGAATAACCTGATCCAGGTGACTACCCGTATGTTTCAGTTAGCAGTGAACCCTGGTAATGGAGCCCTAAAACGCAAATGCGACATATTCATTGAGCCCACTGAGCTGTGCAATTACGACATCATGGATACCAAACATGCCCAGGAAATTTTTGATATCGGGTACGATTATGTGAAAAAGATGGAAATTGAATTGTAATCAAGAACAAGTAGAAGCCCTATATTGCTTATAAGGTCTACAAATTCGATCACCCTGTACAATGAATTTTACAGAGCAGGACTTTGAGAAAATATTTAAGGAGTACTTCCCTTACCTATGCTCCTTTGCTAAAAAATATGTGGATGACCTGGATGATTGCAAAGACATAGTGCACAATGTTTTTATCAATCTCTGGCAGAGGCAGGATGAAATTGACCTGACCACCTCCCTAAAACCCTACCTCTTCAAGTCGGTGCACAATCGATGTTTGAACCACCTGCGAGACCGAAAGAAAATTGTAAGCCATGAAATAGAAATAGATAATGAAAAAGTGACCGCCTACATCGAATCAAGGGATTATCTTGAGGAATCTGAGCTACAGGCCCGAATTGTAGACGCAGTAGACGCACTACCTGAAAAGACCAAAAGGATTTTTAAGCTGAGCAGGTTTGAAGGAAAAAAATACCTTGAAATCGCCGAAATTGAAGGTATTTCAGTAAAAACCGTAGAGGACCAGATGTCGAAAGCATTGAGATTACTCCGGGAAAAGTTGAAGGACTATTTAATTATTTACATTTTTATTCAATTTTTTCCAGGGTTTTAGAGTCCTGATGTGTGACAAAACAGACGTGAAAGAAAACACAAACCATAGCGAACTCATACACCTGGCAAGCCAGCGATTTGCAGGAGAAGCTTCTCCTGAAGAATTGGCTCGTTTAGAAGAGCTACTTGCCGATAAAGGGAATAGTCAGTTTTTCTCCGAACTGGAAAAGGTGTGGAATGGGACAGGAAAAGTTGCTGGAATCACGCAAGATGATATAAATGAGGAATGGTTAAGGTTGAGGGGTGAAATGAGACTGGCAAAACGTCCATCATTCCCTTTCCTCAAAATCGCTGCTTCCATCGCCTTGATCGCTGTGATCGGCATTGCTTTTTACTTTACCAACAGGGCCGACCAGGAATACCTGATAGCAGGACAGGTACAAACCCAAACCCTGAATGACGGCTCCATGGTCACGCTCAATGCACAAAGTGAGCTAAACTATCCTGCAACATTTTCCGGGGAAACCAGAGAAGTACAATTGAAAGGGGAAGCTTTTTTTGAAGTGGAGCGAAACCCGGAAAAACCATTTATCATCCGCACCTCCTCCGTTGCAGTTGCAGTGCTGGGTACCTCCTTCACCGTAAGGGCCAGGGAAAGTGAAAAAACGGCCACTGTAGTGGTTGCTTCAGGATCAGTAGAGGTAAGCCATCGGGGGGACAAAATCCGGCTGGAGGTAGGGGAAAAAGGCATTTTAGACAAGGAATCCGGCCGCTTATTTAAGCTGGTGAACAATGACCCCAATTTTCTCTCCTGGAAAACAGGCAAATTCACATTTGCCAATACCCCCCTAAGCGAAGTGATCAACGTCCTGGACAATGCATTCACCGAGAAAATAACATTGAAGGAACCTAGCCCCACAGGATGCCCGGTTACCGTTTCATTCGAAAACCAATCACTGGATTCCATCCTGGAAATCTTAAAAGCCACCCTTGGCTTATCTATACAAAAAACCAAGACAGAAATTCTGATAAGTGGCCAGGGTTGTTGATATTGACAGTCAAATGTCCCTTTTGCGCCTTATTTTCGTTTGTTTAACCTTATGCCTGCTGGCATTAAAGACGGCAGGGCAATCAGGCATTTTGGATACCAAAGTTAGCTTGCGCCCACAGGATATGAGGCTGTCAGAGGCACTCGATGAAATCACCCGCCAGACAGGGATAACCTTTTCCTACAGCCCCCGAAGTATCCCCGTGGATCAACAAGTGCGAATCACTTCTTCACCAAAGTCCTTGAAGGCTGCTTTGGACGATTTGCTGCTGGGGATGAGCGTGGAATACGTGATTGTGGAGGGTAAGGTGGTCTTGAGGAAATCAGAAAATAGCGGGAGGGCAGGGCAAAGCTTCACCATCAGTGGCTACCTGCGAGGCAGTGAAGACGGGGAAACGCTCATCGGTGCAACCGTATGGGTAGAAAGACCGGGGCTTGGCACCATCACCAATGCTTATGGCTTTTATTCGATTACGCTACCCGCAGGAATTTATGTCCTCAAGTGCTCCTACCTAGGCTATGAAAGCACCACCCGGGAGATCAGGCTTTCGGGCAACCTTGGCTTGGACATAGACCTGAAGGCAAGCACATCCATGCTGGAAGAGGTGGTGGTGACCGTAAGCGACTCGGTGAAAACTGTAGGTCAGGTGCATTCAAATATTGCAGAGCTAAGCAATAGCACCATCCTCCAAAAGCCCGCAGTTTTAGGCGAGCCGGATGTGATCAAGTCATTGGACATCCTTCCGGGCATTCAGCTTTTCAATGACGGCTCCACATTTTTCCACGTAAGGGGTGGAAACAGGGATCAAAACCAAATCCTGGTGGATGAAGCCCCCATCTACAATCCTGCACACCTTTTAGGCTTGTTTAGCTCATTCATGCCAGAAGCGATCAAAGACATCAAAATCTATAAGGGAAATGCCGGTGCGGAATTTGGCGGGCGGGTTTCTTCAGTGATGGACATCCACACCAAAGATGGGAACATGAAAAAGCACCACATAAATGGACGGCTAGGGCTGGTGACTACCCGGCTTTCGGTAGATGGCCCCATCAGGAAAAACCATAGTTCCTTTTTCGTATTTGGTAGGCGCTCCCATATAAAACCTCTGGTAAGCAGCGAGGATTTTGATGAATTCTTCTTTTCTGACCTTACGGGAAAAGTAAATCTCAGGCTCAATCAAAATAACCGCCTCTTCCTCTCGGTGTTTTCCAGTAAGGATCAGTACCTGGGTGAAGAGGGGCTTGCCTGGGAAAACATCGCCGGTACCATCCGGTGGAACCACACCTTTAATGACCGTCTGTTTTCCAACACCACGTTCTATTCCAGCAAGTATGAATACCGGCTCATCACATCCCCCACCCAGACATGGGCCAACCACATTGCCAATGCCAGTTTGAAAACAGACTTCACCTTTTATAAAAAACCTGAAAGCACCCTCAGGTTTGGGTTTAAGCTGAGTGGCCACAATTTCAATCCCGGCAACCTGGAAGGAAATGAAAATGCCCCGTTTGTCCCAAAAAGAAATGCGACCGAATTTTCCCTCTACTACAGCAACGAAAAGCAACTATCTAGGCGCTGGCTCCTAACCTATGGGGTGAGGCTCAGTACCTGGACCAATTACGGAAGGACGATTGAATACACCATAGATGAGGATTATGCAGTTACTGACACCACAACTTACGAAGACCGCAGCAGCTATAATGAATACGCTAACCTGGAGCCCCGAATCAAGCTGACGCACATTCTAAATGAACGCAACTTTCTCAACGTGAATTACACCCGATCAGCACAATACATCAACCTGATAAGCAACTCCATCAGCCCATTCAATAACCTGGAAGTGTGGCTCCCTGCGAGTGTCAATATCAAGCCGCAGCTTGCAGACCAGCTTTCCCTTGGCTGGATACACAACAGGGAAAAGTGGCAATTGAATATTGAAGGGTATTATAAAGCCCTGCAAAACCAGATCGACTATGCCAATCAGGCGGAACTGTTGCTGAACCCACAGTTTGAGGCAGAGATCCGCTCCGGAGCGGGGACGGCCTATGGACTGGAGGCCATCTTGACGAAAAAGACCGGGAAGCTGACTGGAAGCCTTGCTTATACCATTGCAAGGTCAACCCGGAAAATTGAAGGGATCAACAATGGAAATTCGTATACAGCCCTCTCTGATCGCCCGGCACAATTTTCCATCAACGCTGTGATGAGCAAGAATGAACGTACCCATTTTTCAGGAACCCTGATTGTGGCTTCAGGTTCCCCGGTGACCACCCCCACTTCCTTCTATCAATATGCAGGACGCACCGTACCCATCTATGCCGAGAAAAACAACGACCGGCTCCCCACCTATCACCGGCTGGATTTGGGATGGTCGCATCGCCTGAATAAAATGGAGCGAAAATACAACCACTTTATTTCCGTCTCCATCTTCAATTTTTATGGACAAAAAAATTCTGTGCTCAGAAGTTTCAATAAAATCATCCAGGATGATGGGGATATCGTGGTGCCCACGACCATAAACACTCCGGAAGCGCTTAAAAGCACTCATACATTTGTCTACCGAATGGTCCCATCCATCTCTTATTCGTTTCACTTATGAAAAAACCAGTGTACATATTGCTATTTATGCTCCTATTGTTTCGGTGCGAAGAGGTGTCTGATCAGGGCCTTGACATAAGAAATGAATCATTGCTTGTTGTAGATGGAGGCATTACAAATGAATTTACCAATCAGGAAATCAAGCTTTCATTGACCTTTGAAGACGTGGGGCAGCAGCCACCTCCTGTCACAGATGCTTTTGTAGTGGTCAATGACGGGGAAATCAATCATTTTTTCACACATGATGAGGATAGGCCTGGCACCTATCAAAACAATACTCTGACTGCCCTTTTTGGTAAAGCCTATGTGCTTTTTATTGAATATGAGGGAAAGGAGTATTTTGCAGTGGCAGCATCGGAAGTAGGCACCTCCCTGCCACCCTTGCTGGTGGAAGAAACCGAAGATGGAACCCTGGAATATATCCACTCTGAGACTGTGCCCTCTATGACACTGGTAGACGCCACCTGGGAGGAAGATGGAGAAGTAATCTCAAAGGAAGCATTCTTCTATACGTTGGATGTGGTGGACATCACTCAAACCTTTGCCCCGGAAAAAGACCCGTTCACCTTTCCAAAGGGATCCACTCTTTTCCGAAAAAAGTATTCCCTCACGCCGAGCCATCAAAACTTTCTTCGTTCGTTCTTATCAGAAGTAGACTGGCGAGGTGGTGTATTTGATGCTGCACCCGGCAATGTCCTGACCAATCTTTCCGAAGGTGCTGTGGGGTATTTCTTTGTCTCAATGGTTGATTCAGACTCCACCAGTGTAGAATAATGAATTGTTTTTTACTATTGATTTTCAGATAGTTACAATTAATTCTGAAGAATTTTAAAAAATAATCCAGGGTAAGGACAAAAGGACGTGTGATAAGATCAAACACAAACATGTATCAATCATGAAAACGAAAAACACAATGAAAAAGATAAACCTAGTAGCCCTGCTATCACTGATAGTGCTGATGCTTTTTGCAGTCTCATGCGATGACTCCATTGACACTCCTCCAACTGAGGAGAGTGTTTTACCGGATCGATTCTCTATCGATGTGCCTGATCCACTGGCCAACCCTGATGCGGCTAACGGTAGAAAGGCAGGTCGTACTGCAGAGGATGAATTGAATGGAAATGAAATTTATGAATTGCTTTCTCTTTTTATCGCAATTGGCGAAGGTGCAGGTGACCTTAATGAAGCCATATTGGGTGGATTAAACAGCTTTAAAATCAGCAAGGCATTTTTCCTAAGCTATGAGAGCGATGATGATGGACGAATCAAAAACATGGTGGTGGAAGAGGGTGCTACCTACGAAGGGCAGGAATTTGAGTGGTCTATTACCATAACCGATGCAGAATCAGAAGGCAATGATGATGGAGGAAAGGCCATGCAGGTATTTTGGAACAAAGAAGTGATCAAAGGTGTGGCTATCTTAAAGCCTTATAACATCGACAGGATCAAGGATGCGGAAGCTGGTGACGCCATTTACAGAATCGAATATTCAGAAGATGCTGGGAACTATGATGCCCATATGATCGTCACCATTGACAACCTGCCACTTGAAGACCCTGAGGTTGATCCATATTCCATCAGCACCTTGAAAATGTTTGTAGGTAAAAAAGGGGAAGTAATAGATGTGTATGGAAACTCCTACCATCCCAATGCTACTTTCTTTACTGACTCTCAGGGATTCGACTGGGCATTTGTCGCTTCAGGAATACATAAAGGAAGTATTGGTGTAGCTGAAGTAGGTCTTCCGAGTGGAAACCTTGATTCAAATGATCGAACCGTGTTGTTGGTAGAAAACTCTTTGAAAAATGTCTTCACCGAACAAATTCAAACAGCATTCCCTGGTTTGCCTCAGGAGCAGATTGATGCTTACCTACAAAACACAGAAGCACCAGGATATTTTAACTCTGATGGGTTTATCCAGGGAGGGGAATCACCCGATCCACTTTTTGATCAGTTTGCTGATCGCCTTCAGGACTTAACCCCTTACAATCCTGCTGACATAGCAGCACTGGAAGTGAACTTTAACTAACTGACAGACAAATTAAAAAGCCTTGCGAGTAATCTCGCAAGGCTTTTTGTATTTTGGTTTTCTAATCAGGCATTCGCCTCTTGCATTTCCACCTCTTTCTCTGCAATCCACTTCTCCGCATCCAGTGCCCCCATACAGCCTGAACCAGCAGCAGTCACCGCCTGACGGTAGATTTTGTCCTGGGCATCACCCGTTGCAAATACTCCGGGGATGTTGGTTTTGGATGTTCCGGGGATGGTCTTGATGTAGCCCTGCTCATCCATATCCAGCCATCCTTTAAAGATGTCTGTGTTTGGCTTGTGCCCAATCGCTACGAAAAATCCCTGGGCCTCCAGCACTTGCTCTTCTCCTGTCTGAGTGTTTACTACCTTCACACCATTCACCTCTTCATCACCCAATACTTCCTTGGTTTCAGTGTTCCAAAGGATTTCAATATTCGGAGCATTCTTCACTCTCTGCTGCATGATCTTGGAAGCTCGCATCTCGTCTCTTCGCACCAGCATATATACTTTATTCACAATCTTAGAAAGATAGCTAGCCTCTTCTGCGGCTGTATCTCCTGCACCTACAATCACCACATCCTGGCCTCTGAAGAAAAAGCCATCACACACTGCGCATGCAGAAACACCTTTGCCATTGAGTCGCTGCTCGCTTTCAATCCCCAGCCATTTTGCTGATGCTCCGGTAGATATAATTACTGCCTCTGCTTCAATCTCGGTTCTTTCATCCACCGTTACTTTGTGTGGCCATCCGCTAAAGTCCACCGAGGTAATCATCCCGCTGCGTACGTCTGTTCCAAACCGCTCCGCCTGTTTCTGGAAATCCACCATCATCTGTGGCCCAATCACTCCATCCGGATAGCCGGGATAATTTTCCACGTCGTTCGTAATGGTAAGCTGGCCGCCCGGCTGGCCGCCTTGATAAAGGACTGGCTTCATCCCTGCCCTGGCGGCATAGATGGCAGCTGTAAAGCCAGCAGGTCCAGATCCAATGATTAATACTTTTACTCTTTCTGTTGGCATGTTCTTTTAAGTTCTTTTACAAAAAAATGGTGTTCCGAATCAGAACACCATCTTATTAGCTTTTGTGCCCGATGGGCTATATAAAATTTTAAAGTGTCCTGAGGATTACTCTTCGGTCTTTTCCGCTGGTTCCGGCTTAGGAGGACGAGGTAACAATACTTTTCTTGAAAGCTTGAACTTTCCTGTCTTCTTATCAATGTCAATCAACTTTACCTTGATCTCCTCTCCTTCTTCCATCACATCTGCCACATTTTCTACCCGCTCCCACTTTATCTCCGAGATATGTAGTAATCCGTCTTTTCCTGGAAGGAATTCAACAAACGCTCCAAATGGCATAATTGACTTCACTTTGCCATCGTATACTTCGCCAATTTCAGGCTGCTGTACGATTGCCTTGATTCGCGCCATGGCATTATTTAGTGAATCGCCATCTACAGCGAAGATGCTCACTTTTCCTCCACGCTCATCTTCTTCAATGTTTACCGTAGCACCTGACTCTTTCTGAATTTCCTGAATGATTTTTCCACCAGGCCCAATCACCGCACCGATCAACTCACGATCAATCCGCAATTGCTCCATTCTCGGTGCATGCGATTTCAACTCAGCCCTGGGCTGTGTGATAGACTTGGCCATCTCTCCAAGGATGTGCATTCTTCCTTCTTTAGCCTGGTTCAATGCTTTCGCCAGCACTTCGTAAGAAAGTCCGTCCACTTTGATATCCATCTGGCATGCTGTAATCCCCTCGGTAGTACCTGTCACTTTGAAGTCCATGTCACCAAGGTGATCTTCATCTCCAAGAATGTCCGAAAGGATAGCGTACTTTCCAGACTTACTATCTGAGATCATTCCCATTGCAATCCCGGAAACCGGCCTTTTCAATTTGATACCTGCATCCATGATAGCCATCGTTCCTGCACAAACAGTTGCCATGGAAGATGAACCATTGGACTCAAGAATATCTGAAACCACACGAAGCGTGTAAGGGTTACCCTCATCTTCGGTTGGAATCATTGGTTTCAATGCCCTCATGGCCAGGTTTCCATGTCCCACTTCTCTTCGTCCAGGGCCTCTGTTTGGCCTTACTTCTCCTGTAGAAAAGCCTGGGAAGTTATAATGAAGGATAAATTTGTTATATCCGGAGATCATTGCTCCGTCGATCATCTGCTCATCCAGCTTCGTTCCGAGTGTTACGGATGTCAAAGATTGCGTCTCACCACGGGTGAATAAGGCTGATCCGTGTGCAGATGGAAGGTAGTCAACCTCTGTCCAGATCGGTCTGATCTCATCCGGCTTACGACCGTCTATTCGCTCCTGCGTATCCAACACGAAGTTTCGCACTGCTTCCTTCTCAATATCATGGAAGTATTTCCCGAGAAGGAAATTATCCATCTCCTCAAGTTGCTCTTCCGAAAACTGAGCAATCCATTCCTCATACACAGCCTTGAAAGCTTCTTTTCGCTCTGACTTATTCGGGTTCTTTTTAGCCGCTACATCATAAAGCTTCTGGTACATGGCTTTATGCATAGATGCTTTCAGTTCTTCATCCTTTGGTTCGTGATTATACTCGCGTTTTTCTGTTGTTCCAGCTTCCTTAGCCAGCTCAATTTGAGCCTGACATTGGATCTTAATTTCTGCATGTGCTGCCTTGATAGCATCAAGCATCTCAGACTCATCTACTTCTTTAGACTCGCCTTCCACCATCATGATGTTGTCCATCGTCCCTGCTACAATCAGATCAAGAGATGCTTTTGCAAGGTCTTCAGTTTTCGGATTAATGATGTATTTATCCTCTAGTTTAATCACCCGTACCTCCGAAATCGGGCCACCAAATGGAATGTCTGATACGGAAATAGCAGATGAAGCTGCCAAAGCTGCAAGCGCATCCGGCATCACATCCTTGTCCGCTGAAATCAATTGGATGAATACCTGAGTGTCTGCGTGATAGTCCTCAGGGAAGAGTGGTCTGAGAGCTCTATCTACCAGTCGGCAGATCAGCACTTCATAGTCTGAGAGTTTTCCTTCTCTTTTCAAAAAGCCGCCTGGGATTTTTCCTGCTGCTGCAAATTTTTCCTGATAGTCTACGGAGAGTGGCAAGAAATCCACTCCTTCTTTGGCTTCCTTCGAAGAAACCACAGTTGCCAAAAGTTTGGCATTTCCCATTGTCACTACGACAGATCCATCCGCTTGTTTAGCTAATTTTCCTGTTTCGATGGATACTTCCCTGCCGTCAGATAGTTGGAAAGTTTTAGTAATTACGTTCATAATAAATGGATAAAGAGGACACGGTTTGTCCTCTGGTGTTTACAATCAAAAAAGGGAATCAGAAATTTGATCCCCTTGTTTTTTATTTTCTGATGTTGAGCTTCGCAATGATGCTACGATATCTTTCGATATCATTTTTGTGTAGATAGTCAAGAAGTCTTCTTCTTTTACCTACCAGCTTCAAAAGACCCAATCTTGATGCATGGTCTTTTTTCTGAGTTTTAAGGTGGTCAGTCAGGTGGTTGATTCGGTGAGTGAACAACGCGATTTGACCTTCTGCAGACCCTGTGTCTGTAGCTGACTTACCGTGCTCTTTAAAAATTTCTTCCTTTTTTTCTTTTGCTAGATACATTCTAAAATCGTCTACCTCTTTTTAATGAAGCGCAAATTTAGGCTTTGTTATGATTCCGAGCAAATCTACGCTTAAGCTTTTCTATCCAGATAGTATAGATGTCAATATCAAATAGACGAGCATCTATACGAGCCTGACGTAAAAAGAATAGGCCAAATGGCAACAAAACCAAATCTGACATCCAGGATGCCAGGTATGGATCCATGACGCCTGTCTTTGCTTGTTTTTCACCAATGCTAGTAAACGCATAATATATGATGAAAAAGAAAATAGCAATGATCGTAGGGACGCCCAGCCCTCCTTTCTTGATGATGGCTCCAAGTGGTGCGCCTATCAAAAACATTAAAATACATGCTAAAGCCTGTGCATATTTTTTCTGCATTTCAATAGTATAGAGGTTGATCTCACGAGTTAATTGATCTCTTCTGGTCTTTGCGGAATTGATGGCTACTTTGACGTTACGGGCCTTGTTTAGAGCTTCGGTATAGAGCACCTTTTTTGATTTCCAGACAATATTGACATAAGATTCAATGTAACTCCAAGTAAAAGTATCAATCTTTTGAGCCTTCAATGCCCTCTTCATAAGTACTCCTTCACTTTTCAAGCTATCCGTAAAATTCATAACGCTTGGATTGTTCTCAGGAAGAATCCTTTTGTCTTTCTTATTACCGTCAAACTTTTTCTGAGATTCCTTTTTCACATATGTCTGACCAAAGTCAAATGATAAAAATGAAGCTTCGATGAGGTTGAAACTACCTCCATTAATTGAATCCGCAAGCTGAATTCTATCAATAATTCCTTTCTTTTTTTGAAAATGATAACCCAAATATTGACTTATACCTCTAATAAAATTTGCTTTTTGACTTAGTGTTGCATTTTGAAAAGAATCAATATCATGCCTCAACTCATCAATATTTTTCATTTGCCTGTTGTTCTGGAATAGCTCCTCCTTTCGCCTTTTCAAATCAAAGGATGCAAGGCTGAATACCATATCCATCTTATCGTATTCGGTGCGATAAAACCGATCTATTTCACTTTCAGATTCTGCTTCCTCAGAATAATAATGCCCATTATACAATTCCAATTTAAGATAGCGGTCATCCATAATGGTGTACATCAGACTGGAATCTGCCAAAATCACCGTTTTGTTGCCCCTTCCTATTGCATGATCGTATATAATCACGTCAATCAATGTTTTGCCATCTGGCAACTTATCCTTCGCCTTGATGCTGTAATCTGGTATTCCATTGTAGAATGCGCCAGCCTTTATATCCAATGCTGGCTTGGTGTGCTTTATGTCATAGAGTAGGCTGTATGCTTTAAGATTGGCGGCAGGTATTGTATAATTATTAAAAAAATATGCACCTATTGACAATACGATTACGAACAGAAATATGGGCCTTAATGCTCTAAGAATCGTAATTCCGGAACTCTTGATTGCTGTTAGTTCGAAATGTTCACCCAGATTTCCAAAGGTCATCAGAGATGCTAGTAAAACACCCAGAGGAAGTGCGATTTGGAGCATATTGAGTGAGAAGTAAAAAAGCAGCTCAGCAAACACTGTAAACCCCAAGTTCTTTCCTACAAAATCATCGAAGTACTTGAGCATGTACTGAAGAAGCAGAATGAAATTGGCAACTGCAGTTGTAAGCACGAAGGGTGCTATGAAAGACTTAAGCATCAGGACATCCAACTTCTTCATAGGGGCAAAATTAGAAAATTGGATGTTAGCAAGAAAGATACCAGGGTAGTAGCAATCAGCCCCCCACAATCTCCTTCAGATCATGAATCAGACTTTCCCAAAGTTCACTCGCCTCCTCTTCGTCCATATCGGAGTAGTCGGTGATGCGCACATACACTGATTGGGTCAGTTCGTTCATGTCAATTTTAAACTCAAAGAAGTTATTATCTTCATCGTCCTCGTCTATCACATCAAAGCGAACGTGATGGTTGGTGCGGTTTGAAGTAAGTCTGGCTCTGGATTCATCTCCATCCCAGATAAATGTGTAAACCTTGTCTTCATTATTGATATTCACGTCATCCGCAAACCACTGAGCTAAACCAGAGGCTGTACTGAAATATGGATAAAGCATCTTCTTAGAAGCGTTGAACTCAAACTCACCTACATACTTATACTTTGCCATACGCGTGAAATTTTCGATAAGGTAAAAAAAAAATCTATTTCGGCAAGCCGATGGCAGAAAAGAAATCTTTTATAGATTTGCGTTCCTTTTTCAGGAGGGCTTCAAAAATACTTCCCGAAAAAACACCAATGGCGAGGTAGCTCAGTTGGTTAGAGCGTCGGATTCATAACCCGGAGGTCAGGGGTTCAACTCCCCTCCTCGCTACTTATTTAATCCTCCTTCTTAAATGCCATACCATCCACCTTCTTCAGATGATATGGATCTACATCAGCCACTGCACGCTCATTTAGCTTTTGGAATAAATGGTACTTTTCTATTACCTCAATGAGCTCTTTATTTTTAGAAACCAGAATGATGTAGAAGAAATGAACCTGAACTTCCTGCTCGGTAAAGTGTGACTTTACGATGTTGTAATAAAAGGATGGATCATGGCTCTTGTTTTTGATGAACATGAGCAACGCTTTATAATTTTCCAGATAGTGCTGAAAGGTGTTTTTATAACCTTCGAAAACCGCAATAAACGTATTTTCAAAAGACTCATCAGAAGGGCTCATGCCTCCAGCGTCCGCTTTCCGTCTTTTCTTCAGCTTGTCCGTTTCCCTTTTAAATTCCATATACAATTCGTCAAAGGCATTATTTGATTTGGCCTTTGCGTTGATTTTGGTATTGCGGATGTGATTGGCTGCATTAATATGAAAATTGAGAAGCTGGAAAAAGGTATTTTCAAATTGCTGGATAGCAATAGTTTTGGATTGATCTTCCATGATTTTCCTGCTCTCGTGAAGCTCCATTCGCTGGAGGACAAGCTCACGCTTTTGATAAATGAGTGCAAGAAAAAACAGGATCACCCCCGCCAGTGCCCAGATAGGCCCTACTGTTCCGCCCAGAAACTCTCCGGCCATTCCCAGGAGGTTTCGATCCTGCCAGACCTCTTCATCAAAACCATTCATTTTGATGATGAAGATGTAGCAAAGCCACAGTCCCAGACCGATTGCGATGAAAGCACATAGAGCCAGGAGATTCGCCAGGATATCTCCCCAGTTGAGATTAGGTTTTTTGATTTTCATGGTTTCGATCAGGTTGGGATAAAATTACTTTATCCTTCGAAATTTATCTTCTTATGGCTCCCGTCGCAATAGGGCTTATTGCCTGAAGCCCCGCATCTGCAAAAAGCTGTCACTCGATGCTTCGATGTTTCCGCACCATCATGATGCTTGACTTTAATATTACCATACACCATCAACGGGCCATTTTTCGCCACCTCCACAATCTGCTCCTCGTCTATCTGATCTTCGTCAGATCCTGCGTGTAGCCTGTAAGACAATGCCCCGGAGGGACATTTGTCAATTTGATTTTTAATTGTCTGGTCAGCCGCTCCGTCCACATTTACCCATGGTCTTTGGTTAGGATTAAACACCTTGGGCAAGCCTTTGAAACAATTTTCCGAGTGGATGCATTTTTCCGGTTGCCAGATTACAGTGAGCTCTTTGCTTTCGTATTCTTTGATTTTTTCAGCCATAGCTACAATTTAACTCCTTCGGCGAACATATGCTTATAATCATCCAGATTGTCTTTCAGGAATGATCGGACAAACGGGCATAGTGGGATGATCTTTGCTCCCTCGTGCTCAAGAATATCCAGCGACTCCCTGACCAACTTGTGTCCTACGCCCTGCCCCTCTAGCTTATCTGGCACTTCCGTGTGTACAAGGTAAATCGCGCCGCTCTTACCCACCTTAAAATCAATGATCGCACGATCCTCACCTATAAATAGTTCGAACCGGCTCTCCGACTCATTTTTTACGGTTTTAAGGCTAGCGAGATCCATTTATCAACACTTTGATGTATTCCGGCAGAGGAAGTGATTGATCTTGCTGATGGTCTTTTTCGGGATTTCCATACCTCTGTTCTATGGGTACCAGCCCACACCACGGCGTATTTTCATCCATTTTTACATTTACATCCCCCGTTCTGATCTTTGCAGCAGCATTGGCCAAAGTAAGTCTGGCAATTCTGGTGATGGATACCTGTTCTGGCGTAGGTTCTCCGATATCGGCAATTCTTCCAGGAATGTATCGGTCTGTGAACAAGTTGAAAAACTTAAGTTTTTCTTTTGGATTCACAATCTCTTCTACAATGGAAAATCCAATCACTGACCGGTAATTGAAAGAATGATCAAAGGCCGTAGGAGCCAGCACCAGAGCATCCATGTGTGTGACTGAAAAGCTTACCTCTGTCCCTATAATGCTTTCCATGAAGTGGCTTTTGGCCGAGGCATGGATGTAAAGATGATCCTCAACTCTTGCAAAGCCGGTTGGGATTTGGTGAGGAATGCCCTCACGCATGAAGGCGATGGTACAAAAAAGACCTTCATCAAGTATCTGATATAAGGTCTCTTTGTCATCGGTACCCCTACTTGGATATCTGGATGGTTTTGTATTGGGCATTAATTATGTCAGCAGGATGAGCAGCAACAAAATGATGATAATTGCGCCAATGGAAATGGAAACTTTGCTATCCAGACCCGCCTGCTTCAATTCCTTTTTAATCTCCTTCACCTCCAGCTTGAGCACCTGCTTTTCTTCTTTGTCCATATCTGAGAAGTCCATCTCCCAGATTTCGTGAACTCTGTTCTCCAACTGCTCTACCCGCACTTGCGGATCCGTTGCTTTTTTAGGATCGGTCTCATTCGCAGTAGCTCCAAAAGAAGCGATAGTCAACGCACCGATAAAAACGAAATATTTGATCTTTTTCATAAATGTTTTTAGTTGATTGAATCGCCGATAAATGTAAAACAAAACAGATAATCATTATATGAATTCCAATTCAAAATCCAAGATTGCTACCCTGGATTTTTCTTTTCCAAAAAAATCGAACTCAATACTAAAATTTAAAAATTGAATTTCTACATTTGCGTTCCGTTTTCAGAAACGGAACTGTTCGGGGTATAGCGCAGTCCGGTTAGCGTACCTGCTTTGGGAGCAGGGGGTCGTAGGTTCGAATCCTACTACCCCGACTAACTGAAGCCTTCATATGATGAATATGAGGGCTTTTTTATGTTATAAAAACTATTGATTTTTCTACTTTTGCATCCTTTATGGGAAGTTAGCTCAGTTGGTTTAGAGCACCGCCTTGACAGGGCGGGGGTCGCTGGTTCGAATCCAGTACTTCCCACTTTAGCCAAGCATTTGTCTGGATTTACGCTTTAGATGTCGGATTAGAGCTAGTTAGTTCGAATGCAAAGCATTCACGAGGGATTGTGCGGCATGCAAGTGCGTATGAGTAACCAATCTTCCCGCTCTACCCCAATCCAATAAACAACAACCACACCCCCCCTAAGAAATGCCAAAACAAAAACACATTGTAGGCATACTGGCGAGACTTTGAATGTACACGGTATTCCCTGATTTGGCGAAAGACAGAGATCAACAGGATCATTCCCACGAGAACATGAAGGAAATGGATGAGAGAGAAAGGAAAAAGGATGTTCCTAAAAGTGAGGTTGGCATGGAGCAGTTCTTGCCAGCCGATGACCTGAAGAACGGAAAAAAGCAGCCCAAAAAACAACCCTAATCCCGTAAACCGGAAGGCCTGCTCAATCTCGTCTTCCCGTATCTTCATCTGCCCCATCACAATCAGGCCACTACTCACCAGCATAAACCAAGTGCCCACCTCATAGATGGTAGGGATCACAAGCTCCGGAAGATTTTGAAGAAGCCACACCACCAGCAATGTCACGAATATGAGCGAGCTGGTGACGATGAAAAGTTTGGTCATATGCTTGCCGGCATTGATCATTCGCTGCTTTTCCAGCAACCGCTCCTGTACTATTTCCCTTTCACTCATATACGCTTACTTTAACATTACATCCATATTCAATGTTTCAACGCAAGCATGCTTTCCTTGCGTCTACGTTCTGTTTTCTTTTTTACGCATCCATCCAGTAATTTGTAGGTATGAGAAAGAATCTTAAAAAAATCAATCCCATGGACCTGGCCCGACCGGACAAGCTGCTTTTCAAAGGATTAAAAACTTTGAGCGATCTCACCCTTACTCCACGAAATATGTATGCGGATCTGAAGTCGCAATCCAAGGGAAAGGCGGAGATCACTTTTATCGGGGAGAAAAAACTGGAAGAAGTAAAGGTTCAACTGTTTTCTTTTAATGGGGAGGATATAGAGGAATCCAATGAAAAAGATTTTTCTGTGATGGAGAATCTAAATAATTCGCACATTCACTGGCTCAATATCCATGGACTACACGATGTAGAACTGATCCAGAAACTGGCTGAGACTATGAATCTGGATCGCCTCTCTGTAAGGCATTTGCTGGATACTACACAGCGCCCGAAAGTGGAGGAGTTTGACAATTACCTATTCTTTAACATCCGCTCGATGCTGCTGGACGAGGATGATCAACTGGACGTGGAGCAGCTATCCTTCGTGCTGGGAAAAAACTATGTGATCTCATTTCAGGAAAAAGAAAGTGACCACTTTGATGATATCCGCTACAAAATCCGGGAAGGGATCGGGTTTGTACGAAAACGAACCTCCGACTACCTGATCATCCAGTTGCTGGATGCCATCCTTGACAATTATTTTGAAACCATTGAAGACATCAATGAAGACATTACCGAGCTGGAGGAAGAGGTCTATAAAAACCCACAGCAAAAAACCCTTTTGGCCCTAGAGAAAAGTAAGAAGCGGGCAGACCTAATCAAAAAATCCCTTACTCCATTCATGGAATCGATCAACTACATTCTGAATAACCGAACATCCTTCTTTCAAAAACCTAACATCAAATACATCAACGATCTGCGCATGAGCTGCGCCAACGCGCTGGAAGAGGCGGACTCCACGGCCCGCTCGCTGGAAAGTCTTGCTAATATCTACTATGCATCCTTGAGCCAGAAGATGAATGAAACAATGAAGGTGCTGACCACCGTGGCTACCATCTTTATCCCGCTTACGTTCATCGCCGGCATCTACGGGATGAACTTTGAGTATATGCCCGAGCTACAGTATAGAAATGGGTATTTTGTCATCTGGGGTGTGATGATTGCCATATTCATAGGAATGTTGGTTTACTTCAAGCGAAAAAAATGGTTGTAGGACTCCTATCCCCTAAATTTGATATATGAACCAAATAGAGGCGTTTCTTGCTGCCATTAATGAAAACTACTTCATTCAGGCGGCACTCACATTAGTTATTGTCTTTGGATTTGTTATCTCCCGCTGGGTAATTCGAAAGAGCATCAATCGTTTAGGTAAGAAATTTAGCTACGACCCCAACCGAACGGCTGCTACTAAGCGAATACTTCTATTCTCGCTGTACACTGTTTGCATCACCATCCTCATCATTATTTGGGGTGGAAACCTGAACAATCTGTGGGTATCGCTAGGAAGTATCCTCGGTGTAATAGCCATAGGCTTTTTTGCAATATGGAGCATCCTGAGCAACATAGTGGCAGGCATCATCATTTACACCATCAATCCTTTTAAAATCACGGACACAATTACACTGCTGGAGAAAGAAGTAACCGGAAAAGTGATTGATATTGGGCTGATATATACAAAATTGGAAGATGAAGATGGCATCATCACCGTCCCAAATAATATCTTCTTTCAGCAGGTGGTGAAGGTGAAATCCAGCCGATAATTGCTTAAATTTCCTCACAATCCCCAACTCACCATGCAAAAAAACGAGGTAATCCTGGAGGCTTTTGACTACTCGCAGGACCATTTCAGGCAAATTGACTTCAGTTCCATAGACAAACTCCATGCGCTCAAAAATCCATCCACTACTTCATGGATCAATATAGACGGGCTTCAGGACAAGGAATTGCTCCGCTGCATTTACGAATTGTTTGAGCTTCATCCTCTTCTGTTGGAGGAGATCCAGGATGTGAGCCAGCGACCCAAGTTTGAGGAGTTTGACGAATACATTTACATCACAGTCAAAATGCTAAGTTGTGATCCGGTGACCGACAAAATCCTTACAGAGCATTTGAGCATTGTGGTGGGTAAATATTACCTTATCACCTTTCAGGAAGGACTAGCAGGTGATGTATTTAATCCCATCCGGGAACGAATGAGCCGCCCAAAATCCAAGCTACGGATGAACGGCACGGACTACCTCACCTATGCCATTCTGGATGTGATCATTGATAACTACATCTCCATCATTGAACGATTTGGTGAGCGCATCGAATTAGTCGAACGAAAGTTTCGTGGAAACCAGACCGACAATATCCTGGATGACATCTATGAATACAAGATGGAGATCAACTTTCTCAGAAAGACCATCCGTCCGGTAAGAGAGCTTGCCGTCTTACTGGAGAAATCCGAATCCGAAATCATCGATGACAAGACCGTGCCTTACCTCAAGAGCCTGGTTGATCATATGGCCCATGCTACTGAGGCTATCGAAACGTATCAGATCATGCTCAACGATCAGCTCTACATCTACCAGACCCGGATATCCAATAAGCTTAACGACATCCTGCGAGTGCTCACAGTCTTCTCCGTGGTTTTCATTCCGCTTACGTTTATCGCGGGTGTATATGGGACCAATTTCGATTATCTTCCGGAGCTACACTTTAAGTACTCCTATGGCATCTTTTGGGGCATCCTCATTGTCACGGCCGCCTCAATGCTCTACTACTTCCGGCGCAAGGGATGGCTATGATCATTTCGGACTTTATCATGACTCATTATTATTGGAATAAGCCCAATGTCTGAAAACATTCCTCATGATTATATTGTAGATTAACCTGAGTATGTCCGTAGTGATCCACATCAAAAATATGGTCTGCCCGCGATGTATTGAGGCAGTGAAGAAATCTCTGGATGAAGCAAATATTGGATTTGAAAAAGTGGCTCTCGGAGAAGTGTAACTAAAAAAATCACTGGATAAGGAGCAAAAAACAAATCTATCTTCTTTGCTGAAATCAAAAGGCTTTGAACTACTGGAGGATAAGACCTCAGCGATTATCAGCAACATCAAGGGTTTGATTGTGGAGCAGATTCATCACACTGAGCAACCGCTGAAAGTCAATTTCTCCACCTTCCTATCTGAAAAACTTCATAAGGATTACTCCAGTCTCAGCAAGCTATTCTCTTCAGTTGAAAGCATTACAATTGAGAAATTCATTACCTCACAAAAAATAGAAAGAGTAAAAGAACTACTATTCTATAATCAACTGACACTCTCCCAAATTGCACACACGATGAATTATAGTTCGGTTGCTCACCTATCCGCGCAATTTAAAAAAGAAACAGGGCTTACCCCCTCCTCCTTCAAAAAGCAGCGACAGCCAAAAAGGAAGTCGATAGATAAAATTTGAGTAGGCAAAATCATATAACAGTTTCCAAAAATTCTGTAACACTTCCATATAGTATAGGTTGCATTTTTGTATCCATATTATTGAATTATGAAAAAGACCTATACTATTTCCGGGATGTCATGTGAGGGATGTAAAAGTCATGTGGCAGATGCTTTGCTATCACATGACAAGGTAGAAGCTGCAGCAGTGGATTTAGCTGCCGGCAAGGCTTCACTCACCATGCAGGAAGAAGTATCCATCGATGAATTAAAGGAGACTCTTCATGCACACGGTGATCGATATGACATCCACTCAGAATATCATAAACATGACCATCACCATCAGGCAGCATCAAAAAAACAGCATGATACTGGAGGAAAGTATTACTGCCCGATGCTGTGTGAAGGAGATAAAAAATATGATGAACCGGGAGATTGTCCAAAATGCGGAATGGATCTCGAACAGGAGCAATCAGTAAGCGGTACTAAGAAGACCATCTATACCTGCCCCATGCACCCTGAAGTGGAGCAGGATGAGCCGGGCAGCTGTCCGAAATGCGGGATGGATTTGGAACCTAAGTCTGTTTCCAATGAGCAAGGCTCCAGCGAAAAGAAAGCCTATCTCAACATGCGTAAGAAGTTCATCTGGTCAGTGGTATTTACCCTGCCGGTTTTCTTTATCGCAATGAGTGATATGGTGGGTGTCTCTCTTACAAATATTCTCAGTGAAAGATCATGGGCATGGGTACAGTTCATCCTTTCCACACCAGTAATTTTCTATACCTCCGGTGAATTCTTCGTGAGAGGTTATAAGTCCATCATCAATAAGTCTCCAAACATGTGGACATTGATTTCATTGGGTGCCGGAGCAGCGTATTTATTTAGCATCATTGGACTTCTGTTCCCTGATATGTTTCCTGAGCAGTTCAAGACCGAAAATGGAAACGTACACCTTTACTTCGAATCAGCCGCTGTGATTCTTACACTCATTTTATTGGGTCAGGTACTGGAACTGAAAGCCAGAAGTCAAACTAACTCCGCCGTTCGGGAGCTTCTAAATCTTGTCCCACAGGAAGTCATTGTCATTCGCGATGGAAATGAGAAAAAAATTCCACTGGAGGAAGTAGAAATCGATGACATTATAAAAATCAAACCAGGCGAAAAAATCCCTGTTGATGGAGAAATCACAGAGGGCAAAAGCTCCATTGATGAATCCATGATTACCGGAGAACCTAACCCAGTAGAGAAAAACACGGGTGATGAAGTAATCGGTGGTACCATCAATGGTACCAACAGCTTCCTGATGAAAGCGACTAAAGTGGGAAGTGATACCCTCCTCTCTCAGATAATCGAAATGGTAAATAAAGCGAGCAGAACCAAAGCGCCCATTCAAAATCTGGCAGATAAAATCTCCAGTTACTTTGTCCCTACGGTCGTATCGATCGCTATTATTTCATTCATCGTATGGGCTTTATGGGGACCTGATCCTGCTATGGTTTATGCTTTTACCAGTGCGGTCACCGTGCTGATCATCGCTTGTCCTTGCGCGTTGGGATTGGCCACCCCCATGTCTATTATGGTTGGAACCGGAAAAGGCGCCAAACAGGGCGTACTGATCAAAGATGCCCAGGCACTGGAGGAGATGCACAAAGTCACCACGTTGGTGGTCGATAAGACTGGCACCATCACTGAGGGTAAACCTTCCTTACAGCATATTGAGCCCTTCGGTTCAAGTAAAAAAGATGAAATCCTTCAATGGGCAGCATCACTGGAAAACAGTAGTGAACACCCGCTCGCTCAGGCTATTGTGCAGGCTGCTGAACAAGAAGATTTAAAACTGATAGAGGTGAAAGATTTTGACTCCATTACCGGCAAAGGAGTGAAAGGTAAAATCGAAGGAAGTGAGATTGCGATCGGAAACGAAAAGCTTTTAGAGGTATTTAACCTTCAACTCAATCCTGATCAAAAAGAAGTCATAGAGAAAAGGCAAAGCCAGGGTGAAACGGTCATGATCCTGATCAGAGATGAGAAGATTGAAGGTTTCATAAGTGTTGCTGATGCCATCAAAACAACATCTGCAGAGGCCATCAAGTCCCTTCAGGATTTAGGTATCGAAGTGATTATGCTCACCGGAGATAATCGCAAAACAGCACAGGGTGTTGCAGAGAAACTATCACTGGATGGATTCGAAGCTGAGCTGCTGCCCGAAGACAAACATAGCTATGTAGAAAAGCTGCAGCAGGAAGGAAAAGTAGTTGCCATGGCTGGTGACGGCATCAATGATGCCCCTGCCCTGGCTCAGGCTAATGTCGGCATTGCCATGGGAACCGGAACGGATGTCGCCATTGAAAGTGCAGGCATTACTCTGGTAAAAGGCGAACTGGATGGTATTGTGAGAGCCAGAAAACTCAGTGAGGATGTAATGAAAAACATCAAACAGAATCTCTTCTTCGCGTTTGGTTATAACATGCTCGGTGTACCAATTGCAGCAGGAATTCTATTTCCGTGGTTTGGGATACTACTCAGTCCAATGCTTGCAGCACTGGCCATGAGTTTAAGCTCTGTTTCGGTGATTGGAAATAGCTTGAGGTTGAGGTAAATTTAGATATGGGAAGAATCGTTATCGCCTGTTATCGTCCCAAGCTAGGGAAAGAAAGTGAATTGGAAGAACTCACCAAAACCCATCATGATCGGTTACTTTCGGAGGAACTTGTGACCAAAAGAAAACCAATCGTAATGAGAGCGACTGATGGCTCAATTGTTGAAGTTTTTGAATGGAAATCAAAGGAAGCTATCGAGCAAGCTCATACTAATGAAAAGGTCAAAAAAATGTGGGGAGAGTATGCTGAGGTGTGTGAATATGTAAAACCTATAGATATTGACGAATTTCAACAGCTTTTCTCTGAATTTGAACCAATAGATGAACCATAAGTATCTGATATACGTATCTTTGCAACAGTGAGAATAGCTAAAAACATAGCAAACACACTTCTGGCAATTACACTTCTGGTAGCCACGACAGGGATTACCCTCAATAAGCACTATTGCATGGGTAGGCTGATGTCTATTGCTGTTTTTGAGCACGCAAAAAACAGCACCGGAACCGACATGCAGGATCCCATGCCATGCTGTGAGGATACCAGCCAGGAGCTGAAGGTCGAAGAAATTACAACGATTGCCTTCAACTTTGACGCACAACCCCTACTATTCCAGGTAGCAGCAATTGATTTTTCGTTGCTTAAGAATATTGCATTCGCAGTAGAAGAAACCAAACCTCATTTTCAACATTATTCGCCCCCACTCCCCGACCGGGACATACCGATCTTTGTTCAGTCCTTCCTTATATAGAGTGATGTCATGCTGAGACTAGCCGTCCGCACTAGTTTCAGCATCTATTAAATCGAAAGACCCTGAAATAAATTCAGGGTGACTTAAAATTTAAATGCTCTATAAATGAAACATACATTTCTATTCATATTATCAATTATGATCGTATTTAATGCCGAATCACAAACAGTACGCGGCATGGTTGCGGATCAAAGTCATCAACCTCTAATCGGCGCTACAGTCATGGAACTGGGCACCCAAAACGGGGTAGTGACTGGAGTCAACGGAGACTTCTCGCTCAAGCTTTCTTCACGCGACAGCAAACTTGCGATATCCTATTCCGGATTTCTTGCCGATACGCTTGATGCAGACCTCTCCAAAATGATGCACATAATGCTTCAGGAAAATGCTGCTGAGCTAGACGAAGTGGTAGTGCAGGCAAGTAGCACATTCATGGACAACCTGGAGTCAAAACATATTGAAGTCATTACGGAAGCTGAGCTCACCAAAGCCCCCTGCTGTAACCTCTCTGAGAGTTTCGAAACCAATGCATCAGTAGATGTCTCCTTTACAGATGCCGTGAGCGGTGCGAAGACTATTCGTATGCTGGGATTGGATGGACGCTACGTTCAGATCAACCGGGAGAATGTGCCAAATGTGCGCGGACTGTCAGGCAGATATGGCCTATCATATGTGCCAGGCACGTGGGTGCAGTCTATCGATGTAGGCAAAGGAGCCGGAACCGTGGTGAATGGATTTGAATCCATGACCGGTCAAATCAACGTAGAGCTAAAAAAACCGGAAAATAGCGAGAAGCTTTATTTAAACGCCTATGCCAATTCGTTTGGTCGATTTGAAGTAAATGCAAATCATGCCAAAGAAATTAATGACAGATGGAGTACAGGGCTACTCTTTCACTCCAACTATTTCAACAATGAGATAGATCAAAATGACGATGGGTTTATGGATCTTCCTAAAGGTCGCCAAGTCAACGTGATGAACCGATATAAATATCAGGGAGAAAAAATGGTTTCTCAGGTAGGTTTTACTTTCATGCGGGATGAAAAAGCGGGAGGCCAATCGGGTTTTGATTTCGGAGATGACTTTCGTACCTCTTCCGAATACGGATTTATGAACAATACCACACGTATAGAGGTCTTTGGAAAGACCGGCTTACTGTTTCCCTCCAAGCCATACAAAGGCTGGGGTTTCATCTACTCCGCATCTTACCTGGATATCGACGGAGGATTTGGTCGGGACAATTATGAGGGAACGGAGAAGACACTATATGGAAATGTCATCTTCCAAAATATTATTGGGAATTCATTTCACCAATATAAAACCGGTTTGAGCATGCTCTATGATGACTTTGATGAAATTTACGCAGATTCGGCATTCAGTCGTCAGGAAGTGGTGCCCGGGCTTTATTACGAGTACACTTACTCTCCCGGCGAAAAATTCACCCTACTCGCCGGAGCACGAACGGATTTCCATAATCTGTACGGAACATACTTCACCCCAAGGCTACATTCCCGATTTCAGTTTTCTGAAAACACAACCCTGAGAGCAGCGATCGGGCGCGGGTATAGGACACCAAATACCATCGTGGAAAATAGCAACATTCTGGTTTCATCCCGACAGCTAATCATTGAGGAGAATCCCGAGCCTGAAGTTTCATGGAACATGGGCGGTAGTCTGGTGACAGCCATAAAAATCGGAGACAAAAAGCTGAACCTGATAGCAGACTACTTCTATACCACTTTTGAAAATCAGCTGATCTATGACATGGATGCCAACTCAAGTCAGTTGAGGGTGTATAACCTCAGGGGAAAATCCTATGCACATAGTTTCCAGTTGGAAGGGAATTATCAGTTTTCAGATCGTCTGAGTGCAAAAGCAGCATACAAATTTTATGACGTGAGAGCAACCATCAACGGAGAGCTAAGAGAAGTACCCTTTAATGCTCGTGACCGCTTTTTCCTGAACACCTCCTACTCAACCAGATTTGATAAATGGGAAGCGGACGCCACCTTACAATGGTTTGGTGCCAAGCGACTTCCAAACACTTCAGATAAGCCGGCAGAATTCCAGCGAGGTGTCTCCTCCCCTGATTTCTTCTTGCTCAATGCGCAGATAAGCCGGGGGTTTAGATGGGGAAACATCTACCTAGGGTCTGAAAATTTGCTTGGTTTCACCCAGGATGACCCTATCATTGATTCAGATAATCCTTTCAGTGATAATTTTGATGCATCATTGGTTTGGGCACCTATTGCTGGGCGGATGATATATGCAGGATTTAGATATAAGATTAAGAATTGACAATGAATAATTTAGAATTAACAATGAATCACAATAGAGAGAAATTCAGCTTAAGAAAGGGGACTTTAATGCCAATCATTTTACTATTAGCATCAATACAATCCTTTAGCCAAAAAGAGCCATTAGAAGTAGATGGTGGCTTCAAAGTGGAGATACAAACCTCTGCCATCTGTGAGATGTGTCAGTATACTTTGGAGAAGGATTTAGCTTTCGAAAAGGGAGTAAAAGAAGCTACACTCAATCTGGAAGACAAGGTGATGACCATTGTTTATAACCCAAGCAAAACAGATGCTCAGACATTAAGGGAGCGAATTACCATGGTAGGCTATCATGCAGATACCTTAGCACGCAATCCCATTTCTTATGAAAAGCTTCCGATGTGTTGCAAGGATGGATCACATGGTACGCCCGTTCCTCAGGTTCCTCTTCAACCTAAGAAGGATGGCAATTAGCAACTATTTCAGGTTGACATACCGACGGGCCGCTATGCAATAGTCAAGAAATGACCTGTTGAGTTTTTCCTCGTTCAGCTTGCAGACATACCCTGCGACAGACTCTGCATTGTCGGCTAGCGCGTCCCCTCTTTCCTCACTAAATTCATGCAAATCATTCGTGAGTTTTTTGATAGCTTTCCTAAGCTCAGACTGGTGAGAGGGGACTTTTGTATTAATCATGGTCGCTGGTTATCTGAGGTCAAAAGAAGTTGAAAATTTCATCAATCTCACTATGTGAGATGGAGTGATTTTACGCTATTCTCATTTCTTGATTTGACCGTAACATTTTCTTAAATGCAAGCAAAACTTCCAACTCTCAGGGCCGATGATAATTAACCTTGCCTCTAACCAAGAAGCAATATCAATTCTATTTTGGAAGGCATCTGATATCATCCGGTTTTTTCGTAACTTGTGGTATGCGTCAACTTATTCTTACCTTCCTTCTGGCTGCTTTTATAAGCCTGAAAGCCCAAACCAGCAGCAACCCTACCACCACGGAGCTGGTAATGTCCATGTCGCAGCGCTCACTGGTGATGCCGGGATACCTGACTGAACTCAAAGCTCTCGTAGCACAACAAGCCTACATATTCTGGAAAGAAGGAAATGTTGAACCCTACGTCTCCCACCTAAACGTGTACCAGGCACTATATGAAGCCAACAAATACCTTGGCTATGATTCCATCCGAGGGCTGGCTTACAACCAGGTAGGGTTTCATTCTAATACTGTGACGTCAGTCGTCTTCGGGGCAGATCCAGACTCCTACTACTCTTCTTCCACAGATGGCAAAATCTACAAGTGGAGTATGTCTGATCCACAAAAAATCCCGAAAACTGTATATGCATCCGACAAAATCATCCAGTCCATAGAGATGTCCAATGACGGGAAGATACTTATGGCCATCTTCTATCAGAAAGGACTTGCCCTGATCCCCACCGAAAAAAACCAGCAGGAAGACCTGGGAGTGCTGGAAGACCCTCAACCCGTGCAGACTGCCACCTTTATCCCTGGTGAAAGAAGATATCTCAGTGTAACTAAGGCAGGGGATTTGATTTTGAAAGGATTCAATGCTCAAGCCGAAAATGTGGGTAAAACGGCACTTAAGGTAAATCAGCTCAAGGTAGACGAGCAGGACGGCACTATCTATGCCGGCACAGATCAGGGCGTTTTGGAAGCGTGGGAAAAGCCCTATGAAGTGAAAGAAAGCCCGATCGAAGACATCATGGAAAACTGGCGGAAGCAGTCCTACTTTGGGTATGAGCTTGGCAGCTTCGCCATTAAATGCCTCGACATCAGCCCGGATGGAAACACATTGGCCATCGGTCGGGATCGTGGGGATGTGATCCTGTGGGATATTCCCAATAAGCAATTGATCCGGATCATATCCGGCCATCAAAGCACCGTTACCGACATCCAGTACAACGCGAAAGGCGACCTGCTGCTGACCACCAGCAGGGACGGCACAGCCCGCATTTGGGACCTTACTGATTCGCGCAAGCTACCTATCATCCTCGATGACCATGATGACTGGGTATTTACCGGGAGTTTTGATCCTTCAGGTACCAAGATCATCACCGGAGGTGCCGATGAGTATATCCGCACCTGGCCCATCGACCCGGCCTATTTTGCTTTCCGCATTTGCGCAATGATAGACAGAAACCTGACCAAGGAAGAGTGGAATGAATTTGTAGGGAGCGAGATTGCTTACGAGATAACGTGTGGGGAGTGAAAAAATTGATTTGAATTTATTCCATCCTCAAAATCTTCACCCTTGTCGAAGTTTAATTTCACATTTAATAAGAAGGTGCTTTCTTGGTAGCAAGAACCTAATTACAATTAACACCAACGAACCATGCTGAAGCAATTTTCACACTCACTATTAACCTCCGAAGAACTTGTGGTCATCTCCGAGCGAATGATCCAGACCGTAAACTCCTCCCCCCTCAAAGCAATATTGGAGAAAAGAATAAAGAAAACCACAGAAGCTTCCAGCGTATTGTCCGAAGCACTCACCGAGAGCTTGTCTAATGTTTATGCCTCCCGCGTGCAGCAGGCTGATTTGCTCCGCGACGATGCTTTTCAGGCATTTAAGTACGGTGTGCTTTCTGCATCCTATCGCACGGAACCATCCATCAAGCAAGCCGGGGAAAGGCTGGTGGAAGTGGTGAGGAAGCGGGGATTCAGCCTTTACAATCTGGGGTATATTGCGCAGAGTGAGGCCATGAGAAGCCTTGTGGATGATCTCAATACCCTGGCACCAGAGATCTCCTATGCCGGGGTGGCAGACCTGCTGGAAGAGATGCTCAATGCCCATGAAAATTTTAACCAGGTATATCACGACAAAATGAATGACGGCTCCATCGGGGAAACACCCCAAGTGGTGGTATGGAAAACCGAGCTCTCCAAACAAATAACCCTTTTCCTAAATCATGTAGAGCTCTTGGAAGAAGACAAAGAGGAAGGGATCACAGACTTGGTAAATAAGCTCAACGGCATTATCTCAGACATGATGCAGCAAGCTCAGGAACGCCAGCAAATGGCACAATAATTTTTTACCCGATTGACTCTGGAATGACAAACCTTTTCCTACCTCTTCTACGTTTGGGAGTTGATGAAAAAGTTATTAGCTGTTTTTTGTATTATCACTGCATGCAGTGCTCCCACTCCTACAGCTCAGAGCATTGTGGACAAAGCGATTGAATTTTCCGGCACTGAGCAACTAAGAAATGCGCAGGCATCCTTCAACTTTCGGAATATCACCTATAAGTATATCATGGAAGATGGCCGCTTCATTTATTCCCGCACGCAGATAGATACACTGGGGAATGAAGTGAAAGATGTGCTGAGCAATGATGGCCTGTTTCGCTACATCAATGAAGAGATTTCCAACATTTCCGAAGAAAAAAGGGCCGCCTATACCAGTTCGGTAAACTCTGTGATCTACTTTGCCTTCCTGCCTCTTTGGCTCAATGATGAAGCAGTGAATAAAACCTTCCTGGGAGAAGTGAGTCTTGAAGGCAAGGACTATTATAAGATCAAAGTCACCTTCGATGCTGACGGTGGAGGGGAAGATTATGAGGATGTTTTCATTTATTGGTTTGATACCGAGGACTACAGTATGGACTACCTGGCCTATAGCTACAATGAGGAAGATGAAGGCACAGGGATGCGCTTCAGGGTCGCCTACAATCCAAGAGAGATTAATGGTGTGATCATTCAGGATTATAGAAATCTTAAACCAAAAGTTAAGGGCAGTGTGCCTTTGGAGGAAATTGATCAGGCTTTTGTGGACGGTAAACTCGAAGAATTATCCCTGATTGAATTGGAGGATGTGGTAATTTCGATCCCATGAAATGGCTATACCTGATCCTCCTTACTTTACTAACTTTTTGCTCCCAACCACAAAAGGAGAAACCTGAAGAAACCAGCACCTCCCCAACATTCATGGTCAGTCCGGCGAGGGGAAACGCAAGCCTCCCCCATTTAATCAAAGGCAATGACAATAAACTCTACATCAGCTGGGTAGAGCAGGGTGATTCCAACCTGACAAGTTTCTACTATGCGACACTGGAAGGTGATGAATGGACTGAGCCTCAATTGATCGCTTCCGGCAATGATTGGTTTGTAAACTGGGCGGACTACCCCATGATTGCAGTGGATAACATGGGCAACATGAGTGCCCACTATTTGGCAAAGAGCTCATCCGGCACCTACTCCTATGATGTAAATGTGGTTCTTAAATCTACCGGAGATAGTACTTGGTCTGACCCAATCATTCCCCATACCGATGGCACTCCAACCGAGCATGGATTTGTGACTATGCTGCCACAAAATGATGGCACTTTTTTACTTGCCTGGCTGGATGGGCGAAAGACAGGGGCTGGTGATCATGGGCACACCAGTGGAGCCATGACTTTGCGATCCGCAGTGCTGGATATGGAAGGAAATCTAAGTGAAGAAGGGGAACTCGACGAACATGTTTGTGACTGCTGCCAGACCGGAGGCCAGATAATTAGTGATACGCCAATGATCGTGTATCGAGACCGATCAGAAGATGAAATCCGCGATATGGCATTTGTCACGAAAACAGAAGGAACATGGAGCACACCCAAAGTTGTAGCCCATGACAACTGGAACATTGCCGGATGCCCAGTCAATGGCCCAAGAATCGCATCTTACAAAAAGACCGCTGTTGTTGCGTGGTATACGAGCGCACTTGGAAGACCTACCGTGAAAGTTGCTTTTTTGAATCCAGACAATTTTCTGGAATCTACAATCATCGATGACACCAATCCAATGGGTAGAGTCGATGTAGTGATGATCAACGAAGACTCGGCTTTCGTTAGTTGGCTGGACGGAGGAGACAAGCCAGCCATCAAATACAGAATGGTAAACCGCAATGGTTCCATGTCTTCAGAAAGAGCCGTATCGGAGACATCCGAAGCACGAGGAAGTGGTTTTCCACAAATGGAATTGGTTAACAATACCCTCTACTTTGCCTGGACAGAAGTTGGTGAGGAGAGTACGGTAAGGTTAGCAATTCAAGAAATAAAATAGCCGGCTTTAATACCGGGCTGCTGTTCTATTCATGCCTCAACCAATTAACGGTGGGGAATATTTTGAATTTGGTTAATATTATAATTCCTTGACTGGATAAAGTAGATCGGGGGGAAATAGGCTTCTGGGATATTAGGAAATTACATAACAAGTTGTTAAAGCTAGAAAATCAACTAATTATATGACAGACATTCAAAACTTCGGATTATTTCTCACTCTTTCATGGGTACTCATCATTACCCCGGGACCTGACTCCATTTATGTGATGACCCAGGGAATTTCCACGGGTAAACGAGCTGCTTACATTTCAGCGACTGGGGTTACTCTGGGCATTCTCGTTCACACTCTTTTTGCAGCTCTGGGGTTATCCATAATCCTAAAAACTTCGGCAGTAGCATTCTCAGCAGTAAAGCTCATTGGAGCCGGTTATCTCATTTATCTGGGAGTGAAATCAATACTCGATAAGAGTGAACTGAAACTTGGTAAGGCAGGAGAAACATCTGGCAGGAAGCTATTTACACGGGGATTGATTACAAACACACTAAATCCAAAAGTGGCACTCTTCTTCATGGCCTTCTTACCTCAGTTTATCCGAAGTGAATCTGCTACAACTCCAATGCCATTTGTCACGCTAGGTTTTGTATTTGCGCTTTCCACGCTAATCTTCTTACTCGCCCTAAGCTATTTTTCAGGAGTAGCAGGAAACTACCTAATGACAAAACGATCGACATCCAAGTGGATCAATAAGATTTCCGGCAGTATTATGATCCTGCTCGGTATTCGGCTTGCATTTATGAATCAGAAATAAACACTATGAACCCAAAAATAGACACCTATTTCGCGGAAGGCTGTGGCCGATGTGAACTCTACCAGACTCCCCAGTGCAAAGTTCACAGCTATGTGGAACCAATGGAGCACCTGAGAAGGATGCTGCTTGAGACCGAACTGCAGGAAGATTATAAATGGAAGCAACCCACCTACACCCTGAATGACAAGAATGTGCTAATTCTTACCGCATTCAAAGACTATTGCTGCTTAGCCTTCTTTAAGGGTTCGCTAATGAAAGATCCGGGGAAAGTGATGGTCACGCCCGGTGAAAATTCGCAGGCTGCTCGTCAACTTAGATTCACGAAAACCGATCAGGTAAAGAAACAGGAGAAGCTAATCAGAGCCTACATTCAGGAAGCCATCGAGCTGGAGAAGTCTGGTGCAAAAGTAGATTTCAAACAAAAAGATGAGCTGGAATTTCCTGAGGAGCTTATTCAAAAAATGGACGAAGATCCTTCCTTCAAACATGCCTTCGAAAAGCTAACTCCAGGGAGACAAAGGAGCTGGAACCTTCACTTTTCATCCGCAAAGCAATCAGCCACCCGATCTTCCAGGATAGAAAAAGCAAAAACTAAAATCTTCGAAGGAAAAGGGTGGAATGAGCGATAGTCTACTTCAGAAGATTCTTATAGTGCTCATTGATGTATTCCTCGATAGATTCAAAGAAAACTTCCAACTCCATCTGGTGTACTTCTATGACAACCAGATCTCCATCTTTTAGTTCGACCTTTAGCTGGTGTAGCTCGCCCTCTTCTTTGATCATCTCCACCCGGCTAATGCTTGCTTTCGGAATCTTACCTTCATGCTCATTGTCTTTGAAGTCGATATAGCTGCCAGTAAGCGTAAGAAAATCATTATAGTTGTTTATCCCTGAAACAAGCTTACCAATTACCGGAAGTGCCAGACATACTGCTGCAAAAGGTAAGAAACGATATAGATTAACTTCATGGGTCAAATAGAGGAAAGTCACAATGACAGGTATGATCAGATAGATGATTGCCTGTATCTTCAGCTTAGATCGATGATTTCGAAAGATCAGCCCATCATCCATCGGTTTGATTTTCACAGGAAACAAAATCTCCTCCCACAGGATCAAAATCATAACAAGAACCGCTACACTCACCAGAAACTCACCGAGGTAGAAACCAGTGAATCCATTGTCTGGTTGATTCTTCTCAAAAAGCTGCCCCGCAAGAAAAAATACCAACCCGAAAACAATGATTAGCATACCAATACTAACATCACGAGGATACGTGGAGCGAATGGTCTTTGTCATAGCTGAGTGTTTACCTTTAAATGGTTCGATAATTTATTCAATATTTATGTTAAATAAGCATGCCAGGTAGTACTTGGGAATGACATTATGTATTAACATAAAGGTGCGTTGGCAGTACCTCTGCTATCTTGCTGGTTATTTCGTTTATTATTAAAGCATAAAATTGAGCAACTTCAAAACATTATTCCTGATTGACGCCATTGGCGCTATGCTATCAGCTGTACTTCTGGGTATTGTCCTGGTTCAATTCCAACCTATGATAGGGCTTCCAGTTCATATCCTGCGCATTTTAGCAGGCATTGCTGCCCTTTTCATGATCTATTCATTTTCATGTTTCATGGTAAATCCAACCAATGCAGCAGTCAAATTGAGAACCATTGCGATCGCTAATCTTCTCTATTGCGTGATCACTCTGGTATTGATGATCCTATTTTTTGATGAACTAACCCTATACGGTTTAGCGTATTTCATTATTGAAATTATGGTTATTGTATTTCTCGCCAAGCACGAATTTAAATCCACATTAGATTGAGCAATTCTTCAAACTTTACTTCCTCTCATTGGTTTAGTTTGCATGGCAAAAAATTACATAGTAGTCGGAGGTAGCTCTGGCATTGGATTCGAATTAACCAAACAATTGGCCGAGGTTGGACATCAGGTGACGGTTCTCTCAAGAAGTAAAGGTGAGCTGGGCACACTCAGCAACGTTCATTATATCGAATATGATGTTACGGCGAATGAAGACCCTAAAATAGAGATGGATACCATCGATGGCATTGCCTATTGCCCGGGCACCATCAACCTAAAACCTTTTCATGGATTGAAGTCTCACGACTTTCAGCAAGATTTTGAGGTGAATGTATTAGGTGCTGTTAAGACGCTTCAGTTTGTCCTAAAGCAACTGAAGAAAAGTGAATCTGCATCCATCGTCTTCTTCAGTACGGTGGCAGTGCAGCAGGGCATGCCATTTCACTCATCCGTTGCGGCAAGTAAAGGGGCCATCGAGGGACTCACCCGCTCATTGGCAGCCGAGCTTGCTCCTAAAATACGTGTCAATTGCATTGCACCTTCCATCACGGATACTCCGCTGGCCAGTAGGATTCTCTCTTCGGACGAGAAAAAAGAGACGTCTGGAAAACGTCACCCACTTAATAGGGTAGGGACAGCTAAAGAGGTGGCAAAAATGGCTAACTTTCTACTATCTGATGATTCCGGCTGGATGACTGGTCAGATCATTGGACTGGATGGAGGAATGTCTGCAATACGCCCACTATAATGAAAATTCTACTCACGGGTTCCACGGGTTACATAGGCCGAAGGCTACTTCCTGAACTTGTGGAAGCAGGGCATGAAGTTGTATGTCCTGTCAGGGACGATCGACGTTTTGATTACGAAGACTTTGATGAAAAATTCCTCCGTTCTGTGCAGGTTATTGCATGTGATTTTCTGGATTCGGAAAGTCTGGACCAACTCCCAAAAGATATCGATGCTGCCTATTATTTCATCCATTCCCTTACTTCCAATAGCCAGGCCTTTTCAAAACTGGAAGCGGAAACCGCCAGTAACTTCAAAAACTACATGGACTCCACTACGGCCAGGCAGATCATCTATCTTGGCGGCATTGCCAATGATAAAGAACTCTCGGTTCACCTATCCTCTCGAAGAAACGTCGAAACCATATTGGCAGAATCCAACGTCCCGCTAACTGTACTTAGGTCAGCTATCATCATCGGATCAGGGGGGGCATCTTTTGAGATTATTCGGGATTTGGTGGAAAAACTTCCTGTCATGATTGCTCCGAAGTGGCTCAATAGCAAGTGCCAACCCATCGGCATCTATAACGTGATGGAATATCTAAAAGGGGTTCTTGGAAATGAGAAAACACTCAATCAAACCTTTGATATAGGTGGAAGGGATATCCTCACCTATAAGCAAATGCTCCTTCAGTTTGCAGAAGTACGCGGACTCAAACGCTATATCATCACCGTGCCCGTGCTTACCATCAAGCTATCTTCGCTGTGGCTCTATCTGGTCACCTCCACCTCCTACCGACTGGCTCGCAATCTGGTGGATAGCATGAAAAACGAAGTGGTAGCACGGGATCATCGCATTGAAAAAATCGTTCCTATCGATAAGCTTAGCTATAAGCAATCGCTGGAACGTACGTTCCTTCGCATCAATCAAAAACAGGTGGTATCCAGTTGGAAGGACTCCTTTTCCAATCCTGACTTTAACTACTCTTTTTTGCAGCAGCTTGAGGCCCCTCGTCATGGATGCTTCATTGACCAGAGGAGTTACCCATTCGATCGGGCACCTGGTCAGGTCATGGAAAATATCTGGGCGATTGGTGGAGACCGGGGGTGGTATTATGGAAATTTTCTTTGGAAAATCAGAGGCTTAATGGACAAGCTCGTTGGTGGAGTTGGACTCAGGCGTGGCAGGAGAAGTCCCACAGATTTAAAAGGTGGAGATGCGCTGGACTTTTGGCGTGTACTGTATGCAAATAAAGAAGAGATGCGACTGCTATTATTTGCCGAGATGAAACTACCTGGTGACGCCTGGCTTGAATTTCGGATCAAAAAAAGTGATGATGAATATTGCCTGATCCAAACAGCTACCTTCAGGCCATTGGGGCTATGGGGTAGACTCTATTGGTACCTGGTATTGCCTTTTCATGGATTCATTTTCAAGAACATGGCAAGGAATCTGATATCATTCCAAGAAACTAATTCCATCCAAGGAGGGGAGTAAATCTAAGTCCGAATAATATGTCCAAACCTCAAGTCACAATTTTCTGGTTTCGAAGAGACCTGCGCCTAAACGACAACCGAAGCTTATATCACGCACATCAGGAAGAATATCCGGTACAACCCATATTCATTTTTGATACTAACATCCTTGATGAACTACCAAAAAAAGATGCGCGAGTCGAATTCATTCATCAGGAGATTGAAAGATTACAAGAAGAGATTAAAAATCAGGGAGGGACATTGGATGTGCGGATTGGGAAGCCGATAGAAATATGGAAAAAGCTTACTGAGGACTATGACATAAAAGCAGTATGGGCCAACAAAGACTATGAACCGTATGCTAGGGATCGGGACAAGCAAGTATACGATTTGCTCAAAGAAAAAGGGATCGAATATCGGGCGAAGAAGGACCATGTCATTTTTGAAAAAGACGAGATCCTGAAAGACGATGGTGAACCGTATGTGGTCTATACCCCTTACAGCAAAAAATGGAAGAGTGCGCTGGAAAGCCGACACCTCAGTGCTTACAAATCCGAGGATGAAAAAAATTGGCATCAAACCACTCCAAAGGAAATCCCGTCACTCGAGGCACTAGGTTTTGAACCGGCAGGAATCGAATTTCCACCCCGTGAATTGGATGAAAAGATTGTCACAAAATACGACCAAACCAGAGACATTCCGGGCGTCAGGGGAACAAGCAGAATGAGTCTACATCTTCGCTTTGGAACAGTCAGCATTCGGGAGTTGGTAAACCATGCGAAACAGCTAAATGAGAAATATTTAAATGAGCTGATTTGGCGAGATTTCTATCAGGCAATTTTATGGCATTTTCCTCAGGTAGTAGACACCAATTTCAATCGAAAATATGATGGAGTAAAGTGGCGAAATAATGAAGAAGAATTTGAAAAATGGAAGAAAGGAAAAACCGGATATCCGATCGTGGATGCCGGGATGCGGGAGCTTAACGAAACAGGCTTCATGCACAATCGGGTACGGATGATTGTGGCAAGTTTTCTGACTAAACATTTACTCATTGACTGGCGATGGGGCGAGGCGTACTTCGCAGAAAAACTACTGGACTATGAGCTGGCCAGCAACAATGGCGGATGGCAATGGGCGGCAGGCACAGGCGTGGATGCCCAACCGTATTTCAGGATTTTCAATCCCTATTCACAAACAGAAAAATTTGACAAGGACAGAAAGTACATCAACAAGTGGGTGCCAGAGGTAGACACCCAATATTACCCTAAACCTATAGTCGATCACAAGGCAGCCAGAGAGCGGTGCTTGGAGGCCTACAAGAGTGCATTGGGATGAAAAACTAAATATTTTAGCAAAGAATAAAATTTACTCATAAATAGCTTGTTTTCAATTAGTTAGATGTCAAGTTGAAATTGATCACTTCTATTTAATTTTTCCAAAATCAAAGATTATATGTAATCAAAATGGAAATGCAATTCGCACTACAATCACTCGTTCTTCAATTGAATTTTTGTAGCTTCACATCAAATCGTAAATGCCATGTCTAATCAAAGCCTCCTCCCCTCTATTCTAATCTCCGTGTCAGTAATTCTTGCTGGATACTTTGTGGGACAAACGTATGTCGCTGGTAAAAAGCTGGACCGAACTGTGACGGTAAAAGGGCTCGCCGAGAGAGAGGTTCAGGCAGACATAGCCACCTGGCCACTGGAGCTTACTGTCTCAGGAAATGAACTGGGGCAGCTTCAAAAAACATTGGAAACCCAAACGAAAATTCTGGAGGATTTTTTTGCTGACCTGGAATTTACTCAAGACGAACTCACCGTAGGCGCACCCACTATTCAGGACAATCGGGCACTACTCTATGGCGGGCAAAACGCCTACAACCAGGATCGCTACATCTCCAAGGTAGACTTTAATTTACGAACAACGAAACTAAATAAAATGAGTGAGGCTATGTATAAGATCCCCACCATCATTGGACAGGGTCTTGTCATTGGGTCTAAAAACACCTGGCAACCCGTGCAATATATCTACACCAAACTCAATGACATCAAGCCTGAGATGATAGAGGAAGCAACCAAAAATGCACGCGAAGCAGCAGAGAAATTTGCCCGAGATTCAGGCTCCAAAGTTGGGAAAATCAAGTCCGCCAATCAGGGTCTTTTTTCCATCATGGATCTGGATCCAAATTCGGGAGTGATGAAGAAAGTACGGATTGTTTCCACGCTTGAATTTTACATCGAAGACTAGATATTCCTATTTTTCATATTGATCCATATCATTGACAGTTCTGTCATTGGTCATATTCATCCAGGTAAGATTCATCAATCTTTATGATCCTAAAATGTTCATCATGGGGGATCATCTTGCCAAGTCTGCCACCGAAAGAGCGCTTCGCACTCATTTTATACAGCACCTTCTCAACGATGTAAAGGCATTAGAATTAATGCTTGAAAAAGGGATGATAGAATCAGATATCCGGAGGATTGGGGCTGAGCAGGAATTTTGCCTGATCTCCAAAAACTGGAGACCAGAAAAGAATGCTGAAGAAATCCTTCAGGCCATTAATGACCCTCACTTTACCACCGAGCTTGCCCGCTTCAATATGGAGGTAAACCTGGACCCAGTAGAACTGAACGGTGATTGTTTTTCCATCATTGAAAACCAATTGAATAAACTGCTCACCATGGCCAAACTGGAGGCTGATCGAAGGGATACACTTATCCTTTTAACTGGTATACTTCCCACCATCAGCAAAGCTGAGCTGGCCTTTGAGTACATGACCCCACAGCCCAGATATTGGGCACTGAACGAAATGGTGAAAGGAATCAGGGGCACTGACTTTCACCTCCACATCAAAGGGGTAGACGAGCTATCCATCACCCATGACTCGGTATTGATGGAGGCTTGCAATACAAGCTTTCAGCTTCACTTGCAGTTGGACCCTGATGATTTTGTTGAAAGCTACAACTGGGCCCAGGCTATCTCCGGGCCGGTATTGGGTGTCTGTGCCAATTCTCCCCTCCTGCTGGGACGCGAGCTGTGGAATGAAACAAGGATCGCACTTTTTCAGCAGAGTATTGATACACGCATCTCCTCCTATGCACTCAAGGATCAGCTCCCAAGGGTGAGTTTTGGGGAGTCATGGGAGACCGGAAATGCTGCAGATGTTTTCAAAAATGACATTTTTCAGCATAAAGTACTACTGGCACGTCAGTTGGAGACCGATTCCCTTCAGATACTCGAAGAAGGAGGAATTCCAAAACTGGAAGCCCTGAATATCCACAATGGCACCATTTACCGATGGAACAGGCCTTGTTATGGCATCAGCAAGGGAAAACCACATCTGCGAATCGAAAACAGATATTTGCCCGCCGGCCCTACAATCATCGACCAGATGGCCAATTTCGCCTTTTGGGTGGGGTTGATGATGGGCAAGCCAAAGGGGTATGAAAACATCTCGTCCGAAATGGATTTCAGGGATGTAAAGTCCAACTTTATCAAAGCTGCCCGCACCGGAAAGGAATCGGTGATGAGATGGAGGGATCGAAAAATATCAGTAAGGGATCTGGTCACCCGTGAACTCTTGCCCATAGCAAAACATGGACTTGACAAAGTGAAAATCGACCCTGAAACCTCCAACAAACTCCTTTCAATCATTCACGAAAGAGCTGCAGGAAATACCGGTGCACAATGGTCTATCGCTAATTACCGAAAGCTGAGAAAAAATATGCGGCAAGATGATGCACTATTGGCACTCACCAAAACCATGTATCAATTTCAGCAGACAGGGAAGCCTGTGCATGAATGGAAAGAGGCTCCAGAGCACCCCAACACACATGAATTCGCCAGTACCGTTGGTCACGTTATGACCACCCGCCTTTTCACTGTTTTCGAGGATGACCTGGCCGAAATGGCTACCCAACTGATGGAATGGAAAAATATCCATCACGTGCCAGTAGAAAACAAAGCAGGGGAAATCACCGGACTGCTGACCTGGACCCATATGGAGCGGTTCAAGGAAACGAACCACGGTGAGGAAATGCTAAGTGTTGGGGATATCATGACTAAAGATGTAATCCTCGCAGATCAGGATATGCCAATTACTGAGGCCATACAAATCATGAAGCAGCATGAAATCGGCTGCCTCCCTGTTGTACATAATAGTCAGCTCATTGGAATAGTCACTATCAAAGATATCGGCCAGTATGACCAAGGTTGAAGTGTATAGCAAAGCATTAAACACTTCAATTGAGGTCAGCAGGATGATCGGCGAAAAAAAGGGAAAAGAAAAAGGCCCTACTCTCATCTTTATGGGAGGCATACATGGAAATGAACCTGCCGGGGTATTTGCATTGTGCAAAGTCATATCTCAACTAAACCCGGAAAGATTGCGAGGAAATATCTATGCCATAAGTGGAAATCTCCATGCGCTCAGGAAGGGCGAAAGGTATACAACTGAAGACCTGAATAGGCTTTGGACGAAATCCCGAATGCTGCGGCTACCTGCCACAAAGGAAGATGCTGCAAATGAAGATGTGGCAGAGCAGATTGAGATCAATGCAATCATTGAGCAGATTCTGGAAGATGACGATGGGCCGTTTTACTTTTTTGACATACACACAACCTCCAGTGAAACGCTTCCTTTTCTCACGGTAAACGACAGCTTGCTAAACCGGGCCTTCACCTCACAATATCCCCTACCAACCATTTTGGGGATTGAGGAGTACCTGGATGGACCCATCCTCAGTTATATCAACGAACTAGGTTATGTGGCCTTCGGCTTTGAGGCTGGTCAGCATGACGGAATGGCCTCAATTGAAAACTGCATTGATTTCATCTACCTATCCCTGATCTACACCGGAGCGATGGACAAAAGTGAGATTGACTACCACAGATGTCATGACCGTCTTGCCAAAACTACTGGTGACATTAAATACACCTATGAGATATATTTCAGGTATCAGATCAGGGAAAATGAGGCGTTCAGCATGCAGCCGGGATTTTACAATTTTCAGTCCATTAGAAAAAATCAACACCTGGCCAATAGCAACGGCAATCCCATATTATCTCGGGGCAAGGGAAGAATTTTTATGCCGCTGTACCAGTCAAAAGGGACTGATGGCTTTTTTACAATTCGAAGAATAAAGCGGATTTTCCTCCGGCTATCTGCATTTGCCAGAAAGCATCGTCTGGATCGAATGCTTGCTTTTCTGCCAGGCGTGAAATGGATAGATGAGAAGAAATCCATCCTGCAGGTGAATAAGCGCATTGCCCGGTTTATGGCGAAAGACATCTTTCACTTATTTGGATACCGGAGTGTGACGGTAGATAAATACCATTATCAAATGTACAATCGTGAGGCTGCTGCCAGAAATGAGGAGTATATACGTGAGCCTTGGTTTTCTTAGTGGCTATTCCTCAATGATCTCCACGTGCTGGCTAAGTACCGTAATTACTTCTTCGCTATCCAGCATTTTTACTTTCACACTTCTTGCTCCATTGTATCTTTTGGAAAACAGGATAGCGTCTGAGCAGCCTGGCACACGAGCGGTATCGGCAAAGAAATTTTTGATTTTGAAAGAATCCATTTGGTTGAATTTTTCCCTGTCAGCAACGTAGTTTTTCAGTGCTTCAACCGATCTGGTATTCGTCACCCCGATATTTTCCACCCACTCATTGCAAAACAGTTTTACATTTTGAGTGTGGAATTTATTGAAGCCAAACGCATTGTATATAAGATATCCGACGATGGATAAAATGACTAAAAAGGCGATGTATAAGGGAAATTTAGAATTTGAGCTCATTTAGGTAGATGTCGATTGCCTCCCAATTTAGCTATTTTCCGCAATTAGCTCACTACCTCAATTCGTAATCCTACACCCAACATCCTTTCGCCGCTCACCCAGCTGGCTTTTACACGAATGTCTGTCTCATTTCGAATGGCTGGCAAAAGCGTTTCAGCCATCTCCTTGTTGAGGTAGCCGATTTGGTTTTTGTTTCTGGAAAGAACTCTTACCGCATTTGGATCATGCTCATTCTCAGGCTCTGGTTCAATATAGAGTTTATCCTCCTCTTCCACCTCCCTCTTGATGATATCCTGCCGGGAAATTCCGTCTTCATTAGTCATTGAGACACCCACTACCTTGGTATCATACACATAAACAGACGGTATTTTAATAATTTTAGCCACGACCCAAATTTAACTACCTCATGAGAATTTCAACCCTGCTTTCACTGGTGCTGCTGGCCACTACTCTTTCATATGCTCAGGACATCAACCAACTGACTGATGAGTACATTCAGGAAAATGGCGTTCAGATCATTCAGGACTTCAAAACCTTGCTTGAAATCCCAAATGTGGCCTATGATCTGCCAAGCATCAACAAAAATGCTGACTACATTAAATCTGAACTGGAAAAACGTGGCATAGAATCCAAGCTTTTGAGAATGATTGGCACCCCTCCCATTGTTTATGGATACTATCCGGTAAAAGGTGCCAGGCGCACGCTTGCCTTCTACGTTCACTATGACGGACAGCCCGCCGACAAGACCAACTGGACCAATGATCCGTGGGATCCTAAGTACTATTCAAAAGCGCTTTACGAAGGTGGAGAAGAAATTGGCTTTCCGAACTCAAGCGAGGAAATAAATGAAGAACATCGGATTTATGCCAGGTCAGCGGGTGATGACAAAGCACCAATTATCACCATCCTATCAGCGCTGGATATGATCAAGGCGAATAAGCTTAAAATCTCATCAAACCTTGTGTTTTTTTTCGAAGGGCAGGAAGAAGCAGGCTCGATGCAGCTACAACAATACCTGGCAGACAATCGCAATTTGGTTGATGAAATCGATTTGTGGTTATTCTGTGACGGGCCTATCCATCAGTCAAAAAAACCTCAATTGGTATTTGGCGTTCGTGGGGTCACAGGAATGGAAATCACCACTTACGGCCCAAATCGGCCCCTTCACAGCGGACATTATGGGAACTGGGCTCCTGTGCCCGGACAGCTACTTTCGGAATTGATAGCCAGCATGAAGGATGATGAAGGCAATGTGGTGATCAAAGGCTTTTATGATGATGTGGAGCCACTGAGCGATCTGGAAAAAGAGGCCTTGGCAAACATACCGCTAGTTGACGAAGACCTTAAAAAGGAGTTGGGCATCAATGATCCGGAAGGAAGAGAATCATATAATGAGCGGCTTTTGAGACCATCTCTTACCATCAAAGGGCTTAGCAGCGGAAATACGGGGAAGCTTGCCAGGAATGTAGTGCCCGCTACCGCCATCGCATCAATTGGGATGCGACTGGTGAAAGGATGTGATCCTGAAAAGCAAAAGGATCTGGTGGAAGCACACATTAGAAGTCAAGGATTCCACATTGTTCGGGAAGATCCGGATCATGAGACACGAATGAAGTATCCGAAAATTGCCAAAGTGACCAGATCTGGAGGGTATCCGGCCGCCAGAACCTCCATGGACCTGCCAATCATTCAGGATGTTATTACACGATCAAGAGAAGTGGCTGGTGATGACTTGATTTTGTTGCCAACACTCGGAGGCTCACTCCCACTTTATCTTTTCACAGACGAGCTAAAGAAACCAGCCATCATTGTCCCCATTGCAAACCATGACAACAACCAGCATGCAGCAGATGAAAACATGCGAATCGGAAATTTATGGTATGGAATTAAGCTAATGAGCGCGCTCATGACATTTTAAAGATTGGTAAATCTGTTGATAGCAGAAATAACCAATCTAAAAATGGAAATAACCATAAGTAAACTGATTCTTGTAATCAGTCATGCCTCACTAACGCTGGGGATTGTACTCACTGTTCGTTCGCTCTACGGCAATTTTTCCGGAGTGGAATATGGGATTATGGATCGTTCATTGGGAGTGAGCTTTTTGCTGGCCCTTTACACCCAGACCCTGCTGGAGGGGTGGATATTCTTCACTTCCACCTATCGTTATGAAGAAAGCCTGATAGCCATGGGACACTTTGCGCTTATCATTTTAGCAACCATCCTCACACAAGCGGGAAGATTCATTAGCAAGAAGGCAAGTGATCACTCGGTTAAGTTTCGATTCAGAAGCATATATGATGGTATCGCTACCGGGCTATTACTTTATGGATATATCCTGATGCCATAATGGGATTGTCTTTTGGGTGTTAACTATATTTGGCAAAAAATCACACATGTATAGTTTCTTACTCAATGCTCACTCAGGTTTAAGATACCTTGTTTTACTGGCAGCCGTAGTTGTCATTATCAAGTCATTCATTGGCTGGTTTGGAGGCTCTTCTTATAGCAAGTTTGATAAAATCCTGGCACCATCTTATGTTGGACTGATGCATCTACAGCTATTGCTTGGCCTTATCCTATACTTTTTCTACAGTCCTTTTGTGACTTATAATATGGGCAATCCTGTGGAGAGGTATTGGTCAGTAGAGCACATTGCATTGATGATTTTGGCTGTGGCAGCCGCTCAGATAGGCCGCTCCATTAGCAAGAAATCCAATGACCCTCAGGTGAAATTCAGATTTCAGACGATCTTTTTCGGGATCTCAATTTTGCTTGTGCTGGTAGGCCTTGCTACTATGCCTGGTAGAAGTATTCTATAAATATTATGAGTTTCTAGCAACTAGAAACTCATAGATTTCCTTCCAATTTTTTGGTTTAAGTTCAGCCTGTGTTTCGGCATCTGAGTATGCAGATGTAAGATAAATTGCTTTGCATCCAAGATTTCTTGCAAGCTGTACATCTGTAGCTCTATCCCCAATTACATAGGAATTTTCCAAGTCATAATCCCCTTTCATGTATTTGGTGAGCATTCCTGTTCCCGGTTTGCGATTGGGATGGTTGTCCCTTTCATAGTGCTCGTCAATGTGCACGGCATCAAAGTGGATTCCCTCACTTTCCAGCAATCTCATAATGAAATTTTGCACGGGCCAAAACTCATGCTCAGGAAAAGCCACGGTACCCAATCCATCCTGATTGGTGACCATCACAAATAGGAAGTTGGTCTCTTCTTTTATTTTTTTCAGGTAATAAAGAGCCTCAGGAAGAAAATCCAATTTCTCGATGGTTTCAATTTTCTCATCATCTGTCTCCTGAATGATGGTGCCATCACGGTCAATGAATAAAATGGGTTGCATGGGGCTAAGATAAGGACTGGGTTTATAAGCCTCTTAAAAGTGAGGCTTATAACCAATTCATCAGATATTGCTAATCTTCACTCTCATCACCATCTTCGGCAGATTGCTCCTTAAGCAAGCCATCATAGATAGCCTTATATCGTCCCTTTACTTCACTATCTGATCTAAGCTCTTTTTTGAGTGAATTATAAAGTCCTGCTCCAATATCACTCTTGATTTTCTCGATGTACACTTCTTTGAATGAAGAAGTCATGGAATCATAATTAGTCTGAATCATCTCGAACGCCACCATCTCATCATCAGCTACTTTCATTTCTTCAAGCTTTATTGAGTCCACTCCTGCATTTTTAATCTCCACGAAACGAGCTGCCGCCAAGGTCTCATCGTTGTTGATCCATTCATTGTAAATATCAGTCATTCGGCCTTTTTCAAGCTCAGCCCATACCATCACGGTTGCATATTTAGCCAGCTCTTCATAACTATAAGAAATTTCATCCTGTGCGCTGGCAACACCATATCCAGCCAACAAAAACATCATCAATACTACTTTCTTCATCTTACTTTTTTAGGGTTTTTAGTTCACGAAATCGCAATATATAAAATCAATTTTTATGAAATCATGAGGTCAAAAGATCATTTTGTGAGCATAAAAAAAGCCGACAATAATGCCGGATTATGGGAAATATCCAGTTTTTAATTTTAGAACAAATCCAAGGGATATGAGGAAGCCGCTTCGTATTCCGGTATAGGCAGTTTTTGTTTTCTACTTTAATTTCTCAACCTGTAAGAAACCTCGACTTTGATTTCCTCCCATTTAGGTTCACTGGTTTCCCTGATGTTTTCATACAGTTTCAGAAACTCATATATGGGCAAAAAAATGGAAGTATTTCTTGAAATATCCCAACTTCCGTCATTAGCTGCATGCTCTTCCAGTTGTGCTTATTGATTGGATTACAGGTATATCAACTCCACAAAAGATACACCGTCATGATGCTAATGATGAAATAGGTTGTGAGCGTAGCTGCACCGGCATAGTTCTGTGCCACTCGCTGGCCAAAGAATAGTGCCAAAATAGAAAGCGAGGAAAGCTGAGCCCCAATAAGGCCCATCTGGGTGCTCCCATCCATTAGGTAAAAAATGATCCCAAATGCGCTAAACACCCCGGCGGCTGTCTCCAATAGCGTGATCACAGGCATGAGCAATCCCACGGTACTCTTTAGCGGACTTTTCGCGAAATGGTTGGTCAGCCACTCCTTATTTCCCTTGTAGTTAAACACTTTGTCAAGGCCGGACTGTAAAAATAGGATGGCTAGGAATGCCAAGCATAAGACAGGTGCTGAAAGTAAAATGTGCTTCATAGAGCCAATTTAACCATAAAGTAGCAGCCTTACTGAAAATCAATGATTCATTACCTCCACCAGCCGCATCAGTTCGCTATTGATCGGCTTGGTTTTGCTTATAGCTAGCTTGAAGCTGGTATAAGTAACCTTGTCATCTATAATACCCGCCATCACATTGGCCTTGCCATCTACGAGCCCCTCCACGGCTGCCAGCCCGAGCCGGGAGGCCAAAATCCGGTCCAGCGAAGTAGGTGATCCACCCCGCTGCAGGTGCCCGAGCGTAGATACCCGGATGTCCAGTTTGGGAAGTTTGTCCATCACCTTGTTGGCAATCTCATGGGCATTGCCCTGCTCATCCCCTTCAGCCACAATCACAATAGCAGAGGTTTTTTCTTTGTCCCTACCCTTATTCAGGGTATCAATCACATCCTGAATGGTAGTGGAGGTTTCTGGAACCATTACTAATTCGGCACCCCCACCAATGCCACAATGGATGGCGATGTGCCCGGAGTGCCGTCCCATCACCTCGATAAAGAACACCCGATCATGGGAGTTGGCCGTATCACGAATTTTATCGATCGCTTCAAGCGCAGTATTCACAGCCGTATCAAATCCGATGGTATAATCCGAGCCGTAGAGGTCATTATCAATGGTACCGGGCGCTCCTACAGTCGGGATGCCATATTCTTCATAGAAAATATTGGCACCAGTAAAAGTCCCATCCCCGCCAATGGCCACCAGCCCGTCTATTCCTTTGGCTTTGAGCTGCTCGAAGGCTTTCTTTCGGCCTTCCTTCGTTCTAAATTCCTCGCTTCGGGCGGATTTTAAGATGGTGCCCCCTTTTTGAAGAATATTACTTACAGAATAGGATTTCATTAATTCCATGTCTCCATTGATGATCCCATTGTATCCATAGCGGATGCCATAGATATTTAGTCCCAGGCTCAGTCCGGATCTCACCACAGCCCGTACGCAGGCATTCATACCAGGTGCATCTCCTCCGGAAGTAAAAACTCCTATAGTCTTCATTGTTTAAAACTTTATACTAAAATAGAGATATGCACGGGTACTTTATGTGTTCCTGCTTTATTTGATTATTACTTCTTCTCCCCCCTCTTATGTAATTTTTCTGATTTGGAGTAATACTATCAAATTGACCCACTAACCCAATACTATAACAGGCTTCTCTTTAACCCGAAATGGTTCAAATATAAGAACCCTAGATCTGACAGAAATGGATAAGGTGAGGACGTGTGGGAGCGAGCTGGATGACCAAAGAAGACCGATTAACTGAAATAGAAAATCAGTATTCATACATAGATGGAGTGCTAAAAGAAGTCGGGGATATTTCAGATAAACAACTGATCTACTTTGGGTTTTCCCAGGGCACAGCTACCATGGGCAGGTATGCAGCTCATGCCAAAATCCCATTCCAAAAGATGATCATCTGGGCAGGAACCTTCCCTCCTGATACCAATCCTGATGACTGGAAATACCTGACAGGAAAA
>NZ_JAVKDX010000017.1:0-403192 GCF_040223195.1 Ekhidna sp. | reverse complement strand
GTTTCTCAATGGCAATGTCACCATCCAGTCCACTGATCCAGTGATTTTAGATTCAAATATTCAACTTGGCTACCGATGGAACAAATCATTTTCAACAGGTATGGGTCTTCTACTTAGAGAGCAATTGAATGATCGTGATTCTGCGGCGTTGACCGGCGATGCACATGGATTCAGCCTCTTCGCAAACTATGATATTTTGAAGGGCTTTTTCCTGTATACTGAATATCAATTAGTAAAAAACAAATCCCTATTTCAGGAGTCAAGTGTGCCGGCTTATTGGCAATATGCTGCTTTGGCAGGTGTTGGCCGTCGGTTTAGTATCTCAGCAAAAGTAAGTTTGAGTATTTCCCTACTCTATGACTTCAACTATAAGAATAATGATTTGAATTCGCGTCCATTGACACCACGTGTAGGGTATCAGGTGAGTTTCTAGTGTTTCGAATTAGACGGATTAAAACAGGAATTTGAAATGTTCCATCCATTGGTATAAACTAATTTTGAAGCATGCCAACAATACTATTAGCAGACGGTTATCGGTTTTACTTCTACATGAATGAGCACCTACCCATCGAAATTGTTGTTAAGAATTACGATCACTTAATTGAAAAATGGCATGAAACCTTCGATTAGTCCAGACACAAAAGCATATTTAAAATCACTGGAAAACAAGCCAGATGAGCCAGATTATCACTACAATGAACTGGATGCGATAGATCAATTGATTTTTAGGGAGGGATTACGGATTAAAGCAATCTGGTTCGATGAGGACCTTGATCTGATTGTAGTTCTGTTGAATAATAAAAGGCTTATCCAACAACCCATCTCGGATTTTAAGCGTCTAAAAAATGCTACGCCCGATCAACTCAGGAATTATGAAAATGATGGCATTGGTATCCATTGGCCTGATGTAGATGAAGACTTGAGTTTACGAGGCTTTTTGAAATACGAGCTAGCTCATATGGGACAAAAAGTAATCTTGACCTATCAATTCATGACAGAATCAGAAATGAACGTATTGAAGCTGGATTAAGAATAACACATTGACCAGCGTCCCGCCAACAGTCGCTCGGGTGTCCCGAGTGACGTAAAGTGACCCATCCATCAACGTGTACCTCATCACTATTTTGATAGTGGCAGCTTTGCTATTCCCCTGGAATTATAGATACTCCAGAGTCATCTTCCTATACATCATTTGGAAACCTGACATCCGTTTAAAGGCCTGATTATTGTATATTCAAGCCTGTGAATCAAAAGCTTTCTTTTGGACTACTGATCGGATGCCTGGCCATCTTGCTCGTCAATCATTTTCTGATTGATTGGGAAAGCCTGTCCAGAAATCGTGCGCTCCGAAGCATTGAGGATATTGTCACCGCCCAGCATCAGGATCTTCTTGACTGGCAGAAAGGCAATTCAGACAATGAATCATTCAGGAAGCGAACAGTGTGCAGGGGCAGGCTGGAGGAGTGGAGCGACAACCGACCCTTCGTATCCAACCTGACGAGTGATACCATGCAGGTCATCACCAATGAGCAGGGCGTGTTTCTCGTTCAAAAAATATCGGAGGATAACTGCGTTTACATCTCCTGCCATCAGCTGCTCGAGCGCTACTCCATCACAAACCAGTACTTAAATGACAGAAAAAGTGTATTTCTCAATGAAGAGGTGATCTCTATTTCTACCACTTCAGGTAGATATTCTTTCAAGGATTTATTGTTTTTTGATGTGGAAGGGATGCCCAGTATCTGGCTGGATACCGTAGTTTCACTGGTCATCATTTTGGTGTTGTTTGCAGGGTTTTGGCGCTTTAGCCAGGTAAGCCTCAGTTCTTACTGGAAGGCGACTGTTGTTCTGCTATTCATCAGGTACCTGAGCCTTCAGTTTGATGCTTTTCCACTTCTGTTTCGATATGACTTCTTCGACCCCATACAATACATCTCTTCGGTGGTAAATCCCACACTAGGAGATCTTTTCATCAACTGTGTAATGCTGAATTTGCTAATCATTTCCTCAGCCAGGTACATTCAGGAATTGCGGAAGTCCAAACGGGGAGTAGCGATCATAAGTACGATCAACACTGTCCTTTCCGGTATCGTTTTGCATGTTGCGTGGAGCATCATCAGCAACTCTCAACTGTCGCTCGATGTAAGCCAGTCCATCCACTTCGGTTCGCTTCGCTTTATCGCCTACCTGTGCATTTTGCTGGCCAGCACCGGGTATTTCTATTTTACCTACCTCACCCTCAAACTCATTCGTAGAAGCGGATCCATATTTCCTGCGATTACAGGTTCATTAGTAGCAGCATTGATCATGGGAGTGTTGGATTTGCTCTCAGTTACATTTAGTGTAGTCCATATCTCGATGCTCCTGATTTCCTTCCGATATCGGTGGGGCAAATCCTTCAAAGAATTCTCTTATACCAATCTCTTGTTTATCCTCATTGTCAGCCTCGGCATTTCCACGGTGCTGGCCTTTTGTATTTACAAGTATGAAGAAGGAGCAGAGCTTGATGCCAAGAAGAAATTCGCAAACTACCTGCTACTGAAGCGGGATGTGCTGGGTGAGTACTACCTGGACCAAACCGTGAAGAAGCTGTCTGCTGATGAGAACCTGGCGCTGGTGGCAAGCGAACGAAGCAGGAGGGTACTCGAAGATCGAATCAAAAGTGAGTTTTTGACGCCCTACTTCAATAAGTATGATCTGGAGATCGTCTTTCAGGATTATCAGAAACTGAGGCTCAATACCCGATTTACACGAGAATACAGCCTGCTCACCCCGGCTAATCAGTCGGATTATGAAAACATCTACTTCATCGATGAAGGCACCAACTTCAAATACATCTGTAAGGTGAATGTGGGTGATCTGGTAGGTTTGATTATCCTTCAGATCAAGAAACGTGTGCCTACCAGCGTATACCCGGCTTTGCTTACCGACAACAAATACTTCTCAGCTACCAATGACTTTGATTATGCTGTTTTTGCTGGGGATGACATCCTGTTTCATCGCAGCAAATTTGGGCAGGGAGAGTGGCCACAGCACGAAGACTTTGAACGAGAGGAATTATATGATAAAGGAATTGAGAAAAACGGACGGCACTATTTTGGAGTAAAGACCAAGGATGGCAGGACGATACTCATTATTTCTAAAAAGTATGATGCACGGGCCAGGGTCACCAACTTCTCCTTCTTTTTCCTCCTCCTGCTGCTCTCTTTCGGGCTATTTAGCGTGATCAGTTCCATGATTGAGCATCGACTCAAACTAAATTTTACCGGAAAAATCCAACTTTACCTGGGGATGGCGTTCGTGATTCCCTTACTCATCGCTGGGTTCGCGCTTTTAAATACACTAAACACCTCCTACAGGGAAGAAATCAACCGAAGCTATCTGAAGCAGGCACTCTACATTTCTGAGATACTTTCTACGGATATTGAAGAAGTGAACGGCGAGATGGGCGCATATCGCCTGGTAGAAATCAGCAACTACATCCAATCCGATTTGAGTTTTTACAATGAATCTGGCTATCTGGTGGCCACCAGCCAACCCGAGATTTTCAATCTGAACCTGCAGGGAAACCTCATAAACCCAATCGTATTTGAGGAGCTGGTGGTAAAGGAAAATCAAAGCATCATTGCTGAAGAATCCGTTGGTAGCCTAGACTACAAAGTGTGCTATGCAGTGGTAAACACCATCGACAACCAGGTGGCCGGCTTCATTGCCATGCCTTTCTTTGATTCCAAAAACCACCTGCTGAGGCAGCAGATTGAAGTTTTTGGTAATCTCATCACGATATTCGGCTTCATCTTCATCATTGCTATTGCTTTTGGAAATGCGCTGCTAAACAACCTCCTGCATCCCCTTCGGATGGTTGCTTCAAAGATCAGACAAGTAACCTTGCAAGAAGTCAACAAGCCTATTGAGTATGAGTCCTCGGATGAGATCGGGTCGCTCGTGAAGGATTACAATCAAATGTTGGTGAAGCTGGAGGACAGCAAGCTGGCCCTTGCTAAAAGCCAAAAGGAAACAGCCTGGAAGGAAATTGCCAGGCAGGTGGCGCATGAGATTAAGAATCCGCTGACACCAATGCAGCTAAAAATTCAGCAGATGCTTAGGAAGCATAGTGCGGAATCGAAAGAGTATGAAACGCTGAGCTCGTTGCTCACTCAGGTGGACACGCTGAGTCAGATTGCAGAGTCCTTTTCTGCCTTTGCCGAGATGCCTGCTCCCAACAATTCCATCTTCGATTTCGGCAAGCTTACCAAGGAAGTAGTGGAGCTTTATCGTGCGGAGGATGTTTCTGTTTCCACTCACATTGAAACAGATATTTCAATTGAGGCCGATAAGGATATTTTCCGCAGAATCCTCAACAACATTGTACTGAATGCAATCCAGTCTGTGGAGGAGAAAAAGGCGGAAATTCAGATAACATTGCAACAGCGATCCGGTAAAGCCATCTTATCTGTGAAAGACAATGGCAAAGGGGTGCCTTCGGAATTAAGGGATAAGATATTCCTGAACTATTTTAGTACTAAATCAACGGGTAGCGGTATCGGGCTGGCATTGGCCAAAAAAGGAATTGAAAATGCGGGAGGCAATATATGGTTTGAATCAAAGCAGGAGGAAGGCACTACGTTTTTCATTTCCATGCCTTTGGTTGATCCTACTCATCATTAATCCCAATCCAACTGCTGCGCAAAATCTGAAGTGCAAAACGATCTCCTCCAATCGGGCAGTTCTCCTTGATTCGTTGCTCATTGAGCCGGGCTCTATTCAAACGAGTTTTCCTTATTCATGGAATGATTCTACAAATACCATCTCGGTGAATTCAGAAGCCTTGGAAGTGGAAGTCTGCTACAGGGTCATCTCATCGTTTTTGACACAGCCTGTGCGGAACAGAGACCTGGCCATCTACGACGATTCCCGAAATAATCGACTGGTACCTATCGCGAACACTACTGTAGAGAAGGAAGAGCTTTTTGATTTTGGAGGGGTGCAGAAGTATGGAGCAATTTCACGTGGAGTTTCTTTCGGTAATCGTCAGAGCCTGTTTGTAAACTCAACGCTAAACCTCCAAATGGAGGGTAAGCTTGACGAAAACCTCAATATTTCAGCTGTGATCACAGATCAGAATGTGCCCTATCAGCCGGAAGGAAACACCCAGCAGATTCGGGACTTTGATAACGTTTTTATTAAGCTCTACAACGACAAGTTTGACGTGACTGCCGGGGATATTGTACTTCAGCAACCGGCCAATGCCGGCTATTTCCTACGGTACTTTAAAAACGTGCAAGGGCTTCAGGCCAGCTTCCGGGGCTCCTCTGGCAAGTGGAAACATGAATCCAGGGTTTCAGGCGCACTTTCAAAGGGTAAGTTCAACTCCGCCCTGATCCCGGCTGTTGATGGACTGTCCGGCCCGTATAAGCTCAGGGGGCCAAATGGTGAGCGATTTATCATCGTGCTGGCCAATTCGGAGAAGGTATTCATCGATGGAAAACTGATGGAGCGGGGATTTGACAGGGATTATGTCATCGACTATAACCTGGGGGAGATCACATTCAATAATCACATCGTCATCACCCAATTCACCATCATCCGAGTAGATTTTGAATATGCGGAACAATTTTATAGCCGCTCTAACCTTTCCGCCTATCAATCGGTTTCCAATGAGAAAGTGAAGATTTTTACCAACTACTACCGTGAGCGGGATAACCCCAACACCACCTTCGGATTCAATCTTGGTGAAGATGATCTCACTCAGCTAAGAAACATTGGTGATAGCATTGATCAGGCCTTTGTGACCGGATTTGATTCGGTACAGTTCTCGGAAAACAGGGTGCTTTACGAACGAAGGGACACGGTGGATCTGGATGGGAGCCCCCAGTCTATTTTTATCTACTCTACTGATCCCCAGGCGGAGCTGTTTAGTCCCACCTTTTCGGATGTGGGGGCGGGAAATGGCGACTATGTCCTCACGCAAACAACTGCCAATGGAAGAATTTATGAGTGGGTGTCCCCGACGGGAGGAGCCAGACAGGGGAATTACCAGCCCGGTGCATTCATCCCACTCCCAAATAGCAGGCAGATGGTTACGGTTGGTACGGAGGTGAAATTGTCATCGTTCGAATCTGTAAAAACCGAAGTGGCCTTTTCCAACACCGATCAAAACCTTTATTCACAGGTACAAGACGATGACAACATAAGCCGGGGGTATTTTGCAACCGTGCAGACCTCCGGCCGATCCGCCTTCATCGATGGCTATGAGTGGGTAGGAGCCATATCCGTGGAGTATGATGAAGAGGATTTTACCTTTATAGATCGCTATCGTGCGATCCTCTTTGACCGTGACTGGAATTATACGCCCTCGAATGCGGAGAACACCGAAGACTTGATTGTATTCCTGAATGGAGGATTAAGAAAGGACGATCTTAACCGCTTCGAGATTGCTGTAAACCGACGGAAAAGGGCCTCCTTCATCGATGGCTGGCAACAGCAACTGGATTTTAATCAGGAGTTTTCCAATTTTCGGTTGATCTCTTCTCACTTTCATCTTTCCAACGATCAACAGTCACGCAAGACCAGATGGGTGAGATCAAAGTCAGACCTGAGCTATCGAAAATGGAAGGTAGCACCTGGCTACATCTTTGAGGTAGATGAAAATGCTGTGATGCAGGGCGATAGTGTGGTGAGTACGCTGATGAATTACCGTGCCCATGAAATGTATCTGGCCAGCACGGATTCGGCCAAATCGACCTATCGGATTGGATACCAGGTCCGGCAGGATCGGCTCCCGGTGAATGGTGAGCTGGAGGATTACCTCTTTTCGAAAAACCTGCGCGCTTCCTACACCAGAAATGGAGAAAAGGGAAGTGTAACCGGTGATTTTAATTATCGCCGTGTGGAGGACAAGCTTGGCCTGAACCTGGGTCAGGATGAGGTGATCAATGGCCGGGTCAACTGGATTCAGTCGATGCTGAAGAACAACGTGCGATCCAACTTCTCATTCTCTACGGGAAACAGTCGTGAGCTTCGCCGCGAGTTTGTTTACCTACCGGTGAGCACCGGCGAAGGCACCCACACCTGGCGGGATCTCAATGGGGACGGAGTGCAAGACCTGAATGAATTTTTCGAGGCGATCAATCCGGATGAACGAAACTATGTGAAGATATTTACCCCGACAGACGATTACATCACCTCCTTTCAGACCTTTTACCTGCATACGATCGATGCACGGTTTCCGGTGAGTTGGAGAGGGCAGGGAGGTATGCGGAGCATGCTCTATAAGTTTTCTACCAACATCAATTTTAATGTCAACTTCAAGACTACTTCCGATTCGTACGCCGATCGGTTGAATCCATTTCAGGTGAGCCTTGATGATACAGATCTGGTTTCGACACAGGATGGGAAGCGATACACGCTGTTTTTCAATAGAAACGGGAGAGGATTTGCCGGTGACTTCACGTATCAGACGTCAGACAATAAGCAGCTGCTCGTTCAGGGCTTTGAAACGAGGGAAAAAGCGGAGTGGATATCCAATGCCAAGGTGGATTTGAGTTCAGAATATACGTTTCGAATCACTACCACGCTGGGTAACCTACTGAACCAATCGGATTACCTCGATTCCCGAAATTTTGAGATCATCACGAATGCGTACCGTCCACAATTGATATGGCAGCCCACCAATGTGCTTCGGCTGATTGGAAGCTTTGAAAGAAAGACCCGAAGAAATGAATTTACAGAGTCCAGCTCGGAGGCAGCCACCTCGCAGGTGTACATGACCGAACTCACCTGGAATCAGGCGGGGAAGGGCTCTTTGCGAGGAGCGTTTTCCATCGTGAAGATTGATTTTGAAGGCGATCCGGCTTCTTACCTGGGCTATTTGCTGCTGGATGCGCTGCAGCCCGGCACCAACCAAACCTGGCAGCTCAACTGGCAGCAGAAGATATCTAAGAGCATGCAGCTATCACTGCTCTACAATGGACGAAAGTCTGAGGATGTTCCGGCTATCCATACCGGAAGTGTGCAGGTAACGGCTTATTTTTAATTACTTCCCTTTCACCATTTTCATCAGTCGTCCGGCGAAAACAAAGTCGTTTAGCTCCTGCACATCCGAATCTCCGATTTCATCACTTGATCCGGTCCACAGAATGCGCCCCTGGTGCATAAAATTTACTTTGTCCCCAATCTCCAGCACGGAGTTCATGTCATGGGAAACGACCACCGTGGTGATGTTATACTCATCGGTAATGTCCTTGATCAGGTTATCAATTTTGATAGACGTTTGGGGATCAAGCCCTGAGTTGGGCTCGTCGCAAAACAGATAGTTAGGCTTGGTCACAATGGCACGCGCAATCCCCACCCGCTTTTTCATTCCTCCCGAGATCTCCGATGGCATTTTACTATTCACATTTTCCAGCCCCACACGCTCCAGGCAAAAATTCACCCGATCGAGCTTTTCTTCCTGAGATTGTTTGGTGAGTACATTGAGTGGAAACATCACATTTTGCTCCACCGTAAGGCTGTCGAACAAAGCCCCTCCCTGAAAAAGCATGCCCATTTCCCTTCGCACCTCCGTCTGCACTTCCTTGGTGGCATTGGCAAAGCTCCTTCCATTAAACTCCACTTTACCTTCTTCCGGCTGGATCAACCCAACGATGCACTTGAGCAACACACTCTTTCCGGTACCACTCGCTCCGATGATCATGTTGGTCTTACCCGTCTCAAAGATCACATTGATGTCAAAGAGAATCTGGTTTCCGCTAAAAGATTTGGATACGTTCTTAACCTCAATCATGGTGTCAATAATGGGGCTAGTAAGTAAGCTAATAAATAATCGGCGGCAAGAATGGCAATACAGCTGCTCGTAACGGCATTTGTGCTTGACTGGCCAACTTCCAGCGCACCTCCGGTGGTAAAGAAGCCCTTATATGAACTGATCGCCGCAACAAGGAATCCAAACACCACCGCCTTGATCAGCGCAAAAGTGACCTGGAAGGAATTGAAATCCATCTGGATGCCCAGTATATAATCGTTTCCAGAAATCACCCCTGTGATCTGGGCAGTGAGATAGCCACCATAGATGGACACAAAGCCCGCCATAATAACCAACACCGGAAACATCAAAACAGAGGCAAGGATTTTTGGAAGCACAAGGTAGGAAGTAGCATTGATGCCCATCACCTCCAGCGCATCTACCTGCTCGGTGATTTTCATGGTGCCCAGTTCCCCGGCTATATTAGAGCCTACCTTTCCGGCATAAACAATAGCCGTAATGGTTGGGGCAAGCTCAAGCAAAGTCATGTCCCGTACCACCAGAGCAATCACCGGATCGGCAATAAGCGGGGAGATAAGGTTGTAAGCCGTTTGAACAGTGGTTACAGCGCCCATAAACGCCGATACAATGACGACAATAAAGACGGAGTTGTACCCCACTTTTATACTTTCATCCACAACCCGTGTAACATAGGTGCGGAATGACTCTCTTCTGACAAAAATTTGCCCAATAAAGATGATGAATTTCCCTAAACTCTTCATGAAGCTGCGTGCGCTAAGATTGTTAGCTTTGTCAAACATAACACCTTAAGGTATAACCAGAAAAAATACACATGAATAATTCAGAGAGATTGGTGGTAATCACGGGCGGAACCAAGGGAATTGGCAGGGCTGTGGTAGAGCGATTTGTGGCAGACGGCTTTCCGGTGGCTACCTGTGCCAGAAATGAGCACGACCTGTCGGTATTGCGGAAGACAATAAACGATGAGTATGATCAGTTGATCCATACCTATGCGGCTGACCTTTCTACGAAAGAGGGGGCAAAGGATTTCATTGATTTCGTTCGCATGATTGGTCAGCCGGTAGAGGTGCTGATTAATAATACCGGGGTTTTTATCCCGGGCATGGTGCACCAGGAAGAGGACGGGGTGCTGGAAAAAATGATCAATACCAACCTGTACAGTGCATACCATGTAACCAGGGGAATAATCCCGCAGATGAAAAAAGACCGAAGTGGGCATATTTTTAATCTCTGCTCGGTAGCCAGCCTGAAGGCCTATCCCAATGGTGGCAGCTACAGCATCTCCAAGTTTGCCTTGTATGGATTCTCACAGGCATTGAGGGAAGAATTGAAGGAGTTTGATATACGAGTGACTTCTATTTTGGCAGGAGCGGTGAAGACCCCCAGTTGGGACGGGGTGGATGTGCCAGAGGAACGATTCATGAAACCGGAAGACATTGCCGAAACCATCCACGCCACTTATCGGTTGAGTGAACGTACGGTGGTGGAAGATATCGTGCTTAGGCCACAACTAGGAGATATATGATTCAGAAATATTGCAATAGCCTTACCCAATATTCAAGGAGAAAATCCAGAGAAGTATTCATTGGAGATGTGCCACTGGGGGGAAACAACCCCATCCGGGTGCAGTCCATGACCACTGTTGACACAATGGATACGATGGGGTCTGTAGAGCAGACCCTTCGCATGGTGGAGGCTGGTTGTGAATATGTGAGGATTACTGCTCCTAGCATTAAAGAGGCACAAAATCTGGAGAATATCAAGAATGAACTGCGGAAGCGAGGCTGCAATGTGCCGTTGGTGGCAGACATTCATTTTACCCCAAACGCTGCTGAGCTGGCAGCTACCATCGTAGAGAAGGTGCGGGTAAATCCCGGCAATTATGCCGACAAAAAGAAATTTGAGCAGATCGAATATACAGACCAGGCATATGCCAGCGAGCTGAAGCGAATCGAAGATAAATTTTCTCCGCTGGTAGAGATATGCAAAAAGCACGGAACAGCCATGCGTATCGGAACCAACCATGGTTCCCTTTCAGATCGGATCATGAGTAGATATGGAGACACTCCGCTGGGCATGGTAGAGTCGGCCCTGGAGTTTATCCGAATCTGCGAAGCGATGGACTATAAAGACCTGGTAATCTCTATGAAGAGCAGCAACCCGCAGGTGATGGTGCAGGCGTACCGTTTGCTCGTGAGCAAGCTGGACGAAGAAGGATTGGAGCCATACCCGCTGCACCTGGGAGTGACCGAGGCAGGAGAGGCGGAAGATGGTCGGATCAAATCGGCTGTGGGGATCGGGACATTGCTGGAAGACGGGCTGGGAGATACTGTGCGAGTGTCCCTGACCGAAGCACCGGAAGTGGAAGCGCCGGTAGCACAAATCATGGTAGATCGTCTTTTGAAAAAGCAAGATCAACAACCCATCAAACCGATAGAAAGCTATGCAATAAATCCGTTCGAGTATCATAGAAGAAGTACGAAGGAAGTCTACAATTTTGGTCATGAAAACGTGCCTCGGGTGATTGCTGATTTCTCCAAAGTGGAGCGGGTAGTCATGAAAGATTTGAAAGCGATTGGGCATACGTATCTCCCGGAACTGGACAAGTGGGGGATGAATGACCTGGGTGCGGACTTCATCTACACGGGGAGCAATCCACTGGATTTTATGCTGCCAAACGGACTAAAAGAGGTGATGGATTACCACGTTTGGGAAAACTACAGTGATATGGTAAATAAATTCCCTTACATCACTGATTTAGAAAATGTTAAGCATTTTCATGATAAGCTAAACTTCATAGAAGCAGATACCGATCATCACAACCAAACAATCTTTGGTTTTCTGGAAAAAACGGCCAATACGGTGCTTATACTGCATTCCGGGCAGGCACATGCCACGGCAAGCATCCGCAGGTTCGTAGTGGAGCTGATGAACCGAAATATCGCTGTGCCGGTGGTGCTGAAACAGGACTACCCGACCCTCTCGGAAGATGAGCTGATGATCCACGCCTCCACGGATGCCGGCACTTTGCTGATTGATGGAATCGGAGATGGGCTGATGCTCTCACTGCGACAGACACCTTCGGTAGACGAGCTGAAACTATACAACAACACGGCCTTTGGAATCCTGCAGGCAGCCAGAACCCGGATCACAAAAACGGAGTACATCTCGTGCCCTTCGTGCGGACGAACCCTCTTCGATTTACAGGAGACCACTGCGATGATCCGCAAGCGAACCGACCACCTGAAAGGGGTGAAGATCGGAATCATGGGCTGTATCGTGAACGGCCCGGGAGAGATGGCCGATGCGGACTTTGGGTATGTCGGTTCAGGCAAAGGAAAGATCACCCTTTACAAAGGACAGGAAGTGGTGAAGCGCGGTGTTCCATTTGAGAAGGCGCTCGACGAACTTATCGAGCTGATCAAAGAGCACGGCAAGTGGGTAGAACCGGAAGGAGTGGAGGTTTAAGGTTCAAAATAATTTCAACTTTAAATCTTCGTCAAAGCTCAATTCAACAACCTGATAGCGTTGATCTTGTGTTTTTTGTGGTATCACGGTAATGCTTCCTGTTTTGGTTGGAAAAGTGGAGGACAAATGAGATTCTGTGATAACTGGTTTTAGGCCAAATTCCTCAAACAGCTCTGTTAATTTGTTTGATCCTTCTATTTTGATATTTTCAAAGCCATCTACTTTGTTTTGATGTTTAAAGAGATTTTCCAGACTGGTATGTTCACTATGGTAAATGATGAAAAAGATGTGATGATATTCTGATTCATCAGGAAATGTCACATAGGTCCATGAAGCATCTTTAGAAATCTCATACTTGACCGAAAGGCGTATCAATGCCACTTCAATGCTATCAAGACTTAAACCGGATAAAGCAAGGTATGCTCCTTTTATCCCAGCGTTAAGCAAGGATTGATAATTCCTTGCCATTTCGTCTTTTGGTTCGCCAACTATGGACATCAACTCAATGGAACTTTGATTTTGAAATTTGATGTGTGCGTTGGTTAGGCCATTATCATGTAGTCTACCCTTTTTAACCGAGAATCCCATTTTTCCATATTCATCAATAGCTTCATCGAGGTTTGGCACTACAGTAATCACGTGATCAATTCGAAGCTCCTGACCAGAAGTTGTTATGGATTGACTGATAGCGATGGTTAGACAAAAACAGGTTTTTAGAGTGGAAATAAGATTCACCGTACAAACAGTTTAAGCCTTCTTCACAAACTCCGATTTTAGTGCCATCGACCCAAATCCATCAATCTTGCAGTCTATGTTGTGATCTCCGTCTGTGAGGCGGATGTTTTTCACTTTAGTGCCGGCTTTTACCGGTTTGGGTGCGCCTTTTACGGGTAGGTCCTTGATCACCACCACTGAGTCGCCATCCTGCAGCACGTTTCCGTTTGCATCTTTCACCACATTGCCATCTTCAGCAGGGGTTTCATTCGGGTTCCACTCATGGCCACATTCCGGGCACATCAATAGGTTGTCGGTCGGGTAGGCGTAAGGGGATTTGCAGTTGGGGCAGGGAGGTATCTCAGTCATGCGGTAAAAGTAGTGAAAAGCATGCCGGATTTATTTAGGCATCTTTTTCTTATTGTAACGCGAATTCGGGATAAGAACTGTCAATTTCGTTTAAAAATGACATAAATAATCTCCTCTCTGGAGGAGGAAGAGGTGGGTTAGTATAAAGCCGGTCATTTTTGAACGAAATTTATAAAATACAATTTCTTCCGACCCACCCCAAACCCCTCCGAGGAGGGGATTAAGGCTTTTTTTTATCTTATCCCGAACTACCGTTATTGCAAGATCCCGGCACAGGGGTGAGAGTTATTCATCCCTCATTCTCCACCTTGAATTTCATTAGGCTGCCAATCTGCTTAGCTCGATTGATCGCTTCTTCGGCAGTTGGCCCATCGAAGTGAGTGCGTACAGTCTTTTCCCACAGCTCCAGCCATCGCTCAAAGTGTTGAGCTTCCAGCTTCTTCTGTTTGTTGAGTTGGATGTGTTTAGTCATAGGATTGCCCTTGTATACGAAGTGATCCAGTAGGATGGTCTCCCAGAAATCATACATGACAGGAATGTGTACTTCCCAGTCCAACCGCACCACTTCGGTAAAAAACACCCCGATGATGTCATCCACGATTACCTGCTCGTAGAACCTGTCTACGAGCAGTTCGATATCCTGTCTGGTGGTAATGTCAGGCATAAATTTGATAACAGGAATATGGCATAAAAAAATCCACCCCGAAGAGTGGATTTACATCAACTAACCCAAAGTCATATTTAACCTAATATTATGAAGAGATTAGTCGTTGATATTAATGGTCCAGGTGATATCAATGTCCGTTTCTCCGTCTGCTGCTGTGGAAGTAGCCGACTTGATGTCTGGCTGGTGTTTGAGAATCACCCTGAAATCTCCATTGCTTGAAGCAACATCTGAAGTAGTCCAGGTAGTGGAAAGACCCACCGGATTGCCGTCACCATCCTGATCATTATAATTCACAGCATCCGCACGATTGTCTCTGTTTCCATTTCCGGCCGGATCACTGAAAATGTCGGTAGTGAATGAGAAGAAAAACATGTGTTCATCATCTTCTTCTTCGATTTCCCCGGTGATATCCTCGCCTTCTTCTGTGTTTTCAATGGTGATGGCAAGCTCGTAAGTCGTATTGACCTCCAATTCAATATCAGTAGTTTCAAAATCCAATACACCCTCACCATCCGGGTCTGTTGCTGTAGCTACTATAGCCGCTCCGCCACCCTGAGGAGTGAAGGTAAGGGTTACTAGGTCAATCACTTCTTCTTCATTTTCGGCTGCAGGTGCATCATCATCGCCACAGCTTGATAATAGTCCACCTGAGATAATTAGTCCTGTTAAAAAATGCGTTTTGAGATTCTTCATATAAATGTTTAGTTTATGCAATACTATTGCAATTATATAGCTTGGTTTTAATAAATGCAACAATGTTGTAAGTATTAAAATGAATAGCTCAGAAATATTTTGAAGTTTGTGCCCAGGTCATCGGCGAAATACCGGTACTGATCCGTATACCTGCGGTAGGAGGTGTTAAGGAGGTTATCCCCGGTTAGCTTGACTATGAAATCATTCCTGTCATATTGAATGGAAGCATTCAGCAGAAAAAAGGAGGCGGGTGGTGCTAAAAAATCAAAGATTACAGCCTGATCAAAAGTCACATTTTCACTATCCAGAAACTGTGCGGCATCAATGACCGGTGGGGCATGATTCTGTCTGGCGGTCCAACTGGGATTCAAAAGAAAAGTGAAATTTCCCATCCTCCTCGAAACCTCTACCTGAATGTTGAAAGGAGGAATCCCAATAAAAGGTTGATCATTTCGGATGTCCTCAGCATACACGTAGGAAGCTTTCAACTCAGCTTCCGTTTGATCATTCCATTTTTTTCGGATGTCCAGGTCTGCTCCATAGTAAAGGGCAGTCGTCTGATCATAAAGGAAATAGGGGAATGCACCACGCACGGTATTGGTGATTCCGTATGGACGGATGAAAAAATAATTATTGATTCGATTGATGTAAGGGGTAAACTCCAACTCGAATGTAGTTTTTTGAAGATGGAGAGTTGAAATCCATTTGATGCCCTGCTCGTTTTCAGTGGCTTTTGTGAAAATGGAAGAAGTGCTGATTCCACCAGGCGGCAAATTGTACCTCCAGATGCCGTACTCATACCTGATCTGGTGCCTTCCAAAACTGAAAAGTTCACCGATATTCGGCGAGCGCCAGGCCGTCCCGATATTTGTTCTGATCGAAAGCTTTTCATTGAACTGGTGGATCAGACCGGCAGTGAAAGTAAAGTTCTGATAGTTACGGTTGTCCCGATAGATATCATTGCTAGAATCCCGACCTCTCACATTCATATTCAAAAAATCATACCGGATCCCTGCCTCATAGGTGGTATTTCCTCTGGTCAGTGATTCCACGCCAAACACCCCAATACTGGAGTTGTTGTAATTGGGTACAAAAGGAATCGTATTCGTTCCCGGAATGTTGTCATTATCCTGATAGAATGCCTGAAAACCAAACGTACCAGCAAAATTTCCTCGGCTCGGATGATCCCAGTCCACATCCAGGGTGTGGGTTTTCAGGAGCAGGTCTATTGCAGGTCTGTCATTATTAGTACCTCTTCGCACGTCAAACTCACGTCGCTCGTTTCGCTGATAGGCATATTGCACATCAAACTGCTGTTCCCCAACGAAAATGGCGAATTTCAATTTGAAGAGATCGTGGACAGTTTCCTGCCTTGGGGTATTGATGTCATAGGAGAAATGATCCTGTGTTTCATTGGGCACGGTAGCTCCGATGGCATTGGCCAGGTCGGTGAGGTTTCCATTGATCGATCCCCTCAGCAATCCCAGTTCCTGCTGAAAGTGGCTGGCATAGAAATCAACATCAATCCATGAGAAGTGGTGCTTCGATGAAAGGGAATACCCAAATTCTTCTTTTCCTGTATTCGTTAGGAAATAATCCGGTGCTTTGAGGTCGCCCTGTTTGGTGCCATTGATACTTACCTGCCATGCATGTCGTTCATATCCCTGCTTCACACTTAGCTCAGTGCTAATGGATCGGCCATTGGTTTGATAGCCCATCCCAACACCTCCTGAAATAGGCTGGTTATAGGCAGGCTGTGGGGCGTCAAACAAAATAACTCCACCCAGGGCATTTGGTCCATACCTTACGGTTGAGGCACCTTTTATCAGTTGAATTCGGTCAACCTGAGAGGGGTCTATTTCCGGGGCGTGCTCATTTCCCCACGCCTGATAGGCATGTCTTACGCCATTGTTGATGATTAACACCCTGTTGGAATGAAGGCCGTGAACAATCGGTTTTACTACATTCTGGCCCGTTTTAAGGGTACTTACACCGGAAGATTTGGCCAGTAGATCTGCTGCTGTTGATCCGCTTCTATCTGAAGCATTGATGGAAATATTTTTTGGCTCAAGTGTCTTTAATTCATGTGCGTTCAGTTTTTCTTCCACAACCACACTTTCCAGCATTGTCTCATCTGATGCCATATAGATAACAGGAGAGGAGTGGTGAAAATCATGGTGATGGATCGCCGTTTTGTATCCAAGGAACCGTACCTCCAGATCAACCTCATCGTCACATACATTTTTGATGGTAAAATGACCGGATTCATCACTTACTGCCCCGATTTGAGTGTTTTTGATGCTAACTGTGGCAAAGGGCAATGGCTCGTTAGTGTCAATATCCAGCACCTGGCCTGTGATCTCCCGATCACAGGCATTTTGGGCAAAACCCAGGCTGAAAAAGATCAGCGCTAAAAAGCATATCCCCAGCTTCATATTAGGCGCATCTGGCACATGTGCCATCCACAATTAGATTGACACCATCAATTTTGTATCCTGTAGGTACAGACACCTGAGGCACAGCCTTGTCGTCCAGGCACTCAATCTGCCCACAGTTGTTGCACTTGAAATGAATGTGATTGTGTGTATGATGGTCAGGAGAGCAGGTATCATGACATAACCCATAGGTTGCAGTGCCGCTTTCGTTAGGGATTCGGTGCAGAATGCCGGAATCAAGAAAGCTATTGAGTGTTCGATAAAGTGTTACACGATCATATTTATCAAATCTACTTTCTAAATCTCCCTGGGAGAGCGCATTCTTTTCATCCAGAAAATACTGCATCACATCCAGCCGGCAATCAGTAATTCTCAGACTATGATTTTTGAGGATTTGTTTAAGGTTTTCCTGCATGAAGCAAATATAGTTTATGCAACTCAATTGCATTAATTAAAAAGGAAACACTTTCTTTAAGTTTGTGGTTTCAATTGATATATGGAAAATCAAGAGCAGAGTGAGAAGAAAGAAAAAGTCAATTACTTTGACTTCACAGAGGTGTTGACCTATTTCTTCAGAAAAAAAGATCCCAATCGACCAAAAAGCTTCAACCTGAAGGCCATGCACACGATCAATAAGATCTCTATCCTGATGTTTCTGGGAGCAGTGATCGTGATGATTGTGAGAGCCATCTCAAGGGCTTGATTTACAATTTTGTCATTTCGACGAAGGAGAAATCTTCAATATTAGGAGGTGAATATTCCAAACCCGTTCGAAATTAAGTAAACCGATTACTCTAAGTAATCGGTTTGCTATTTTAGCCGCATGAGAAAGTCATTTGTAATCATTCTTTTCTTGAGTGTGGCAGCAGTTTTTGCTCAGGATTCTAACCCGATCATTACTGACAGACCCACACAATCAGCGGCCTCAACTGTGGTTCCACTCGGAACAGCCATCGTTGAATACGGGTTTATTCATGAATCTGCAGGAGATTTTTCTACTACCACATTTGCGAATCTACATGCAAGGGTAGGATTACTAAAGTATGCCGAGCTGCGGATCACACAAAACATCCAGCAGGTAAAAAATGATGCTACTGATACAAAGTTGAGCGGGCTGTCACCCATCACACTAGGTGCGAAGGTTCACCTGATAACTGAGAGGGGAGCCATGCCCCAGACTAGCATCATCGGTCAGATGACATTGGAAAATGGGAATGAGGCTTTCCGACCTTCGAAACCTGTACCTGAGGTTCGATTGAATTTCTCGAACACACTAGGAGAGTTTTGGTCGCTGGGATACAATGTGGGGATGCAGTTTCCTGAGAATAATACAATCACCCTTTATACTGCTGTCATTGGTTATTCATTTCTGCCGGGCTGGACGGCCTTTGCTGAACCTTATGGTTTCTTCTATGAAGGTGATTCTGACCATCGATTCAATGCAGGGATTATTTATCTGGTAAAGAATAATTTTCAGGTGGACATTTCTGCCGGAGTTGGCCTATCTGATATCTCGCCGGATTCTTTTATTGGATTGGGAGCAGCTATTGGGTTTTAATTCCTTGCCAGACTCCAGTTCAATCCGATGTAGATCTCCCTTCCGTGAATGGGGGAGTAAGCGTAAGCCGTATCAAAGCTATCGCTAAATCCCAGGTTGGCATTCGGGTCATTGGTGCCCGTCAAGGGTGACCAGGCCTGCACATAATCAAACAGGTTTTGGATGCCTCCGTAGAGGGAAAGTCCATTGGTGAAGTCTTTGGCAATTTGTAGATTATGTATGGCAAAAGTGGAAGAGGAGGTTGGTCGTGGGTTCGGAAGGGGATCTCCATTTTCATCCAGATCATAAACTTCAGGGAGGGCCATAGGTCCGGTCAGCCTTGCAGTATATGCAAAAGTCATTTTCCAGGGTTTATGCTGATAGTTACTGGTTAAAATGCCTGTCCATTTCGGGGCAAATTCTATCCTTCTCGTTTCTCCATTTTCAGTCTCTGATACATCCTGAATATTGAATCCAAGATTAAACGCGAGGGGAAAGGTCATTTCCTGTTGCAGGTTGATGCCGATTCCTTTGCTTACTGCAAATCCATCTGTGTTGGCATATCGGATTTCATTTTCTACTTCGTAATCAGGTGTTATTTTATTGGTAAAGTGTGTGTAAAAGGCATCAATATCAATCATACCCTGACTTGCTCCAATGGTGTATACATGATTTAAGTTGAGGGAGAGATTATAAGATTCCTCGGGCTGCAGGTTTTCTTCGATGACAACCTCACGCTGACCGGTCACAAACGCATGATCTTCTGTGAAAAGATTTACTATCCGGAAGCCCGTTCCAAAATTGGATCGGAGGGTGGTCCATTCTCCAGCTTTATATTTCACGCTAAGACGTGGAGAGAAGATTGCGCCATGATCTTCATAATGGTCTAGCCTTGCTCCAGTGAGAGTGGTCAGGCTTTCAGATATTTTCCATTCATCTTGTACAAATAGACCGGGAATGTATTGCTGGCTATGTCCTGATCCATTCTGTTGAGTGGCAATTGTATTGTCATCATAGGTCTGATACCTTGAGGTGATGCCGGATGTAAGATCATGCGAATTCAGTGACTTGTTCCAGATAAGATTCGTGAATAAAATCTGCTGCTCGGCTCGATAATATGCATTTCCATAGTAGCTATCCTGATCATGGGTGCTAATAGAATAGTCAACTTTGATATGCTCTGAAACGGGGAGTTCATACGTGCCAAAGATTTCGAATCGGTGCGTGTAGATGCTTTCGCCATAGACGCTAGAACTTCCCCGTAGCTCCCGGTAGTTTCGATCCTGCAGGAATTCTTCCACACCATTTCTTCGATCTTCATAGTAATACTTACCGGAGATGGAGAATTTCTTTCCTGAGGGTCGGTAAATGTCCCACTTTGAAAAGAGGGAGACCCGATCGAGATTGATGTTGTCACCAAACCCATCTCCATTGCGGTCATCAAAGTCGTTGATGTAGGCATAGTTTAGCCCAATGAATCCGTTGCTTTTGCCAATTCTAGGCGCCAGGGAAAAGTTACCAAAGGACTCGTAATGTGATGTTCCCATCACATCAGCAGAGAATAGAGGCTGAGTCGACGGATCTTTTGTAATGATGTTGATCACGCCAGCTACCGCTTCTGATCCATATAGGGTGGAACTTGGTCCCTTAATGACCTCAAACCGATCGATGATCATGCTTGGAATTCCATTGAGCCCATAGACAGAAGCGAGGTTGCCGTAAATAGGAGAGCCATCCATCAGAATGGCTGTGTAAGGGCCAGGAAGCCCATTGATAGAAATACTGTTTGTGAAGCAGACCCCACAAGCGACCACTTCCTGCACACCGTTGACTAGCGAAATTCCTTCCACCACACTGGTAGCAGCAGCAGGAATGTAGGTATTCAAATGTTTGGAGGTAATCACATCGATCTTTACTGGAGAGGCAGAGACGAAGGTGGGCTGCATTGTGCCGGTTACTACTACTTCATCCATGGTGAGGGTACTTTCCTTCAATTGAACATTGAAAGGATTTTTTGATGGAACCTCAATAGACTCTTTGTGAATTTTGAAACCTACTGAACGCACCTCTAACTCATAATTACCTTTTGGGATACCTGATAGCTCAAATTGCCCATTCACGTCAGTAATAGTACCAAATTCAGTTTTTAGCAATCTCACTGTAGCTCCCGGAAAGCCTTCACCAGTTACTGTCACTTTACCGGAGATGGTTTGACCTGAAAGTAGGGATGGAAGTATTAATAGTATGAGTATTAACCTCATTCAGTCTTATTTTATTAAGCAAAACTAAATATTAGTTTATATAAAATAAAATTTTAGATTAGTCTAAAATTAAATGGGATTGATTTTCTTGAATTAGATTTATCAGATGCACATTGAAGAATTTCGTGATTATTGTTTGGCTAAACCCGGCACTACTGAGCATACTCCTTTTGGACCTGACACGCTGGTGTTTAAAGTCATGGGCAAAATGTATGCACTCACAGGGATTGAATCCTTTGAATTTATCAATCTCAAATGTGATCCTGAGTACGCGATCGAACTTCGTGAAAAGTTTGATGGTTCAATACGTCCGGGCTATCATATGAACAAGCACCAGTGGAACTCTGTCTACACAGATGGGGGTGTTCCGGATGATTTAATAAGGCAGCTCATTGATGATAGTTATAATCTTATTGTTGAAAAATTGCCTAAGAAGTCGAAAGAAGAACTAATACAGTTGAGTAATGAGCATTGAAATACAATGTGAAGAAACCGAATCAAAAGGCGCCTACTTCGTGGAGGTAGATGGAGAGCGGGTTGCTGAGATGACCTACTCAAAGGCGGGTGTCGATCGTATCATTATCGATCATACTGAGGTGGATGATTCCATGCGGGGTACCGGACTTGGTAAGAAAATGGTGGAGCAAGCCGTAGAAGATGCCCGAAGAAAAGGGATTAGCATTGTTCCCCTGTGCCCGTTTGCCAGATCAGTTTTTGATAGGAATGAAAACTTGAGAGACGTTTTATAAAGCATAGCATCCCCTTTTTGACATAAGTCAATTCCAACATTATCATACATCATAATGTAAGTGGTTCATAGTCAGTAGGTTTATTTATGTAATCCAAGTAAACCCTGATATTATGAAAACGCAAGAAAAATTCCGGCCCCCGCCAAGCTTGGACAATGGAGCGATCAATGAGCTTGTCCATACAAATCATAAGATTCACAAGAAGAATAGAGCGTTTGATACCTATGAGGAGCTCCTTCAAATCAAAAGAATAAAAGCCAAAAATGATTTAGCACTCAGACCTATGTTTTTCAATCTGGGAATGGTTTTGAGTATCCTGATGGCAATTGTAGCTATAAACTGGAAGGTGTATGATGACGGTGAACTGGTAGACCTGGGTCAATTGGAGACAGATGTGAACGAGATCATCGAAATTCCCATAAGCAATCAGCCACCTCCGCCACCTCCAAAACAGGAAGTTTTCAAGATCGCCGAAGTTAAGGATACAGAAATAGTGGAAGAGCTTGAAATTACACTGGATGTTGATATTACGGCAGATGAAAGTCTGGAAGAGATTGTGTTTACCGAGCCAGTAGAAGAAGAGGAAAAGGTGGATGAAATCTTTGTCATTGTAGAACAAGAACCTAAGCCTCAGGGAGGTTTGGAAGCCTTTTATAACTATTTGGCTAGAGAACTTCGCTATCCACCTGCTGCCACTCGTCTCGGAATAAGCGGTACAGTCTACATTCAGTTTGTTATTGAAAAAGACGGTACAATTACCAACGTGAAAGTGGCTAAAGGAATTGGGGCGGGCTGTGATGAGGAGGCAATTCGAGTAATTGAAAATGCACCGGATTGGATTCCCGGGAAGCAGCGAGGCGTACTTGTGAGGGTAAAAAAAGTAATTCCAATTAGGTTCGCTTTAGAAAAGGAGTAAAAGTTTGAGATGCATAGGTTCTAAGTATGCCAGCAAAAATTCCTATTTTGCACAAAATCCCTATCATGCGTTTCTTAATCATTTTATGCATTTGTATTTTCACAGCCTGTGCCACTCAAAAATCTGACTCAATGAAAGAAGAAGGGTTCATTCACCTGGCGTTGGGTGATTCTTACACCATTGGAGAAGCAGTAAATGTAGATGAACGCTGGCCTGTACAATTAGCCAAGCGTCTAAGAAAGGATTCCATTAAGATCGATCCTGTAATTGTAGCTACCACAGGGTGGACAACTGATGAACTTAAATCGGGAATCGTAAAAGCAGACCTGGAAGGCACTTATGATTTTGTCACCGTGCTCATAGGTGTAAACAATCAATATAGAGGCTACCCAATTGATCAATATGAGCGAGAGTTTAAGGAGATTTTGGATCAGGCTATCCAATTTACAGGAGGAAATCCGTACAATGTGATGGTGATTTCCATTCCGGACTATGGTGCCACTCCATTTGCTTCTAAAAGGCTGCTAGATGCTGAGAAGATTGCAAGGGAGCTAGACCAGCACAATGCTATTGCAGAGAAGATCGCAAAACTCAGAGGTGTGAAATTTATCAACATTACCCCCGGATCTAAACAGGCAAAAAATGATCCTTCTCTCATAGCATCAGACGGGCTACATCCGTCAGGCAAAATGTATGAGACGTGGGTGGATGCTATGTATGATCATGTGTATAGCAATCTTTCGTCCAGATAAATCTACTAAAAGTTCAATTTCGACGTTGATTCATAGGTATATGATAAAATACGCCTATTTTTGATCCAAATCACTTGCTTGTCACAACCAATCTCTATGAAGAGACTGATCATCCTTTTGTGTTATGCCTCCTTAATTTCCTGTCAGGATAAAGTGATATGCCCGGCGTTTCAAAGTACCTACATTCTGGATGATTCCACCCGTAACGCCTATTTCTCATATGTGTGGCAGTTAGACGAGAATACCCGTGCCGAATATTTAGCAAAACAAAGAGGAGGAAACGCAAATGACACCCTGGGTGTGGTGGCTCAGCCAAAGACAGATTACTACGCATATGCAGGGGAGAAAGTGGTGCCTTGGAGGGTTCAAAAGAAAACAAAGTATGGGATTGTGAAGCCGGCCTGGTATCCTATCAACAACTACCAGTTGCGTACCGCTCCGATGGAGAATGTGCTTGCCCCAGAACCCGTTTCCAATGATTTTGTGGCTTCCGATTTTTCAGATTCTCTTGGCGAAGACTCACTCTCAATTGCGATGGACTCCCTTTCCATGGATTCTGTAAAAACAGAAACGGTAGTGGCTGAAGAGAAGACAAAATACCTGTATGGCTATGATCCCGCTGACAACTTCAACGTAGAGCAGGAGTACTACAACAAATACTACGCTTACAAATTCATCGACAACCGGCCTAAACCAAAGCCTGTGCCTGCTGATTCGTTAGCCTCAGTGCCGGATTCCCTTCAAACGAAAGAACCATTCTTCAAGGGATTGTTTAAGAAAAAGAAGAAAGGCGAGGAGGAAGTAGAAGAAACGGAAGCTCCTGATGAAGAAGTGGAAGTTCCTCCGGTGGGTGCAGAAGGAACCACAGAAGAAGAAGACGATGGAAACGGGTGATGATCACCCTTTGATATCAGTTATCCTGCCTTTTTTCAATGCCCCTTTTTTAAAGGAAGCAATCGAAAGTATACTTACCCAGACTTACCCAAATTATGAGCTGATCCTCGTCGACAATGGGTCAACAGACGAATCATCCGAAGTGGCTGATTCATATCAGGATCTCCCAAATGTTGTTTTAGTAAGGGAACCAATGCATGGGGTAGTGCATGCGGCCAACAAAGGAATAGCGGTTGCTCGAGGGGAGTTTATAGCAAGAATGGATGCGGACGATATCTCAATTCCAAATCGGCTTGAGCTTCAGTATGAACACCTCAGGAGGAATGCTGATGTAGATGTTGTTTCCGGATTAGTTAAATACCTCGGTTCATCAGAAAATGAAGGCTTCACCCATTATGTGAATTGGCTGAATTCGATCCTTTCCAAAAAGGAGATTTACCTAAATCAATTTGTGGAGTTTCCAATTGCCAATCCTTCCATGATGTTCAGGAGAGAAATAGTAGCTAAATATGGGGCATTTAGCGATGGTGATTTTCCTGAGGATTACGAATTTTTTCTAAGACTTCAGTCTCATGGAGTTGCGATGGAAAAGGTTAACACCCCCATTCTTCAATGGAGGGATACACCCGGTCGGTTAACCCGCACAGATTCAAAGTACACTAATGAGGCATTCTTCCGAATAAAAGCACGGTACCTGGCGCAATGGCTTAAAGCAAATAATCCATATTTTTAGTGCTGTTGAATATTTAATCATCTGGTCATATTGTGATTTTATTAAATCCCAATCGATTGTTCTAGTCAGGATGGGTGTCAAATTCTTTAATTCTGACTTCATTGAGTTATTCGTAATATATAATTTCTTTTTGTTGATTGTTTTAAAGCGCGGCATTAAGGAAAAGTTTAACAAATGAGAAAACGCAAATGCAATTTCACTTTGCCCATGAGTATCAACATAATTTTTATCAAGTTCAAAATCAGTACTATGATTTAATATCCCTTCTATCATGTTTGCAACTTCGGAGGAAGAAACTGATTTTAATTGAGAATATATACAAGTAGATTTTTTCTCTACATGCCAGTAAATCATTACTCCCCTTCCTCTATACCTAATATGCCATTCAGTCATTAAGTTTTGATCCCATGAACCGAATTTCTTAGAATCAGAGGCACAACTTGTAGAACCCTCTCCCCAGATATTATTAAGTCTAATTTTATGAATATGATTGACAACTTGAATATTCGCGTTGCGCAAGTTATCCTTATTGAGATATTTTCTCTTTATATATCTCAGATTGCTATAAGAAAATTCCCCATTACTTGAGTTTGACATTCGCTTTAGTCCGGTATTAGTGCCTAAGCCAAATAATACTAATAGTAGCCTTTTTCTTCTTGATAATGAATCTATAATTTCACGGTCTGCCATCGTATGAATTTGCTCTGTGAAATTTATCTGCATATCAACTTCTTTTAGGATATCAAGAAGATCAATCATTGGCCATCTTTGAGCTACATCCTGTTTGAGTAATTCTATATTTTTAGGATCTTCCTGCTTTTCAAATGGGGTAAGAATTATTTTTCCACCATTTTTAGAAGATATTCGTACATCGGGGTTACTATTTACTTTATTATTAAAGTTACGAAGAGAATCACTTAAATCTTGCTGGAGTTGTTCTATGAACGGATCTGGGTCTTTAGGTTTATTTAGAGAGGAATAATAATGATTCCTCTTTCTTTCGAAATCCTGTGGTAAGTCTAGTTCCGGGTTTTTAAATTTATCTGAACCTTTTACCCATATTTCCTTACAACGTAGCTTGTCTCTTAAAGCTTGCAACACAATAATTTCATATTCTTTTTTATCAATTCCAATCTGACCGTTTTCGTCTTCACTCAAAAGACCTTTTTTTTGAGTAGTGGTCATTATGCCATCGATAGGCAAACCTTGATCTATAGTGAAAAAGTTTATGTCGGTATCATAGCTTTCCTTTATTAATTGTAATGCTTTGATAACAGGTCTATGTTGCAGATTATTTGATTTGAACTCTAAAGCATTTAGGACAGCCGGCAACATTCGTCTGTAGTGTCTGGAATAAGAGTTCTTGATAACTTTGAATACTTTCCCTTTAAAGGCTCCATTATTATTTTTTAATTCCGCTACCAAATCTCTTAAGGTTTCCTCTTTGGCAACAGGATATATTACATTCCTAATTGTTTCATCAGGAAACTGAAGAGAGTTTTCAGCCATTCTTAATAGAATATTAAATTTACCTCCTACTTTTTTAAAATCCTTTACAAATTCTTTTACAACTCGATTTTCAGCGTTGCTAGATATTTTATGAATTAGTTGAATTAACAATTCGACAAGGTTATCTGTAATTTGTCGACTTCGAATATGAAGGAAAATTGAAAGGTACGTATACTTTATGTGATTGGGATGTGCCCTAAGCTCGGATATTAATTCGGAAGCAACTCTTAATTTATATTTCTGCAATATGTCTTGTTTAACTGATGAAAAGATTTCGGATGGGACACCAATACTTCTAATGATTTCGAGTTTATCAATTTCCTTAAAAATACTTTCCAAACCAATTCTTCCCGGATCACTTTTTAACTCATTCAAAGTAACCTCTTTTCCATTATCAGAATATTCGTTTTCTTCCAGCGTTTTTAAAAGATAATCGATATGCTCTTTAGTAGTATCAGGTATAGAATCATCAATATACTTAAATAACTCCTGTTCTTTTCGATTGATATAAGCCTTAATCAGACGTTCAAGTTGATTCGTAACGGGAGGCTCTGTTTTCAATTTTCTATACTCTTCTAAAAATTCTATATTAAGTTTGTCTACATTATACCACTCTCCGAAATCACTTAAATTCTGATATATTTTTTCATCAACCTTTGTGGAATATTCAGAAAATGAAAAGAAATTTCTAATAATATTTCGATGGCGTATACATGTTCTTCCTGCTAAATCGTATTTTTTAAATTCCTGTTCATCAATCTTTAATTGATTAGCAATATAATTTAGAACAGTATTCGGAATCTCGTCCTTATCTCGTGGAAATCGAGCTTCCAGTTGAAAAAATTTAAGTAGTACTAAAAAGCTCAATTTGTTTATATGAGTAAATCCTTTAGCAAGAAGTATGTCTTCTTCATCAATAAGGAAATGTTCTATAAGCCCATCATCTTCCCAATATTGTTTCATAAGCTATCCTTTAAAAACTAGAGTCCATTTTCATATTTGATTTAAATTATCTTTGACTTTTTTTATGGTATTAGGAGAACAGTTACACAATTTTTGAATTTCTCTTGAAGAGTATCCCTTTGATAGAAACCTTTGAATATCCTGGTGCTTTGCGAGAAATTTTTCTATTGACTCTTTAGACCCTATCTTTCTTCCAGTAGTCAACCCTTTGGCCTTCCTGGACCGGATTCCGGATTTAATTCTATAACTCAATTGTTCGCTCTCAAGTCTTGCTAAATCAGCCATGATAGTTACTATAAGTTTTGTAAAAATTTCACCAGCCTGATCCTTAGTATTTATCGTGGTACCAAGATTATGAATATATACGGCTACACTCTGTTTTTTTAATTGTTCAAGTAGATTCAAAACATCAACTGTATTCCTGCCTAAACGTGATACTTCTGAAATCATAATACACTTAATCGAATGCTTCCTTATGTAAGACACGGCTTGTTGGAGTCCAGGTCTTTCATCAGATGTTTTTGTAAAAGCTGATATTTTTTCAGAAAAGACTTTATCAACATCAAATCCTTTGATTGATTTCATATCATCGAGTTGCCTTTGGGTTGACTGATCATTTGATGACACTCTCGTATATATGATTGACTTCATGTTACAATTTAATCATTAGCTAAATTAGTTACTTCTGAATAAGAACCCAGATTATGTAATGTTATAAATACTAATTAATAGTAACATTATTTAAATGGTAACGAAATATATTTGATTACAGCACATACTTACAAAATCTTTATATCAGGAGTGACATAACCTTTTCAAATAATATCTGATCAGTCTTTAGTTTCAACAGTTTGATTAAAAAATCAGATTCATTCAACAAGCGTTTGTAAAAACAAATGGTTAATTCTATCCGCTGCCCAGCGGCATAGACTTTTAGTGATCATAATTCTAATATTTATCAAATATTTAAACTTTATAAAGGCCAGCAATAAAATGATCAATCAAATGTGATAGTGACTGATCATTTTTTTTTAATTCTAGAGTTCTAGAACGAATTTTAGATAATTCCAAAGCCATTAAAGCCATTATTCGCGCATTAATTTCATTTCTAAAATGTTGTGATGTAATACCATCACTAATTGCTTTTTCGAATGATGAAACAAGAAAATTAAGTTCAAATGATTTAAGCTCATCTTTTCCGTCCGGAACATACAGGCCTATAAATCTAAGAACCTTGTCATCAACAAGGGAATAAATAACATCACACATTTTGAACAATTCAATAAGGCGCGGTATTGGTTCCAGCAGACTTAATCTTGTTTCATAAACTTTTTTGTTTTTAAAAAGAAACCTCTTAAAAAGGATAGTAAGTATTTCTGATTTTGAATCAAAGTACTTGTAAATTGTTTTTTTTGAAATTCCCAATTCCGCCGATACACGATCCAAACTTGCATTCTCAAAACCAGCATTTAAGATTAATGCTCTAGTTGTAGCTAGAATTTTAAGTTTTTTGATGTCTTTCATAAGTCCTAAAATACTTTAATTCTTTTAGTTCTAAACTAGAAGTATATCTTTGTGAGCGAAATGAAAAATTTGAATGAATCAAAGTTGAAATTTATTGAAGAGACCGCTTCTCTAATGGAGAAAAAAGGGTTTTCTCCTATTGTTAGTAGAATTCTCTCTTTTTTACTTATAGCTGATACTGAGGAAAAAAGCTTTTATGAAATACAGGAATCGTTGAATGCTAGTAAATCAGCAGTGAGTAATGGGATTAGCTTACTACTAGATAAAAATTTTATTAAGGCCAACACAAACCCCGGAGATCGTAAAAGATACTTCCGCCTTAACGTTGAAACTTGGATTGAAGTATTGAAGTCTATTACTGAAGAATACAAGGGCTATAGAATGGCAATTGACAAAGCTCTGGAACTTAGATCAGAAAAATTCACGGAAAGCAATTCACAACTAACGAAAATCAGGGATTTATATCAACTATTTGAGACAAAACTACCGGTCATACTTTCAGAATGGGAAACTAAAAACTCTAGCCAAGCATAATACCTATGAATCAAATTTCTTACAAAATAATTTTCACTCTATTTATTGTAACCATTTTCAGGTGTTCAATAGTAGCTCAGGAAACTTTTACATTGAACGATGTGGTTGCTTTTACTCTCGAAAACAATAGGGAGATTAAAAAAAGCATGATACAAGAAAAAATAGGGTATGAAGTAACCAAAGAAGTACGTAGTACAGCCTTGCCACAAGTTATGGCTTCCGCCAATTACATAAATAACCTGCTACTTCCTGTTTTAGTAGTACCTGGCGAACTAACGGGTAATCCAGGTGAAGTGAGCACTATAGAAGTAGGACTTGACTATAATACATCAGTTGCCCTATCATTAGAACAGCCATTGTTTGATAAATCTGTTTTTACTGCATTGAAGGCAGCAAGATCATCAGAAGAATTATACGCCTTAAGGGTAAAGAAGACAAAGGAAGAGGTTGTGTATAGGGTAGTCATACTCTATTACAATGTCTCCATATTCGATAGGAACATAGCGGTTCTTCAAAACAATTTAAATCAAACAAACAAACTACTTGAAATTTCAGCCGTGCAATTGGAGCAGGGTTTCATCAAACAAGTTGACCATGACCGCCTGAATGTTTCCAAAATGAATCTTGAAATACAGCTATCTGATTTGACCTTGGCAAGGTATAATGCAGTAAGACAATTGAAGTTAATGATGGGAATGGATTTGGAGACTGCTTTGCCTCTTGTAAAAGAAGAAGATAAAATAATTGAATCAGTAAATATACCTGCAATTTCTCAGGAGGAACTTACAGATTTCAAGCTTCTTTCCGTTCAAAAACGATTGTACGAATTGGAGCAAATCAATTTTCAATCAGGTTATTTCCCAAAGCTTAGCCTTTTTGCAAATTATGCTTATAATGGAATTAGCAATGACTCTTTTTTTTCCAATTCTGATGTCACAACCAACTGGTATGACGTGTCTTCAATTGGTCTGAGATTACAATTATCTATTTTTGATGGTTTCCGAATTAGAGCACAAAGTGCACAATCACAATTAAGACAACAACTTGTTGAAGAGTCGATTGAATTTACTAAGGAACAGTATAACGCTGACTATGCCAATGCTAAAGAAAAGCTAAACCAAAGTTTGTCTACGCTTCGAACAAGGAAGTCAAGTGTCGAACTTGCTCAAAAAGTATATGATATTTCCCAAAAAAGCTATAGTGAAGGACTGTCTGATTTAACCGACCTGCTTAGTGCAGAGACCGCACTGACTACCTCTCAGATTAACTACTCGGCTGCTCTTTTGCAAGTAAAAATCTCAGAAGCTGAAATATTAAAATCTACCGGTAAACTCTTAGAATCTTATTAATTAAACATGAAAAAGATATTAATTAACTCTATAATATTCCTAACCATAGCCGCTGTGGTGGCCTTCGTACTGAAAAACAACAAAGATGAAATGAAGGACGAAGTTAAATTGGCGCAGATCAAACCAGACTTTATTCCGGTAAATGCTGTGCCTTTAAAGAAAATGATGATTGACATGGGTTTTCAAGTCAATGGAAATTTAATACCTAACAAAGAGGTAACTGTTTCGTCTGAAATACCCGGAGTTGTTACTGCAATATTGGCAGAAGACGGAGCCCTTGTAAAATCAGGCCAAGTATTGGCAAGACTGGATGATAAAACAATAAAAGCGGCTTTGGATTTAGCAAGGGCCAATTTTGAAAAAATAGAAAAAGACAAGAAGCGAATTGAAAATTTGTATGCTGCCGGTGGCATAAGCCAACAGGATCTGGACAATATCCAACTTGCTCATACAAAAGCCAAAACCGATTTGGTTTCTGCAGAAAAATCATACGAAAATACTTTTATACGTGCACCTTTTTCGGGTATCAATGACAAAAGGTATATTGAAAAAGGAGGTTACGTTAAGGGAGGTGGCGGTCTTTTTGATATCGTTGATATAGACCGTATGAAAATGATAGTCAACGTCCCTGAAAGTCAGATTCAGGTGGTAGCACTTGGGCAAACAGTCAAAATAGAGGTACAGGCACTTCAAAATAAAGCGTATGAAGGAACGGTCACCAGGATTGGAACAAGGGCCCTGGAAGCACTTACCTTTCCGGTTGAAATTTTAATTTCAAATGCTTCGAAAGAATTAAAATCAGGCATGTTTGGAACCGCAACTATTGAACCTCAAACCAATGAGGTACTTACCATAAACCGAAATATGCTAATAGGCAGCATTAAGAATCCACAGGTTTATGTTTATAAAGACAGCATTGCCGTACTAAAGAGTATTGAAATTGGCCAAAGAAATGACAACTATATAGAAGTAGTTTCAGGAATTAATGAAGGTGATTTAATCATTACTTCAGGACAAATCAATTTAACAGATGGAGCCAAGGTTGGAATCAAAGAATAGAAGACCATGAAAATAACCGAAATATCAATAAAAAGATCCACCGCACCCGTAGTAGTCTTTATTGTACTCACTTTACTTGGTCTGGTAACTTATTCACTACTAGGCTATGAACTCCTACCTAAGTTCACTCAGCCTATTGTGACAATCACTACCATTTATCCAGGAGCGGCACCAAGTGAAGTAAAAACATCTGTATCTGAAAAAATTGAAGATGCACTTTCCTCCATGGAAAATGTAGAGTCCATTAGCTCCACTTCTTTAGAGTCTGTCTCAATTATAACTGTTGAGCTTACAACTGATGCCGATGTTGATTTAGCACTTCAAGAGGCACAACGAAAAGTAAACGGGATTATTTCAGATTTACCGGATGATGTAGAACAACCTTCACTCTCCAAGTTTTCAATTGATGATCTTCCCATAATTAGTTTGGCGAGTACGGCTAGCAACCTGGATCCATCGGGATTCTTTGATTTGGTCGATCAGCGAATCGTTCCAGAGCTTTCAAGGATAAATGGGATGGCTCAGGTGCAACTTGTAGGAGGAGAAGAAAGAGAAATCAAAGTCAATATTGACAGGGAAAAACTCAAAGCCTACAACCTATCTGTTTTGCAGATTGTTCAGATGATAGGAATATCCAATCTAGACTTCCCCACAGGCAAAATTGAAACGAATGAAGAACAGCGAACCATAAGGCTTTCCGGTAAATATCAAAACCTGGAAGAAATAAGAAACCTTGTAATCGGAACTTTGTCTAATGGAGCGCAAATTAGATTAAAGGATCTTGGAGAAGTTGTAGATGGCAAGGCAAAAATTGAAAAAGTAACCAGATATAACTTAGAAAATGCCATAGGAATATTACTAACAAAGCAAACCGATGCGAACGCAGTTACTGTAAGTGAACTCACACGAGCTAAAATCAGAGAGCTAGAAGAAATTTATAGTGAAGAGGGTCTGAAGTTTAATATTGCACAGGATCAATCAGAGTTCACTCTTGAGGCAGCCGACAGTGTGATTCATGACCTATACATTGCCGTAATACTGGTAGCCCTGGTAATGTTTTTGTTTTTACACAGCATAAGAAATGCCATTATTGTGATGATTGCTGTACCTATCTCCCTTGTTGCCACTTTTACAGCGATGTATCTGGCCGGCTTTACCCTTAACTTGATGACCCTACTCGCACTTTCACTGGTGGTAGGTATTTTGGTGGATGATGCCATTGTGGTAATAGAAAATATATACAGACACATGGAAATGGGCAAAAATCGTATTAAAGCTTCTTTTGATGGTGTTAAGGAAATCGGATTTACAGTTACTTCTATCACATTCGTGATTGTGGTGGTTTTTCTACCTCTGATGCTGGTGGAATCCCTGATTTCTCCAATATTGACAAATTTTTCATTGGTAATCGTAGTGGCCACTCTACTAAGCCTTTTGGTGGCCTTTACCATTATTCCATTGCTCACCTCCAGATTTGCAAAAATTGAAACATTTAATCCAAAAGGCATCTCGGCTCGCTTCAATAAGAAATTTGAAAGTATCATTGATGCTTTTGGTGGATGGATCAACAGGGTTTTAATCCAATCGATGAACAATAAGACACTAACACTCATAGTGACTGGAGCGTTATTAGTCGGATCGTTCATGCTGATTGGTTTTGGATTCATCGGTGGTGAGTTTATTTCTCAGGGTGACAGAGGAGAGTTTGTCATCCGCATAGAACTTCCTAAAAATTCATCGGTAGAAAAAACCAATCAAACAGCAAGGATTGCTGAAAATTTAATATCTGAATTGCCGGAGGTTGTGAGTACTTTCACAACAGTTGGACAAACCAGTCAAGGGTTTGGGGGAACACAGGCTATTCCGAATGAAGCAGAAATTAATGTCAAAATGGTTCCATATAATCAGCGTGATATTTCGGCCACTGTGTTTTCAAAACGAGTTAAACTTTTGTTACAGGAAAATATACCTGGTATTATAGTATTTTCATCGCCAACCAGTATACTAGGCACAGCGTCAGAAGCACCAATTCAGGTAATTTTTGCCGGCCCGGAGCTAGACCAATTAATGAAGCTGGCCAATGAGATCAAAGATGACCTGGCGCAGGTAGAAGGTACCACAGAACTTGAATTAAGCATAAAAGCAGGAACCCCTGAAGTGAAAGTAGATATAGATAGGGATAAAATGGCTAGCCTTGGATTAGATTTAGGTACTGTTGGCTCAACCATGCAAGTTGCTTTTTCGGGCAATACTGATGCTGCTTACAAAGATGGAAACTACGAATATGACATTAATGTAAAACTTAACGAATTCGATAGACAAAATGTGCGAGATGTAGAATCTCTGATTTTCATCAATAAAAGTAACCAGCCTATTACACTTGATCAGTTTGCAGTTGTTACTGATACGGTTGGCCCATCCAGGCTTGAAAGAAAAGACCGTATCAACTCAGTCAAACTTTCTTCCAAGATAATAGGAGTTCCAGCTGGTACAATTGGTGAAGAACTTCAGCAAATTATAAATGCTAAAAACCTTCCTGCCGGAGTATCTTACTCCTTTGATGGTGATTTAAAAAGACAATCACAATCATTTGGAGCATTAGGTTCTGCCTTTCTATTCTCAATTATTCTTGTATATCTTATTCTCGTTGCTTTATATGATAACTACATTTATCCTTTGGTAATATTGTTTTCAATTCCTGTGGCTATTGTAGGTGCGCTTTTGGCACTTGCATTAGCTAAGCAAACGCTCAATATCTTTTCTGCGCTGGGCATCATTGTTCTGATTGGTTTGGTGGCCAAAAATGCCATTTTGGTGGTTGATTTCACAATTCAAGCAAAGGATAGCGGTTCTGATACGAGAGAAGCTCTGATTGAAGCTACAAAAGCAAGGTTGAGGCCAATATTGATGACTACCATTGCATTGGTTTTTGGGGTATTGCCTATAGCCCTTGCAAGTGGTGCAGGTGCAGAATGGAAGAATGGGCTTGGATGGGCAATAATAGGTGGCCTTTCTAGCTCAATGTTGCTAAGCCTTGTTGTAGTCCCAGTTGTGTATATGATAGCCGATAAGCTCGTGGAAAAATTAGGGCTGACAGAAAAAAAAGAGAAATATTCAAGAGAATTGGAAACTAATTGAGATGAACTAATGGCAAATGATCTCAGAGTCAACCATAATAAAAGCAAAACAATATACTAAAAAATTACTAGTCAGTTTAGGCAGTAAATACCTCTTTCATAATTGGAATCATACGCAAGAGGTTGTAAATGTATCAGAGGAGTTAGGTATAATATGCGGCCTTTCAGAAATAGAATTGTCTCTTTTGAAATTGGCAGCATATTTTCATGATACCGGACATATTAAAAGTTACAACGAACATGAAGAAGTAAGTGCAAAAATTGCGGAAGAGTGGCTGGAAATTCGAGGCGTAGCTAAGTCAGAAATTGAAATTGTTAAATCATTGATTCTTTCTACTAAATTATCTTCACCATGTGTAACTATAATGCAAAAAGTCCTTCATGATGCTGATTTAAGCCACATTGGTACTTTAGATATGGAGAAAAGAGCTAATGCTTTAAGAAAAGAGTGGGAACAGCTTTTTCAATCAAAATACTCAGATAAAGAGTGGTTGTGTTTACAAATATCTTTCTTGAAAAACCTGAAATTCCTTACAGTTCCAGCAAAAAACAAATACAATAGCATAGTGAAAAATCATATAAATCTTATGGAACAAAAACTTTCAGAATTAGACTAAGAGGTTTAGAGAGCGGACGACAATCTCCTTAAAGCAAAACCAAATATCTGTTGGCCATGGCACGAGGTATTTTGAAGTATTCAGAATGCTAATCAATAAATTAATATTATGAAAAAAGCAGTCATCTATCCTAATAAAAAAGCTCCAGAGTTATTCAGGAGCAGGCTTTTGAATATTCTGACATGGTCCCATCCAGCACTGATTTTCGGTATGTACCTGTTTCTATCAGTTGTGGCAATTTATTTATATCATGTTGAGTTTGGGGCTGCCAGAAGCCAGATAACCATCTACTTTTTACTAGGGTTGCTTTCATGGACATTGGCTGAATACCTACTGCACCGTTTTATATATCATAAAATCAAGGATGCCAGCTACGATAGTGGGTTTCATTATATGTTTCATGGTATCCACCATGCGTATCCTAATGACAAAAGCAAAACCGTTTTACCGCCTTTGCCTTCATTAGTTATAGCAGCCTTGTTTTTAGGTTTGTTTTACCTTCTTCTTGGAGGTAAAGCACTAGCCTTTAGTCCTGGCTTTGTCATCGGGTATTCCATATATATGTGGATACACACAATGATTCACGGCCTACCTATGCCTAAACGATTCAATTTCTGGTGGAAGCACCATAATATTCACCACTACCAGCAGCACGATCGGGCTTTCGGTGTAAGTACACCACTATGGGATTATATTTTTAGAACCATGCCACAAAAAGGAAGAAAAACTATTACTGTGGTAAATGAAGCCGTCTAATAAAAAATAGGAAAGTTGTCTAAAATGCTTCGCTGATGTTCTGCATAAATCGGTATTATTAATGAATTAGTCTCACTATTTTCATAATAGGTAATGTGAGTAAACGTATAAATCACATAATTATATGAAGGTCTTTCAATCTTAATGTACATTAGACTCGCATAGACCTTGGAGGCCATGAATTAGTCGTCAAAATATAAATAAAATAGGATACCACAATGGTGTACTGCTGTCGCAGTACAATTACATTGACTTTAGGACTGCACAATTAATACGCTTTCAATTTAAATGGCTTCAAAATGAAGCAACCCTGTCACTGGGCCTAATAGATAGCAAAAATCTAATCTTTGATTGGTTTGCAAATGCAAAAATAAAAACCGTACAGTTCTTAAAAGAGAAGCAAGAGAAATACGCCGATACGGAAAGTTATATTGAGCTACCGCTAGAGGATGAAATCTATAAAAGTCTTCAAAAATTTGTTTCTCAAAATAAAATTGACCTCTTGGTTTTAAAAAGTAAGAAATACAATCTTATTGATAGAATATTTCATAAAAGTCTGACAAAGAAACTGGCCCTACATTCAAGTATTCCTATGATAGTTATTAAGGATTGAAAAGTATCAAGTTTATTTTCAAAATTCTTAATTCACCGCCTCAATAATGAAGCTCCTGTTACTAAACCCGGGAAGCATTTCTGAATAAGTATGTATAATTTCATCCCGACTATCAGCCAGCGCCATTGAGTAGATCAGCGGAACATAATGATCAGGTGTCGGAGCTGCTAACAGACCCAGTTTATTCGTTTCATAGTTAATGATGCTTTTCAAGTCCCTTGCATCAATTCGCTGTTTAATCCAACTGTCAAACTCCATTTCCCAACCGTATAGTTTGGTGTCTCTCCTTTGCATTTTTGCGATCGCCAATTGGAGATTATGCACCAGTGCACCGCTTCCTATAATTAACACTCCCTTTTTTCGATACTTCTTTAACTGTAATGCCAAGTCATAATGATACTGTGGTGGCTTGTAATAGTCAATACTCAACTGAAAAACAGGAACATCGGCTTTGGGAAAAAGATGCTTCAGCATGGGCCAGTTGCCATGATCAAAACCCCAGTCTGTAGTTTCATTGATAGTAGAAATATTGGAAGCTATCACTTTTGCGATTTCTGGTGCTCCCGGTGCAGGATACTTTTCGGTATAATAGTTTGCAGGGAAACCATAATAGTCATAAAGCGTTTCAGGCCATGGTGATGTATTTACGTAAGTACCATTCGTGCACCAATGAGCGGAGACGACCAAAATAGCATTTACTTTATATTTTTCCCTGATCTGCTTTCCAGTATCTCCCAAATAGGAGGTGAATGGATTCCCATAAGCTGGTATTGGTATATCCATTGGGTTTCCGTGAGATGTAAACAATACAGGTAACACTTGATCAGTACGTTTCATATCTTGGATCGACTTTGCAAATCCCTTTAACCCGTATGTGGTTGCACCCATAGTTCCTATAATTGATAGTTTTAAAAAAGTGGATCGATCCATAATAGTGTTATGACCTGATCTTGTCTAGTAGCATATTTAAATGTTGCACCTCTTGTTTGTTCAAATTAGAAAGGATGGCGTCTTCCTCTTCCTCGCAAAAAGACATTTTCTCAAGTAAATCCAAACCCTTTTGGGTAATGATTACTTCCATTTGTCTTCGATCAATTTGACTTTCGGTACGGTTTACTAACTCTTTTTTGTGTAGCCTGTCCACAATTCTACTAGCATCGGAGTTTTTATCAACCATTCTATCTTTTATAAGTCCAATAGTGGCAGCCTTAGGATACTGGCCTTTTAGAATTCTGAGTACGTTGAACTGCGGGGTGGCTAACCCATGCTTGTTGATTAGCTTAAAAAATTTTTGTCCGATTAAACTATTGGTATAGTATAGGTTGACAAGAGCCTTGTGATAATCGTTTCTAAAGCTACTTTTTATTTCGTCTTCTAATCTCACTATAAGTCTTTTTAATCTAACTAATCATTATTCCCAAGGGCGAAATTATATGATTGTGTAAGGATGATTTTGGCTACCTCCAATTCTTCATTGTTTCTGGGAGCATAAAGCATAATGAAATTTGGTGGAAGCCAACCCTTGTACACAACAGGGTGCATTTCACCCCATCCCTTGTAGATGACTTCTTTTACGTCATTTTCTGGCAGACTTAGGTGCATGCTATAATCCGGATAGGGATGAAAATGCGCAAATTCAGTACCTACCATAAACGCATTGCAGTGCTGACAACTTTTATCATGGGGTAAGCACATAGCTTGAGCTCCGGGTACCGAAATTCTGCTTTGTTCCCTAGAGATATATGGGAGGGAAAAGGCCCATTTATTTAACTCTTCTATAAAGGATAAATCCTCAGGCTGCTGATCTAACTGTGTATGAGGGTTTGTGGGGGTGGTTTTGGGTTTCTCTCCTGGCCTATAGGAGGTTAATTCCAATTTATTCATAAGCTTAATGTCCTATTCAATTATGTAGTAAATGAAAGAAGACAGCTCAAAAAGATCAAAATTTCTGAGCTGCCCTCATCTTAATCGTTTGAAATACTAGGAGCTTTCTTAAAATATTGCTCATCTTTTAAGATACTCAGCATAAACTTAGCTACGTCCTTTCTTCCAATTGTCATGCGAAGTTTTTTTGAACCATCTATGCTTACACGTGTTGGTTTATGTTTAAGACTATTTGTTAATCCGACAGGTCTCACAGACGTCCACTCCAGGTCGCTCTCCTTCAGGATTTTTTCCTGTTGCTCATGCCCCCTATAAGCAGTGCCTACATTGGTTTTGTTGATCAATAGTTTAAACATCCAGTTGGTTTCTTCATAGCTATCCGCCACTCCCCAGGCAGACACAGTCAATATCCTTTTAATCCCTTTCTCTTTCATTACCCTCACAATATTGGACATGGACTGTTCTAAAAGGTTCTGAGGTGAAACAACTTTCGACCAGGGATTATCAGATACTCGAGCAATGTTTAGCGCACAAAATACCGCCTCACAACCATCAATGGTTTTCAAGACATCTTCATATTCAAGTGGTGACCCGGATATGATGGACACCTTCTTCGAAGATAGTTTTGAAGAAGATTCGTCACGCACCAGGCAAACAGGATGATGGCCTAAAGAAACGGCTTCATCTACCAGATGAATGCCAGTTCTTCCTGTAGCTCCGAAAATTGCAATGTTCATGTTAATTTTTGAAACTAGCCAATAGCTCTGGATTCCTCAAAAAAGCCACAGCCCAAACCAATATTAGGACTACAGATTGCACTAGAAAAGAATCACCAATACTCATGTGTGCCACTATGGCACCTCCCATATATGAACTCAAGAGGAATGAACCAAAAATGTTGGTTTTGGGAAAGAGAAAAAGGATTGTAGAAATTATTTCACCAATGGCAATAATCGTAATCCATTTTGATAACCCAAATGCCTCAAACATCTCTGTCATTTCTGGGGCAATAAATTTGCCCGATGCGCTATAAAGGAAGAGAGATGTTAATAAACCAGCTATGATCCAGCTGGTTAACTTTCTGCTTTTTGATAATTGTTTTGTTTCCATATTAACTAATGATTAGATACTATTTTTTTGTAGCTAAAAGTTCAATGCGAAGCTCAATTTCATCTGCCAGGACCATGTCTCCCATTGTGTTTTTATATGAAATCCCATAGATCTGACGGTCAAAAGTTAGATTTCCGCTTGCACTTAGCTTTCCTCCGTCTTCATCTATGGAAACATTCGTAACCGTCTCTTCATTTGTTACCCCTTTAATGGTCAGATCTCCGGTGATTGAACCTTCTGTGGCACTTTTTACCGTAAAACTCGCTGTTGGAAAAGTCTCTACGCTAAAAAAGTCATCAGACTGAAGGTGCCCGATCAACTTTTCACGAGGAGCCATTTCATACAACGCATCATCATCCGTAGTGACCATTGATGACATGTCCACGATAAAGGCACCCTCAGACACAATGCCACCTGTAATTGTGAGTGATCCTTCTTTGAAGCCGATAGTTCCTTCATGGGCATATACGCCAATCATGCTACCCTTCCAGTTTACAAAACTGGTTGTGTCAATTGCGTAAGAAACTGAGGTGACTGTGTCTTCATTTGCTACTTGTTCCCTAGAGTCAGAAGACTCATTTTTGTTTGAATTGTTACACGCAAATAGCCCTAGGATAAGTAAGCTTGCGATCAATCTGGTTTTCATTTTCATCGTTTATTGGTTTTAGATAGTTTTCAAATCATGCTATAAGTAAAAAGTTGAATATCTATATGAAAGCTCTTTCATATTAAGAAGAATAATAAAATCGTTCATGGATTATCTGTCCATCCTGCCACCTTTGGACAGCTACTTGGCACATGGTCATCCGAGGCGCTCCTTTATAGGTCACATCCATTTCCCATTCTACCATAGTCACATCGTCTCCAATCGCAACACTTTTTACTTCTGCGCCATGGAATGTTTCAATATTTCCCATTGACTCAATTTCACGTTCCCTGTTAGCATCTTTTCCAATTGTCGGTGGTTGACTATTTTCTTGCATAGAAACATCGGTATGGTAGTGTTTTTCAAAAGCCTCCATCATTTGTCCGGACAAAATCATCTCATTCAGGTCTTCAATTTTTTCTTTTAAACTCATTTCTTTCTGGATTTAAGTGTTGATTAATTAAATATTAATAAGTGAATCTAATTAAAAGTTTAGACAAAATATGTCTAAACATATATTTTAAAATCGTAAATTAAAAGGAGATTGTAGGCTCAGTTTGTCATTCTTGTACTTTATTAATTGGTATTCATAATATATAATTTTCTTTATTAGATGTTATTAAATAAATAATGTTATCATTTTTTTGATGTTTGACCAATTCCTTTATCATTAGCTTTAAAAATAGATACTATTTTAGCTAGTCTTTAAAAGATAACATGAAAGCAATTCTATACACAAGAGTTTCAACCAAGGATCAATCAACCTTAAGACAGGTTAACGATATGAAGTCTCTCAAAGACTTTGAGATTATTAAGGTCTTCTCAGAAAAGATATCTGGATTTTCGGTTTCTATCAATGAGCGTCCAGTTCTTCAGAAGGCATTAGCATTTGTTGATTCTAAAAACATTGAATGTATCATGGTCTCAGAAGTTTCAAGACTTGGAAGGAATACTCATGAAGTTCTCGGACTTATTGAAGAACTTAAAAAAAAATCAGTAGCTATATATATACATAACCTGGGAACAACTATAAACAAATCAGATTCGTCCAGCGAAATATTTACAAAATTGATTGTTACGATTATGGCTGACCTGGCCAGGCTTGAAAGTGAACAAATGAGTTATAGAATCAAATCAGGGATAAGGTCTCGTAAAGCTAAAGGACTTACCACTGGAAGAAAGATTGGATCAAGGGAATCGGTAGATAAGTTTATTTCCAAGCATACCGACATTCAAAAGTATTTATCCAAAGGATATTCCTCTAGGGAGATTCAGAAGCTGTGCAAGTGTTCACCAAACACAATCAAGAAGGTAAAGGATTTACAAGATGAGATAAAAATTAAGTAAATTCATTTTTAGACATTGCGAGCCTTGCTATTAAATATTCTCAACGAATACGAAAAAAGTGACTTTGACAAAGTCCCTGAATTAGATGATGATCAAAGAGAAGCGTTTTTTGATATATCCTCAGTACGTCAATATCAGAATCATTTTCGGAAGCCAAAGACTCTCGTAGCATTCATTTTACTAAAAGGCTACTTTAAGGCAAGTGGGAGATTTTATCAAGTCAAAGATTTTCATCAAGATGACGTCCGATATGTAATCAATAAGTTAGGTTTATATGAACTGCCATCTTTTGATAACTATCATAGAGTCACATATTCGGAGCAGAAATCCATTATCGCAAAAAGTCTTGGAATTACCTTGTTCTCTAATTGGAAAGGTCAGTTTATTCAAGAGGTTGAGGGTTTAGTTAAAACTGCATTAAAACCAAAGCAGATAATACATACACTTCTTAAAATTCTTGACGAAAGAAACGTTGAAATTCCTACATATCACGTTTTTGCCGATGTGATTACTAAAGCTCTCAGGAAATTAGAGAGTGACCTTTTGGATAGCGTGTCAAGAGTATTGGGCCAATCGCAAAGAGATGAAATTGACTCTATCCTCGAATTACCAAAAGATCCTACTAAACCGCTCTCACCTAGTAATCCATACTTACTGACAACTATTAAGACTCCAGAGCAGGAAATAACCCCAAGTAAGATTAAGGAAAGCTTAAAGGATTTTCAGGTTGTTGCCGATTTGTTCAGGCAATTTGAAACCTCTTTAGAAAAAATTGATCTATCCGATCAGTTGCTTAACTACTATGCATTATGGCTTATTAAGTCTAAACATATCAAATTCTTGACAATTTCAGAGCCTTCTAAAAGACACCTATACTTTTTGGCTTTTATAATATATCAATATCGAATAAGACAGGACCTATTCGTAGATACCCTTCTGAAGTGTACTCAAAAGTTTCAAAATGATATTGAAAAAGAAATTACAGATGATTTTTTAAATCAGAGGCCTGTTCGTGTTCAGCAGACAAAAAAAGTCATCCAAATGGTCAGATCCTTATCAGATCACGTAGAGCATATGAGACAATTAGCGTTTTCTAATGTTCAAAATGATAGTGAAAAGGTTGCTCGGATACAAGAGATCTTTTATGACATTGATAAATCGAGAGGTGATCGACAGGCACAGCAAAAGAAAATTGAAGAAGAGCTTATAAAGCTAGAAACTTCGATTTCTTCCGGATTAAAAAATCAATTGATGTATGAAAAGTTTATAAAGAACTATAGGAAAATTCAGAATCGTACTGGGGGAATAATTCGGGTTTTAGACTTCAATAGGTCGACTTCAAATCTTGACATTATTGATGCAATAGATTTCTTTAGAAACAATAGTCAGGTCAGTTCATTGAATAAACTTCCTGTAAAATTCATGGACTCTAGGAGTCTACTGGGAATGAAGGATTACCCAGGGGATGAATGGATTATCTGGAAAGTAATTCTATTTATTCAAGTTGTTGAGCACATCAAAAGGGGCTCACTAAACCTTAGTAACTCAGAAAGATATAGGGCGGTTGAAGAATATCTTATTTCTCAGGAAAGATGGGAAAACCAAAAGGACAGCCTACTCGATAGGGCTGCTTTACCATTTGAAAGAGATGTGAAAGTGTTCATCAATAGAATGACTTTTAGCCTTCATGAACAATATTTAAAAACCAATGAGAACATAAAAACTAATGACCATTTGACTTTCACTAATTCTGGGGCAGCAAAGGTTGTGACTCCAAAAGTGGAAAAACCAGATCAAAGTGGGTTATTAGACCTTCTCGAAGATGAAAGGGGAATTATTCCTTTACCGCTTGTTCTTTCGGAGGCTAATCTCGTATCTAAATTCACTCAAAATTTTCTCTACTTTGGACAGAAGGGACAAAAAAGTACTCCATCAAATGAAGCATTTTACGCTGCAATAATTGGATTGGGCTGTAACATCGGAATAAGAAAAATGGGACAGATTTCTAAGGGAGTAACACCAGATAGCCTTGACTATTTGATAAAATGGTATTTCAGCAAAGAGAATTTGGATACTGCGAATAACAAAATCAATGCAATAATTAATGATCTGTCCTTGCCAAAGCTCTACAAGAAGGAAATTAACCAAAATCACACATCTAGTGATGGACAAAAATTTAGTGTTACCGTACCTTCAATAAATGCAAACTTTTCGTTTAAGTATTTTGGATCTGGGAGGGGAGTGAGTGCTTACAGCTTCATAGATGAAACAAGTAGACTATACTATAATACCGTAATAAGTTCATCAGAAAGAGAGGCGGCATATGTTATTGATGGCTTAATGCACAATGAGGATATTGAAAGCGATATTCATTCAACCGATACACATGGATTTAGCGAAATCATCTTTGGCATAACCAATGGTATAGGTGTATTCTTTGCACCAAGAATCAAAAATTACAAAGACCAACTCAAATACACGTTTAAACAGAATCCAAGAAAATCATATGAACAGCTTAATTACAAAATAGTCCCAAATGCTCAAACCTATATCAATACAAATATTATAGAAGAGCAATGGGATAATATATTACGATTGTTGGTTACAATTAAGCTTAGAGAAACGACAGCATCACGTATCTTGAAAAGGCTAAGTTCATACTCAAAACAACATCCTTTATATAAAGGACTAAAACAGGTTGGGCGAACATTCAAAACGTACTTCTTACTCAAATACCTTGATGAGTTGGAACTAAGGCAATCGACTGAAAAAGCCTTAAATAGAATTGAACTTTCCCATCAGTTTGCTAAAGCAATTTTCTTCGGGAATAATCAAGAAATAAAGGTGAAAACAAAAGAAGAACAGGAGCTTGCTGTAGCTACTCGGCATCTAATTCAAAATGTTATTATTCTTTTCAACTACTTGAAAATTAGTGATCGGCTAGCAAAGACGGATGACGAATCAGAGTTTCAAGAAATTCTTCGAAAGGTGAGAAATGGATCAATCATGACTTGGCAACATATAAACATACATGGAGAGTATGACTTTGAAAATCTATTCGATAATGGAGAGATAAGTTCATTTGAGTTCGATAAGATTAGATCACTACAAGTAGTTTCCTAATGTACATCACACCCGTATAGACCTTGAAGGCCAACATATCTAAATGGAAAAGGCTATGAGGAAGGCAGAAACTATATTATCGCATCTTAAAATCTAAAAATTTTAGTATTTAATATTATTTGCTAAATTTAACATCAAAATTAAAACGATGGAGGTAGCCAAGGACTTAATTCTTGATGATTATTTCAAACTAAGGATTTCTTCGAAAAAGTTGAATTCGGGAAGATATCAGGTAAAGTTCTTTGCAACAGTAAGGCAGGATAAACAGCTTTATGGCTATGTACTGGTAGAGGCAGAGGAAACATTGAAATCTGTCATTAGCCGGATCAGGAAGCGCCTGAAGCTGCTGGATCGCGATGCAGAGTATGCGCACCTTCATCTCTTCATGTAGGGCAGGAAGCCCAGCCAACTAACCTAATGATTTTTGAATAATGGCTCGAATACCGAATAACATAAAATACCTGAGAAAGAAAAAAGGCTTTACTCAGGAGACATTTGCCCAGGCATTGGGAATCAATCGGCCGTCTGTCGGCGCATATGAAGAAGGCCGGGCAGACCCTCGGCTGGTTACGCTCTCCAAAATGGCAGAACTTTTTGATGTGACCGTTGACGAGCTGATCAATGAGGACCTAACAAAGGAAAACAGGGTTCCAAAGCAGAATGTGAGGGTGCTCGCTGTTACGGTGGATGAGAATGCAAATGAAGAATACATCCAGCTTGTGCCAACAAAAGCTGCTGCAGGCTATACAAATGGCTATGCTGATCCGGAATATTTGACCGATTTGCCGAGGTTTCACCTGCCTGTGTTGCCTAAAGGAGGTACTTATCGGGCCTTTGAAATTGCCGGAGACTCCATGCTTCCATTGGTATCTGGCAGTATCGTGATTGGAAAGTATCTCGAGCAGCTCAACCACATTCGAAATGGGAATACCTACGTGCTGGTAACCAAATCAGAAGGGGTGGTTTACAAGCGCGTTTTTAATTACATTGAAGAAAAGGGTAAGCTCTTTCTGGTCTCAGATAATAAATCATTTAGTTCATATGAACTGGATCCGACAGAAGTAATGGAAATCTGGGAAGCCAAAGCATATATTTCCGTCGAGTTCCCTGACCCCAACACCACCAATGAGATGTCCATGGATCAGCTGATGGGTATGATTGGAAATCTAAGGAGTGAGGTGGAGCAACTCAAGAAGAATACCTAAGGCGACCCATTTCAAATGCATCTTTAGTCTAACTTTGAGCCTGCATGCGTGGGCTATCAATTATACTTTTTTTATCATTCATTGCTTGTTCTTCACCTCAGCGAGACAAGATTGTGGTGCCGGAACTTCATGCCGGATTTTACAATGAGGCAATGCAGAGGATCAATGATGAGTTGGAGTCCGATCCTGGCAATGATAAGTTGGTAGATCAGAAGTTGTTTTACTGTGAGCAACTGGGGTGGCCCACTACCTGCATCTCTGCGCTAGATGCCCATAAGAATAAACATGGGATGACCAATCAGTTGGTGGAGCAATACATTGCTTACTATCGGAGACATGAACGCTACCAACTTCTCGCAGATTTGATTGATCGCTGGAGTGAGGAATATGATCTGGGAGAAAAATATGCCAAGGAATATATTGAATGCCTCACCAGGCTGGGCAGGAAGGAGTTTGCCACCATCAAATTGCGAAAATATTTAGTAGACCATCAATCATTAGATGATCTGCTTTTTGCCTCAAGACAATACCTGAAGCTCAGAGATACGGCATTGGCCGCTTACAACCTCGGGAAGGTTTATCAGCAAGACCCAAATCAAGAGTTGATGTGGAATTATGGAAACTTGCTGATAGGGATTGGCCATCTGGAATTTGGATTTAAAGTTTTGGATAATCTGCTGGATCAGCAGCTTTTAGATAAGGATCAGCAGATTGAATATGCACGATTACTGAATGGCAATGGACGGGGAACAATAGCCAGGAGAATTGTAAAATCGTTCATATCACAAGACACCATTACCTATCTTTTGGCAGAATGGTACAAAAATGAACTCCTTTTAGATTCTGCAAGCATGATTTTGCAGGAGGCAGTAGTCAGGGATTCAACAGATCGAAAACCTATCTGGAAGTTGGGAAGGCTGTATGAAGACAGAGGCTGGTTTTCCACTTCGTTGGACTACTTCAATTACCTCGTGGAAATGAATCCATCAGATACATTAGCAATCCAAAGAATAGACCTTATACAGCGAAAAATTGCATATTTGCAGCGCTTAAAATTGGAGGAAGCAAATAGACTTCCCCTCAAAGAATTAGAATCGAAAAAAATAGAAAATTAATGAGTGATCAAATCACCATTACTCTGCCAGACGGCTCAAAGAGAAACTACGAAAAAGGTAGCACAGCACTAGACGTTGCGATGAGTATCAGCGAAGGACTGGCAAGAAATGTATTGGCTGCCAAAGTAAATGGAGAAGTCCGTGATTCATTTAGGCCAATAGAGCAAGACGCCAATCTACAGCTACTCACCTGGAATGACGATGAAGGGAAGTCCACCATGTGGCATTCGACTGCACACCTGATGGCTGAGGCACTTGAAGCACTTTATCCCGGAATCAAGCTTGGAATTGGCCCACCAATCGAAAATGGTTTCTACTATGATATTGATTTCGGGGATATTGAATTTGATGCTGACAATCTGGAGGCCATAGAAAACAAAATGCTTGAACTGGCCAGAGAGAAAAACGAATTTAAGCGGCAGGATATTTCCAAAGCAGATGCCATCGCTTTCTACAAAGAAAAAGGGGATGAGTACAAGCTTGAACTCATTGATGGATTGGAAGACGGAAGCATTACTTTCTATCATCAGGGGAACTTCACGGATTTGTGTCGTGGACCTCATATTCCTCACACAGGCTACATCAAGGCGGTAAAAATCCTGAATGTAGCTGGTGCATATTGGAGGGGAGATGAGAAACGAAAGCAGCTTACCCGTCTGTACGCCATCTCTTTTCCCAAACAAAAAGAGCTGACAGAATACCTGGAGCTTTTGGAGCAAGCCAAGCAGCGGGACCATCGAAAGATTGGCAAAGAACTGGATCTTTTCACGTTTTCGGAGAAAGTAGGGAAGGGGCTCCCACTTTGGCTTCCCAAAGGGGCAGTTTTGAGGGAGCGGTTGGAAAATTTCATGCGGAAAGCCCAGCTAAAAGCGGGTTACGATCAGGTGGTCACACCGCATATCGGAGGCAAGGAGCTTTATGTGACATCCGGGCATTACGCAAAGTATGGTGAAGATTCCTTTCAGCCAATCAAAACACCAGCGGAGGATGAAGAATTTTTGCTAAAACCGATGAACTGCCCGCACCACTGTGAGATATACAAATCGCGCCCACGGTCATATAAAGATCTTCCCATCAGATATGCGGAATTTGGCACGGTTTACAGATATGAGCAGAGTGGCGAACTGCATGGACTTACCCGGGTGAGAGGCTTCACTCAGGATGATGCACACATCTTCTGCCGTCAGGATCAGGTCAAAGAGGAGTTTTCGAAAGTGATTGACTTAGTGCTTCATGTGTTTGGAGCACTCGGATTTGGTGATTTCACCGCACAGGTTTCCCTCAGGGATCCGGAAACCCCAGAGAAATACATCGGTAAAGATGAGGATTGGGAGCGGGCAGAGCGGGAAATTCAGGAAGTGGCTGATGAAAAGGGTCTGACTACTGTAGTGGAATATGGAGAAGCTGCTTTTTACGGACCAAAACTTGATTTCATGGTGAAGGATGCACTGGGACGAAAGTGGCAGCTGGGCACCATTCAGGTAGACTACAGCCTTCCAAATCGCTTTGAACTTGAATACGTGGGAAGTGACAATCAAAAGCACCGCCCGGTAATGATCCACCGTGCACCCTTTGGATCCATGGAGCGTTTCATCGCTATCCTTATTGAAAACTGCGCAGGTGAATTCCCACTATGGCTGGCACCTGAGCAGATTGCCATTCTCCCAATTTCCGAGAAATACCATGACTATGCAAAGAAGGTATACCTCGACATGCAGGAAAATGATATTCGTGGATTCATTGACGAGCGCGATGAGAAGATTGGAAAAAAGATTCGGGATGCAGAGGTTAAGAAAATTCCATATATGCTGATCGTTGGGGAGAAGGAAACAGCTGATGGGGCAGTTTCTGTAAGGCAGCATGGAGCGGGTGATATCGGATCCATGAAAAAAGAAGAGTTTATTCGTTTTTTCCAGGATAAAGTAGCCGAACTTATCAACTGAGTTTTTGTTAAGAGCAAATAATCACGATATTTGCGCTTTGTTTTTTATTGTTCAACTAAAATAAAGGAGTAAAATCGCTAAACTAAGAAAAAGAGGCCCTTCAAGAATCAGGAAGGAAGAGCCTTATAAGGTAAATGATAAGATCACTGCACGGAAAGTAAGGGTGGTTGGAGACAATGTAAAAGTTGACGTTTACCCGATAGATCAGGCACTAAAAATCGCTGAAGAGCAAAATCTGGACTTGGTAGAAATATCACCAAATGCAGATCCGCCTGTTTGCAAAGTGATCGACTACTCTAAGTTCAAATACGAACAGAAGAAGAAGCAAAAAGAAATTAAGGCCAAAGCTCAAAAGACAGTAGTCAAAGAGATCAGATTTGGACCTAATACGGATGATCATGACTTCAATTTTAAATTGAACCATGCCATCAAGTTTTTGAAAGATGGGGCTAAGGTGAAAGCATACGTACACTTCTATGGAAGAACGATTGTTTTCAAAGACAGAGGGGAAATCCTGCTCTTGAAATTTGCTCAGGCGTTGGAAGAGTATGGGAAGGTAGAGCAGTTGCCAAAGATGGAGGGAAAGCGAATGATTTTGTTCGTAGCGCCGAAGCAATTAAAGAAGTAATTAACATAGAATAGAATAAAGTAGAAATGCCGAAACTTAAAACAAACTCCAGTGCCAAGAAGCGATTTAAGCTTACCGGAACTGGAAAGATTAAAAGAAAGCATGCATTCAAAAACCACATTCTGACGAAGAAGGAGACCAAGCAAAAGCGAAATCTCGGCTATATGTCAATTGTGGACAAGGCTGATGAGAAAAACATCAAGCACCTTTTGAATCTGTAATTTCAATTAATTAGATCCGCCAATGGGCGGATGGTTAAATGTAAAACCCGGTTATTGGTTGAAAGACGCTGATAAAGAAGTCAACGCACCAATCGCCAAAAACAAAACAAAATGAGATCAGTAAATCATGTAGCTTCAAGAGCTCGTCGTAAGAAGATGATGAAGCATGCCAAGGGATACTTTGGTAGAAGAAAGAACGTTTGGACCGTGTCCAAGAATGCCATCGAAAAAGGATGGACCTACGCATACCGCGATAGAAAAGCTAAGAAAAGAGAATTTAGAGCACTTTGGATTCAGCGGATCAACGCTGGGGCAAGAGAGCATGGAATGTCTTACTCTGTATTCATGGGCAAACTAAATGCAGCAGGAATCGAGATCAACAGAAAGGCACTAGCGGAATTGGCTATGAATGAGCCAAAGGCGTTCAAAGCTGTTGTTGATGCAGTGAAGTAAGATTTTGAAGAATAGATAAAAAGCCTGGCAGAAATGTCGGGCTTTTTTTTGGCCTTCACAGTAGTGTATGAATGAAGAAGCCCGATGATCACTCACCGGGCTCTCCTCTTCATACCAGCTGCCGATTACTCGACAACCAGTCGTTTTATAGATGACAAGTCAGGGCCAGTTACCCTTATCAGGTATAGCCCTTGATTTAGTTTACTAATGTCAAAGGTATGTTCGCGGATTCCTTCTTCGTAGGTGATTGACTGAAGTACCGTTCCGCTTATAGTTACCAATTCTATTCTGGTAGCAGTTCCATCATTGATGCGAACGTTCGCAACCTCGCTGGCGGGGTTAGGGTAGATGCTCACTGACACATCCTCGAATGCACCCAAGCTAATTCTTCGGATTTCAGAGTATTCAAACTGACCGTCAAAATCGACCTGCTTCAGTCGGTAATAGTTGAATCCGGAGTGCAGTCTGGAATGAGTAAAAGAATATTCTGAAAGCTCATTTGTGGTGCCATGCCCGCTTACAAATCCCACATGCTCAAAAGAAATACCATCTCTTGAGTGCTCAACTTCAAAGTGATCGTTGTTGATTTCCTGTGCGGTTACCCAAACAAGGTCAGCCTGATTCCCATTGAGTGTTACTTTGAAACTAATCAGTTCCACAGGAAGTGGAGATGCATTGTTGTATAGGTAATCTGGTACATTGGCAAATTCTCCCGATTGTCCTTCCGTAAAGTCATTGAAGTAATTACCATCTCCATTCGTGTCTTCAGTGATAGTCAGGTTACCGTCATTATCGTCATCATCATCACGGAAATTAGGTAGCCCATCCCCGTCGGCATTAGGAAGTGCCGCACCAATTCCACCCTGATCCGGATCAAATGCATCAAGGATACCATCCCCATCCAAATCAATATTGCCCTCATTTGTATCCAGCACCAAGTCACCGTCATCATCCCAGGATGGGGTGCCATCGAAGTTTGAGTCGTGACCTTCAAATAGGTCTCCAAGTCCCGGGCTGCCAGCACTATCTCCGTCCGAGTCTGTATCAAGGTAATCAGGATTTCCATCTCCGTCGGTATTTATGATGGATAGAGCAGTACCGCCATTATCAGGGTCTACATTGTCATTTAGTCCGTCTCCGTCTGTATCTACAAAGTTATCCAGAGCCCCATCACGATTGTTGTCTGTGCCATTGTTCTCTGCAGCATCAGTAATGCCATCATTGTCAGAATCCCTATCCAGGAAGTCGGGCAATCCATCATCATAGCCAGTACCGTTATCAGAATCAGGGTTAGCTAATGCAGTTCCGCCATCATCTGGGTCCACATCGTTAGCCAGTCCATCACCATCGGTATCGTTCGCAGAGACATAGGAGGAGAGGTAGGCTCCTTCAGCAGTCATGTTAGCTGGTAGGGAACCTCCATTTGCTTCTACAGCGTCTGGAATTCCGTCATTGTCTGAATCCAGGTCCTGGTGGTTTGGAACCCCGTCCAGATCCTGATCAAAATTATCATTGATACCATCGCCATTGGCGTCCTCATAGCCGGCAAAGTCCGAATCGAGGAAGTTTGGTATTCCATCTATATCTACATCTGCAGAAGGATCGCCCAAACCATTCCCTTCTACTAAATCCGTTAGTCCATCGTTATCACTATCCACATCTGAGTCATCTTGCACTCCATCATTGTCAGAGTCATCCGCACAGCTAGTGAAGGTGAGGCCATCAAAATATGGTAGCCCAGAGACGAAAGCAAAGCGTATGTATCTGGCACCTCCAGCCGGAACAATAAAGTTTTGAGTCTCATTGAAGTCACGTTGGGTAATGTTATTATAAGTAACAGCACCAGAGTATGTAATATCATCGAGTGATGATGAGTATGTGGCTGAGGAACCCGGTTGATTTGCCGAAATGGTCAGAACTATAGTTTGTCCTTCTGCAACAATTTCCCCTAAATCATATGTGATGTATTCACCTCCAGCATCTACATAAGCCATGGCGGTAAAATTGTCTGTTCCGCCAGTTATATAATCTGGAGCCCCAACTCCAGAGCCAGATCTTGTTCCACCGTTGTTTTCATGAACAGCAGTGGCACTACCCACACCATTGTTCACCTTACCGGTTCCACAGGTATTGCCATTAGATTCCAAATAATCAGGAGTTCCATTTGCTGGATTGATATCTATGCTTTCGTCGGCAGTTGGAGTACCATCATCATCATCGTCATTGTCCCGGAAGTCAGGTTCAGTATCTGCGTCTGTATCCTGAACGACCACTGGTGATCCATCAAAATCATCATCCACTCCATTTCCATCAGCATCTACTCCTGAAGGGGTATCATCTTCTACACCGTCTGCGTTATTGTCATTTCCTTCAATCAAATCTGAAACACCATCATTGTCACTATCGGAATCCTGGAAGTCTGGAGTGCCATCGTTATCGTGATCATTTCCTGTAATGGCAGTGCCACCATTATCCGCATCGAAATCGTCCGAGATTCCATCCCCATCTGTGTCAGTTGCGGTAGGAGCGCCTATGTACCCGGCGGTTGCCTGGCCTTCTCTAAGGTCTAAAATTCCATCTCCATCCGAATCTCCGTCTCTGTAATCCAGGTTCCCGTCTACGTCAGTATCAGTAAATAAATCTGGTATGCCATTGGCGTTTGTATCTGTTCCGACGGATTCAATCGCATCAGGAATACCATCAGCATCCGAATCAGCATCTGCGGCATCCGCTATGCCATCCCCGTCAAAATCATTGTTTGGAAGTGGAGTTCCAGCAGTGAAAGCCCCTCCGGTATCGTCGATATCGTCTACATAGCCATCTCCATCAGAGTCATTGGACGTGGCATATGCTACAGGGTATTGACCATTCTCATTCATGTTGGTGGGCAATACACCGTCATTTGCTTCTATTGCATTTGGAATGCCATCACCATCCATGTCAAGGTCGTATCTGTCCACAATTCCATCGCCATCCAAGTCGGTTACATCTGACTGCTGCGTGTCTGGAATTCCATCATTATTATCATCCAGGTCAATGGCATTGGCTACTCCATCCCCATCCGGGTCATCGGTGAATTGCAGGTAGTCAGGGTTTGGCCCACCCTGAGTCATGTCATCTGCAAAGTTTTCATTACTGTTGTAGTCCTCCGAAGCAGTAGCCACTCCATCACCATCATCATCAATATCCCTGTAATCTGGAGCGGAATCAGCATCGAGATCCTGGGTAGGGGCAGTCACACCAGTAACTAAGCCGCATGGTGCACAATCTGGGTCAAACGCATCATCCAGGCCATCACCATCTGTATCTGTGCCGGAAGCAAGTTGGTCACCAACGCCATCATTGTCAGAATCCCTGCTTTCAATCGGGTCAATCACTCCATCTCCGTCTGAGTCCGTATCTCTATAGTCCGCCCTGGTATCATTATCCGTATTTACAGGGGCTAAAGCCACACCGGTTATTGCCCCACATGGCGCACAATCCAGATCATATGCATCATCCAGTCCGTCACCGTCCGTATCTACACCAGCCGGAGCTGTGTAGCTTGCGGTAGTCTGCGCTTCCACATTATCTATCAAACCATCCGCATCTGTGTCAATATCCAGATAATCGGCCAGTGCATCTCCATCCGTATTACGAGCTCTTTTGGTCACACTGCCTGAAAGTAGTGTGGTTCCAAACAGGTCTGGATCATAACTATCATGGAAGCCGTCGTTGGTAGCATCGGAAAAACTATCCACCATACCATCTCCATCCGCATCGGTTCCACCGGCTTCAATTAAATCAACAATACCATCTCCATCTGAATCAAGATCCCTGAAATCACTTACTCCATCTCCATCTGTATCCGGATTTGCAAAGGCAGTACCACCAGTGGATGTGTCCACATCATCAACGATCCCATCTCCATCTGAATCATTGGTCAGGGAATAGGAAGGAGGGTAGGCTCCATCTTCATCCATATTTGTTGGCAATACTCCGCCGTTCAATTCTACTGCATCAGGGATGCCGTCGTTATCGGTATCTTTATCAATGTGATCGGGTATTCCATCCAGGTCTAAATCCCTGCGATCATCAATTCCGTCTGCATTTGCATCAATAAAACCTGCAAAGTCTGCATCCATAAAATCAGGGATTTTATCTCCGTCCGTGTCGAGTGACGGGTCTACACCACCGGCTTCTGTGAGATCGTCAATTCCATTGTTGTTATCATCGAGATCCACAACATCCAGGATTTCGTCATAGTCAGAGTCAATCCCACACCAGGAAAAATCATCCAGTCCGATGATTTGATTTCCTGCAGGGGCGATTGCATTGCTGTACCGAATGACAAGTGAATCCACGGATTGTAAAAGGCAGAATCGGACATTTCCGAAATATTCATCAGCATCACTATTAGCAGTACCTACCACAAAATTGTTTGGGTTGAGCTGGGTAGAAGCTCCATTGATAATATTTGTGCCATCAAGGACGATAACATCTCCATCCCTAAACACGCTCACATTCATGGAATCGACATGATTTCCTGAGATCTTGTCTATTTCCAAAAGGTCAAAGCAGAAGCCTTCCAGTGGCCGATCGAATTTTACTTTGAGGAGAGAGATGGCTGTGGCAGCATCAGTTGTTTGCTCAATGAGGACATAATTTTCTGACTGAATGCCATTGTCTATTTCGTAGGCTTGATTTGAATTGGTAGGATCGGTGAAATCAAATTCAATATTTACAGCATCCACGGAAAATATGGGTCCTGGAGTAGATCCAGTAAGAAATCCATCAAAATTTAGAACCGATCCATCATCGCAGGCGGAAATGTAATCAGGAATTCCATCACCATTTACATCAGGGATCTCAGCGCTGGTGAGCGTTCCATCACCATCATCATCTATGTCTCTGTAGTCAGGAGTGGTATCGTCATCCACCAGATTGGCTGCCACGATGGCTGCTGATCCTGTAAGGTTACCGGGTGTGTCAATTCCATCTATAGTATCCAGATTGTCATCAATCCCATCTCCGTCGGAATCTGTTCCTGCCAAGGCGGGGATGTCTGCAACCCCGTTAAAATCAATGTCATTTCCTTCAATGAAGTCACTCACGCCATCCTCATCAGAATCACTATCCAGGTAGTCATCAGTGCCATCCAGGTCTGTATCTTCCGGAAAACCGCCAGTAGCTGGGAGGTTTTCGATGGCATCCAGAATGCCGTCATTATCTGAATCCAGGTCAAGGGCATCAGGAGCCTGATCAGAATCAGAATCGAACCGATCATCGGTATTGTCTCCGTTAGCATCTACTCTTCCCGGGAAATCCGCATCGTAAACGTTAGGTATTCCATCTCCATCAGCATCACCAGGAGTATATCCTTCCTGAGCATTTGAGATGCCATCACCGTCAGAATCTGATTCTAAGTCATCTTTGATGCCGTCATTGTCAAAGTCTAAGGAGCAATAATTGAAGTCGCTGATACCAATATAGGATCCAGCGTTACCAGCCTGTGTGTTATATACAATTTCAATTCGTTGTATTGGAACAGGAAAACAAATAGTTACATTGGAGCGCGGGGTGATATTAAAAAAGCCGGAGGGGGAGGTACCAATCCCTTCAAACTCATTTGATCCATTGTACTGAATCCTGTCTCCCTGATTCGATAAATCGCCTACAGTGAGGGTAATAAGTGTGTTTGATGCATCGTACGCATTGACAGTGACTACATCATCGTCATTGTTGTTATCCTCTATATCTACATCCAGAAGATCAAAGCAAAAGTCGTAAAGTAGATCCCCATTAAAATTTATGACATAGGTGTTGTTTTCATTATCATCCTGTGCGATTGCCCAAACTGTATTAAACTCATTAACATCCGTGGGAATTTCGTCTCCGGAGAAGGTTTCATTAAAAGTTATACCGCCAGATCCTGAGACTGAATATATAAAATCCACAGTTTCATCTCCGAATGTACTCCCCGTAGGAGTGCCCGTATGGTCATCCCAATCAAAGTCCGCTCGTGCGGCACAGTTGTCTTGAGAATAAGCAGCGAATCCCACAAGCAGGCATAGTAATAGTGCTAGTGGCTTTAACTTAATGGTAGTAGTATCAAACATTGGACTTCTGGTTAATCCAGGTGCAAACGCATTACACCTCTTTAATTAAATCGTTTGATAGCTTGGTTGAAGGTAAGGGCGAAGATATCAATTTGGCCTTAGCAATTGATAATTTTTTCGACGAAATGCAGCTTTGGGGGCAGATAGGTAATTCAATTCCTCAAAATGAGATATTTGGTTGTTGTTGCAACTATGTCCGAAGTAATGGTTTAGGTAGTTAAACTAAAAGCTCCAACTAACGATCCGGTTGACCTCCATAAATCCATATCAACAAAAAACCCACCTCGAAATGAGATGGGTTTTAACCTTTCAGCGGTCCGGACGGGACTCGAACCCGCGACCTCCTGCGTGACAGGCAGGCATTCTAACCAGCTGAACTACCGGACCTTGCTTCAAAAGCGTTGCAAAAGTAAGGGCTTCTATTTTCCCATACAATACCTGAAAGCTTATTTTCTTGAGAATATTTTCAATCCTTTTAGTCCTTTCACAGTAAGTTTGTTGCTCCAAATTCAATCCTATGTTATTAGACTTTGAAAAACCAATTTCTGAGCTGGAGTCCAAACTGACAGATATGAAGGAGCTGGCCAAAACCAGCGATGTGAATGTCTCGGATGCAGTAGCCCAATTGGAGAAAAAGATATTGAAATTGAAAAAGGAGACATTTAGCAACCTCACCCGCTGGCAAAGGGTGCAGTTGTCCCGTCATCCTGAGCGCCCATATACATTAGACTATATCTACGAGATCACCAATGACTTTATTGAGCTGCACGGAGACCGTACAGTGAGGGATGATAAAGCAATGGTGGGTGGTTTTGGCACGATCGGCAAAGAGACGGTAATGTTTATAGGTCAACAGAAGGGGAGGTCTACCAAGCAGCGCCAGATGAGAAACTTCGGGATGGCAAATCCTGAGGGTTATCGCAAGGCACTCCGGTTGATGAAAATGGCCGAAAAGTTTAACAAACCCATTGTCACGCTCATAGATACACCGGGTGCTTTCCCGGGACTTGAAGCAGAAGAGCGGGGGCAAGGAGAGGCGATTGCCAGAAACCTGAAGGAAATGACCATGCTGAAGGTGCCTGTCATCTGCATCATCATCGGTGAAGGTGCATCAGGAGGGGCTTTGGGGATTGCTATTGGAGATAGGGTGTTTATGATGGAAAATACCTGGTATTCGGTGATTTCACCAGAATCTTGCTCTTCCATCCTCTGGAGAAGCTGGGATTACAAAGAGCAGGCTGCAGAAGCGCTCAAACTTACAGCAGAAGATATGCTAAAGAACAAGTTGATTGATGGCATTATAAACGAGCCCCTTGGAGGTGCTCATACGGATTTAAACAAGGCTTCAAGCGAATTGAAGAAAGTAATACTGAAAGAATTGAAAGAGCTTTCCGCTAAAACACCCGAAGAGCGCATCAACGAGCGAATAGAGAAGTTTTCTTCTATGGGTGCATACGGTAATTGATCCACACGATGAGTGCCAGCCGATCATTAGTCTCCCGATTCCTTGCGTGGATGTATAAGATGTCCGGTTGGAAAATTAGTGGGGACAAACCAGACCTGAAAAAGTACCTGGTCATTGTGGCGCCTCATACCAGCAACTGGGACTTCTTTGTAGGTTGGGGAGCACGAAACGTGATGGGCTTCCAACCTAATTTTCTAGCCAAAAAGGAGCTATTCAAAATTCCTTTGGTTGGATTTTTCCTCAAGTCTATCGGTGGAGTAGCTGTAGACCGAAACAGCAAAAAGAAGAGTACCCAACTGGTGCAACAGGTGGTTGATCTTTACAAAGAGCGAGAGGAATTCATTATGACCATCACACCAGAAGGCACCAGAAGCTATTCGCCCCGCTGGAAAACAGGCTTTTACCGAATTGCCCATGAAGCAGGAGTCCCCATTGTAAAGATCGGTTTTGACTATAAAACCAAAACGGTCTATGTGGATGAGTCCTATTACACTCGTGGGGAAATGGAAACGGAGATCGAAGAGATCAAAGAGCACTTCAGGCAGTTTACAGGCAAGAACCCTGAAGATGGGGTAAGGTAGGGCATAAAAAAAGCCCTTGATTTAAGGGCTTTTCACTTATATCTAAAACAAATACTAATCTTTTGTTGCTTTCTTTCTGGTGGTTCTTCTTTTCGGCTTCACTTCCTCTTCAACTACGTCTTCCACATCTGAAAGGATTCGTCCGCAATGCTCACACACAATGATCTTTTTCTTTTCTCTGATCTCAGCTTGCTTCTGCGGTGGCACCACGTTGAAGCAGCCACCACAGGCACCTCTTTTTACAGGCACCACAGCCAGACCATTTCGCATATTGTGCCTTACTTTTTCATAAGACTTTAACAGTCGCTCTTCCACACCCTTTGTGGCCTTTTCCCTGTCTTTTTCTATTTTCTGCTCGTCAGCTTCAGACTCTTTTACGATATTGTCAAGCTCCTCTTTCTTACTTTTCAAATCTTTCTCTCTCTCAGAAAGGATAGCCTTTGTCCCCTCCATCTCTTCCTTTTTCGCCTCAATTTTCTCGTAAGACTCCTTTATTCTTTTTTCCAGAATTTGGATTTCAAGTTGCTGAAGTTCCATCTCTTTGGTGATTGCATCGTACTCACGGTTGTTGCGTACGTTCATTTGCTGCTCCTCATATTTCTTGATGAGCTTTTCAGCATCTTTGATTGCAGTTTTGTTGGCAGAGATTGCCTCTTCCATTTCTTTCTGCTCTTCAGCTTGTTTTTCTATGCGAGTCTGGTATCCTGCTATTTCGTCTTCCAGATCCTGAACTTCTTCAGGGAGTGCTCCCCTTATTTTTTTAATCTCGTCTATTTTTGAATCTAGCGCTTGTAGTTTTTCTAAAGCTTCCAGCTTTTTAGCTACTGTATTTTCCATTCAGTTTTCTATAGATATTTGATCGGATTCGTGTCTACCTTCGACAAACGGAACGCAAACTTAGTGAAATTTTTAGTTAAAGCATCTAGTAATAATTCTTTAGTAAAGACTTCACTTTCATAGTGCCCAATGTCGGCAATAATGATCTCGCCATTGGCCTCAAAAAAGTCGTGATACTTAAAATCGGCGGTGATAAAAATATCAGCTTTGGAGGAGATAGCATTTCCCAATAAAAAGCTTCCTGACCCTCCGCAGATAGCCACCCGCTTGATCTTGTGCTTTACAATATTTGTGTGCCGGATCACACTCAGGTTCATTTGGGTTTTTAGCTTCGAGAGAAATGCTTCGGCGGCTATTTCCTCGCTCAGCTCACCGAACATTCCGGCACCTGTTTCCTGATTGATATTTGAGAGAGGGGTAATGTAATGAGCCACCTCTTCATAAGGATGGGCTTTGGTCATGGCGGAAAGTACCTGACCGAGCGCATAATTGGGAACTAAAACCTCTAATCTGGTTTCCTTCACAGTCTCATCTTCCCCCTGCTTTCCAATGGTCGGGTTGCTGGCTGCATTACCCCTGAATGTACCTGTCCCTTCCACCTGAAAACTGCAATGATCATAATTGCCAATGTTGCCTGCTCCTGCTTCATACATCGCATCAAGTACTTTTTGCTTGTCAGAGGTTGGTACAAATACTGTGAGCTTGGAGAGCGTATCCTTCTTTGGCGAAAGGATTGTCAGGTTTTGAAGCCCGATCTTTTCCGCAATCTTTTGATTTACACCTGTATGAACATTGTCGAGATTGGTGTGAATGGCATAGATGCTGATGTCATGTTTGATGGCCTTTCTGATACACCGATCGATCCAGTGATGATCACCAATTCGCTTAATGCCCTTGAAAATAAAGGGGTGATGGGCAATGATTAAATCCGAGGAAGTTTCGATCGCTTCGTCTAGCACAGCTTCGGTCACATCGAGGGTGATGAGAGCCTGACTCACAGTACTATCTTTTTCTCCAATCAATAATCCGGAGTTGTCATAGGATTCCTGCAGGGATGATGGAGCCCAGGACTCAAAGAAATTTGTAAGATCTTTTATTTGCATAAGGGATCAGTAGATTATGGAAGTATCTATGCAATATTATATGATCTCAAATCCAGTTCTTAATTATTCGGAATGCTTTTTGTAAATGCTGGGAAAATGCATCTCATCCATCCAAAGCAATCATTAAATTTGCCCGTGCGATTATTTTTTTCACTAATAGCGGTCTTATTTTACCTGATATCATCTGCTCAAATAGTTGATGATTCTACCAAACTGGTTTATGGCCCTAAAACGACAAAGTACACCACTGAGGAGAGCATTTTAAACAACCTGGAAGCCTATCAAAATGTAGATACTTCGATCTATCACTTCGAAAGGCAATCTTTTTATGATAGATCAGGGAGGCGATTTCAGGATTTGGGAAGCTTTGGTACCGCCATGACCTCCATTTTTTATACCCCTCAAAAGCTGTTCGGGCGCACTTCTGGCTTCAATGCCTACAGCCGGTATGCCTTTCAGCCTTCCGAGGTAAAGTATTTTGATACCAAATCACCTTATATCGATCTGTTTGTCTACTTGGGTGGGGGTAATAGAAACATTGTGGATCTTGGCTTTTCCAGAAATGTGAATGAAAATTGGAATATTGGCTTTGACCTGAGAAAGATCACCACTACCAAGCAGCTCGCTCCGGAAAGCCAGATAGACCGACAGGTGGTGGGATCCTCTTTTGTTGCTTATACTCACTATAAAAATGCCAAGGTGCCTTATCAGGTTTTGGCCAACTATTCAAGCATGAACCATAAGGTGTTTGAACTAGGTGGTGCCCGGCCCACACAGGACTCCCTACGGACTGATTACTTCCTCTTTGATAATGCACTGGTACGCCTGGAAGGTGCTCAGGGAATTGTAAAAACCTCTCAATGGCATCTCTATCATGATCTGCAGATTGCAGATCAGTTTCAGCTCTACCATACATTCGACTACCGGAAAGAAACCAACTCTTACATGGACTTCTCCGGAGGCACGGGCGCTGGTGACTATGACCTTTATTCGGATTTTTATAATGATTTCCTAATCGATCCGGATACAACCAATGAACAATCTGTATTCTCCTCCTTGACCAACGAAGTGGGTCTTAAAGGAGACCTGTCTTCTGTTTTTTATCGCTTTTATGCCCGATTAAGAGCTGTAGACTGGAGGTACAGGTTTTATGATCCCAACGAGAAGACAGTGGAAAAATATCTTGGCGGATACGTTCGGTTCAATTGGAAGGAAAAGTTTGCCGTATCAGGAAATGCAGAGTATTTGGTGGGTGGTGAATATCAGTTTGGGGGAAAACTATCGAGTGATCTCCTGAAAGTGGGCTACCATTCTATGAGATTCAATGTTCCTTTTATTTATTCAGATTATTTTGGAAACCACCACGAATGGCACAATAGCTTTAGCCAGGTATTCTCGAATAAGATTGACGGCCAGCTAAACCTCGATTTCAATTCCTTTGAGGTCCGGCCAAAAGTCAGTCTTACGGCGTACAATAATTTCATCTACTTCGATCAGGATATCCGCCCAAGACAGTCCAGCGATGGGGTATTGATTTCTTCTGTTGGTGGGGACTTTAATCTGAGGCTCAGGAACTCAAAAGGAGAGGGGTGGCACCTGGAAAATGAGCTGCTGGTAACCAATGTTTCCGGTGGTGCAGCATCATTTGTCAGGATACCGGACGTCTATTTTAATGCCCGATATTTTTGGCGTGGATTGTGGTTTACAGATAAAGTGCCCGTGGAGTTTGGTGTGGATGCGCATGGAAGATCAGCCTACTTTGCGAACGCATACGCTCCTGAAATCCAGCAGTTCTATTTGCAGGAAGATCAGGAAATATTTGGATATGTGGCCACCGACCTGTTTGTAAATATGCAAATAGATAAGTTCTTCTTCGCTTTGAAATGGACACACTTCAACCAGCCCCAGGACGATGGCTATTTCTCCACACCATATTATCCCGGCCAGCGAAAAGTGATTGATTTGGTAGTACGATGGATGTTTTTTGATTGATGAAAACAAATAAAACCACACTTGGACTTGAGCTCCCGACAGATCCACGTTGGGTAAACATTGCCGAAAAAAATATTGAGGACATTCTGGTAGATCATGCGTATTGCGAGCAGAAGGCAGCTTCATCATGCATTTCTCTGATTATCATGTTTCCAGAGCGAGAGAAACTTGTAGATGTCTTAACTCCAGTAGTCGCTGAAGAGTGGGCACATTTTGAACTTGTCATAGAACATTTAAAAAAGCGAGGATTTCAGCTTGGTAGGGCTAGGAAAGACGAGTACGTATCCCAGCTGAATGGGGTCATGAAAAAAGGTGGAACAAGGGATGAGCAGTTGGTGGAGCGCTTGCTGATGAATGCTTTGATAGAGGCCAGAAGCTGTGAGCGGTTCAAGCTTCTTTCCAAAAACATTGAAGATGAGGAGCTTCAGCGATTCTATTATGATCTCATGGTATCAGAGGCAGGCCATTATCATAACTTCATTGAACTCGCAAAAGAGTACATGCCTGCAGAGAAGGTTGAAAAACGCTGGAGATTTTTCTTAGCCGAAGAAGCTAAGATTATGAAGGAGTTAATCCCAAGGGCTGATCGAATGCATTAATCCCTGTTAAGTTTCCAAACTCAACAGAATTTTAAGTCTTCTGCTTCTTTTTCTTAGCCGCCGGAAACAAGATATTGTTCAAGATCAATCGATATCCTGGAGAGTTAGGATGCAAATTCAAATCGGTAGGGGGTTCGTTTACAAAGTGCTGATAATCCTCTGGATCATGTCCACCATAAAATGTCCAGAATCCTCTACCTAAGACCCCATGAATGTACTTCACCTCGCTGATGCTTGGAGTTTGTCCCATCACTATTACATCCCCCTTCACTAATTGCTTTTTGAAACCTGTCGTTTGTCCCATAAATCCATGAATGATTTGCTGGTGATTTTGGGTGAGCATGGTAGGGATGGGATCCCATTTAGCTGAAAACTCAAAAAGTGTGAAGTAATCGTTGTTTTCAACTAACCCTCGCTCATTGGCTTGATTGTCTATGTTTGAATACTCATAGCGCATAGGATCACGCTCAATCGTAAAGTTTTCAAAAGCCATCGTTTTGGAGAAGTCCAGCTGGGATTGAGCTCTGGGGTCTGCTGGGTCACCATCATATATGCTCTCTACAATGTCAAGGCCTTCGGCAGCTAATGCAATGTCATATGTGTCAGTGGCAGAGCACATGGCAAACAGAAAGCCTCCGCTGGCCACATAGGATTTGATCTTTTGGACTGTTGCGAGTTTGAGTTGGGAAACTTTACTGAACCCATGCTTTCGCGCGGATTCTTCATATTCTCGCTGTTGCTGCTGATACCAGGGGAAGTGATGATAGGCCCTGTAAAACTTGCCGTATTGACCTGTGAAATCCTCATGGTGAAGATGGAGCCAGTCATATTTGGGTAGTTCGTCACCCATAATCTCATCATCAAAAATCACGTCATAGGGAATTTCTGCATAGGTAAGAACAAGCGTTACGGCATCATCCCATGGCTGTTTGCTTTTTGGGGTATAAACTGCGATTTTGGGGTACTTTTCAAGTTTCATCACATCCATATTGGAGGATGGACTGGCAATTGTATTCAAAATATCATTGGCCTCCGCATCGGAGATAACCTGATATGAAACCCCCCGGATTACGCACTCATTTTCAAATGCCTGCAGATGCTTTATCATGAAACTGCCACCACGATAGTTGAGCATCCAGTCTACTTCAACTTCCTTTGTAAGTATCCAATATGCAATACCATATGCCTTCAGGTGATTGGTTTGAGTCTCATCCATTGGGATGAGGATATATGCCGCCTGGCTGGCTATACAGACATTTAAGAAAATTAGTAACAATATTCCCCTCATATGCATCACTTTTGTCTATACAACGTTAATCAAAACCGTGTGTTTTACTAAAATCAGCCGATGAACATTCGCGAAAACATCAAAGAAGGGATCAAGTCCATCAAAGCCAATAAGCTTCGAACTTTTCTCACCGCAGCAATCATTTCCATCGGTATCACATCCCTTGTAGGAATCCTCACAGCGATTGATGGCATTCAGAATTCAATCAACAGTAGTTTCTCCAGCCTGGGTGCCAATACATTTGACATTGAAGACCGCAGACCCAGTCGTGGTTCGTCAGGGGGTAAAAAGGAAAAGGTCTATCCAAAAGTTACCTATCACGAGCTTTTGATGTTTAAAGAAAAATATGAGGGACCCGGGGTTGTTTCGATTTATACTGTAATCACAGGACAAGCTGAAGTGAAGTATGGATCGAAAGTGACTAATCCCAATCAGATTGTGCGAGGCGGAGATGAAAATTATCTTACGGTTGATGGGTATGATGTTGAAGATGGCCGTCCATTTTCAGCAAATGAAAGCCTGAATGGAAGCTATGTGGCGTTAGTTGGTAGTGATGTAATTGATGAATTGTTTGAGAATGAAAACCCAATCGGGAAAAAGATAAGCCTGATGGGGTCTAAGTTCAGAATCGTAGGAACGATTGCCGAGCAGGGGGGCGCAAGTGGTACTTCAAACATCGACAGAACAATTATTATCCCTATGCAGACAGCCAGAATCATAGCACCGGAGCGAAATTTTGGTTACGAGATTGCGGTGGCTGTTCCCGATCCTACTCAAATGGATAATGCAATGGGTATTGCTCGAGGGTTGATGAGAGCTATAAGAAGAGATCGCCCTGGAGAGGAAGATTCCTTTGACCTGTCTGCAAGCAAATCTTTGGCAGAGCGAATGGGGGAGATTACCGGATACCTAAGAGTAGGAGGTTTTACGATTGGATTTGTGACGCTTATTGGAGCTTCCATCGGTCTCATGAATATTATGCTGGTGTCCGTAACGGAGCGAACCAGAGAGATTGGTGTACGAAAGGCGTTAGGGGCAACACCACTTAAAATTCGTCAGCAGTTCTTAATCGAAGCTATCGTGATCTGTCAGATGGGAGGTATTGGAGGAATCATCCTCGGGATGACCATTGGGAACCTTACATCCTCACTCATATTCAACTCTGGATTTGTTGTGCCGTGGCTTTGGATGATTATTGCAGTAATCATCGGCATAGTAGTAGGATTGATCTCTGGCTACATTCCGGCCTACAAAGCCTCGAAACTTGATCCTATAGACTCACTAAGGTTTGAATAATTTTCAATGAGTCTTTGTGTTTTTAATCGGGGAAGGTCATACTTGCCGGATGAACAGGACGTTATTCATCCTTCTCCTTTTGCTGGTTTCATTAGCATCATTTGGTCAGCATATATATCCTTTGCTTGAATCCGAGCTGGTTATTGATAGTCTCCACGGTATAGCCATTGAAGATCCATACAGGTTTCTTGAAGAGGAAGACCCTCGAGCTGAGGCCTGGCTAGACGAACAGCAAAAGTTCTTCAACCGGTATGATCGCACACTGGTACGCAAGCAGGATTTTCAACAGCAGGTTTCTTTACTGTCACGGATTAGGTACTCCAAGTTTGGTGATTGGGAAATGACAGCCGATGAGGAAAGAGCTTATGAATTCCGTATTAGAAACAATGGATATGATCGAGCTCCTGACTTATACATGAAAAGAAAGGATCAGGATGATTATGTGAAAGTACTGAAGTCAAAGGATTTCAGGAACAGCAATGAAGATCATGTGATTTTCAAATCCATCCGTGTAGATGAGAGAGATAAGTATGCCTCCATCGGGATATCGCATTCAGGTAGCGATTGGACGGAAATTTTTATTCTTGATCTGGAGACACGAATGCTGCTGGATGATACAATTTCGAATACACTGGGAGGTGGTAATGTGATCTGGAAGGGTGATGGATTTTTTTACAAGCATTTTAAAGGCTCAGAAGATAAGATTGGCCTTCGCACATTCCCGAGTTTGAAGTATCATCACCTGAACTCATCGCAAAATGATGATACAATGGTCTTTCAAAATCCAGACACTACCGGCCAACGTTCATTTTACTATTCGATGATTGATGAAGATCAGCTATTTATTGATTATCAGCTACCAAAAGGAGCGAGTTGGCTTTCAGTCAAAGCAGTTGCTAATATTTCAGATGGTCCGGAAAACTTCTTTCTCAATATTTTTTTTTATGTGGCAGCTGAGGTTGATTACACGCTCGTACCCCAAATTATCATTGGAGATTCTATTTTAATTAAAGCCAACATCCAGTCACCCAATAACAAGGTCGTGATCATGCGGAAAAACGAGGTGAACAAGTTGTCTCCTTTTATTCCGGAATACGATATGCTCCTGACTGATATCCACCGACTAGGGAAGGATCATGTTGCCTGCTTTTATCGGAAGGATTCCAGATATGTGGTTATCGTTTTTGATTTAAAAGGAGCAGTGGTTAAGAAATTTGAGTTTCCTCAGGGGGCCAACGTTAGTGGCTTTGCAGCAGATGTCAATGCTCAAGAAGCCTATTACTATGTAGAATCATTTACCCACCCGGGTATTGCTTACAAACTAGATCTGGATACCTGGGTATCATCCAGGTTGGTTGAAATGGAAATTCCGTACGACTATGACCAATTTGAAGTAAAATATGTCAAGTATTCCTCGCATGATGGGGTAGAAATCCCGATGTATATCATCAAAAGCCGGGATGTGAAGAAGAACGGAAAGGCACCAACGCTTATTTACGGGTACGGTGGATACGGTCGCACACAAGAACCCAGATTCAGTCCGGATTTTATTTTATGGCTTATGAATGGTGGTGTTTTAGCCATCCCAAATGTCAGAGGTGGGGGTGTAGAAGGCTCAGACTGGGCCAAAGCAGGACAAGGAATTAATAAAGTAAACACGATAGCTGATTTTATCTACGCAGGTGAATATCTAATAAGAGATGGTTATACGAATTCCGAAAAAATGGCCATCAGGGGTGGCTCTCACGGAGGTTTTGCAGTGGGGGCTGTGATAGCAAAAAGGCCAGAGCTGTTCAAAGCAGCGGTTGCCTCTGCCGGAGCATTTGATATGGTGCGGTTCCATAAGTTTTCTACCGGATTTACAGAGCTAAATCTCAGGGAGTTTGGAAATCCGGACGATGAAAAGGAGTTTCCTTATCTATTTGAACTATCCCCATACCATAACATTCGTCAGGGAGAAAAGTATCCCAACCTGCTCCTGATGACAGGTGATAGTGATGATCGTGTACCAACTTTCCATTCATATAAATTCCTTGCACGACTGCAATCCGTCGCTGACCCAGCCAACCTGTATATGATCAAGGTAACAGAAGGTGCTGGTCACAGTATGGGGTCAACCTATGCAGACCGAATGGATAACATGGTAGTGATGTATCTCTTTTTGATGGATCAACTGGGGATGAATCTGCGAATGTGGTAGTTTATATTTTATTGACTTCCATCAGGAACCTATCCAGAAGCCCATGGGTCACATGATCCATCACTACAATCTTGTACCAGTTTGGATTTCCGTCATGGGTATCAGGAACGAGCAGGTATTGATTGGCAATACGTGAATCAATCTGATTGGCTTTGATAGTTACAATGTTCATAAAAGGGTTTCGATAGTAAGAAATCCCCTTTTCATCCAACTGCTCGCACAGTCTTTCCGTCTTTTCCAGCAGCTTTCTGATTTTCATTTTCCAGCCTTCGGAACCATACGTTCGCATGATCATCCAAACTGCAATAGCGTTGGCACCAGAACGGCTTCCAATGAGCGTATAATCCTTTCCCTTCACATAATTTGCTTCTTCCGTCAAGGCATACTCCATGAATCCTTTCTTGGTCAGGTATATCCCTGTACCGTAAGGAGACTGCAGCATTTTATGACCATCCAGTGTAAAAGAGTTGATCTTCGGGTGATTGAAAGTCAGCCTTGAATCCGGGTCAGCGAATGGGTAAATAAAGCCGCCAAAAGCACCATCTACATGGATCATGTAGTTGAGATCCAAATTATTCATCCATTTAGTTACCAGGTCAATATCATCTACCGACCCAAACATGGTAGTTCCCATATTTATTACTGTGATGAAGTACTTAATGCCCGATTCCTTAGCTTTACTAAGTACAGCACCTGACTCCTCGGATAATACTCTGGTTTCTTCATTTACTGGTAGGATAATCTTCTTCAAACTCAACAGGCTGGCAGCCTTTGGCATGGAATAGTGTGCATCCTGAGTGAATACTAAAGCAATTTCCTCAGCTCTTGCTTTGAACTCCTTTTCAAAATATCGTTTTAGTATCCAGATGGCCTGGATGTTGGCCTCCGTGCCACCTGAAGCAACATACCCATCATAAGCCTCATCCTTTCCACTAAATATCTCTTTTGCACAAAGCTGTATCAACTCCGCTTCTATTTTTTGCGTCCCTTCAAAAGCGGATTCAGATTCATTGAGTGTATGGCAGCCGATGTGATTAGGGTTGGCAATCATAGCAGAGAGAAATGGCGCATCCTTAAGGAAAGGAGCATCCTGATAGAATACCTCGGTATCCAGATAGGACGCTGGTAACCCGAGTACAGGTTTGTGTCTGTAATCCAGGTTTTGCTCCAGTGCAGAAAAGACTGTTTTTTTTATCCTTTTGTTACTGTATGGCTCCCAATACATGATTTTATCTTATTTATCACAAATTTAGTTGTTTAAACAACTAAATAAAACAAAGGCTCTCTGAGTGCTATTTAGACTGAGTATCAATAGAAGTAGAAGTTTAACCTATTCAACGCACTTACGTACATTGCAATTAGAATGAAATTCATGGGCAAAATAGGAATGTTCTTAGCTGTCAGTCTGCTGATGGCTCATACCTTAATGCCCCATAAGCACCATTCTAATGTTAACGATGAAGATCATTTCATTGAGCATGCGCAAGCGGAATCCTTGCTTGATTATATCAGGCTAGCATTTCATGTCAGTCCGGGAGAAAATCACCTGGAGGAGTTTCAAACAGCACAGGGTGTTTCCCTTTATTTTCCGGTAGCCGAAATTCTTGACTTTCAGCTTTCTAATGAAATATTGGAAATTGAAGCGCCTAAGGTTATTTTCTTCGACGCTGTTATTGAACAGCAATTCTCCCCTGATCAATCCAATTTCAGAGGTCCTCCACAATTGATTTAATTCCTCTCGAGGGGCGTCCCTCATCAATCAATTGTTTTTCTAAAATCTACATTTATGTTAGAACGTCTTGTTCGATTCAGTTTGGATAACAAGCTGATCATCATACTATTTACAGTCAGTGTGTTTGCATTTGGTGTATACTCTCTTACCAAAATCCCGATTGGAGCTGTCCCTGACGTCACTAATAATCAGGTGCAGGTGATCACCACTTCAAGGAATCTCTCCACTCAGGACATTGAGCAATTCATTACATACCCGATAGAGTTGGAGATGGCCAATCTACCCGGAGTGAAGGAAATACGCTCAATCTCCAAGTTTGGCCTGTCAGTAGTCACCATCGTATTTGAAGACAATATGGGGACATACCTTCCCCGACAGCTTATCGCTGAAAAGATCAAAAGCGCTTCGGAGAAAATTCCTGCCGGATTTGGTTCGCCGGAAATGGGGCCTATTACTACCGGACTCGGAGAGATTTATCAATATGTGCTGGAAGTAGACCCTGCCTACGGTGACAAATACTCAGCTATGGAACTCAGAACAATCCAGGATTGGATTGTGAGGAGACAGCTATCCGGAATTCCCGGAGTAGTGGAGGTAAATACGTGGGGTGGCTTCCTTAAGCGCTATGAAGTGGCTATCAACCCTGAGTTACTAAACTCTATGAATATCTCTCCTTTGAAGATCCTTGAAGTTTTAGAGAAAAACAACAGTGTAGCGGGAGGAGGCTATGTCGAGCGTTCCAATCAGAGCTATTTTATTCGGGCTGAAGGGTTGACAGGTACGCTTGAGGATATTGAAAATATTGTGGTGGAAGTACGCAATGGTACTCCCATCTATATCAAAGATGTGGCGAGCGTAGGTTTTGGCCATGCCACCCGATTTGGAGCTGTGACGGGAAATGGAGAAGGGGAGAAAGTGCTTGGCCAGGTGATGATGCTGAAGGATGCCAATTCCAAAGCAGTGATTGAGGCGGTGAAGGAGCGGGTTGCTGAAATTCAACCTACACTTCCTCCAGGCATATCTATCAATCCATTCCTGGAGCGCAGTGAGCTCATTGGAAAAACCACCTTTACCATTACGGAGAACCTTGTGTTAGGATGCCTCATCGTGGTTTTTGTGGTGGTGTTATTACTCGGAAACCTTCGTTCCGGGCTGGTTGTAGCCTCCATCATTCCACTCTGTTTGCTCTTTGCAATCTCGCTCATGTACATCTTCGGAATTGACGCTAACCTGATGAGTTTAGGTGCCATTGATTTCGGGATCATCATTGATGGAGCGGTGATCATCGTTGAATTCATTGCCTTCAAGATCGCTTCCAGCAAATCTGAATTGATCGGATTGAATAAAGCCGAGAAGAAAAAGAAAGTGGATGACATCACGTACGAGAGTACATCAAGAATGATGCGTTCAGCGGTCTTTGGTCAACTCATCATCATCATTGTGTTTATTCCGATTTTATCGCTCACCAACGTAGAAGGTAAGATGTTCATTCCCATGGCGCTTACTTTCTGTTTTGCGCTGATAGGGGCTATGATCTTTGGGTTTACTTATGTTCCGGTCGTTTCTAGCATGTTCATTAAGCCAGAGCAAAAGGAAAGTAAGATTTCAAAGAAACTCATTTCATTTATTGAGCAACTTTATCTGCCTACGTTAAAATGGGCTTTGGATCACCGAAAGTCTGTACTGGTCGCAGCTACTTTTTTGTTGGGAGGTGCTGCTTTTATTTTCAGTCGTATGGGAGGGGAGTTCGTCCCTACTTTGGATGAGGGCGATTTTGTGATTCAGCCGATCCTGAAAACGGGAACTTCGCTTTCTAAGACAGTAGAGACCACTACTGAAATTGAAAACATCGTTCGAAAATTCCCGGAAGTAAAGCAGGTGGTGACACGCATAGGAGCAGCTGAAGTCCCTACTGATCCCATGTCGATGGAAGAAACGGATGTGATAATTACACTCAAAAACAAAAGTGAATGGGTGTCGGCCACTAGTAAGGATGAATTAGCGGATAAGGTGAAAGATGCACTGATTGCTGAGCTTCCTGGAGTTGATTTTGAGTTTACTCAACCCATCGAAATGCGATTTAATGAGTTGATTACAGGGGTACGCTCAGATCTGGCTATAAAGATATTCGGTGAAAACCTGGATTTACTGTATGAGAAAGCACTGGAAGTGGAGAGTCTGATTTCGAATGTGGAAGGTGCAGCTGATATCACTGTGGAAAAAGTGGTCGGACTTCCACAACTCCGTGTCAAGTATGACCGATCTAAAATTGCCAGATACGGACTGAATATCGCCGATATCAATCAACTGATTTCGCTTGGATTTGCCGGTGAAGTAGCCGGCAGTGTTTTCGAGGGAGAGCGACGCTTTGATCTCTCGGTTCGCTTTGATACCGATCACCGCAACGGAATTGAGAATCTGGAAGAAATATATGTGCCTCTGCCTACCGGAGGAAAGGTTCCACTGACTTCCCTCGCGGATGTTTCTTACACCCATGGTCCCGCTAAAATTTCACGAGATGATACACGCAGGAGAATTGTTGTGAGTATCAACGTCAGGAATCGGGATTTGGAGTCTGTGGTGAATGATGTAAGTCAATTGATTGATCAGCACATTGATCTTCCACCCGGATATTATGTGACTTATGGCGGCCAGTTTGAGAACCTCAGAAGTGCCAAACGAAGACTCGCCGTAGCTGTCCCTGTTTCACTCATTCTCATATTTATCCTTCTGCATTTTGCTTTCAAATCCATTCGTGACTCCCTGATGATTTACAGCGCTATACCTCTATCGGCAGTTGGAGGTATTCTGATGCTCTGGGTTAGGGGGATGCCATTTAGTATATCTGCCGGGGTTGGATTTATCGCATTATTCGGAATAGCGGTGTTAAACGGAATTGTGCTTATTGAGCATTTTAAGGAGCTCAAGGAGGAAGGTATTGCAGATATCAAAGAGCGGGTAATAAAAGGAGCTAAGCAACGACTCAGACCAGTGCTATTGACTGCCTCTGCTGCCGCACTTGGGTTCTTGCCTATGGCTGTATCCACTTCGGCAGGTGCGGAAGTGCAGCGTCCGCTGGCTACTGTGGTTGTAGGTGGACTTATCACGGCAACCCTACTGACGCTGATTGTCCTTCCTGTGCTCTATTCACTTTTTGATGAGCGATCCATTGGATTAAGGAAGTCCAGAAAAGTGATTGCCCTGCTTGCGGTCCTTTTATTTCCGGGGATGCTATCAGCGCAGGAGAACCCCATTTCACTTTCTGAAGCTATTGCCATAGCGGAAGAGAATAATGCAGCTTTTCAGTCGTCAGCATTGGAGGTAAAACAGGCTCAGGAGCTGGTTGGATCTGCCTTTTCATTTGATAAGGCTACCATTTACTACAATGAAGATCAGAACAACCTGACGCCAAACAACTTACCACTCAATCTGTGGGGTGTGCAGCAGACGTTTGATTTTCCAACGGTTTATGGAAAACAAAAACAGGTTTTAAGCAGCAAAGCCAGAATGGTGGCATATCAACATGAACAAAACAGGATGTCACTTTCCCTGAATGTATCTACTGCTTACTATCAGGTAGTGTACGCGTCCAATCTGGTCAACTGGTACTCATACCTTGACAGCATTTATTCCAAATTCAATGTGGCTGCCAGTAGAAGGTTTGAACTTGGAGAATCTGACTACCTGGAGCAATTGACAGCTCAGAGCCTTTCGGTTGAAACAAAAAGAAAACTCGAAGAATCGGATCGCGAACTGGAGATGGCATACACCAACTTGAATCGATGGCTGCAGATGGACGGAAAAGTTTCTTTGTCAGTGGACTCGCTGAAACCTATTGCAATCATGGAAGATTCAGCCGACCATCCGGGTGTTTTGCGAGTTCAGGAGTCAATGGAGATGATGCAATCCAATTTGCAATTGAGCAAACAACAGCTATTGCCGGGAATTCAGTTGGAGTATTTTCAGGGGAATGACGGATCGCAGAATGCTCAAACCTATCGGGGGTTTCAGGTAGGCTTGAGTATTCCTATTCTTTTCTCCGGTGAGAAATCCCGCATTAAGTTTTCTCAAATCGCCATGGATCAGTCCAGGCTGGATGCGGTGGATTATCAGGTTCAGCTTGAGGCAAAGCGACAAAGTTTGCTGGCTGAGCTGAAAAAATTTGAAGCGAGTCTTACTTCATACGAAGAATCTGGCGAGCAGCTGAGTAACCAAATGATGAAAGCAGCGGATCGCTCCTTTAAAAGTGGTGAAATCGATTTTCTTCAGTATACACAGCTACTGGATCGGGCTACTCGAATCCAAATCGATTATCTCACTGCATTGTGGAACTACAATCAGGTAGCGCTACAGATCAATTACTTAACCCTTTAATTTCCTTGTCATGAAATATAAAATGCTAGTACTTATCAGCCTGATTGTCACAGTATCGTGCAGTCAGAAATCAGGCGAGACTTCTGAGACACTTTCTACGGATTCAGATCAGATTATTCTTTCACCCGAGCAGCAATCCAAGCTGGGAATTCAGTTTGATGTGTTGAAGAAAGTTTCTATACCACAAGTAATCTCTGTGAGAGGGATTATAGATGTCCCACCTATGCAGCGGGCCTCTATCAATGTGTTTCATGGTGGCTATGTTCAGAAGATGAATCTGCTGCCTGGACAATCTGTGAAGAAAGGAACGGTGCTGTTTACTCTGCAGAATCCGAAATTTATTACCATGCAACAGGAATATCTGGAGGCCAAGGAGCAATTGGGTTATCTGAAAGCTGACTATGAACGTCAAAAGCAACTTGCCGATGAGGATATTTCTTCGGAAAAGAAGTTCAGGAAAGCTGAGTCTGACTTTAAGGTTGTAGAAGCAAGGATAGAGGGGCTAAAAGAGCAGTTGCAATTGATCAATGTAAACATGGCCTCACTGGGAGAAGGAAGGATCGTAAGTGAGGTTCCAGTGTACGCTCCAATTGCAGGATTTGTAACAGATCTGAGTATCAATAAAGGCGCATACATTTCTCCCCAAGATGTGGCAATGAAGTTGATCAATTCAGAACATATGCACCTGGAACTCAAAGTCTTTGAGAAGGATGTTGCGAAGCTTCGAGAAGGACAGAAGATCATCTTTAGGGTAAGCGAGTCGAAGGAGGAGTATGAGGGAAAAGTGCATCTGATTGAAAAATCCATCAATCAGCAAGACCGGACGGTGCAGGTGCATGGTCACCTGCCAGATGGAGAGGGAAGTTTTGTGGTGGGCATGTACGTAGAAGCGCATATTGAGACAGGCGAAATAGAAGTATACGGTCTACCTGCGAATGCAATCATAGACATGGATGGAAAGTACTTTGTAGCCGTGAAGTCTGGTGAGGATCAAAACGGTATACACTTCGATCAGGTAGAGGTAGAAGTGGGGAAACGTTCTGGAGAACTAGTGGAGATTTTGAACTCTGAAGTTTTGGAAGGAAAAGAGGTGGTGGTCAAAGGAGCGTATGAAGTGGTGCAATAAAAAAGCCCCGAAAGGGGCAGTGTTTTTATTTCAAATAGACTTTTTCTTTCTTGTTAAACTTGTTTCGATAGGTAAGTCGGAAACCGTCTCTTCCCCATTTCTGAATTTTATACACGAAAGGAATTCTACGCCTTTCTTCTGTAAATGAGTCATAAGTTAGAATCAGCTTTGAGCCATCGAGAGACCATTCGCCACCAAGTTTCGCATAATTGTTTCTGTCGTGATAAAACTTTCGGTCAATACGGATGGTGAAGGTTTCGCCAATTTCGAAATAAGGACGCTTACATTTCACGTCCATGACAGACCATTTTTGTTTGGACTGAAGCAGCTCCTCCATCTTAGAGAGCTTCTGAGCTTGCACAGATGCCCCAAGGGAAAGAATAAACAGGATTAAGTATAGTTTTCTCATTGTCATTGAGTTTTTTAGCAGAGTGTTTTCAAATACTGTGCCTCAATTTTAAAACCTATTTTTTTCTCGTCTATGAATCTGACCGAAAGAATTATTCAATCGATCCGGAATGTGCCTGATTTTCCCAAGCCCGGCATCATGTTTAAGGATATAACCCCGCTGCTTCAAGACGTAAATCTCAGCGCAGACATTTCGAAAGCATTGGCTAAGTATTGGAGCTCTCATGGATTAGATGTTATCGTAGGGATCGAATCTCGTGGGTTCATTTGGGGCAATTCACTGGCACAAGAGCTAGGGATCCCTTTTGTCCCTGTCCGCAAGAAAGGGAAGCTTCCGGCAGAAACATTTTCCTATAAATATGACCTGGAGTACGGATCAGCGGAAGTAGAGATCCATAAGGATGGTATCAAAAAAGGACAGAAAGTGCTCATTCACGATGATTTGCTAGCTACAGGAGGTACGGCTGTTGCAGCCGCCGAGCTGGTAAAAATTTCAGGAGGAGAAGTAGCCGGATTTTCTTTTCTGGTGGAGCTGGGCTTTTTGAATGGAGTGGAGAGACTCAGAAATTACGGAGCAGAAGTTCATGCATTGGTTTCCTATTAAGGTTCTCGAACCATCACTTGCACCAGATTTGCTCTCCCAATTGCATTGAATCGAATCGACAAGAACTGAATGACTTCATAGTCTCCGCATTCCTCAGGCGGGGTGAGACGATAGTGAAAAAACTTCTGGTTCCTTTCGTAAAGCTCGTGTTCACTCGCTTTTCCAAGTAAGCCTTCAATTTCGTTTTGTGTACCTTCTAACAATATGTCTTCATTCTTGATAATCAGCTCAGCGATATCTAGTCTGTAGCTGCTGCAATCTTGAGCGTAATTGGTCCACTGATCTTTATCAAACCCATCAATACTAAGCGATTGATAGCAGGAGGACAATAAAATAGGTATCAAAAGAAGGGTAGCTAATCTTTTCATTTTCTTTGTCTTACGATTACGTAGCAGATTGCGAAAATAATCCCTGAAACCGTCACCATCGCACCTGCAATTGACCCATCGAGCAAATAGCTAAGCCAATAGCCAAAAAATGAACTTAGAATGCCGAAAACCGAACTTAAGATCAGCATCGTTTTGAGCTGATTTGTGATGAGGTACGCTGAAGCCGCCGGGGTAATCAGAAGTGCTACTACCAGTATAGCTCCTACAGATTCAAAAGATGCCACGGTGGTGAGAGATACCAGGCTCATTAAAGCATAGTGCCATTTTGTGGTGGAGATACCAATCGCTTTTGCATAAGCAGCATCAAATGTGGTAACGAATAGTTCTTTATAGAAAAGCAGGATAAATGCTAGTATAAGTATTAGGACAACCGAAAGTATCACCACAGCTTTCGGACCTATGGGATCACCTGCGGAATTGTAGAGCAGGTCAATTGGAACATAAGCAATCTCTCCATACAAAATACAATCCTGATCGATGTGGGCATTTCCAGCGTAATAAGTGACTAAAATAACTCCAAGTGCAAACAGCCAGGTAAAGGTCACCCCGATGGATGCATCTGTCTGAAGCCTGCCTTTTTGATGAAAGAACTCAATCAGGAAGGTTGTTAAAATCCCCAGAATTCCGGCACCAACCAGCATCCAGATGGATTGCATACTTCCTGCAATAAAAAAGGCGATTACAATACCAGGTAATACTGAGTGAGAAATAGCATCACCCACCATGGACATCTTCCTAAGAATCAGAAATGATCCTAGTAGCGCGCAGCTTACTGCCACCAAAGAACCTGTCAATATGATCCAAAATGCGTCCATTATTTTGGAATTTCAGATAGGTGAGGGTCTGAAGTCGGATATTCCAGAAGCTTCTCCAGCCTTGCTTCCAGCTCAGGTGTGATGACGTGTTCAATCGTATCAGCATCTTCATGCACATGATCAGGAGCTATTCTGAGGTATTTAGTCAGGTAGAGCTCCCAAAGGCGATGCAAACGCGTAATCCGTTTTCCCTTTTCAAATCCTTCCCCGGTCAGAAACCAGGTTTCGTTGTTTCTCTGCACATAGCCATTCACTCTAAGTTTCCGAAGACCTTTAGCAAGCTGCGCAGGTGAGAAGTTTCGAATCAGTTGAATATCGTCAATGGCCACCTTCTGAAAATGATCTCCACTGTTTTCACCAATTCGGTAAAAAGCCTTCAAAAGGTTCTCTTCCAGTAGCTGCTTTCTAATCGAAAATCTTCTCCACTGTCGGATCACGATACCTCTGCCTGGTGCGAAGAAAAAAGAAATCAGGGCGATAATGGATAGAACCATCACCATCCAGGGACCAGTGGGCATGGAAGGAGCGGCATAAGAAATGTACGCTCCGCTGATTCCTGAAAAAGCTCCGAAAATAGAAGCCAGCAGGATCATTCTCGATAGTCGATTGGTCCAAAATCGTGCAGCAGCCGCCGGAGTGATAAGCATGGCAGCCATCAATACCACGCCTACAGCCTGGATACCAGTCACAACGGCCAAAACAGTGATAGAGGTCAAGATCATCTCCAATCGCTTAATTGGCAAACCGATGACTTTTGCAAACTGTGGGTCGAAGCTGATGAGTTTGAATTCTTTATAGAATAGAAAGACGGTAATTAAGACTACCACCGCAATAATGCTGAATGCCATCAAATCTTTTCCGACAAGAGCGGCAGCTTTTCCAAAGAGAAAAGTATCAAGTCCACTCTGTGCAGCATTGCCTGAATGCTGGATGTAGGTCATCAATAAAATACCAATCCCGAAAAAAACCGATAGTGATAGCCCCGTAGCAGCATCCTCTTTAATCTTGGTGTTTTGAATGATGGCATCCATCACAATGATGGCGATCCATCCGGAAATAAATGCTCCGATGATCAGTAAAAAAGGATCTTTGCTGCCGGAAGCGAGAAAGGAGATGCAGATGCCGGGTAGCACGGCGTGCGAGATCACGTCTCCAACCAGTGATTTCTTTTTGATGAAAGTAAAGCAGCCCACCACTGCTGAGCTGACCGAAAGAAGCATCGTGCCGAACACTACATATTTGATATTCGGATATTTGAAGGAAAAGAATTCGATCAGCGTTTCCATTACTGTTTCTCTCGCGCTTTGAATTCGCCTTCTTTTACCAACTCTCCAACCTCTGTGAGCAATGTGAGCTTCCCGCCATAGGTTTCTTCCAGCAGGGCAGGAGTAAAGATCTCTTTTGTGGGGCCGGAGGCTACCAGCCTTAAGTTTAGTAGGATCACCCACTCAAAGTATGTTTCGACCGATTGAAGATCATGGTGTACCACCACGATGGTTTTCCCTTCCCCGGCAAGATCCTGAAGTATCCTGAAGATCGCTTTTTCGGTAGCTGCATCAACCCCGGCAAATGGCTCATCGAGAAAGTAGATATCGGCTTTCTGGGTCAGGGCACGCGCAAGAAATACACGCTGCTGCTGTCCTCCGGAAAGTTGAGATATCTGGCGTTTATAATACTTATCCATCCCCACCATTTCCAGCGCTTTCATGGCTGCTTCCTTATCTGCCTTTCTGGGATTCCTGAAGAGGCCAAGGTCGGCATACCTGCCCATAAGGACTACATCCAGCACGGAAGCCGGGAAGTCCCAATCTACAGACTCCCGCTGGGGAACATAGCTGACTCTCTTCCTTACATCATCCAGGGATTGATCGAAGAGTTTGACATAGCCGGAGTTCATATCCACCAAATCCATAATGGCCTTTATCAGCGTGGATTTACCGGCTCCATTTGGCCCGATGATCCCGCACAGTGAGCCTTGCGGTATAGAAAGGTCAATTCCCCAAAGTACGGGTTTCTTATCATAGCTGACTGTTAAATCATGAATTTCCAATGCCGGGTTTTCTACTTGCTTGATAAAGTTATTTGTCATTGGTTCTTAGCTTTTGGATAAGTGCATTCATTGGTGGATGAGTAGTCTTCATTGGACTGGTTAGTCCATATTTTTCTTCAGGTGGAAAATTCATGTACACCTCGTAGCATTTCAAAGCAATATCATGCGCCTCTTTCCAAACTTCTAATTGTTTAAAATTCTGCATATCTAATAACTAATAGCTAACATCAAACTACTTTAAAGCTTCTACGATTGTTTCCACATTCTTCTTAAACATCCCGATGTATGTGCCCTCTTTTGTACCAAACTCTCCCATAGCATCCGAGTATAAAGCCCCACCAATCTTCACATCATGACCTTTTTCTTTGCATCCAGTTACTACGGCATTGATGGACTTCTCCGATACACTGGTCTCAATGAAGATTGCCTTGATATTGTTTTCAATGATAAGGTCGATGATTTCAGCAATATCCTTCAAACCAAAATCTGCAACTGTAGATATCCCTTGCAGGCCCTCCACTCGCATTCCATAGGCATTCCCAAAATAAACGAATGCATCATGAGCTGTGACCAAAATGCGCTGGTCTTCAGGTATCTCAGCTATTAGTTCTTTTACATATGTGTCGAGGCTGTCAAGTTTTTTAAGGTAGTTTTCAGTGTTTCGGTCAAAGAACTCCTGATTAGCTGAGTCGAGTTGAACAAGGGCATCATTGATAGATTGAACAACATATTTCCATCTTTTCACATCGAACCACACGTGCGGATCAAATGCATCTTCATAGCCCACTGCCGATTTGAGCATGCTTTTAGGAATGGATTCAGCAGCGGCTACCACAGGCTTCTGGCGTCCCAGCTTGGTGAGAATATCGCTCATTTTTCCTTCCAACAATATCCCATTGAAAACGATCAAATCAGCTTTGTTGAATTTGGCTAGATCTCCCTGGGTTGCCTTATACAAATGCGGATCAACCCCCGGACCCATGATTGCTTCTGCAGTCACTTTGTCTTGTCCTATATTCAAAACTGCGTCATAGAGCATTCCCGTGGTGGCAACCACATGGGGTTTTTCGTTTGCCTCTTTTTTCTGAGTGCAAGAGATCAGCAGACAAAATCCAATCAGAATGGTAAGTGAATATCTCATTTGGTCTCAGTTAATGTGATCATCAAATTTTCAGCTACAGTTTTCGATATGAATTGTTTGGGGTTGCTATCTATGGAGATGGATACCGACCCATCAAAATCCATTCTGTCCAAAATTTGAATTTTAGAACCCAGTTTGATCCCAATGGAATCAAGATGCTGGAGCAGGAGGGTGTCATCGTTGTTCACCGCTACCACGATTCCGATGGAGCCAATCTGCAATTCTGAAATAGCAGCCCTAACGGTCTCCTTCATTATGCCATCTTCATTGGGAATAGGATCTCCGTGAGGATCCATGGTAGGATAACCAAGAAACTTATCAAGCTTCTTAATTAAGTCTGGAGATTTTATATGTTCCAGCTGTTCGGCAATGTCGTGAACTTCGTCCCATTTAAAGCCAAGTTTTTCAACCAAAAAAACTTCCCACAGCCGATGCTTTCGGATAATGTTTAGGGCTATCTTTTTTCCTCTGGATAGGAGTGTAGCACCTTTGTATTTCTGGTAGCCGATGAGGTTTTTCTGTGCCAGTCTTTTTACCATATCATTGACCGAAGCAGGGGTGGTGCTCATGCTTTCAGCAAGTGAATTGGTATTGACACTCTCGGCTCCATCGGCAGATAAGTGATAGATAGCCTTGAGGTAATTCTCTTCGGTAAAACTTAGCTCTGAACTCATACTCACAAAGCTAAATACTATTTAGATTAATCTAAAAATTAATTTAGAATTACATTTTTCCACTTTTATAAAGTACTAATAATCAGATAGGTTGTTATGCTTTACTTAATTTTTCCAATGATTGTACCAATTTCTCTGATTCACTCTCCCAGGTTGCTTCAGTTGGATATCGCTCTTGGAATAGTTCTGGCGAATTTTTCCAGTTTTCTACCATCTTTTCAATGCCCGGGTTTGCAAAGTCAATTGGAATGGCCCCACCCAGACTGCCCCCAACCTCTTCCCAATAAGAGTTCGTAGCGACAACATATGGGAGTTTATATCTGGAGTATTCGTAGAGCTTGGTCGGGATTTTCCTGCGGTTGACTTCATTCGGTTCATATCCGATCACTCCCAAATTCGCCGTTGAAATTGCCTCTAGAATTTCCGGATAGGAAATGGCCTCCTGTGAAATTTGAAGTTCAATCTCTGGGTGTTCTTTTTGCTTTTCAAACAACCACTTTTCAAGTTTGGAATCATGAACTTGCCCGATGATTTTCAAACGAATATCTGATTGTTGCCCTTTTAATTTCTCAAACAAATGGATAGCGTTTCGGGCAGCACTATAATCAGAAACTGAGCCGCTAAACAACATATTTATTTGTTCAAAAGAACGGACGGGTACTTGATGATTGAATGCCTTGTTTTCTATTACTACAAACTTGCCTTTGATAAATCTAATTTCTTCTGCGTAACATTTTTCCGCGAGCCAATATGTAGTTACGTAAAGCCTACTTATCTGCTCTTTTAGTCTCACCATCAGACTGTAGATATTTCTCAGGGGAGAGGTGTCGATAAATCTTAGGTTTTTGTAGTAGTCTTCCTGCACATCATAAACAACTTTACAACCAGTTGTCAATTTGGCGATCAAACTGATGTTCAGAAGTTCATGGGAAGTAACAATTAGGATGTCAGGATTTATCCGCAAGATTTTGAGAAGAATCTTTTCTCGAATGATCAACCTTTTAGCCCAGTTTGTACGATTTAGTGAGTGTGTATGAAAGGTTACCTTAATATCATCTATTGCTTTTTTCCCGATATTTCCTATGATATTAAGATCATATTTATTTGTTTTCAAAATGGATTGGGATAGCTTCCAGTAGGATCGTACATCATCAATGGGTTTTAATACAGAAGCGATCACAATCTTTTTCTTCATATCTGTAAATATTAGTTATTAGATGGAATTAAAAAACCTCATAGAAGAGGCTTGGGAAGATAGATCCCTGGTAAACAAGAAGGATGTTTCTGTTGCAATTAAGACCGTAATAGAGGAGCTGGATAATGGAAAGCGACGAATAGCAGAACCATCAGGGGATGAATGGATTGTGAATGAATGGTTAAAAAAAGCAGTGATTCTTTATTTCCCTCTCATGAAAATGCAATTGATAGAGGTGGGGCCTTTCCAGTTCCACGATAAAATAAAGCTTAAATCCGGCTATGATCAACTTGGAGTGAGGGTGGTTCCGCATGCCATAGCCAGATATGGCGCTTTTATCCAAAAGAATACAATCCTAATGCCTAGCTATGTAAATATTGGGGCTTATGTAGATGAAGGCACGATGGTGGATACCTGGGCAACTGTGGGGAGTTGTGCCCAGATAGGTAAGAATGTCCATCTAAGTGGCGGTGTGGGCATTGGTGGAGTGCTTGAACCCGTACAAGCAGCTCCTGTGATTATTGAGGATAATGCATTCATAGGATCGAGGTGCATTGTGGTGGAAGGAGTTAGAGTGGGAAAAGAGGCCGTTCTGGGCGCAAATGTGGTGCTCACAGCCAGTTCCAAAATTATTGATGTGACTGGTTCAAAACCTGTAGAATATAAAGGAGTAGTACCCCCAAGGTCGGTGGTTATCCCGGGAACCATACCTAAGAAATTTCCAGCTGGCGAATTCCAAGTGCCTTGTGCCTTGATCATCGGGAAAAGAAAGGCAAGCACCGACAAAAAAACCTCTTTGAACGAAGCTCTTCGTGAAAACAGTGTCTCTGTCTAAATAGTGGCATTCTACTTGTAGTTATGGAAAGCGTACCAACTTTAAAAGTCATGAAAACTTTCACCTTGATACTTGTGAGTCTTTTTTCCTTTGGTCAGCCAATGGTTAAGAGCAAGCCAGTAAGTACCGGAGAAGAGCTTCAATTTAGATTATCATACGGGTGGTTTACTATAGGTAGGGGCACGTTTAAAATCTCAGATGACTATGTCATGCTGGATGGAAAGGAATGTCTTGAAATTAACGTAGAGGGTGGTACAGCCGGTCTTGCTGGGGTTTTTTCAAGAGTGGATGATAGATGGGGAGCCATTATAGATAAGGACACATTCCTACCGTATTATTCGTATCGGGACTTGTCGGAGGGAGATTATGAGTTGGATGAAAAGGTATATTTCGATTATGATGAGATGAAAATTCGTTTTGAGCAATCAACCCCGTCTGAAAACAAACCTCGGCCTACCCGCTATTTTGACATTGAGAAAAGCAACATGTTTGATATGATGGGAGGACTCATGTATGCGAGAAGTATTGATTATCGAAGTTTGAAAAAGGGTGATACCATTAGAATGGATGCCTTTTTTGATAAGAAGTTTTATGATTTTGAAATGATATATGGTGGCATAGAGATGATCAAAACCAAGGTAGGAGAAATATATTGTCACAGAGTGGTTCCTATTCTTGAAAAGAACAGTGTTTTTGACGGACATGATGCGGTGACATTTTGGGTTTCTGCAGATGGTAATAGATTACCTCTTAAGGTCAAAGCAAATATGAACTTTGGTACAGCCTATTGCGAGCTTACTGCGTATAAAAACGTGAAAAGCGGCATTGATTTTAATTAATCAATCTACTTTTGCCGACCTTATACAGAGAGCATGAAATTAAGCACAATAGCACTTATTCTTTTTATTACAGTCGGTTGCACTACTCAGGATTCGGTAAGCGGTGATGAGTTATTCGAGGATGGAAAGTTCCCGGAGGCGATTGAAGCATATACTTCTTACTTATCTACTCGTCCAGATCATGTAAAGAGCCTGTACAATAGGGGAAGGTCATACGAGGAAGTAGGAAAGAATGATGAGGCGATTGCTGACTTTGAAAAGATATTGGAGCTTGATCCAAAAAACATTAGTGCTTATTTGAGCCTGGCGAAAATTTCCTATAATACTAATGAGTTCAACAAGGTACTCATTTATACAGGTAGCGCCATTGACCTGAATGAAAACTCAGCCCAGGCACACTTCCTTGCTGGCAGGGCGGAGCATCAGTTGGGATATTTAGACCAGGCCTTGGAATCTTACAATAACGCCATCAGTATTGATAAAAGCTTTGGTGAAGCTTATCTATATCGAGGGGCTGTGAAAGTAGGCAAAGAGCGAATCAGGTCTGCTTGTGAGGATTTCAAGTTTGCCAAATCCCTGGATGTTCCAGGTGCAGATGGTGCACTCAAAGACTATTGCAAATAAGATTTCAGAAAATAAATCCGGCAATCAAGTAGCAAACTATTGATAGTCCGCCGGTAAAAAGCGCATAGGGCAGCTGTGTTCGCACATGATCTATATGATCGCATCCCGAAGCAACTGATGCAATGAGCGTGGTATCTGAAATAGGGGAACAATGATCCCCAAATACGCCCCCACCCAGCACTGCTGCAATGACCAGATACAAATTAGCATCCACGGCAAATGCAAGCGGTACACCAATTGAAATCATAATGGCGAATGTTCCCCAAGATGTCCCCGTCGCAAATGCTATAAAGCTGCTGATGATAAAGATCAAAGCTGGTGCAGCTTCTGGAATAAGCCATGAAGCCGTCACTCTGGAAACGTAAATCCCAGTCCCTAACTCATTGCAAAGATTACCGATTGCAAAGGCCAAAACCATCAACACGGCCATGACTACCATGTCGTTCATCCCTTTAAATGATTGATCGATAAACGACTGGATAGTAATTCTTTTTTGAAATCCATACATGATGGCGGCTGTAAGGAAACCAGTAAAGCAGGCATTGAGGACTGCTTCGGATCCTGATCCGGTACTTATGCTATTCCAGGCTTTCTCAGCAAATCCACCCTCTAATGCACTATCCCATCCACCATAAATGAGGAAGAAAGGCATGGTTAATACCATAGTCAAGATAGGAATTACCATGTTTAGCGGTGACGAAGTAGCCTCGCCCGATTTTTCCTCAGAATCTTCGATAGCATGCTTCTTTTCCACTACTTTTTTCATTTCACTGTACTCCTTGCCGGAAAGTGATAGCCAAAAAACAAAGACAAGAGTAAGAATTGCGTAGAAATTAAATGGGATGGAAAAGATGAGCGTTTTAAACGGATCCACATTTGGAAAGGCCAAAAGCAGCCCCATGATGTACGCACCCCACGCATTGAGTGGAAAAAGGATGCAGGAGGGGGCGGAACTGGAATCAGCCAAATAAGCCAGCTTCTCCCTTGGTATTTTATGTTTATCGAAAACAGGACGGAAGATGGTTCCTACAGTTAGGATGGAAATATTGGATTCAACGAAAATAAGAAATCCTGTAAGGGCAGAAGTAGCCTGAATCTTCCCTTTGAAGTTTTTCTTATCTGCCAGTCTTTTTTGCACCCAGTTGATGAAACCATTGATCCCACCGGAGTATTTGATCAATTGAATAAGAGCACCAATAATCAAGGTCAAAATAATGGTGCGGGTGTTTCCTTTGCTTTGAAAAACATCCACGAAAGCAGTAATGGTGGAAAGCAGCCCTTCAAAAATATTTCCACTCTGAATAATGAGATAGCCAACAAATATTCCAAGCGAAAGAGAGAAAACAACCTGCTTCGTTTTGATCGCTAAGCCAATTGCCAAAAGGGGAGGTATCAATGACCAAAATCCGTAATCCGTCATTCTTCCGTAGTGTCTTTCTTTTTCGATTCTAAGGTTCTCAGTTCCTCATTTGGGCTATTTAATAGTGCCTCATAAGGATAGGTGGTGAAGATATAGCCCACAGCTTTTTCTATGGCTGCCGGCACCTTCTTCTCTTTTCGCTGTTGGCGCAAATCATAGCTTCCCTGCCATACAAGCTTATTATTTGTGTCTAACAATTCCACCATCAAGACTGACTCATAGATCGTTCGGGTGGTGATTTGATAACCGGGATATGAATAGAAATTATTCTGGGACGTATTATTTTCAACTCGTGTACTGGAGGTCACTTCATACCTCAATGTCAAGTCTGGAGTCACATTAGACAGCTGATAGCCTCTGGTTTTCATTTGTGAATGGATATTCTCTTTAATATGGTCAAAAACCAGTGTGTTTTCCGGAGTGACATTTTTGGAATCTAGCTTGGCACTGACTAATCTATACGTTTCATAAGTTTTAAACTTGGCCTTAGGGTTTAAGTAAGAAACGACTTTAGGACTACAGCCAGTCAGAACAATTAAGGTGATAGCAAACCACTTTTTCATTGATGGCTAAGATATGTATTTGTCCTGATTTTACAGGTTGAGGATGAGGGAACTAGCGCGCGCGGCATTGAGGGAGTTAAGAATTTTATCAGCAACAAACACAGTTTCTACATTGAATTCATAGAGCACCTCAAAGCGATCCTCATTGATACTCTCTCCCGAGAGCGATTTGAAACAGGCGTATGGACCTGTTTCGTATTTCACAGCATCTGGATTGTACCATATGAGAAGTGTGTCTGGCATGATTGGGCAATTCCTACACAGTAGGTGATGTGTAAAAATATGAATAGATAATCTTTGTTTAGTTCAAAAAACGAAATATTTAACTAGGTTATTACGTGTACTGATCGAAATAATTGATACTTTTCTAGGTAATAGCATCATGTTTGAAGTGTCTAAGGAAAATTGTTGAGATGAATAAGAAAGCGTATTTTTTCGCACTTATTGTTTTTATAGGGTCTGATATCTTTTCACAAGAAGTTCCTAAATACGAGACCAACCTTGCCGGTGTTTTTCAGGGCAATACCTTGTTCATACAAAATCCTTTTGACCGATCTGATAGAAAATTCTGTATTGATCAGATCTATATCAATGAGCGACTGATGGATATCAATTATAAGCTGAGCGCAATTAAGCTTGATTTTGATGGTTACGATCTTTACACGCCGGTCAAGATTCGCCTGGTTCACAAAGACTCACTTTGTATGCCTACGATCATCAATCCTGAGGCCATTCTATTTCACACCATATTTCGGTTTGTTTCAGTTTCGCTTACAGATAGCTCACTTACCTGGTCTACCAAAGGTGAAACCGGAATAGGCGAGTTTGAAGTCGAAAAGCTTTCGAATGGAATTTGGATTGATCAGGAGGTGAGGCCGGCTGTTGGGAGATACGAGGGGGTCACGTATACTCATTACCCCAATCTGGAGGAGGGTGCCAATAAATTCAGGGTCAAGTATATTTTTCCTCGTGGTAGCAGGGCTGGATATCTTTATTCGTGGGAGGTGGATTTTGATCACTATCCTGAGCCAATTGAATTTAATCCCAAATCTGCAAAGACCCGATTGTACCTCTCCCGATCAACGCACTACGAAATCTACAATGCCGGAAGCGAATTGGTTTTGGAGGGACAGGGGAAAGAAATAGACGTAACTGTCCTTAGGCAAGGACAGTACGTCATTTATTTTAATGGCAAAGAGCCAGGCACATTTATCAAAGAGTAATTAGAAAAAATTCAGTCCAAAGAACCTTCCCAATACCGTGAAAATAAACACAATGGAAAGCAAAATTGGGCAAAGGTAGCTTACTGCAAAATCAATATACTTTTCTTTCCATGATCCAGCCAGTTTTGGGTTTCCAATTCTAAGTTCCTCAATGAGATTGTTTTTCTTCCAAACATAAGCTGCGAAAATCGTGATTAAAACTCCACCCAGAGGAAGCAACGTATCGCTTCCAATGTGCTCAACAAATGTCATAAAACTTGCAGGAGACGAAGCGCCTACATACGTGATAAAATTGGTGAATAGCTCTGAGTATCCATTTGAAAGGAGTGAAGGAATTCCCAAAAGAAAAATAAGCGTGGCAATTATCCACACAGAAGTTTTTCTTTTGGCATTGAATTCATCTACTACGTAAGTAACAGGCACCTCAAGTAACGAAACTGTGGACGTAAGAGCGGCGAAGGAAAGAAGCAGGAAAAATAAAGCCCCGACAACAACACCAAGCGTGGATCCAAGGGATTCGAACACTCCAGGAAGTGTGACAAATATCAACCCAGGGCCACCAGTAAAGCCCTCCATCGTTCCATCAGTCAGATAAGCCACAAACGGGAACATCATCAGCCCAGCGAGGAATGCAATCCCTACATCAGTCAAGGTGATGTATGCAGCGGACGAAACAATATTATCTTCCTTGGATATGTAGCTACCGTACGTGATGAGGGCACCCATCCCCAAAGAAAGTGAGAAAAAAGCCTGCCCCAGAGCATTGTAAATAACCTCGGGAGTCACCTCACCAAATTCGGGAATCAGGTAATAGGAAATTCCTTTCATCGCATTGGGTAGGGAAGAGGCGTAAAAAGTCAAAAGCAGAATAATTATAACCAGGGATGGCATCATGAACTTGGCTGCTTTTTCAATTCCTCCTGAAATGCCTTTTGAAACAATGAAAGCGGTAACGCTCATGAATACCAGTCCGTAAAGCCCAACGTTTATTACATCATTTGTGAATTGGGAAAAGTTTTCACCGATACCGAAATTTCCTTTGATCATCTCCAGGAAATATCCAAAGGCCCAGCCAGCCACTACGTTGTAAAAGGAAAGGATAAGTACCCCACTGATGATCCCCATCAATCCCAGGAATTTCCAGTTTTTGAATCCCAGTGATGCATAGGCACCTACCGGATTCTTCTGTGTTTTTCTTCCGATGGCAATTTCCGTTACCATAACGGGAAAACATAAAATGAACGCAAAAACCAAATAGATAAGCACAAATGCGGCACCACCACCATCTGCCACCTCAAAGGGGAATTTCCAAATATTACCAAGTCCTACAGCCGATCCTGCAGCAGCCAGGATGAAACCAAGTTTGCTGGAAAAGTTTCCGCGAGCGCTCATATTATGTGTTTTAGGTTTGGGTTAAAACGCCAAATATAGCAAAAGGAGGATACCCACAAAGGGCAATTCTATGACTGGTTTAAATCAGGTCTTCTTCGTCTACCTCGATTTCATAAGGGTAGTTAAAAAGATGATTTGATTTGATCGCTTCGGCTACTCGATTTGGTACCATTTCCTCCCAACCTTCTTTGTCATTTTCAATCATATCCAGCACCTGGTCAGAGATGATGTGGAGGTTGTCCGTTTTGGCATCCGGGATGCTAAGGATTTTGTGATTTTCAATAAAGTAGTAGAAAAGGCTTTCCAGGTGCCTGTCAGGAGTGAAGTCATTTCCGGTCTTGATCTTCCCATTAGAATCAATGATCGGATACACAAATAACTTCACATTGCTTCCAAATAAACGTGCGAAAGATTCAAGGATGCCACCATCAAGGTTCTTGTAGTATTTCTCATCAAAAATTTGAGTGAGGTTATTCAAACCTATGATTATGCCAAGCGTCTTATCCTTGATGAATTGGGACAAATAGCCCGCAAGGCGATAGTGCTCCTGATAGTTAGATATCATTACGTTTTGCCCCAGAGAGCACAAAAGGTCTACTCTGTCCAGATAATCCTGCTCATCCAATTCCCCGGCCAGGGTCAGATCCTTGAGCGTGATTTCTACCACCGAGACAATATCTTTGGCATGGCCAAGTTCTTTTTTGAAAGCTCTCATCCCGGTAATCATCATGTCCACATTGACGTGGGTCACCGGACGAAACCTTCCTCTAAGAACTATTGCATTTTTACGGTAGATAATGTCTGATGGGAGCACAACATTTTTGTCAGGACCAAACATTGCCACCTCAGTAAGGCCATTCTTCACCAGTTTCAAGGTCATCAATCGATTATCCACATGGTGAAAATCAGGACCTGAAATGCTGAACATATCAATTTCCAGGCGATCCTTTCTCACATTATCCACAAGGGAATCGATGATTTCTTCCGGGGTGTTATACGTGTAGCAAGAGTGTATGAGGTTGACCCCCACAATCCCTAAAACCTGCTGTTGCCACTCAGCATCCCTGTCTTTTAGCGTTACGTGAATAATGCATTCATTGGGTTTGGTATGGGAATGGCGCTGAAACCTGATCCCCATCCATCCATGGCCTACGTTGCTACGGTTGTAATTGATTACCTCCACAGTATTCGCAAACGCAAAGAAGGTGCTTTTCTTGGCTCGCTGGGTTAGTCGCTGGTCGAGTAGATTGTACTCACGATCAAGCATCCTGTGAAGCTTTTCCTGGGAGACGTACCTTTCACACTTCCCATAGATCGCATCACTAAACGTCATGTCATAGGCAGACATGGTTTTAGCAATGGTTCCTGAAGCTGCCCCTGCCTTGAAAAAATAAGCTGCTACTTCCTGTCCTCCACCAATCTCGGCAACTGTACCGTAAATCCGTGTATCAAGATTAAGCTGTAAAGCCTTCTCTTTTGTGGTTAATTTTTTATTAAATTCTTCCATTTTTGGATGCCTCCTGCCTCCATCACAAAGCTATTTTGAAATGTAGCCAAAACAAACCTGTATTAACAAAAAAACCGACTTTAAGCCGGTTTTGTTCATACGTAAAGGGGGAGAGTTTAGTTGTAAAGTGAATATGGGAATTTGTTTTCCTTAATCATCACATCAGCAACTGCCTGTCTTAGCTCTTTGGTGTTTATAGGATCCATTTTGGTGAATCGCTTCATTCCCATTAGCATTACCCGCAGCTCATCTCCCTCTGCAAAACATGCCACTGCCTCATCTCCGGAATTCTTGATTTTGGTCAATGCTTCATATAGATATAGCTTAGCCATGTTTTGGTATAGTGTACTACCGTCCTCTCCATACTTACTCATCAACTTTTCGGTTCTTAGAATAGTGGACTCAGCAACGTACACCTCAATCAACATGTCGGCCAGGTTCATCAGCACTTCCTGTTCCTGGTACAGCTTCGGCCCAAATTTCTCAGCAGCTTTTCCTGCTGCCATCAGTACGGCTTTCTTTAGGTTCTTGATGACTTCTTTCTCTTTGGCCAGAGGAGCAGAAAGATCAGGCGTGTCAAAAGATGGCACTCCGGTCAGTTCTTTACCCACCGCCATGGCAGGTCCCAGTAGATCAATCTCGCCTTTCATGGCTTTTTTGAACATCATACCCACCAAGAGCATTCTGTTTATCTCATTCGTTCCTTCGTAGATTCTCGTTATTCTGGCATCTCGGTAGGCTCTTGCCATAGGAGCTTCTTCCGAAAATCCCATTCCACCATAAACCTGAACTCCTTCGTCAACGCAGAAGTCAAGTACTTCTGAGCCGTGTATCTTAATAATAGCGCACTCGATAGCATATTGTTCTACGCCTTTAAGTTTTGCCTCGCTTGCATCCATGCCATCGCTCGCCAGCCTTGCAATCAAATCTTCAATATCCTGGCCAGCTCTGTAAGAAGCAGATTCGGTAGCATAGGTTCGGGTGGCCATTTTCGCCAGCTTTTGTTTGATGGCTCCAAAGCTCGATATCGGCACCCCAAATTGTTTACGTTCATTGGCGTAGGAGGTAGATTTTGTAGCTATGTCTTTGCATCCATTGATACATCCAGCACCTAGTTTGATTCGGCCAACATTGAGGACGTTTACCGCTATTTTGAAACCGTTTTCTCTTTCGGAGAGCAGGTTTTCAACCGGAACTTTAAGGTCATTGAAGAAGACCTGGCGAGTTGAGGATCCTTTGATGCCTAGTTTCTTTTCCTCATCGTTCATGCTAATGCCTTCCCAGGTTCTTTCAGCAATGAAAGCAGACAATTTCTTATCATCATCAATTTTAGCGAATATGATTAGGAGGTCGGCAAATCCTGCATTCGATATCCACATTTTCTGGCCATTGATCAGATAATGTTTGCCATCTGATGATAGGGTGGCTTTTGTTTTTCCTGAATTCGCATCAGATCCTGCATCAGGCTCTGTGAGGCAGTAGCACGCTTTCCACTCACCTGAAGCAAGTTTTGGAAGGTATTTTTGCTTTTGCTCCTCAGTTCCGTAGTAGAGGATAGGTAATGTACCAATCCCTGTATGCGCTCCATATGCAGTAGAGAAGGAGCCAGCCATAGCCATTATATCCGCAATGAGCATACCTGTATTGAAGCTCATCCCAAGTCCTCCGTATTCTTCTGGAATATTTACACCCAAAAGACCAAGTTCACCCGCCTTATCCATAAGTCCGGGCATCACACCTTCCTCCATACTTTCTATTCTGTCGGTGATTGGAGTGATTTCCTTGTCGATGAAATCTTGTGTGGCTGCCGCCATCATCTTCTGCTCCTCCGAAAATTCCTCGGGAATGAAGATGTTATCTGCTGTTGTTTCTTTTACTAGAAATTCGCCTCCTTTGAGTGCGGTTTTTTCAGCTGCTTCCATGGGTAAAATCTATTTTTCTGATTGATTTAATTATAAAATACTCTGCATGCATAACAAATATACAATCATTTACTCTGCATGCATAACAATTTTAGCATTTTTTTGGAAGATCAATCTACTATACTTGCGCACTTTATGAGATGTTTACAATTCAGCTACGAAATTTGACAGTTCGGTAATCATTAATTGATGGTGCTAACCAGCGGAATCACTTTTGGAGTATGAAAAAAGTAAAAAAACTATCGACTTTTCTACTGCTACTGGCTGCTTTGTGCTCAAATGCACAGCAAAGTTGTGAGCTGGTGGTGAAGGTAGAGAATATTAAAACGCAAAAGGGCTCCATCATGATCGCAGTTTATGATCATCAGGATCGGTTTCTTTCCAAAGAGATATTGAGTGATGGGAAGATAATCAACAAAGATGTGGTTGAATTTTCCTTTAAAGGGCTGGGAGAGGGCTTCTATGCCATCTCCATTTTCCAGGATGAGAATGGCAATGGAAAGTTAGATTCCAACTTTATGGGTATTCCAACTGAGCCGTATGCATTCTCCAACAATGCAAAGGGGATGTTTGGGCCACCAAGTTTTGAGGACTGCCGCTTTGAAGTAGCGCAGGGAGGAAACGAAATTGTAATCAGATTGTAAAATGACGAACCCTGATAGCATAGCGTATAGCTCGTTTAAAATTAACTGGCGAAAGCAGTTTAAGGAGGGCTTTCTTATTTTCTTATTCGGAGGCATTTTTCAATTTATCCTTTGGGGTGATATAGGTATAAAATTATCGTATTTGATTATTAATTTTACTTATAGCGGATTTATGTGGATGATGCTATGGAAAGGAAGTGAAGCTTCTGTGACTGTAATGAATTCGCTTTATAGCTGGCATGATCATCCAATAAAGAGGTTTCTTGCGAGCCTTTTCACCATTGTAGCTTATACGGCTTTCGTGGTTTATTTTTTAGATTTTGCATATGACGTGACGGTTTTTGAAAAAAGTCCTGCCGAAGCTATTCAAAAACTAGATGGAGCTCCACTATTAACAACCATCCTGGTTAATCTGGGCATTAACACGTTTATGCACGGACGTGGATTTTTATTGGAGTGGAGGCAGGTTTCTATTGATAATGAGCGGTTGAAGACCGAGCAAGTTTCTTCTCAATACAATAGCCTCAAGAATCAGGTAAATCCACATTTTCTATTTAATTCTCTGAATGCGCTAAGCTCGCTGGTGTATGAGGATCAGGATAAGGCGGTGGAGTTTATCAGGAAGCTCTCGCAGGTATACCGGTATGTGCTGGAAAGCAAAGACGAAGAAGTGGTGGAAGTGGAGAAGGAAATGGATTTTGTGAAAAACTTCACTTTTCTCCAGAAAATTCGCTTCGGGGAAAATTTGAAGGTGGAAATCAGCACCAACAATCCTAAAATGTTTGTTCCACCGCTCGCTATTCAGATTTTAGTTGAAAATGCTATTAAGCACAATGTAGTAAGTGAAAAAGATCCATTGAAAGTGCAAATTGAAATAGATGATGAGTATTGTTCGGTAAGGAATACCCTGAAAGAAAAGAAAGCCAAAGACAGCACCGGAATAGGGCTGAGCAATCTTACAGATAGGTATCATTACCTAACTGACAAAAAGGTCATCATTAATAAATTCGAGGATTCATTTGAAGTGAAACTACCGCTGCTAAATATTAAAAAATGAAGTACATCATCATAGAAGACGAACAACTTGCCGCAAAGAGGCTCAGGTTTTTAATTGAAGCTATTCGTCCGGATTATGAGTTTGTGGCAAAGTTTGATTCAGTGGAGTCAGCTTCAATCTCATTGCCTGCCCTGCGATACGACCTGCTCTTTATGGATATTCAACTGGCAGATGGATTGTCGTTTGACATCTTTGATCAAATCAAAGTAGAAAAGCCGATCATTTTTACTACTGCTTATGATGAGTATGCTCTTAAGGCTTTCAAAACCAACAGCGTGGACTATTTGCTCAAACCGATTGCCGAAGAGGACTTGAATGTGGCTGTAGAAAAGTTTGAGTCAAACTTCAAAAGGGAGGCTCCAAAACCGGAACCCAGTGACATTCAGAATCTAATCAAATCACTACAACCATCTGGTAAAGAACGATTTGTGGTGAAGGTAGGGGAGCATTTGCGCACAATTGAATCCTCCAGGATCCAGTTGATTTACAGCCAGGACAAAGGGACTTACCTGTTTACAGATTCCGGCAAGCGCTATCTGGTGGACTACACTCTGGACAAGGTGGACGATATGATGAGCAAATCCGAGTTTTTCAGGATTTCCAGAAAGTTCATCATCAATCTCAATTACATCAAAGACATTATTGCATTTACAAATTCCAGGCTTGAGATTGTTGTGGATCATTTTGATGAGGATCAGGTTATTGTGGCACGAGAGCGTGTTTCTGAATTTAAAGCCTGGCTTGACAGATAAATTTGGCCACTGGTCAAATTATTTCACCATTTCAAGTGTTTCTTAATTAAATTTGAAATAATCAAAAAATTAAACGCCAGTTTATGTCCGTAGCATCAATGAGCCGAAAGGTAGTTAGGTTTAAGAATGACCTTCACGAGGAGTTCAATAAAACGCTCAATCAGCGTGTTAACCAGTATTTTAAGAATTCAAAATATGGCAGGTATGCCAATGCTGAGATGGTGGTCAAGACCATCTTTATGTTTTGCCTTTATTTCGTTCCTTACTTCATGTTCCTGCTTGGGGTAGTTCAAAACATATGGGTTTTCTATTTAATGGCGTTTTTGATGGGACTGGGAAAGGCAGGCATTGGTCTTTCTGTGATGCATGATGCAAATCACGGGGCATATTCCAGAAAAAAATGGATCAATAAGGTAGTGGGTTATTCATTGAACCTGGTAGGGGCCAATGCGACCAACTGGAAGATACAGCACAATGTGAAACACCATACTTATACCAATGTAACTGGAATGGATGAGGATATTTCTCCAAAAGGAGGAATTTTGAGATTTGATCCAAACACTCCGATGAAAAAATTTCATAAGTGGCAACATATCTACGCATGGTTTCTTTATGGCTTGATGACGATGAGTTGGATCATTGTAAAAGACTTTAGCCAGCTGGCAGAATACACCAGGGATGGCCACCTGAGAAGACAAACCAAGAGTATCACCAGAGCATGGATTTGGTTGGTGCTTACCAAGGTTTTCTATTATTCTTATATCCTTGCACTCCCTATTTTATTTACTTCATTGCCATGGTATCATATTTTGCTTGGATTCTTTTTGATGCATTATGTGGCCGGATTTAGTCTTGCCATCATCTTCCAGCCTGCACACGTAATGGAGGATCATTCTTTTGAGAACGTGGAGAATACAGATGTGGTAGAAGAAAATTGGGCAGTACACCAGCTAAAGACTACCTGCAATTTCGCGCAGCGAAACAAGGTGCTTTCATGGTTTGTGGGTGGTTTAAATTATCAGATTGAGCATCACCTTTTCCCGAATATCTGTCATGTTCATTATAGGAAAATTTCTAAGATCGTAAAGAAAACAGCAGAGGAGTACAATGTGCCTTACCGATCATATCCGACTTTTATGTCAGCATTGGTTTCTCACGGAAAAATGCTCTATTCTCTGGGGAGATAAATGAAAGCTTTGCTGGAAGAAATAGGGAGTTGCACGGTGTGTAGCTCCTTTTTTTTGCATGAACCCAGACCGGTTGTTCAGGCTTCCAAGTCTTCTAAGCTTTTAATCATAGGTCAGGCTCCCGGCAGAAAAGTGCATGAATCGGGTATCCCATGGGATGATGCCAGTGGGAGAAACCTACGCAAGTGGCTGGGTATTTCTGATGAAGTATTTTACGATGAGGGTAAGGTTGCTTTGATTCCTATGGGGTTTTGTTATCCTGGATCGGGAAAATCAGGCGACCTGCCTCCAAGACCCGAATGTGCTCCGCTGTGGCACGAAAAACTGATGGGTCACTTCAATTCGCTTAAACTCATACTGCTAGTGGGTCAGTATGCGCAGAAATACTATTTGGGTGATACTGCCAGAGCGACTTTAACAGAGACTGTCAAAGCCTATGAGGAGTACTTGCCGAGGTATTTACCTTTGCCACACCCTTCTCCCAGGAATCAACTATGGATAAAGAAGAATCCGTGGTTTGAATTGGAACTGTTGCCTCATTTGAAGGCACAAACCTCCAAAGCCTTGTCATTGTAAATTACCCAAAAAGTGGTATTGATATTGTGATGGATAGCTAGGATTTTAGCATTTCACTTAGTCAATAGAAAATGAACGTATCAATCATATCTACTTACAGGGAAAAGAAAGCAGCGGAGGTTCAACCCAGGGCAAAACGCCTCTCCAGGCTGCTGCTGGAAATTGCGGAAAGAAACCTGGAATGTCCCGAAAGCGGTCACTTAATTTCCCTCAATGGAATAGAGAAGTTGAAAAGGAAGCTCGCCTTGTAGCGAGTTCCAGACAGCTATTTATCCAAGCTTATCAAATAGCCAATTGAAAAATTGGACTTTCTGTCAAAAATATACGAATAAGTAGGCTCCAGATAGATCGCGCTGTATATTACGTTAGCAGCTTTTGACCTTTCATTGGTAGTTGCATATTCTCCCGGAGGGTTTAAAACAAGATACCTTTCATCGTCTTTAACTTCATCTTTCGTCAGCTCGTAAATCATTCCCCCAAGCATGAAGCACAAGTTTCTGTTTTTTTGAGGCACTTTCAGTAGTGCATCCCGTACTTGTCTAAATACTGTGGTATCCTGAACATCTCCAAGAAAATACTTGGAGCCATGGGTTTCAATACTGAAGGTATCCATATTGCTTACCCATGAAATCTTCGTATTTCCTGATCCAATGTCTACCAAAAATGACTCGCTGATGAACTCTTTAGGAATGGTAGCTATTAGCGCCAGCTCTGCCTCCCTATCTGCACTTATTGGGATAAGTTTCATCCCTGATTTGGCTAGCTCTGCGACCAGGGAAGAGGTATCGCCAAGCTTTCCAACGCTGGAACTGGCCACCAGGTGTATGTTCTTTGCAGAGACGCCAAGCGCCCTGATTTCCTTATTAAAACTCTCGATTTGAGCCAATATCTCAGCTGTTGAACTAACTCCATAGATGATATTACTCCTTCCAAAGAAAGATTTTTCCAATGTCCATCTGCCATCCTTATCTATCTCAATGATGAAATAGTTTAATCCCAGCGAACCAACTTCTATCACAGCTTTTAGCTGACCATTGATCGGCTTTAATGGTTGGTAATCAAACGATTGGATATCTAAAGGCTTATCTTCTGGTAGGTCTCTTTTAGTATTGGATTCCTGTTCCTTCTTTTTAGGACCACAACCTGCAGCCAATAGCAGTACAATGAAACAAAGGTGAATGAGAAGTCTCATATGTTGACTATACTGATTTTAAGCTAATTCACGCAAATCTACTGGAACAACTTTAGAAACTCCCTGTTCCTGCATGGTAACTCCATAAATGACATCTGTACTGGCCATTGTGCGCTTGTTGTGGGTTACTATGATGAATTGTGATTCCTTCGAGAACTTGCGGATGATCTCATTGAATTTATCAATGTTGGCGTCATCTAGTGGTGCATCCACCTCATCGAAGATACAGAAGGGGGCGGGCTTCAATAGGTAAATTGAGAAAAGGAGGGAGGTGGCCGTAAGTGTCTTTTCACCGCCTGAAAGTTGGTTAATAGTGAGCGGTCGTTTTCCTTTTGGCTTGGCTATAATGTCGATGGAGCTTTCGAGCGGCTGATCCGGATTGGTCAGGATCAGGTCACAATCATCCTCCTCTGTAAAAAGCGTTCTGAATACCTTGATGAAGTTGTCCTTGATTTGCTGAAAAGCATCCATAAAAGTCTCCTTGGCCACCTCATCAATTTCTCCAATGGTCGTAAGCAGGGACTCCTTGGCTTTCATCAAATCTTCTTTCTGCTCGGTAATGAAAGTATGTCGCTCCTGAATTTCTTCGAAAGCTTCCATGGCCATCGGGTTGATAGGGCCCATGGTGTCAATCCGATTTCTAAGCTTTTCTACCTTGCTTCTCAACTCATCTTCGCTAAACTTTTTATAGTCGGCAATGTCTTCTTCTTTGACCTTTTCCAGATCGATATTGAACTCAACAGACAATCTGTCTTTTACTGAATTGAGGCCAATCTTGGCGTCATTGAGTTTGTTTTGCCATTCCATAAGGGCGTGATCAATGCCTTCCCGTTTACGCTGAATTTCCCGCAGGCTTTTTTCCTCTTCGTCTATAAGGGTCCTGGCTTCATAATATTCCCTTTCGGCTTCATTGACACCCGTTTCCAGCGTTTCTTTTTCTTCGTACATGGATACCAGCTCATCGTCGCTGGCCGTGCTTTTCTTCACCAGTTCGTTCAGGTTGCCTGTGGCACTTTCGAGTTCCTCCCTATTTTTTTCAATCCGACCAATTGAGCTTTCGTAGGATTCTTCTTTGAACGATATCTCCTGCAGGATGCTATTGAGTTTATTTTGTCTCTGATGGAAAACTACATTCTCCTCATTATAGGAAATTGATTTGCGGTCAAGCGCTTCCTGTAGGGTGAGTGCTTCTTCCTTCTTGGCCTCCACACTTTTTTCCAGTTCGAGTAACTCAGCTAGCTCTTTTTCCGCCTGAGGTTTCAAGGTTTCCAATGCTTTCTCAAGCTCAACAATTTGTTGTTGGATGTCCTCTCTTCGGTTTTTGTTGGAAGTAAGCAGCTCCACAAATTGTTCCTGCTTTGTCTGCACAGAAACCTCAATTTCCTTGATTCGGGATAGCTCTTCCTTAACCTCTTCAAGCTGGGCAGACTTGGAGGACTGACGCAATTCCTCAAGCTTGGATTGATGCTTGTGGATGATATCCTCCGTAGAAGCCTGGCTCTTTTTTAAGTCCTTGATTTCAACTTCCAGTTTTTCCAGGTTTTTGGCACGGCCGATTCTTTTCCCTTCGAATAAACCGATGGATCCTCCGGAAATACTGTACTTTCTGAACGTCACTTTCCCCTCCTTATCCAAAAGAACAATGTTGTCTTTTCCAGCCTGGGTCGGATTGGAAGAGATATAAACATTCCAAAGCAGGTGTTTGATCAGGCTTTCGTACTTGGCATCATAGTCAATAAGGTCAAGGGCAGATTGGCTACCTGCTGGCGCATTTACCTGGTCTTCCTTATAAGAAGCCAAATTTTCAAGCACAAAGAAGTTTGCTTTTCCCCGGGTAGACTCACTTAGCAGGTTGACTGCCTTTAGAGCATCTTCCTGCCTATCCACGATGTAATAGTTCATGAAGGGCTCCAGGAAATTCTCAATCGTCACCCGATATTCCTGTGGGCAACTAATCACATCGGAGAGGAGCGGAGCATCTTTCCATTGTGGATTTTTCTTTAAAAACTTTATGGCCTCTGGGAAGCCTTCCAGATTGTCTACTAGTGATTTGGTGAGGTTGAATTCATTTTGGCGGGCATCCAGCGTTCGGTTGATTTTGGTGAGTGCTTCCCTTGCTTGTGCCACCTTATCTTCCGTGTCTGCGATTTGCTCTTTGAGGGTTTCTTCAGAAGCCTTTAGTGCATCGAAAATGGTTTGCTTCTCCTTTTTTTCTTTACTTATTTGCTCCAGCCGGTATTTAAATTCCTCCAGGTTGGCACTTTTTTCACTTGAATCTTCGCTCGTTTTGCTTAGTTCACCCAGCATGGATTTCAGCTGGATGTCTTTGATTTCAATTTCCTTACTAATCTGAAACTGATGATCCTTTTTCTCCGAGTAGTACTGGTTCAGGGAATTTAGCTTCTCCTGCGCTTCAGTTGTCAAAGACTTCTGTGATTCATAATCACTCTTCAAGCCCTCCACCTTGGATAGGATAGCGGTTACGTCTTTTTCAACCTCGCGTGCCTCATTTCGCAATCCTTCCAGGGAGACTGCCGCCCGCTCGCTACTCTGCTTGTCCTGGCTGATTTGTTCCTTCAGCGACTCAATTTTATCCTGAAGAAATTTCTGACGTTCGTTTTTGATTTTCTTGTCACTCTCGTACTGCCGAATCTTGCTTACGTGCTCGTTTAACGATTTCTGTCTGGAAGACAGCAGCTTTTCCTTATTGATGAGGTCGGCCTTCACCTTCTCGATAGACGCTTCTTTTTCGTTTACCATTGCATTGAGCGCGCCCTTCTTGTCATTCTCTTCCTGGATTTGCTTTTGAATGGTATCGAAGTGCTCCTGCTGATTGGTCATCGCCTTTTTCGCAAGTGCAATGCTGGAGTTTTTGTAGTCGTCTTTTATTTCATAGTACTTTTTAGCCTGACTGGCCTGACGTTCCAGCGACTTGAGGTTCTTCTCAATCTCAAAAAGGAGGTCTTCCACTCGCTCCAGATCAGTATCCGTGTCGCTGAGTTTTTTTAGGGTTTCCTTCTTTCGTATTTTGAATTTGGATATACCTGCTGCCTCCTCGAAAAGTGCACGGCGGGAGTTGTCTTTGTCATTCAGGATATCATCTACCATTTTGAGCTCTATGATGGCATAGCTATTTGATGCAATTCCGGTATCGAGGAATAGGTTGGTGATGTCTTTCAATCGGCAGGTAATGCCATTAAGCAGGTATTCACTTTCACCGGATCGATAATATCTACGGGTGATGGTCACCTGAGAATATTCCGTTGGGATAAGGTTTTTCGTGTTGTCAAAGGTAAGGGAGACTTCTGCCAGCTGTGTGGGCTTTCTGGCTTTGGTGCCATTAAAAATCACGTTCTCCATCTTGTCTGACCGGAGCACCCGTGATTTTTGTTCACCCAAAACCCAACGAATAGAATCAACTACATTCGACTTTCCGCATCCATTGGGACCTACAATCCCGGTTATTCCCTCGTCAAAGTTGATGATCACCCGATCAGCAAAACTTTTGAACCCCTTTATCTCTAACTTAGTTAACTGCATGCAAAAAACATTCGATCCTTACCGGTGAAGCGGACAAAAATATAAGATTCGATGGCAACTAGGTCTTTTGAATCTTAAATTGTTTGATGGATTTATCCACCATTTTTCCCCAATGGTGACATTAGTATAGGGTCATTGTTCTTTTATGTAATTATTTAAAAGTTTGATCGAATGAATTGCGGTTATTTTAAATGTTCGTTGCATTATTGTGTCTGCATGAAAGCAATTTCGTGAAACGCTTAACTTTATGATAAAAGTCATTTATTTTTAAATGGACTTGACAGCAAGAGTAATATGGATAAACCCACCATTCTATATGTAGACGATGATCAATTCAATATCACATTGTTTGAATTCAATTTCAAAAATGAGTTTGAGATATTGAATGCCACGTCGGGATCTGAAGCTTTACAACTCATTAAAGAACATGATGAGATTGCTGCTATTGTGAGCGATGTGAGAATGCCCGAGATGGATGGAATTGAGTTTATCACCAAAGTGAAGGAAACCAAAGAAAACCTGCCTTGCTTCCTGCTGACAGGCTATGGTGGTGCGCAGGAGGTAGTAGATGCGATCGATCAGAACCTCATTGTGGGGTATTTTAGTAAGCCTTTCGATAAGGAAAATATCATCACTACACTCAAGACAACAATAAACGAATAAGCGACCAGACTCTTCATGCTTATTACCTAACTTAGCTTCATGGATGATTTTAGTTTTTGGTGGTATATCATAGCAGCTGTCATTTACTTCCTGACCAGAAGTAAGAAAAAGCAGCAACCAAACACTCGTCCGGGATCAGAAAACAATCCACCTCCAAGTCAGCCCAAATCCTTTGAGGACTTGCTTCGCGAAATAACTGAGGGTAGGTCAGACGAAGATAAGCCGGTATTTAAGCAAGAGCCCGTAAGGATCGATCGGGAAGAGCGGGAGAAGGAAGACATAAGGCTTGAAGGGGAGAGGAGAGCGTTTGCGGATGATGAAAGCAGGCGTGTGTATGAAGAGTCCATTAAGATGGCAGAAGGTGCTGATTTGGTTTTTGAGCCGGATGAAGCCTTTCAAGAGCCACGACTATTCAAAGCACCTAAGGCTGATCAAGAAGATAAGTGGACGCTTGCCGATGAAATTAGGGATGGGCTTAATTCCTCCGAAGCAAAGAAGGCTGTGATCTACAGCGAAATCCTGAGCAGAAAATATTAATCACCTCTTTTCAGGTCAAATGCATGAGGAAGCAAGTCCTCTGAATAATGTGTGTTGGATTCATCTCCGTCGCAGTAGCTTTTGATTTCCGGGTTTCCAAATTCATGAATGACCTGCCTGCAGGCTCCACATGGAGGCGTAGGTTTAGGCGTTGGAGTGTAAACCACCAATTTCTTTATCTCGATTTTACCCTCGACGTTGATTGCGTTAGCTATGGCATTTCGTTCCGCACAGGTGGTCAGCCCGTATGAAGCATTTTCTACATTGCATCCGGTATACACATGACCGGAAGCTGTAAGTAGCGCACAGCCAACTTTAAAGTTGCTGTATGGTGCGTATGCTTTGGTAGCTGCTTCCAGTGCTTTTTCCTTTAATTCCTTTTCAGACATATTCAATGTTAATGAAAACTTAAATAATATCTTCTATTCGTCCCTTGCTCGATATGTTTAGTAGTTTGCCAAATCAAAATTTAAAACTGACAGATATGAGATACTTACTGACTTTCATGATTGCTTCTTTATTGGTGGGTTGCACTACACCAGCCACCAATCCGCTCGTTATTACAGATCAGGATGAGCAGGTGCTTCGTGAGTTCAAAACCGTCTTGTGGCCAAAGGCCTACCGTGAGCAGGATACCGTGCTGCTGGATCAGCTGCTGCATGAGGAGTTTGAGATGGTGGATGATAATGGAGACAAGTATACCAAAGCGGATGAAATGGAGTATGTATCGAACTACGGTCCAAGCTATGATGCGTTTGACTTTGAAATCACCCGATTGGATATGTTTGACAATGGCACGGCTGTAATCTCGGGTACTGGCACGATGAAAGGAGTGGAGGGAGCCGAGGCGTATATCACAAAATACAAATCAAGCAATATCCTGATCAAAGTGGACGGAAAGTGGAAGGCTATCAATAGCCACGTGAGTGGCGTGAAGGAAGAGCGCTTTCCGATGGCTCAAGAATCTGGGGAAGAATAAAAAAACCTGACCGATTTAGCCAGGTTTTTTACGTTTTATGTGATTAGCTATCTTTTCGCCAGATCAATGTAAGCTCGCTCGTTGTGGCCGGTATATACCTGCCTCGGCCTTCCGATCGGCTCACCCATTTCTCTCATTTCTTTCCACTGTGCTATCCATCCCGGAAGCCTGCCTAGTGCAAACATCACGGTGAACATATCCGTCGGGATACCTAATGCTCTGTAGATGATGCCTGAGTAGAAGTCTACATTTGGATAGAGTTTTCTTTCCACGAAATACTCATCTCTCAGCGCTTCTTCCTCCAGCCCTTTGGCAATGTCCAATACCGGATCTACCACACCTAGTTTATTCAGCACATCGTCGGCTGCCTTTTTGATGATCCGTGCTCGCGGATCAAAGTTTTTGTATACCCTGTGACCAAATCCCATCAATCGGAACGGATCGTCCTTGTCTTTTGCTTTGGCCATCCATTTTTTGGTGTCCCCGCCATCTGCCTTGATGTTTTCCAGCATCTCAATTACCGCCTGGTTTGCACCTCCGTGAAGTGGTCCCCACAGGGCATTGATGCCGGCTGAGATGGATGCCCACAAGCTTGCCTGACTTGAACCAACAATTCTCACAGTAGATGCAGAGCAGTTTTGCTCATGATCTGCGTGAAGGATCAATAGCTTGTCTAGTGCATTTGCCACGACAGGATCAACCTCATATTCTTCAGCAGGTAGGGCAAACATCATGTTTAGGAAGTTGCCACAATAGTCCATTTTGTTGTTTGGATAAATGACCGGGTGGCCTACCTTTTTCTTGTATGCCCAGGCAGCAAACGTTGGCATTTTGGCGAGAAGTCGAATGATCCCAAGTTCGGTTTCTTCTTTCGATCTGTTTGGGTCCAGGCTGCCAGGGTAGAAGGCCGTCTGTGCAGTAATCAAAGATGAAAGCACGCCCATCGGGTGAGCGGCAGATGGAAATCCATCGAGTATCTTTTTGATATCTTCATTCACCAGCGTGTGGTGAGTGATGTCACCTGCAAATTTGTCCAGCGTTGACTTGGAAGGCAGATCCCCATAGATCAACAAATAAGCTACTTCCAGAAAGGTGGAATTGTCAGCAAGCTGCTCAATGGGATAGCCTCTGTAGCGGAGTATTCCTTGCTCTCCATCAAGGAAGGTAATCGCACTTTCGCATGAGCCGGTATTCTTAAATCCACGGTCCAGCGTGATCACTCCGGACTGACCTCTGAATGCACTAATATCAATGGCTTTTTCCTGCTCGGTACCTTCTACAACCGGCAGTTCATATGTCTGTCCATCAATGATTATTTGGGCGGTTTTTGACATGTTGCTTATCTGATTTGCTGATTTATAAATTTCCTCGAACTTAATGATTTTTATCCAGATTTTGAAGGCTTAATTGCCATTCAAAATGAGCGGAAGTCCATCTTTGCCACCACCAATTACGATCACTTTTGAATTGGGGGAATTGGCTATTTCCATCGTTGCTTCTATCCCTCTCATTCTTAACAACTCAGGAGTCAAACTACTGTTTATGATTTTGTTTGCTGCAGCCTCTCCTTCTGCGGCAATTCGCTTACGCTCTGCCTCGCTTTTTTCCTTTTCCAAACGGTATTGATATGCTTGAGCTTCTTGTTCTTGTTTCTGCTTGTTTTCGATTGAGGTTTTGATTTGCTCAGGCAGATTAATGGAGCGAATGGGCATACTAATCATTTCAACCTCGTTTCCCTCTGCACCAAGTATTTCTCCTGTTTCGTCTTTAATTGCATTTTCAACTTCGCTTCGCTTTGTCGAATAGATTTCTTCGGCTGTATAGCGCCCCATTACTCTTCTGACGGTCGATCGAACCTCCGGTTTTACCAAAATATTAATGTACTGGCCTTGGAATTTTTCCTGAATAATCCCGATCATATTGTACCTTGGGTGGAAACGGACGGTAACGTCCACGTCAATCCTAAGGCCATTTTTGTCCAATACGTTCATGGTCTCATCAATGCTTTGCTCAGCTACGTTGTATATGTAAATCTCATTCCAGGGAGCCTTCATGTGCCAGCCCGGACCAATGATATTGTCCTTTTCAAGATCTCCACTCAGGGTCTTAAAGAGTACGGCTCTTTCTGATGCTTCAATTCGATAAAATATGCGATTGGCTGCAGAGAATAGCACAATGATGGCTATCACTGCAATGATCACAAATGGTAAATACTTTCTGTTGTCCATTTCGGATTTTGATTAAGGATGTTAAATGTATCGCAAAGGTAACAACCCAGTGTTATGTCCGGTTCAGTTGGCGGGCTTTAGTGTAAGTTTATTTTTTGATTGCCTGATTTGTTCATTATTCATGTTCATTTTCCTGAATTCACCATTGGCATACATCTCTGCCTGATCGGAATAGTAGGGGCTAAAATAGTTTCCTGACTGTCCGGTAGGGAGGATGCTCCAGCTATTATTTCGTACATCTGAGAAATCTACAATCCGTCGGGTAGAGGGGCCAAATCGAATGATTTGCTTCATGGTCTCGTCATAGGTATAGCCCATGTTGTTGAGCACTTCATTTCCACCGGAAACGGGAAAGCTTCCTACATTAAAGAAGCCTATCACATCACCCATGGCATGCTTATGCTCCAGGGCATGTGCATCTCCCCACTTCCATTTCGTAAAATCATCTCCCCAATACCGGCTTAAGTCTGCTATGGTGCTTTCAAATGCCTGACGAATAATGTCTGCCCGTGTTTCTACCACTTCGGTGGTGTCATTGTCCCACCATTTGGAGTTTTCCTTTTTTATGAGGTTTTCAGCCGCTACTTTGTAGGTATGTGTGCGCTTGTAAACCGGCCACAGTTCATCCCCAATTTCATCTTTCTGTGCTGCTTTCAATATTTCATTTAGCCACCGCTGAAAAATAAGCGGCCGGAAGTCATCGCGATCGAAGGTTCCTTCCCATTGGATCAGCGCCCTGAGCAATTGAGATCTTTCCGTGTCTTTGATTGCGTGAAGCATAATTCCTTTCACCGCTTCGTGCATCATGGATTTATCATCCATCAGCATGGTCTTGATTTCATCTACTGTCTTGATGGAATCTTCTGAAAGAATCTCTACAATTCGCTCACCTCGATCGTCTGGCAAATAATACCCGGAGTAGAGCACGCCATCTACGGTATCCGGCTGATTGTTGGCACTATGCACATAGCCCCACGGTGGGTTTATGGCGTGAGGGTTTTTAGTAAAACCATAAAACGCATTGGCATCATCCAGTCCGGTAGATCCGTCATAGAATGTCTTACTGGTTTGCTCATCCCTTCGTTTTATCAGCTTTCCGGCCGCCCACCATGCTACATTCCCGTCTTTGTCTCCATACATGATATTGAGGCCCGGGCCATGAATCTGAGAAGCAGCCTGCTCCACCTCATTGATATTTTCTGCCGTAAGCATGCCATAAACTGCTTCGATCATATAATTGGGTTGGTTGGTAGTGACCCAATACATAGAGACTACTTCATCGAGCGGCTCTTCCTGCAGGATGTCTGAAACGACAGGTCCATGCAAAGTGTACCGAATGACGAAGCTGACCGGATCACTTCCTTTGACGCTTATAGTCTCTTCCTGAAGTTTAATCTTCTTCCATTCTCCGTCGTGCCGGTACATTGTGGAGTCCTCGGGATGAATCTCCTCTACGTAAAAATCCATATCATCATTTTCAAACATGGTAAGGCCGGTTGCCTGCCTTTCAGAATGCATAAGCAGGGGGAAGGGTGCCCCTGGAACATGGTAACCGTAGTATTCATTTTTAGGAGAGATGAGGTGTGATTCATACCATACAGAGGGCTGACTGAAGGCAATGTGTGGGTCGTTGGTCAGGATAACTTCTCCGGTTTCAGTCCTGCTTCCAGACAGTACCCAGCTGTTGCTTCCGATAAATTCCGGCACCTTCAGGTTATTCAATATCGCAGCAGTTTGCTTTGCCTGAAGGCTATACCTCGCATCGAAGGGTTTTAACGTCGATTCACCTTCATAATGATAAATGCTGAGGTCTTGTAAATAGGTAGTGTCCAGCTTATTTGATAGTTCTGTTAGGACGGGATCAGTAATGTGTGCATTGCTGAAGCTAAACGACATATAGGTCAGTATTTCAAAGACATTTTGCACTTCAAAAGGCTCTGGCTCCAGGCTAAGTAGGGTATATTCCAGCGGTTTCGGATTGTTACTGATGTAGGCATTGATGCCATCGATGTAGGCCTTCACCAGTGGCAGGCTTTCGTGATTTCTTATCATATATTCTTTAGCTGATGCAGCAGCGTACTGGCTCAGCCCCATGGTTCGGAGAAACTTATCCGCCTCAACCATGTCAGTACCAAAGAGCTCAGAGAGGCGGCCACTGCCCACATGCCGTAGCAGGTCCATTTGCCACAGTCGCTCCATTGCATGGATGTATCCCAGGGAACGATACGCATCTTCATCACTTTGGCCATAAATGTGTGGAATTCCATGTTTGGTGAAATATACTTCTGAGCTGGAGGAGAGGCCTTTCAGGGAAACTTCCCCGGAGTAGGAAGGAGTAAGGGAGGATTTGATATAAAAGGCATAAGCCGCTACTCCGATGATGACAAGTAGAATGATTGCCAGAAGAATTTTGAGAATTTTCATTTTCAAGGTTGATTTTAAGGCAAAATAAAAAAGCCGCCTCAATTTGAGACGGCTTCAATGTTACTCTTTTATTTCCTCATAATCCTTGAAAGGAGAGGTGTCGAGATTTTCCACTGCCGACCTGAACTCTGGCCATTTTTCTGCATAATAGCCATTCACCATTTTCATGGCTTCTGCCAGATCATCCTCAAACTTCTTGATCAGTTTCTTTTCGGTATCCCCGGGGGCGTGTAGCGCTCCTGAGGTGTACCAGTTTGCTGTGCCGTATGAGTTGCTTACACTATTCGGTGTACCACGAGTGATCCCCTGGCGATCATCTTCTTTACCAAGGAATACATCCAGCATACTATTCAAGGTGTCGATGGTTGATTTACACAACTCTAACTGATCTTTGAATCCTTCTTTATCCTTTCCTTTCAAATCTCCCTGGATTCCTTTCGCAATGTCAATGCTTTCCTTCAATCGATCTACTGCTTTTACACCCATTGCATATTTTGCTTCAAGGTCTTTCAGGGTATTGTACTTCGCTCGGATAGCAACGTCTGACATCTCAATTCTTGGATCATACTGTACCTCAATATTGGTGGAATCCTTCTGATCACCGAATGTGAATCGCACTTTGTATGAACCAGGCAGGACTGTAACGCCACCCGGCTCACGATTTCCACTTCGCTCCCTGCGGCTCATTCGGTCAGGGCCTTTCTCATCCATGTACCAAAAAGTACGGTGGATTCCGTTTTCATCCGGTGCTTTGGATTTCAGTGTTCGGATCACCTCATTGCCATTGATGATTTCTACAGTGATGGAATCGTAAGAAACCTTTGATTCTTCTTTTTTCTCGTCACTCACTTTCTCATTGTCATTCTTCTTTTTCTTGCCTTTCTTATCCTCCTCTTTTTCCTCTTTTTTATCTTCCGGCCGATTGATAGAGTACGAAAGCATAGCTCCGTACGGCCGGTTCTCACCATTATAAAGCGCATCCCCACCAAACCTGGAGCCGGTTGGCTGTTGATTAGAAGCTACATAAGCAATCGGAGGTTCGTATACATTTAGCATTTTCTTGAGTGTAGAAGTGCCATTTCTGGCAATCTCTCTAATCGGGCGGATGTCATCCATGACCCAGAATGCCCTACCAAAGCTTCCAATCACAAGGTCATGCTCACGAGGGTGAATAACCATATCGTATGCATTGGTAGTAGGGAAGCCCTCGGTCCATTTGGTCCAGTTGGCCCCAGCATCCACACTCACATAGAGTCCATCATCTGTACCCAGGAATAGCAGCCGGGATTCTTCAGGGTCTTCTACGATGCTAAGTGTGTAGCTGATCACATCATTGCCATCAACGATTCGCTCCCAAGTCTGTCCATAGTCTTTAGTGCGGTATGCATATGGGGTGTAATTAAACCTTCTGTAGTCATTGGCTACCAGCAAAGCTTCACCTTCATTTTTATTGGAAGCTTTGATCTGGGTGATCCACGATCCTTTTGGCAGACCGGGGAGGTTTGCGGCTACATTTGTCCAGCTGTCGCCTCCATTTCTGCTAATCTGCACATTGCCATCGTCCGTCCCAACCCAAAGGAGGTCTGAATTCAATGGAGATGGCTCGATCACGATTACCGTGCAGTAGTTTTCTGCGCCTGTGGCATCCATGGTCAATCCGCCGCTTTCTCCCTGCTTTTGCTTCTCAGGGTCATTGGTAGTCAGGTCAGGGGAGATGATCTCCCAGTTTTGACCGCTATCCACGCTTTTGTGTACGAACTGACTTCCGAAATAAACTACGGATGGATTCTGTGGATCTCTGGCCATCCCCACATTCCAGTTGAAGCGAAGCTCTGTGTCGCTCTCAGGATAGGTAGGTCGGATCATTTCATTGTACCCGGTTTTCCGGTCGTAAATTGAGGCATAGCCTTGCTGTGAGGTGGAGATACCATATCGGCTGTCTCGTGGGTCTGGAAGTACATCAAACCCATCACCGAATGATATTTCCTGCCAGTAGTGGTTTCTTATGCCCTGGGCTTTCCATACGTACGCCGGACCGGCCCATGAGCCATTGTCCTGCATGCCCCCGTACACATTGTAAGGAATTTCATTGTCGACATTTACATGGTAGAACTGACCCACAGGTAGGTTTTCTACAAAACGCCAGGTTTCCCCTCTGTCGCGGGTGATGTTTAGTCCACCGTCGTTTCCATCCATCATAAAGTTGGGATCATTGGGGTGGATGTACCATGCGTGGTGATCCGGGTGAACACCATTGTCTACTCCGTATGCCGGCATCAGTTGACTGAATGACTTACCACCATCCACCGATACATTCACGTAAGTGAAAATGCTGTAAACACGGTTTTCATTTACTGGATCTACATAAATCTCAAAGTAGTAGAATGGTCGGTTTCCTATATCGTCTCCATCGTTGATTTTATTCCACTTGAAGCCACCATCATCGGATCGGTAAAGTGCGTTCTTTTTTGACTCGATGATTGCGTAAACAACATTTGGTCTCGAAGGTGAGATGGCCAAACCTATTCTTCCAAGTTCGCCTTCAGGCAATCCGTCCTCATCGGTTCGCTGCTCCCAGGTTTCCCCTCCATCGTGCGTGACGTAGAGACCTGATCCCGGACCACCTGATTTGAAAAACCAGGGATCTCGCTTATGCTCCCACATAGCTGCAATGAGTTTATTGGGGTTTGTTGGATCCATGACGAGCTCGGCTGCTCCGGAGCGGATGTTTGTAAAAAGGATTCGTTTCCAGTTTTTTCCTCCGTCTGTGGTTTTGTAAACCCCACGCTCTTCATGCTCGCCCCATGGCGAACCGATGGCGGCTACATAGATCGTGTTTGGATCATTGGGGTGAACGATGATCCGGTGAATGTGTCTGGTTTTTTCAAGCCCCATTTTTTGCCAGTTCTTTCCTCCATCGAGTGTGCGGTAGATCCCGTCACCACCGTTTAGGGAGTTTCTTGGGTTTCCTTCTCCGGTTCCCACCCAAACAACCGAGGGGTTGGATTGCTGAATGGCCACTGCTCCAATGGAGGCGGTAGTCTGATCATTGAAAATCGGCTCCCAATCAATGCCGCCGCTGGTGGATTTCCAAACGCCACCTGAGGCAGAGCCCACATACATTACATCTGGCTCGTTTGTTACCACATCAATTGCGGTAATCCTGCCAGACATCCCCGCCGGGCCTATATTCCGGGGTGCCATGTTTTTTAATGCTTCCATGTCCAGCTTCTGAGCTGAAGCTGCACTGCAAAGGGTGAGAAGCATGGTAAGTAAATTGTACTTCATATTTCTTTTAGGTTTTCTGTTTTAAAGACAAGCAGTAATTTAAAAAGGATAAGGAAGAAGCGCAGGGTGAATATTGATGAGTGGTTGATTACGGAATACAGATGATCGAAACACGCACGATTTGATCCTCGTTACAAAGGGGTGCGCTTTACCATTACAGCCATTTTCGTTCTATTATTTTCTTTCTCCTATGCTCAGGAGGAAGCACCTCAGGCATATATCTTGAAGAGTATTTACTTTGGAGGTGGCAGCTATTATGTAGATGATTATCAGTATGATGAGCTGAAGTTACTGGTTGATTCGGTTAAAGATATCAGGGATTATACCATTACCATTCACAGCCATACGGACAACATCGGAGGGGCAGCCTACAACGAATGGCTATCGGAGATGCGGGGAGATGCAGTTATTGAAAAACTGCTTTTTCTTGAGTTTACATCCAATCAGATTGAGAAGCGGGATTTTGGACAGTTTAACCCCGTATATGACAACAGCACCTGGGAAGGGCGGCAAAAGAATAGGAGGGTGGACATCATCTTTTGGCCGGTAGTGATGTAAATCAATTCTTAGGCGGATTAATCATGATATGCGCTCTGTGAGTTCCCGGGTCCATAATCCAGGGAGCGCCCGGAGCAGGAGGACTCAGGGGCATCCCTGTAGATTCCTCTGTAGCATATGGAATATAAATCACATATCTGGTGTAAAGATTCTCAACCTCCCCGGTCTCCTTGTTTGGATCTCCCGTTGTGACATAAAGAGTGGCTTTGTCCGGTATTTCTAAGATGCCTGCTTTTACTTCTTCTTCTCGCTTGTCAAAAACTTGCTTAAAATCAAGGCCTTCTTTTTTTAACGCTCTTCCTCGTGCCATGTAAGGCTCTAGTGTTTTATGATAGGCTGCAACGCTAAACCCTTCTTTATTGGGGTCGTCTGCCAAACACACAAAATCATTAGTGCCAGCTCTAAGCGTCACTACCTCTCCTTCACCGTCGTAACCCAAGACGGTGGCCTCTGATCGTTGATGTTCAGGGGCCGCCAGAACTGCTGTTTTGATCTGGAATTCTTCGTCGGGCACCTCCTGTCCGGTACAGCTAAACAATAGAAATAACAACAGAGATAGTGAAGTGAGATTTTTCATGGTTTGACTTTTTGAATCTTTTCTAAAGATAGCCGGTTCCTCCATGAATTCAATTATTTTGCGATCATGAGCCGATATACTGAACCGGAACGCTCCATTCGTCACATCAAAATTGTGATGATGATTTTCCTGGGCATCACCGTGTTATACCTCATGCGAGAGCTGGCCGATTTGTTGGTGCCTCTGTTTTTTGCACTATTTTTTGCTATCCTGTTTCAGCCGGTGGTGCATTTTTTCATGCGTTTCTTTTCAGTCAATTTAAGTATTGGCATAACCACCTTACTCACCATGTCAATCTTCTTTTTCATAGGATTTGGGCTGTTTAATGTGGTTCAGGCACTTGTGGAAAACAGCGAATCGATTCTCGAGAGTATCTCTACAGATTTGCGTCCGTTCATCAATGAGTACACCCAATACTTTGGTGTCACTTTTAAGAAGGGGGAACTTCGTGACCTGGTAGCTGAGATGGTGCAAACCGGACAGTTTTGGTCAGCCTCTGGTTCGTTTATTAATAACCTATCTGGGTGGGCTGTGGAGGTGCTGATGACTATCCTGTACTTTGCAGGACTACTTGGAGCGATTACTCAATACGATCAAACTATCAGCTATATCGTTGGCGGATCAGGAGGCAGACAGGAAAAATCATTGAAGGTTTTTACCCGAATCAAAAACTCAGTAGGATCTTACATTAAAGTGAAAACATTGGTGAGCATCCTGACTGGTATCGCCGTTGGTCTGGTTTGTCTACTCTTCAATATCGACTATGCTTTGCTTTGGGGATTCCTGGCTTTTGTGCTGAATTACATCCCCTACATAGGATCGTTAATAGCGATCATCCCTCCATTGGTTTTGGGGATCATTGATGCAAGCTCTGTTTCGCAGGTATTGGTACTCTTTGTTTGTCTCGAAGGCATTCAACTGGTGATGGGGAATGTGGTGGAGCCCAAGCTCATGGGGGATTCTTTCTCTATGAATACTGTTTCAGTTCTTTTTGGATTTGTATTCTGGGCGTTTCTGTGGGGTACGGCTGGAATGCTGCTGGCTGTACCGCTTACCTTTTTGTTTAAAGTAATTCTGGAAAATATGGCTGATGCTCAGGTAGTTGTCCGCTTGATGGAAAAGAAGAAATTAGTCAAGAAAAGTGATCTTTAAACGACCCTGATCAGGTAGTAGTTTTTCTTACCTTTTTGTGCCAGCAGATACTTACCCTGCAGCGGCTTAAAATCCACAGATTGATCCGGTGCTTCAATTTTCGTTTTGTTAATACTAACTCCACCCCCCTGGATCATTTTCCTAGCTTCACCCTTGGACTTAAAAATGACTTGTTGGGTAGTTTCACTTAGAAATGTAGTGACGTCACTTCCATCCATTTCTGCTTTTGATACTTCTGTCTGAGGCACACCTTCAAACACCTGCAATAAAGTTTTCTCATCGAGGCTTTCCAGGTCTTCGGTGGTGGACTTCCCAAATAGGATGGCGCTGGCCTTGATGGCTGTTTCCAGGTCTTTCTCTGAGTGTACACGAGCGGTGAGCTCCTCTGCGAGGGTTCGCTGCAGCATCCGCTCATGAGGCACTTCTCTGTGTTCTGAGATCAACGCCTCAATTTCTTCCCGATCTTTTAGGCTAAAGATTTTGATGTATTTTTCCACATCTTCATCGGAAGAATTGATCCAATACTGATAAAATTTATATGGAGATGTTTTCTCCGGGTCCAGCCAGATATTTCCCCCTTCAGATTTTCCAAATTTAGATCCATCTGCTTTGGTAATAAGTGGGGTGGTCATGGCAAAAGCTTCGCCCTGATCTTTGCGTCGGATGAGCTCCGTACCCGTCACAATGTTTCCCCATTGATCTGAACCGCCCAACTGTAATTTGGCATTCTTATGCTTCCAGAGGTAGTAAAAATCATATCCTTGCACAAGCTGATAGGAGAATTCCGTGAACGAAAGCCCGGTTTCCAGGCGCGATTTCACCGAATCTTTGGACATCATATAGTTGACCGTGATATGCTTGCCCACATCCCGGATAAACTCCAGAAAACCAAACCCTTTAAACCAGTCATAATTATTGACCACTTCGGCCGAATTACTTCCTTCAAATGAAAGAAAACTTTCCAGTTGCTTCTTTACACACGCCAGGTTGTGATTTAGCGTTTCTTCATCCAGAAGGTTTCGCTCGGTAGATTTGCCGGAAGGATCACCCACCATGCCAGTAGCTCCGCCTACAAGGGCAATAGGTTTGTGGCCACATTTTTGGAAATGAACCAATGTCATGATCTGCACCATGTTTCCGATGTGTAGAGAGTCAGCTGTAGGATCAAACCCAATATAGGCAGTAGTCATGCCCTTATTCAGTTCCTCCTGGGTTCCAGGCATGATATCGTGTACCATGCCTCTCCATTTCAGCTCTTCTACAAAATCTTTCATTGTGACCGTTTATATGAGCGGCAAAAATAGGAGGGATGTGCCTTTGGTTCAACAAAAAGAAATTCTTTGTGACTTCAGATTAAATATTCATTCAAATTTGAGGCAAATACGGCTTGAATGATCTGGATGAGCCTATATATTTGTTGCCGGTCTGAGATAGCACCAGTAAATCTTCATTCATGCGTATTGCAGTATTATCACGAAACCCCAACTTATACTCAACCAAAAGGTTGATGGAGGCAGGCAGGAAGAAAGGTCATGAGATGATCATCATCGACCACTCCAAATGCAATATTGAAATAGAAAAGAAGAAACCCAAGATATATTATAAAGGTGAACAGGTAAATGATGTGGATGCGATCATCCCCCGGATAGGTGCCTCTGTTACGTTTTTTGGAACAGCGGTGGTGCGCCAGTTTGAAATGATGAATGTATTTTCTACCACTGAGTCTGTTGCGCTGGTGCGATCCAGGGATAAGCTGAGAAGCCTTCAGATTTTAGCAAGAGCCGGCCTGGGCTTACCAAAGACCGTTTTTACTAATTATTCTAAGGATGTGGAAACCCCTATCAATGCAGTTGGAGGAGCTCCCTGTGTGATTAAGTTATTGGAAGGGACTCAGGGGCTCGGAGTGGTTTTGGCTGAGACCAAAAAGGCAGCAGAGTCGGTTTTAGAAGCTTTCAACGGGCTACAAGCTCGCGTGATTGTTCAGGAATTTATCAAAGAAGCTGGTGGGGCGGATGTTCGGGTTTTTGTAATTGGTGATCGAATAGTGGGTGCGATGAAGCGGCAGGGTAGAGAGGGTGAGTTTAGGTCTAATCTTCACCGGGGTGGTTCTGCCCAAATTATTGAGCTTTCAGATGCAGAGGAACGTGCAGCACTTAGGGCGGCTAAAGCGATGGGACTTGGTGTTGCCGGAGTGGATATGCTTCAGTCCAGCAGGGGGCCGCTCATCCTGGAAGTAAACTCATCGCCTGGATTGGAAGGAATAGAGGCTGCTACTCAGAAGGACATTGCCGGGGAAATCATCAAGTACATTGAACGCCATGTGGATTACGATGATGAATAATTTATTGATAATCAATAGGTTAATTTTTTATCAAATTATATAATTCTCCTTACTTTATTTCCATAAAAAATTAATAATCAGATAGTTAAGTTTATTTACTTTGATTAATTATTAAAGATTTTTAATTTTCTGCCTAAATCAGTAAATTCAAACTCATGCGGGCAATCTGGAAAGGACATATTCGGTTTTCAATGGTCACCATTCCGATAAGGATTTATAATGCCATTGACACTGCGCAGAAGCTCAATTTCAACCTGCTTTCCAAGGAAACTAACAATCCGGTTAAATACGAAAAGCGTGACAAAGTAACGGGCGATGTGCTCCGTCAGGAAGATATAGTTAAAGGTTATCAGTATGAGCCCGGTCAGTTTGTGATTGTGGAGCCGGAGGATTTTGAAAAAGTGAAGCTCAAGAGTACGAAGGTGATTGAGATTGAGGGGTTTGTGGATGCGAAGGAAGTACATGAGACGCTTTATGATTCACCCTATTTTGCCGGCCCGGATGGAGATGTGGCAAGCAAGACCTATGCATTATTGAGTCAGGCTCTCAGAGAATCGGGAAAAGTGGGAGTAGGGAAAGTAGTACTTCGGGATCGGGAGAGTGTGGTGTTGCTGACTCCCCATGATCGGGGAATAATGATCTACAAGCTCAGATATCCCAACGAAGTACGCAGCATCAAAGACGTGCCCAATGTGCGAATAGAGGAAGATGCTGATGAAGAACAGCTCAAACTTGCTAATATGCTCATCAAATCGATGACCAAAAAGTTTAGGAAGATTGAGTTGGAAGACAAATACAATGATGCCCTCCGGGAGATGATTGAGAGCAAGATTCAGGGCAATGAGGTGGTATCTTATGTAGAAGAGGAACCAGAGGTGGTAGATATCATGACGGCCCTGAAGGCCAGTATAGACCAGGCAAAGCAATCCAAGAAGCCAATGAAAAAGGCAGATAAGCAAATCGAAGAAAAAGAAGAGAAGCGAAAAGCAAGCTAATCCATGACCAAGGTTGTTCAGTTTCCGGTATCCCCCCCTCAAAAGCTAGGCCCTAAGAAGGCACGGAGAAGAAGGCGTCCTAATCTGGAGGATTTTGGTCAGTTGAACATGTTTGACGAACTATCAGATACTCCTGTGGTATCCCTCCCTAAGGCAGGATCTTTTTTTGAGGAAGCCATCAGACTTGATGAATTGGGTGAGGAAGAGGCTGAAAAGTATTACCTGCTGGCCATCGAAAATGATCAGTCAGCCGAGGATGCATTATGCAATCTTGGGATTCTTAAGTCAGGTCAGGGTGATCTCACTAAAGCTATCGACTATCTGACGCAGTGTCTGAAGATGAACCCACGACACTTTGAGGCGCACTACAATCTGGGTAACGTGTATTCAGATTTGGGGAACCTGGAGCTGGCCAAGGTTCACTATGAATTGTCTACCCAGATTGAGCCGGAATATCCCAACAGTTACTATAACCTTGGTTTGGTACTGATATCCCTCAAAAAGTATCGGGAGGCCATCCTAAGTATAAATAAATACGTAGAATTAGCTCCAAGCTCGGAGCATCAGATCGCAAATGAATTAATCAAGACCCTTAACGCCATATCCAAATGACCAAAGACAAACACCCTGTACTGAGCGAACATTTCGAGAGACTCAAGGAGTTGATGCCAGATGTATATGCCAAGCACTTTAGAGAAGAGCGAGAGACCAAGAATCAAAAACTATTTCGGATGCTGAAGCATTCGTTGGGGGTTATTGAAGCTGTCTATTTGCAAAATTCTGACAATTTCTCGCTATCGAAGGCAGAGGAATACAGTAAGATCATTGAGGAGCTTGAACAGCTCGGGTATAACTATTCAGGACAGCCTGAGCTGATGAGCCTGGCAGCAAGGTACATGATTATGAAGTCCAAAAAGCCGATGGAAAAGGCACTGGGCTCGCTGGCAAGGGAGGATGGTGAGGATCGTAAGGCAATGTAATTTTTAGCTTAATGTGAAAGCTGGTTACGTCTTTTGTTCGTAAATAGCTGAAAAGCATAGTCTTGATTAGTATTATTATTCCTACGCTTAACGAAGAAAAGTACCTTGGGTCACTTTTGCGATTTTTGCAGTACCACGCTGACCGAAGCAAGTACGAGGTTATTGTGGTAGATGGTGGAAGTGAAGATCAGACGCCTCAAATAGCCAAATCTTTTCAAATAGTCCGGTTTTATCAATCCAATCAAACTTCCCGCGCCCATCAAATGAACCAAGGAGCGAAAGTCGCCAAGGTTGATATTCTTTATTTCGTTCATGCGGATGTGAAGCTTGTTGAGAGCTTCGTTGATGATATATCCAAGGAAATAAATAGCGGAACGGAAAGCGGTTGTTATCGCTATCGATTTACAAAGCCACACCATCCGCTACTTCATATCAACGGTTTCTTTACCCGATTTCCTTTTTCCTGGTGCAGAGGAGGGGATCAAACATTGTTTATTTCAAAGGATCGTTTTGAGCAATTGGGAGGGTTTGATGAATCCTTTGTGATTATGGAAGATTACGAATTTTTGGATCGTCTCAGCAAAGCAGGAATTTGTTTCAAGGTAATTCCCCGGAGTATTGAAGTCTCAGCCAGAAAGTACCTGAACAACTCGTACTGGAAAGTGCAAATGATCAATCTTAAAGCCATGAGTATGTATAAAAGGGGGGTGTCACCTGATGCAATCAGGTCCTTTTATCGCACGGAGTTGAATTAAAAGCAGCCCTTCATCCATTCCACAGACTTCTTCGCCAAAAAGGTCATCACATCTTCTTTGGACATTCCGCTTTTCTTGGGCACATTGAAGGAATGATCTGCGCCATCAATTACCTCCATCGAAGATTTAGGAAGGTTAGCCTGAACCTCTTTGATCAGCTCCAGATTAGCAAGCTTGTCTCTTGAACCCTGAAGAAATAGCTGGGGTTGGCGGATCTTTCCCAAATGATCTGCCCGATCCTTGGAATCTCTTCCTGGCGCATGCAATGGAAATCCATAGTATATGACTCCTTTCACATCCACATCTACTTCTGCAAGGAGGTGAGATGCCATTCGACCACCATATGATTTACCGGAGATGAATACAGGCATGCCAGGATACTGAGCTTTGATGTGCTCCACAATCAACTCCCAGGTCTTGATATTGGTTTTGGGTGAACCCGGCGATCTTCTCCCTTCCTCCATGTAAGGAAAATTGAATCTGATTGTGGTGACACCCAGATCAGCTATTTTTCCAGCCAATGAGTGCATAAACGGGTGATGCATACCAGCACCCGCTCCGTGAGCCATAATCAGGATTGCCAGCGGTCTGGGTGCAGACGTTTCTTCCGCACTGATTTTTCCAAGTTTGTCATTTAAGAATAGCTCCATAGGGTAAATTTAAGTCATGGAATTAACTGTACTCGGGTGTGGCGATGCGTTTGGAAATGGAGGTAGAAATCACACCTCTTTTCTTTTTTCGGCAGGCAATGAGCGGGTTTTGCTCGATTGTGGAGCGAGCACGCTCATTCGATTAAAGCATGAAAAGATTGATCTGGAAGAGATATCCACGATTATCATCAGCCATTTTCATGGGGATCACTACGGGGGTATTCCTTTCTTTTTGATTAGTAGCATGTTTGAACGTCCACGTGTAAATCCACTCTCTATTGTAGGTCCGGAAGGGATAGAGGGAAAAGTATATGAGCTTCAGGAGACCATGTATCAGGGAACCTCGGAGAAGATTTCTGACTTCAAAATCAGCTTTCATGAATACCGACAAGGTGCGGAACTGGAATTAGGGGATAAGATCATTAAAGCCTGGAAAGTGGAACACAGCCCACCATCTAATCCTCATGGTATCCGGCTGGAGTGGAAAGGAAAGAAGGTTGCTTTTACAGGAGATACCTCCTGGACAGACCATTTATTGGAACTGGCTGATGAAACCGATCTCTTTATTTGTGAGTGCAATTTTCTCAACAGGCCGAGTTTCGGTCATCTGTGTTATGCAGAAATTCGGGAGAAACTGAGTTTGTTAAATTCAAAGCAGGTGTGGCTGAGCCACATGGCGGATGAGGTGATAGCATCAGACGAGGTGGAGCTAAACAGGCTGTCGGATGGTCTTAAGATCAATTTATGAAAAACCATAGATCAATCATCTGGTTTATTCCTGCCCTCACCATAGCGCTGGGGATATTTCTTTTATCCACTATTCTCTCTGTGCCAGTGCAGGTGAAGGATGTAGGCTACTTTGATAAAATAGAGCATTTCTTTGCCTATTTCGTTCTGGTTATCGCTTTTCTAGTAGCCTTCAAAAAGACCAACACGATATCACTGCAAGCTTCCGTTTTGCTTGTGCTTGGAGCCAGTATATATGGATTTTTATTGGAATTAGCTCAATATTCCCTGTTTCCCGACAGATACTTTGAATGGATTGATGCCGGAGCTAATGTGCTTGGAGTGATAGTAGGTTTTACTTTGTTCAAATTGCTTGTTCGTGAGTAAGCCAAAACTTTATTTCATAATTCATAAGCCCTTTAAGGTCTTAAGCCAGTTTACGGATGAAGCTGGTAATCCTGGGTTGAGGAGCGTCTTCCCTGATCTACCCAAAGATGTGTACCCCGTGGGGCGTCTGGATCTGGATAGTGAGGGGTTGCTCATTCTTACCAACGATAAATCGCTAAATAACAAGCTCTTAAATCCAAAATTTCAGCACAGCAGAACCTATTGGGTGGAAGTAGATGGGGAGACAAATGCTAAGGCACTAAAGGAATTAGCTGGCGGAGTGGAAATTAACATTAACGGAAAAACCCACCGGACTTTACCAGCACACGTTCGCTTTATACAACCTGAGATGGCAGAGCGAAATCCACCGGTGAACTACACTAAACATCCACAAAGAACCTGGCTGGAAATCAAACTGACGGAGGGTAAAAATCGACAAGTGAGAAGGATGACAGCCAAGGTAGGTTACCCGACGCTTCGCTTAGTGCGTGTGGCCATCGAGGATTTGAGATTGGAGCCTTTGAAGTCCGGGGAGATTACTCAAATAAGTGAGAGGGTGTTGAAGAAGAAACTAAATCTGTCATAACCTCCATTCCAGCGAATACCCGACCGCTACCAAGCAGGTAGAAAACTGTTTCTCAAAATGAGGCTTGCAGGATTTTCGTAAACAATTCTTATGGTTTCTTTATTTTAACTGCCCGCTTATATACTCTCGGGGAGCCAATGATAATTTTCGTAGTTTCCCAAAACCTGGCTAGCGGCTTGGGCCTACTCTCGTCCTTCTCCACCGACTCAAAAAACCTGATGATCTTTTTCAGGGTATTGTCGAGCAGTGAGAGATAAAGTACAATCGTCATAAACCAGATAAATGCAATGTTGAAGTAAAAGGTAGAGACTTCCACATCCCCAAATACCTTGAATGGAGCATAAAAATGCGCCCTCCCAATGGAAGAGTATGGTCTCATATAAATAGGATCCTTTTTCTGAATCAGCTGATCCTCTCCACGATAAACCATATCCAGATGGGCTCTATTCATCAGCAAGTCTGCCAAAAACTGGTTATGATACTTCTGCTCCAACTCGATAAATCCATCCCTACCCAATTTCTCCACCATCTGCTCATATAGCTTATCACGCTCTTGTTGGGCTTTCAGGTATTCGTTTGCAAAATGATCCCTGGCACTTTTTAGATAGGAATCCAGTCTTTCTGAGATAGAGGTGCTGAAATACTCCGGAGTTATCTGGTCCTGATAAGGAAACGGTCGCAATCCATGTACTTCCGAAAGGCCTCTGACGTCATTATTGAGAATGGTAAAATTTTGCTCTTTATTGCTCCAGTCTGCACTATCACGATAAATTTCCCTATTGATGTTTATGAGCTCAGGCACCATAAAGGAACGGTAGGCAGAGTTTTTACTTATTCGTTGATTGACATCAAAAAAGTGCTTTTCATATTCATTGTACCGAAACTGGGCAACAGCCAGAGCCTCATAGGCCCAGCGGGATGCCATCATATCACCCACAATTGGGACGTTTTTCTGATTGTTCAGCGAATGATGCAGCTCATCAAATTTGATCATGGCGCCTCCCAGCAATAGCTGAGGGACGAGGATGAAAGGGATGAGAATGTAAATATTGATCACCGAATTCAGTGCGGATGAGATGTTCAGCCCAATCAGGTTTGCAAAGCAGGAAACTGTGAAAAGCACCGCCCAATAGTAGATGGTCATGCCATGGATCTCCAGAATAAAATTTCCGATCAACACAAAGGTGAGTGTTTGAATGGCCGATAGCACAAACAGAAACATCACTTTGGAATTGATATAGCTGAGTCTTGAGAGATTAAGGAAGGATTCACGCTCCAGTATTTGCCGGTCTTTGTAGATTTCCTGTGCGCTGACAGTGAGCCCCATGAAGAGTGAAACCACGATTGACATAAACAGGTAGACGGGCAGGTTTATGTTTTCGGAGAATGCATACACTTTTTCAGGCGAGTACTTGGAGAAGTACCCAAGGATAAATGCGAGAAGGGGCGCTTCAAACAAGTTGATAAGAATGTATTGTCTATTGGCAATCTTTGATAGCAGATTCCGCTTGCTGAATATTTTGAATTGATGCCAGCTATCCGGGATGCGGAAATTGGTAGGGGGTAGTACTGATTCATATTTCAGCCTGACCAGCTTCGGTAATATGTTCTCCTTGTACTTAGAGTACCAGACCGATGGATTGACCCGTCGTTTTTTTGTGGATCTGCCGCGCTCGTCAATTTCGCGAGCCTCAATAATTTGCAGGATCTGCTCAGGGATCACATTGCCACATCTCGGGCACTCACTTTCTGCCGCATTTACCTGCGTATTCATGGTTTTGAAATACACCACCGCATCAATCGGATTTCCATTATAGATAGGGTATCCGCCCTTGTCAAGTATCCAAAGCTTGTCAAACAGTTTGAAAATCTCGGATGAGGGCTGGTGGATGATAGCAACAACCAGTTTCCCTTTTCGGGTGAGGTCTTTGAGTAGTTGCATCATCTTCTCCGAATCCATGGATGAGAGGCCGGAAGTGGGCTCATCTACGAAAAGCACCGATGGCTCACGCATGAGCTCAAGTGCGATATTTAGCCGCTTTCGCTGACCGCCAGAAATGGTTTTGTTTAGTGGGTCTCCAACCTTCAGGTTCTTGATGTCCTCCAGGTCCAAATCTTCCAAAACCTTATGAACCGTACGATCAATCAGTTCTTCTGAGAAATCGCTAAAACAGGTCTTGGCATTGAAGTAAAGGTTTTGGTAGACCGTCAATTCCTCAAAGAGAAGGTCATCCTGAGGTACATACCCGATCACACCTTCTGCTGTGGCCTGCTCAAGTGAAAAACCATTGATATGAAGGCGGCCACTATCCAGGGATATCTTTCCATTTAGTATATTCATCAGCGTGGATTTACCCGTTCCACTGCCGCCCATGATCCCCACCAGCCTGCCGGAATCCTCCGAAAATGAAAAGGACTTTAATCCATTACTGCTGTTTTTAAACTTGAATTCAATATTGTCGCCAGCTAAAACTACCCGTGTGCTGGTTTCATCCTGGATAAATTTTCGCGTGATTTCTGACTCATAAATAGAGGAAATATTAGGGCCTTTTATAATCGATCCGGGTTTCAGGATGTAGGATTTGGCCGAAATCACCTTTATTCCTTCAAGATAAAGATTCAGCGGGCCATCATATCGGAAGACAAACGTGTGAACGCTCTTTAGATAGAGCACAGTAATCTTTCCAAATAGATTTTGGACGAATAGGTGCCTGACTTCATTCGTCTTTTTCTTCTTCCGGATGATCCAGGCCATCTCCTCTGGCCACTCCGTTTGCTTGTTGTCTATGATGAGAACTTTATCTTTATTTATTTCATCCTGATTAGGCTTAAGAATGAAGTTTTTGAGGTTAGATACGTCTTCCTGATCAAGGTTAAAATTCAAAGCAACCAAAGCTGCAAATTCTTCTTCCTTGGCAGTCACTTTATCATCTGCACGGATTAGTTCCATCAGTTGCATGAAGACAATCAGTCGTTCGGAACGATGCAGCTCTTTATTTAGCTGATTGCAGATTTTGGCTATCTGTAGAATGCTGGTGCTATCTATGATGATCCCTTCTTCGGTAACGCCGGTTGTTGGTTGTTCTTTATAAAAATTGAGGTAATCATAGAAGAGCTTGATGTACTCTGCCGTTAAGGTGTCGTTGTTGAGGTTTTTTTGGAGATAGGGCCGAATGACCAACTCGCCGGAATCTACAACATCTGTATCCTCCTTGGCGCTCTCAATAATAGCGAAGAGGTGTACAAGTGCATTAATGATCGATTCGGTCATGTGTTTTTTAAAAGTATAAAAAAAGCCTCAACGGAAGTCGAGGCTCTAAAAATATTATTTCAAATATGATTATCCAACGATGTGGGCTCTCATCTCTTTTACGCTATTGGCAATATCGGTAAACTGGCCTTCGGTCATCTCAGACTGCTCACCAAGCTGTTCGTAAGTCAGGCCAATAAACCGAAGATTAGGAAGCACTTTTTTCACGTTTTCATCGCTATCCTCATATCTTTCCATCAGCTCTACAAGTTTTATTACCTGCGCTTTTTGGCTGGCAAGCACAGCCATCAATTCACCTTTGTTTTCGCTCATTTTCACAAGCTCACATGTGATATGCAGGCCTTCAATCACACTACCGGCAATGACCAGGATAGAGGTCTTTTCTTCACCATTTTGGTTTAGGTAGTTGTAAGTATCATAAAATGACTCTGTCACGATAAAGATCAGTGAGTCAATGTTTTCCATATTGTTTTCAATTCGCTGCGCCATAGAAGCATTGAACGCTGAAGTGATATTCAACTCATCAATCAGCTTTTTAGAGGCATCTAGAAAATCAATGGTCTCCTGAGTCTTGTCAAAAGTGGCTGCATAGCTAAGGTCAGCCCCGTAAACGCCAAGGTTGGTTGCTTTTTGCCAGGTAGCTACATACTCGTCCACTTTCGAAGGATCATTTACGATATCAGCAGAGTAGGAGGTATTGGCATTGCCTAGCATTTGAGAAACTTCAAACGCTGTAGGTAGCGGGTAAGTAAACTCCTTTTCAACAAAACTTTCAATTTCTTCTTTCTTTTCAGCCGTTTCTTCATTTGAGCTTTTGCCTCCACCACAGGAGATTAGAAAGAAAGCTGAAGCAAATAGAGAAAGGTGTATGATATTCTTTTTCATGTGTATATAAAATTTGTTTTTTGTGGCTAATTGGAACTCGCATGATGGCAATTTTTATATAGTTGGCGATTCCCAGATCATGCTCATGGTTTATTATCTACTAATTATAATTCAAGATTAAACGTTTTATTACATTCATCAAACACTTATTGTGCCTATTTGCCCTTATCAAGGCCAAAATCTGTCATATGCCATGCCCGCTCATGGAGATAATAAAACAACATCTTCAGAATGCTCTCAACAATAGCGATGCTTGTTGCTTTCTCCATTGCGCCGGGATCTTCTTTAAAGATGAAATAGGCAATCAGAAAGGTAGTGATGGATGCAATGATCCTCCAGGTCACCGTTTTGAAAAAATGGCGAACACTACTCTTGACTTTCAATTTCACATTGTACCAGATACGCTCATGGTAGTAATAGATGGCCATTTTCAGAATGGTCTCAATTAAAGCCACCCAGCCAGCTTTTTCAGTAGCATTGGGACTTTCCCGAAAGAAAATCATGGCCAGAACGAACGTGGTGCTTGTGGCTACAATCCGCCAGGTGATTGTCTTGGCAATGTGTCTTTTTCTGCTTTGCATATTTTTAAAATAGCTCGCAAAACTATACTTGGATTCCTTACCAGACCAGTTAGTTCTTTAAAACATCAGGATTAAGCTTTTGGATGGAAAGGTTTCCACTGAATATGCACTCATTATTTTACTGACTCATAATTAAGTACAATTCATTCGCATTTTTTTCCTGATATCATCCATATTTACACATCATCTCCTAAGTAATGGCGCTCGGTAATAACCTTAATAAAAAATCCACCTCCGAAAGGGTAGAAGCAAATCCGGTTTTAGCTGAAAAACAGGGAAATGAAAAAGTGGCTTCTGAGACCCAGGTTCTAGAATCAGAAAATGAGAAATCGGAAGCTTTCCATCAGTTCTGTGTATTCAGCTCAGGAGGAGAGGAGTATGCCATTCCCATTAATCTTGTCAAAGAAGTTGTACCATTCCCTCCGATTGCTGAAGTGCCCCAAATGCCCGAATACATCCTGGGTATGGCCAATGTGAGAGGAAATATATTCGGTGTGCTGGATCTCAAAACTTTCTTTCAGGGTGAGGATGATTCAGAGACAAACTACCGTTTCATGCTTGTTTTGGAGCATGATATTTTTCAAATGAGCATAGCAATCCCTGATGTACCTGATACTCTCATGGTTTCAGGGAAGATGATTGAAAAGCTAACTGCCTCTAGATTAAAATCAGTATTGGGGCAGAAGTACCTCAAAGGGATTATAAAAAAAGACAAGCGGATGATCATCCTATTTGATATATTAGGAATGATTTCCAGTGAAAAATTCACCCAAACCAGTTGATTATCTCAGAAATTAACCATAGTTCAGATGTTTAAGAACTTTACAATACGAAGAAAAATGATGCTGTTGATCTTAGGGTTGACAGTGATAATCTATGTTGTATCTATTGGCTACATCAGTTTCAACCTCAGGAAAAATGCCATCTCTGAGGCTGAAAAGCTTGCAGATTCATACGCCAGGCAAAAGGCCAGTGAGATCAAGGCAATCATCGACGAAGATCTGGCTGTTGCCCGAATAATGGCCGAAGCAGTAGAGGAATATACTTATCTCCCAAAAGCTCAGAGAGATGAACTAAGAAAGACCTTTCTGGACAAAGTGCTATTACTCTACCCAAAATATGATGCCACCTGGATGAGCTGGCAGTTGGAGTTTATTGACAAGAATTGGGACAAAAGCTACGGTAGGGAGCGCTTCAATTCGTACATGGATGGAAACGAAGTAAAATCATCCATGGAGTTGGCTGAATTGGATGGAAGGAAGGCAAGCTCCATCTATGAAAGGTTTAAGGTAGAAGATGATTTGGAGGAACTCCTGAGTGAGCCCTATTGGTATCTGGACTATGATTATTCATCCAGTACCAGGGATTCGCTGCTGGGTATTTCGCCGACTGTACGCATGGAAGTGGATGGAAAATTTGCCGGAGTAATAGGCACAGATATGTCCGTAGATGATTTTCAGGGCATCTCAGAAGTTGATTTCTACGAGAGCGCATTTGCAATGTTGGTATCAGCCGGGGGAGTTATCACAGCCCATAAAAATGCCAGCCTGTTCAATAAACCAATTGACACCCTTAGTTTCATCAGGCAAAGCCCAATGAATGTAAAGGAGAGTTTAAAGGCAGGAAAGCCTTTTTCCTACCGTGCATTTGACGAAACCCTCAATGAGGAAGTCTATGTCTCATTTGCGAGCATCCCTATTGGAAGATCAGGAGATTCCTGGTGGGCTGTGTTTGTGGTTCCGGTCACCGAAATTACAGCAGCATTCAATTCCACATTCAGATGGACGATCATTATGGGCTTTTTGGGTCTTGTTTTGCTCACCTATACCATTTGGAAGCTGGCCAATAGCATCACAGATTCTCTGGATAAGTCTAATACCCAACTAAAAAATCTAGCCAAAGGAGTTTTGGATAGCTCTATGGAGATCAAGAAAGTTTCCAATGATGAACTGGGTGAGATATCGCAATCTGTTAATGTCCTTCTGGAGGAGCTAAGGAAAAAGGCCAAATTCTCGCGTGAGATTGGGGAAGGTAATCTGAATGCTGAATTTGAAGTATCAGGAGAAAATGATGTGCTGGGCGCTTCATTGATTATGATGAGGAATAACCTACTTTCTGTCATTGATGAGACCAATGAAGTAGTGCAGCATGCAGAAGGAGAAGGGGACCTAAACTCCAGAATTAGGCCCGAAGGAAAAACGGGAGCATGGAAAGAACTGGGCGAATCGATTAACAACCTGTTGAGTTCAGTTTCAAGGCCATTTGTGGTACTGAATGAAATAGCCAACAAAATGGCTGAAGGGGATCTGACTGTTAGATATACCGAAGAAGCCAAAGGAGATATTCTCAACCTTGCCAATAACCTGAATAAGGCGTTGGACAACCTTGATGAGCTGCTGGATGGCATTGTGAAGAATGCGAACATCATTGGCGATTCTTCCATGGAGATGCTTTCTGCCAGTGAAGAAATGAACACCAACACGGGCGAAATTGCTTCGGCAATTGCTGAAATGAGTAGCGGAGCACAGACCCAGGTGAGCAAAGTAGACGAATCTTCGAACTTGGTGGAAAATATTCAGCGAGCGGCATCCAGCATGAGCAATCAGGCAGAGGAGATCAATGCAGCTGCTCACAAGGTTTCTGAGAGTTCGGAAAACGGCCTGAAAATGGTCAATAAGGTAGGTTTTAGTATGAAGGACATCAAAGCCTTCGCTAAAGAGACAGACCAATCTATACAGGTGCTCACAGAGCGCTCCAAGGAAATCACACGGGTGCTTGGTATCATCACGGATATCGCACAGCAAACAAACCTGCTGGCGCTGAATGCTGCTATTGAGGCGGCACAGGCCGGAGATGCGGGCCGTGGGTTTGCAGTAGTTGCTGAGGAAATCAGAAAGCTTGCAGAAGATTCACGAAGTTCGGCACGTGAAATCGAGAAGCTGATCAAAGACGTACAGAACGACACTGCCGCAGCAGCTAAGGTAATAGAGGTGATGAATGAAAGTATCCTTGGGGGAGAGAGTGCCTCCAATGATGCGTCTGATGCCTTCCGGGAAATTGCGTCTTCTTCCAATCAAAACCTGGAGATATCCAAGCAGATATTGGAAGCGACCAAGGAGCAGATGGACAATATTAAAAATGTGGTGAGTATAACCGAGGGGATCGTGGTGATTGCCGAGGAAACAGCCGCCGGAACTGAGCAGGTGGCAAGCTCTGCCACTGAGCTCTCCGCAGGTATGGAAAGCTATACGCAGCGATCTGAAGAAGTAACTGAGATAGCCAGAAACCTGAAGGAGAAAGTAGGCATGTTCAAATTGTCCAATAGATAAGTTCGGCTGCAGACACTACGTCAAATTCAGCAACAGACTATGCCAATAATATCAATCGTAAATCAAAAAGGAGGTACAGGCAAAACCACTACCTCTATGAACCTGGGCAGTGCGCTTGCCAAGCTAGGCAAACGTGTCCTGGTGATTGATATGGATTCCCAAGGTAATCTTGGCTATAGCCTTGGATTGGATCCAGGTCAGACCATTTCGGATGTATTTGAGGGAAATGCTACCATTCGGGATATCATTCAGGAGCGTGAAGGGATGCAAATCGCCCCGTCTGACATGCGGCTGGTAGATATTGAGCTTTCACTGATCGATCTGGACGATCGTCATGAGACACTCAGCTCCAAGATTGGAACACTTTCAAAAAGCTATGATTACATACTGATCGATTGTCCGCCATCTCTTTCGATATTGGCTGTCAATTCGCTTTATGCATCGGATCAGGTGATTATCCCCATGCTGATGGAAGTGTTAAGCCTGCAGGGATTGGATCAAATTATCAATACAATCCAAAAGATCAATTCCAGTTATGACAAAAAACTGGAGGTAATGGGCATCCTGCCAGTGATGGTAGACAAGCGCAGGAAATTGAGCGAAGAGGTGAGGGATTACATCAATGAGAATTATGACGTGAAGATTTTCAATTCCATGATCCGCAATAACGTAAAGGCGTCAGAGGCTCCATCATTTGGTCAAAGTGTCATTGAATATTCCCCCTCTTCAAATAGTGCCAAAGACTACATGGCGTTTGCCGAGGAAATTGTGAAGTTAAACTGACTGAAGGATGGCGCTGGGAAACAATCTAAAGAAAAAGAAGCTGATCGAAGATAAAAAGGAAGCACCTAAAGAGGTGGCCTCAAAGAGCAAATCCAAAACTTCGAAAAAAAAGAAACAGACTCCTTCAACCAAGAAGAAGCAATTAATAAAAAAACCTACAGCAACCAAACCAGCAAAAAAAACCACCACCAAGAAGAAGGAAAGTAAACCGAAAGCAGCAAAGAAGCAGAAGGCTGGTTCGCCTCAAGGGCCTGATCAGGGACTACCAATATTTATTGCACAAGAGCTCAAAGAGCGTAAAAATGAGCTTCGTAGAAGGTACGAGCAGGAAGTAGCTCAGCTCCATGGCAAGATGGTGCAATTTGTAGTATTTGAAGTTGGGGGTGAATCTTATGCGGTAGATATCGACTGTGTTAAGGAAGTGGTTGCTGTTCCATCCATTTCCAAAACCCCAAATACGCCCGCACATGTTTTGGGAATAGCGAATGTGAGAGGAAAAACCTATGTGGTTTTTGATCTTGCCACCAAGTTCAAAGTGACAACCGAGACATTCGCCAGGTATTTAATGATTGTAAACCACGATGGAATCAAGGCTGGTCTTACATTAGGACTACTACCCACTACATTCAAAGTAAATGGAGACAATATTTCCAGCGCATTCCACATGATTGAGGATGCCTCATTGGATGTGTCCTATATCAGGGGATTAATTCAGCATGAAGAAAAATTGATTTACTACCTGGATGTGATCGAGCTACTCAAAAACGATAAAGCAATTGTGGTACCCGATAAGCTGGCCAAAACAAAATGAGCAAGAAGCTGAAAATATTGGTGGTTGATGATTCGGCATTCATGCGATTGCTCATTTCAGACTTGGTGTCAGAAGATACTGGCGTTGAGGTAGTAGGTACTGCCAACGACGGCCTGGAGGCCGTCGAAAAAGTATTGGAATTGCATCCGGATGTCGTCATCCTGGATCTCAATATGGGAGATTATGATGGGCTCTACGCAGTGCGTGCCATCATGAAGGATCGCCCCACGCCAATACTCATCCTTAGTTCCGTGGGAAACACAGATCTGCAACCAGTCTTCGAAGCACTAAAGAGCGGCGCGGTGGATTACATGAACAAGCCCAATCGCAACAAGTCCAAAATGCGGGAGATTGGAGCCGAGCTGATTCAAAAGGTAAAAAGTGTTGCCCGGGCGAAACCACGAAAAATTGCTGACCCGATTTCCCCATCAAAACGTGTAGTTTCCTCAAGAAAGAAAAGTGATTATTCCATCATAGCCATAGGTGCATCCACGGGTGGGCCTACTGCCATTGAGCGGGTTCTGTCTGTGCTTCCAGCCGATTTCAACATCCCGATAATTGTCTGCCAGCACATGCCGCAGGTGTTTATTCCCCCTTTTGTGCAAAGGATTAACACGCTCACGGAACTGGATGCCTTTGCAGCCACGAAGGATGTGGAGCCTACTCCCGGCACAATTATGTTTTGCCCAGGCCATTCCAATCTTATCCTAAGGGACAATGATGGAAAGATCCTGGTAGACTTTACAGATAAGAAATTCAAAGAGTACAACAATCCCTCCATCAATGCAATGATGTTAAGTGTGGCGCAGGTATATGGAAAGACGGCAGTTGGGGTTTTACTTACAGGTATGGGCAAAGATGGGGTGGAAGGAATGACTGCCATTCATAAGGCCGGTGGGCGAACGATAGCCCAGGATAAGGAAACAAGCATTATTTACGGCATGCCAAAAGCCGCTGTAGAGGCCGGGGTTGTGGACGAGGTTTTAGATATCAAAGAGATTGGAAACTATCTGGTAAATGAGCTCTAAAGAAGAAGAATATCGACAATTATTTCTGACCGAAGCTCTTGAAAACTTTGAGGAGCTTAACCGGCTTTTCGTGGAGCTGGAAAAAGATCATTCCAGCAAGAAAGCCATTGCCAACATCTTCCGGATTGTCCACACCCTGAAAGGAAACGCCATGGGCATGGGCTATGATAAAATTGCCGACCTGGCCCATACCGTGGAAGATGTATTCGGGGCTATCAAGAATGGAGAGATTTCCCTGGATAAGGAACTTGTAGACAGCTTATTCCGTGCCAATGACAAACTTGGCGGACTCATAAATGCCGTTACTTCAGGTGAGCGAGTGAGCTATCTGGGCATTAAAACCAAGCTGGCGGTTTACCTCAAAAATGCCAGGGAGGAGGATAGTGGTGAAAGTGATCAATCAGGAGATGGGCCATCGGATGCTCCAGATAGCCCCGAAGAAGAATCCCAGGAGGAGACCAATGAAGCAGATAGTGACACAGAAGATACAGGAATCAAGTTTGCAGATGTGGTGCAGATTCCCGTCAAGAAGATGGACGACCTGCTTAATATGGTTGGAGAGTTGGTAATAGAGCGAGACCGGTTGATTGCGCTTTTTGGATCAGAGGGAAAGAGCACACTGGAATTTGAACGGATCAAACGCATATCTTCCAATCTTCACTACGGCATCATGAACGTAAGGATGGTGCAGATGGGATTCTTGTTCAATAAATTTCATCGCATCCTTCGGGATGCTGCTTCCACTGAAAATAAGTCCGTGGAGCTTGTTTTGAAAGGCACTGAGGTTGAAATAGACCGAAACATCCTTAAAATTATCAGCGACTCCATGGTTCACCTGGTGAGAAACGCCGTTGGGCATGGGATCGAAACGAAAGAAGAGCGAAAGGATTCGGGCAAACCCTTGACTGCCAGCGTGACCCTGGAAGCTATTTTGGAAAAGGATAGTGTTGTCATCACAATATCTGATGATGGTAAGGGTATTAATACCGTCAAAATCAAAGAGAAAATCGTGAAGCAGAACATGGTATCTGCGGAGGTTGCAGATAAGCTCGGGGAAAAGGAAATTATCCGATACATCTTTGAGCCCGGATTTTCCAGTGCCGATAAAGTAACAGAGATTTCCGGACGGGGTGTGGGGATGGATGTGGTAAAGAAGGCCGTAGAATCCATAGGCGGACAGGTTCTGGTAGATACTGAGCTTGGAAAGGGCACTTCCATTCATTTGGTCCTACCATCATCGCTCGCACTCAAGGGAGCGCTGCTATTTGAAGTACGAGATCAGGATTACGCCATTCCATTGACCTACATTGACTCTGTGGCTTATTTGAAGAAAGGAGATATCCATCTTCTGGCAGACAGCCTGATGGTAGATTATCAGGGTCAATCCATTCCTTTGGTTTTTTTAGATGGCTTGCTCAAAACCAGGAACATTAACGACATTGACCAATCCACTATAGGCCAACAGTACCTCAAAAAAGTAGATAAAGACCATCAGCTCAATGTGATCATCACGTCCCACTCTGGGCGGCTTTTGGGCCTGGTGGTAGACAAGCTGCAACGGCAAAAAGAAATTATTGAGAAAAAGCTACCTAAGCCATTGGACAATAGTAAGTTAATAAGTGGATCGACCATTCTGGGTTCAGGAAATGTATGTCCTGTGTTAGACGTAGCATCCATTATGGATGTGCTTTTTCAATCAGCAACTAAAACCGTACAGTCATAGCTACCATTAGTACCGATATGATCAGCGATGAGGAATTGACTGCTTTGATGCAGGCGATCAACAATCGGTATGGTCTTGATTTTACCAACTATGAGCGATCATCTCTAAAGCGCGGCATTGTGCGGTTGATGATGAAACACAAGATGGAATCGATCATAGAACTTTGGTCTTTGATTTTGAGGGACAATGAGTTTTTCCTGGGTGCTATAGACGACCTGCTTGTCAACCTGACGGAACTATTTCGGAATCCTGATGTGTGGATCAAGTTGAGGGATACGATTATCCCCGATCTTTCAGGAAGACCATTAAAAATATGGCATGCTGGCTGCTCCACTGGAGAGGAAGTCTATACGATGAATATTGTACTGGAAACTCTCAACTTATTGAATAATAGTAAGTTAATAGCGACAGACTTAAGTAGTACCGCGCTGGGGAAAGCCCGAAAGGGAGACTATTCTTTGGTCACACTCAAGCAATATCTGGTTCCCTTTCTTAAGTTTTTGCCCAATAGAGATATGGCAGACTATTTTGACTATCATGACAAGCATGCCACGATCAAGTCAAAGTACCAGACCAATGTTAGCTTCAAGAAGCACAACTTGGTGATGGAGCCAATGGGGGAGAAATTTGATATCATCTTTTGCAGGAATGTAATGATCTATTTTGATGAGACGCTCAAAAATCGTGTGTTGGATCTGCTGCATAGCTGCTTAAAAGACGATGGGTTTTTGATCATAGGATACTATGATATTATGCCGGATTATGGTAAAAATAAATTCAGCATTTACGATGTGAAAACAAGGATTTATAGGAAAATCGCTCACTAACATTAAACAATAGATTATGCGAGTACTTATTGTAGATGACTCCACTTACATCCGATCCAGCCTCAGGTCTCTTTTGACAGATCAGGGCTATGATGTAATTGGGGAGGCAAAAAATGGCGAAATGGCCATCGATCTCGCACTGGAACTCAAGCCCGATGTAATCACACTCGATAACATTCTACCGGATATGACAGGTCTCGATATCCTGAAGGCATTGAATACCAGTGATTTTAAAACGTCTGTGATTATGATAAGTGCAGTAGGTCAGCAGTCGGCAATAGTGGATGCTATGAACAACGGGGCGAAGTATTACCTCGTGAAGCCATATGATGAATCCGAATTAATCGGGATTTTGAGGGAACTCGATGAAGAATCCTAATTGTTCGCCTAAAACATTAAATTGATTAAGAATAAAGGGCTATTTTACAAATTAAGATACAACCAGACGTAAAAGAATATGTTAGCTGATTTAAATGATAACGAGCTCAAAGTAGCAACAAAGCTAATTTTTGACGGATTGTCCATGGCAAAATCATCTATGGAGCAAATCCTTCAGAGCCCAATAAGTATTGAGCAAATTGACTATGTAAATGCCGAACTTGATACAACCCGTTTCGGTGGACCGGATGAAGATGTACATCTCATCAAAACCGAACTAATGGGAGAACTCAAGGGAACAAGCCACTTGATCTTTTCTCAAAAGGAAGTTGCCAAGATGTATGAAGCATGTCTGCCTGAGAGTATTGTGAAGGATGATTCCAAAGAGAGCACCATCATGAAGCTTGGATTTCTCACCGAGATTGATAATATGGTTTCAGCTGCCGTTATTACCGAGTTTTCCAACTTCCTTGATGTGGAAATCTATGGAAATGTTCCGTCCCTCAAAGTTTTGAAAGCAACTGACCTGAATGATTTTATCGTTAGAGAATCCAGCGAATTCGAATCAATTATTCATTTTAAGGCGGTTTTTCATGGAAAAGAGCTAGATATTTGCCCTGATTTTATATGGGTGTTTCACAATAAATTTGTGGACAAGATTAAGAACCTGGTTTAGTTACTCATTATCACCCTAATCGCACTAGCTGTTAGCAGTGTTAATCGTAAAACAAAGTGATAAAACAGTAATAAAAAGAAAATGAGCAAAACAGTTTTGATTGTAGATGACTCCATTTACATGCGGTCATTGATAAAATCCGCAATGGAAGGAGCAGGATTTGAAGTGGTTGGAGAAGCCCAAAATGGTGAGAGCGCAATTGACCTTGCCGTTCAATTACAACCTGATCTGATTACATTGGATAACATTCTTCCTGATATGATGGGTTTTGAAATACTTAAGGTCCTGAAAGATGAGGGAGTGCCATCCAAAGTGATCATGGTGAGTGCGGTGGGCCAACAGACGGTAGTAAACAAAGGACTCTCCCTAGGCGCTTCAGAATACATTGTCAAACCATTTACTGAAGAGGACCTGCTAAAGGTTGTCGAAAAAGTACTTGCGTAACACCTTTAGTGTGCAGCTTTCATGATTAAAAGATTAACCAACTTACCCATACGCCAGAAATTTGCGGTAATAATTATCCCGCTTATTGTCATCATCCTGGCGTTTGATTATTTGCAAGTTCGATACCACTACCTTGATTATTCTGATAGTGTTCGTTTGAATAAAGCCATTACTGTCGGGATAGAAATCAATCACGTAGTTCATGAGATTCAAAAGGAGCGAAGTATCTCATCTGGTTTTCTAGCCAATGAAGGTGAAAGCTTCGGTGTGAAGCTGAATAAGCAGCGAAACAGCACGGATAGTACCCTTCAGAAGTATTACAATGAGATTACAAGCAGCGAGCTGAATGATCTGAAGGCGATACACCGTGCCGACCTTGATCAATTGAATACTTTTTTTGATAAACTGGCTACCCTTCGGAAGAGTATTGACCAACACAGAATTTCATCGGAACAATCAATAGATCGTTTCTCCGAGATCAACAATGTAGCGTTGAATACCGTCATCAAGCTCATTGATGAAACGAGGGACAAAGAGATTGCACAGCAAATTCATGCGATCATTTACTTTCTTAAATCAAAGGAATATGCAAGTATTGAGAGAGCGATAGGTACACAGGCCTTTTCTCATAGCCACATCGATTTTGACCTTTACAATCGATTTACCACACTAGTAGCCAGGCAAAATTCTTACCTGGATGCATTCAGAATCATCGCAAATGAGGAATCCAATGCTTATTACGAGCAGATTGTGAGAGGAGAAGAGGTAAATGAGGTGGAGCGAATGAGGCAAGTACTCTTTGCCAATGATACCCTGGCTGAAAATCCGGATAACTGGTATGAAGCGAGCACAACAAAGATCAACCTACTAAAAAGAGTAGAGGATTACATGTCCGACAACATCCAGTCAAGGACTGAGGTGATAGCTCAAAGATCGGTTAGAAACTTCTGGACTTTTCTGATTCTTGATGTCACCATTGGTATCATCGCATTTTGGCTGATGACTACCCTGGTCACCAACCTATTGAAAAACGTGAGCATTCTTGAAGCCTATACGAGGCGCATCTCGGCCGGCGACATGTCCAAGAAGGTGGTCATCCCGACCAAGGACGAATTGGGACAGTATGCCAATACGTTTAATCGAATGGTGGTGGAGATCAAGAAGTCGCAATTTGAATTGAGAAAGCAGCGCGACAGGGCCAAATTCCTGTACAAAAACATCTACGGGGTATCGCTGGTAGTGTTCGAGAATATTCAGCAAGGCATATTCCTACTGGACAAGGATTTCAAGATTTCGAAGTTCCACTCCAAGGCAATGAAAGAAATCTTCAACAATGACAGGATTGCCGGGGAAAACTTTGCCAATTTCATGCGCCCGCTCATTCTGCCAAGGGAGCTGGAGGCACTCGAGATGTTCATGCGTCACCTCTTCAATGAAGATATGGATGAGGAAGTGGTGAATCAACTCAACCCGATTGATCAAGTGAAGATTCACACGGAGCAGAATGGCATAGTAGCCACTAAGTACATCCGGGTAGAATTTACAAGAATCTATCGCAAGGAACGAATTCAGAATATCATGGTATCTGTTTCGGATGAGACAGAATCAATCTTACTGCAGCAGCACTTGAGCGAAGCAGAGAAGAAAAAACAGCAGGAAACAGAGCGAGTGCTGAGCATCCTAAAAATTGATCCTTCGATTCTCAGAGGATTCCTTCACAACTCGCGCAAGATGCTCAAGAGCATCTCCGAAAAATATGAGAAGAACGATCAGGACGAGTACTCTGAACTCTTAAGCTTCACTTTTGACATCATCCATAATCTGAAAGGAAACGCTGTGGTAATTGGTATGGAGCTAATGGCCAACAAGTTCCATGAAATTGAAGATGCAATCACAGAATTACAATCCAAGGATGTAAGAGGCAAAGACTTCCTGGCCATTCTTTATGAAGTGGACGAGGCAGATCGGATGATAGGCGAGATCGCAGACATGCTTTACAAGATCATTAATATCTATAAGAAATTCCCTGCGGAAGGCGACTCGGTTTCTAATATAATGGTGATCGACTCACTGGAAAGGGGAGCTGAGCTGATAGCTAAGGAAGAAGGGAAATCAGTCAATCTGACATTTGAGAATATTGAGAATGTAATTCTGCCTGAAGCCTACATCAATCCTTTCAAGGACATGATGATTCAGCTTGTGCGAAATTCTATCGTTCATGGAATAGAAGCGCCAAGCGTAAGGATGAATAACGGGAAAGCGATCATGGGAGAGATCATCATAGAGCTATCCAAAAGTGACAATGAGCTTTTTATCCGGTACAAAGATGACGGCAGAGGGTTGGACATTGAACGTATTAAGCGAAGGGCCATTGACAAGGGAATTGTGACGGAGACCCAGATCAATAAGATGGAGGATTTTGAGATTGTCGAGCTCATTTTTAAAGAAGGGTTCTCTACAGCCGACAAAGCAAATACCAATGCCGGCAGAGGCCAGGGAATGAATCTGGTAAAATCCATTATTGATAAGAATAAAGGAGCTTATACCATCACTTCAAAGCCTGGAGAGGCATTTGAAATGATTATTAAGCTGCCAGTCTTGAATGTTGAGAAGGAGGCAGAGGGATGAAAAAGCGATTACTAATAGTAGACGATTCATCCGTGATGCGACGGACCATTGAAAAAAACCTTGAAAATTATGATCTTGAGATCATAGGTCAGGCAGCAAATGGGGTAGAAGCCGTGCAGATGGTGATGGATAAAAAACCAGATGTAGTGACATTGGATATCACCATGCCAGAAATGGATGGGATCGCTTGCCTGGAAGAAATTATGAGGATAAACCCGGAGACCAAGGTGATGATTATCACAGCTCTGGCAGATAAACTGACCGGCCTAATTGCCCTGGACAGAGGAGCACGTGGATTTATGTATAAACCTGTGAATTCGGATGACCTTTCCCGTGCATTTGATAAACTATTGAAACGAGAGGATGGAGAGTAGGAAAGAAGAATTTGAAGCAACCTGTAATCTGTTCATCAATTCGGTGAGTAATTACTTCAAACATCTCACAGAGATTGATTCTGACATGAAGGTTCCATACCTGAAGGAATCTGATGGTCTGGTTCTAAAGGATTTTACTGGGATGATCGGGATATCCGGCAGCAGGAAGGGATTTGTGTACATTTCAGCCAATAAAGAAATGTTTGCAGATCTGATCAACCTTTTCATTGGAATTGAAGATCCTTCGGATGAGGATATTCTGGATATGGCTGGGGAAATATCGAATGTAGTAGCAGGAAATGTGCGTGCCAATCTGGGCGCCAATTTTATGATTTCCGTGCCTACTGTTTTCGAGGGAATGCCGGATGAACTTCACATCCCGGAAAACGTTTCTATGTATGTGATTCCTATCAAATGGAATAATCATGAAGCATTTGTGGTGTTAGGATTAGACTGAGAGAAAACTAGCTATGGGCGAAGCTCAAAAGAACATAAACGAATCAAACTGGATCATCAACTTTGATCAGATTGAGGATAGTACCCGGAGAAATTACTTTTCCGTGCTGCCTCAGGAGAACAGACTGATGGAGCACTTTTCAGAAGCTTTTGTCATCAACAAGCCCAAGGGGAGGGTTGGTGGTGATGGTTTTTGGCTGCATAGCAATGGAGACGATGTGTACTTGGCACTCTTTACTTGCGTAGGCGAAGGCCACCTGGCCAGTATGATGATTCGCATCTACATGAATGCCCTGAAAAAAATGGTTGACGGCTATTCCATTGATTTTCCCGGATCCATTTTACAGTTTCTTCACAGGGAGGTCCAGGCCCGCTTCAAAGACAAGAATAACATTCTATTGAATACTAACGCCAACGTTGGAATCGTCAAACTAAATACAAAGACAAAAGAGATGGAGTTTGCCGGGGCGAACATGGATCTCATGCAGGTGAATAAGGATGGAGTGAAGATCATAGAGGGAGAGAAGCAACAGGTAGGAGAGACCTCCGAGAAACACCACAGCTTCAGCTCAAATTCACTCAGTATGACTACTGAGTCAAACTTTTACCTGTGCAGCTCTGGTATTTTCAACCTTGTTGGAGGCCCGGACTTCAAGAAACTATCGATGGCGCAGGTTGGGGATTACCTTTTTGAAAAAAGGGAGGCTTCCATCCAGGAGCAGAAACATTTGACTGAGCAATACCTCGCCACCTGGACAGGTGCCAACCGCCAGAATGATGACATCATGGTCATCGGTTTCAAGGCTTAGACCACCATCAACTTCTTTTTCTCCAGATACTCGTCATACGTACTCAGGGTATCCACATATCCGTCAGGCTTCAATTCAACAATCCTGTTTGCAATAGTCTGAGTAAACGTGTGGTCATGAGAGGTGAACAAAATCGTACCCGGAAATTCCTTCAGCGAGTTGTTCAACGCCGTAATAGACTCAAGATCCAGGTGATTCGTTGGCTCATCCAGAATCAACAAATTGGCACCCTGTAGCATCATTCGGGAAAGCATGCATCTTACTTTCTCACCCCCGGAAAGCACATTGCACTTCTTCAACGTTTCCTGTCCGGAAAAGAGCATTTTACCCAGAAAACCACGGATATAGACTTCATCCTTTTCTTCTTCGCCACCCGTAGCATATTGTCTTAACCAGTCAATTAGGTTGTCATCTGAATTGAAAAAAGAGGAGTTTTCATTCGGAAGATAGGCGTGCGTTATGGTCTGACCGAATTTGAAAGTGCCACTGGTAGCCTTTTGCTCATCCATAAGAATCTGAAAAAAGGATGTTACAGCCAGGCTATCCTCACTCACCACTGCTATTTTATCCCCTTTATTCACAAATAGATCAAGGTCTTTAAAAAGATATTCACCATTGATTTCCTTGCTGAGGCCTTTGGTTTCCAGTATTTGATCGCCGGCAGTACGGTTTTGCTTGAAAATGATAGCAGGATACTTTCGGTTTGAAGGTTGGATTTCCTCCACGTTGATTTTCTCAAGCAATTTTTTTCTACTTGTGGCCTGCTTCGATTTTGCTGCGTTGGCACTAAAGCGGGCAATGAATTCCTGAAGCTCCTTCTTCTTTTCCTCCGCTTTTTTGTTTGCTGAAGATCGCTGGCTCAGTGCCAGTTGGCTGGATTCATACCAGAATGTATAATTACCGGTATAGAGTTTTATCTGGCCAAAATCAATGTCGGCAATGTGTGTGCACACCGTATCCAGAAAGTGACGATCGTGAGAGACCACAATCAAAGTGTTGTTAAACTCCAGAAGATAGTCCTCCAGCCACGAAATCGTATTGATGTCCAGGTCGTTGGTAGGTTCATCCAGGATTAGGATGTCAGGGTTTCCAAAAAGCACCTGAGCCAAAAGTACACGCACCTTTTCGGTTCCGTTCAGTTCTTTCACCAGTTTATAGTGGTCGTCTTCAGTAATCCCCAGGCCACTCAACAAGGCTGCCGCATCGGATTCTGCGTTCCAGCCATCCATATCAGCAAATTTTGCTTCCAGCTCTGAGGCTCTGTTGCCATCTTCCTCGGTGAAATCAGCCTTTGCATAAATGGCATCTTTTTCTTTCATGATGCTCCAGAGCTCTTTATACCCCATCATTGCGGTATCCAAAACTGGAATTTCGTCATATTCATGGTGGTTCTGCTTCAAAACAGCCATGCGCTTGCCAGGCTCTATTTTCACTGACCCTGAATTGGGCGAAATCTCCCCTGATAGGATTTTAAGAAAAGTAGATTTTCCGGCTCCATTTGCACCAATAATGCCGTAACAATTGCCCGGAGTGAAGTTGATATTCACTTCGTCAAAAAGTACCCTTTTGCCGTATTGAAGGGATATATTTTCAGTTGAGATCATATTCGAACGAAATTGAGGCGCGAAGGTAACTATTTCCGACCCATTAGGAAGAATTGTCCGATTATTCACTTTGATTAAGGGATATCCTGATTTCAAAATCTAGGATTGAGGCTTCTACATCGGACGGAGTATCCAATCCATCGAAACGTCTGATTTAGAAGGATTTGGAAGGTTAATTTACATTCAAATTTATCTTTTGATAATTCGGTGGGAGCGCTCCTCACGACATGAAAAAGAATACTGCGATCTTTTCAGAACTGGATATTAGAAAACTTACGATTAGGATCATACTTGCTTTCCTGGTAGGGGTGACCTCCGTTCTGGCCATTGCATTTGTGGCCAATAGGCAAGTGCAGAAGTTTGCAGAAGTAAATTCTCAACTGGAGCAACTTTTGGCTACCTGCGGCAAGCAGCGTACCCTGAGTCAATACCTCTCGAAAAATGTACTACTGCTCGATATTGGTGAAGCCATCAACCCACAGGTTGTTGAGCGCCTGGATTCGGCCGTGAGTGCCTTTCACGCCAACCATTTGAAAATCAGAGAAGCCAATGAATTTCTTGCTGGTAAAGGAATTGCTTTAGAAAAAATCGTATCTATCTATGCAGAAATGTCTCCCTCCATCTCGGCCCTTATTAAGGGGAGCTATGGTATTCAGGAGGCTAGGAATGTTGGCTTATTCCGAAATATTATCCTTCAGCAGGAAGGTTCTGTGATGCCCCTTCTTAATGAATTATCCGATAGATATCAGACTCTTGCCGAAGATGTAAATAGTCAGCTCTCGAGGACTATTTCTAGGCAATATTGGTTCATTGGAATCACAGTTATTTTAGCGGCTACATGCGTGTTGACTTTCACCATTCAGCTCGTGCGTATTCGGGTGAAATCGTATAGAAAGCATTTTGAAAAAGTCTTTGATTCACAAAAAAGGTATGAAAACCTCACAAGAGGCACCAGGGATGTGGTATATGAAATGGATGGGAATGGCAAATACATTTATATCAATCCTGCTTTTGAGAAGCTTTTTGAGAGCACGCTGAATGAGGTGAATCAAAAGAAGTGGTACGACTATGTAAGACAGGATCATAGAGAAGAGGTCATAAGGTATTATGCAGAGGTTATCAGGGAGCAAAAGCCATCTTGTTATTACGAATTTCCGATTGTGACTTCCATGGGCGATCGAAAATGGATCGCTCAAAGCACGGCATATACCTATGATAAGTCTGGAAATGTGACAAATATCTACAACATTGCCCGGGATATTACCGGACTCAGGTTTAATGCGGAAAAGGAGCAAAAGTACAAGCAAGGCCTCAGGCTATTGAATGAGCTCAGCTCTAAAACAGAATTGTCCATTCAAAAGCGACTGGAAGATGGCCTGAAACTATGTCTCGAATATCTTGGCCTTGATGTGGGCATTGTCAGCAAAATATGGATGGATGAGTACCGCGTGATAGCTTTTTACCCGGAATCATCAGGACTAAGCCTCAACCAAAAATATAAGTTAGGAGATACTTATTGTGATATTACTCTTTCAGAAAAGGGAAGGGTTTTGAGCATAGACCACATGGAGGCTTCTGATTATAAAAATCATCCCTGCTTCAAAAAATTCAATCTTCAATCTTACATAGGAGCAGCGTATCGCGTGGAAGGAAAAGTAGCTGGCACAGTGAATTTCACCAGTGCGGTTCCTCGCACCAAGTCATTTTCAGACTATGAAATAGATTTCATGAATCTGGTTGCTAAGTGGGTTGGCTCATTGATGGAGCAGGAAGAAAATCAAAATCGGCTTCTTGAGGAGCAAAGCCTCCTTAAAACCTTTGTATCTAGTGCGCCTGTGGCCATCGCAATGCTCGATAAGCACATGAATTATATCTCTGTGAGTCAGAAGTGGTGCATTGACCAAAATATACCTGAAGATATTATCGGTAAATCGCACTATAAAGTCTTCCCAGAGGTACCAAAGATTTGGAAGGAAATGCACAAGCGAGCCCTCGATGGGGAGATCATTAAGCCAGGCATTGAAAAATTTGTTCGTGCAGATGGATCTTTTCAATGGATCCAGGGAGAAGTGCACCCTTGGTATACTCATAAGGACAAAGTAGGAGGCATCATTATTTTCTTCAATGACCTTACTGACATGAAGCGTCAGGAAGTGGAGCTAAGGAAAGCCAAAGAAGAAGCTGAGGAAGCAGGCAAAATCAAAGAACAGTTTCTTTCTACCATGAGTCATGAAATTCGGACTCCACTGAATGCAATCATAGGAACGACCAATCTGCTGGAACTCGAGCATCCCGAGCTATCGGGGAATAGCCGTTTGAAAATGCTCAAGTTCGGCAGCAATAACCTGTTGACACTTATTAATGACATCCTTGACTTCCAGAAGATCGAGTCAGGCAATCTTGAGATCGTTAAAGAAGATGTGAATCTGCAGGATTTGGTGAACAACATTATCGAGACGTGGCGTGCAGTTCCACAGTCCGGGACTGTATCATTGGTGTGCCAATACGATGAGGGCCTTTCCAGTCACTACATATGTGATGAAGTACGATTGACCCAAGTGCTTAATAACCTGATTAGCAATGCATTAAAGTTCACCGATCAGGGAAAGGTGGAAATAACCATAAAGCCAGAAAGTGACGGGAAAGTCTATTTTTCAGTGAATGATACAGGCATTGGAATTCCCGAGGATAAATTGGGTGTAATTTTCGAGACCTTCAAGCAGATCAACAACCAGCACTCCATGAAAGCCGGTGGTACTGGTCTCGGCCTTTCGATTTCAAAAAGGCTTGTGGATTTGATGGGAGGGCAATTGCAAGTTTCTTCAATTGTGAGCAAGGGCACCAATTTTTACTTCTCTATTCCTCTTGAAGCTTCACATGGTAAGTCTGCCTCAAGAAAAGTGGATATCGTAAGCACTGCCAATCTGGATATTAAAGTCTTGCTTGTGGAAGATAATCCAGCAAACCAGGAAATAGCTAAAAGCTTCCTGACAAGGTGGGGAGTGGAAGTGGATATTGCTAATCATGGCAAAGAAGCCCTCGAGCAAGTAGTGAGTAAGAAGTATGATGTGATTTTGATGGATGTGCGAATGCCAGTCATGGATGGATATGAGGCCACTATGAACATTCGATCGATGGATGATGAATACTTCAAAACCGTGCCTATCATCGCATTGACTGCCAGCACCTTGGCAGAATCTCGTACCAAAATGGAGAGTAGTGGCATGAATGAGATCGTTTCCAAGCCATTCGATCCTCGGCAGCTATTTGAAAAGGTCAGTTTATTTGGGAAGGCAAAACCCGGAACCGAAGTACTCAAAAATGAAGAGGTGCAACATGAGACGGACAGGACCATTGCACGGTTTAAATTTCTGGCAGAGGTCCTTGCAGGCAATGAGGAGAAAATCCACATGATTGCAGAGATGGCAATCAAATCTATTGACGATGACTTGAAGGGGAGCCGGGAAAAAATGAAGAAACAGGATCGTGAAGAAACCTATAACCACCTTCACAAAATGAAATCTAACCTTGCCAACCTTGACTTAAGAGAGCTGGCCGCCTCAATGCCAGACTACAAAGCAGAAGATTTCTGGGAAAACCTGCCACCCTTTTTGGATGAGGTAGAGGTAGAATTGGCCCGGGCCAAGGAGTATCTTGTGTGTTGACTCAAAACCTCACGCTTTTAATTTTTTTTGGCTCCAGGACTGTTATGGCACTTCCATTAATTTCAATCCATTGGTCTTTTTTGAATTCGGAGAGTATCCTGATCACAGATTCGGTGGCGGTTCCTACCATCCCGGCCAGATCTGCTCTGGCTACATCAATTGTGACTTTTTCAGTATCGCCGATATATGTTTCATATAATTTGATGATGGAGTCGGCTGTGCGTTTTCTTACTGTATTGTAGGCCATTTCCATCAATTCGTGCTCACGCTGGACCAGGTTGTTGGAAAGCATTTTTATGAATTTTCCAGAAATCTCCCGGTTTTTAAAAATGAGCTCCTGAAAATCATCCTTTGGAATCAGAATCAATTCTGAATCCTCCATCGCTTCAGCAAATTCAGTACGTGTGGTGTCCTGGATCATGGATCGCTCTCCAAGAAAGTCCCCTTCCTTTTTGATGTCATAGATAAACTCCTTTCCGTCCTCGTTGATCCGATAGGTCTTTATTTTTCCCTTCCGAATCTTGTAGACAAAATTTCCATAGTCCCCTTCACGATAAATGATATCCTTCTTCTTGAAGTTTTGTGTCTTTCGTTCCTTTTCAAGTTCTTCAAGGTTTTGATACTTTGATGCCTGCTGAATAAATTCATCCATATTGGAGGCCTGAGATAGTTCACCGTACTTTTTCAGTCTTCGCTCAATGGCACCAAGCAATTCCATCTCCTCAAAAGGTTTGGTGATATAATCATCTGCACCCATGTTCATCCCTTTTCTAAAATCGGCCTTTTCTGCTTTAGCAGTGAGGAAGATGAACGGGAGTGAGGCTGTGGTAGGATTTTTTGAAAGTAGATAGAGTACTTCATAGCCATCCATCTCTGGCATCATGATGTCGCAAAGGATCAGGTCTGGCGGTGTATCAAGGGCCTTTTTCACCCCTTCCTTACCATTTGGTGCGGAGCGAACCTGATAGTTGGAAAGCTCCAAAAGCTCTACAATATTTTCACGTACATCCTCCTGGTCTTCAATGACTAGTATCTGTTGTTTGTTCATAATTGCAATGCCTTTTTTTCAGAGGAGCCAAATTACTAAAATCACCTGACGATAATCACCTGTTTACCAAAGGAATCTCATAAGCGGTAATTGAGAAAATCTGTCAATTTGCTAAAAAGAAAAGTCATGGACAGCTGGATCATTATATCAATTTTTGCTGCTGCAATCGCAATCTATTCTATGATTGACATTTTGCAGTCAAGGATTTCATTAAACAGAAAGATGGTATGGTTTGCGGTAGTCGTTATCATCCCACTTATAGGCCCGCTGGTGTACCTGCTGAAACGAAAGGCCATTGCTAATGCGAAGTAAGTGGCAACTGCAAGGTGAAAGTGCTACCCTTTCCTTCGGTGCTGGTAAAGGAAATTTGTCCGTTTAGCAGGTCAGTGTACTTCTTTACAATATTGAGTCCCAGGCCGGTTCCCTGGATGTTGGTGGCATTGCCAGCCCGGAAAAATCTGCCGAAAAGCTCCTTTTGTTCACTTTTGGGGATACCAATGCCCTGGTCAGTCACATGAATGAGAACAGAGTCTCTCACTTCAATCTTAATTTCAATCTTGTCTTTCTCCCCGGAGTATTTACTAGCATTGGAAATCAGGTTGATAAGGATATTTTTTAGAATATGAGGGTCTGAAGTGATGGAAGTAGCACTTCCAGTGATCACGATTTCCTGACCTTCTTTCAGGCTGATACTCATTTCTTCCACCACATCTCTCAATAGTTCGTAGAATTCTACATGCACAAGGTCCACCTTTTGAGCTCCACTTTCCAGCTTCTCAATGGAAAGGAAATCATTAAGAATACTGGTTAGGTTCTGCACACTTTTTTTGATCCGATCGATGTGCTTCTCGCGAGCATCCTGCTGGTCTCCTTCGGTATATCTGGCAATCAGGTTTGCCGATGAAAGCACGGTAGTCAGCGGAGTTCTGAATTCATGGCTAGCCATGGATACAAACCTGGATTTTAACTCACCAAGCTGTTTCTCCTTTTCCAATGATTTCAGAATTTCCTGCTCTGCTTTTTTCAGATCTTGCAAGCTTTCCTTCAAGGCTTCTTCCGCAAGCTTTCGTTCCTGAATCTGGCTCTGGAGCCCAAGGTTCATATGTTCCAGCTCGCTGGTTCTTGCTTTTACTTTCCTTTCAAGCTCAGAGGTGTACTCTTTTAGCTGCTGGCGTTGCTCTTCAAGTTTCCGTTCATTTTCCTTCCTTATGGAAATATCTGTAATGAAGGCGATAATGAGCTTTTCTCCATCACCAGTTATGTGGCTTAGACTTATTTCAAGAGGAAATGTTTTCCCATCTTTTCGTAGGCCTTCCAAATCCCTGCCCACACCCATGCGTCGCGGCTCGGCATCCTGCTTTATATAATTATTCCTCAAGGATGTATGTGAGCTTTTTGATTCTTTGGGAACCAAGATTTCTATCCGCTCTCCCAGAAGCTCTTCTTCAGTGTAGCCAAACATCTCTTCCGCACGTGGATTTACCAAAATGATTTTGCCTTCATTATCACAAAAGATGATTCCTTCACTAGAACTCCTGCATAGCGTTTCAATGGCATGAAGTCCTTCATTGGAAAAAATGTGCTTATCGGCAAGTTTTGTGTGCTTCATACTACCAAAGTAAAGATTGTTAGCCGATGTGACAAAATTCAATTTGCCTCTTGACGAATGTCAATTATGAGGAGGCACCAGAAAACTAGTTTTGAATTCAAATTCAGAAAAAAGCGAGTGATCTCTAGCATACTAATCCCTACAGACTTCTCACCAGCCTCCTGGACGGCCACCCAGGTTGGGCTCGAACTGTCCAAACTCAGCAAAGAGTCTACCATTTCATTTCTTCATATTTACCCGAATTCGGCGAAGTACAGTTCCAAAGACGCCAAAGATGCTAGTCAGCATGTATTGGAGGAGATGAAAGACCGTATGAACCAGCTTTCCCTACGCCTGTCCGATCATCCTATAGAACGTATTAATAATGTGGTGCTTTCGGGAAATGTGGAAGATACCATGCTGAAATTCATAAAAGAGCATAAGTTTGACTTGGTAATAGTAGGGGTCAATAGTAATGGGCTCAACAATGAAATCGGGAGCCATACTGTAAGCCTCATTGAAAAAAGCGGTACACCTGTCTTGGTAGTGCCAAACAATCCGGCACCATATGGAGCTATTGCAAGTTGAAGAAGTCATATGCCATCACTGTGGAGATCCCTGCGATGAGTCAATAAAGAGCGATGACCATACGTTCTGCTGTTATGGGTGCAGGGCGGTGTATGAGTTGTTGGAGCAAAGCAATTTGGGTCAGTATTATTCTGAGACCTCTCAGGAAAACAAATCTATCTCTCAGGTAAAGGCTGAAAGAAAGTATGCCTTCCTGGATAACGAGGACATCAAACAGCAGCTTCTTCGATTTAAGAGTGAAGATGTTTCAGTGATGAAATTTTTCCTCCCAGGAATTCATTGTAGCTCGTGTATTTACCTACTTGAACATTTATCAAAGCTTGAGCCGGCAGTATTAAGATCTGAAGTGAACTTTGTGAAGAGAGAGGTGGTCATCACCTTTGATCATTCGAAGAAATCACTTCGAGACATTGCAGTTCTTTTGTCACAGCTTGGCTATCCGCCGGATATCTCGCTGGAGAGTCTGGATAAGACAAAGAACCATGTTTCAAAATCTAACCTGGGCACCAAGATAGCCGTGGCTGGCTTTTGTTTTGGCAATGCCATGCTCATGAGTATGCCGGAGTATCTGGACAAAAACTTCCTGCTCACCGATGACTTTAAGCAGGTTTTCAACTGGATCAACTTAGTGTTGGCATTTCCGGTGCTGCTGTACTCGGCCAGTGATTATTTCAGTAAAGCATGGAAAGGACTCAGGTATCGAAATCTCAATATTGATGTGCCGATAGCCTTGGGTATACTCACACTTTTTGGTAGGAGTGCCTACGAGATCATTTCGCAATCAGGGATGGGGTATGTAGATTCCCTTGCCGGATTGGTGTTCTTTCTATTGATAGGTAAGTGGTATCAGAGCAAGACGTACCAGGCATTGTCTTTTGAAAGGGACTTTTCCTCTTATTTCCCAGTATCCATCACCTGCCTGATTGATAGTTCTGAGGTTCAGTGTCAGCTGAAGGAATTGAAAAAGGGAGATGTCGTGATTATTCATAATGACGAATTGATCCCTGCAGATGGAAAAATACTTGAAGGCTTGGCAAACATCGATTATAGCTTTGTTACGGGTGAAGCAAAACCTGAGCAGAAATCTGCGGGTCAGCTAGTCTTTGCAGGGGGGAGGCAAAAAGGAGGAGAATTGGTTATAGAATTAACCAAAACAGTAAACAATAGCGAGCTTACCAGCCTCTGGAATACCGACACCTTCAAAAAAGATAAGGAGGATCTCCACACATGGGTGGATAAGGTCAGCCAGTATTTTACCCTCACAATCATTTTTCTGGCCATAGGTACTGGTATTTATTGGTGGTTTGCTAATCCTGACATTATATGGAATTCTGTGACAGCCGTTCTGATAGTAGCGTGCCCATGCGCTCTGGCACTGGTGCTTCCGTTTGCCTACGGCCATGCCATGAGGCGATATGGCAGGCAAGGTCTTTATCTCAAAAATGCTGAAGTAATTGAGTCCATTGCAAAGGTGGATGCATTGGTGTTTGACAAAACAGGCACACTTACCACAATTGATGCTGGTATTTCCTATCAGGGGGATGTAATAGACGGAACCAACTTATCGGTGTTAAAGTCGTCACTAGGAAATTCAGCGCACCCCCTCAGCAGATTATTTCATTCTGAGCTTCCATCTTGTGAAAAGCTCCCAATCAAATCATTCAGGGAAGAAACGGGGAGGGGATTTACCGCAGAAGTGGCTGGTGTAAACGTGAAAGTGGGGTCAGCGGGGTACCTCGGTAAAAAAATGGAGAGTTCGGTGAACGAGTCCAGAGTGTATTTGAAGGTTGGAGAAAGAGAGGGTTTTTTTACTGTAAAAGCCAACTACCGCCAGGGGATATTTGAGATGCTGGAAGAGGTACGGTCCGGGTATAAAACATATCTACTTTCGGGAGATAATGAATCAGAGAAGGAGAGGCTGCAACCGTATTTTGAACGGGCATTGTTCAATCAAAAGCCCCTGGATAAACTTCACTTCCTGGATAATGGAAACGCAAACTACCTGATGATCGGTGATGGACTGAATGATGCAGGAGCTCTGAAAAAGGCTTCTGTGGGTATTGCTGTCTCTGAAGATATCCATCAGTTTTCACCTGCATGTGACGCCATCATCAGTTCGAAAAATGTCACAGAGCTGCCCTCAATCCTGCGGTTTTCAAGACAGGTAATAAAGGTGGTCTTCATTGCTTTTGGTTTGTCATTTCTGTACAATATCGTGGGGCTTTCCTTCGCCATAACTGGCCATCTTACGCCATTGATTTCGGCCATTCTCATGCCGATAAGTTCAGTTACGGTGGTAGGATTTGTCACGCTAATGATCGGTTTGATTGGGAGGAAGAATTTTTCCTAATCATCTCTTCACTCTATTTGGATGAATGAGGAGGGCATTCCTATTTGCAACCGACTAAGCATTTTCTTAATATAATAATCGTATTAAGTTTACGATACTTAATTACAGCCTTTCGGGATTTTTCAGATTCGTCCAAAGCCTCAAAATATTGATCACCTTATCATCATAGGAATAAAAAATAGTTGTCTTTTTGGAGTGTTGATATTCCTTTGTCCCTTCCTTTCTCAAGGAGTCTTTTGGTTGGTGAGGAGCTTCTTTGATATTAGACAAGCATTCTTCTAAGCGAGCAAAGAAGTTGCGGACTTGTTCATCGGTCCACTTTTCTCCAAGGAATTCAATAATCTCATCCAGATCATTGACGGCTTCATCAGTCCAGTTTACCTTAAAAGCCATTTTTCATACTTCTTTCTCACTTCACTGTGTGGGGTTACTTTCCCTTCATCCACTTGCTCTAATGCTTTATCCAATGAAGCCGATAACTCTGACTCTTCTTCTAAAAATGTTTCAATTTTATCAATCTCTCTTTCATTGAATTGCATTACCCGTTCAATCAGGTGATATCTTTTTGCTTCGATACTCATGATTACAAAATAACGATAAAACTCTTTTTTTTATCAAAAGGATTTCAAAATTCTGCGAAATGTGAAATCCTTTTTGGTGGTGTAAATTCTTTCCAAAGCAAAATAAGAAGTACGAGATAATGGATTAGCCTTAATTTTTGAGTCGTCTTTGTGAACTGGCTAATACATTAATTGGATAGTTTCACGCCTCCACCGGCAGATCAGAAGGCTGTCCCCATTCACTCCAGGAGCCATCGTAGACAGTCAGGTCTTCATAGCCGGCTATGTGAGCGGCCAGCAGCACAATGCATGCCGTAAGTCCGGATCCGCAGGAAAAAACAAGCCTTTTTTTGTCCCTAAGATCGTATTGATTGAATACGGATTTTAGCTCGTTTTTAGATTTCAATACCAGGCCATTACTCAATACCTCAGGGAATGGAATGTTGACAGAATTAGGGATATGACCTCCTCTCAATCCTGCTCTTGGCTCAGGCTCGATTGCATCAAATCTTCCTTTGGATCTGGCATCCAGTACAAGAATATCCTCATCATCCAAATGCTCAAATATGTATTCAGCATTCACAAAACATCCACGCTCATAGGTAGCCTTGAAATTGCCGTTTCCTTTATTCGACTTATTTTTTTTAGGTTCTGTGGGATAGTTCTTCTGAACCCATTTGGGTAAACCACCATTGAGTACAGCCACCTGCTTGTGACCCATGGACTTAAGCATCCACCAGGCCCTGGGGCTGGAGTAGACTCCATGATCATCATATACAATCACAAGGCTGTCATTGTTGATACCTAATGCTTGCGCTGCGTTCTCAAACTGCTCTGCGTCACACATCATGTGTGGCAAACCAATGGAAGCATCTGAAAATCGAGAATCTATATCAAAGAATTTGGCCCCCTGGATTTGAACATCTTTTGGAACATCTGGCTCCATACCCTTTGGCTTGGCCAAGGTAGCATCAAGAATGACTAGGTTGGGAAGATTGAGGTTTTCAATGAGCCAGTCAGCAGAGACAATATTCGATATCATGGAGGCAAGTTACGCCTTATCTATTGCCTGGGCTAAGATATGTTTAGGCATGGCACCAGACTGCCGCCATAGCTGCTTTCCCTGCTTGAATAGGATGAAAGTGGGGACACCTCTCACATTGAACCTTTGAGCTGCAGCCTGATTTTTATCAATATCTATTTTGATGATACGTGCCTTATCACCGATCTCTTTTTTCAATTCTTCCAGAACAGGAGCCATCGTGTGGCAGGGCCCACACCAGGTAGCATGAAAATCTACCAGTACTGGTTGATCTCCATTTATTAAATCATTGAACTTTGACATTGTTAATTATTTTGAGTTCATCATGAGCCTTTCGAAGGATTAAACATGATCAAACAATGTAAAAGTTTCCTTGTAATCAGGGATAGTTACATTCCATCCTCGCTCACCCATTTTTTTGCCAAGCGCTTCGGATTCTTCACTTTCTCCATGTACCAAAAAAGTCATCTTGGGACTGCTCTGGATATGGTCGGACCAATCAAGCAATTCTTGTTGACCGGCGTGTGCAGAGAGTCCATGAATATTGAGGACCTTGGCTTTTACGTGAACTTCTTCACCAAATATTTTTACTGAAGGGCTTCCATCCACCAGGTCTCTTCCCCGGCTACCGACTGCCTGAAAGCCTGTAAACATAATGATGTCCTGCTCATTGGGAAGCCGATGATATAAGTGATGCAATATGCGTCCACCAGTTGCCATTCCACTTGCTGAAATGATGACCGCTCGCTCCTTAATGGTGTTTAGTACACGAGACTGACTTTGCTCAGTCACATAATGTACGAAGGGGGCATCAAAAATGTGATGACCAAAATCACTATCCGGCTTGAGCCTGTGGTACCTTGAATACAGTTTGTAAAGCCGGGTGACACTAATAGCCATAGGACTGTCTACATAGATGGGGCGTGATCGAATGTTTTGAAAGACCTTCCATAAGTAATAAAGGATAAGTTGGGTTCGGCCCAACGAAAAAGCAGGGATCACAATGCATCCGCCTCGTTGATCACTTTCTTCAATGATTTTCTTTATCTCCAGCTCCATATCTAAAGGCTCATGGTTTCTGGCACCATAGGTTGATTCCATGAATAAGATGTCTGCCCTCTTAGGATACTCAGGTGAGAGGTGAAGTGGGTTATGGAAAGGGCCCAGATCACCGGAGAATACCATTGTCTTAACCCCTTGACTCGTATATACCTTTACTTCTACACTTGCTGCCCCCAGGATATGTCCAGCGTGAAAGAATTTTACTTCTACATTGCTATTGACCCTAAATGACCGATGAAATGCATGGGTTTTTATGGCTGGAAAAATGGCTTCAGCATCCCTTACGGTGTACAAAGGTTTGGCTGGGCTGTGCTTACTATATCCCTTTTTGTTGGCAAACTCTGCTTCTTCTTCCTGGAGTTTGGCACTATCCGTCAATAGGATTTCTACCAGATCTTTGGTAGGCTCTGTGCAATGAACTTCACCACCATACCCGTTTTTGAAAAAGAGTGGGAGATAGCCCGAGTGGTCAATGTGCGCATGGGTTACAATTACCGCATCAATTTCTGATGGCTCAATTGGAAGTTCATCCCAGTTTCTAAGTCTTAGTTCTTTTAGTCCTTGAAAAAGCCCACAATCTATGAGCAGGTTGAAATCATCTACAGTCAGTAAAAACTTTGATCCCGTCACTGAGCCGGCACCACCAAGAAACTTAATTCGTATATCCATGCATTAATTAAAAAACCAAGGTAGGTAAAAATTGAGCTTTATTGTTGAGAGGCTGATGATTCTGCTCAGGAGGGGAGGTGATCTTTATCCCAACCTGTCATTTCGAACGAAGTGAGAAATCTTTAAATTTAGACTATGTCTTTAAATCCAATGAGTAAAATAAGTTTAAAGGCGCTATTTGGGGTCATAATTATTTCAATTTTGATTGGACTTATAATTGGCGTAATAGTGGGTTAGATTCCTGATCTCCGTTTCACTTGGTTAGGAATTGCGCCACTTAGAAAAATAACTCTTCCAGATTTGCTTGGTTGGTCGTCTGAGACGACATATCAGAGGCCACAGGATTTTCTGTAAGGGCGCAAAACATATCCATGATTTTGAATCCCTTCCGTTTTTCATTAAATTTTACTTTCATATAGCGGATAGCCATTTGGAGTGACTGGTGAGGATTACTTAGCGGAATACAACCTGACAAAAATCATAAGTGACCCTAACACGCCTCATCGGTGACACTGCGTTGCTCCGCTAATCTTGTCTACGGATTATGAGTGTCATATTTATCCTTATCGCATGTAGTCTTTTGCTGGCAGGCAGCTTCCTGGGAGCCTTCCTTTGGGCATCCCGCTCAGGGCAGTTTGAGGATGATTATACACCATCAGTCCGCATTCTTTTTGATGATGATAAACCTAGTGACCAATGTCAGAAAACAACCAAAAAGTAGGTCTTGAGACCTTCCATTACGACAACACCACGGTCCGAAATTTCCTAATCGCTACCACGATCTTTGGAATTGTCGGCATGTCGGTGGGACTTCTTGTTGCATGCCAGTTCGTGTGGCCGGAAGCCAACTTCGGATTACAATACACCACTTTCGGGAGAGTAAGACCACTGCATACCAATGCGGTGATTTTTGCATTTGTGGGGAATGGGATTTTTGCCGGGGTGTATTATTCCCTTCAACGATTATGTAAAACCCGCATGTACAGCGATCTGCTGAGCAAGATCCACTTTTGGGGATGGCAACTAATTATCCTGGCGGCAGCAATCACACTACCTCTCGGAATGACTTCCGGTAAAGAGTATGCGGAGCTGGAATGGCCAATAGATATTGCCATTGCACTTATCTGGGTAGTGTTTGGTCTCAACATGTTCATGACAATAGTCAAGCGAAGGGAGCGGCACTTGTATGTAGCCATTTGGTTTTACATCGCAACGTTTGTGACGGTTGCTATGCTTCACATTGTAAACTCATTTGAGCTGCCAATTGACTTCATGAAAAGCTACTCCTGGTATGCAGGCGTACAGGATGCCCTGGTGCAGTGGTGGTACGGACACAACGCGGTGGCATTCTTCCTAACTACACCTTACCTGGGTTTGATGTACTACTTCATCCCTAAAGCTTCAGGCCGTCCGATCTACTCGTATAGACTTTCAATTATTCACTTCTGGGCATTGATATTTATCTATATCTGGGCAGGTCCTCACCACTTGTTGTATAATGCTTTGCCTGACTGGGCACAGTCACTAGGTGTGGTGTTCTCCGTGATGCTGATTGCACCGTCCTGGGGTGGTATGCTAAACGGTCTGTTGACATTGAGAGGAGCATGGGATAAAGTAAGAGAAGACGCTATTCTGAAATTCATGGTGGTCGCTATTACCTGTTATGGTATGGCCACCTTCGAAGGACCGATGCTTTCATTGAAAAATGTAAATGCCATTGGTCACTTCACAGACTGGATCGTAGGACACGTTCATATCGGAGGATTGGGATGGAACGGCTTCCTGACTTTCGCGATGCTTTACTATTTGATTCCTAAACTTTATGGAACAAAACTTCACTCGGAGAAGCTGGCAAATGTTCACTTCTGGATTGGTACGCTGGGAATCCTATTCTATGCAATTCCACTTTACTGGGCTGGGTTTACCCAAAGCTTGATGTGGAAACAGTTCAACCCGGATGGAACCTTGGTGTATAGCAATTTCCTTGAGACAGTGACTCAAATCATTCCAATGTATGCATTGAGAGCATTCGGAGGACTGCTTTACCTGAGTGGTGTGTTTGTGATGGTATTTAACCTGATAAAAACCGCTCGTTCCGGAAAATTCCAACCATCAACTGAAGCACAGGCTGCTCCTTTGATGAAGGATTATAAACCAGCCAAAAGCGATCATTGGCACAGAAGAATCTTCGAATGGAAACCGATGAGAATGCTCGTTTGGAGTTTGATTCTGGTGGCCATTGGTGGAGCAATAGAAATTATACCGACATTCCTGATCCAGTCAAACGTGCCGACAATATCCTCAGTAAAACCATATACTCCGCTGGAGCTAAATGGCCGTGATATCTACGTGAGAGAAGGTTGCTACACCTGTCACTCACAGATGATCCGTCCGTTCCGGTCTGAGGTGATGCGATATGATCCGGTAGATCTGGAATACTCCAAAGCTGGTGAATTTGTATACGATCACCCATTCCAGTGGGGATCCAAACGCACCGGACCAGACTTGCATCGGGTAGGGAAGAAGTACCCAGATAGCTGGCACTTCTATCATATGCTTGATCCCACGAGTATGTCACCTGGTTCTATTATGCCGCCGTATCCATGGCTTTATGAGCAAGAGTGGGACAAAGAAAGAACTCCTGCCAAGATCCGAGCGATGCAAACACTTGGTGTGCCATACGAAGAAGGCTATGATGAGAAAGCTGTGGCTGATGCCGAAATACAGGCTGCATTAATATCTAAAGGACTAGAGATGGAGGGAATCAAAGTGAGCAGTGATGCGGAGATCGTAGCGCTGATTGCCTACCTGCAGCGATTGGGCACGGATATCAAGAATGTAGAAGGAGTATCTGAAAATAAATAAACGGAAAGATCATGCTAAAATTCATTAAACATCACATGGAAACGATAGCAGGGATAGAGATCTTTCCCATCATTTCCTTCATCATCTTTTTCACCTTCTTTATTGCGCTAACTATTTATGTGCTGAGGGTGGACAAAAAGGTATTCAACGAAATTTCAAACATTCCATTGGACTCAAACGAAACTGATCATGAGCAAGCTTAAATACGTATTATCGACACTCATTTTTGCACTACCCGGACTGACTATGGCTCAGGAAGAAGCTTCGCAACGATCCTTTTTTGAGCAATATCAGATTGAAATTATTCTGGGTCTCGCTGTTGTCGTGGCGATTACTGCCGTGATTGCGATGTATACCTTATTGGTTGCCTTGAAAGTCGTCCTTCGTCTGAAACGTGCTGAGATGGGTATTGTGGAAGAGGAAAGCCAATTAATTGCTGTGAAAGAAGGAGAAGAGGGGGTTGGCTTCTGGCGAAGATTTTGGAATAGGCTCAATGATTCTGTGCCTGTGGCAAGAGAAGCGGAGGTTGCTACCGATCATGAGTACGACGGCATCCGCGAGCTAGATAACCGACTTCCACCCTGGTGGCTATATGGTTTCTATTTTACTATTGCCTTTGCTGCGATCTATATGTTTCGGTTCTACTTTCTGGATATGCCAAGGCAAGAGGATGAGTTTAAGGCTGAGATGATTCAGGCGAAGGAAGAGGTGAAGGTGTACCTGGCATCTCTGGATAACCTGATTGATGAGAACAGTGTGGAGCTCGCATTGGAAACTGCAGACATCAATGCCGGCAAGGCCATCTATGACGCAAACTGTGCTGTGTGCCATGCCGCAGATGGTGGCGGGGGCGTTGGCCCAAACTTCACCGATAAGTATTGGCTACATGGTGGTGACATTGTATCGGTTTTCAAAACGATTAAGTATGGTGTACCATCAAAAGGAATGATTGCATGGGAAACGCAGCTTTCTCCTAAGAAAATGCAGCAGGTAGCCAGCTATATCTATACCCTTGAGGGAATGTCATCTGCAAATCCAAAAGAGCCTCAGGGAGAGTTGTTTGAGCGGGAAAATGGAAATGGTGCAGAAGCTACTGAAGAGGAGAATCCGGACGCAGTAGATGATGAGGCAGATCTGGAAGAAGGGGAATGTTGCTAACCCGATGATCGGGGATTAATTAAATGGCTGACATAAAGGATATATATCAGGAGCAAGAAAGTGCCGAGGAAACCTTTAGAGACCACCTTTCTACGGTGGATAAGGAAGGAAAGCGTGTGTGGGTTTACCCAAAGAAACCTAAAGGTAGATTCACAAACTATCGCACGCTAGTTAGTTCTTTTTTGCTCCTGTTTTTGTTTGGAGCACCATTTGTCAAAATTGATGGACAGCCATTTCTGCTGTTTGATATTTTCGAACGAAAGTTTGTCATTTTTGGTCAAGTATTCTGGCCACAAGATTTCTTTTTGTTTGTAATTGGAATGCTCGCCTCCCTGGTATTTATCATTCTATTCACCGTTGTTTTTGGTAGGATTTTTTGCGGCTGGATCTGTCCGCAGACCATCTTTATGGAGGGGGTATTCAGAAAGATTGAATACTGGATTGAAGGTGACTATATGGCTCAGAAAAAGCTAGATAGACAACCGTGGGATAAGGAGAAAATTCTCAAGAAAGGTTCTAAACACTTCTTGTTTATATTGATAAGTACCTTCATCATGCACACCTTCATGGCCTACCTGGTGGGTGTCGATAAGGTATGGGAAATCATTCAGGGGGGACCTTCGGAAAACACCGGTGGCTTTATCGCGATGGTAGTATTCACCGGATTGTTCTACGGAGTATTTAGCTGGATGCGCGAGCAGGTCTGTACCACGATCTGTCCGTACGGTCGACTCCAGGGCGTATTGCTGGATCGGCAAAGTGTCGTAGTGGCATATGATCATCAGAGAGGTGAGAATAGGGCTAAATTCAGGAAGGATGAGAATCGGGAGGCACAAGGCAAGGGGGACTGTATTGACTGCAAACAGTGCGTCTATGTGTGCCCCACCGGGATAGACATCCGAAACGGGACACAACTGGAATGCGTAAACTGCACAGCATGTATTGATGCGTGTGATTCCATCATGGACCGCATTGGTAAGCCGAGAGGTTTAGTAAGATACGCTTCTGAACAAAACATTGCCGACAAGAAACCTTTTCAGTTCACAACCAGGATGCGAGCGTATTCAGGCGTCCTTATTCTCTTAATTGGTGTGCTGGTGACGCTCTTATTGGTTAGATCAGATTTTGAAACAACCATCTTAAGAACACCGGGAATCTTATACCAAGAGCGTGAAGATGGCATGATCACGAATCTGTATCAAGTGAATATGGTCAACAAGACCAATAACGCCATGGATGTACGGTTTGAGCTTTTGGAACCGGAGGGGCAAATTGAGATGGTAGGTGGTCAGATAGATCTCGCAGAACAGGGGGTAGGTGAGGGAGCTTTCTTTGTGATCATTGATCCCGCCAACCTTGAAAAGATGAGCTCTAAAATTGAAATTGGCGTGTACTCAGGTGAGGAATTAGTGGAGACTGTAAGTACCAAATTTTTAGGACCAGCGAACTAGCAATTGAGAATTGATAATTACCAATTGAGATATAGGATAAGCAAAATAAACAGAGTTATGTAGTGAGGTCTGGAATGCAGGCATTAAGCTTCTGACTACTTACTTCTGACTCCTAACAACTAAAAAATATGAATTGGGGAAAAGGAATCGTATTGGCATTTATCTGTTTTGCAGCGTTTATCGGCTACATGGTAGTTAGGTCTTTTCAGGAAGACTTTGATCTTGTGGCTGAGGACTACTACGCACAGGAGATCAACTATCAGCAAAAGCTGGATAAGCTCTCCAATACAGCTGAGGATGGACTGTCGGTTTCAGTAAAGCAGAATATGGAAGATGTGATTCTGGAATTTCCTGATCAAGCTTCCGGCAAGATAGACTTCTATCATCCATCCAGGAAGCTGTTCGACAGGTCGTTCAATATCGAGCTATCTAAAGAAAATATTCAGCGGATTGCAAAGTCGGATTTGGTGCCTGGAAGCTATCGGGTAAATATCTCCTGGCGTTCAAATGAAGAAGATTACTATCAGCAGTCAAGCATCTACATTCAATGATAGGCGCATTCATCATCGGGTTATTTGGAAGTTTGCATTGCGTGGGCATGTGCGGACCGGTGATGATGGCCTTTATGGGACCGAAGCAGTCTAAATCTGGTTTTGCCCTGTATCATACAGGTAGAATTTTGACGTATGTTTTGATAGGGCTGGGTTTGGGGTTGATAGGAGTCACGGTGGCCTTCTTTCAGCTTCAGCAAACATTGGCCTTTGTGCTAGGTTTCGGGTTGATCATATTGTACGGCATTCCGTCCATCAGACATCACATTGAGCGCTTTTATTACGAGTCAAAATTTTATCACTTCCTAAAGTCATTCCTTTCTAAAAACCTTTCGATGCGTAAGCGTTGGTTCCTGAGTGGGGTAGCAAATGGTTTCTTTCCGTGCGGACTCACATATGTCGCAGCAGCAGGAGCGGTAGCATTGGGCACTCCGGCAAAAGGTGCACTATTTATGATACTCTTTGGGCTGGGAACACTTCCGGCCTTAATTACGCTTTCCTTTGCAGGAAATGTATTTTCAAATCGACTGAAAATTTTAATACCACGGGCTATACCTGTTATCGCCATCATTTCCGGATCAATTCTCATCATGCGAGGGCTATTAACCACCCTCCCACAGTTCAACCAAATGGTGCAGGCCAATGCCGCCGGTTTGATTACAGTTTGTGGGTTGTGATATCGAAACGCCCTTATCAGAGAGACATTGTAAAAAGCTAAGAAGAGTCATGCTGAACTTGGTTCAGCATCTTTAAACAGATAGACCCTGAACTAAATTCAGGGTGACCTAAATAAAGATGATATAAATCATATCCCACCCTTCCATTCCTCAAACCATGCCCCCTCTCACACTTCTAGTTTTGAACCAAATTTTGATCCATGCCAGACCTAAGAAAGTACAACATTCCTGTCCCGCGCTACACCAGCTACCCAACCGTCCCATTCTGGGAACCGGAGAGTTTTACCATTGAGGCGTATGAAAGGACGTTACAGTCTGCATTCTGGGAGAGCAGCAAGGAGGTAAGTATTTACATTCATCTGCCATTCTGTGAAAGCTTGTGTACCTATTGTGCATGTAATACCCGTATTACGAAAAATCATCAGGTTGAGGATCCTTACATTGATTATTTGCTGAAGGAGTGGGAGTTGTATTTGGAAAAGCTACCTGAAAAACCACTGATCCGTGAAATTCATCTCGGAGGAGGAACACCTACCTTCTTTGCCCCTGAGAACCTGAATCGATTACTCTCAGGAATTATTGAGAGAGCAAGCCTGTCGAAGGAATTTCAAATGAGCTTTGAAGGCCACCCGGCCAATACCACCTCAAAACACTTGGAGACTTTACATGACATTGGCTTTGATCGTGTCAGCTTCGGCATTCAGGATTTCGATCTCAATGTGCAGAAGCTGATCAATCGCATGCAGTCATTTGAGCAGGTGAAAGCAATCACGGAAAAAGCAAGGGAGATCGGCTATACTTCTGTTAATTATGATGTGGTTTATGGATTGCCGGGACAAACAGTGGAATCAGTGCAAACCACACTTGATCAGATCATTCAATTGAAACCGGAGCGTATTGCCTACTACAGTTATGCGCATGTTCCATCTATGCGTCCGGCACAAAAGTCATACGAAGCTTATTTACCCGATGAAGACCATAAATGGGAATTTATGCATCTGGGGAAAGATGCTTTTCTTCAAGCCGGATACGAAGAGGTGGGTATGGATCATTACGTCATGCCCGGTGATGAACTCCTGGAAGCAAGAAGAGATGGAGAGCTTCACAGAAACTTCATGGGCTATACACCATTTACCAGCAAGTTGCTGATTGGTCTGGGAGCAAGCTCAATAAGTGATAGCTGGTCTGGTTTTGCTCAAAATGAAAAAAGCATTCCGAAGTACTATGAGATGCTAGATCAGGGTAGGCTACCTATTGTTAAGGGCCACATCCACACCAGACAAGATCTATTCTTTAGAAAGCATATCCTCAACCTGATGTGCAACTTTGAAACCACCTGGCACGAATCTGAATTTCTGGAGTACTGTGTAGCTTTGAATTATGATTTGCTGGATCAATTGCAGGAAGAGGGTCTTATCCTCTATGGAGAAACAGGCATGAAAGTTTTACCTGAAGGGCGAGAAGTCATTCGGGTGATCTGTACTGGCCTTGATGCAAAACTTAATGGCTCCAATAAATCACCAAAATTCAGTCAGGCAATCTAATAAATAATAAAAGATTAATTTATCCTTTATTAAAGAGATGCCTTATATTTACTTCCTGAAACCAAAGTTATGTTTTCAAGAGCCTGTGAATATGCCATTAAGATTATGATCTACATTGCTGTTAATGAGCAGGAGGGAAGAAGAACGGGAGTAAAGGAAATATCTGGAGCCATAAACTCACCGGAGGCTTTTTCAGCCAAAATCTTGCAGCAGCTTGTCAAGAGTAAATTATTGATCTCTTACAAAGGACCCACCGGAGGTTTTGAATTAGCTCCTAATGAACAAATCAAACTGGTAGATATTGTTAAAGCCATAGACGGAAACAAACTATTGGAAAGCTGTGTACTTGGTCTTGAAAATTGCTCAGCCAAAAACCCGTGTCCAGTTCATTTTAAGTTTATAGAAATACGGGATCGGCTAAAGGAAACACTACTTTCTACGGAAATAAGAGATCCTCAGTTAATAACGAAAGGCATAGACTGACCTAATTTTTATTTTAATAAAAGATAAAATGATCTTTTAATCTTGTAACATAACATAAATCATAAATGAGGTTGAAGAACATCATATTTCAGACACCTGATTCTTTAAAACTTTGAACCATTAAATAGTAAATGTCATGAACAGAGTATTATCAATTACTTTAATAGTCGCACTTTTCATCATCACAGCATGTGGTGGCGGAGGAGGGCAAAGCAAAATTGATCAGATCAAGGAGCAGTCGAAAATAGAACCTGCTAACAGCGAAAGTAATGTACCTGCCAGTGAGCGCATCACGCTAGACAATAAGGGAGTGGGGAGAATCAAGAATGTAACACTTTCGGAAACCATAGATCAGGAAATGGTTGAGAGAGGGCTGGCGCTCTTCAATACCAATTGCAGTGCCTGCCACAAAATAGACAAGCGATTCATAGGACCATCACCTAAAGGAATCATGAGCAGAAGAAGTCCGGAATGGATCATGAATATGATCCTTGATCCTCAGTTGATGGTGGAGCAGGACAGATGTGCCAAAGACCTTTTGGTGGAATTCAATGGAGCTGCAATGGCCAATCAAAATATGACTGAAGAGCAGGCTCGCGACATCCTGGAATACTTCAGAACCTTATAACCAAACCTATAATACTATGAAAAGTAAATTTTTGAACTCGGTGATCTTATTGGTGCTACCAGCACTGATCTGGTCCTGCACACAGCCAAATGAGGCTGGAGCTTCTTCAGAAGCATCTTCTGTCGCAGAAAGTCACCCGATGGGTCAGGCCTCTGTAGTAGACAATGTTTCGGATCCCAACATACTGCAGGTTGCGCTTACTTCAGAGCCTCATAGCACCCTTGTCACTGCAGTTCAGGCTGCCGGAATTGAGCATGTGATAGTCAATGCTGGGCCGCTGACCTTATTTGCACCGGTCAATGCGGCTTTTGATGCTTTACCCGAAGGGACAGTTGAAAACCTGCTTAAGCCGGAAAACAAAAGCGACCTGGCAACCATTCTTACCCGTCATGCTGCTCCAGGGTCATATGATCTGGATGCGCTTAAACGAGAAGCGAAAAAGGGAAGAAAACTATATATGGCTACCGGAGATTACCTGGAAGTGACTGTAGAGGGGGAAGATGTGATGGTAGGTGGTGCCAAAATAGTCGCAACAGTGCCCGCTTCAAATGGGATTATTCATGTCATCGAGAAAGTGATTTTACCTTAAACACGAACTAAAATGAAAACGACAATTTTAAAAAATACTTTATTTATAAGCGCTCTTGCCTTCTTGTTCTCTTGTGGTCAGGCAGGGGATAGAGGAGGTAATGGTGCGCTTAGCAGCAACATAGCTGAAAAAGTGTACGTAGCACCCGGCGAAAGGGATGAACAATACGCTTTCCTGTCTGGAGGCTATAGTGGTAACCTGACCGTTTACGGGTTGCCTTCTGGAAGGCTTTTCAAAGAGATTCCTGTCTTCTCTCAATTTCCAACATCAGGTTACGGCTATTCGGAAGAGACTAAGCCGATGTTGAATACTTCTTTTGGATTTATTCCGTGGGATGACCTTCACCACCCGGATATTTCTCAAACAAATGGTGAGCTTGATGGCAGATGGATTTTTGCTAATGGTAACAATACACCTCGTATTGCCAGAATTAGTTTAACCACGTTTGAAACCGAGGAGATCATCGAAGTACCTAACAGTGCTGGTAATCACAGCTCTTCGTTCATTACTGAAAACACCGAATATGTAGTAGCTGGAACTCGTTTCTCAGTGCCAGTACCTCAGAGAGACATGCCTATCAGCGAGTATAAGGAAAACTTCAAGGGCGCTTTGACCTTCATATCCGTTGAGCCTGAGCATGGACGTTTGGACATTAAGTTTCAGTTGTTGATGCCTGGTTTCAACTATGACCTGTCGCACCCGGGTAGAGGCAAGTCACATGGTTGGTTCTTCTTTTCTACCTATAATACTGAAGAGGCCAATTCACTACTTGAAGTCAATGCATCGCAGAATGACAAGGATTTTATTGCTGCAGTAAACTGGAAAAAAATCGAGGAGTACGTGAACAATGGCGGTGGCACTAAAATGCCTGCTAATTATGCGCACAATGTTTACGACGAATCTACTCATACCGCTACTTCTACCATGAAGAACGAAGTGCTTACTGTTAATCCTGCTGATGTACCGGGAGCGATTTACTTCCTTCCTACTCCCAAGTCACCTCACGGATGTGATGTAGACCCAAGTGGTGAATACATCATTGGGGCAGGTAAATTATCTGCAAACATCACTGTGCATTCATTTGATAAAATGCTGGCTGCCATTGATGCGAAGAAGTTTGACGGTGATGCCTACGGTATTCCTATCCTAAACTATGACGATGTTTTAGCTGGTAGTGTGCAAAGTGGTGGCTTAGGTCCATTGCATACCGAGTTTGACGGCAGGGGCAATGCCTACACCACGTTCTTTATTTCTTCTGAAGTGGTGAAGTGGAAACTGGACACCTGGGAAGTAGTGGATAGAAAACCAACTTATTACTCTGTAGGTCACTTGATGATCCCAGGTGGTAACTCAAGAAAACCGCATGGTAAGTACCTGGTAGCTATGAACAAGATCACTAAAGACCGCTACCTACCTACAGGTCCTGAAATGGAGCACTCTGCACAGATTTATGACATCTCAGGTGAGAAAATGGAATTGCTCTATGACTTCCCAACACATGGTGAACCTCACTATGCGGCTGGATGTAATGCAGAGCTTTTGGTGAATAATTCCAAGAAGATTTACAGAATCGATGAAAATAATCACCCGTATGCCATCAAGACCCCTGCTGAAGCTAAAGTGGTGAGAGAGGGTAATGTGGTGCACATCTACATGTCTACCATCAGAAGCCACTTTACGCCAGACAACATTGAAGGTATCAAAGTGGGTGATAAGGTGTATTTCCACATCACCAATCATGAGCAAGATTTTGATGTGCCTCACGGCTTCTCCATGATCGGACAGGGCACGTCAGAGATCCTGGTAATGCCCGGACAGACCAAAACTTCCCTTTGGGAACCTAAAAAAGTAGGTGTGTGGCCATTCTACTGCACAGACTTCTGCTCTGCACTTCACCAGGAAATGCAAGGATACGTACGAGTATCACCTGCAAATTCAAACATAGAGATAAGTTATACCCTCGATGGGGATGACATCTAAAAATGAATAACTGTAAGGCTGATGATGATTCAGTCTTACAGTTTTTTCAATTTCCCATTTAAAAAATCTTAAGCAAATGAAAAGGGCTGGTATCTTAATGATCATCGGAAGTGCAATGCTCCTTGGATTATTTGTTTTCCCCATGTGGAATATCCGATTGGGTGCGCCACAGTATCCTGAGCCGCTTGGCATTGACATTCATGTAAATGGATTGAGGGGAGAAAGTGAGTTTGACATTCAAAACATTGACGGATTGAACCATTACATAGGCATGAAAATACTACCAAAACCCAACGAAATGTGGGAGTTTTCCGTGTTTCCAAAGGTAGTGTGGATAATGACTGGCCTTGGGATTTTTATAGGTCTGCTTGGATTCTTGGAAAGAATATCACCGGTCTTTTTCCTGATATGGTTTGTAGCTATGAGTATCCTTGGGGCACTTGGTATCTATGATTTTAATCTATGGCTGGTGGATTATGGGACCGACCTGGATCCTAATGCGATATTGAAATTGGTCAATCCGGATGGAACACCCATGCAATACAATCCACCGCTATTTGGGCATAAAAAACTCCTCAATTTTGATGCATATTCCTACCCAAGGTTAGGGGGCATCTTGTTAGGTGTTGGTATGTTTCTTACGTTGGTTGCTTTCTACTTAGGCAAAAAATCAAAAGTTTCATTAAACTAACTACCTGGTAAAATGCGCAAATCCTATTTCGTCGTTTGGGTATTCTTACCCTTCATTTATTCATCCTGTAGCACAGGCCCTCAACCAATCAACTATGGGAGTGATGCCTGTAGCTTTTGCCAAATGACCATCGTGGATAATCAACATGCCGCTCAGTTGGTAACCGAAAAAGGGAAAAACTATAAATATGACGCTATTGAGTGCATGATCAATGACTTGAGAAAATGGAAAAGACCACCTGTAAAAACACACCTGGTTGCGGACTATTCCAACCCTGGAATGCTCACAGATGCGCTCACAGCCAGCTACCTGATTACTGAAAAAATCCCTAGTCCCATGGGTGCTAACTTATCTGCATTTTCCAGTGAATCCGGGCGAAATGAGACCCATCAATCTATGGGCGGTGACAAACTAAACTGGGAGCAACTAAGACTTAGGTGGGGCAAAAATCAAACACATAATCACCATTAAATATTGCTTCATAGATGTCAGTTCGAATCATCGTATTGCTATTTTGTTTTTTCGTTGGTCATTGTGGCCTGTGTAGTACCTACACCGTGTGCAATCAATGCGAGTTGTCCACGATCAAGTCGGCCATTGATAAAGCTTCACCGGGAGATACACTCATTTTTGATGCGGGGATTTATGAAAGTCAGGGGATAGAAATCACAAAATCTCTTGTATTGATTGGTAAGGAAGGAGCAATTTTGGATGGGGGAGGGAAGGATTACATTCTTAAAATACTAGCAGATGATGTTTCCGTCTCAGGGTTTGAATTGGTCAATTCCGGAAGGAGCTACACTAAGGACTATGCTGCAATATATATTTATAAAACATCCGGTTTTATCCTCTCAAATAATGTAATCACAAAGTCATTTTTTGGAATCTTGGCTGAAAAGTCAAAGAACGGGCAGATCAACCAAAATAAGGTCTTGGGAACTGCCACCAGAGAAGATCAGTCCGGGAATGGAATTCATTTGTGGGATTGCGATAGCGTAAAAATCGCTCAGAACGAAGTATCTGGCATGAGAGACGGGATCTATCTGGAGTTTGTGGACGCAAGCTTTGTCCAGGACAACCACAGTCACCACAATGTACGGTATGGATTGCATTTTATGTTTTCCAATCATGATGAATACAGGAGCAATACGTTCGAAAAAAATGGTGCGGGTGTAGCAGTTATGTTTTCCAAATGGATCAAGATGAAGGATAATAGGTTCATTCAGAACTGGGGAACGGCTTCTTATGGTTTGTTGCTCAAAGAAATCTACGATGGGGAGGTGGAGAATAACCTTTTTGATCGAAATACCATTGCAGTGTATGTGGATGGATCCTCACGGGTAACCTATTCCAATAATGTATTCAGGCAAAATGGCTGGGCTGTCAAAGTTTCGGGTGGTTGCTATGCCAATAGTTTTGTAGCTAATGACTTTATTAGCAACTCTTTTGGCATTTCGTACAATTCCATGCTCAACGACAATGTCTTTTCTGGCAACTATTGGAGCGACTACTCCGGCTATGATTTGGACAAAGACGGGGTGGGGGATGTGCCCTACAGACCAGTGAAACTGTTTTCCTATATCGCTAACAAGACACCCGAGACCATCGTGCTGATGAGAAGCCTGTTTGTGGACATCATTAATTTCTCCGAAAAAGTGTCTCCTGTTTTTACTCCAGATGCGCTGGTAGATCATTCACCTTCCATGAACCCTTTCAAATGATTCAGGTAAAAGAACTTTCCAAATCATTCGGGAAACTACAAGTGCTTGACAGCATTAGTTTCGATATAGATCAGGGGGGCATATTTGCCATACTCGGCCCCAATGGTTCAGGTAAAACCACTCTCCTTAAAATCTTACTTGGTATGGTGATCCCGGATGGTGGAGAGATCTTGTTTCAGAATGAAGATATTTCTCACACTCACGACTACAGAAAGAACATTGGGTATTTACCCCAGATTGCTCGCTTCCCGGATAACCTAAAAGTGAGTGAGATCATTGCCATGATCAAGGATATCAGAAACGAAGCGTCAGATTCAGAGTCGCTGGTTGCACTGTTTGGTCTTGAGAAATATTTGGACAAGAAACTGGGGAATCTATCGGGCGGCACCAGGCAAAAGGTCAATATCGTATTGACTTTTATGTTTGATACCCCGGTGATCGTACTTGATGAACCCACTGCGGGTTTGGATCCTGTCTCTCTGATCAAACTAAAAGACCTGATCAATAAGGAAAAGTCAAGGGGCAAAATCATTCTGATTACCTCCCACATCATGACGCTCGTCGAGGAGCTGGCGAGTGAAATAGTGTTTCTACTCGAAGGAAGAATCTATTTCAAAGGGACAATCACAGAGCTGAAGACAGCCACCAAAACGGAAGATTTAGAACACGCGATAGCAGCAATTATAGAACCATGATCAAAATCCTGAAATACAGTTTTTCTGATTTGATGCGTAGCAGATGGAGCTTCATCTATCTGGGGTTTTACCTGCTGCTTGGCTTTGTATTGCTGTTTTTAAACAATGACCTCTCCAAAGGCATCATCACCCTGATGAATGTGATCGTGGTACTCACGCCTATGATAGGCACCATCTTCGGCATCATGTACTATTACAACTCTAGGGAATTTACCGAGCTTCTACTGGCTCAGCCGGTAAAGCGTTCAACCATTTTCATGGGACAGTACCTTGGGATTGCCATATCTCTGTCCCTTAGTTTGGTGATAGGGCTGGGCGTACCTTTTCTGGCCTATGGATTGTTTAGATCGGGAGAAATACTGGACTTTGCACTTTTGCTCATCAATGGCACCTTTCTCACCTTCATCTTTGTAGCCATCTCCATTTGCATAGCCCTCTTCAATACCAACAAGATCAAAGGCTTTGGCTATGCCATACTGATGTGGTTGTTTTTTGCAGTGATCTACGACGGACTTGTTTTAATGTCTATGATGATCTTCAAAGACTATCCGTTGGATAGCTTCGCCCTGATTGCCAGCTTTCTCAATCCCATCGATCTTTCAAGAATATTGATACTCTTGAAATTGGATATTTCCGCTTTGTTGGGATACACAGGGGCATTATTTCAGAAATTCTTCGGCACTAATTCCGGGTTGTTCATTTCCCTTGGAGTGCTGCTCTTGTGGATAGTGATTCCTGCGGGATTGCTGGTTAGAAAAGCAACCAGGAAGGACTTCTGAAATGGAATTTAGGATATTTAGTAATTCAAAATCGGGCTTTTGGTTGAAATTGGATTAGGACATTCCATGTGGCCTTTAAAAACAACTATATACACATGAAAGAATTAATAGAACCGGCGCGTGTTTTTACTCTGAAAGAAACAGTCTCTTATGCGGAGGGGGCTGTCGTAAGTAAAACCATCTCAAAAAGTAAAAGTGGAAATATCACGCTGTTTGCCTTTGACAAGGGGCAGGGACTAAGTGAGCATACTGCACCTTTCGATGCGATTGCCATGATCATCGAAGGATATTGTAAAATCACTATTGGTGGTAATGAGCATCACCTTGAAGAAGGTCAAATGATTATCATGCCTGCAAATATTCCTCATGCATTGGAAGCGACGAAACAGTTCAAAATGTTTTTGATTATGATTAAAAACAAAGCAGAAGATTGAGTTGAATTTATCAAACGCTGATATGATAAGTTCTTCTTTATTTCAGTGGCTTTAAAAACACCACTAGCTGGATCAGAATTCCAAGTGTGATTAAAACAATTATTTCTATTCTTGAAATTAGATTGCTTTTGTCTATCGCTCGATTGGAGTTGTTTATTACTCGGTTACTTTCCATTAACTGTATTTTAAACAAGGCATCCATATCTTCATAAATGGATTGAAAATATTTTTCTTCACCTGGTGAAAATGGAGCTTCAGGAGCTAGGGATTCATTGAAGATGTTATTGTTTTCGTACCTGGATAGTAAGAGAATGTTCTCTTGGAGGGATGCAAAGTATTTTGATTCTTTCTCAGTAAGCTTGGTGGTTGCAAACTTGTTTAGCAGCGTTTGGATAGAATCATCCAGGGAGCGATTTATTTCTATCAGATTCTCCACACCGGGATTTTGAATCATTTCCTTTTTGAGTTGAATCTGTCTGGATAATTTGTAAAGATAGTCTTTGGCTAAAAGCCTGTCCTCATAGACAGTTTTGAGGTTTTCCTGGACAACACGGAAATGATTTTTGTCTATCAAATTGGTGGCCAATACGAGTAGAAAGACCACTACAAGAGATACACCAGCCCTAATTCTTTGAGATAAACTTAACTTCCAGCCCATATCCTTTATTCAACCATTATACCCTTAAAATGTAGCCATTTTTTAAGCTCTTTCTGATCTTTATGGTTCAAGAATCTAATTCCCTTCTTATATTCTTTCTTCACTAGCTCATCACTGAAGCTAACTTTATGAAGCAATAATTTACAGTATTGCAGCATTGTAATGGTTTTTTTGTTCTCTTTCATAAATAATTCTTTTAATAGAAATGCCTTAGAAATCAATGTGATCCATGCTCCCAAACTTTTCGTCTCATGTAGAAATGTTCAACATGCCTTTTAATGCGATTTACGCGCTTAGTCAGACGCTTTAAGTAACGATACATCACTACCTCTTGCGCATAGACCCTTCCACCATATGAGTGTGTTCCAAACCCAGCTTTATAATGATCTGAATATTTTTCTATTTTGGATTGGAAGGAGCATTGTTCTCTAAAAAAGCTTGTAAAATCATCTGGATTAAATTTTCGATCCAAGTGGTCCATGTGTTTTAATATTCTCTCAATTGTCCTTCTGGAATGGTTGAAAGTGGTCGACTTCAGATCTTTCTCCAGCATATCATGATACTCATGAATTTGATCCAGTAATTCAAAAATCGCATGTCTATAGCTGGCATTACTACAAAAGGATTTAAGGTTCTTATACTTTGCGAGTGCCATCATTTCTGCGTCCAGGTGTATAGAGAGTACCAGGATTCTTTTTTCGACCTTGTAAGGCTCATAAGAGTTGTATTTGACATTGGCATAGAGACCAAATGAAGATACAAGGAGAATGACGGATGACACAATCTTCATACACCATTCAACGATTGACGTTTATTTGGGTGATTGGTGTTTAATCGTGATTTTTTAATGTGGAAAATACTTAAATGAAGTTTTTTAATAGGTTGATTAAAGTCAATTGCCTATCTTTTGTTTGTCATGTGAATAGGTACTCTTATCTCATACTTTTGGTAGTATAATTCAACAATAGCACGGAAATGAAAAAAATATTAGTCCCGGTCGATTTTTCAGAGGTGAGCGGTCATGCCACCAGGTTCGCTATCCAAATAGCAGAGAGCTTTGATGCAGAAATCACCCTTCTGAATAGTGTGCAATTCTATTACTTCACCGATTATGAATTTGCTTCATTTTCCGGTGCTAAGACACTCATGCAGGATGTGAAGGATGCCATGGTGAAGAAGATGGACGAGTTTGTAAAGGGCCTTGATTCGAAATGCAAGATCAACACCATTGTAAATGAAGACTCGCTCATTGGCTCCATTAAAACCATGGTGGCAGAGGAGGGTTATAATTTGGTGGTGGTAGGGACGCACGGCTCTTCCGGGCTTGAAGAGGTCTTCATAGGTTCCAACACAGAGAAGATTGTTCGAAATACAGATTGTCCTGTTATATCGGTTCCTTCTCCCACTTCGGTAAAAAAAATCAAGCGCATTTTGATCCCATTGGATATTCGGGAAATCAAAGCATCCTTTCTGGATAAGGTAGCCGCTTTGCAGGATAAGTTCGCTGCAAAGATTGAATTCCTGTGGGTGAAAACCCCGCACAATGTAGAAAATGAGCAGAGCGTATCTAAGGAACTTTCCAAAATCTTAAAGGAACATGGAATCGATAATTATGAATTTACCATTGTAAACAATGTCTTCCCTTCCGATGGAATCTTGATGCATGCCTACGACACTGAAGCAGATATGGTCGCAATGGCTACTCACGCCAGACGAGGCATTTCACATTGGCTATCCGGCAGTTTAGCAGAAGACACCATTAATCATATTAAGATACCGGTGTGGACGTTTAAGCTGAATAAGAAGGAAAAAGCGATTACATTAGACAGTGTAAAAAATGCTCACGGAAAACCAGAGTACAAGAAAATCCAAGTTTTAACATCCTAACGAAATCAAGTCCATGAAAAAAATAATTGTACCGGTAGACTTTTCAGATGAAGCGTCTCACGCACTCAATTTCGCTGTTGAATTCAATGAAAAAGTGGGGGGTGAAATCGTGTTGGTTCATGTCATTGAAATGCCCGTTGGTCATCTGAATTTTACCGGAGAAATAGACCACTCCGGAACAGAAGCCTTTTACACAGGAGAGTTTATCAAAGCCACACACAACAAGCTCGACGAATGGTCTAAACGCGTAGTGGAGGCAGGGCAGGATGTATCCGTCCACATGAAATATGGAAATGCCTATTCCAACATCAGCAAACTGATTGCTGAAGAGAAAGCCAGCTGGATTGTGATGGGCTCAAAAGGTGCTTCGGGCCTCAGAGAGGTGTTCATGGGATCAAATGCGGAGCGCATGATTCGCTTTGCAGAATGCCCGGTGATCATCGTGAAAGGAGAGACCCATTTAAAAGATATGAAGAGCATGGCGTTTGCCTCCGATCTGAGCCAGGAACAGGACCTCATCGCAGACCATGCCAAAGACCTTCAGAAAATGCTGGGGCTGAATATGCACGTGGTGAAGGTGAAAACACCGTACAACTGGTTGGATGAAACGCAGGCTAAGAAACATCTGGAGCATTTTGCTGAGAGAAACCACCTGGAAGATTTTACATTAAGTACGGTTGATGCTGACTTTGCAGATCAGGGCGCTGTGAAATTTGCAGAGGATGTAAAGGCCGGAATGATCGTGCTCGGAACCCATGGTAAGAAAGGACTGGCTCACTTTTTTGGTGGCTCCATTGCAGAAGACGTGGTGAATGAATCCAAAATTCCAATCGTCGTATTCAAGATTTGGGATATTAGTTAAGTATATTCTCAAAATCGGATCAACATATTTGGCCTGATTAGATGGGGGTTTTCCATAATCGTATTGTTTTAAATCGGATGAGGGTTTAGTGCTCTTGCTGATTTTGGAAATAATAGGTTTTGATAAGAATGGAAAGAGACACATCGCTTTTCCTAGGATTAATATCAATAATATTTGTATTGTTCGGGTGTGCAAAACCCGTAGACTTAAAATCTAGTAGGGAAGAATTGATAGTTGTAGATGCCAAGCTCTCAAATAAAATAGGTGGAACTAAAGTTAGAATCTACTCAAAAGCAGAAGGAGAGTCTCCAAATAAAAGCCTAAAAGGATGTAATATCCAGATTGTTGATAGTGAAAATAATACGACTTTTTTCTACGAAATATCACCAGGAGTTTATGAATTGGAGGACACAGAATTTGTAGGTGAGTTCTATCAGAATTATAAATTGATCATCAGAGACAGTTTAGGTAACCTAATTGAATCCTCGGCTGAGACTTTATATCCACCAGTTGAATTTGAGTTTAAGTCTGAAGTTGTTCTTAAGCCAGTTGAGGTGGCAGATGGCATACTCATCAATCAACGATTCTATGATATAATTTCTAAATTCGAATTGGATAAAGAGTCAAATTACTATTCACGGTATACTTTTAAATATAGCTATCTGGATTTCTTCACTGGGCTTCAAGAATTCGTAAATCTTCAAAATTATTCTCTTTTTGGTTGCGGAAATAATTGTGAAAAATTCAACGATTCAGAGTTAAATACTTTTTCGTTGGAAGATAGAGACTGGCAGTTTTTCAACAAGACTGCTGAGTGTTTGAATATCTTTAATAACCCAGATGGTCCAACACCTTCATGTGAAGATGTACCTATGTGTTGCATGAAGTTTAATGCTTATGAGGTATCATTTACAATTACCCAAGAGCGAATGCCTCAGAATCTATTTCTTTTTTGGGAACAGGCATCTGATTTACGATCAAATGATGGTCTAATATTTAATACTTACCCTTTCTCTTTGAAAGGAAATGTCAGCTGTGAAACATGTGATTATGAAGTTGTAGGATACTTTGGAGTTGTAGGAATCAACAGGTATTCCAAGCCTCTAGTATTGTAGTATTGGATCAATATGAATAGGTCTCCAATTAGAAAAAGCGATAATGAAAGTGTTTAGAATTCCAATTCATGAATAGAAGACTAATAATATTCATTGTCAGCATTGGTACCGGAGTAATCATTGCTCTTTTTGCCCAAGAAAGAAAGTTAGAAGAATACCTAAATGAAATTCACGACTCAATCGGGCATGAATTTTTTTATAAGAAAGATTGGATAGACACCTTAGTCGTTAACCCGGACAGAAATAAGGACTATTTAAGTAATATTTCAAATTCAATAGCTAATTCCGGATTGGAGGTATTTGTGAAGCAGGGAAACATATTCATATACCCTAATAAGATTGAGTGGGAGAGGATGAATAAGGTTGGTAATTCTACTTTGGATGATACGAAATATAAAAGAATAGGCAGTCCTTCTGAGTTTCATGAAAATGGTGAATATATTCTAACCGGGCGTGTTTCTAACAAAGATGATGAAGTTTTACAGGGTGCAATTATTGAAATTGGGGGAAAGAGTACAATATCTGATAAAAGTGGATTTTATAATGTCACGCTTGCCCCGGGAAACTACACCCTAAATACACACTATGTAGGTTTAGAGTCCGATAAGATAAATATTTCATTTTATAGTTCAGATACACTAAATACAGTTTTATATGAGTCTACTCAGCTCCTGGATGAAGTTGTCGTAAGTGGGGAGAATATCTCAATGAAACTAAGGGATCCACTTTTAGGAAAATCTATTATTGAGATTTCAGAAATTGAAAAGCTTCCTTCTTTTTTGGGTGAAAATGACGCATTGAAACTTGTTGTAAATATGCCTGGAGTCAATACTTACGGTGAGAGTTCTTCATATCTTAATATTAGAGGAGGGCGCAATGACCAGACTCTTATGATGATGAACGGAGTTCCAATTTTTGCTCCCGGACATATGCTTGGCTTTTTCTCTGTGTACAACAGTGATTTTGCCTCACAGATTAACCTATACAAGGGCAACATACCTTCAAGGTATGGTATTCGATCCTCGTCAGTATTTGACGTTAGGATGAATAGGTCAGCAGATAAAGACTTTGAGGTAAATGGAGGAATAGGGTTGATAAAGACCAATCTGGGATTAAGGAAAAAGCTGCTTGACAATAAGCTGGATATACATCTGGGAGGGCGAACCACGTACTCAGATTGGATATTTGATATTGTATCAGAAGAAGCATTCCTTAAGTCATCGGCCAATTTTTGGGACATGAATTTTAGCTCCCAATATGATCTTAATGCAAGGAATAAGTTTGAGTTCTCATATTACCATGGACATGATAGATTCAATTACGCGGATGAAGTCGATTACATATGGGATGCAAGTAACGCAATGTTAGGATGGAAGCACATAATTAATGATGACTACATTGTGAATTCGGAATTGTCATATAGCAATTTTGACAATAGGGTGAATCAGTATGAGAGATTCAATGGAACCAGACTGACAAATGGCATTGACTACTTTTCAGTAAAGAATTCTGTAAATGCAAATATACTTAAAGGAGAGACCGTTCTTGGTGTTGATTTGACTTTTCACAACATTACACCAAATTCTGTAGCTTATGAAGTTGACGATTTTGAAGTCCAGGAGGATGAAGATATCGAACGGATTCGGAATATTGATTTCTACGTAGACTATCTGACAAATATTACAGAGAAGCTCACACTTTCTGCCGGAATTAGATTATCTAACTTTGATAATTTAGGCCCTGGAGAGGTCAATATTTATGATAACAATCAGCCAAGAAATACGGATAGCATTATAGATGTAGAGCAATTTGAAAAGGGAAAATCTATGTCCAATTACAGGACACTGGAGCCAAGGATGGGGCTCAGCTATAATCTCAATACCCATTCTTTTAAGCTTGGGTACTCACGTACAAATCAGTTTCTCCACTTAATTTCAAATACTGCCCTAGTAAATCCCATTTCTGTATGGAAGGGCAGTGATTCATATATTGAACCCACTACTATAGATCAGTGGACAGTTGGCTACCTAAGGAAAATGAAAGGTGACTATTCCTTTTCTTCGGAAATATATTTTAAGGATGTCGATAATCTTGTAGAATATAGAAATGGGGCAGACCTTATTCTAAATAATGATCTGGAACAAGAGATAGTTTCAGCCGAAGGAAATACCTATGGATTGGAAATGGGGCTATCAAAAAATCAGGGTAAGCTGACTGGAGAAATCTCTTATACTTTATCGAGAGCCTTTACAAGAGTAAAACCAAGTCCACAATTTGAAACAATCAATAATGGGGAATCATATCCAGATTATACAGACCGGCCTCATAACGTTAAATTATACTTAACCTATAAAATGAATAAGAATTGGACGATATCTACCAATTTTAATTTCCACACTGGCCCACCAACCAACATACCGATAAATATCTATGAAATAGATGGTGTTTCAATTCCATATTATCGAGGAAGGAACCAAAATCGAATCCCAGATTATCATAGGTTAGATTTTTCTATAACATATGAATACCGAATCCGAAAGACTAAGAAACTTAGAGATAAATGGGTTTTCTCGGTATATAATGTCTATTCCAGAAGCAACGTTACATCTATGTTCTTTTCAATGGAGAACAATACTCCTCAGTTGTTCCAATTTGTAACTATAGACCAAATTATACCAACGTTAACATATCAATTCAAAATCTAATTGTGAAACTGTTTACGAAATGATGCAAAAGTTCTTAGCATATCTATCGTTCATCTTGACACTTTCATACTCAGCGAATACTCAAAGCATGAAAAGGGATAGTATGGAAGAAACTGTTTATGAACTATATGAATCGTTTCATAATAGGAATCCAAAGGAATTAGCCTTTTTGCATGTAGATGATCGATTATTTTACTCTAGTTCTTTCATTCCATTTAACCTGACAATCTTTGATCAGTTTTATTCCTTATCCAATAGTAGCAAAATTGTCTATGTGGCTCTATTGGCAGAAGACGGGGCTATTATGTGTAAAAGTGCATTTAGTAATTCAAATGGCAGAATAAAGGGGTCGCTTAAAATACCAGATGAAATAAATTCAGGGAATTATCAAGTAATTGCATATACAAAGTATATGAAGAACTTTGATGTTGACCTAGTATGCGGAAGAGCGCTTGTTTATGTTCAGAATCTGAATGAACCTCCAGGTCTAATAGCAAAGAGCATAGGTACGAATTTGGATAAGTCATCACTTGAAGAGCGGGCTGCTAGCAATACTGGTGATATAATCCAATTCAATGAATATAAAGGGAAATTCTTAATTAGAGTTGACCTAAGTGATCAACAACAAGACATTGATTATTATTTGATAAGTGAAGGGTTTCAGTCTATTCAGTTCGTAAAGAAGATCAGGTTTAAGAATCGGCCTTATGACTTGTCAATAGATAAGGATCAACTAATCAGCGAATTTCAAAAATTGATTCTAATCAATGAAAGATATGAAGTTGTTGATTATGAATTGTTTTTCCTTGAGAATGATTCCAAATCAGATCTGTCGGTAAGCTTTTCTAGTAACAAGCTAGCTCCAAGGCAGAATGTCCAAATGTCCTTCAATTATCAATTTGAAGACTTTGGAACGGTCCAATTTGGAAATTCTAAGATCCCATCTGATTCACTTGCTTTTTTCAAGTTTATTTACCGAAATTATTATAATATTCCAAGTGAGTATTCATTGGCGAATTTCACTTATGATGAGCTTATTGATACAAAAATCATAAGGGCTCTTACTATATATGCCAGGAATAGCTGGGCTGATATACTACTTGGATCAAATCAACAAATATCAAATTTTCAACCAGAAACATTTATTGAATTTGGAGGAAAAGTGCATGGCTGGGATTTGGATGAAGGATATCTGACGGCATATTTTCCTAATAACAGTCTAAATAAAAAAGCATCAATTGATAGTGATGGGAGCTTTTTATTTGGGATTTATATGCTATTAGGTAAGGATTATATGGTTCCATCCATATTTAATATGGGTGGTTTAGATATTACACCCAAGTATAGCATAGAAATAAGTAGAGATACCATTGAGTATTTTAATGTAGCAGGATACTACGACAGATCGTACACCGATTCGATCATTATTGCCAACCAAAAATTTGAATATGTCCTGTCCACCTTTAATGAGATTGATCAAAGTAGATATTTCTGGGAGTATAGAAAAATAGATAAAGTATTCAAAGTTTCCGATTATATTGAATCAATAGCAAGCCTTGAGGAATTTATTAGAACTGCCATTTTTAAAGCGATTTTGACCAAGGATAAAGGAAGCTACAAATTGAGAATTAGGAATTCTGAGGAGGAAACAATCTTTAGAAACGATCCTGTTATAATTCTAAATAATGAAATAGTAAGTATCGACGAAATCTTAAAGGTACCTATTGAAATGGTTGATGAGGTCGGCTTGGTTTATGAAAAATTTTCTCTTCTTAGTTGGGGAACGTACATTTCTGATGGAGTATTGATAGTAAAGACTCATTCAAACTATGAGAAAAAGTCAACCAACAATTATCCTATCGTATATGGATTTAGCAATGAGGACACGGAAAGCCCTGTTCATTTATTTAAAAGTAAGCTTTTATCAACCTTTTTTTACCCTTCTTTAAAAGATCAACTTAATTTCACAACAGGATTATTAGAAGGCAAATTCAGACTTCAAATAGAAATGTTTTCTAAGGAAGGGATTTACAATTACTATTCGAGAAATTTTACAATTGAGAACTAAAGATTGGGTAGCCTTACTTAAGCTCTAAAGGCAGAAGAAGGTGTAAGCTGCACGCTTTTCGGACAGGGTTAAATTAGAGTATTTTCATTTAAGTTGTATCTAATTCCAGTTTCTTATACTGCATTGGACTCATTCCCATAAGTGCCTTATGTGGATGGTTCTGATTGTAATCAATCCGCCATTCTTCGGACAGTTGCTTGACTTCATTGATGTGATCAAAGACGTATGCATCTAGGATATCTTCCCGATAAGTTCTGTTGAACCTTTCAATGAAGGCGTTCTGTGTAGGCTTACCTGGTTGGATGTACTGAATGTCTACTTGCTTATTCCGACACCATTGAACAAAGGTTCTGGAAGTAAATTCCGTTCCATTGTCTACCCGTATGGTTCTTGGCTTTCCCTTGAATAAGGTCAAGCGATCTAACAGGTCTACGACTCGTTGTGCAGGGAAGCTGTGAGATGCTTCTACCGCAATGGCCTCCCTGTTATAGTCATCGATCACATTAAGTACTCTAAACTTACGACTGTTATCCAACACATCATGCATGAAGTCCATGATCCATGTGGTATTCACTCCTACAGGAACTTTCAATGGAACTTTGACGTGTGCAGGAACCCTTCGTTTACGCTTCCTACGCAGTTTTAACCCCATTTCCAGATACACCCTCCGAATGCGTGTCCGCCCCACGAAAAGCCCATTTGTTTGAGTCGACCGACATACTCATTTAGTCCCCACGTGGGAAGCTTGTCTGCCAGTTTGTTCAATTCTATGATCAACTGACTATCATCTCGCTTGCTTTGGTAATACCACATGGATCTGTGGAGACACACCACTCGACATGCCCTCCCAACACTTGCACTAAACTCCGTGAGTAACCACTGAACCCGATCCCGACGATGAGAGAGCTTTAAAACTTTTTTTCCAGTACTTCTTTTAGCAGAAAGTGATCCAGACTCAGGTCAGCATACATCCGCTTCAAACGTCTGTTTTCTTCTTCCAACTCTTTAAGCTTTTTCAGCTGGGAGGTATCCATCCCTCCATACTTCTTCTTCCAATTGTAAAAGGTCGCCTCACTGATCCCGTTCTTTCGGCATAGGTCAGCAGCTTTCTTACCCGATTCGTGCTCCTTGAGAATCAGCACAATCTGGCTCTCTTTGAATTTGCTTTTTTTCATGATTTGAACAGTTTAAAGTTATCGTTTTCTCTACTTTTAAACTGTCCGATCTGGCGTGAAGGCTACATGAAGACACGAACCCAAAAATGGCTTGCCAGATAATCCATTTTAGCTAAAAAGGCAGCAAAATGATCATTCTTGAAAATTAGTCTTAGCCCCTCTTCAAAAGTATCCTGATTTTCAAATCCATATTGAAGATTAGGAAGCTTAAAGAATGGTGCTAAGGCAAATCTGTACTCTTGAGAAAAAGTTAGAATATGATAATAACTGATGTTGTAGACAACTTTTCGGGTTTTCATATTCAAATTAATAAGGATTCTGCGTTAAATTTCGTTCAATTATAGCAAATTTTCGCTCTACAATTTTATTAAATACTGCAATTGGATAATCCATTTGTTTTTTATTCAAACTGATTAGTGTTTTCACTGAAAAATCTTCATGCCACTATTCCTCTTTCCTCACACCACTCGCATACGCAATCCCCATCTTGATCTCACCCCATTTGTAGCTGTCGGGTAGGGCGCTTTTGATTTCGCCTGCTGTGGTATGGCCTTCATCGTAGCATTTCAGTATGGCTTTGAGTCGGGAGGGTTTCACAAAGTCAGTCACTTCGAGCTCGCCATTTTCTACATACTGCGCCAGATGGCTTTCGATGGTACTTTCTACCAGGCCTCTCTCTTCGGCTATCACTTTCACCGACTTGCCTTCTTTGTAAAGTTGGTAGGTGATCTCGGCGGTGGGTGTCTTGTCTTTTCCGGAAGCGGTGTTCAGCTCTTTCAGATTGGTATTCCCACGCAGTTTCTCTTTGGTGAGCGGCTTTCCTTCATGGATGTACTGGATAAGCATGTTGAGCTTCACCATCGTTTTGAGCTGGCTGGTGTACATGTCTTTCACTTCTACAAGCTCAGCCCGGTAGGTCTTGGCTTGGGTCTGGGTTTTGAGCAGACGGTACTGCGATTGAATACGGTCAATCAGTGCCGTCAGATGCGTGGTGAAGTAGTCCAGCGCTTTGGACATCCGCTCTACGAGCTTTTCTATGTCCCCATCCTTCAGCAGGCTATGTGCCTGTCTGGTGAACGTTTCTCCCACATCCTTAAGCGGGAAGGTTTCATTGATCAGGTCGTCTGTCCAGGGCAGGTGCTTCTGCTTCAGGGAGCGGTTTTCGTCTTTGTTGAAGGTCTTCTTATGATTTACCAGTTCCCTTAGCATTGGGTCTAGTAGGAAGGCCCGTTTGATGAATTCTGCGAGGAAGTTGGATTGATCATTCTCCAGTTGGCTGCTGAGTGAATCCGTACTTTCAAACCCATTGATGTATTCGGTCAGCTTCTCATCGATGGCGGGGGATCGCTCGGGTAGTCTGCTGGACAATACCAGTCCATCGAGTGAAGTAAGTCGGGAGAGCGCCACATAAAGCTGCCCCGCGGCAAACGTATCTTCCACATCCAGCACAGCCTTTTCAAAGGTCAGTCCCTGGCTTTTGTGGATGGTCACGGCCCAGGCCAGCTTGATGGGGTATTGGGTAAATGTTCCAATCACTTTTTCATCCACTTCCTTAGTGGCCTTATCCAGCGTGTATTTTATGTTTTGCCACTCGTATTGGGACACACTCACTTCTTCACCATCTTCAAACTTCACCTTGATACCATCCTCCAGATCGGAGATCGTCCCGATCTTACCATTGAAAAACTGTCCTTTGCCGGAAGGATCATTCTTGATGAACATAACCTGTGCACCTTCCTTCAACTGTAGTATTTCATCATTGGGGTAGGCATTCTCATTAAAATCACCGCCAATCTCTGCATAGAATGAAACCGGAGGAGACTCCAGCGCTTCAAGTTTGGAACTGTTGATGGCGTTGGCTTTCCGATTGTGAGTAGTCAGGTGAATGTATCCATCTACTGCTGTTTTCTCAGCATTTTGATCGTAATGCTCATTCAGCAGCTCAATATCATCATACACCAGCTCATTGTTTCTCAGCCGGTTGAGCAGCGCCACAAACTGATGATCGCTTTGTCGATACACCTTATCCAATTCTACCCGTATGGGAGGGTTGTCCTTCAGCGCTCTTGCATCAAAGAAGTAAGGCGAATCATAGTATCGACGGAGCAGGTGAAATTCTTCCTGTTTCACCACCGGGGGCAGCTGCATCAGATCACCGATAAAGAGGATCTGGAGACCACCAAACGGATCAAATCGTCGCTTGCGGAGGTAGCGAAGGGTCGCATCAATGCAGTCGAGTAGATCGGCCCTAAGCATACTCACCTCGTCAATGATGAGCAGTTCAAGTTCATTGATCAGCTTACGTTTCTGAGCCCCGAATCGGGCATCTTTAAATAGGGTGGATGGAGTGGTCACCTTAATGGCTCCCTCGGAGAACGGAATGTCCTCAGGAATATAGGTGCCAAACGGAAGCTGAAGGAGCGAGTGAAGTGTGACACCTTCTGCATTGATGGCGGCAATACCTGTTGGAGCGGCTACTGCTACGTTTTTGTACGTGTTTCGTACAATGTTTCTCAGAAAAGTGGTTTTCCCAGTGCCGGCTTTGCCAGTCAGGAAGATGTGACGATGGGTATTGTTTACATAATTGGCAGCCAGCTCAGCGATATCACTGTGGTTCATTTGACGAAGATAATTAGAGATTGCTACTTCGTACCTCATCGCTATGACGGTCCTGATTTAATTGCGTCATCGCGAGTTTACGAAGCGATCTCTAATTATAAGTTGTAATAAAAGAAAATGCTAATATTACTGAATGGCCAAGCAGAAGATCCATGCAGAGGTGGGCAGGCGCGTAATAGAGCTGTCAAATCTGGATAAGGTACTTTATCCCGATGATGATATTCTGAAGGCCGAGATCATTGAGTATTATCTAAAGCTGGCGCCCACGATCCTGAACCATATTAGGGGAAGGGCACTTTCACTGGTCAGATATCCGGATGGAATCTACGGTGAGCAATTCTTCCAAAAGCACCGCCCGGACTGGACCCCAGACTGGATAGACTACAAGAGATTGGGGCAGGAGCGAAAGAAGGAATATGTGGTAGCGCGAGAAGAAGCCACATTAGTCTGGCTGGCCAATCTGGCCTGTCTGGAAATCCATCAGATTCATTCGTTTTCTGAGAAAAGTGACAAGCCGGATTACATCGTTTATGACCTGGATCCGCCGGAAGATGGATCGATGGAACTAGAGAAGTTAAAGTCCATTGCCTTTGATCTGAAGGAGCACCTGGAGCGACATAACTATCATGTATTTGTGAAGACGACCGGAGGGAAAGGACTTCATCTGGTCACTCCAATTGAGGCAAACTATTCCTTTGAAGAATGCTTCCAGGCAGCCAAAAAGATCGCTACGGACTTCATTCAGAAGCAACCAGATACTACACTTCACATCAAGAAAGAATTACGAAAGGGGCGAGTATTGGTGGATATCTATCGAAACAGACCCTCACAAACGATTGTATGTCCGTACAGTCTGCGGGGGCGCAAAGGAGCTACTGCATCTACACCTATTACGTGGGAAGAGCTGGAATCTTTGAATGATCTGGGCTATTGGAACCTGCAAACCACTTTAGAGAAAGTATTGACAGAAGGGGATGCCTGGGAGCAAATAAGGGGGTGGGCTGTGCCATTGCATACCGATAAGAAAGCAGTGGTGGCAAAGGAATTACCTCCGAATAAACGTCACAAAACACCGGAGCAGTTGTCAGACTATGAGAAGAAGCGTGACTTCAACAAAACGCCAGAGCCATTGCTTTCTGATAATGAAGCTCCGGGAAGCAGATTCTGTATTCAGCGACACCATGCTTCACACTTGCACTATGATTTACGGCTGGAGCAGAATGGTATCCTGAAGTCATGGGCTATCCCCAGGGGTATGCCACCAATTCCGGGAGTAAAACGTCTGGCAGTTGAGACGGAAGATCACCCCCTCAAATATCTGACATTTGAAGGAGAGATTCCGAAAGGAGAGTATGGTGGTGGTATGATGTGGGTCTATGCGACAGGGCGATATGAGATTACTAAGGAAAAGAAGAATGGCTTCTATTTCCGTCTGTCAGGAAAGCAGATTAGTGCGGAGTACCGAATGCATCTGATGAAGGACAAGGAATGGCTCCTGGAGCGGGTGGATATCCCACAGCAAAATCTATTGGAGCAGGTGATGAGACCCATGCTGGCAGATGTGGCCAAACGAGTGCCCAGAGGAGATTACTATTATGAAGTTAAATGGGACGGTATACGTGCGCTGATCTACCTGAACGAGGGCCAGCTGAAAATCTACAGTAGAAACGGCAATGATATCACGGAACAGTTTCCTGAACTCAACGTACCTGAACAAGCTTTCAGAATCAATAATGCCATTTTTGATAGTGAGATTGTATGCCTGGATGAAAAAGGCCGGGCCAATTTCAAGAAGGTGATCAAGCGACTCATGTCGAAGAAGAACTTTGATCATGAATCGAGGCGTTCACCGGCGTATTGCTACCTTTTTGACTGCCTATACCTGGATGGTCGATCGCTCATGAACGATCCACAAGATAGAAGACGCTGGTGGATGATTGACTCGGTAAGGGCGGGAGAGACCAACTATCGAATTAGCCAGTCCGAGGAAGATGGTAAGGCACTCTTTGAGGCGGCAAAAGAACATGGAATCGAGGGAATAGTGGCCAAGCGAATAGATGCACGATATATTCCTGGGAAGCGAAGTGATGCCTGGATCAAGGTGAAGGTGAAAGAGACGATGGATTGCTACATCATCGGGTTTACCCAGGGTGAGGGCGAACGGGAACGATATTTTGGTTCGCTTCAATTAGCTCAAAAAAAAGATGGCCAGTTGATCTATCGAGGAAGGGTAGGGACTGGTTTCGATGATGCGCTTCTGAGGTCGCTGGCGGGGCAATTTATTGATCTGGTTGTGCCTGAAAAACCGATTGAAGAAGAAGCGCATGAGGAGAAGCGAACCGTCTGGCTCAATCCCAAATTGGTGTGCGAGGTGGAATACTCCATGATCACCGATAATGGAACCTTGAGAGATGCGGTGTTTAAAAAAATTGTGGAACCAGACTAGAAAGACTCGTTTCTATTGAAGTAGCTAAAGACATCCTTCATTCCATTCTCTTCTGAAATTTGAATGTTTCGGATGAAGATGTAATCCTTTACAGCTCGCTTATCAAAAAAATTATACAGATCTTTTTCCTCCGTTATCGGGGTGACCTCTCCATTTACGTGGGTGAAAAATATCTCTCTGGCCTGAAGCAGAGGGGTTTCACCGTGGACTAGCACCTTGTAGAATACTGTCCGGTTTTCCGATGAAATGGGCAGGTAGGTCTCCCGGTCCTCGTTGTTGATCCGCACCAACTCAATTCCCGAAAGAAACATTCGGTTTACAGAATCTTGCTGAATCATGATGGAGCCAGTATCGAAGTTGATTTTGATTTTTCCGTAGATGGTGTCCGATCGTACAATCGCATATCCATCTGCCGGATCACCTGCCTGGGCATCCAGCGGTCCAAAGACAAAAATCAACATGACGATAAGAAGTAGTTTTCTCATTGCTTAGCTGTGTTGGGGAGCAAAGTGAAGCAATGGACACAGCTTTAGATAGCCCCGGATAGCTTGTTGATGGAAAGATTATACGCTAGTAAAGTGCCATTAATATTAAAGCTCCGTTATTATCAAATCATAAAAAAAGCCTTCCCGGTAGTTACCGGAAAGGCTTTTAAGTCATAAGTAATTCGAACTATTCGTCGATGAATTCTTCAAACGATTTGAACTCGATTTGAGTCATTCCTTTACCTTCCATGAATTTCTCCATCTTAGGTACTCGCTTGGATTGAATGTAGCTAAAGTCATTTCTGGCTTTTTCATATCGCTCTTCAAGCAACTTGAGATTGTCAAGTTCTGAGGCCGAAGGTGCCTGGAATCCCGAAGCGATTTTTGAATACAGATTGGCCAGCTTGCCTCTTAGCTGAGGTTCCGCAGAAGCTACATAGTTATCACCGGTAGTTACCACCAATGTCTCTTTTAGATCATTCAATTCTTTGATCACCGCATCAGCAGATTTGGATCCTCCATTAGCTTTTACCTCTTCAGCTTTCGCCAGTATTTCATCGATCTGATAAACCATGTAGGCCAGCTGCTCAGACATATTGTACAACTTAATTACCGCTTCCTGATTTGCTTTACGCTCCTCCTGAGTGATGTTTGATTTTGGATCATTTACCAATGTGACAGAAGTCTCATAGGTATCTTTTCCTTTTTGCATCACTACCTTGTACGTCCCGGCAGGCATCCTGGGAGAGGTGAATCCCCCAAAAGCAAAGGATTTGCCTTTTGCAAGTTTAGGAGGGCGAATCAAGCCATTCCAGGTCACTACGTTGATCCCCTTGGATTTCCCTGGAGTGATCTCTGTCAGCGTTCTTCCAGATTCATCCTGAACCTCCATGTTCATTTTTCCGAAGATGTGTTTCTTCTTCAGGTAATAAGTGATCTTCACATCATTGGAGCCATTTGACCCAACAAATTCCATCTCAGTGGCTGTGCCGCCAAATGGACTGGTCTCTTCAATGATTGCAGGCTCGCTTTCAAAAAAGTGAACATCTTTGGCCAATACCTCCTGAGTGATTCCTCTCAGTGGGCTGATATCATCGATGATGATCACCCCACGGCCGTGTGTACCCATCACAATGTCATTGGTCTTCTTTTGCAAATCCACAAAGTGAACCGCCACAGGAGGCATATTATTGGTAAACTGATTCCAGTTTTTACCGCCATCTACGGTGATGTAAAGTCCGAATTCCGTACCCAAGAATAGGAGGTCTTCGTTTACATAATCTTCCTGAATGTTTCTTGCAAACCCGTAGATCTGATCCGTAGTTATCGATTTCCATGTTTGGCCATAATCCGTGGTTTTGAAAGCATATGGATTCATATCCCCAGTAGTGTGGCCTTCCAATACCGCATACGCCGTACCTTCTCCATGCACACTCGCTTCGATGTGATATACCCAGGTATTGTCCGGCACATTCGCAGGAAGGTTTGCTGTGGTATTTGTCCAGCTTTTGCCCCCGTCTTTGGTCACCTGGATGTTTCCGTCATCCGTACCTACCCAAATCACATTTTCATTGAGAGGGGACTCGGCAATAGTGAAAACGGTACAGTGATTCTCTGCTCCTGAGTTATCTTTTGAGATACCACCAGAGTCTTCCTGGTTTTGCTTAGCCTTATTGTTCGTGGTTAGATCTGGGGAAATCACCTCCCAGGTTCCGCCCATATCTTCCGATCTGTGCAGGTATTGGCTGCCCATGTAAAATCTGTCTGGCTGAGCTTCGCTCACGGCCATAGGAGCATTCCAGTTGAATCGTAGCTTCTCTTCACCTTTTGTCTGGAGGGGCTGCACTGTTTTGGTTGACATGGTTTCCATGTCATATCTCCACACATTTTCTGCACCCTGCATCTCAGAATAAAGGATGGGTTTGGATGGGTGCTTCAGCACGCGAAATCCATCACCATAACCTACCACGTTCCAATCCCTGGCTTCTACACCTCCCGGCGAAGAAGAAGGGCCGTACCACGAGCCATTGTCCTGAAGGCCGCCATATACATTGTAAGGTTCGTTGTTATCAACGCTGATTTGGTAGAATTGTGAGATTGGAAGGTTCGCCACAATTTCCATGGTGGTGCCACCATCCCAGGTTCTGTAGACTCCACCGTCAGTTCCTACATACATTCTGTCAGAATTTTTGATGTCAAACAGAATGTCATGGATATCGGCATGCATGTTGCCAAGACCTTTAAATGTTTTACCACCATCTCTACTGATGGAACCAAACAGGCCTGCTTTTACTACCACATCGGGGTTCTTAGGGTCAATCACAATTCTAGAAAAGTAGAACGGTCTCACTACCAGCCCGAAATCGCTGTTTAAGTGTGTCCAGCTTTTGCCAGCATCAGAGCTTTTATATAATCCTCTTTTATTCTCATCCTGTGTTTCCAAAACTGCATAAAGAATGTTGCTGTCTGAAGGGGCTACAGCGACGGCAATTCGTCCCAGCTTACCGGTAGGAAATCCGTTATGGATTTTGTTCCAGGTTTTTCCTCCGTCAGTAGATTTATAAAGCGCACTTTTCGTTCCCCCCGAATTGAATGACCATCCGGTCCTTCGGAATTCCCACATAGAGGCATAGAGTGTATTTGGATCATTTGGATCCATGATCACATCCCCGCAACCTGTGGTCTGGTCTATATATAGCACCTTATTCCAGGTTTGTCCACCATCCTCAGATTTATACACTCCTCGCTCTTCACTATCGCTCCAAAGTGCTCCAAGCACGCCCACATACATGATGTTGGTATTTTCTGGGTGTATTTCAATGCTGCTGATACGCTCTGACTTGTCAAAGCCCATCTTTTTCCAGTTTACACCACCATCTATAGACTTATAAAGGCCGTCACCAACTGACACACTGTTTCGAGTCCAGATTTCACCAGTACCTACCCAGATCACATTGTCAGGGTCTTTGGGGTCTAATTTCACTTTCCCGATGGACTGTACATAGTCATCAAAAATTGGCTGAAAGGAAGCTCCACCATTTGTAGACTTCCATACGCCTCCGCCTGCCGAACCAACATAGACGATTCGATCATTGGTAGGGTGGCCCTCAAGGTCGATTACCCGACCACTCATTAGGGCAGGGCCTATGTGACGTGCCCTCAGGTCTCCAAAGAGTTCATCTCCGGAGAGTACTATTTCTTCTTGAGCCTCCAGGGACGTAAAAATCCCCAGAGCCACAAGAGCTATTAATATCCTTTTCATCTGATCAGAGCGCTTTGATTAGTTACCAGTTGGAGAAGCCTGCTCTGCCGGAAATGCAAAAGCTGCGGCATCAATCTCTGGATTCACCTCAATAGATTCAATCATCAATGGCTGGGACGGACCATCCTTAATTCCCTGGGTCATAGAGAAAGGGAAATACAAGCCTTCTACTTCTTGGTAATCACTCATGGTAGAGCGGCCAATTGCGCCTGCCTGCGGACCAGCTTTTATTTCCTGATCTACAGCCAGAGGGACAAATGATTCTGCATCGAAATAGTAGAAAGAAACATCTTCCACTTCTTTGCCATCCAGCATTCTAGGTTCTTTCGTAAGCTTCACTTTGTAAGTTTCAGCTCCGTCAATAGTTTCTGTACCTAATAGCTCGGCAGTATACCCTTTGTCTTTGTAGTCAAGAAATGAATCAGGAAAATCATTCATATCTAGTTTGGAGTTTTCAGTAGTCTCTGTGTCAGCTTTTTCTGCCTTCATCGACTGAAAGTTTGTGCTCCACATCGTCTCACCGTCGAATACACCTTGCTTGATCTCCATTCCCTGGAAGGTGATCTTGGTGTATTGCTTACCATCAGCCAACTGCACAATTTCCAGCGGAATCTCCATTCCCCCCTGATTTACTTTGGCTGAAATTTTCATACCTTTCAGATTTCTCCAGGCATCTTTACCACCGGTACTTTCGAAATACCCGTCGATGATCTCATCGACTGTTACATCCTGAGCACTAGCATAGGATAAAGTGATTACAGCAAATGCTGCGAACAATAGTTGGAATTTTCTCATAATATTAATTTAATTAGGTATTGCAATTTAGATAGTCTTATGGATACTAGATGTTAATTCATGCTAATCGGTCAAAAAAATGACTAAATGGAATAATCAAAATAGCAAGTACCACTTTGATAAATCCTGAAAATGAATAATATTGTACTGATATATTTCCTGCCGGCAAATGGAGAATACCATGAAGAGAATCGTGTTGATTGATGATGATGCTACGACTAATTATCTCAACAAACTTATAATTGAGCGTTCCAAGCTTGTAGACGAAGTATTGACTTTCGACTCTGCGGAAGCTGCGCTTGTTTTTTTCAGGCAAAGTGCCTCTGAGGAAGATGAGGCTCTGGTACTTCTTGATGTGAATATGCCTGTGATGAATGGGTGGCAGTTTCTTGATCACTATCAGGCAATGAACGGGGCACCATCCAACAAGATTGTGATACTCACGTCCTCCATTAACCCTGCAGATAAGCAACTGGCTGAAGAGAAGGCCAATGTGATGGACTACAAATCCAAGCCACTTTCTGTAGATATGCTCAATGAACTAGTATCCAGCTATTTTAATTGACTTTGATGGATTTTCTCTGGAAGTGAATGGTAAATGATGAGCCCACGCCCTCTTCACTTTCTGCCTCAATCAATCCATTGATAGATATTACCCTGTTCTTTACAATGAATAAGCCTATACCTCTGCCTTCCGTATCCAAATGATAGCGCTGGTACATTTTGAAAATTTTGTCTCCAAATTTGGCCAGGTCAAAACCCCGGCCATTATCTGATATCCGTATGATGTTGTGCGTCTCGGTTTGATAGCTTTCAATTTTGATTTGAGGATTTTTTCCGGGCACTGAAAACTTGATGCTGTTGGAAATGAGATGAAAAATGGCATCATATAAATAAGGGCGGTAGGTCTTGATCTTTTTGACCTTGAAATGCTGAACGACGGAGATATGATTCGCTTTGATTTCGGTTTTTAGCAGGTCGAGGACTTCCTTTACCACCTTCTCTAAAGACACAAATCTAAAGTCAGCAGGCGTGGGGTCATTCTCATTTAATACGATGCTCAACTCCTTGATCACCCGATCGATTCGGTTGGAGGCATCTGAGATTTTCTCCACTATCTCGCCTGACACTCCCTGTTGCTCTGTATTTCCAAGCAATTCCGAAAAACCAATGATCTGAGTGAGAGGTTCCCGAAGGTTATGACTTATCACACTATTGAATTCCTGAAGGCTTTTATTCCTAATTCTCAATTTCTGAATCAGCTCTTCCTTTTCCTTTTGCAGCACATTGTTCCTATTCTTTGCAATAGCGGCAACAATCAAATCGGCAAGGGATCCTACATATCGCTGTTCCTGCACATCCCAATCCCTAATTTTATTGTAAGTCATAGCATAAGAAATAAACCCAACAAACTTGCCGTCTATAAGAATGGGTGCATTTAGTATGGATTCAATCTGAGCAGGCTTAAAATAATTGTTATAGATATCGGTCAACCGCGAGTCTTCACTCAGCCGGGAGACCGCCAGCGTTCTGTTCTGAAGAAATTCATCCAGAAAGCTTGGGAATTGTTCTTTCCGAAATTCAGCGGGAGGGATCTTCAATAATCCTCCACGCTGCTCTATAGTATGGAGATATATGACTTGTTTTTCCGCATCAAGCACCCAATAGGAAGCCCTGTCGCAATCCAGTACATCTCTTGATATAGCCAGCAACTCCCGTATGAAATGGGAGAGGTTGAGATCAACTCGGTTTAGCTCCCTGGATAGTGTTAAAAGTGTCCTTGTGAAAGTAGATTCAATTTCTGCTTCAAAAATGGCCTTTTGTCTCTTTCTAAACTGATAGGTAGTCACTGCCAGTCCCAGCACGATCAAAAACGCGAGAACCACCACGATCAATTTAGCATCCTGCTCAGAGTCCTTCTGCTGTTGCTGCTGTTTGAGTAGCTCATTCTCGGCTATAACTAGTTCTGATTTTAGTGCCGTTTTCATTTTATCCACATTAGAAATAAACTCGGCGTTTCTCAGACTGTCTCCCAGGTGTTTGTGTTTTTCCAGATACTCAGCAGCTTTTTCAATTTCCCTGTTTGATAAATAGAATGAGTAGAGGTTATCGTATGCCTGGTTGAGCAGGTCATTTGCTTGGTTTTGTTTGGAAAGGGTTTCCGCCTTGTTCCAGTAAAAGAGAGTGCTATCCGTATTTTGGTCAGCATTGAAATATGCTCCCAACTGGAGATAGGATTGCATGAGCCCTCGTTGATGATCTGCCCTTTGTCGCCCTTCAATGGATTTCCGCATTAAATCGATGGCCCGGGAAGTATTACTTTCCGTAAAAGCACATTCGGCCAGGCCATGATATCCATATCCGATCGCCCGGAAATCATTGGTTTCAAGCGCATTTTCAAGGCACAATGAGAAGTACTCCTTAGCTTTTTCAATGTCTTCCTGCATTAAACACACTTCGCCTAGGTTCGAGTAGATGATGGTCGGACGATAACCATCAATCCGATCGATAGCGATATTTAGAGCCTTATTGAAATATTTAATGCTGGAATCATACACCTTCTTTCTGCGATACACCTCACCGATATTGTTGGTGATTCCTACATAGTCCATGGTATATTTAGCCACATCAAAGGAAAGTGCTTCCAGGTAATAGGAAAGTGCCTGATCTGGTAACCCTACTACCAAAAAACTATTGCCTTTAAGAGTTATGGCCCGGATAATTCCACGCTCATAGTTCAATTCTTTGGCAGCCGCAAGTGCCTCATTGATATAGGAAATGGATTGCTGCTGATCGGAGAGAATGAGCTGAAAGGCAAGATCATTCAACAGGTTTATATAGGTTGTGTCAACACGCTCATACTTACTCAGAGCCTCTTTGAGACTATCCACCCGGGCTTCCTGAGCGTGCAGGAATATGTAGTGGCCAATGATTAAAAAAAGAAATAGAAATTTCCTCATTACAATTATCTAAGGTAGCCCTTACCTTTGGAAAATATGGCATCCGATTACACCGAAATCCTAAAGAACATACAGGGGGGGTCTTTTGCTCCGGTCTACTTTCTACAGGGGGAGGAGACGTTTTACATCGACGACATTATTAATAAAATTGAAAATACCGCTTTAGATGAAACTCAACGCAGCTTTAATCAGGTGATTCTCTACGGAAAGGACACCATGCTGGTAGATGTCATTGGTGCCGCACGCAGATACCCCATGATGGGAGACCGGCAGGTGGTGATTGTGAAAGAGGCGCAGGAAATGAAGGATTGGACGAAGGAGGATAAGCAAACGCTGGTGATCAATTACCTGGAAAATCCACTCCCGAGTACCATTCTTGTTTTTGGATATAAATACAAGTCCATAGATAAGCGGACCAGACTTGGAAAGATCATCGAGAAAAATTCCATATTCCTCAACGCCAAAAAACTGTATGATAATCAGATACCTGACTGGATCAGAGGCTACTGTAAGTCTAAAGGCGTGAAGATCAATGACGGAGCGGTGATGATGCTTTCTGAAAATATTGGAAATAACCTACAGCGGCTGGCCAATGAGATTGAAAAATTACTACTCAACATCAAAGATCAGGGGGAGATTGATGCTGCCATGGTTCAGCGATATGTAGGCATCAGCAAGGATTACAACATCTTTGAGCTGCAAAAAGCACTGAGCATGATGAATAAACAGAAGGCTCATAAGATTGCGGATTACTTTGCTGCCAATCCGGGCAATAATCCATTGGTGCTTACGATCTACAGTCTTTTCTCTTATTTCAGCAAGCTATTGCTCATCCACCATTCCAGTGACAAGAGTGAAAAAGGGGTTGCCTCTGCCATCGGCGTGAATCCATTTTTCGTGAAAGAATATTTACAGGCAGCACGGAATTATCCGGTGGGGAAAGTGGTTGAGAACATTAAGTATCTGCATGAGGCAGATATGCAATCAAAGGGGATTGGCTTTGCCACCAAAAAGGATGGCCCTGTTTTAACAGAATTGGTATACAAATTGATGAATTGACACAATTTCGTATCATTTATTCGTTGCTCTTGTTGGTCAAAAACGTTTCTACATTGAGAAAATATTTCTTTCTTCTGGTGACTATCACCCATTACTCGCTGGCTCAAAACGCCGTTCGCAGCGAGGACTTTGTTGAGCTGAGTTCATTCGAAAATTTTCAGGCCAGAAAATATCAGAATGTCATCAGCGAAATCGAACCTAAAACCTCCCGATCGTCAGACGAGGAAATCATTCTCCTATTAAGCGAATTGAAAACCGGGAAAAAAAAGCCTGAAGCAGTAGAGCGATGGTTGGAAACAAACCCCAAGCACCCGATAAATCCACTAGCCAGCTACCACCTCGGGGAATACTACTTCTATGACGGGGATTCCGTCAAAAGCCGCCAGTACCTCTCATCCATTTCACCCAATGATCTCACGAGAAGAGATCGCGCATCCTATGGCCTTATCTATGGGATCCATGAGTTGGGAAATGAAAAGTATCAGGACGCTAAGAACCTCTTTGAGTTTGCACGAAATAGTGATTTTAGCGAAGAAAGCAAGCTGAATTACTACACAGCTTATACCGATTATCATTTGGGTGATAACGACGGGGCACTGGCAGGATTCAATCGGGTGAAGAATTCCGAAGAGTACGGCAATTCATCCAGGTTTTTCATTGCTAAGATTCAATTGGAGAAAGGAGAGATCGATGCTGTCATTGCGCTGGCCCAAAATGAGCTTTCGGAAGAAAGATCCATCACCAACTCAGGATTCTATCAGCTGGTTGGCGAAGCATATGCTTTAAAGAATGATAAAGCCAAAGCGGATGCTTTCTTTGAAAAAGCCATTGAGGTTCACCCGGGCAAACCCTCTGCGGCATTGTATTACCAGGCCGGGGTTTCCAAATTCAAAATCGGCAATGAAGAAAAAGCCATTGCATTTCTGACCCAATCAGGTATTCAGGGCGGTGAGTATGCGCAGCTTAGCGCATTCCAACTCGGGAGATTATATGTCAAAAAGAAGGAGTTTGAAAAAGCCCTGACAGCCTATATAGAAGCTTCCACTTCTGAGAACGAAACGATCAAGGAAGAGTCACTCTATGAGGTAGCACATATAAATGCCCGACTTGGATTCTATTCTGAGGCAATCAATTACAGCAATGATTACCTCACCGCATTCAAAGAAGGAAAGCGGACGGGAGCCATCCAGGATTTGATCGTGCAATCATATCTGCGCACATCCAACTATGATCTGGCCATAGAGCACCTGAATCGAAACGGAATCAGCAATGAGACGCAAAAGAATGTTTATCAAAAGGTAACGTTTCAAAAAGCCCAATTACTTTTCAATGATGGCGAATTCACTGAGGCAGACAAATGGTTCAGGGTAAGCCTCAAATACACACCCGATCAGCAGCTAAAGAATCTGGCAAACTACCATTTGGGGGAAATTGCGCTCAGATCAAATAGCTATGATCAGGCCATCACCTTTTACAAAAGCCAATCTACCCTTGATCCTGTATCAAACTATGGGCTGGGCTATGCTTACTACAATAAACAGCAATATGGGGAGGCGGTTCCTTATTTCAGAAAGGCCAGAAACTCAGATAAAGCGAACCTTAAGAATGATGCTAGCGTTCGCCTGGCAGATTGCCTGTATGCTACCAAAAGTTATCAGGAAGCTTTTAGTATCTATGATCAATTGAGCACTCAGCTAACGTCCCCGTATTTGACCTTTCAAAAGGGGGTAACATTGAAAAACATCGGAAAAGGCCAGGAGGCTATTTCGAACTTCAGATCGATCTTCTCTGACACCCGCTACGGTGCAAACGCCCTTTTTCAGGCAGGCATGATTGAGTTTGAAGCTGCGGACTTCAAAGATGCCGAACCTTACTTTTCTCGGGTGATTCAGTCATTTCCCACAAGCAGTGAGGTAGTGGAATCCCTATTGAACCGCGGAATTTGCAAAAAGAACCTGGGTCAGCTAGAAGGGGCTAAGGCGGATTACGAAACGATCCTGACCGATCACCTCAACAATGAAATTGCCCTGAATGCCATTCTGGGTCTTCAGGAGCTTCAGCAGGCCGGCGTTTCGGTGAATAACCTGGATAAATACATCGCCAGCTACAAGCAGGCCAATCCGGAAAGTGGAAGCCTGGAGCTCATCGAATTTGAAGCTGCGAAAAGACGCTATTTCGACTTTTCTTACGTAGAAGCAGCAAAGGCATTTGATAAATACCTGGATGACTATCCACGCAGCGGCAATCGCACAGAGGCCAGCTACTACCTGGGGGATTCCTACTACCGGATGAATGACTATGCGAAAGCAAAGCCGGTATTTGATGAATTGAAATACATAAGAAATGCGCTGACAGGACGGATCCTCAGCAGGCTGGGAGAGATCAACAGACAGCTGGGCAATAAAGAAGAGTCTGAGGAAGCCTACCGGCTGCTGATCAGCCTCAATTTAACACCAAAAGACACCTACAACGCCCGCCAGGGACTGATGACGATGTATTTTGCGAGCGGCAGCCATGATGAAGTAATTGCTATGGCCAATCAGATCCTCCAGGCTGACTGGAAGCCCATCAATGGTGAGCAGGAGGCACTTCTACTCAAAGCAAGAAGCTGGATGGCGCTAGACAATCCGGAGCAGGCTGCTCAGAATTTTAAAGCCCTGAGCACCGGCAAGGATGTTTTTGCTGCAGAAGCCAATTACTATTTAGGGCTGATATCCTACCAGCAGGAAGAATATGAGAAGTCGCTCGACCTGCTCTTTGATCTGAATACAAACTTCGGCAGCTACACCATCTGGGTAGACCGGTCTTATTTGCTCATTGCAAAGAATTACATCGCCAAAGAAGAATTATTTCAGGCGAAGGCAACTTTAAGGTCAATCATTCAGCATTCTAATAATGAGGATGTTAAGTCTGAATCTCAGAAACTATTGAACGAAATAGAGCAACAGGCGGCAAGTGTGGATTCAACCCAAACAGGAAACTAAGATGAGAGCATATATATATATAGGATTGATTTCCTTTTTGTGTTTTGGTGCTCACGCGCAAAGTGACTCAACTAAAACCGGCCAGGTCGTTTCCGGAGAGGTGGTCATTGAAAAGGACAAGAAAATCACTTTGCCGCAGGCAGACAAAATCTTCTTAAAAAGTGAGCCCAAATCTTTCCAAAATGATCCGATCAATGTGCAGTTTAATGTGCAGGAGCCATCCTTCGAATGGCCGGATTACAAATCAGATGTCCCATACCAGTTTGTGCAGGATCCATATCCCATTGAGGAATATCAGAATTACGTCAAGCTGGGATACGGAAACTATGGCTCCCCACTTCTGGAGGCCGGATTGTTCAAAACTTTTGGAGGATTTTCCACAAACACGAAGTTGTTTTACGAAAGCTTCAAGAGCGGACCGGTCAATGATGAAAACAGTGGCAACAGGCTGGGAGGAGTTGATTTAGGCGGAAGCTACACTACGGGTTCGATCGTCATCAAGCCCTCCATTTCATTTCAACACAGACAATACAACTTCTACGGAAACGCCGACAGACAAAACACCGGCTATGATACGGTAGTAGAGGAAGTGCTATATGATCAATTCAATTTGGGCGTATCCCTATCCGGGCAAAGTGAGGAAGTGAGCTATGAGATTCGCCCCTCATTTGGTTTGAGCAATCAGCGCATAGATGGGGGAACAGATTTAAATAAAGAGTCTGTATTCAACACAACCGGAAATTTTAGCTACAAGATCGATGAGGCCTTTACTACCGGCTTTGAACTGGAGGGAAACGTTTCTTCTTATGACGGAGGACTATCATACGACCGTTCCTTGTTGAATGTCAATCCATGGGTGACGCATTACAGGGAGAACCTATCCATCACCGCTGGCTTCATGATTTCGTCAGGAAAAGTAGGTAGTGGATCAAAAACAGGCTTTTATCCCAACATCAGTGCCGAATACGACCTTTCGGATAAGTGGACAGTCTTCGGTTTGTTTTCCGGCGGCCAATCCTGGAATGGGCTGAGTCAGCTACTGGATGAGAACGAATTTCTGGACGATTCCCTTGCTATCACGCACACGGAGTACACCACAAAGTTTGGTGGCGGCATCAAAGGATCACCGATCAAAAACATGCTTTTTGAGGCTAGTATTACCAATTCAAGTACGAAAGGGCTGCCGTTTTATACCCCATCAGTATCCGATTCTTCCCGATACATCCTTTCGTATGACACAGAAAATGTGAATATACTCACGCTGGAATCGGGCATTTCCTACATGCCTACCACCACCAGTACGTATGGAGCCAAGCTTCAAATCAATGGCTATTCGGTGGAATCACTGGATCGTCCGTGGCACAGGCCATCGTTTGTTTTCGAAGCATACACCAGTCACAATATTCAGGAAAAACTCATCGTTTCCGCTCATTTGACAACCATTGGCGGCATCAGGGCACCCGCCAATGTGGACTTTGGATACGTGAAACTCCCAGCATTTACGGATATCGGCATTGGGGCTAAATACCTAATTACACAGAGGGCCTCAGCATTCATTGACGTAAATAATTTGCTTAATAATGAATACGAACGATATTTGGGGTACCCGATCCGAGGACTCGCTTTCAAGATTGGTGGTCAGTACCGTTTCTGATCCCAATATTTCCTAATAATTAATTTTATTTTATCTTGGTTCGGTCAATAAAAGATACCTATGGCTAACGACGATAAAAACAAAGACAAAGAACAAGACGACTTCTTCGGGGATGATGAGGATTTCGGTCTGCCAGAGTTGGATTACGAAGCGTTGGATGATGACGATTCTAGCGATACCGAAAAAACCGCTTCAGAAGAAACCCCTGCCGAACCGGAAGAGGAAACCGTAGAAGCAAGCAGCGATGATGACTCTGTCTTTGATAGTGATTCGATGGACGACATGGATGACATGGATATGGAAGACATAGGGGATATGGACGATATCGACATGGATGATTTGGGAGATATGGAAGGGATGGAAGACGAAGATGACGAGGAAATCCCTGATCAGATTTCCGATGAAGAGTTGGCAGCATCCATGAAAGAAGAGACATCAGATGAGGCTGAGACTGAGGATGTAGATGATTTTTATGAAGAGGAATCGTTTGACGATTTTGATGCGTCTGGCGATGACGATGACATGGACGATATCTCAGATTCTGTATTTGACAGTGACGTATTGGATGAGGATGAGTTTGCTCAGTTTGAGAAAGAACTCATGGAAACAGAAGAGGATATGTCTGACATGACTTCTTTTGAGTCGGATGATACGGATGCGCCTGCACAGAGCAAGGGCAAGTTTGCCAAAGTGGTGATATTCGGCGTAATCATATTTGCATCGCTGGGTGCGGCATTCTGGTTTTTATCTCCAATGGGTGGCGGTGAAGAGGGCGAGAAGAAGCCTGTGGCTGAAAAGACCACCAAGCCCGAGACAGAAAAGCCTGCCGAGACCACACCAGAAGAAACTACGGAGGAAACTCCAAAGGAGGCAGAAAACAATACACAGACCCAGGCCGCTAAGCCTGCAAACAATCAACCTAAAACAACTCCCGCAGCTAAGAAACCTGCTGCAACGAAACCCAAGGCTGTTGCTTCAAATCCGGGCACTGTAAATGAGCTCACGGACAGAACAGGGAACATGTACATCATCATCGGCAGTTTCCTTGACCGGGACATGGCGATTGATTTTGCCAATGAACTTTCTGCAGCGGGCAAAAGCCCATCTGTGATTCCTCCATTCGGAAAAGCGGTGACTCATAGGGTGGCCATTGCGGGATATGGATCACTGGCGGAAGCCCAGCGGGCAATCGACGGATTCAAGTCAGAGTTTGGAAACGATATTTGGATTCTGAGATACTAAAGAGCACTAATCTTTCGATTATTACGTTCAGTCTGTTTGAATGGCTATGCGTCATTCGTTTAACTCAAGATAAAAAGAACATATGCTTATTAGTGTTATGCAAGATCCTCTAATGGAGGGTCTGGAATCAGAAGAATCAATTTCATTGCTGGAATTACTAACGAATGGGGGCTACATGATGATCCCCATTTTGCTATTGTGGATGGTGGCAATCTACATCTTTGTGGAGCGCACCCGCACCCTTAGTGCGGCATCCAAAACCCCCGAGTCTTTCAAAGATCAAATCCGGTCGTTGGTTATTTCCGGCGACATCAGCGGTGCGCTGATGCTATGTGGGAAGACCGATACCCCCGTGGCGCGCATGATCGAAAAAGGGATAAGCAGGATCGGAAATCCACTGAAGAATATTGAAGTAAGCATCGAAAATGTGGGTAAGCTTGAAATCTACCGGCTGGAAAAAAACCTGAATTTGCTGGCCACCATTTCAGGTGCCGCACCGATGATCGGTTTCCTGGGCACTGTTACCGGGATGATACAGGCATTCATCGCCATTGCGCAGGAAGAGGGGGCCGTGAGCCCAAAGCTCCTTTCTTCAGGCATCTATGAGGCCATGATTACAACCGCAGCAGGGTTGTTTGTGGGCATTTTAGCCTATCTGGGATACAACTACCTCGTATCCAAAGTAGGGAAGTTGATCCACACTATGGAATCCAATGTGATAGATTTCATTGATCTCCTTCAGGAACCTAAAAAGTAGGCCATATAGCCTCAAATTATCGTATGGATCTAAAATCTAAACATAAGGTCAATGCCAGCTTTAGCATGTCATCAATGACGGATGTAATCTTCCTTTTGCTAATCTTCTTTATGCTGACCGCCTCTTTTATTACCCCGTCCGGGCTGCCGGTCAATTTGCCTTCTTCCAGGTCGTCAGAAATTGTGATGCAGAAAGTGAGTGTGACCATCACCAAGGACCTGCGCTATTTTGTAAACAACCAGCAGGTGAACAGATCGTCCCTTCAATCTGTTTTAAAGAATAACCTCACCGGAAAAGAAGGCATAGTGGTTTTGCACTGCGATGCTGCCGTGCCGGTGGAGCGGCTGGTGGAAGTAGCAGGTATTGCCACCGCATTAAAAGCTAAAGTTTCGATCGCAACGAAACCGGAATAATGGACGAGAGAGAAAAAAAAGATGAACGAAATAAGCGGATCGGGTGGCTGACATCTGTCGGTGTTCAGCTCCTTCTCCTGATTCTTTTCTATTTCATTGTGGCCTGGAAAGAGCCCTTTCCGCCCATTCCTGAGTATGGCATAGAGCTTGGGTTCACCACCTCAGCCGGTGCACCGGCCCGATCCACACCCTCCAGGCAGGCACCTGAAGAAGAGGTGGACGAGCAGGCCGAAGAAACCCAATCGACCACCACAGAAAAATCCGTGGAATCTCAGGAGCAGACTGTGACGGAACAACCCGTAACAAAATCCCAGGTGGAGAGCCCCGTGAAAGTGGAAGAAAGCAAAGCCACCGAGACCAAACCCGCAGAAGTGAAGCAGGAAGTAGACTCCAGGGCGGTGATGAAATCATCCGAAACGGATGCAGACAAGACCAGTGACAACCCTTCTGAGGGCGAAGAAGAGGAACCCACCGTGGATCAGCGTGCGATCTATGGCAGCCAGGGAAACAACACCGGTGATGCTGAGGGAGCTAATCTGGCTCTATCAGGGTGGATATGGGATTCCAAGCCCAAGCCCGATGACACGTCAGATCAGTCTGGAAAGATTGTGTACAGGATCGTGGTGGATCAGGACGGATACCTCGTTAAAATTGAAACCATCACCTCTACCGTATCTCCTGCCGTAGAGTTAAAATACAAACAAGCCGTTCAAAAGCTTACATTTAGTAAGACCTCAGACTATAAGGTTGCCCCTCAATCCACCGGAACCATTACCTTCATTATCAAGTCCAAATGACGTACGACGAGACACTCGGGTATCTTTTTACCCGGTTGCCCATGTATCAGCGGGTAGGGAAGGTGGCCTACAAAAAAGACCTCACCAATACCATCCAATTGCTTGATTTCCTGGGCAATCCACACCGTGATTTCAAAAGTGTACACATCGCCGGAACCAATGGAAAAGGCACCTCGGCCCATGGCATAGCGGCCGTGCTACAAACAGCCGGCTACAAGACCGGCTTGTATACTTCGCCGCACCTCAAAAGCTTCACCGAACGAATCCGGATCAATGGATCGGAGGTTTCCAGGGAGTTTGTCATTGATTTCGTGGAGCGGATCAAGCCCGCGATTGAGGCAATCAATCCGTCCTTCTTTGAGATCACTGTGGCGATGGCCTTCGAATACTTTGCTGCGCAAAAGGTGGATATTGCCGTGATAGAAACAGGGCTCGGTGGCCGGCTAGACAGCACCAACGTAATCACCCCGGAAGCCTGCCTCATCACCAATATCGGGCTGGACCATACGGACATGCTGGGGGACACCCTGGCGAAAATCGCTTTCGAGAAAGCCGGAATCATCAAGCACGGCATCCCTGTGGTGATCGGGGAGTTGATGCCGGAAACCCAACCTGTATTTGAAGAAAAAGCGAGACAGGAAGAAGCACCGATGATCTATGCCCCGCCCAAAGAGTGGAAGCCCAAAACCCTCGTCCCAAACTACCTGGTAAAGAACTTTTCGGGGATCTATGCGACCATTGGGGAGCTGATCAGGAAAGGGTGGAAAATTACCGAGGCAGACATTTTGGACGGATTGGACCACCTCAATGCGCTCACCGGACTGAAAGGCCGCCTGCAGGTGCTCTCTGAGCGCCCACTTACCATCGCTGACGTAAGCCACAATACCGAAGGATTGCGTGTGCTTTTTAGTCAGATGGATAGCTTATGCACAGGGACTATCCTCCTCGTGTTTGGCACGGTAAAGGACAAAGACCTGAACCCCATCTTCCAAACGTTCCCCTCCAATGCCCGTCTGTACTGGACCCAATCTTCTGTGCCGCGCGCCCTTCCGGTGGAGGAGCTGGCCATACAGGGCGTGATGAACGGAAAAGAGGGGGAGTGCTTCAGGGAGGTGAATGAAGCCATCAAGCAGGCAAAGGAAAAGGCAGGGCCCGATGACCTGATCCTGATTACCGGCAGCACCTTTGTGGTGGCTGAAATTGAAGGACTTTAAGCCCCCATCTGACACCCCAAAAACAAGAAGGCGTGATCACTCTCAGAACCACACGTGGTTTCGTCCTCAATCACACGTGGTTTCTGAGCACACCTAAAAAACGCCCTTTAAGACCATATAAGTACTTTTTGATAGAGCGCTTCTAACTTCTCAGATGCATTTGAGGAGGGAGGTGATGGCACTTGAAAATCAACGAAATTAACCGCACCCAATTCCCAGCCAGTTTCTGGGATCTTTAGATATCATGCTTCTCAGAGTTCGCTCTACTTATTCCACCAACCCCATGGTGACTCTGAGCGGGGAGAAAGCTTTCGGAAAGTTTCAAACTTTCCGAAAGGTAGGTTTAATGCACTATTTTATAATTTCCCCTCCGTGGTTTTCACAAACCATTGAAGCGATCGATTCGTGAGGACACGAACCGAGGCTGAGGGTTTTTTAAGTAGGTAAGAATCGTTGTTTAAGCCCATATGAGGGGTTTTGGGTGGATGGAAGTTACGTGTCAAAGCTGGTGGAAGCTTTCATTTTGTCAACCATGCGCTATAACGAATGCAATAGATGATTTATCTGAATGACTAATACTTACCTGCCAGTTATTTATTCCAAGACTATCGGCTATTTCCTTAACTCTGCCAGTAACTTCAATCGTTGGCTGTCCGTTCGGAAGTCTAAGAATTACAATATCTCTCAAGGAAATCCCATCTTCCATACCAGTGCCTATTGATTTTAGAAGAGCCTCTTTTGCAGCAAACCTGCCGCATAGAAATGTGATGCTGCTGTTTTCCTCGTAAAGGTCGATCTCATTCTTAGAGAATATCCTTTCAAGGACTCTTTTGTCAGAATTCCAATTTAATTTGTCGGTTACTTCGTGAGAAGTTATATCGCATCCTATTCCAATGATCCTAGACATTTCTCCTTTCGAATTGAGCTGTGCCTTCAATCATGTCATAATGAACTCTTCCTCCATTATTTGAACATAAATCTCGAAATAGCGAGTATCCTTTAAGAATGGCTTTTTCCCAATCTTTTTTAGATTTTATACTCACCTCAAATGGAGAAGTCATTTCTTTTATTTCATCAAGTAGTGATTCCTCCAACCGAGTTTGGTCTTCAAATAATCGCCTTTTCCGGGCTTTATTAAAAACCATCAGGGATATTGCTTCCTCTGTTATTGTTGCACGAGCTCCATCCTCTGTTTCGTCAATAAGTGGAACACTTTTGCGCTTTCGTTTCATAAGAGATCTGGTACAAGGAGACCAGCCTAAGAGGGCAGCATATGTATAGTGAAATACATCGTGGAACCTATATCCGTCCTTTTCTTTTGAGTTGTCATCAATCAGATCACCTGATTGGATTCCATTAATGGAAACTCTTGTCTTTGTTTTTGATCCAACAATTATCGATTCAAAATCCACACTGAATTTTCTAGGAAACTGCTCCATTGGATCAAAATCTGAATCAAAAAAAGTGTCAGTTTTTTTCATTTCCGTTTTTTGTTGTGGGTTCATTCAAAATTCGTTCCTTCTTTTTCTCCAAGCTATCAATTTGCAGTAATAACTCTTTCTTATGCTTAAGTAGCCCATTAAGAGTAGCCTCCATTTCTATCAGTTCAGCCTTGTCATTATTGCCATCTTTTAATCCCCTTGCATAGATGCCCCACTCCAAAAACAAGTTAAAACCAATAACTATAATTATTCCTAAGCCTGTTCGATAGATATAATTTCTTGATGTAGCTTTTGCATCTAAATCTTGATAATTTTTAGTGGCTTTTGTGTCTAGGTCTTGATAATTTTTATTAATCTTTTCAAGCAATACGTTTGGGGAGGCAAGTTCACTTAGGTTAAGATGATCGATATAATCGAGTGGAATACTGTCCAATCCTTGATGTTTACCATTGTATTGATCTGTATCACTTTTGGGAACATCTAATTCAGCAAACCAGATAAGAAAATACTGCGATCCTCTCTCAAGAGAAATTGGACCTGAACCAGCATTATAAACTGAGAAAACTAACTTTCCTTCAAATCCTGGATCAACATGGAAGCCAGAAACATTTATCAAACCTCTAAGTTTAATACCGGCCTTAATTGAAATAAAGGCAATTTTATCCTTGGGGACTCGAATACTTTCTTCAGTTAGTAGTAGGACAAATTGACCAGGGTTTATAACAACCTGTTCTTTTTTCTTTGTAAGTTCTCTTCTCTTACCGTCAACTGAATCTGTCTCAAACACCTCATCACCGAGCGATAATTCATATGCTCCATGCTTGATCTTTGCAGACAATTTTGACGAATCAGGTGTGGGGCTGATGATATTTTTAGATTCAATTAATTTTTTTAATTTCTCTGATCCTAAATAAGCCATATGCCTTTATTTAAATGTTTCTAAATGACCTTCCTTTTCAATATTTTCATTAATTCCCCATTTTGGAGGGAACCAAAATCTTAATGCTTTAGAGTTTACTCTATAGGACTGTTTTATTTTCGACCTATCACTATTTCCTTTTATTTCTGGGTGTTTTACTCTGGCATACTTATCAACTTCACAAAAGATATTTTGACAATCTATTAGCTGTAATGGTCGACCCCACAGAGTGTTGAATTTGAGCCCTAGTCTTTCAAATTCCAGTTCTTGCCTGTCAGTCATGAGCTTTATTACCTCCACATCACTGAGACCAGCTTTATCACTAAAACATTTACTTATCCCACCTTTGGCGCCTGGCCCTGGTACTACAAATTCAGATTCTGAAAAATCAATAATGGGAGAGTAATTAATATCTATTAAAAGTTGATATGCCAAGAAATCGCCTAATCCAGGAAAGCTCTTTATTATTTCAAAAGCCTGTTGCATCCTATTAGCATCTTGTAGTTTTAAGTGAGTATCCTCGCTAACCATTAACTCGATTAGCTTCAAATGATTTGAATGTTTGCGTTCAAAACCAAAGGTTGATCTGCCAGACGGCATTATGTAAGCTGCGGAATAGATCTTTTTTTTGTGAATTAGGGCATCAGTCAGAATATCATCGAACAGCGAAAAACAATAATCTTCAAATGTCAGAAGTCCAATTCTTTCTCTTAATAGCTCCCAAGTTTCAATTTTGTTGAATAGCTTGAACAGAAGAATTCTAAAAAGAACCTCCTTCGGAGAGTTTGGGAATTCATTATTGTAAATAACATTTCGGATTAAATATTGACTTACTCGATCCGATGCTCTGTAAACATTCGTAAATCGATATTTAGTAATGATTGTATCATTGGACCATGGATATGGCTTGTTTCTTAGTCGATTAAAAAAGGCATCCTGCCTCAACGCAGCAAACCTCCAATAACTATCATAAACTTCCGTTATCTGCGCTGGATACAATGGAGTATGAATCTCAACTTGAGCAACATGCGCGACCTTTTTAGAATTTTTTATCATATCCATTCTCAGATACTTAGCTCTAACTCTGTTTCTTCTAAAAGCTTTTTCGCCTCACTTTTAGCAATTTCCAATTTTTCAATACCTATGAAGCAATTAACTTGATCCAATTCGCAACCAGTTTCCTTTGCAATAAATTTTCCCAAATTGACCAACCCCAACCAGTTTCCATATGCTTTCCGATATAGAAGTTGAATTGCATAAAAGCTATTCAAAATAATACCTCCTGTATCCGACTTGTAAAATGTAACGTGTTGAAGGCAAGGAAAACCTTGATACGCTGAATTGATATGATCCAAGGTTGGATCAAAAACAGAGGCTTGTAGTTTTGATCTCCTCTTGACACCATCAATTTTATTCACTGAGCTAATTATTATTTCAAGTTGATTTACTCCGCTTTCATTCCCATAAGAAATTAATCTTCCGAAGTAAGTTCCTTTTCGATTGCTTTGGTCAATTTTCATTATTCGTGGAAGGTTCTTGGTATACTCTTTATAGAGTTCAAACCTATCTTCATCGAGGTATCTATATAAAGAATCAGGAAAAATTGTTTCGGCAACAGTTGTTATGGGATTCTGTCCATTTTTTTTAAGACTTTTATCAAGAGTTTGCCTTACTTCCTCATTTTCATCAAATCCCGTTAGAGATATTAATAAAGGCGTAATCTCATTTGTTCCTGAACTCGATAAGATGTTATTGACTGTTTTACACCATGCCACGGACAGATTAGTTTCTTCAATAATAATTGATGATTTACTCATATTTCTTTGTTTTCTAAATGACGATATTCTGCCAACCCCACATAATTTTTATTTTGTATTCTGACGAAACACCCAGTTTTTAAACTTTCATTATTTAATCTGGTAATTCCCCCGTATACCGCTTTAAAAACACTACTTATTCCTACTTCTCCTATTTTTACTAAATGATCACACTCTGCTTCATATCCAGTCGGGAGAATCAGTAAATTGGAAACTTCTAAATCAATGGGGATGCCAGTACCGAATTCATCCAAGATTTTGTAGTGAGTAGGTTGAGATTTTCCGAGTAATCCCTTCAAAATTTTTGCTGGGCTGTGTTTAAGCAAAGTTTTTTCTCTGTCAAAACCAATTAATCCATTTATTCTACAATGAGTTACTATGGTTCCATATCCAACCCCGAATATCGAGGCGATAATCATGAAGTCCAAAGGGCTACTCTTCTTTGGATCTTTGCCTCTTTGGATAAACTCGGCTTGTAGACCTGCCAAGGGCATGAGAAGTGCTCCCGCAAAAGAATCAACTAAAATTTCCTCATTATTATAAGAAGCATTCGCTCGCTCTTCGTCGGTCATCATGTCAACGCGTGTACCATGTCCGAATCTATGATGACCCAATTCATGTGCACAGGAATAGTTCCTTCTTGGTAATGGTCGTTGGTTTGAAAGGAGAATAGTAGGATGATGACCTTGATCAGAATACATACCTTCCATATTGACGTTCACAAAACGAACATCGATTCCCAGACTTTTGCATATATCATAAATATTGAGTGGCTCATATATTGATAAACCTAATTCCATTCTTACTCTATCAGCCTCCCTTATGGCATCTGTAAATAGTTGGTGGTTCATAATCAATAACTATTTACGAATCATTTTTAGCAAATCCATTACCTTTTGAAATTCTTCAGGGTCAAGCTTACTTAACTCCCTCGCGGCTAGCTTTTTTTGCGCTTCTTGAACCGTGTCCTGATCTTCATCTTCGAGAAGGAGCCACGATTTATCAACTCTGTATATATCTGCGAATTGAATAGCCTCTTGCAATGTCACCTTGCGTTTTGCGGATTCAATTTCAGAAATGGCAGGTCTTGGAATTTTCATTAGAGCAGCCGCCTGGTCTTGCGACAAACCAGCCTGATTACGAGCCTGCTTTAGACGAAGTGCAATTTGTTCTTTATCGGATAACGTTTGTTTATTTTCCATTCTTTACAACAGTTAAAAGTTTCTTAGCTGCACCTCTGATCGAAAGTTGTTGTCGATTGTTGCGGTCATGAAATATGTAACAATTGTCAGGAATGTGAATATCTAGTCTAGTCGCAATCCTTCCCATTACCGTAAGCAAGATTTGGCTCTGAATACCACATGCCCCGGGAATAAAGTCTCCATTGATCGTGTGATCAAGCTTAAATTTCTTTTTGATTTCATCTATTGAAGAAACCAACTCCCTCTCTACAGTTTTAATATCTAATATCATAATTGTAAGATTATCTTACAAAGATAGTAAGATTATCTAAATATCAAAACATTGTGAGTCAACTCTCGAATGAAAAGAAAGAATTGCCTCATGGCTAGCATTAATTAGGACTCTGAGATTGAAAATAAAAAAGGCTGTTCATTCCCTTTACCCGGTCACCAGCTTGCGCATGTAGTCCGCATTGATGTATTGCAGCTGCCCGAAGATGCTATTGTGGATGGTGGCATTGCTGGAAGAGAAGTATTCATTGATGGCGTCATACATTTCTGATTTGCTCAACCTCCCGTCCCGGTTGATATCCAGCTCTTTAAACGCATGGATGATGGACCCTCTGTTGAGCCCCAGGATTTGATAGAGCGTTTCAAACTCATCAAAATCAATGAAGCCGTCTTTGTTGTGATCGCACAGATCAAAGAGGAACCGAACCACCGAGGCAGAAAACCACCGAATAAAATATGATTTTTCCCGCCCTTCATTGGAGCGCTTAATGATCCGGATCCATTCGTGTATGGTGATTTTTCGCCCTTTCCCTTCAGACTCCATGAGCAGCCGGTCAAAGTTTTTGATGGTCATGTACCTCAGGTACCTTTTCTCTGCCGGGTTGAAGAGGCCCTTGCGGGTTTGGTAAAGACGCTCAAGCAGTTCATCAAAATCCCTGGGCTCCAGCACGCCATCTTTGTTGGCATCCATCAGGTAGAAGAATAGCATCCACTTGCGTATGGTATCGGTTATCAGCACGATTCATTAGACTTTATGCATCGAATCTATACAAGAGCGGCGAGACTTTTTAGGTTGTTTCGGTGTAATGAGCCATTATAGGTACGAGCTGTAAGCTGGCGGCAGGCAGGGAAGGATTGAGGAATAAAGTGAAGAGATCGAAAACAGATCAAAATATGCTAAGAAATCGTTACACCGCTAGCGCGCGTTTGCAACGCGTGCAACAGAAGTTCTATCTTTAGGTCATGTCTGAGAAATACAAGTTTGGCAATCAAGAAGGGCTATATTTTGTCACATGCACGGTGGTTCATTGGATTGACCTTTTCACTCGTAAAGAGTTAAGGCATGTAGTGATTAATTCACTTAAGCATTGTTAGAAAGAAAAAGGCTTGTCTATTCATGCCTGGTGCTTAATGCCCAGCCACTTGCACATGATCGTCAGTAGCAAAGATCAAAAACTATCAGAAATCTTCAGAGATTTTAAGAAGTATACATCTAAAGCGATTGTTGCAGAACTTGAGCAAATAAATGAAAGTAGAAGAGAGTGGCTGCTAAAAGCTTTCAGGAAAGCAGGGCAGGATTTGAAGCGCATCAGTAACTATAAAGTTTGGCAAGATGGCAACCAACCGAAAGAAATCGAAACGAACGGGTTTCTGGATCAGAAGTTAGCCTATATACATAACAATCCTGTGGAGTCAGAGCTGGTTGATGAGGCGGAGCACTATTTATATAGTTCAGCGCGTGATTATTGCGGTCACAAGGGGTTGTTGGATGTTGAGCTATTAGATTAGAAGCACGCGTTGCAAACGCGCGCTAGCATGATTGATATTCACGTATTTAAAAATTCAAAGATTCTTCACATTCGTTCAGAATGACACTTTTGAGACAGCTTCTTACTCAATTTTCAGTCACCTGAAACTATTAATCCTCACCCAAGTGCAGGTGATGCACATGCTCATCTATCAGGTCTATCTGCTTGGTCACCTCAATCACGTATTTCTTCAGTTCGGTTTCCAGTGCTTTTACTTCCTGCTTGTATTCCTTTCCGCCCGCAGCACCCAGGTTCTTTTCTATGTCGTTGTAGGTGTTGCATTCCTGGTGAATAAACCGACGGAAGGCCTTGGTGGTGTACTCGCTTTCCAGCGTCTGGATATCGTCCAGCGTCAGCTTGGCTTCTGCGTCTTCATTCGCGGCAAATTTCCGGGTCACTATTCCATACAGGAGCGTGTCGTAATGGTGAATTTCATCCAGCATGTCAATGATTTTCTTTCTGTACTGGGATTCCCCGCAAAAGTTGCCCAACCCTTCATAAGTTTGCAGCATTTCTGCTTCAGCATCCCATTTGATGGTAAGGTCATCCACGGCTTTCACTACACTGGCTTCATCTTCCTGAGAGAAAGCACAAAAGGTAAAAAGGCATAGGGTGGTTAGAAGTGAGATCGCTTTCATAGTTTTTTGTTTGAACTGGTAATTACTTTGGCTAAGAAAAATAAGTTAACGAAGTTTTCCGAAAATATGGCAAGTAAAAATGTCATTGAGCCGGGAAAAGAAATTTTTGAGACCATCCACGGAAAGTGGAGCACCTTCTTTGGGAATGATCATGAGCTGGTGATAGAGCTGGCCTGCGGGTGGGGGGAATATACCCTTTCTCTTGCCGAGGAATTTCCGGACAAAAACTTTGTGGGCATTGATATAAAAGGGGACAGGGTGTGGAAAGGCAGCCAATATGCACTGGCAAATAACCTGAATAACGTGGCTTTTTTGCGCATACATATCATTGAGATATTGAGCGCTTTTGATCAAAATGAAGTGGATGAGATTTGGCTCACCTTCCCCGATCCCCGGCCCAAAGACCGGGACGAGAAGCACAGGCTGTCCAATAAAAGCTTCATGGAAAAGTACCGACAGATCCTGAAGCCTGAGGGCTGGTTTCGGTTCAAGACAGACAACACCGAATTGTTTGAATACACCCTTCAGGTGCTCACAGCGTTTGACATCCGCGACCATGAGTTCACCTTTGACCTGTACAATTCCCCACTGTGGGAAGAGCACCACGGCATCAAAACCAAGTATGAGAAAATCTGGACCGAAAAAGGGGAGAAGATCAAGTACATGAAGTTTCGATTTGCGTGATCCTCAAGGGAACCTGTTTCGGTTTGATTTTGTATTTTAGGCCCGGTTTTAAAGAAGAATAAATGATAAAGAAAATCCTACTCCTGCTGGTTGTTTGTGTAATCGTCCTGCAATTTTTTCGTGGGTCAGAGCCAGAGGTTCGATTCGACAATCCAGATGATATTTTCCTCCATGTGGAAGCCCCGGATCAGGTCAAAAACATCATGCGAACAGCCTGCTATGATTGCCATTCGATGGAAACAAAGTATCCGTGGTATACCTGGGTTACGCCTGTTTCCTGGTGGGTTTTTGAGCACATCGAGCATGGCCGGGACGAGCTAAACTTTTCCGAGTGGGCCAATTTTGAAAAGCGCAGGAAGGTGCATAAGCTTAAGGAAATTGCCGAAGAGGTGGGAGAAGGGGAGATGCCGCTGGAGTCTTACCAACCCATGCACCCGGAAGCAAAGCTCACACAGGAGCAGCGCGACCTGCTCATTGAATGGTCTAAGGGCTTAGCCGCTCAAATGCAGCAGGGGGCAGAATGATCCTTTAGGATTCATATGCTATTTTTATCATTCTTTAAATAGCATAATAGATCCTTATGAACCTGCATCAACTGGAATATGCCCTCACCCTGGAACGCCTCGGCTCATTCACCAAGGCCTCCAAGGTCCTGAATGTGACACAACCTGCCCTCAGCCTTCAGATAAAGAACCTGGAAAACGAGATCGGTATTGCTTTGTTTGATCGCTCCAAGGCGCGGATATCACCCACTGAGCAGGGCCTGAAGTTTCTCCTGAAAGCCGGGGAGATCGTGATGGCCGGCAAGCAGCTCAAGGAATACGCCATGACCCTTGGGAGTCAGTATGGGGGCGTTTTAAAGTTGGGGATCATCCCTACCTTATCGCCCTACCTGGTACCCTTGTTTATTGATCCGCTCCTGCAAAAATACCCCGAATTAAAGCTGGAAGTTTTTGAATTGCTCACCGAAGAGGTGCTTCAGAAAATCCGGCTTGGCGATCTGGATGGTGGCATCATTTCCACACCGATCGATCGGCAGGGAATAGTGGTTACGCCGCTCTTCTATGAGTCCTTTTTCCTTTACAAAAACCATCCTGAGGATGGTGTGAGATCGCTCAAAGTGTCCAACATTGATATGAATGACCTCTGGCTGCTGGAGGAAGGTAACTGCTTTCGCGACCAGGTCAATGACATCTGCTCGTTCAGGGGCAAAAAGGAGGATGCCCACCTGACGTATCACTGCAGCTCCATTGATTCCCTGATCCGGATGGTTGATCATAAAGGGGGTGCGACCATCTTGCCGGAGCTGACCACCCTAAGCCTGGATACCCGCCAGGAGCAAAATCTGATCAAGCTGGAGAATAAGGTCCGGGAGGTGGGGTTTGTCACCCGCAAACTCACCGGCAAAGAACACCTCTTTGACGTCCTAAATGAGCAAATAAAAGCCAGCGTGCCAGCGCCCATGCGTGAGAAAAACGGGAGGGAAGTGGTGGACCCGGGAATCGTGGAAAGCTGGAAAAGCTAAAAGAGCGAGCCTGTTTTAGGAAGTGCTTGCCTTTTCAGGTGCTTGAGGTACAATTGAGCACATGCATTTGCATCGCTGAGCGCATCATGGTGCTGAAGAGGGATTTTGTACTTCTTGCTCAGGTAGGCCAGGCCCCTGCGATAAATAATCCGTGTGCATCGCACCTCAAAGTGCGGCTGGGCTATGTCATAATATGCCAGTGCATTTTGCAGGCAATTCACATCAAAAGCCGCATTGTGAGCCACCACCACCTGATCTTCTATCAGATGCCGGATGTCAAACCACACCTCTTCAAAGGGTGGTGAATCCAGCGTGTCTTCGGGTTTGATCCCGTGTACTTCTATGTTCTTGTAGAAATACTCATTTCGCGGGGGCTGCACCAATCGATTTACCTGCTCCGCTATTTCACCATTTTCTACCCTCACAATTCCCACCTGGCAAATGCTTGCCGGATTCCAGGTGGCCGTTTCAAAGTCGAGGGCAGAAAAGGATTCGAGATTCATCGAAGATTTAAAGTTCAGCGTCAAACTTAAGTCACTTGATTACAAAGGTTTATATATTCTAATCTATTTTTGAAATGCTAAGAACCGCCACTATGCCGAGATTATTTCTTGCAATCTTGTTAGTCCTTGCCGGGAGCCATCTGTCTGCGAATGGTGATTCATGGCAAAAAATTCTGAAGAATAAGAAAGGGACGGTCAAATTCTATTGGTATCCCAATAACGTCATCATCGGAAATTCCTTGGATATCATAGATGGAATAGAGCATGATTTGGCACTTTCATTTGCCTCCTACCTCGAATCCATGTATGGTGTGGAGCTGGAGCTTCAATGGATCGAAACGAAGAGCTTTGAAGAGGTGATGGAGTTGGTGCGGGTTGGAGAGGGTGGCACTTTTGGTGCATCATCGTTATCCATAACCCCACAACGACAGCAGTCCTTCAATTTTACTGAGCCATACATGGCCGACATTGCCGTGCTGGTATCCAGTGCGGACATTCCTGTGGCACTTTCGGAGTATCAGCTGAGCAAAGTGCTGGAAGGAAAAACGGCTGTATCGATCAGAAACACCACGCTGATTGAGGCACTCAATAGATTGAAGGATAACCTGGGAGTTGATTTCAATATTGAATATGCCACAAACAGCGGCAATATTTTAGACCAAATAGATGGAAAGGGAAACAGTTTCGGATATGTGGATATTGCCAATTTTTTAGTCGCCGTTGATAACAACGTCAATGTGAAACGTCAGTTCTTTTTCCCGGTAAAGCTGGAAGGGCTGGCGATGATTTTTCCAAAAAACAGCGATTGGATTAAGCCTGTCAACGATTATTTCAATAGCGCCCGGTTTCTGGAAGATCGTGCGAGGATCATTACAAAATACCTTGGAGAAAATGCAAGTGAGATAATCAACAGGATTTCCAAATCTGCCGAGATTGGGCCACTAGAGGAAATTGTGCTCTCCAACAGGGAAAAGGAGGCACAGTATGAGCGCCTTTTGGAAGCGGCACAGCGGGATAAGGATGCGGACAAGCTCAGCATCATTCTCATCGCGATTATAGTGGTAATCGCCGTGGTGCTTATGTTGGTGTATGCGCTCTACAGGGTCAAATCCAAAAACACCAGCCAGCTGCTGGAGCAGCAAAGGTTGGTTGAGGAAACCAACAATCAGCTCCGCAACCTCAATGAAGAAAAGAATAACCTGATACAGGTACTTGCTCATGATTTACGGGCGCCACTATCTACTTTGTCCGGCGGGGCAGACATGCTAAAGGCCAAAGAAAACTTGAGTGAGGAGGGAGAGAAGATTTTGGGGTTCATGCACCAGTCGTCAGAAAAGATGCAAGGGCTCATCAATAAGATTCTGGATGTGGATGCCATAGAAACCGGAAAGCATAATCTCAAAATCGAAGAATTCGATATACTGGAAGTGATCCGGCAATCCGTGCATGAGAATCAGCAACGAGCCGATGACAAGTCAATCGCATTGGAGATGGACGAAGCATCGAGCTTAACCGTAAAGGCCGACAAAGTGTACACCCTTCAGGTGATAGATAATCTGATCTCGAACGCAATCAAGTATAGCAATGAAAGCAGCAGGGTAGTAATATCCACGGAACCCCGGAGTGAGATGGTACAGATATCTGTGAAAGACCAGGGGCCGGGTTTGTCAGAGGATGATAAGAAGAGGATTTTCAGAAAGTATCAGCGCCTGAGCGCCAGGCCTACCAAAGGGGAATTATCCATCGGCCTGGGGCTTTCCATTGTCAAATTGTTCACTGAGCGAATGGGAGGTAAGGTGTCATTTGATACTGAATTGAGGAGTGGGACTACCTTTCATATTCAATTGCCAAAAGCTTAGTCTTCCTCGATTACTTCCAGCACATCCATGATTTGCCCGTAATCCTTAAATCCTGGTCGTTCTTCCTCGGTAGCCTCCAGTTCCAATCCCGGGAACTTGGCAAGGGCAGGATCAGTAGAAATACCATAGCCTTTCAGCAATTTGAGGTTGCCATTATAGTAACCGATTTGCGCATCCAACTCATCAAACAGTTCAGGATTGCCGGACTTAATACAGACCATCTTCACCAACTCATCCAGATAGCTCAAATTTGATTTTAAGGTATCCAGGTCTTCACCGCTATGAATGGATAATTGGAAGATGATTGGTTTGCCCAGCAGGTTCACGCCTTCCACAAGATCCAAATCAGCTATTTGAATATAATCCACAGGGTAATTCTTAATAGCCGTCTTGATTTGCTCAAGCGAGGCACGTTGAAACTCTCCCGCAAATCCTACGCCCGCCACCCATTCGGTTATTTCAGCAAAATCACTTTCGCTCACCCTTGCTTGGGAAGACGGATCAATATTAAAACCCAGTACATCCACCATCATGCCGGCACAATACCGCGCATCGGATAGGTTATTGATATTGCTGATTTTGACAAACGTTTTTAGTCCCATTGGCTTAAAAGAATTGGACTGCAAAGAAAACCTTCTGAGTGAAACAAATGGAATTTTTCTCCTGTTTTGAGCAAACCATTTTATGCTGGAACAGATTCGAAAAGTTTTTGAAAAGACAAAAGGGTTTATAAGTCCAAATGATACGATCCTATCGTAAATGAATTAAGCTATTTTCGCTCGGCATTTATCAAACTTACCTGATGGAAACATACTTAGATATTACCAAAGACATCTACAAAAGAGCAGCTGAAACACCGGATGTGGGGTTGTGCTGCACCACTACGCCTATTTGGGCTTTCCCGGGGTTAGACATCCCCAAAATCATGCAACAAATGAACTACGGATGCGGGAGCACGGTGCATCCACGAGACCTGGTAAACAATCCAAAAATTCTTTATGTCGGTGTAGGTGGTGGAATGGAATTACTCCAGTTCGCTTACTTCAGCAGGCAGAAGGACGGTGTGGTTGGAGTAGATGTGGTGGATGAAATGTTAGAAGCATCTGCCAGAAACTTCAAAGAAGCTGAGGGGCTGAACCCCTGGTTTAAGTCTGAATATGTAAGCCTGAGAAAGGGGGATGCGCTAAACCTTCCGGTAGAAGATGGGACAATTGACGTGGCAGCACAAAATTGCCTCTTTAATATCTTCAAAGAAGAAGACCTTAAGACTGCATTGAGTGAAATGTATCGCGTACTCAAACCTCACGGCAGGTTAGTCCTCTCAGATCCGGTCAGCGAAGACGAAATGCCTGAAAACCTGAAGAATGATCCGGAGCTCAGAGGGTTGTGCCTGAGCGGCGCATTGCCATTGAAAAAGTATGTGGACATGATCACGGATATTGGGTTTGGTACTGTAGAGATCAGGGCCAGGCGACCATATCGCATTCTGGATACAAAGCATTACGATACTGATAGACCGATTCATATTGAAAGTGTGGAAGTCTGTGCCATCAAAGATCCCATGCCTGCCGACGGACCGTGTGTATTTACGGGTAGGACGGTTATATACACTGGAGATCAGGAATACTTTGATGATCATGCCGGACATGTACTGATGTACAACCAGCCACTTTCTGTCTGTGATAAGACAGCAGGAAACCTGCTCACGTTGAATAATGAAGACATCTATGTAAGTGAGAGCACCTTCTTCTATGATGGGGGTGGGTGTTGTTAAGTTTGGCTAATTAGTTAAACGGTTTATTGATTAAGAATAGACCAAATAACTGATCAACACCTTAACTTTGCATGAATTGATGTATCAACCGTGGCTGTGAACCCGGCAGAAGTACGAAGCAAATGAGTAAAAAAGGACGAATTTTAGTCGCCATGAGTGGCGGCATCGATAGCTCACTGGCTGCAGTGATGCTACACGAAGAAGGATATGAGGTGATAGGCATGACCATGAAAACCTGGGACTATCAGACCTCCGGTGGAAGCAGCAAGGAAACGGGCTGTTGCAGCCTGGACTCTATCAACGACGCGAGAAACATCGCCGTTAATCTCGGTTTCCCACATTTTATCATAGACATCCGGCAGGAATTTGGAGATGCGGTTATCGATTATTTCACCGATGAATACATTGCAGGAAGAACACCAAACCCGTGTGTGATGTGCAACACGCATATCAAATGGGATGCCTTGCTGAGGAGAGCAGATAAGCTGGATTGTGAGTTTATTGCTACCGGCCATTATGCTAATATTCGCAAAGAGAATAGCAGGTTTGTGGTAAGCAGAGGGGCGGATGGTTACAAAGACCAATCCTATGCCCTATGGGGTATTTCCCAGGAGAGTTTGAGCAGAACCAAGTATCCACTGGGACATCTGAAAAAATCGGAAATCTATGACATGGCGAGGGAGCGCGAGTTTTACGAGTTGGTATCAAAATCAGAGTCTTATGAAATTTGCTTTGTGCCAGACAATGATTACCGTGGATTCCTGAAAAGGAGAGTGCCAGAGCTGGAAAAGGAAGTGGCTGGCGGGGAATTTATCCTGGAAGGAACGGGCGAAGTGGTGGGACAACATGAAGGATATCCGTTTTACACTGTAGGTCAGCGAAAGGGATTGGGTATTGCTTTAGGTTATCCGGTATATGTTACTGAAATACAGAAAGATACGAACAGGGTTGTTTTAGGTACTTTCGATGAGTTAAGTCGTGATGGAATGTATGTAAAGCAGCTGAACATGCAGAAATATGCCAGCATTGAAGGTGAGCGAATGGACACTGTAACTAAAGTGCGATACAATGACAATGGAAACCCTGCCGTTATTGAGCAGGTGGGAGATACCATGAAAGTGTACTTTGGAAATGGAGTAAGCGCCATTGCGCCAGGGCAAGCTGCCGTATTTTATGAAGGAGACGATGTGATTGGTGGCGGTTGGATTACCTCAAGCTTTCATCAGAATAGAGAAAATTGATGAGATCAATACAAACATCCCCCTTGCCCCCTTCAAAGGGGGATTATTTCCTTGAGAAGGTTCAGCGATTCAGCATCATGGGGGTGTTCTTAACAATGCTACTGACCTTCCCAATTTCCTGCAACGATAGCCGGGAAGCGAATCCTGAAACACTTGGCTATGATTACTATCCATTGAATGTAGGTGAATACCGGATCTATGATGTGGAAGAGATCAGGTATCTGGTGACCGGATTTGATACTTCCGTTTTTCAGCTTCGGGAAATCATTTTTGATTCAATCCCCTCCAATGATCAAATCACTTACTTACTGCGAAGGGATGTGAGACTGGATGAAAATGAGGACTGGGAGAGTGACTCAGTATGGTCAGTGGTTCGAACTTCCAACTACCTGTCTGTCACGGAAAACAACATCCCGTTGATCAAATTGACCTTTCCTGTAAACGAAGGGAAAGAATGGGATGGAAATAGTTTAAATAGCAGAAGCTCCAATACATACCGCTATCAGACGCTCAGTGAATCAATTGTTGACTCAGTTTCCGGTACTAATCACATTCGTGTGATCATAGAGGATATTGAAGAGAATGTAACCGGCGTGGACCTGAAAAGTGAAGTCTATGTGAGGGGCATTGGACTGGTAGAAAAAGACTACCTGACGCAAAAAAGATGCACCTCTAGCGATTGTGGGGATGATTTGGGGGAAGTGATTGGTGGGAGATCGCTCAAACAAATGTTAATTGAAACAGGAAATGAAAAGTAGACACGTACTCATACTTGCCTTGATCACAGTGAGTTTCCTCGGTAAAACTCAGGATACAGAAGTGAGCCGGGTCAACCGGTATTTCATCTACTTTTCCAATAAATCCGGGAGCGCCTATCCATACTCCATTTCAAATCCGGGTGCCTTTCTTACACAGCGTGCCATAGATAGAAGGGCGAAGCAGGGGATCGCCATCAACGAATCGGATCTTCCGGTAAACCCAAGCTATGTGCAGGGATTACGAAATGAAGGGATTGATGTGTTCTTCACCTCTCGGTGGATGAATGGCGCACTGGTCAATGCGGACACCACGCTGCTAGATGCAGTGGCTAAGCTATCATATGTTGACAGCATTGCATTGATTGCCGACACCACGGTACTTAGCTACGAACAAAACATACCCGCAGATCCGGTCTCATTCGACCCGCCCATCTCTCAAAATGGGGATTCAAATATCCAGCTGGGGATGCTTGGAGCCTTCTACATGCATACCGATGATATCAAAGGGCAGGGGATGCGAATAGCAGTTCTGGACAATGGCTTTACCGGGATAAACCAATTCTCCCCATTTCAGCACATCTGGGAAAATGATCGCATCATTGCCACCAAAGACTTTGTCAGAAACTCTGGCAATGTTTTCCAATACGGGGATCATGGAACATCTGTTTTCTCCATCATCGCTGCAAACCATGAATCGCCCGAGGGAGATTTGATCGGTATAGCCCCTGAGGCAGAGTACATTTTGTGCGTCACGGAAGAAAACGGTAGCGAAGATCGGGTGGAAGAATACAATTGGTTGCTGGGCGCAGAGTTTGCGGACAGCCTGGGTGCAGATGTGCTTAATGCTTCGTTGGGCTACAATACCTTTGACATCCCCGAGCACAATTATTCAAAAAGCGATCTGGATGGACGTACGGCGGTGATCTCAATGGCAGCAGAAATGGCTGCCAGGAAAGGCATGATCATCGTGACAAGCGCCGGGAATAGCGGACGTAGAAATCCACCGGAAAACTTAATTAGCCATCCGGCAGATGCAGATCGCATTCTTTCAGTTGCGAGCGTCACTCCGAATTTTGAACGGTCAGAATTCAGCTCGATAGGGCCTACTGCCGACGGACGTATCAAACCCGACATTGCAGCGTTTGGCGATGGGACCGCCGTGATGCGGGGAAATGGAGCCATCGAGCGAGGGGGAGGCACAAGCTTTGCCTCACCTTTGATTGCTGGCTTTGCTGCATGCATCTGGCAAGCCAATCCGGAGCGGACTTACAATGAGGTAATTGCCGCCATCAAAAACTCCGGGCATCAGGACCATAAACCGGACACTTTACTGGGATGGGGAGTACCCAATTACGTCTATGCGAAAGATGTGAAAGCCCTGAATGTGAATGATATTTTGGAAGACAAAGTCACGTTTTATCCCAATCCATTCAGAGGAGATACCTTGTTCCTAATTACAGATGGTGAGTTCAAAGAAGGCATGCAGATCAAAATCCTTGACCCAAAAGGTTCATTGATCTTCAATCAGGAATTCAAAAGGAATGACATCAAAGAAAACATGGAATTGAACATTGATGGTAGTCAACAAGGAGTTTATTTCTTATTCTTGCAAATAGGAAATAATCAAAAGATCGTCAAACTGCTCAACTTCTAATGTCCCAAAGATTAATTGCCCCCTCGTTTCTAGCTGCTGATTTTGCAAATGTGCAGGCAGAAGTAGAGATGCTCAACAACAGCCAGGCAGACTACATCCACATTGACATTATGGATGGAGTTTTTGTTCCAAACATTTCTTTTGGTTTTCCTGTTTGTGAAGCCATTCACAGGCACGCAAAGAAGCCGATGGACTTTCACCTGATGATAGAGCATGCAGACCCGTACCTGGAAGACTGCATGAAGGCCGGGGCAGAAATCATCACGGTGCACGAGGAAGCTTGCAGGCACCTGCATCGCACGGTTACCGAGATCAGAAGGCTTGGCGCAAAGGCAGGGGTGGTTATTAATCCACATCGGCCGGTGAGTGCCCTGGAAGAGATTCTACCTTATGTTGATCTGGTATTGCTCATGTCTGTAAATCCGGGTTTTGGTGGTCAGAAGTTCATCGAAACCATCTTTGAAAAAACGAGGAAGCTGAAAAAGATGGTAAATGAGATCAACCCTGAAATCATCATCGAGATCGATGGGGGAGTGAATGATCAGAATGCAGGTCAACTTTTTGAGGCAGGTGCAGATATGCTTGTGGCCGGAAGTTTCGTTTTTAAATCTGATGACCCAGCCCAAACCATCGCCAATCTCAAAAAAGCCTAGTCCTTTGAAGGGGTTAATTCTAACGTTGCTTCTTGCAATACCTTCATTCATATTCGCTCAGTCTGATTTCATTGAGGGCAGAATTGTGGACGAAAATGGCGAACCCATTCCGGCGGTCAATGTCATCCTAAAATCAGATAGATCTGTAGGAACTATTGCCAATATGGACGGCTACTTTATGCTGGAGCTGGATTCCGGTACGTATGACCTCATTTTCTCCCATGTCCAATATGGTTCGTATGAACTGTCTGATATCCCCACTGGAGTCGGTGATTTCACGGTCACCATGCGGCCCAGCGCCACCCGGCTGGACGATGTGCAGGTAGAAGGTGAGCGGGAGCGGGACATGATCAACCCTGCAACAAAGATTGACCCTAAGTCAGCCAAGAATCTGCCGTCAGCATTCGGAGACTTCAATAAGGTGCTGCTTACCTTACCCGGGGTTGCTGGCAATAATGAGCTATCATCGGCATATAATGTGCGAGGTGGGAATTTTGACGAGAACCTGGTGTATGTAAATGACATTCCGGTCTATCGCCCGTTTCTTTCAAATGCCGGCAGGCAGGAGGGACTCAGCTTTGTAAATCCCGACCTGGTTGGCGACATCAATTTCTACGCAGGAGGGTGGGAATCCAAATATGGCGACAAGCTTTCTTCCTCATTAAATATTGACTACAAGGAACCGGAATCACTCGAAGGGCAGCTAAATGTCGGCCTACTGGGCGGTTCGGCTTACATTGGAAACCGGATCAATGATGATGTACAGTACCTGTTTGGTGCACGTCACAGGGACTCTCGCTATCTCCTGAATACACTAGAAACCAACGGTCAATATTTACCATCTTATACCGATGCACAGGCTTTGCTCACATTCGATCTGACTGGAAAAGGGAGTGATCAGATTAACCGCACCAAACTCAACTGGCTCATGGCCTATGGTCGAAACAGATACCTGACGTTACCGGAATCTCAGACTACCGAGTTTGGATCTGTCTCTCAAAATCTTAGAATCCAGACTGCTTTTGAAGGGCGCGAAGAACTTGACTATGACACCTATCAGAGTGGAATAAACCTGTCTCATCGTTGGTCAGACAAGTTTTTGAGTCGATGGATAGTTTCAGGGGTGTACGCTTCCGAGAGGGAAAATTACAATGTGGAAGGAGCCTATCGGATATGTGATGTAGACAACAATCCGGGATCCAATAGTTTCAATGAATGCGTGGTTGTCCGGGGAATAGGTACAAACTTCAATTATGGTAGAAATAAGCTGGAAGCCCAGATTTACAATGCAGAATGGAGAAATGAATATCTGCTATCTGATTGGTCAATCCTGGAAGCAGGAGTAGGTTATAATCGGAACGTCATTGACGATGAGCTCAATGAATATGCCTTTCTGGATTCTGCCGGTTTTGTAAGCCTGAATGAAAGCGCATTTAATAGCCTTGAGCTAAGGACAAACACCATCACAGGATACCTACAAACCACGATTTTTACGAAAGACTCCATGCATGCCGTAAATGTTGGTGCACGGGTGAATCATCTGGACTACAACGGAGAAACATTAGTTAGCCCACGGCTGATCTATCGCTTCAAGCCTAAATGGGAAAACGAAACTTCCTTCAGGTTTTCAATCGGAAAATACAGCCAGACACCCTTTTATCGGGAGCTTCGTGATCGCTCCGGTGATATTAGGGAGGATGTGAAAGCACAGCAGTCCATCCATATTATTGCTGCCATGGAGCGGGTGTTCAATTGGTGGAATCGACCCTTCCTGTTCAGTTTCGAAACCTATTATAAGAAGTTGGATCATGTGATTGCATACGACATTGACAATGTACGCCTGCGGTACTTTGCAAACAATGACGCCACGGCTTTTGCCTATGGATTCGATTTTCGAATCAATGGCGAGTTTATCCCCGGAACACAATCCTGGTTTAGTCTTGGCATCCTCAATACGCAGGAAGATATAGCCGAAGATGAGAAAGGGTACATTCGCAGGCCCTTGGATCAGCGAATCAACCTGGCTTTCTACTTCGAAGATCACCTGCCTAATGACCCAACGATGCGCGTCTATGTGAACACTGTATTTGGATCCGGATATCCGCTGGGGCCACCCAATGAAATAAATGCAAGAAATATTTTTTCTGGTGATGAATACTATCGAGTAGATCTGGGGCTTTCAAAATCATTTGAATTAAAGAATCATAAGTATCTGAAAACCTTTTGGTTAAGAGCCGAAGTACTGAACGTGCTTGGAGCAGATAATACTTTGTCATACTCCTGGATTCAGGATGTTACCGGTGCACAATTAGCGATCCCGAATTCATTATCGGCAAGGTTTTTGAATTTCAGGATTTCAGCAGATTTTTAGGTGTAGGTTCACCTATCTTTGTTTTATCAAATAGCAATGAAAATGAAAAGAATCACTCAATTATCCTCAATAGTACTTGCAGTTATCGTGTTGGCATCCTGCACCAGACAAGTGACCCGAATCAACCCCGACCAACAGGTAGATCTTAGTGGTAGGTGGAACGACACAGACTCTAAGCTGGTAGCTGAAGAAATGATCCAGGATGTGACGGGAAGACCATGGCACAATGACTTCCGAATTGGAAATGACAGAAAACCGGTTGTAATTGTCGGATATGTTCAAAATAAGAGTGCTGAGCACATCGAATCCGAGACATTTATCAAAGACATTGAAAGAGAGTTTATCAACTCAGGTTTCGTGAGAGTGGTTTCCAACTCTGTATTCCGTGAAAAACTCAGAGAGGAACGAGCTGAGCAAGGTGAATTTGCGTCTCCTGAAACTCAGGCTCAGTGGGGCAAAGAGCTTGGAGCAGACTTTATGATGTTTGGTGTGATCACTGCAGTCACTGATTCTTATAAGAAGGAAAAAGTGGTGAACTACAAAGTGAACCTTGAGCTGACCAACATCGAGACCAACGAGAAAGTGTGGTTGGGTGACAAGGAGATCAAAAAATACATCAAGAACTAAAAGTCCATAGTCATTTTTAAAAGGGTCAGTTTCTGACCCTTTTCCCAAACCACTGTCACCACGCTTATGCGGATGAATCACCTCATATTGATGGTAGTCCTGCTAGGACTTTCAGGCTGTGCCTCGTTTTACGAGCTCAACTATGAATTCAACAAGAGTTTTGAGCAGGGAAAAATAGAGGAAGCGGCAAATCTTCTGGATCAAAACAAAAAGGCAAGCAAAAGCAAAACCCGTTTTCTATATTATGCCAACCAGGGTGTAGTGGAGCATCTGCTGGGTAATTATCAGGAGAGCAACAACTGGCTGGAGCAGGCTTACCTTTTCGGTGAAGACTATCACAACAATTACCTGAATTTTGCGGCTTCCTATTTCCTGAATCCCAACCTGATCGTGTATCCGGGTGAAGATCATGAGCATCTGATGCTTCTGTATTATAAGGCGCTCAACTTCCTGAAAATGGATGATTATGAGTCTGCATTGGTAGAGTGCAGAAGGCTTAACCAAAGGCTATATGAGCTTGGAGATAAGTACATTTCGGAGAACAAATACCAGAAGGATGCATTCGTGCATACCCTCATGGGTATCATCTATGATGCAGCAGGTGATTATAATAATGCATTCATTGCCTACCGAAATTCCCTGGAGATTTATCAAAATGAATATGCTGAAATGTTTGGCCTAAATGTGCCGGATCAGCTAAAGAAGGATTTGCTCAGAACCGCTTCACTAGCTGGCTTTCCTGAGGATTTGGATCGGTACAGCGAAGCATTTGGGATGGAATATGATGCCGCCTTACCGGCGGGAGGTGACCTGATTTTCTTCTGGCATAATGGACTCGCGCCGGTAAAGGACGAATGGTCAATAAACTTTGTGGCGGTGAAAGGAGATGGGGGACAGATCTTCTTTCAAAATGAGGAATATGGTCTCAACTTTCCATTTTTTTATGATACCAATGAAAGTGGAAATGCAAGCATCACTGATTTAACCGGAACCCGTGTCGCCTTTCCAAAATATGTAGAGCGCGAGCCCTACTTTATTTCTGCCCGTCTCGAGACAGGAAGTCAGGTACACCCTTTAGACAAGGCAGAAGATATCAATGCCATTGCTTTCAAAACCCTACGGGAGCGCATGCTGGAAGAACTGGGCAAGGGATTGTTGCGCGTTGCTCTTAAGAAGACTGTGGAAAAGCAGGTGCGAAAAGAAAATGAAACACTCGGCTTTCTGGTAGGTATTGTAAATTTTGCTTCCGAGCAGGCAGACACACGTAACTGGCAAACTATCCCACACAGTATCCATTACACCCGAGTCCCATTGAAAGAAGGAGAAAATAGGATCGAACTTGTAACTGAGGGGCCCAGAAACGAAGAAACACAGGTTTTTACCTTCAATGGTGTAAAAGGAAAAACACAGTTCCAATCCTACCAGTCGCTGGAAAGCAAAGTGGCCTTCTAAGGGTTACCTGTCCAGCCTTTTTTCTTCCATCGTTACGTCAGATTTGGTTCGAATGTGCATTTTAATGTTCACCAACATCTCCTCGCATCCGGCATCTATGACCGCTTGCTGAGCGGCCCTGGCGACCTCCTGAAGTTTGTCGTAAGGCCCCTTCATGACAGTCTCCATGGGAGTAATCACATATTCCACGCCAGAGTTTTGGATAACCTCAATGGCAGCATCAATTTTCTCATACACTTTATCGTCTCGTGTAAGCGGCACCACCTGAATAGCCAGTTGAATGTTTTTATCTGTCATATCATTGTCTTTCCTGCGAAAATAATTCTCTTAAGTTCTGCCTCAGAACTTTTCCCTATTTAGTTAAAAGGCTTTATTTTGAGGCTTGTAAATAACCAACCCCTAAGCATGTTCACCGAGTACGAAATTGAGTCAATGTTGGAGTATCCTGAAGTAAAGGAGGCTACTATCACATTAAAAAGGGATTTCCTTAAAACAGAGGCACCTTATCTTGAAATTAGCGACGATGATTTCTTTTCATTGATCATTATGGCACCAACCATTGGTATAGCCATGGCAGATGGAAAAATTACGCTTTTTGAGGAAATGGCGCTCAACAAAAAAGCCCGGAAGCTATCTAAGGGCGGCTATTTCATGAAAAAGGATCCCGTGATTTATGCCATGAAGTTTTTGATCAAAAACTATTACAACTGGTCTGATAAGTTCATGGATGTCCTCAAGAAGACCATCAAAGTGACCTGCGGATTAGATACACTGGTACAGGCTCCAGTAGAGAAAAAGGGAGAAGTCAACTATCAGGAATATCGGCAGGCAGTATTGCACTCTCCATACCTGCTCATTCGTTTCATCGCCAGCTTCTTCCTGGAAAACGATGAAGATATCATTAATCAGAATCATAAGGTAGGCAAGGAGGAATACCAGCGGATGTTGCTGATTGGAGAAAAACTGGAACTTGATCGTGTGCCGGTTTTTCAGATGTTTTGTAAAACGTTCCAATAATCTTCGTTCACTTAAGACGTTGTTGGAAGTAGTGAAAAGATCGTTAGCCATACTCATACTTATCTACCTGATATCTGCTTGTGGTAGCGATGACGTGACCACTACCTCAGCGGATGAAGAAATCCAGGCATGGCTGGACACCATGAACATTACTGCAAGCAGGGATGACAATACAGGCATTTATGCGTATGAGGAAGTCACCAATCCCGCTGGAGCCCCCGTCACAAATGGCAGTGTGACTGCTATCTACTATATACTTCAGGATTTGAATGGCAATACCATCGCCAGCCACCAGCGATCCGATGGCGATTCATTGATCTTCAAGGTAGGAGCCAATGCCGTCTATCCAATAGGGGTGGATTTCAGCGTCACGCAGATGCGGGTTGGAGAGACTTATCATTTCATTTTGCCACCCGATCAGGCGTATGCAGACCTTACTTCAGGAGCGATAAACCCCAACCTGATTGCCAATCTCCAGATTGAACTTGTGGGGGTGCACAATGAAAATGACCTATTCGCTCAGGAAATTACGGCTATCGATGATTACATATCAGACAATAATTTGAATGATGTGGTAGCTAACCCTACAGATCCTGTGGAGCAGTTTTCAGCCTCGGGGATTTCATATAAGAGGCAAAGGGTGGGAACAGGCTCCATACCATTAAATGGAGACACGATCGTTGTAGACTATTCTGGAAGATTTATTGATGATAGTCCGTTTGGCGCAGATTCTGGATTTGAATGGATTTATGGTTCCGGTCAGCCGAGGGAATTGTTAGTTGGCTTTGAATTTGGCGTATCCCTGATGCAAACAGGGGAGCAGGCGTTGATCTTGATCCCGTCCTCTCAGGCGTATCGGGAGAGCGCTTTGGTGATTCCGGCTTTCATTTCAGGAGACCTTGTCGAAGATGGCATCATTCCTGATTACGTTACCTCAATACCTCCATACAGTACTTTACTTTTTCAGATTAGCAGAATTGATTAGTGAATGAGGATAATTTTCAAAATAATTAGGTCAATAATATTGGGAAATCTCTGGACAGGTTTTGGTCACTACTATCTCACGGATACCATGTAAATTTGGGAAGATTTGCTCGCCGCTACCAAACGATATGGATTTCTGATTATTCTCTGCTTTTCATCAATCAAAGGCATGACACAGGATATCTATGAGAAATATGACATCTACAGAAATCCTGTTAAAGTTTTTCTCAACAAATTCAGCATCACAGCTACAACAGGTATCGGGATTACAAGCTATTCTCACCAACTCAGCGGAGTGTACTTTTATCAGGATGCTGGCAATCAGTTCATCTTCTCCAATGAAATCGAAAACCTGGGTAGCACTTTTTCCGGGTATACGGATTGGCTAAACGACCCCCAGGTTGGTTTCGAAACATCCCTGGAAAATCCCTATGCCATACCATTCGATTATCTATCCAATCCTGTGTATAATCCGGGGTTAGGAGATCAGACTTTCCTGGTTGATACAGACACAACAGATTTTGGATTTAAAGGTGGATCGAGAGGAATTCCAATCACTTTGTCCCTTCATTACAATTTTGACAAATTCAGGGTAGGATTGGGTTACTCTTATGAATTTCATTTCCTGCGTAGGCTGGAGCCTACAGCATTTACCGACCAGGTGCGAAACTATGAACCCAACACAGTACGCACTCGCTATTCAAGATTTTTTGGTATGGTAGGCTATAAGTTCTATCAGTTTTGGAGCTATGATTTTGTGGCCGAACTCCAATTTGGAAGGATCAGCGCAGGCAAGCAGTTTAACAATGGCGCTATCTCCAGAGGCATTTACACCAACTTCGGAATCAGTATTGAGAACAATTGGTCCGAATATTTCAGAGTAGTTATCAAGCCAAGTATTGATTTTAAGTCATACACCATAGCCATTCCGGATGGATCTTCGGTAAAGCACAAGTACCCGACCTTTTTCATTCAGGCCGGAATCAGCATCAATATCCCGGATATCCCACGATCACCCATGAAGAGTGACCATGTGCAATTGAAGCATATTTATACAGATCCTGTGACTGGCAAAAGAATGGAGGTGCGAGGGCAACCAATCCATAAGCGACAAAATCCCAAAGTAGGAGAAAACCATCGGAAACTGTGGCGTTATAAAAACAAGAACAAGCGCAAACTTAACCCTACCAAAAACTAAGCTCTAGCAGGGCTCAACAAAGTGAATTCTGTTGGTAAAAAACCATCGGGTTCACCCAAAATTTCGCTAAATTGCGGGTTGATTTTTGGCAAACCCAAATAAGCATAAATGGCAGACGGAGATATTGAAAACTTAGCTTCATCCGAAGAGAATATTATCCCAATAAATATTGAAGAAGAGATGCGTGGTGCTTACATCGATTATTCGATGAGCGTAATCATTTCGAGAGCTTTACCAGATGTAAGAGATGGCTTAAAACCTGTACACCGAAGGATTCTTTACGGTATGGATGAGTTGGGGGTCAACTACAACAAGTCCTATAAGAAGTGTGCAAGGATTGTAGGGGATGTGCTCGGTAAGTACCACCCTCATGGGGATACAGCAGTATATGATACGATGGTGAGGATGGCTCAGGACTGGTCTATGCGGTATCCACTCGTGGACGGACAGGGTAACTTCGGTTCGGTGGATGGGGATTCACCTGCAGCCATGAGATATACAGAGGCACGCTTGAGGAGAATTTCCGAGGAGCTTCTGGCTGACATCAGAAAAAATACCGTTGACTATGTGCCAAACTATGATGATAGTACCGAAGAGCCAAGTGTACTTCCATCAAAGATTCCTAACCTGCTGGTGAACGGTGCAAGTGGTATTGCGGTAGGGATGGCCACTAATATGGCACCACACAACCTTTCTGAGGTAGTAGATGGCACCATTGCTTACATCGAAAATAGAGAAATCACCATAGAAGAGCTCATGCTGCATGTTACTGCCCCAGATTTTCCAACTGGCGCAACCATCTATGGATACCAAGGTGTAAGGGCTGCATTCGAAACTGGAAGGGGAAGGGTAGTTCTAAGGGCTAAAGCAGAATTTGATACTACAAGCACGGGCAGGGAACAGATTATTGTGACTGAAATACCATATCAGGTAAATAAGGCCACTATGATAGAAAAAACCGCCGCGCTTATTAATGAAAAGAAAATTGAAGGAATTGCGGATATACGTGATGAGTCTGATAAGCAAGGGATGAGAGTTGTCTATGACCTTAAAAAAGATGCAATTCCAAACATTGTACTAAACAATCTATATAAGCAAACGGCCCTCCAGTCTTCTTTCAGTGTAAATAATGTGGCACTTGTAAAGGGTAGACCGAAAACCCTTAATCTCAAGGACTTAATTGTGCATTTTGTTGAGCACAGGCACGAGGTAGTGGTTAGAAGAACCGAATTTGAGCTGGATGAAGCTGAGCGAAGAGCACATATTCTGGAAGGCTATTTAATCGCATTAGACAACCTGGATGAAGTTATCAACCTTATCCGTGCTTCTAAGGATCCGGATGAAGCCAGAATTGGGTTGATTGAGAAATTCAGTCTCTCGGAGATTCAGGCTAAGGCCATTCTGGATATGCGACTTCAGCGATTGACCGGCCTTGAGCGAGATAAAATCCAGAAGGAATACGAAGAGATACAGGCACTCATAAAGGAACTGAATGAGATTTTGGGTGATGAAGGCAAGCGAATGCAGATCATCAAGGATGAGCTTCTGGAGATGAAAGAGCGCTATGGTGACGAGAGACGTTCCGATATTGAGCATAGTGCAGACGAGTTTACGGCAGAAGACATGATTCCAGATGAAGATATGGTGATCACCATCTCACATCAGGGATATATCAAACGAACACCGTTAACTGAATATCGCACCCAGGGAAGGGGTGGAGTAGGTAGTAGAGCGGCTACCTCCAAGGACGATGATTTCACTGAGCACCTTTTCATAGCTTCAGCACACAACTATTTATTGATTTTTACGGAATTCGGTAAAGTATTCTGGATCAAGGTGTGGGAGCTACCGGAAGGAAGCAAAGCCTCCAAAGGACGCCCGATTCAAAACCTTATTAACATTGAATCGGAGGATAAGGTAAGATCGGTCATCAACGTCAAGACACTGGATGATCCGGATTACATTAATAACAACTTCCTGGTAATGTGTACCAAGAGAGGGATCATCAAGAAAACCTCATTGGAAGCATATAGCCGTCCCAGAAAAAATGGTATAAATGCCATCACGATCCGAGAGGATGACAAATTACTTAACGTTCGTCTGACGGATGGTGATAACCACATTGTGATTGCATGTAATACCGGGCGGGCAATTAATTTCCATGAATCCGACGTGAGATCAATGGGAAGGATGGCCTCCGGGGTTCGTGGAATGAACATCACCAGCAAAGAATTTGTCGTTGGTATGGTTTGTGTTGATTATAAGAACCCATCGAACCTGTTGGTTGTATCCGAAAAGGGATATGGCAAGCGATCTGATCTGGAAGATTATAGAATCACCAAAAGAGGTGGTAAAGGGGTAAAAACCCTCAATGTAACAGACAAGACAGGTGCCTTGGTAGCAATTAAAGATGTGATTGATGGCGATGAATTGATGATTATCAATAAGTCAGGAATTGCGATAAGAATGTCGGTAGACAATCTCAGGGTAATGGGAAGAGCAACTCAAGGTGTTCGACTTATTAAACTAAATGAAGAGGATGAAATCTCCGCTGTAGAAAAAATTTCCAATATCGGAAACGATGAATCTGACATGGAAGATCCATCCTCTGAAAATGAAAACAAAAAAGATAACGAATAACTTAACAGACGTATAATGAGAACTTTTTTAACTCTAGTACTAGCTGCGGTTTGCATAGCGGGGTACTCACAGAAAAAGCCAAAAATTAATCAGGCACTTTCGGCTCTGGAAAATGGAGAATTGGCGGAAGCTAAAACCATCATTGATGAAGCTATCGTGCATGAAAAGACCAAAGATGATCCAAAGACCTGGTACTACAGGGGTCAAATTTATGCTGCCTTAGATACAGCCAATAGCGAACCAGGAGCGCTTGATGAAGCTTTGGAGGCATTTAATAAAGCCCTTGAGCTAGATCCTGAACAGAAGTCACTTAGCACTGTAGACTTTACTACTGGACAAGTTGAAAATGTAGATTCAAAGATTCAAGGCTGGTATGCGCATTATTATACGGATGCTCTTTCGGATTATAATTTAAAAGATTTTCTATCAGCAGCTGAGAAGTTTGAGACTGCTTTTTATATCAATCCAAGTGACACCAATGCTATTCTTAATGCTGCTTTTGCATCTGTAGCAGCAGGTAATGACGAGAAAGCGGAAGAAAATTTTAACAAGGCGTATGAAGCAGGAAGTAGAGATAAAACTATATTTCTTCAGTTATACAACTATGCAATTAGAAATGAAGATTTCGAAGGAGGGCTTGAAATTATCAGAAAAGCCAAGTCTTCCTATCCAAATGACGTTGATTTTGCGAAGTATGAAATCAACTTGCTAATCCAACTAGAAAGGACAGAAGAAGCAAAAGCTGAGTTGGAAAACGCAATTACTGCCGATCCTGAAAATGCTGACCTACTTTTTAGCCTGGGTGTTTTAAAAGAAGAGTTGGGAGAAAAGGAAGGAGCAATGGAAAGCTATAACAAAGCCTTAGAAATCGATCCAAATCATTTCAACTCAAATTTCAATATTGGTGTGGCATCCTTCAATGAAGCCAACGAGTTGATAAAGGAAAGAAACGCCCTAAGTTATAAACAAGAGACAAAGTACAAGGAGCTAACCACGAAAATCAATGTGAAACTAGAAGAGGCACTTCCGTACTGGGAAAAACTTTATAGCCTGAAAAGTGAAGATCAAACTGTGTTAGAAACACTTGCATATATCTACACATCATTGAAAATGAATGACAAAGCGGAGAAAATGCAGGATGAACTTGATGCCCTGGGTGGAAATTAATTTGTAAATGAATCAATTGCCAAAGCCGATCCAACGATCGGCTTTTTTTGTTTGAGGTAACAAAAGTTACTTTTGGTATCTGCTCCAATCTTTATTTTAGAGGCTTATGAAAAATCTCCTGGTTCGACTTTTCCCCATCCTGGACTGGCTTACAGGATATAAGAAGGAAGATCTAAAAGGAGACCTATTCGCAGGAATTACAGTGGGTATAATGCTCATTCCTCAGGGAATGGCCTATGCACTCATTGCGGGGCTACCGCCAGTCTATGGTTTGTATGCCTCCATTGTTCCTCAGGTAATCTATGCTATTTTTGGTACGTCTAGAAGTCTCTCCGTTGGTCCCGTAGCTATGGATTCCTTGCTGGTAGCCGCAGGGGTTTCTCTCATAGCAGCAGAAGGTACTGACACCTATATTGCTTTCGCCATCCTGCTTGCCACATTTACTGGCATCTTTCAGATTCTGCTTGGTTCCTTTAAGCTTGGGTTCATTGCCAATCTGCTTTCAAAACCGGTTATTAGTGGGTTCACTTCAGCAGCAGCATTGATTATCGGGCTAAGCCAACTCAAATATTTGCTTGGGGTGGGTATTCCCTCAAGCAATCGATTCTATGAAGTAGTGATGAACTCCTTCGGCCAGCTAGGCGAAACACACGTACTAACCTTGCTGACCAGTGTTGGGGGTATACTAGTCATGCTGATGTTGAAGAAAATTCATCCAAAGATTCCTTCTTCCCTGGTAGTTGTAGCCATCGCTACCATAGTAGTTTATCTAACAGGACTTAACCAATTGGGAGTCAGTATTGTAAAAGACATCCCGAAAGGCCTTCCAACTTTTAGAACTCCTGATATATCCTTGGGAAAATATTCCGAACTAATACCTCTGGCATTTACCATTTCAGTGGTAGCATTCATGGAAGGCTTTTCTATTGCCAAGACAATCGAAGCTAAACGAAGGGGTCACAAGGTGCTGCCAAACCAGGAACTGATCGGATTGGGACTGGCCAATTTTGTCGGATCACTTTTCCAATCATACCCTGTAACTGGCGGGTTTTCCCGAACAGCCGTCAATGATCAGGCAGGAGCAAGGACACCACTTGCTTCGGTGATTAGCGCATCCATTGTTGCTCTGACACTGCTGTTTCTCACACCAATATTCTACTATCTTCCGCACGCCATTCTCGCTGCGATAATCATAGTGGCAGTCAGCAATCTGTTTGATCTTGCATATGCTAAAAAGCTCTGGAAGCACAATAAAAAGGAGTTTTCGATTCTACTGCTCACTTTTCTGGTGACCCTCAACATCGGAATGGTGACGGGTATAGTTACCGGCATCATCAGTTCCATATTACTTTTTCTATATCGTGCCGCATACCCGCATATTGCTCAGTTGGGACGAATCAAAGGACATCACGAATTTCGAAATGTGACTCGGTTTTCCAATTTGGAAACATGGGAAGGTCTCGTCATCATCCGGATCGATGCACCCCTTAGTTTCATCAACATCCAGGGAATTAAAGAGTACATCCAAAAATTGATTCACACAAATGACAAACTGAAAGAGATCATCGTGGATGCCGGACCGGTGAGTCACCTGGATGCATCCGCCAGCGAAGGAATCCATGAAATTCTGGATTTGCTGAACCAGAAAGGGGTGAGGCTGGTTTTTTGTGACGTGATAGGGCCGGTAAGGGATACAATGAAAAAAAATGGTCTGACAAAAGCCATAGGAAAAAATAACCTGTTTTTAAGTATCAATGAAGCATTGGACAATGCCCTGACCAACACCAAAGATCCATTTAAAAAAGTGACACTACAGACCAATATAAAAGGGTAACAAATATTACAAACTCATGCTAAGAAGCATCGTAAATTTGAATCAAATAGATTAGTTGAAATTATGAACATAGAACAGATATACACCGGATGCCTGGCGCAGGGAGCCTATTTTATTGAGAGCGATGGAGAGGCAGCTATTATTGATCCATTGAGGGAGTCTGAGCCGTATTTGAAGAAAGCTCAAAAAAATGGTGTAAAAATCAAATATATTTTTGAAACCCACTTTCATGCGGATTTTGTATCCGGCCATGTGGATCTGGCTCAGAAGTCTGGGGGAAAGATTGTATATGGGCCTGGAGCTAAAGCTAATTTCGACTTTCACGAGGCTAAGGATGGAGAAGTTTTTGAATTGGGAAAAGTGAAGATTAAAGTCCTTCACACTCCTGGTCACACGCTCGAGAGTTCCACTTATCTACTCATTGATGAGGCAGGGAAGGAGCACGCCATCTTCAGCGGTGACACCCTGTTTATTGGGGATGTGGGCAGGCCGGACTTAGCACAAAAAGGAACAATGACCCAGGACGACCTGGCAGGAATGCTCTATGATAGTCTTCGGAATAAGATCATGACCCTTCCTGATGAAGTGATCGTTTACCCGGCACACGGAGCGGGCTCTGCCTGTGGAAAGAACATGAGCAAGGAAACCTGGGATCTGCTGGGCAACCAGAAAAAGACCAATTATGCGCTGCGAGCCAATATGACGAAGGAAGAGTTTATCAAAGAGGTGACAGATGGCCTGCTGCCTCCACCACAATATTTTGCTCAGAATGTTGCCATGAATAAGGCAGGAGCTGTGGGGCTAGACAAGGTATTAAAAAAAGGAAATGTCCCACTCGATGTAGAGACATTTGAAGCAATGGCCAATCACGAAGGGGCACTTGTGCTCGACACACGCCATCAGTCAAAATTCATCGCCGGGCATATCCCGAATTCCATCTTTATAGGAATCGATGGTGGATTTGCACCATGGGTGGGGGCTCTTATTCCGGACTTGCAGCAGCCCATAATATTTATCTCAGATGCCGGACGTGAAGAAGAAGTGGTGACAAGGCTTTCACGTGTGGGGTATGACAACACACTTGGATACCTGGACGGTGGATTAGAGGCCTGGCAGTCTGCGGGCAAAGAGACACAAACGATAGAGTCAATCTCTGCCAGGGAATTTGAACAGGAGTTGGAAAAAAGCAAGCTCAATATCATGGATGTACGAAAGCCCGGAGAATATGAAGCTGAGCATGTGGAAGATGCCATAAACATTCCATTGGACTATCTGAGTGAACGCATGGATGAAATTGAGGATGACAAGACATACCATATTCACTGTGCTGGAGGATACCGCTCTGTTATCGCCGCGTCGATCCTGAAATCCCGAGGATATCACAATCTGGTGGACGTGGCTGGAGGGTTCAAAGCAATTAGGGATACCCAGATACCTGTAACGGCTTATATATGTCCAACCACTCAAAAATGAACCTAAGAAAGGAGCGGGTAAATTAGGGTAGACTGGATAGAGAGATCATAAAAGCGTGGTAACTTAAAGCCATGACATTAATAACACTATTGCTGCTGGGTCTGGTGGCCATCATCTGGTTTGTATGGTATATCTTCAGAAATGAAGGACCACATCACAGATAAGCTTGATGCAAGTTTTATTGCATTATTTGTATTTGTGCAGATGTGTCGAAAATTCAAGCAACTAAGTAATTCACGTATTCGATCATTTCAGTAATATCCTCGTGCAGGCATGATCAGGAAGGATCACTTTTGTTATCTAAATCAAAGTGATTATGAACCGATTAGCAGGACTCTTCTTCGCAACATTTTTGATTTCCACTTTCTGCAGTGCCAATACCAAAAATGGTGATGTGTGTACTGAATCTACAGAGGATGACAGCATTACAATACTTGCTAAATCATTGCTATCAGTACTGGAAACGTATAAAAACGAACAAAGAGACCAGTGCATTTTTGAACTTACACAAAACCTGGGTTTTGAGCTGGTAAAGGACGTAACACATGAAGTGCCCAAAAACTGCACAGTAGACAGCCTGGTGGTAGGAAATGATCAATTGTCCCGTTGGGCTTATTTCAAGACAGTAGACCTGGAATACCTGAAAGACGTAGAGGCTGTGATCACACTGAAAACCACAGAATCAAAAGAGCTGGCAAAATCGCTTGCTGACATACTGATGCGTGAAGGATTCGATTTGAGCCAACCAACAGCCACCTTGTACGAATTTAAAGACCAGCAGGGAGGACATGTAATTGACAGCAGGTTTTGCGTGCCAACCAGATCTCACATACGCACACGGTATCATTATCAGATAGAAGTATTGGATGACTATTTGATTTTTGATGTGCGGGAAGTCCTATCCGACAACTGGGTGACTGACGCCATGGAAGACATGGAACAATCCAGGCTGGCAAAGAATTAACAGAGCACATTCACCACAGCAGACTAAAACCTCCGGATTTCACAAATGCATGCAAATCCTCAAAACACCCACATAGGACAGTGTTTTGATTTCATTACTTAACATAATATAAATTATGTAACGAGCTGACGCTCGTTAAACATAATAATGTTATGCTAAATAGCTACGAACGATTGAGCATCGTTTCATATTGCTATTTAGCTTTTTTTAATAATTCAAGTAGTTTTTTTAGGATCCTGCCGATTATCCCAGAAAGCTGTGATGATTATTTCTCAGGAATTGAACTTTTCACCAACGGGCTCTTCACCAATGCTTCTTTCATCTTAGGCTGTGGATTGTATCTTCCACTAAGGCCTACATCTTCCAGCAAAAGTGCGTCCGGAGTGATGTAGCTGGTACGTCCATGGTTTTCCACCATCAGGCTGGAGGATATCCCAAGGATTCGCTTTAAGTTATTGATACCCAGATCAGTAATGTTGGCACCTCTCAAAACTTCTTCCTCGCCAGTTTCTACATGCACTTTAACCACGCTGAGGTCATACAAACCTCCGTATTCATTGGCTTCCCTGATAATAATGGCATATTCCTGATCGTATTTTCTGGCCAGTTCAAGCAACCGCTGACGTAGTGCTTCTTTAGTAGAGCCCTCAGAGGTTGAGATCAACGCCACACCAGGCCCTGAACCTGTTCCATTGGCCACCTGGGTTTCTTTGGTAAGCGTTCGTGAGGTCATGAGGTTTTTTAAGATGCCATTTTCGATAAGCACGAGGGTATCCGCAGGCATTACTCCCTCACTATCAATACGGTAGCTCCCGCTCAATGCCGCACCTCCCCACTCAGTAAGAGTGGGAAGAAGTGTTACGGAAAGTTCTTTCGAAATCACCCGCTGACCGATCCGGTCGTCCATCGCGTGTGAGCCCCCATTATAACCCCCATAATAGCCTTCACTTTCCAGCTGAGTAGAAGCATAAAGCTGATTTATCAGGTACGAGCTAAACAGCCGGGATACGGTCTCGTCCTCAAATAGCACGGGCCCGTAATAACTATCCACAAAGCGCTCGGCACTGTCCTTGGCCAGCATTTTTCCTACCAATCCAGTTACAATCTTTTGCACCTCTTCCATTGATGGCAGAGAATCTTCAGGAGCTAGTTCATGGTTATGAGTTTCATAGCTCATTTCCCCCTCGCTATTTATCATAGAAACCGTAAAGTCAATATTGGCAAAAAGCGTGGAAGTGCGGTACCGCGTGCCCTCACTGTTTAAGAAATACTCAGTACTTACATTGCTATTGGCCCTCACAGATGAGATCAATAGATCAGGATACTCCACAAATAATGTAGAGGCTTCACGCACAAAGTCTTCCAGTTTCTTTCTGGAAAAGGGTTGCTTCAGGACGGGCTCCATGTACTCCACCACAGGCACTTTCGCAAACCGTTTATGATCAATGTCTTCATAAGTCTTACCGTCCTTTTCCAGATCATTCAAAAAATCCTTATAGTACTGCCCTGCTATCTTGTAAATAGCATCTGTTGTAATCCAAAGTGACCGCCTTATACCGTAGTAATCATCACCAAGTGGCATGGTAAAATCTGCATAACCATACGGGTATTTTCCGTCTAGCTCCATTCCATCCCCATCCAGGCTTTCGTCATTAAATTCATAATCTCCCACCATGACACGAATATCTTTGGTGCGAAAAGGCTCCTCGCTGGAATTGTGCAGAGCGCCCAGCGAGGCAGAGACGGTTATGTTTTGTTGATCAATAATGCGGTAGCGGATGAAGAATGGATCCGAATACTTATCGGATCGCAACTGTGTCATGTTTCGCTCCATCTCATCCATCATGGCACGCTCAATCGTGCTGAGCATGTCCTGTCCACTGGTAGTAAAGCCAAGCAGTACCACCAAACTTGCACTTAATGTCAGTTTTTTAATCATTTGCTTTACCACTTAAAGGTCTGGACAATATGGGAGCTTCGTCTTCATTCGTCTCTCTCATTTTCTTTTGCGTTTCTATGCGGCGCACCAACAGTCCCGGAGCGGTAGCGCTTACCGGCACATTACCAGACTCTGCCCCACAGTATCCGTTGAAGGTGGCTCGATGGTCACTTGCGGCTTTGATCTCAGCGAACATGGATAACGGGGTGCCTATCAAATCCACGCCCCGAACGAGTTCATCCGGCCGGCCATCTACATACACTTTGTATACCACTGTGGGCATAATATTGAAAGCATTCGGTGAAAACCGGTTGGTGTTTGTAAAACCTCCCTCTACATCAACAAAGTAATAGCCGTATTTCTTGCCCTGCTTTTTGCACTCTTTGATCAGCTGCTTTCGCAGGTCATCTTCGCTCAGCTGCCTGTCGGCTTCCACGATCAGGTTAGACTGACGGGAAACAGGTGCCATGCCTCCCTCTGTCCTGGCATGGCCATTAGATGAAACAAATGAATCCAGTGGTTTGCGGGTCATCAGGAAATTTTTCAAAATGCCCCCTTCTACCACATTTACCTTTTGTGCCCTCACTCCTTCATCATCAAACAAGTAATGGCCAAGCAGAGCCTGATCCCCCAGTTCTTTGATTGTAGGATCCATGTAAACGCTGATACTTTTCGGTAATACGGACTCTCCTACTTTCTCCTTGAAGGTTTGGCTGTCGTATTCGCTGCTGAGCCTGCTTCCTTCTATTCGATGGCCAAAAATCTCGTGAAAGAAAACCCCGGCCGCTCGTGGATGTAAAATTGCAGGACCGGAATATGGTTCTGCCAGTGGTGCCGATTGCAGCGCGACTAGTGTTTCAATTAGTCGGTTAATATCAGCTTTCAGTGATTCTTCATCCGGCAATTCATCCAGGTCATAGGCGAAGTAGGTTTGATAGAGAGGAATAAAGGCACCTTCAGAGTCAAGGATATTTCCACTAATGCTCAGGAAATTGTACTCAATCTGATGTGCAACCTTTGACCCTTCGGTGGATACAAAGTACTTCGTTTTTACCTCCCTGTTTAGGCTCACTTCGCCGATTATGATATTTTCATTCTGCAGAAAAAGTGCAGACAATCTTTTTAGCCTGGCTTCAATCTCGTCTGTGTCCCTGGTGAGGTCTTTTTCCTCAATTTCCTCGATATAAACCTCAGGCTTCTCTTTAGTAAAATCTGCCGTTGTGGTCTTGTCCTCCCTGGCTGTGGCTTGTCTGTACTCCTCCACTGCTGCCTGGTACTTGATATTGGTCATGGTCCAAAACATATGTGAAATAGCCTGCTCATTCGTTTCCAGCGCTATAGGCATGGCATTGAATTGCTGCTGATTAAACTCATTGACATTGTGTGTATTGTCGCGCTGGTAATCCCCGATGCGAATGTTGACGTTGGCCGTGCGTCTGCGAGAATGAGTGGAATTAACTAGGCTGCCAAGATTGGTGTGAATAATCTGCTGATTCACATCCATAACTTGATAATCCATGTAATAAACCGGATCGTCTGCTTTGGAAAGCACCTCAAACTCTCTGTCCAGCTCTTTGCTTAGAATGTCTATAAGTGGATTGCTCTGTGCCCGGACGGTAGATAAAAAAGCAAAGATTCCGACAAGCAGACACGCCAGTCTGAGGTCAATTTGTTTTTGAGGGAATGGTTTTGAATTCAAAGACTTCTTTGGTTTTTTGGTTGAAATGACCGAATTAGTTGAGGGTTGTGATGACATTGCAACGTTAATAAGTAACTGAGTAATGCATGGCATCATCGGATGATTAATTAATAGATCGAATTGAAAAATGAGTACACATGAATTTAATTATGTTTGGGAATATCTATTCTTTTAATATCCAACCATGAAAATCCATACTTTTGATTCACTTTTTGAGTGATCTCTTTTTCAAACCAAATATGGTCTCTTTAATAAAAGAATTTGTGATAGATTTTCCTAAAAGATGGTTAAAGCGGATTTTATCAATAAAAACTCGTCCGAAATTTGGAGTTAGAAAGGATTTAAGGATAATACCAGTCGACGACCAAATGCAATTTTTAGTATACTGGAAAGTCCTGCCACATGGTAAAGGCCCGGCTACTGTTCTGGAGATAGGAGATCGTGAATTTGCTAAATTTGATTGTTTTGGAGAAAAAGAGGGGCACTACCATATTTCACCCCACTATGATTTCAGAATTTTTTTTCATGAAAAATCACGTGAAGATCAAGTAAATCGCACGATTACAGAGCTTGAGTCAACGACTCAACTTTATTTATTCAAACATCCGGATCCAAAATTCAAGGCTATAAAAATAGATCAGAAAAAATTTGAAGTGGCTCTAAAAGAAGTTCGAAGGAATATGATGGAAATTGTAAAGGATATCTTTTAACTCTACTTATTTACGTTCCTTAAATTCAATACTTAAGTATCCAAACTCCACTTTCAAAGCCTGTAAATGAAGAAGAAGCGTTAACTGCCTGATCCCAAGTAGCATAGTCACCCAGAGACACACCATGGAAAGGCAACTCATTGGCATGGTGTTTTACGAGCTTAACGTTGATTCCACTTTTCGCCAATTTACGTGCATAGTCCATCGCCAAATCCTCGTCGATACTGCTGGATGCAATAATGTAAAAGCGTCCGGTGGGTGAAGTAACCGTTTCCACAATTCCGGCCGCTTTTCTAGCCTCCAATTCAGCTATTTCATCCAACTTCGCATTCACCATCACCAATTGATCCTTTGGGTACTGTTCATTCTGGAATATGGCTGATGCTTCTGAATAAAGGGAACGAGCGGATTCCCAATTCTCCAAAGACACCTCAGAATCAGCATTTTCAATCAGTTGATCGTATCTGGCTTTATTTTGTGCCTCTTGTTCTCTTCTCTTTTTCTCTGTCTCTTGCTTTGCTAACTGTTCCAAGCGTGCTTTTTCTTTCGCTTCCTGCTCCGGCTTATACTTTGCAAAATACCAAATTCCTGAAAAAACCACCGCTACCAACACCACGATGATGATAACTACTAAGGTCTTGTTGCTCCCTTTATTAGCGTATTCGTTCATTACTGCAATTTACTTTGAACTTAAAGGTAATTAAACCGGATAGATTGACATCCAAACCATTTCTCGACAATAATACCATCTTCTCTTCACTTCTATGGGTATTTTATTCATTGCGCCTCAATTTGGCCTTGATATATTTTTTGAAACCGCATTTTGCTAGTTTCATCGAATGATCCCTTATCAATTTTGTCGAACTAGATACGTGATTTACTTTTAGAAAGATTAACCTAACCAGATAAAGCCATGAAATACATCCTCATTGTTTCCTTTTCAATTCTAACCTTCTTCGCTCAGGCTCAGGAAAACATTGTTGCGGTCATTGATGACCTGACGGTGAAGTGGGACAAGCAGGCTGAAGAGCTTGAAACGTACTCAGGGATTAAATACTATTGCACCGCAGAAGTTTATCGGGAAAAGACGATCGCACTGTTAGATAAAATCCATCATTACGATACCCTGCTTTATCAGATTGTAAGCGAGAAATATGAAAACTCATCCGATAAGGAAGCAGATGCGACATTAAAAGACATCCTGACTGTGGAGATTGAATACACTACCCCAAATTTTAAAGCATTTCTGAAAGAAGAATGTGTGAAGTTTGAAGAGATTGGAGAAGAATATGACATCTCAAGCTCAAAGTATTTCAAGGAGATTGAAAAACTGGAAAAGGAGCTTGCCAAGTATGTAGATGCTGTCACTGCCCGAATTGACCTGATTGATGAACACGTTCATCATTTGAAGCTTGATTAGTTTAAAGCTAAGACAGCTTTGAGCTATTTATTTTATTCTGAATCTTCTACATCACATTAGGAAAAGCTGTTAAAGCTAAACGCTGTACAAATGAAAAGCAGGATAAGAAAATTTGATCGAGAATCAAAGAAAAAACGGTCAATCTTTTGTCCGGATGATAGAGTAGGCAAGCTTGGGAAATGTGATAGCTTACACAAAATGAAGCCATAATATTTTAAATAGAGTGCTAAATTCATTTTTTTATCTTATCATGCTCATTTCGATTCAATGATTTGAATGGAAACAAACATAGGCAGCAAGACAGCTAGATGCCCTCCTTAACCCTTCAAGGGGGGGAGTATCCCAAATGCCCCACCTCATTAAATCCTTTCATCCGAAAGGTCTCATTCCGGTATTCCAGCACGTAGTATGAACAGTTGGTGTGAGGAAAGCCGTTCATAAACTGGAGTGGATAGTTTAGCGTCCAGCAAAGCAATACGCGCATGGCTCGCCCGTGCATGCAGATCAGGATGTTTTCACCGTCTCCTTGAATCACTTCGCTCATCGCTGCTCTTTGCCGCTCCATCACCTGGATAGGGTTCTCCCCTCCTCCCACATTCAATTCCAGCTCACCCCTCTGCCAGCCATTCACCGTCTCGGCATATAGGTTCTTTGCGTTATAGTCGGCCATCACTCCTTCCTGGTTGCCCCAGCTGATCTCATCAAATCCATCCAGCGATCTGATCGGCGTAGATCCGTTGATAAATTCTTTGACTGTTTCATGGGTGCGCACCAATGCGGAAGTATACACCCGATCAAAAGCAATATGCCGGAAAGCCTCGCCTGCCTTTCGGGCCTGTAGCCTGCCGGTCTCGTTCAGCGAAGCATTGACGCCCCTGCCCTGCACCATGCCATTCTTGTTGTAGTCCGTTTCTCCATGTCTTAGAATGTAAATGGTCTTGCTTTTCAAATCTCCTTTACGTTGGTTTGCTATCGAAATGGCAAATGAACGAATTTTTCCCGACTACATCGAACTGGATGTAGTCAACAGCATGTCGGAAGGATGCATGGTAGAGCATCTGGGCATAAAATTTACTGAAATAGGGTCTGACTATCTCGTGGCAACTATGCCCGTTGATCACCGAACAAAGCAACCCATGGGATTGTTGCATGGAGGTGCTTCGGTGGCCCTTGCGGAAACGATGGGAAGTGTGGGGTCTACCCTCTGCATCGATTTGAATACGCAGCATGCAGTGGGATTGGAAATAAACACTAACCACATCAAATCGGCACGTGAGGGATTGGTCACAGGAAAAGCCAAACCCATTCACCTGGGCAAAGGCACACAGGTGTGGAGCATTGAAATTACTAATGAGCAAAAACAGCTGGTTGCCATTAGCCGGATAACAATGGCTATTTTAGACAGGAAATAGTGAGAGAATTACAACAAATACTGGATCTTCAGAAAGGCGATACACTGCTGACCAGCCTCATGCATGCTGGCTATGCATTTGCCGCATGGCGAATGCCAAAGAAAGAAGAGGTCACCTTCATTGTTTCGTTAAAGGAAGTACAAAAGCAGGAAGGTATTACCCTGAGTGCCGCCGATCCGGGGTTTTTGGTGAATGCATTCAGCGATAACCACCCGATAAAACCCTATCACATTGCCGCTGATATCATCATTACCAGTCAGGGCGAAGTGACCCTCAGTCCGAAAGTGACTTCTACGGAAATTGATGACTTTAAAGCTCGTCTGGCGGAAAATGTGACAGCAAGGGCTTTAAAATCAACTGAATCAGTACCTTTTAATAATTATGAGCAAATCGTAGCAAATGCAGTAGAAGAGATCAAAAATGGTTCATTTGAAAAGATCGTGCTTTCCCGCTTTCGGGATGAAGTGCTTCCGAATGATTTCTCTGCATGGGAGTTCTTTGGTGAAGTAGCAAAAGCGTATGCTAATGCTTTTTGCAGTCTTACTTACATTCCCGGTAAAGGGCTCTGGATAGGTGCTACTCCGGAATTGTTGCTTTCAGACTCCAATGAGCGTTTCATGACTGTAGCACTGGCAGGCACCAAGCGACTGGAAGATGATCAGCCATTGAGTGAAATCGCCTGGACGCAAAAGGAAATTGAGGAGCAGGTGCTGGTTAGTCGGTACATCATTAATTGCTTCAAGAAAATTCGACTTAGGGAGTTTCACGAGCATGGCCCCAAGACCATTCAGGCCGGAAATCTTGCTCACCTGAAAACAGAGTTCATCGTGGACTATACAGAGCTTGTGTTTGAAGACCTTGCCGATCAGATGTTGGAGCTCCTCCATCCTACTTCGGCAGTTTGCGGTATGCCGATTGAGTTGGTAAAACCATGGATTGTGGACAATGAAAAATACGACAGGGAATTCTATGCAGGCTTTATCGGCCCGGTCAATTTTGATGGTGCTACCAATCTATTCGTAAACCTCCGATGCATTAAGGTGGAAAATGAGACCATTCGTTTCTTTGCCGGAGCGGGCATCACAGAGGATTCCAACCCTAAAAAAGAATATGTGGAGACCGAGATGAAGATTGATGTGTTAAAAAGGATATTCAAGTAATCCATGCTTCACCCTACCGTATTCAACACCTCTCAAATCTGCCGTCAGCTTGGCATCATGCATGCGGTGATGTCTCCGGGATCCAGAAATGCACCACTTACAATCTCCTTTGCCCGACATTCGGAAATAAAGAAATGGATCATTCCGGATGAGCGAGCAGCAGGTTTCATTGCCTTGGGGATCGCTCAGGAACGAAAAGAGCCTGTAGTGCTGTGCTGTACATCAGGAACTGCCCTATTGAACTATGCACCTGCCATTGCTGAGGCATATTACCGGCAAATACCCTTGATAGTGCTTTCCGCAGATCGTCCACCAGAGCTGATTGATCAACGGGATGGCCAGACCATCCGACAATTTGAAGTGCTGAAGAATCATGTGAAAGCCTCCTATCAGCTTCCAATCATTCAGGATGAGCAATCTGCTGAGGATTATCAATTCACTCTAATCGAAGGTATTCAAGAAGCCCTGAAACAGCCTGTTGGCCCTGTTCATCTGAACATCCCCTTTGCTGAGCCCTTCTATCCTACACCTGATCAGCATTTGGAATTCAGGAAGGTGGATATCACGGAATCAGAAGTATCCATCACCCAAAGCACCATCGATCTTCATTTGGGTGATTGCAAAAAGATCCTCATTCTGATCGGTCAGCAACCATCCGATGAAAAACTGAAAGAAAAATTGATGCAGCTCGCAGATAGTATTCCTGTCATCAAATCCCCGTTGAATAACCTATCGGTGGGCATTGATCACGTCGATGGCTTCATTGATGGACAAAGCGAACTAAAACCAGACCTTCTGATTACTTCCGGGCTATCCGTGCTTTCCAAGAAACTAAAGGCCTTCATAAGAAATGCCAAACCGGCAAGACATATTCATTTCGATCCGGCCAGAGTTAAAGTGGATACTTACAGCTCCAATCCCCAGCTGATCAAGCGAAACATCATTGAATGTCTAGATCAATTGGTGGAGCATGAAGTCGATCCGGAATATGTTGCCAAATGGAAAGATTTATCGAAAGCCACCGAAACCACCATCAATGATCTGGTTTCTGAGTTGCCATTCTCAGAACCAGTTGCAACCTTAAAGGTGTTAAAAGCCATACCAGCTAATTCTAACCTACACTTAAGTAACTCCATGCCAGTACGTTATGCAGATTTATTCGGAGTGAAAGATGGCGTTGAAGTTTTCAGCAACCGTGGCACCAGTGGCATTGACGGGTGTACCTCCACGGCGTTGGGTACAGCAATGGTGAGTAAAAAGTTGAATGTACTTATCACGGGTGATCTCGCTTTTCTGTATGATCGAAATGCATTCTTTCACAACCATCAAACCCCAAACCTTCAGGTGATCATCATGAATAACCAGGGAGGTGGAATCTTCCGATTGATACCAGGACCTTCGGGTCTGCCAGAGCTGGAGGATTACTTTGAAACGAGGCATAACCGAACAGCAGAATATATTTGCAAGGAGAGCAATCTCAATTATAGTAGAGCTGATAATACAGAAGAGCTGGAGAAAGCCCTAGTAACCTTTTTTGAATCTTCTGAGCATGCAAAAGTGCTTGAAATCTATACTCAGCCTGAAATAAACGACAAAGCATACAAGGAACTAAGAACGAAGATCAATGAGCGAATCAACAATTAAGTGGGAAAAGGCCGGTGACTTTGAAGACATCACCTATGTAAAATGTGGCAAGGTTGCCAGAATAGCTTTCAACCGACCGGAAGTGCGAAACGCTTTCCGACCTAAAACGGTAGCAGAGTTGTATAAAGCCTTTCTGGATGCCAGGGAAGATGTCAACATTGGTGTGGTGTTGCTTAGTGGTGAAGGCCCTTCGAAGAAAGACGGTGGATGGGCTTTTTGCAGTGGTGGAGATCAGAACGCCAGAGGTCATCAGGGTTATGTAGATGACGATGGCATGCCCCGTTTGAACATCCTCGAGGTACAGCGACTGATTCGCTTCATGCCCAAGGTGGTGATTGCGGTTGTGCCCGGATGGGCTGTAGGTGGCGGTCATAGCCTTCACACTGTTTGTGATTTGACACTTGCAAGTAAAGAGCATGCGATCTTCAAACAGACAGATGCAGACGTTACGAGTTTTGATGGTGGATATGGATCAGCATATCTGGCAAAGATGGTTGGTCAGAAACGAGCACGAGAAATATTCTTCCTGGGTAGAAACTACTCAGCGCAAGAAGCTTTTGAAATGGGTATGGTGAATGCGGTGATCCCTCATGATGAATTGGAATCAGAGGCTTTTCAGTGGGCTCAGGAAATCCTGGCCAAGTCGCCTACATCTATCAAGATGCTGAAATTTGCCTTCAACCTTACCGATGATGGTATGGTGGGTCAGCAGGTGTTTGCCGGTGAAGCCACCCGTCTAGCCTACATGACGGATGAGGCCAAAGAGGGAAGGAATGCGTTTTTGGAGAAACGAAAGCCAAACTTTGATGATATTAAGTGGATACCATAAGGGCTGCTTCTTAGCAACCCTTTCCTTTTAACACTGCCTCTTTGCTGGAGTATTCGTATTGCACATTGAATGTTCTGGCGATGATTTCAATGGCATCCCTGGCCTTTTTCTTATTGAATTTCGCTGTAAGCTTACAATTCTTGAAGTTTGGATTCTCAAACTTCATATTAATACCATAAACCTCTTCAATCACCTCTTGCACTTCAGCCATAGATGATTGATTGAACGTGATGATCTTGGTTTTCCAGGCAAGGTAGTTGAGATCGCTATTATTCCTTTTTATGATGCCTTCATTATTATTGTCTACAAGCCCCATCTCTCCTTTAGCCAACTTTACAGAAACCTCATTTTTTCCTGATTTCAAAAGCTCTACCAAACCAGACTCTACCAAAACCTCCGTTTTTGAACCAACCGCATCTACAACAAATGAGGTACCAAGAACCTTAACGGTCGCATTGCTTGTATGAATCACGAATGGTCTATTCTCATCACGCTCAATGTCAAAGTAAGCCTTTCCATAAACTCGTACTTCTCTAATGTCTTTATTAAAATTCAGAACCTCAACCCGAGCATCTCCATGAAGGGACACCACGCTACCATCGGATAGACTTTGATCGGAATAATTTATCTCACTCGTATTTCTATTGAGCACAAAAAGTAACGAGATGGCTAAAACCAAAATCGCTGCGCTTGCATATCTTACCCAAGATCGTGCAAGAAATGAAACCTGCTTGGCTTGCGGCTTATCAATAATTTGCTCCAAAATGTGGGACGGAGCATCTTCAATTTTTCCTGAACTAAGCCAAACTAACTTACTGTCATAAAAGGCTTTTGCATTCTCCTCAGACTCTGACCTCCAGGTTTCCACTGAGGAAATTTCGTCCTTAGTGGCGTTCCCCGAAAAATATTTTGCTAGTACTTCTTCCATTCTTTCGTATCTTCTTGGTTATTAACAGTTTAATTAGCCCTTCCCCTTAAAGCTTTTTTACAAATTATCGTATTTCGGATCATAATTTATTGGTACCAAATCAGCAGTACGTTCCCAAGACCAATACCCATAGGTTGTAAGGCTAAATCGGTCCAAAACCTCACCGGAAAGATCTAAACGAACACCGTTTTTCAACAGCTTGATTATGGAGATTTGATTGCCTGGATTTTTAGTTAAAATATCATCAGAGGAAATGTACTTTGAATACAAAAGCCTTGTATAATCACTATTTTTCAAGAATTCTATGCTCTCGCTTTCCTTTCTATATTCAATAATTAGATAATTTTTGAAATCAAGTTCATAGTGGTCCCCCTTAAATACAACAATATCACTTTCTACTATTTCATCATCGCGCTTGAGCTCAAAATCCTTTATGTTTTTTAATTTAAAAATTCTATAACCCTCCTTCTTTAATTCCTCATTAATTAAAGCTTGTTTAAAGTGATTAAATGAACCATAATAGGCTGCCTTTCTATTCCTTTTCCACTCTCTAATTTCTCCCTTTGAGAGTGGTTCAGAATTTCTAAACCTAATTCTTCCCCTGAAACGAAGGTCTGAATCGGTCTTAACGAAAGATTCAAGTAGGTAGCTTATCCTATATCCGAGTGCTTCATTACGAATTTGTATTGGCTGATCGGAAAAGGCTTTCAATGTGTTAGTTGCTTCGTCAAATAAGAAATTTAGGGCCTCCGGATTTTCAATTACACAATTCGCCGAATTCCTAGATTGACCCAGTAACTCCTCTTTGAATGTATTGTAATAAACTAGCCAGTTATTTTCAGAATTGCGTATTCGATCAGAGATTATTTCAACCTCTTCTAACTGTTCCAAATCCACAGACATTTGATGATTTTGAATCCGGGAGCCTCCATTGCTCTCTGAAACTTGATAGATCGCATTCTCATAGCCCACATGTGAAAATACTATATCATAGAAACCGGGAGGTATTGATGACAATTGATAGCTTCCGTCTGCTCCACTTGAGGTACCAATTGTGGTTCCATCTAAAAAGATATTTACATTTTTTAGCGGCTCATTGTTCTCATCATATACCTTGCCGGATATCACAAAATAATTCTTTCTCCTTATCGATTGTTCTTCAAGCACTTCATAGTTCAAAATAATTTGATCCTTGAAAAAAGTATACTTGAGTCCGGTTCCAACAAGCAATCGGGAAAGGAATTGATCTACTGGCAAGTTTTCTGCTGATATCGTATAAAGGCTTCCTTTAGGTAGTAAGTCTGAATTGTAGCTAAAAAAGTAGCCGGTTTGCGCCGAAAGGGTATCAAAAATTACTTCAAGTGATTGATTATCAAATGAGGCATTAACCAGATCACCTTTTTTACTTTGGCCCGATGAAAAGACAACAGGAAAAAATAAGAGAAGAAACAAATTAGCTCGCATCTCTCAGATTCTTTAAATCCCTTAAAGCTTCTCTCAAAACTTTCAAAGCCTTTCCCATCTGCACTTCAACCGTTTTCACGGAAATATCCAGGTGATCTGCAATTTCCTGATACTTCAATCCCTCATATCTACTCAATCTAAAAATCTCTGCACACCTGGGTGGTAGTTTATCAATCTCTTCGTTGATCCTATTCCTCAGTTCATCCGGATCCCTCTCATCAAATTCATTTTGATACGAAGATTCCATCACATGAATCACGTGCTGGCGATAGCCATCCTTCACCTTTTCATGCTTCAGGGTATTGAGGCATGAGTTGTGAATGGAGCGGTACAAATAGCTTTTGATCGAAGAATCCTCAGATAGTGAATCACATTTTTCCCAAAATTTTACAAAAACATCCTGAGTGATCTCCTCAGCTTCTTCCTTAGTATCCATAAACCTGGAAGCATAAAGGACCATAATGCCGTAATACTGATTAAAGACAAGTTCGAAAGCCCTCTTATCTTTGTTAATTAATCTATTTACTATTACCTCTTCGTTTTCCAAGTCCAGTGATTATTATCTCTAAAAATTTTTCGCTAAAGTTAGAAGAAATTCTAGAAGATGAACTTCCAGCAGAAATATATAACGAGACGGAAAATTATGTGTTAAAAACGGTACGCCAATGGCATTCAAAACAACATTTTTTCTATCATCAAACATCTGGCTCTACCGGAAGACCCAAGAAAATCAAGATTAGTAGGAATAAAATAGAGATAAGTGCGCGAGCGACTATGGATCATATCGATCCGAAACGTGAGCTAAACAACTCGGTTTTGTGTCTGGATCCCCGACACATTGGTGGTGCTATGGTCATCTACCGTGCCTTGATTTTCAATCATCATCTTAGAATAGTGGAGCCGTCATCCAGACCAATGACCGGGCTTAAGTCTACCGAAACATTTGATTTGGTTTCAATGGTTCCTATGCAATTCAATAACCTGACTGAAGAGGAAATCAATCGCTTTAAGGTAATCCTAATTGGTGGTGCACCTATGCCCATCCGCAAAGCCAATTTTAGGTCTCGCGTATTCTCCACTTTTGGGATGACAGAGACAGTTTCACATTTTGCACTGAGAAAGCTGGATGATGATATTTACCATACCATAGGCGATTCAGAAGTGGAAGTAGATGCTGAAAGTTGCCTTAAAATCAAAGGGTCCATCACAGATAATAAATGGCTATACACCAATGACATAATTGAACTGATATCACCTCATTCCTTCAAATGGAATGGTAGAAAGGATTTTGTAATCAATACCGGTGGTGTAAAAGTGAGTCCGGAGGTGGTCGAGGAAAAACTGAAGAATAAAATAAACGGAGATTTCATCATCGGATCACTTCCTGATAAGACCCTGGGTCAGAAAGTAATCCTGATCTGCGAAAACGAGCCACATAAAATTGATTTCGCAGAACTAGATAAGTATAGTCAACCGAAAGAGGTTTATTTCAATCAGGTGCTAGCTCGAACAAAAAGCGGAAAAATAGACAGACCAACATCCTTGAAAAAGCTGCTTGAAAATGCCCGATAGGCACCTTTGGGATTGGACTCAAAAACGAGTAAATTCAAGGAGATTAATTACTTTCAACCTTAACTCAATCTCATGAAAAGCTTAGGATTTCTTGGAAAACTCATGTATGCCGGACCAATGGCTATGTTTGGCATTTTTCACCTGATGGGAGCCTCAGATATGAAGGGAATGGTCCCTGAATTCTTACCTGCACCTATCTTCTTTGTTTATCTCACCGGACTTGCACTAATTTTAGCTGCAGTAGCAATCATTATTGGAAAAAAGGCCAAATTAGCTACCCAACTTTTGGGGTTAATGTTAGCACTTTTTGCCATGTTAATACATCTATCAGGATTCCTAAATCAGGATCCTGTTGGTTCGTCCATGTTCCTAAAAGATATTGCATTAGCAGGTGGAGCTTGGTTTATGAGTGCTCACCTCTCGGACTGAAAATACCTTATTCCATTTACAGGATAAGTATGAAGAGGAGACCCTGGTGAATGCCGGGGTTTTTTATTAAAACAAACTGTAGGCTCCACCCCTTCTAAAATGAGATGTCTCCAGTGGTTTTAGCTCCCTATCTTTAAAATACTTGCGTTTACTGACCTCAAAAAGCTTCCGGATCACCTCTGAAATCTTTCCCTCACCCTTTATCCTCCTTCCAAACTCCGAATCGTTTACATTTCCACCATGAAGATCCTGAATCTGATGCCAAACTTTACTGGCTCGATCAGGAAAATTCTTCACCAGCCAATCATGAAAAATCTTGCTCACCTGACCATTTAGCCGAACCACAGTATAGCCTGCGAAAGATGCACCGGCTTGAGCACTTACCTCCAGCACTTTAGGAATTTCATGATGATTAAGGCCCGGAATGATCGGAGCATTCATTACCCCAACGGGTATGTTGTTCTTTGCAAGCTCTTCCATGGCCTGTAGCTTCTTTAAGGCACTTGCTGTGCGTGGTTCCAGTATTTGCCTTAGAGACTCATCCAGAGATGTAATAGAAAAGATCACATGTACCAGGTTATTTTGAGCAAGGTCTTTAAGCAGGTCAATGTCTCTTGTCACTAACGCATTTTTGGTAATAATCCCTACAGGATTTTGATACTTAAGAAACACCGCCAGCAGCTTACGGGTCAATTGATATTTTTGCTCAAGTGGCTGATAGCAATCCGTGTTGCCACTCAGCATCACCACCCTGGGTTTCCAAGAAGGCTTTAAGAACTCACTTTCAAGAAGCTGTGGAGCTTCCGGTTTTATAATGATTTTGGATTCAAAGTCCAGGCCAGCGCTAAATCCCCAGTACTCATGCGAGTTTCGTGCGTAGCAATACACACATCCATGCTCACAGCCCTGATAGGGATTGATAGATGCCGAAAGACCCAAATCAGGGCTATTGTTGGTGGAGATGATCTTCCTTGGTGTCTCTTTAAAAACCTCAACTTTTGGCTTTCCCTGCAGCAGTTCTTCATCAATTCCATCCAATTGTTCCGTTGACAATTCAAGTGATGCAAACTTGTTGGGCACATTTATTTGAGCACCTTTCCCTTTCAGATAATCCATTCATTAAAATTACTAAATATATTAGTAATTTATCTATTTCTGAAAGTAAATGCGCTCACCAAACCCACAATGGCACCCATCAGATGCGACTCCCAGCTAATGCGATCATCCAGATGGAAAATGCCCTCTGCCATGCTTCCATAGATGATGATCACTATGGCACTAATGATCACAGACTTGAAATTTCCTTTGAAAAATCCATAGAATACCAGGAAGGAAGCAAGAGCATAGATCAGTCCACTCGCACCAATATGATAAAAAGAACGACCGAATATCCAGACAAGGATATTTGTAAACATGTACGCATACATAAAAACCCTGGTGGCTATAGGAGGATAAAAAAAATAGATGCTGCCACCCAGAACAATGAGGGGTATCGTGTTTGAAACCAGGTGATTGAAATTGCCATGAAGCATAGGAGCCATCACAATGCCAATCAATCCGGTGATCTGGCGGGGGTAGATGCCCAAATACCCCAGGTCTACATGCAAGTAGAATTCAATCGTGAACACAAGCCACATGAAGAAACAAAGTCTGAGGGGTGGTACTATTCCTGACTTGTGCATGATTCAATTTAAACCAAAAAACCCTGACTCAGTTAAGAAATCAGGGTTTCTGTCGGTTATGTTGGTAATTAATTACTCAATTTCCTTGATCATCTTCAGCTCCATCAACCGGGACTCCTCGTAGCTTACAGAAAGATACCCCAGCACTCCACCGGAAGCTTCCGCGATTTTCTTTGCCAAATCTTTCAGACTTGCATGAAATTTAATAGCAAAATTTCTGTCGATTTTGGGAAGTATGAAATTCAGTTTTCTCAGCTCAGAAGTTATCGCAGAGATTCTCGCATCAGTTCCTGAAGGAAGGTCATCCACGAGTTTATTGAAATTACTCTCAAATTGCTCCCCTACAAGTTTATAAAAATCGTGAAGCTGCTCACGCGATCTGCTTTGCTTGCTTCTCGCTACCTCAATGGCCTCTCTTCGCTCTGATTTGTCAATCTTTCCGTCTGCTCCGGCGATGAGAATTGCTACATAAACAGGTGCCTGAAGCAATACTTGTATTTCGTCTTCTCTTAATGGTTCAAATTCTGGAATCATTCCTTTGGATTTCAATTTTTCGGCTCGAAAATACTAAATAATTTCTGTGATGCTTGCGACATGCTCCCTAAATTTCCCTATGATTTTTACCTACTTGAGTCTGGTTGATGTTAGATTTATTTCTGGATTAAGCTTTTATGGAAAAAATTGATTTTACCTACCTGGAAGTCTTGGGTGAAGACGACCCTGATTTTAAAAGTGAGTTTGTTGAAACTTTTGAAGAAACCTATACCATGCTGGTTGCCAAAATGGAAAACGAGCTCAAAACCGGCGATCTGGACAACCTGGCCAAGTCGGCGCATCAGCTCAAGCCCTCTGCCAAAATGATTCAGTTGCCGTGCGGCGATACGCTGGAGCAGCTACAGCATAACCCCGGGAATGCAAGTATTGAAGTACTAAAAGACATTCATCAGCAATGTGAGGATGCGCTCAGGCAACTTAAAGAATGGGCTGGAGTTTAACCTTTGATTGGTAGTGTGACTTCTTCTCCAAGGTATTTGGGCTTTCGCTGAAATACATAAAGGTCCAATACGGCCATGGTACGTGCTAGCACTTCCCTCAGTGCCAGCATATTCCCGATTGGGCCACCATCATCGGCAGATACTGCCACCGCTTCCATATTGAAATAGTTAGCAATGAAGAGGGATCGGTAGCAGTGAAACTCCTGGGTCACGATGGTTACTCTATTCTGACCAAAAACTTCCTTGCATCGAACGACAGAGTCGAGTGTTCGTAGACCGGCAAAATCGAGAGAAATATCCTCTTCCGGGATGTCCAAGTCTCCAAGAGCTTGCAGCATATCTCGTGGCTCATTGTAATATCTTGTCCGGTTATCCCCACTGACGAGAATGTGTTTGATCTTCTCACTTGAATGAAGCATTGCTGCCGTCTCCATTCGTTCCATAAAAAAACGATTCGGATTACCATCAATTGTACGCTTGCTGGTGCCCAATATCAGGGCCACATCGTTCACTGGTGAATTCACAACATTGTAAATGAACCCTTTGGTAGACTGAACCACCCATATGTTTGTACCCAAAACAAAAAGAAAGAGCGTAATTGAAATCCATATTCCCAGGCGGAGAAATTTTTGCGGTGTTATTTTCATATATCCACTCCTTTCGCTTTTAAGATTAGATCAGCCTCCCTCACTATTTTCCTGTACCACTCCGAACGCAGCTCCAGCTTTTCCTGCTCTTCTAATGGTGGCCATGTTTCTAATCCTGATTTTAACACGGTGAGGCAAATAGCTGCACTCACGGAGAGGTTGAAGCTTTCAGTAAATCCCTGCATGGGAATATGAACAAATCCATCGGCTTTTTCCCCTGCTTCCTTTGTAATTCCTTCTGCCTCTGTTCCAAAAACAATGGCTGTTTTTTCCTTTGGATTTAAATCATAAATAGAGCGAGAGGTCTCATGAATCGATGTGGCATAAATTTTATAACCAGTGCGACGGAGGGTGTCATAGCAGCTGGCCACATTATCTTCACCTTTCGAATGATGATGCAAAGTGACCCATTTGGCAGCCCCTTGTACAATGTTCGGGTTCACTGAGTAGCTGTTCTTGTTTTTGATAAAATGCAGGTCCTGGATGCCCATACATTCCGCAGTTCTGAGTACCGCACTTACATTGTGAGGTTTATCGATATCCTCAAAAACCAGTGTCACATGCCTGGTTCGCTGAGAAAGTACCCGATCAATATGAGCTTGTTTATTCTCAGATACAAATTCTTCCAGGATATCGATTACCTGCTGATGATTCATTACTCCTTCTTTTCACCGAAGAGCCCTAACTGATTCTCCTCTTCTTCCACCTCGCTTTTGATCGTATTCTTAATAGCATCCAGGTCTATTTCAGCCTGTCGCGGCTTATCTTCTTTGATCAAGTCTATGGAGATTACCTGCTGAACTGGTAGCTTATTACCAATGGCCTTCCACCCTTTGATATCAATCAGATTCATCAGATCAAGCTTCTTCTTCTCATGCTTACGGCCATCCTTATAGGTGACCTCTACATCAGTCTCTATGCCTTTGGAAATAAACATCAGCCTTGAGCTTCTGGCTTCAGTTACAAAAGAGAATTTCTTATTGAGCGTATTTGTCTCGATGATGAAACGTTTCACGAAGAAATTCTTTGACTCTCCGTCATAGTGGATGGCATTGAAAGATGCATCCTGGTCCAACTTGTAGATGCCCATCACATTGTTGAAATCATAGTGATTGGTCAGCTCAAAAGTGGTAGCCTCATAGCTTCCATCTTTGTAAAATGCCACAACCTGATCGCCGGACATAAAATTGCCCAGATGATCCCCTCGCTCTTCCCTATTCAACCTACCCACTGTAGGATCATACCAGATATCTACCCCTCCAAGGGTTGACCTTCCTTCTTCCTTCAGCACAATCTTGCGAACAGGATAGCGGGTCAGAATATTTCCTCCGGCTCCCCGTCCTTTTATTTCCAGTTCAGAAAAATCGAAATCAAAAACCTTCTTACGTGCTTTACTGGCCTGTGTCAATGACACGGTGATGACCTCAGCCTCTCCATTTGGATTGGCAGTGAAGTAGTGGACTTTTCCTTTGCCTCCTTTGGTCAGGTCATACTCCCGATCCCGGGTCACAGATAAAACCTGAAAGCGTTTCACATAGCTATTGCCAGATTTGGCATCTACATAGGCCATGTTATACACCATACGCTCGTCATTCTTTTTGAAAACCCCTGCGTAGAGAATGTCTTTTCCAACAAACACCTTGTCCTGAATTTTGGTCACTACGCATTTACCGTCTTTGGTAAAGGCAATGATGTCGTCGATATCAGAGCAGTCGCAAACGAATTCATCCTTCTTCAATCCATAACCAACAAATCCATCCGCTCGATTTACATAAAGCTTAGCATTGTTTGCGGCCACCACCGTCACATTAATGGTATCAAAATTGGTGATCTCGGTTTTGCGCTCACGGCCCTTTCCATACTTATCCAGCAAGTTCTGATAGTAGGAAATCGCAAACTCATTGAGGTTGTTAAGATGATGGTCCACTTTTTCAATTTGCTCCTGCAGATCCTTCATCTGAGCATCCACCTTACTGGTATCAAAGCGTGTAATACTACTTAGAGGCTTATCGATGAGTTTCTTATAGTCCTCATTGGTAATCTCCCGATAAAACTGATCGAAGAATGGTGTGAACAAAGTGTTTAGAACCTCATAGCATTTCTGTAGGTCGCCGGAATTTTCATACTCCGGATGCTTATACATCCCTTCATTGATGAAAATCTTGAGCAGGTTGCTAAAGAATATCTTTTCTTTCAGTTCGGCTTTTTCTATTTCCAGTTCCTGCCTCAGTAAATCCACCGTTTGATCAACTGACTGTTTCAAGATATCCGAAACACTCATGAACTGTGGCTTGTCATCCACAATCACACAGGCATTGGGAGAAATGGACACCTCACAGTCCGTAAATGCATAGAGTGCGTCTATGGTAATATCCGGTGATGTGCCTGGAGCCAGGCTCACCACTATTTCTATGTCCTTAGCGGTATTATCAATGACCTGCTTGATCTTGATCTTTCCCTTATCACTTGCCTTTACAATGGACTCTATGAGCGAGGTAGTGGTGGTGCCGTAAGGAATATCCTTTATTACCAGAGTTGATTTATCCAACTCTTCAATGACTGCCCGAACCCTCACCTTTCCACCACGCTTTCCATCATTGTAATCGCATACATCTATTTTTCCACCAGTCAGAAAGTCTGGATATAACCTGACCTTTTTTCCTTTTAGAATAGCAATACAGCCATCCAGGATTTCACAGAAATTATGAGGCAGCATTTTCGTGGAAAGTCCTACGGCAATTCCTTCCACGCCCTGAGCCAGCAATAATGGGAACTTCACCGGGAAGGTTACAGGCTCCTTCTTGCGCCCGTCATAGGATAGCTGCCATTCTGTGGTCTGCGGATTGAAGAGTACCTCCAATGCAAACTTGGACAAGCGAGCTTCGATGTATCGGGGTGCAGCTGCTGAATCCCCCGTACGCACATCTCCCCAGTTTCCCTGCGTGTCAATCAATAGGTCTTTCTGTCCCAGGTTTACGATGGCATCTCCGATTGAAGCATCTCCATGAGGGTGGTATTGCATGGCACTACCGATGATATTGGCGACTTTATTGTAGCGCCCATCATCCATTTCCTTCATGGCATGCAAAATCCTTCTTTGAACGGGCTTTAAGCCATCATTGATAGCCGGCACAGCACGCTCCAGAATTACATAAGATGCGTAATCCAGAAACCAGTTTTCATACATCCCCGAGATGGGAATGACATCATGTATTTCTTCCTCGTTTTCGTGTTCTTCTCCCATTTACAAACAATATTCAATCATCTATTAATTATTGACCAGATGGTGGATTAAATCCTTACACATTTGGTACTCATCAATTGCCAAGCTTTTACGCCTTCTCCACAAGGTTGACTCATCTTTTTGTTGAATCTTGGCCAATGCCTTGTAATCATGACCTTGAAGAAATCCCGACACAGTACTTCTATCCTTTGGATGCCAACTATCTATAAAATGTTGAGCAATCCTCATCATCTTATTGATGGCTGTCGATGATTTAGTGGAAACATAAAAGCGACCAGTGTCCTTCTTCATTTCGTTCAGCCTGTTCCTTGCATTGGTCAACCCGGAACCCAGCATCTCAAGTGCCTTTTCAGGGTTTATTGGAGACTCAACTATTCCTTCATACAGCACATGCCTTAGCTTAAAATCAAACTCTTCTTCCAGGATATACTCCTCCATTGCAAGTATGATGTCTATTCCGGCCATTGCTGAAGAAACAATCCCCTGAAATTCATCAGCAAGTGTAATTGTTAGTGGTGACTCAATTGATGAACTAAATATCTTATTCGTGTAACTCACGAGCATTTTAAAATCTTCCATCAATTGATTTCCAGCCGTCTCATGACTACCAATCACATCTGCTATCAATATGAATTGCTTTTTAGCTGCCATAATGCAAAGGTTAATTTATTGTAATTTTTTTACAAAAATTCTTTATTGCATAATTTATACAATTGATCTAAACTCTAAGCTGCTTCAACCTCTTTACTAACTTCTTTCTCCACTTCATTCACCAAGTCTTTCTCAACCCGTAGTTTATCAATAATAAATTGCTGACGATCTGGCGTATTCTTGCCCATGTAGAAGGTCAACAAGTCATTGATACTGGTATCTTTCTGGAGTATGACCGGATCCAGACGGATATCATCACCGATAAAAGCGGCAAATTCTCCTGGGCTTATTTCCCCCAATCCCTTGAAGCGAGTGATCTCGGGTTTGTTACCAAGCTTGGCGATGGCTCTTCTACGCTCCTCTTCTGAGTAGCAATAGATCGTTTCCTTCTTATTTCTCACCCTAAATAGTGGCGTATCTAGAATGAAGATGTGGTTGTTTCTTACCAATTCCGGAAAGAATTGCAGGAAGTAGGTAAGCAGAAGCAGTCGTATATGCATGCCGTCTACATCTGCATCCGTGGCTATTACGATCTTCCGGTAACGCAAGCCCTCCAGCCCATCCTCGATATTTAATGCGTGTTGCAGAAGATTAAATTCTTCGTTTTCATAGACCACCTTTTTCGTATGACCAAAACAGTTGAATGGCTTACCTCTGAGTGAAAAAACAGCCTGTGTCTGCACATTCCTTGACTTGGTGATAGATCCACTAGCAGAATCGCCCTCTGTGATGAAGATCATGGTTTCATCCTGTATCGTCTCATCACCCTTCTTATCATTGAAATGAATGCGACAATCTCGCAGCTTCTTATTATGAAGGTTGGCCTTCTTGGCTCGTTCGTTGGCCAGTTTCTTAATTCCTGCAATCTCTTTTCGCTCCCGTTCAGATTGCTGGATTCTTTTCAATAGAGCGTCTGCTGTTTCAGAGTTTCTGTGCAGGAAATTATCGAGCTCAGTCTTAATGAAGTCATTGACAAACGTTCGCATGGTGGGGCCATCTGGCCCTACACTTTGAGATCCAAGCTTTGTCTTTGTTTGACTTTCAAAAACCGGCTCTTGCACCCTTACCGCTATCGCCCCTACAATGGATGAGCGAACATCGGAAGCTTCAAAATTCTTTCCATAGAATTCCCTTATGGTTTTTACCAAGGCCTCCCTAAAAGCAGCTAAGTGAGTTCCACCCTGAGTGGTATATTGTCCGTTTACGAATGAATAATATTCCTCGCCATACTGATTGGCATGAGTGAGTGCAATCTCAATGTCATCACCCTTCAAATGAATAATGGGATACCGAATGTTTTCAGCATCGGTCTTTCGATCAAGAAGGTCTTTGAGTCCATTTTCGGAGTGGTACTTTTTATTGTTGAGAATGATGGTCAGCCCTGAGTTCAGATAGGCATAGTTCCACATCAGGTTGTCCAGATATTCCGGAATGAAATGATAGTTTTTGAAAATGGTATCATCCGGTTCGAAGATAATTTGTGTCCCGTTTCTACCATCGGCTTTCTCCACTTTTGCGTCGCTGGTGATCTCCCCTCTTTCAAACTCTGCCACTTTGGTGTCACCGTCTCTATAGCTTTGGACTTTGAAATATTTGGAGAGTGCATTCACTGCCTTCGTACCAACTCCATTTAGTCCAACTGACTTCTGGAAAGCACCTGAATCATACTTACCCCCAGTATTGATTTTACTCACACAGTCTACCACTTTTCCCAATGGTATTCCTCGTCCGTAATCCCTTACAGTCACGCGATGATCAGTCACCTTCACCTCAATTGTTCGACCATGCCCCATCATGTGTTCATCTATACTGTTGTCTATGATTTCCTTCACCAACACATAGATGCCATCATCTGGAGAGCTTCCATCTCCAAGCTTGCCTATGTACATACCAGGCCTAAGCCTGATGTGCTCTTTCCAATCCAGGGATTTAATACTATCCTCGGTATATATCGCTTCAGCCATTCAATAAAATCGTTATAAATGATTTAATATTCACTAAACCAAAGTAATGATAAAAATCCAATACTTACACGTAACAACCTCACTCGTAGCAGGAGTTTTACTTCAGATAAGTCAATTTAAGAAACTGATAAAGAGCGGGTTCTATTTGTTTTTGATGATCAAAAAAATCAATCCAAAAATCCAGATTATCAATAAAACCGGCCCCATATAATTAAGGTAGGCGTAGCTGGAGGGGCTCACACTGGTGGTGTTATTAAGCACCCCTATGAACCCAATGAGAGTCGTAAGGTAGAAGTTTACTATGAAGATGAGCGATCGAACCCAGGAACCCAATTCTTCACCAAAATTCCTTGTGCCCAAATTGATTGCAATTCTTAAAACAATATTAGAAATCAGGAATACTCCAAAAGCATAATAGAAAAATATCTGCTTGTGCAAGTTGCTCACTCCTTCTATTTCCAGGTCAACTGAAAACGGGAGATAGGCGTACACCAAAAGAAAAATCGCCGTGAAGAGAAAATATGAAATGTAGTTGAGGACTTTGATCGCCTGGGTCATATGGAAATGATTATGTAATAAAATGACAGCATGAAATACTAACCAACAAAATTAGAATACAAAAATGCCATTCAGTATGAAAACAAAAATCTTTGCCATTTTAAACATTCTTTCATTTTTTGGAATGATCATCCCACTTGAGCTGGAGAGTTCAACACTTTCGCATTTAGTTCTAGCTATTTCTGCTATCTTATTTGTAGCGAGCTTGTTACTAAGTGTATGTAAGCCAAAAATTTGGAACCTGGCACACAAGAATCCTGAGCACCAATTCAGTACCTTTTATAGAGATAACTATAGAATACTATCAGGTGTTTTGGTTAGTAGTGTGGTAGTTATATCCATCGTCGGTGATTTTATAAAACCGGAGAGAGATCTATCTCTTTTTATCAGCAGAGTAGTTATTTATCTTTCCCTGTTGATGCCTAACTTTTATGTGATTTTCAAACAGCCGAAGGTCGCACACGCTGAAGTTTGATATAACTTTACTTATGGATTTTAACCCAGTAATTCTTTCCATTCCCCTCTATTTTCTTCTGATAGGTTTTGAGCTGGTTTACCAGCTGGTGAAGAAGGCTAAAATCTATCGTACAAATGATGCAATCTCCAATATCAGTTGCGGCATCTCCTCTCAGGTGACAGGGGCACTGTGGGGAGTCCTATCCATCGGGATGTATCAGTTCGTTTATCAGTATGCATCCATCACAAAAGTACCGAATGCATGGTGGAGCTATCTTCTGCTCTTTGTTTTGGTAGACCTGATGTACTACTGGTTTCACCGGGCTAGTCATGAGGTAAATTTTCTCTGGAACACAGCCCATGTTGTTCATCACCAAAGTGAGGATTACAACCTTTCCGTTGCTTTAAGGCAGGCCTCTTTCGGAGGAGCTTTTTCGATGCTTTTCTATCTCCCTCTTGCATTCCTCGGGTTCAACACCTATGCATTTCTGACGGTGAAGGGTTTAAATCTTATTTATCAATTTTGGATTCATACTGAAGCGATAAATAAGCTTCCAAGGTGGTTTGAATATGTTTTCAACACTCCCTCTCATCATCGGGTACATCACGGACGAAACCCAAAGTATATCGATCGAAATCATGCTGGAACACTTATGATCTGGGATCGCATGTTTGGCACATTTCAGGAAGAAGAAGAGCGACCCACCTATGGGGTGACCAAGCCAACAAACACCTGGAATCCTGTTTGGGCGAATGTGCTTCCCATCGTTGATATGACTAATCAGGTAAAAGCTACACCCGGATTTTTGAATAAGCTTAAAGTTCTTTTTTATAAGCCAGGCTGGCAACCAGTTGAATTAGGCGGCTATCAGATGGCTCCTGAGGTAGACAAAAAGACCTATCGAAAGTTTGATGTGCATCCACATATGCCAATGATCAGGTATGTATTTGTGCAGTTCGTCCTGGTGCTTGTCTTCACCTCTCTTTTTCTTTTCACCCAGTCCAACTACAGTTTTGAGGTAAAACTGGCTTTAGCTGGCTTTATCATTTGGTCCATTGCTCAGCTGGGCATTCTAATGGAGAATAGAAAAAGCTGGATTCCTGTGGAGTTCCTACGCTTGATTGCCTCTGCAGCAATTATCGTTTTTCTGCTTAATGAAAATTTCTCCTATGGCCTGGCCGGAGGTTTTGTCATACTTTTTAGCTTCTGGCTATTCAAATCATCTAGAAAGGTCTAGAAGTATTTTTCTTCATATTCCTCCTCTAATTTCATATGCACAGACCAAAATCCTTCTGGCTCTCGACCATTCATGAGATCTACAAGAATATCTAAGTGGGTATGCCAGCCTGCCAATGTACCAACACGCGCATCTTTGGTCTCTTTAAGGTTCTCATGCGTAAGTGTCAGTTTTACTTTATCTCCTGCTTCTTCCAACTTAAAAGTCACAATTCCCTCCCATTCTAAAACGAGCAGATGAGGCGGTTCAGCTTTGAGAACAATGGCAATAGATTCAAATCCATCCCTGAAATCTTTATACTTTTCCGGTGTGGGTTCCGGAGTAGGTGACAAAGTGGAATTGTGAAAAATAAGCTTCATTTCTCCTTTTGGAATGAGATCTGTTGACCCTCCTGCAAACCATAGCCCTCTCTTCTTTTCGTCTGTTAGATACTCCCAGACTCGTTCTATTGGGCCGGCTAGCATTCGCTCAAAATACAGTGTATGATCATTGATAAGTTTTCCGTATTTATCCATTATCGTATTATTTAGTGTTGTCTTCTTTTAGCAATTCTTCCAGTTTGTCCAGACTTGTATTCCAGAATCGGCGATATTGATGTACCCACAAGGCGATCTCTCCCAGTCTGTCCAGATTGGCATGACAGAATCGTTCTCGGCCTTGTTTTATAGTAGACACCAGTCCACATTCCTTCAGAATCCGCACATGCTTGGATACGGCTGGTCTACTCATTTTAAAGTTGTCGGCAAGTTCATTCACATTCCGTGGATGTTCGGATAGGATATCTAATATCCCTCGCCGTGTTGGGTCTGCCACTGCCTGAAATACATCTCGTCGCATAATAAGTAACCTTTTGGTTACAAGAATACTAAAAAGAAACCAAATAGTTACGTTTTAATAGCAAATTTTTAGCTTCATCTTTGCAAAATGTCTCACATCAATGACACCATTGTTGCGTTAGCTACACCCCCAGGTCAGGGAGCCATTGGAATTATTCGCGTTTCCGGATCTAATACTATTCCTATTGTGAATGAGCTATTTCGAGGTAAAGACCTGACCAAGGTGGCCTCCCACACCATTCATCTGGGGACGATACGTGACGATGAAAACAAAATCATTGATGAGGTGCTTGTCTCTGTTTTCAAAGGCCCTCACTCCTACACTAAAGAGGATGTAATCGAGATATCCAGCCATGGCTCACAGTATATCCTTCAGAAAATTCTTAGCCTTCTTATTAAAAAAGGAGCTCGCCTTGCAAAGCCTGGGGAATTTACTCAAAAGGCTTTTTTGAACGGACGATTTGACTTAGCTCAGGCTGAAGCTGTAGCGGACTTAATTGCATCCGAAAATGCAAGTATGCAGCAGACAGCCATGAAGCAAATGCGAGGTGGCTTTTCGGATGAAATCAAAAAACTCAGAGAAGAGTTAATCCATTTTGCTTCCATGATTGAGCTGGAGCTGGACTTTGCGGAGGAAGATGTAGAGTTTGCTGACAGGCAAGGATTAATCAAATTGATTAATAAAATCCAGACGCTAATTCAATCATTGATTGCCAGCTTCGAGTATGGAAATGTGATTAAGAGTGGTGTACCAACCGTCATTGCCGGTAAGCCCAATGCTGGTAAGTCTACCCTGCTCAATGCCTTGCTAAATGAGGAGAAAGCCATCGTATCAGAGGTTGCAGGGACCACCCGGGATTTCATTGAAGATCAAATTTATCTGGATGGAATCGCTTTCAGATTCATCGATACGGCGGGAATTAGAGAGACGGATGATAAAGTGGAAAGTATAGGTGTGCAGCGGACACTTGAGAAAATGAAACAAGCGAGCCTTGTAATCTATTTGGTTGATTTAATGAATGATTCAATTGACTCGATTGAAGAGCAACTCCAAGGGCTGAGAAAATCCTCTGTGCCAAGCCTGATTGTGGGGAACAAGGTGGATGAGGCCAAACCCGAACTAAAAGCACTCCTTGAAGATGAAAATGCCGTGTTTATCTCTGCAAAAGGGAAAGTCCACCTGGACGATCTGAAGGCTCGACTCCAGGCTATTGTCGCCGAGACTAAAAGCTCCAGCGAGGTGATTGTAACCAACACACGCCACCTTCAAAGCCTGCAACAAACCGACGAAGCGCTCAACCGTGTGATTGAAGGCATAAATATGGAAATGAGCAACGACCTGGTGGCTCAAGACATCCGCTCTGCGCTCTTCCACTTAGGTGAAATCACCGGTGAAGTTACAACTGATGATTTGCTAGAAAATATATTCTCCAAGTTTTGTATTGGAAAGTAACTTCCCCAATCATCCAAAACCATCAACAATAAAACCTTAAATACTGCTTAATAGCGTACTTATTGATGTTTTTATGTTCTTTTTAATTCGCATTTTCTAGCGATTTTTTGCCTTGTTTTGTACCTTATTTGTATCTAATTGTTTATCTTTATTAAAGGTACAAAAAGGGAGAAATTATGTTACATAATGATACATTAAGTTACATATAGATACACTCCTAACTTTCAGTATAAAGTGAAACAACCGTGAGTTCAAATATCAGAGTACAGAGAATTTGCCAGCATTGTGGTAATGAGTTTACCGCCAAAACAACTGTCACAAAGTATTGCGGTGACAATTGTGCGAAGAGAGCTTATAAGAAGCGTCAGAAAGAGGAAAAGATTGGCCAATCCAATAAGGAAACATTGGAGATTAAAGCTGCACCAGTCAAGGCAATTCAAGAGCAGGATTTTCTAAATATCCAGGATACTTGCGAGCTCCTCGGCATTAGCCGCATGACTTTATACCGCATGATTAAGGATGGCCGCATTCAGGCCACCAAAATTGGAAGACGTACCATCATAGCTCGGAAAAATATAGACCACCTTTTTAATATCAATCTATGAAAGTCACACTACGTCAAAAGAAAATATCAAAAGGAAGATTCAGTCTGTACCTGGACTTCTACCCTCCTCTTGTGGATCAGGAAACGAAGAAATCAACCCGAAGAGAGTTTCTCAAACTCTACCTTTATGATAAACCCAATGGAGTATTTGAAAAGCATCACAACAAAGAAACGAAGATTCAGGCGCAGAGTATTTGCTCAGCTCGTCAGTTAGATATTCAGGCCAGCAGGTTTGATTTCATTTTCAAAAAATCCAAGCAAATAGATTTCCTCCACTACTTTAAGAAACTGGCAAACTCAAAGTGGGACAGTGACGGCAATCATGGCAACTGGATGAGTGCTTACAAGTACCTGGTAAGGTTCACTCATGGCCAGTGCACCACTGCTGACATTAATCAACAATTCTGCGAGGATTTCAAGGAATACCTGAAAACTACACACTCACTAAAAAGTCAAACGAGGAAAATATCTCAAAACAGCCAATCCTCTTATTTCAGTAAGTTTTCTGTAGCTGTGGAGACTGCATTTAAGAAAGGGCATCTTGAAGAAAACTACATGCTTAAAATTGACAGGATCAAGCAGAAAGAAACTGTTAGGGAATTCCTTACCCTTGAAGAGCTTAAAGCTTTGTTCAATACAGAATGCGAATCGATAGAACTTAAGAAAGCCTCGATCTTCTCGGCACTTACTGGCTTACGCTGGAGCGATCTGATCAATCTAACCTGGGGAGAAATCCAATACTCGGAGATCAATGGCTATTTCATTCGTTTCATTCACCAAAAGACTGAAAGACCACAAACTCATAACATTCCGGAACAAGCAGTTAATATACTAGGCTATCCGAAAACAACAGAACAAAAGATATTTCAAGACCTCAAATATTCAGCCTGGACAAATCAAAAACTATCCGAATGGATTAGGAGAGCAGGTATCACTAAAAAGATCACTTTCCATTGCTTCAGACATACTTACGCCACACTACAGCTATCCTTAGGAACTGATATATACACTGTTTCGAAATTGCTCAATCACAAGACTGTCAAAACCACACAGATCTATGCCAAAGTGATCGATCAGCGAAGGAAGGAAGCAGCTGAAAGGATTCCTAATCTGTCATCAGATAAATCAAACATGAGAATCGCATAATTAGAGTTTATTCTTATCACTAACAAATATGACGACATGACAGGTGAAACCAACTTATCCAAATTGATCAAAACAATGACTCCCAAATTAAATAAGGGAGATTACATTTTTGCGACCATTAAAAACATTGATAAAATAAGCCGACAAGACACACTTTGCGAATTCAAGGAAGATGAGGGATGGTCTGTGATAATTGAAAGAAGAAAAGCAGATGAATTGGGGATTTCTTATAGTTTCATTGCTTCATGGATTACTCTTGATGTGCATTCTTCACTGGAAGCTGTGGGTTTAACAGCTGCGTTTTCAACAGAGCTCTCCAACCACAACATAAGCTGTAATGTGATAGCTGGTTTTTATCATGACCACATTTTTGTAGATAAAAAAGATGGAAAAAAAGCTTTAGAAATCCTGAGAACTCTTTCCAAGAACGCCTGATAATTAACGTCTTTTATTTTAGAGAGCTATTCTTTATCCGGGTATTGGGTAATCCTAACATTTTCTCTTGAAATCTTAAAGGTTGCTAAAAGCACCAGAATGATGCCCAGAAACTTCATTATACCAAAATGACTTTTGTATACAATAATATCACTTGCTATTGCTATTACAGGCTCTATGTACATCAATGGCGCAATAAGAATTATGGGTATTGATTTCAATGACTTATAAAACAGAACATAGAGAATGGCTGTATGAACAATACCCAATATCAAAACATATACCCAGCTTTTCAACTCGATTGATTGCAATGAAAAATCAATAAAAAAGGAAAAGAACAATGCACCTATGCACATTTGTAATAGACTAATATATTCAGGAGGGTAAAATTTGATTTTTTTACCAAATAGAGTCGCAATTGCATAAAATAAGCCTGCAAGTAATCCAAAAACAACACCAATATAAAGGTCAGCACCGTCAATCACATCTATCCCGTTTGCAGCAGCAATTATTATTCCTAGGAAAGCAAGAAACAACCATGCAAACATGGAGACTTGGACATTTTCTCTCATTAATACTGAGCCAAGAATTAGCACATAAAATGGAGCTGTGAAATAACATAAAATACCGATAGTAATGGATGCGAGTTCGAAAGCCTGGAACAAGCAATACCAGGTTGACACCAGACTTAAACCTCCAAATATCACATATAGCAACTCCATGCTTATTTTAGGTATTTGGATTCTCCTCCTATTGTATGCACAATATATAAGCATAGTAATAGCAGCAAAAAAGCATCGAAAAAAAACCAAGCGTTCAGGTGTCAATTCCGATTTCATTGCAAATACACCAATTGTACCTGCTATTAACATTGATAAGCTGAATTGAAAAATTGGTAATTTCATTTTTTAACCATTAAAAAAAGAGTAGATGGTTAAATATATAATATTTTTATCTATATTAACCAGTAAAATTATAATTGATGGTTAATTCGAATACATCAGGACTTAATCCAGGAGATTACAAGGGGACCTATAAACTAATTGGGGGGTCACTTTGCTTTGACTTTGCCAATACAATGAGTTGGAGAGATTCAGAATCACCTCACGAATGGCTCGATGGAATCGACAACTTGCTTGAATGGTGCCGATTGGCTGAAATTGTTAATGACTCTGAAGCACAAATCATACTTACTGAATTCGAAAAAGCGAAGGATAGTGAGGCTTTGTTGGCGGAATTAATAGACCTGAGAGAGTTAATCAATAAGATTTTTTGTGCGGTTATTGACCATTCTGTGCCCAAAGCAAATGATATGGTTAAACTTAATCAGTTGGCGAGTAAAACGCTGAGCAAACTAGAAGTCGCTTATTATGAAGATAAATACCAACTACGGCTGCAGAAATGTGATTCAATTATTGGTAAAGTCTTCAATGAAATAGTTTGGTCTTCCATTAGAGTACTTACGGAAACGGATATAAAACATATTAAAAAATGCAAGGCCTGTCATTGGCTATACATCGACAAGAGTCGGAATAACAGTCGTACATGGTGTACAATGGAAGATTGCGGAAACCGCAGTAAAGTAAATCGATTTAATAGGAAGAACAGAGTCTAAGCGCTATTACTTAAAAATATGGAGTATAATCTTTTAGGAAAGACCGGCATAAGTGTTTCATCCTTGTGTCTGGGAACAATGACATTTGGAGATGGTGCTGACGAAAAAGTCTCCGCTGAGATGTATGCGTTGGCACGCGATAATGGGATCAATATATTTGATTGTGCTGACGTTTATGCAAATGGAGAGTCGGAAGTGTTGTTAGGGAAGTTCGTTTCAAACCACAGACACGAAGTTATACTTACCACTAAGGCTTATTACCCTACTAGTGAAAATATCAACTTCAAAGGAGGAAGTAGGTTCTACCTTACCAAGGCATTGGATAAAAGCCTGAAGCGTCTGAAAACAGAATACATTGATATTTATTACCTGCACAGTTTTGATGAGAATACAGACTTAGAGGAAAGTCTCTCAACACTCAATGATTTTGTGAGACAAGGTAAAGTTCTCTATTTGGGGTTAAGCAACTTTTCTTCCTGGCAGGCTATGAAAGCAATTGGCATTTGTGAGCGCAAAAATTTCGCGCCCATTTCCTGTTTGCAACCTATGTACAACTTGCTCAAGCGGCAATGTGAAAGTGAAATTCTTCCTATGGCACAGAACGAAAAGCTTGGGGTTTTCTCATATGGCCCTTTAGCTGGAGGTCTACTTACAGGGAAGTACCTTAATAAAAACAGAAATGAATCCGGAAGATTTGATACCAACGAGATGTACGTTAGTAGGTATGCAGATTCTGAAGTTCAAGAGTCCTTGAAGCTATTCATCAATTTTGCAAAACATCATAATTTCAATCCGGCAAGTTTGGCCATTGCCTGGGCTAAAAGTCACCCTGCTATATCAGCCACAATTATTGGATCTAGAAATTCCAAGCAACTCAATTCAATTTTAAATTCTTTGAATATTGAAATGACAGATGAATTAAGACTAACTATTTCTGAATTCACACAAAGACCAGCCCTGGCCACTGATAGATCAGAAGAAATCAAAAAAGCTTAATTGGATTTCCTCAATTCATCTATCCTCCACCCACTCTCATTTTCTTTCTTAGAAAGTAGGTAACTCCAAACAGTAAAAATCCAATAGCTACACACAGTTGAAATAAATCGTGTATTACTGTATCATCAGCTGGAAAAATTACCAGACATCCTATTACGAGAAAAATATCAGATAAAAGACTACACCATTTATAAGCCTTTGATACACTCATAGCTTTAAAGTATTCAGGAATATCTCAGTTTTGCAAGCACTTAAAAATATTATAAATGCCAGTGCTGAGAGTATAATTATTTTATTTTTCATTCTTTAGTTGAGTTCTATTGTTTTGGCCTAAGATTCTCAATAACCTTTGCATCCACCCAATAAGGGCTTCCTACCCAAAAAGAACTTCCATCTTCTTCAACCCTTTCGTATCCCCTCCAGAAGAATAAATATTTCTCATCGGGAGTCACCTTTGGACCACTTTCCCCATGTGTCGTGTTTATCTTGTCTCCCATGTTAATTGCAAGCGTCCATGAACCATTGTTCTCTTGAAAACTAACATAGATGTCAGAATCACCATATCCATCCTCTCTTTTGACATTCCATAGCAAATAGGATTCATCCGGAGCAATGTAAGGATGTGCAATCCATGCACCTGTGTTAATCTCCTCACCAAGCTTTTGGCGAGGTTGATATTCACCATTTACCCTACGTGAATAGCTGATAGCCCCCACTGTATCAGGTCTCTCGAATTCATCAAAGACGAATTCATCAAAGAAAAATGTCCCACTATTAGAAACCGTTATTCCCATGATGATCTTGTCGGTAAAAGGCGATCCCATACTTTTGAATTCCGACCAACCTGAGTCAGTTCTAACTTTGTATTTATTGCCACGGTAAATAGTGTTTCCATCCTTTGAGAAAACTGGATATTTAATGTCCGTCTCAACTTCATCCCCCCAATTTCCATTTTCATATCGAATAACCATTGATGTGGGTTTTTCATATTTTCCTCCATGCCTGACGAAATAGTATTCCTTCAAATCGGGTGAAAACGTGTTGCCATCTTCGAAATACTCTTCTGTGGATACAATACCTGGGGCGAATGCTATAGGCGTTAAGCCTGGTGGTTTTTGGCCGAGATAGCGATCGGATATAGGTTGTAAATAAGAATCTTCATCCTTTTTTGTTTTGGGTTCACACGCATCTAATAAAAGTGTGCCGGCAAGTATTAATATCAAATAAATCTTCTTCATTGCTTTCAAAAGGTTGCCGTTTCATTATTGCTTAGGTCTAAGATTTTCGATAATCTGACTGCTTACCCAAAAAATATCTACATTTTCATAATCATCAGAACCCATATTTCTGTTAAAGAAGAGGTATTTTCCATCTGGCGTTACACTCGCTGATGCTTCCCACGCTTCTGTATTTATTTTGTTACCCAGATTAATAGGATCACCCCATTCTCCATTTTGTTGGCGATAACTGATATAAATATCAGAATCTCCAAATCCGTCTTCTCTTTTGCTATCAAATATTAAATACGACTCATCATGTGCGATAAAGGGATGAAAACTTTTTCCAGTATTAATCTTTTTGTCGAGCAGTTTAGGTTCTTCATATTTCCCATCAACAAATCTTGAATATCGAATATCGCCTGTAAAGTCCCGTTTGAACTCATCAAAAAAATAAGTCCCTTTAGAAGAAGCCGTAAGACGCATAATTGGTAAGCTGTCGAAAGGAGCTCCAAGTTTTTTTATTTCAGACCAATCTCCAGTATCAGTACGCTCTTTATATCTTCTGCCAAAATGCATTTTCTTGCCATCTGGAGAGATAAAAGGCTCTCCTTGGCGAGAAGATATGACCGTCTCATTCCATTTGTCTCCCTCATTTTTATAGACAACAAATTCTTGTTCTTTGGTTCCTTCAACTTGTCTGAGGAAATAAAATTCTTTCATATCTGGACTAAAGACTCCACTGTATTCCCAACCTCCTGACGTAACTAAATCAGGAGCAAAAGGCTCTGGTATTAAGCCAGGTGGTTTTTGACCAAGGTAAGGGCTTTCTTTGGTTGAAGAATCATCATCTTTCGATTTCGATTTATTTGCTTTGCAAGCACTTAAAAGTATTATAAATGCCAGTGCTGAGAATTTAATTATGTAGTTTTTCATTGTCTGTTTATTTAATTACCGCCAACATATTGTATGGTCTATTTTGGTCTTAGATTTTCAATAACATCGGTGCTCACCCAATGAATATTTGACAGTCCGGGTTCAATATCTCTTTCGTCCCTGCCAAAAAACAAATACTTGCCATCAGGACTAATACTTGGTGTTTTTTCAGAAAAAGTGGAGTTTACTGTGGCTCCAAGATTAATGGGGGTTGACCATGTTTCATCTTCATTCTTGAAATAGACATATATATCATTATCCCTTCTATTTTCTCCTCCTTGATTGCTGCGATCGGTCACTAACAAATAATCACCATTTGGTGAGATAAAAGCATGATGCCCTATTTCAATCTCAACTGCTCGGGGTTCTACGAATTCACCATTTTCATTAGGAGCATAGGAGGTTTTGAATGTTGATAAGTCGAAGTAATATAGCCCACCGTTCTTTGCATGATTTGCAAAAAATACTTTATCATTATTTACGGGAGAATTCAGTTTAATAGCATCGCTCCATCCGTTCTCGAAACGGTTGACATACCATATCCTTTCATCTGAAAAAGTAGAGTCAAATGCGGTAAAATAAATCCGTTTACTATCAGGACTCACGAAAGGGTGCATTTCTTCTTTTTTATTTCCTTTAGTAAGATTTGCTTTTTTAATTGGGGTCCAGGTACCATTAACAAGTTTGGAAAAATAGATTTGAGATGCCTCATCCTCATGTTTAGCTTCAAAGTATAGCTCTTTTAAATCTGGAGAAAATGAAATAGTGCTTTCAAACCTTCCATTGATAGACACTACATCAGGAGCGAAGACTTCTGGGATTAACCCAGGTGGTTTTTGATCAAGATAAAAACTTTCTTTGGTTGAAGAATCATCATCTTTCGCTTTCGATTTATCTGTTTTGCAAGCACTTAGAAATATTATAAATACCAACACTGAGAATTTGATTATATGGTTTTCCATTGCTTAATTTTTTTTAATTACCGTCAACTTTCCTTTTAATTAAGTGAACCTAGAAAAGTAGTAATAGCATTCCAGTATTCGTCAGCACCTTTTTGACCACTCCACAGGACTCTTGACCCATGATACCCATTGCTTTCGGGCACAAAATGAACTTTCGTTTTCGACAGTTTAACATCACCTAAGAGTTTCTCTATCATAACTGCCTCTTCCTTTGAGGAAGTAATAAAAAAAGGCTTATCAATAGTTGGAATAACACTACCAAGACTAGCTTTAGCATCACCGAAATAGTCACCAGGACTGAATGCCATTACTGCTGCAACATTTTCATTCTCAGAAGCAATATGGAGTGCAAGGCTTGAGGAATAAGAACTACCCCAGACAATCACCTTTTTACCATATTTAGTATACAAGTAGTCTATAGCTGAGTTAATATCTTTTTCCGCCTCTAAGTAGCTTGTTTCTAATTGTTTTTCCTTAGCTCTTTCGAAGGTTTCATTCGGTTTCTCAGCGAAGGTGCCACCGGATCGTTGATCGATTGCAAGACAATTCATACCCATTGCATTGAGTCTCGGAGCTATATCGGCATATTCATATTTATTATATCCAGCTTGATGACAGAGTAAAACAACAGGGGCACTTTTATCAATTTCATATAGACTGCCTATTACTTGAAGATCATCGCTAGATCCAAACTCCACTTTTTGAGCTGGATATTTATTCATCATTTCACCTGGGTTTGGTTGTTGAACACTTTCCCGCATCTGCCTCGCCTGCTCCATTTCTTGTTTGACAAGATTCTCAACCAATTCAATCCTAACTATCTGACCTGATTCATCAAAGTGTATATACGATTCACGCTCACCCATCAAATCGAAGTTGTAATAAACTTTAGCCTTCCCAGTTTCAACATCAATTATCTTTATGCTTATCAATGGAAGGTTGGTGACAATGTTGTTCAATACAGCCGGAGTATTAGCTACGGGGACCGGATCGAACTTCAACTCAGGGCTTATGTGTGGTTTAATATGACTAATATCCTTATTCTCGAAACTTTTTCTAAATGCCTCGACCTGGGCTGTATAGTCCTGGCTGAAGCCTTGAATCGACAAAACTGAGAGAACAACTAATATCCAGGGTCTTAATGAAAAGACAGACTTCTTAACCTTTTTAAGGGATTTTCTATTTGAAAATAGCCACATAAACATGCCTATATTAAAAAGTATGAGTTCATAATACCATGGATAACTTTCTGGTACTACTGCAAATGCACCAAGCATAATGATCACGCCAGCTACTAACATTATTTTTTGTAAAAGGGAATTTTTCATTTCTCTAAAGTTTTGTTCAAATTCTATTCTACCTGTAGGTTGCACAATACTGACTAGCGTTACAGTTTTTACGATTTATTTTCTTCTAAGAGTTCATCTCTATATGTTTCCAGCTTATTTACGTAGTTCCCAAATTTGAGCTTTTGAGAATAACGCTGCACATAGAAGGCAAAGACTCCTATAACAAATGGGCTTATGGCTAGCACTAACATTCGCCAATCCCAGGAGAAGCTATCTTCTCGATAGGCATAACCATAAAAAAGCCAGGTTATGATAACGGGAGACATAAATGCATCTGAATAAATATTGAAATTCATCGCCTTTTTCATTGCCTCGATAACCATATCCAATGACTTTTTAAGAGGTAAGGCCTGCGTTTCTGCAGCATCAACTTTTTGATAGGCTCGATAGTTAAACAGCAACATTGCGGTGAGCGACACAATCAAAGTACAATAAAAAAGAATGGTCTCTTTTGGACTAAACATAAAATCCAGCGTATTGAATTTTTGAGGAGCTATGAAAATACCCATTAATAGAGCCGCCCCTACCAGTGTTACTAGTCCTCCAATAACCAATTTGAATAACAAAGCCCTCCGAATCTTTCCAACTTCTGTTTCGGATTTCATGTGAATAGTTTCAATTAAGATTTTATCCTCTACAAAATCGTTTTTGCTGATGTCGGCATTTATCAGGTGCCATATGGATTTTAATTCTACTAGTTCCATTTTCTTAGTCTTTAATTTTTTCAGAAATCTTCTTCTTAATTCGGTTCATTTTTACCCTAACATAATTAGGCGTGATACCTACAATATCTCCGATTATTTCATTGCCGTTCCCATCCAAATGAAGCATGATAATCGCCTTGTCCAGTTTGTCCAGATGACCAATTGCCTGATGAAGCGTACGAAGCTGTTCGTCTTTAGTCGGGTCATAGGCAACATCCTCCACATCCATAAATTCATATGATTTAAAAAATATGAGCTCTCGTTTCTTAATCTTCCTAAAATCCTGTATCGCTACGTTCAATGCCACCCTATACATCCAACTTGAAAACTGGCTCTCACCCCTAAATGATGGAAACGACCGCCATAATTGCACCATGATCTCCTGAAAAAGATCCTTACGGTGATCCTCATTTTTACCATACATGTGGCAAACTTTATGAACTATGCCCTGCGAGTTCTTCACCTTATCAGTAAATTGTTTTTCCAGGTGTTTTCTATCCAAAACTTAAGCTTAAGTGTACATCCATTAGTTTGTTGTTATTTATCGCCAAGCATTACACTTGAATGATATTTTTTAGAGCATCCGCTAAATAAAAACACGCAATTTCTTATTTACCAACATCATCAATAGAGTACCACTAATCCTTGTGACTTTATTCAAATATCCTATCTTCAAACAATCGCTTCAGTTCGTCAAAAGTCTGTTTAGGTTTTCTACAGATATAAATATGTTGATGTAGTTCCTCTTCATTTTCAGAGTAAGGATTATATATGGTCCTTACCTTAATTATTTCGTCAAAATGTTCATGAAAAAAGCCTCCAACATTATAGCCTAACGCAATCGTAACAGCAGGCATTTCTCCTTTCGGCACCCAGTTGTAGAAACTCCCATGTAATGAAAAGGCCGTTGGCAAACCATACTGCTTATTAAAAAGATTAACCGCTCCTGCCTGAGCATAGTGCTTGCCCCAGATTATCGAGTTCTTCCTGTCAGTTTCAGGCAAACTATCGTACACACTTTGAAGTTCTTTAAGCGATTCTGACCATTTTTCTTTTGAGTACCGTTCTTCAAATCTGATCCCATATTGCCCGCCAGCTACTTCTTTTTTCTCATAGGGATAGTCATTCTTTAAATAACTGGCCAATGGAAAAACAGGCATTCCAAAGGGAATTAATATGACACCAAATAATAGAATAACGCTTACCGGATAAATGAGCCATTTTCTTTTTGCAAACAGGACATTTTCCCAAAACACACCCCCATAAGTTAAAATAGTAAGTGCCATTGGATAGAAATAATATGATTTTCCCTGGCTGTACATCAACAATATGGCCGACAACAAAATGGACAATGTTAGCGGTCTATATAATTTCATTTTGTTATGAAACATAAAGACTATTCCACCAATCGAAATCAATAATGTCACTGGGTTTAATGCTATAACCAGACTTTCAATAACCTCTATTGGAGTTAACTTGTCCAAGTGCATTTCGTACAATCGTGCGAACATTTTAAGGACTGGAAAGTCATTCAGGTATTGCCAAACAATATTGGGGCTTATCAAGAGAATAAAAACAATGGCATTCCACCAAAACCTGTGTTTGATTAATGTCTGTCTGGTGGACTTAAACATTAACAAGGCGGAAACTCCAAAAATGAAGAACACAGCGTCATACTTAGTCAGGAATGCCAATGTTGTTGTAATTGTCAGATACCACAAAAATTTCTTATCAGAATATTTGACATATTTTAAGAGTAAATAGAAATTCAGTACCCAAAACAACTGACTAAAGACGACTGGCTGAAACAGTTGCTGCGACCGTCCAAATGCAGGGGCAATGATTATGCACAGCAAAACCAAAAAGACTGCTTTTGTCTGACCACCCAATTCCACAACTATTTTAGAAATGATAATCAATATCAGAACTGCAGAAAGATGAGCGAAAATGTGATGCACAAAAATGGAGCTGGATTGAAACAGATTTTGAATAAATGCAAAAACCCCCATCATAGGCGGAAACTCCATAAAACCGAACGCAAGGTGATTTCCTGTTTGGATATGCAAAAGTTCATCCCCCTGAAAGCCTGAATTCCAATCAGCAATTAGGTGAAGCACCAACTTGACGGTGCAAAAAAAGAATACAATAATTTTGGTCTGTTTAGTCATTTATTCTGATTGGGAGATAGTATTTTAAAATGATACACGAGATTGTTTGAGCTTTATTTCTTCTTGATTTTGGAGATCGTTAAACCTGTCGATTTGGTCAACTTATCCATGTCATCAAGTGCAAAATCAATAGATGCTAATATTAATTGCCTTACTTTTTCATTTCTATAATCTTCGGATTTTTGTATGGGAATGTGTCGAATCAGCTTACCTGTTCCTTTAAGAAGCCCATGCGGATCTTTGAGCAAAGTCCCCATGTTGAAGCCTAAATTTAAGTGGTTCGTATAGATAGGAATCATGCAAAATCCATCTGACATTTTTTCTGAGGTTGAGAAAAGAGTGGTCAACGCATGCGTGTGATACAAGAGCTCATTGCTGGTTGGATGCAACTCAAGGATGTACCCTCTTAAATCAGTGAACAAATCAATCAGACTTTGCTCCTTCCATTCCAGATAAAATTGAAAATCAGGATGTATTGGTCTATCTACTTTCATTTTGTAGCCGTAATGTTTTGCATTAAACTCAAATATGCCGTTTCAGTAAGCATGTCAAACACGTTGCTCGGAAGATGAATTTCCTTCATAGTTTTTTGGTCATTAACATATCACATCTTGGAGATTCGGCTTTTCCTTCAGACTCTTCAAATCCATAACTTCTATAAAGTGCGATGGCAGATTTCATCAACTTAGAAGTTTCTAAGTTTATTACTTTGGCTTTTTTGTTAGATGCTTCTTGTAATAAAGACTCTAGTATTTTCTTGCCATAACCTTGGTTGCGGTATCGCTTTTGCACATACATTTTTCTAATCTTGAATATCCCATCCGATATCTTTTTTAAAGCACCTGTGGCTACCAGTTCACCTTCATCTTCAATAATTAGAAAAGAACCCCCATTATTTGTGTATGCCTCCTCTATATCGTTGAGATCAGCCTCTGAGGTCCTTGCAGAATAGTCAAATCCAAAGCCACTCAAGCCTTCTTTTACAAGTGATACTATCGCATTGGTGTCTTCCTTATTTGCTTTTCGGATGTTCATTTGAAGCTACTCTATTTGGATATTGAACCACTTCCTTGTTTGGTTAAGAAGTCTTTAGATTTTTTAATAAATTCTTCCTTATTTACTCCTTCATGAGCTCCATGAGAAACATTGGGTAAAACCCATAGATCAGAATTCCGAAGGTTTTTTCGAGCCCTGGCTACTTCCATTATATCTATACCCTCATCGTCATCACCTAAAACTATCAACACCTCAGGTTGTATTTGCTGCAGTTCTTTGTCAGTTACCAATATTGAATAGTTCTTGAACTGGTTCATTAGTTCCTTTACCTGTTCATCACTAGAATGGTCACTCAACCATGGGAAATTTTTACGATTTTCATAGGTGAATTCATTAAGGTAGTCTTGGAAGTCACTTACCTTCCAGGTTCCAACCGCCCCTATTGTAATCATTGATTCAATCAATGATGGGTTTAGCAAGGCCAGCTGATAAAGGACATCTCCTCCAAAACTGAATCCGATTGCTTTGATTCGATCAATATCTAAATAATTGATAAGGAGGTTTAAATCCACAGCAACATCTGATATTGATAATTCAGATCTAAATAATTCAGATTTTCCATGGCCAGTTAAATCGACCAGATAAACTTCATATTCATTACGGTAGTCATTTACATATGCTTTCCATGATTTGGAAGTCAAACTATATCCATGTAACAGAAACAACGGGGAGCCATCTCCATACACCTCATAATAAATTTCCTTCCCATTAATTGAGACAGTTTCAGCTTTCTTAGGCTCTTGACCGATGGCATAATTCGACATTATTAGAAGCAGTATAGTAGTATAATATTTTTGCATAAATTCTTTCAGTCAACACTTAATAAGGATATCCACAGCTCAATACTCCTATTTTATTGGTCAGAGTAATTTGGTCAACCACCTCTTGGTTTTTTGATTGAACTATGCCCATTTAAGAATTTCCAAGAACCGTTATTTTTTTCAAATAAAATAGTAATAGCACCATCAAGACTAATTTTATATCCTGATTTGAGAATAATATCTTCTTTAAATCTTACGAAGAATGATGCATGTCTCCCACTTATGGCATTAGCCTCTGTATCTATTATTTCCATTTGCACAGAATCAACCTGAGGCATGAATTCTTTTAATCCACTGACCAATGATGCTTTATCAGGATATTGGATTACTCCATCTTCCACCCAATAGAACCTCTCATCATCGATAAAAAAAGTATCTACAGCTTCAAGCCCTTTTAAATTTACATGGTTCACATAGGCCTTAAATACACCTTCAACTTCAGATTCTATTTGCTCAGAGTCAAACACCTCTTTTGGTGTATTCTCAGCACACCCCATCCCAAGTAATAATGATAAAACTAGAATCGTATTGGAGTAGGTTAAATTTTTCATAGGCATAAACTATTTTGATTTTACCACCTCAATTAAATAATATATGAAGTGTAAAACATGTAAAAAGTGGCTGTTTAGTCACAAGATGTTACAATCCTGATTAGTTAGTTGGCTTAAGTGCCTTTCCATTACACTTTATTTATGAATTTCACTTTAAGTGGATTGTCTTTGTGATCTATATTCAGAAATTCAGAACTTTAAATAAAACGGGGAAACGATAAGAAAAAAACTTATAGCACACAATCACAAATTGCAGACTATTTAGAATAGCCACATTTTACAAAGTAAGTTGAAAATGCATTTTTACCTTTCCCATAATTTAAGGAATCATGAAACAAGGAGATGCAGGAAGTACATCGGCTTTATATGTCTGGAATGGATTTAGTGTATTCTGGGGCTCATCCTTTAATACAAGCCCTCACCAACATGATACACTTCAACTCACATTTGATATTGACAAAAGTTTTCTTGTTAAAGATGAAAAATCAGAGTGGGCACCCTATTCAGCCGCAATCATCAAAGCATCACACCCTCATCAATTGGATAGCAACGGAAGTTTACAATTGTTTTTCTATCTGGATAAAGACTCGGACTATACCAAGAGACTTACGGCAAAGTATCTCTGCAATGCCAACATTAGTGCCATAAATACTTCCAGTACCAGGACGTTGAGAAATGATTTTTTTAAGAGCTTAATTACCTCCAAAAATTGTGATCAACTATTTGAAAAATGTCACGCTATTCTAGAGGAGTTGGTAGAAATTGAACTCCCTAGAAAAAGGGATGATCGGATTGAGAAGGCCATCTCCTTTATCACAGAAGCAGCGGATAAAAATTTGAGAATAAAAACGGTAGCTGAGCACGTCTGCTTATCTGAAAGTCGATTAAGGCATATTTTCAAAGAGCAAGTGGGTCAACCAATTCAAAATTTCATTTTATGGATGAAGGTGGTAGACTCACTTAGCATGGTACTTAAAGGCAAAAAACTTACCGATGCAGCGTATTCCAATGGGTTTTGGGATATATCTCATATGAACAAATCTTATAAATCCCTGATTGGGGTTAACCCGGCAGACATAGTAAAGTATGAAGACAGCATCAAAATAGTTTCCTGTACTTCAAACAACAATTTTTTCTCTATCCGAACGGGCCTTATGGATAAGTTGGGAGATAAAAAACCACATAAATGGATTGAAATCGAAAAATGAAAGAATCATGAAAAACAACCTTACACATTTCGCCATCTATATTGAAAACATGGAACGAGCTGCAAAATTTTATGGCTCCATTTTCAATTGGGAGTTTTCGGACTATGGTGCCCCCGACTTCCTTCAAATTAAATTGAAAGAAGAGAAAGAGCCAAATCCCATTGGAGCTCTACAGCATTCCAAATATTCATTGATACCGGAGAAAGTCCGAGGTTTTGAATGTTCCATTGAAGTGAGTGATATTAATGAAACAGGAAAAGCAATACTTTCAGCCGGTGGCAAAATACTTATGCCCAAAACGGAAATTCCACATGTAGGTTGGATAATCAAGTTTCAAGACACAGAAGACAATATTGTATGTGTTGTTCAATATTCGTTTAGTTAATAATACTATTATGGAGCGTTTACCTTGGGTAGAAAGAAAATTTCAATTCAACATTCCTGAAGGATGGCTACCGAATATTATTTCTCGTCTTTCGGGAACGAGTGTAAGGTTAGTGGAGATGTCCTCCATCATCCGGGAGTCAGTAGCTGAGCAACGACTGCAAGGCAAATGGAGCATCAAGGAACATATAGGACATCTGGCAGACCTTGAAGACCTTCATATCGGCAGGATTGATGATTTTGAGAATCGAAAACCAACGCTTCGAGCAGCAGATATGAAAAATGTGAGAACCGAAGAAGCTAACCATAATGGTCTAGAAGTCACTGAACACATAAAGCGATTTAAGAAAAAGAGAGGCGAGTTTTTATCAAGACTTGAGTATATGTCCGATGAAACACAATCTTATCAATCGTTACATCCTCGATTAAATACGAAGATGAAACCTGTGGATTTAGCATTTTTTACTGCAGAGCACGATGATCATCATATAGCCTGGATAATGCATATACTAAATCACATTTAAGCAGCTCTCACCCTGCTCATACATTGTGTAATTCAAAAGTCATCAAAATCAAGAAGCAAGAAGTCGATATCAACCTAAACATTTCTGTAGATGTTGCCAACTCTAACAGGATTGGAATGTCCGCACATGCAAATTTCCAAGTAGGCAAAGTTGAAACGGACTTTTCGGTAGCACAGCTCGCCTACCTTTGTCGGATCTTTTATGATCTGGGCTATTTCACCAACAAGAACCAAACGGAAATGCTCAAGGTAGCAGCACACAATTTTAAGACATCAAATTCAGAAGAAATCTCACTTAAATCATTAAAGGCTAAGTATTACAGTGTTGACAATAGCACCAAAGAATCCGTAAAGAAACGGCTCCTGGAAATGCTGAATTATGTCAACAGGAAAGAAAAGTAAGGGTTACACAACGGTTATAAAATGGCTCCAAAATCATACTTTAGATTCACTAAAGTTATTTTTTATCTCATTGTTACCTGTTTGTTTCCTTTTCAATTGGAAAGCAGCCTCTTAGTATCGTCAATCGCTTGAAATAGGAAAAGATCGATCAGTTAAACAGAACGATTTCAATATTTTTTTTAACAAATTTCACTCTATTAAATACTTCATTTTCAATAGGTTGCTTCAAGGTTACACAACCCCTGTATCTGCCTTAGAACCAATGAAAAAGCCATATTTGTCATTCATTACGAATCACACGCTAGCGTTATTGGAAATCCTGTATGCAGGTAGAGCTCATTACCAGGGAAGACTTGGAAAAATTTAAGGAAGAGGTATTTGAGAGACTAACCTCATTGTTGGCCAACGGCCATTATAGTAAGAGATGGCTAAAATCTGAAGATGTACAGGACATGCTCGGCATCTCCCCTAGCACCCTCCAGAATCTTCGCCAATCCCGCAAAATCCCCTTCACCAGACTTGGCGGAGTGTACTACTACCCGGAACAAGGTATTATTGATGAATTAGAGAAGAATTTGAAGAAAGTTAGATGACATTTATTACATCCATTTTGACTCTTAAACTCCTAATAAGGCAATAGTTTCTTTTTCAAATTTGGCGTATGACCGAATACCCAGTTGATACATCTTTTCTAACTTTTTAATGTCTTTTTCGATCATATTTGTCCCATGTTCTGGTTCAGAAAACGTCTCATTTATTCTTACGATTTTTAATGATGGGAATAACAAATTAGCAATAACCTCAGTAGTGTTCGAACTCGCAACCAATATTCGACTCGCTATTTTGGCCATCTCAAATCGCTTCAAAAATTGCATTTTGCGACTCATCGGTTTTTCTACATAATTACCAACTCCTACACTCAAAACAGCAATATCTTTTAAATCAAAATTTAGAGCTTTGGTTGCGTCTATCATTGCAAATAGAGTCGGATTATTTGCTACAAACCCTCCATCCATGGCTTGGATAACTCCCTTATTTTTGGTGTGTAGTTCTCTAACTTTGAAAATCGGTGCAGCTGCACAAGATGCCATAACTGCTTCCGCAATCGTGAGTCCAAACCCAGGCTCAAATGAAGGCTTGACACCATGAGCCCTATCGACCTCATTTTTAAATATTAGTGGTTTTTGAGTGTCATAGTTTACTGCAACTATCCCAATACCTGTTTTGAAATAATTAAAATCACGATCCCCAAAAATGCTATTAGCATGCTCTAAAAGCTTTTCAGATTTACTCTTGGAAGTTCTGCATGACATTATTGATGGGATTAGTTCAAGGTACTTCTTCTTAATATCCTCAACAGAATACCCAAGTCCAATTAGTGACGCTATAATGGATCCGGTACTTGTGCCATAAATCAATTGAAAGTGTTCACATAGGTTACCTCCAACTGCCTTCTCAAGCTCAGATAAGACTCCAAGGGAATAAATTCCCTTCGAGCCTCCTCCATCAAGTGTCAGAATTTTAAAATCTTCCATCAGTTAATACCGTAGTAAGTTTCTGCCTTATCAAAGCTTTCAAACAAAGGTCTTACGTCATTCACTACATCATCAATGACATCCTTTAGTTCGGCTTTCAGTTTTATAAACTCTGACAGTGCCACTCCATCATTACAGAAAATTTTCCTAGTCGAATTAGCCACCTCCAGTCCATCTCTATAAGATATATCATTGATGATCTTTTCAAAATAGGAATGACAGTTATCTAGAAGCTGTAATGTCCTAGATTCTGAAACCAACAACGATGAGTCATCCATTCTATATACTAAGGAAGCAATATCATAGCTTGAAACTTTAATTTTATCATCTGCATCAGCCTTAAGGGTTTTAAGAAATCGAATCAGCTTCTTAGCGTTTCCGTTAACCTTACCATCCTTATAATTGATCCAATAAATGTGCATGAAGGGATAGTTCAAAATACGCTGAGCAGAATTATTCTTCTTATCCCAATCCAAAATCTTGACACCTCTATAATCTTCATCTTTAGTTTCAGAATATTTAACAGTATCATACCAATTACTTGAAATAATATCAATTGATCGATTCAATGAGCCTCCTGAGATGTTAAGGGCCTTGCTACCTGTATCATCAATGGTAGCCGCGCTATATACCGTATCAAGGATTTTGTAGATATGCTTCCGCATATTTTTCAAGTCCTCAATTGGATCTCCCTTATACGGGTAAGGAACTGGTAGAGGTGGTTGCATTGTAACGAAACCTTGATGGATCACCAATAAGTCAATATCACTATAGTTCTTGATATGAATATTATTAGGAACAGAACCTTGATAACGATACTCAACCTCCACACCCTTTTCCAGTAGGCCAAGACTTATATGTCCCTGAACCTTTTCACAGGCTTTATATGTATTATTCGTGTATTCCTTAGCAATAGGTTGCATCGACTCTAAAACATAGGTGATAGTATCACCATATAGGTTTTTATTAAAGCCTTCAGTAACACTAAATGCCTTTGTTATTATATCCTGTCGCCTAGCTTTGAGATTTTCTATTCGTTTCTTATAGTCTTTCATCTCTTAATTTTTTGATAAAGTTCCTATAACCATAAAAAACAATGTGAGGCTAGCAGCTATTCTTAAACCACCACTAAAGTTCTCAACTTGAGTGCTGTAAGATTTGCCATGTTGCAAATAATTCGCAAAATGCTCACAGTTGAATTTGAACAAATCGTATTTAGTTCCAAGCAACTCCTCGCCTCTTGTCAAAGCTGCACGTCTTTGATTGTCATTTCCTTTAAAATACTCAATCCTCTTAACCTCAAAAACTCGATCCACGAATCTTTGTAACTCAATTATCTGAACACCTATATTATCTTGGTTCTCAATGATCCAATGAACACCTTTATGGTCAACTCCCCAATAAATTGCATGATGCTGGATAAGTCTCCATCCGCTTCTTGGGGTGACAATGCGATCCCCAGGTCTTAAGTTGTACTTTTGTATGAATGCTTTCATCATCTAGCCTTTTATATTCCTTGGATCATTACCATAACTATTCTTCTCTCGAAACTTGTGATCTTTGCCCTGAATAATTAGTTCACCTTGACTTTTCTTTGCGAGATCCTTCCCAATCTCGATTGACTCTTTTTGAGTACCTGTAACAGCTGAAGCTCTCTGGCTTCCTTCTTTTTTCACCGCCCAGCCTCCTTGAGGTCTGGTAACGACATAGTAATCCTTCTTCGACATTTCTTCGAATTTTTAAATTGTTTATACTACGCCAGTCGTGGGAGGATTCTAGAATGTTTTGGTAAAATGAGAAAACCTTTTACCTTTGCAGCTCGTTAAAACAAACAACCTATAGCTCTCACGAGCTGACAAAATTTTACTTAGGCGAGTTCATACCTCGCCTTTTTTTGTGCCCCATCTTCATGCCAAAATCCCTTACTCTGACAAATTGGCTGAAAACAAAACTCGTTATTACAAACGAAACTTGATTATTAATAGTTTCGATCTACCGTAAAATTAATTAATATTTTATTTATTATTGGGTATATTTATATATAAATAATCGAATTACCGTAAAATCATGCTAATAAAGTTTTCTGTTGAAAATTACAAATCGATATACAATCGTTTAGATCTATCGTTTATTGCTGAGTCGTTAAAACAGCACGAGAATTCAAATCTCATTGTAACTGAATACCCGAAAACAAACCTTTTGAAATCCCTTGCATTATACGGTGCAAATGCCAGCGGTAAAACAAACCTAATAAAGGCATTAGATTTTATGAGAGAATATGTTTTGAATTCAGCACTCCAATATCAGCCCAACAGAGTTATTGATGTTGAACCATATAAACTACTTCTTAAATCTCAAAAGGAACCTAGTCATTTTGAAATAGATTTTATCGTCTTTGAAAATCGTTATCGCTATGGTTTTACAGTAAGTAGAAAAAAAATACATAGTGAATACCTGTTTACTGTTCTAAAAACCACTGAAAAACTTTTGTTTAACAGAATTGATAATGAGATAGAATTCGGCCAATCATTTTCAGAAGGGTATGGTAAAGAGTCGTTTGTAAAACCTGCTTCATTATTTCTTTCAACGCTAGCTCAATTAAATGGGACATTCTCTTCTCAGATAATTGAGTGGTTTAACAACCTAACAATCATTACTGATTATAACTACCCTTCATATACGGGTTATACTGCCCAACTAATTAAAGAGCAGCAGCACAGCGAGTTTATTCTAAAGGTATTCAAAGCTGTAGGCCTTGACTTTGAGGAGGTTGATGTTAAAACTGTTAATATTGATGATAATCTGATGCAATTCCTAAGTTTAGATTTGCGTGATTTAGTCAAAAAGAATCTTCCTCAACAATTACAAGTATTCACAAGACATAAAGTCTTTGATCTTAATGGCCAGGAAGTTGGATTCGTAGACTTTGATCTCAAGCAGGAATCGGCAGGAACGCAAAAATTCTTTGCAATTGCAGGACCAATAATAAATAGTCTTTTGAATGGATATCCAATTGTCATTGACGAAATGGATGCAAGGCTTCATTTTAAACTTGTTTTCTTTCTCGTTCAATTATTCAATAGTAAAAGATATAATCCATTTGGTGGTCAACTGGTTTTTAGTAACCACATGCTTGATCTCATGGATAGAGAATTATTAAGAAGAGATCAGATACTTATGGTCTCAAAAACCAAAACGGGTACTGAAATTACATCCATCCAAAAAGAAGGAGCTAGAAGTGATACCTCATTTAAACGTGACTATTTAAGTGGAGAATTCGGAGCACTACCAGATATTGAGCTAAATCAATTAGACCTTTTTGATAGATATTTCTAGATATCCCCTACTTCATAAAAAGACACTTATATGGCCACTAAATTCAAATGTAAATTAGAACCTTACACTAACGCACCTGAAAAATATATTTGGGAAGTCCGATCAATGCAATTCAAGGATTCTCGGAAATGGACAGGAAGAACATATTATTATTGCTATCCACCATATTATAAAATGAAAGCAGTCACCAACGTGACTAAGCAAATAATTCATTTTAGCTTCAATGATTGCTTGGTTCCAGATCACTTAAGAAGCGGTGGAAAAGGATTTTGTCATCAAATGGCACAAACATTCATTAGAGACAGTCTTTCACTAAATCTTAGATATAAGAGGAAGAATTTTAAAGTGGTATTCATTACACTTGAAGAAGAAGTTGAAATTAAAAAAGAGGATGAAAGATTTTATGCAGATTTAAAAGGAAAAATTTGCTCACCGAAATGGTTTATTGAAGAAGTTGGGTCTGATGATTTAATAATTGAAATCAACTTTTCTAGTAAAGCAAAGATTGGGAAGCAGGCTGCATATCGAAATACAAATAATGCCGCTATAGAAATCAACCTCAAAGACTGCTACAGTTTCAGAAATGAGAAATATTACTCAAATTATTCAGATGAGCAATTAGAAAAAGCCCAGCTGACACTTCAAAAGTTTATCCGCAATTCTAACTTTAATTGTAAGGTTCTTCATTTTCCAAGTCAGAAAAAAAAACGCTTTCAAGAAAGTGTAACAACCCGAAGAGCCAAAGAAGTTTATCTAAATCAATCAAAAAATTTAACCCCCTTAGTAGCAAATAATCGGAAGCCAAATGAAGAAGTAATAATAGAAAGGCCAACATTTCCTCCGACTCAAGAGATTTCAATTGAAAAGGTTAAAGAGAAACCTGATTCGCCCTTCAGAGCAATCATAAATAGACTCATAGGATTAATAAAGAGTAAAGTATGAACAAGGAATCGGAGTTATTTAAACTTTTAGAAATTCAATCACTGAACTCCTTAAATGAGGATGAAAGTTTAGACACTCTTTTAAATCTAATTGAATACTCGTTCGATCTACAAACAGATGTCGGGACGAAAAAGGCCATAGAATTATCCATAGACATTGAACCAAACAGTAAGTTTCCTACTAAAAGAACTTTATATCACTACTTTCTAAGCATAGCTTGGGGTGATATAAGATCGAAAAAAAGGCATACCTCTGATTGGGAATGGGATCATAAAGAATATGAGCAGGAGATAATACACCTTAGAAATGCACTCAAATATTTTAGTTCAGAAGGCCTTGATCAACCATTAACACGATTGTGTCAAATACATACCAACTTAGCGAATAGCATGGATTTCTGTGGTCGATTTGTCACGGCTTTTGAGAATTGGAACGCTGCGCTTGAGCTTGATAATAATTTTGGAATGGCTTTAGGGGCTAAAGGAAATAGTATGATTTATCATGGACTAAATAGTCTCTATGATAATGGTCATCAATCGATATACTTTGGGTTAGGATATCAGTACCTAAATCGATCGATAACATATCCTCTTGAAGTATATGTACTTCAGGATTATACAAAAAAGATTAAACACCTAGAGGTCAATTACCCTTGGGTTGTTGACTACCAGCCTAATCTAAGTGAAACATCAGAATCTAAATTAACAGATGAAGTTGAATACAGAGCGTGGTGCCTGGAAAATACTTTATTCCTAAATCCGCTCAACGATCTTGGTAAATATGCTATAGCAAATCATGATCCATTTGCATTACCTTCTATGATTGTCAATCAGGAAAAAGCTGGATCGTACCATAGTTTTTTTAATCAGATAAAGCAAGAGTATGTAAGCGCTAGACTCTTCCTGTATAAAGGAATAAATGACCCAAATATTCATTATGCTGATAATGGAGTCATGAAATATGATTTATTAGATTTATCAATACAATCAATTAAGTTAGAACAGGTTAAAATAGCTTATAGAATTGCATATTCAATATTTGATAAAATAAGCTATTTTCTCAATTACTACCTTGATCTTGCAATTGCAGATCAGAAAGTTAACTTTCGTACTATTTGGTTCGACAAGAAGGGAGAGCTGAGAGACTTATTTAAAAGAAAACCTAACCCGATGTTTCGAGCACTTTACTGGATCAGTAAGGATCTCTTTCACAACAATTCAAATTACAAAACGGCATTAGAACCTGAAGCTACTGAATTCTCTAAAGTGAGAAATCACATTGAGCATAAAGGCTTCAGGGTATATGATCAAGATGTTTTTAATGACTTAACACCTTCTATTTTTGAAGATAAATTATCGTATTCGATATCTTTTGAAGAATTCCTAAAAAAAACACTCAAGGTAGTCAAGACTGCTAGGGAGGCCATTATTTATCTTTCTCTAGGAATAAGATGGGAAGAAAGAGAACGAGGGGGTAATGATGGCTCGAGTCCTTCCATAAATATGAGGATCAAATAATAATCCGTTACCAAAACCCAACGCGCAGGTAAAGCGGTGCATCTGCGGTACTCGTCCGGTTCTGCGTTCCGTAAAACTGCAAATCATCTCACCGTAAATCGTTCCACAAGTAAAATGATAAAGTGATAGTTGGATATCAATAATTGCACTCTTAAAAAAGAGAGCAAAAGCGGTATCACACTATCATTTTACTTGCTCCACTATTTAGCCACCCTCAAGTCTATTTGCATTTTACTACACTTGCCCGGCCTGTGCTCCTCGCTGCGGCTGTTCCTATTTTTGTTTTAGTTGATAGAGCCTCCGGCAGGTAGGTCAAAACAAAAATCCACAGCCCGTGTTTTTGCTCGCCTGCGGGCTCAGTCAGACTGGATCAGCCCCACAACCTAACACACAACCAAAGCTGATCCACACTCCCAGTCACCCTGACCGCAAGCGTCACGGGTTCTTTCTGGCAGGCTTCCTTCGCACTCGCGAACGGCTCGCTGCGCAGTGGCTCCATACATTCTCAATTTGAAGGGGGATACGCTGTTTTAAGTGAGGTAGTAGGGGGATGCCTCTGCTCACGATACCGCCACTCTCCCAACGCTAGCTCAAGGCTGTTTTACCATTTCCCCTTGACATAATATTGAATAATCTTATTATTACAGTATGGAATCATGTGTTGGAAATGAGCGTAAACTTAAAATATGCTCCAAGTACTTTATCAAGCCAGTAATTCACTCAATGATCTTAAATGGTCAATCTAAGAATGGATGTTGTGGTGTATTGACTGATGAGTATTATGCATTTGCTTTCAAAGCAAAAAATTCCAAGGATCCAGACTTTGAATACTTCTATGTTGGTAAAAGTTGTGCTGATAGTTTCTTGAAATTAATCAAACATCCAGGACTATCTCTATTTAATCCACTTAAGTCTACTCAAGCTAAAGGAACCAGTTATGGAAACTGGAAAAATCCAAGTGTAAAGAAAGATGCACCGATTAATTTAGAGTTGATTCAAGCAGTTAATCTACTCTGTATTAGCTGGGGGACTATCCCCAAATCAGCCCTAGCAGACGTACTTGATTTTACAAGAAGTAGGATTGACATTCCGAATTACAGGGGAATTGAAATATTAAATCGAGTCATTTCCAAGGATACCCAAGTGAGAACATTGAAAGAAATGATTATTGAACTTGCTCAGAATAATGAGTTAAGGGAGTTCAGTTTTCCTCTTATTAATGCTTACATGAGCAATGTTAATGAACAGAATAATTTCGAATAAAAAATCCACCAAAAGTAAGTGGCTCCCCACCACCCTACACACCAATTAAAAAGCAATGCCAGCACAGGCCTACCCTGTGCCAAAGCCTTGCTTTTTACCCCCGCCACTTCTGATTGAAGCTTTCTTTTTTTTCTTTTTTTCTTTTAAAAGCAATTATATGGAAGGCTTTTTCAATCACATGAATCCATCGGTTATCACGAGTGTTCTCAGTAGAATGAATCAACATGAATTTGAGGAATGCTTGGAGTTTATCAAGAGCAAAGCACTAGAGTTATCTGAGGGAAATAAAAGGAGGATGTATGTTCGGTTGTTCGTATGGTGTCTGGCCCATCATGCGAAGACCTTTACAAAAAAAGAGCCCTCATTATTTTGAGGGCTCCTAACTAATTGTAAATAAATTGACCTACTTCTTTCGTGTCACCTGATCCAGATTCAGTTCATCATCATCCACAGTTGCTTGACTGATTGCAGACATCACTCCTCCTGCCACAGTCAAGTATCCTGCTACTTTCACCACAACAGCCGGAATGGCAATAGGTGAAGCCAGCAGAGTTCCCCCAGCTGCTGCCAGGATCAATCCAATATTCCGGGCAATCCGGAAAAATTTGGGTGTAGGCGCTTTCGCTCGCTCAATAATATTAAGATTGTTTTTTCTCATAATAATTAAAGGTTTCGTGTTCTAATCGATCAACTCTCCTATCCAGAAAGTCAATCCTTTGATGTATGAGATCATTCATCCCCTTGAATTCAGTTTTGATGATCTGAGTTGTATTCTTCACCTCAGTAACATCCTCTTTCACTTTCTTGAAGTCACTGATTAATTGCTTAAGAAAATAAGCAACCACCCCAACCAAAACGGAGAGAATGCCACTGGCGATTAATTCAAACTTTATGGTTTGCATGCTCGATACTTTTAATGGTTAAATAGACCTCCTCTCCTTTCTCCATCGCTGTTTGAAGCACAAACTTGAAGTTCTCATTGGCCTTCCTTGACTGTAGCCCCTTACCAGGACCTGTCAGGCTGCTTACTGGCGCAATACACCCTTTGAGCTCTTTCAAAGCATTGTTAGCAGGATGAAACAAGATAAAGGATCTGTTAGGCACATGGGCTAGCATATAGTGCAATCCCCTTTCCTCTGTGTGCCTGGTTTGAACAAGGTATCTTCCTTCAGGAATACATGAGACGTTCCGCTCATTGTCTTTCCACGGCAACTCAATGGTATGACATACCAGGTGATCACCATTCCATAAATTCCCATTGGTTCCATCGGGAAAATACCTTCTCACTAAGCTCAATTCCATAGATTAACTTTCATCTAGGGTTGCAGGAACTTCTCATTAGCCACAATAGCCAATGGGTTGTATGAGCCATTTTTCAATGGATACATATTGCCGTTGACATCCTGATAAAACTCAATCCCCAATACAAGGAAAAGATCAAGCGCAGAGTCAGCAGTAAATGCTGCATCCAAACTCAAACCTTGAACCGGATCCTGACCGAGCACGATCATCCCTGATTCCGCTCTCTCAAAAAGAAACGCTTCATTGATGAAATCAACTTCAGCCAAACCAGCCACCAGTTTCATATGAGTAGCTCCACCTGGAAATGCAATGGTATTAGCAGGAATGAAGTCATCAAAGCTGATACTTGAAGTACCGGCCGCTCGATCAAGATCAACTTCATATTGAGCATACAAAGTAGCCGCAAGTTTACCAGTCACATTGAAATCAAACCCTTTCAGCAAGGCTTGTTCACCTCCGGAAACAGTTCGTTCTCCCCTGTTACTGGTTGCATCAGTTTTGAGTACCCGCATCATTTCCTTAGTCAGGCGGCTGGCCACCTTACTGTCAGACGCATTTTGAATGAGCAGCCTCAAAGCTGTCCTCAATGTCTTACCGGCTTTGCCAGCTCGACCAAACTCAGACCCATTCTCACGGGTTCGTTGAAACGCAGGATCATTCTTGATCCTCTCGGCATCCACCCCGCCCTTTTCACGGGCCAGGTAGCCGTCTTTGCTTTTGTAGAAGGACACATCCCCGATGGTTCCTTCCAATTTGATAATTCCCTTTTGTCTTGCCATATCGCAATAAGTTTTGTTTCATACCAATTTGTGATGATGGCCTGACCTACCTTCCCGAAACTCAACAGGTTGGTAACACAGTGGGTCAATAAGTAGCAATAAATAGCACTAAGATGAAATGGTCAGTGCCTCAGAAATCTGGCCTGTGTACCGAAGCTGCATAGCATAGGCTGGGATAAAGTATAGATAGAGTATTAATACCAACTACTCAACTACATTGAATACAACAACTACAACCTAACTACATCAGGATTTTTCTAATCCATTGAACACTAATACTTTATTCTATTGTAGTTATGTAGTTAGAAGAATAAATCAATAAAGTGATCTAATCGGGGAAGGAACTAATCCGTTGATTATCAGCAAAAACAAAAAAGCCTCCCTGAGGAGGCTCAATATTCAAATGTCATAAAATGTAGTTACTACAAGTGAATACTAGCTCATGTTGTCAATATCTATTCTCGTGATAGAAGATGCTGGGATATTTAAACCAAATTGAATTCTAAGTACCTCAGTTACTAAGTGAATTCTAGTAGAGATTATATTGCGCTTAATCTGGTCTTGACCTATAATTATTCCTACTAATTTGAATTCAGGAACTGATTCAGTACTAATAAATTTAGGAATAAACCATACTCCGCAACCACTAATTCCTTCTGGATTGACTCCTTTTTTGACAATGCCAGATCCAAATTCCTTTATTTGTCTCTGTTTGTATTCGAGAATTAAGTTTGAATGAAATTCATGCTTTATTTTTTTGTAAACATCAGGCTGCGATTGTTTTGTAAGGAAAACGAATGGTCTAACCTTAATCTTCCTTTTAATTGGGTTAGCTTTCGACTTTTTCCATGGATACCCAACAATCAAATACTGTGGTTTTATCAAAGGGCTGTGATGCAAATCAATTTGATTCAATGACAAAAAATTATAGGTAGGAGTCAATGATTGCGCAACGTTTTCATCTAATTCCCAAATAGCAATATCCGTCTTGAAGGAAACAGAATCAAAGTAGGGATTAACATATTTAATATTTCCATTTAAAATATTGAAGGTATTGCCAACTAAAATTCCTAAATCTTCGGGATCACGACCTTCAATAACATGTCCGGCAGTTAATAAGAAATATCTTCTGTCAGCTGTAATTAAAACACCGCTTGCAATTGCTTGAACATCTATATTTTCATCTTGCCCTTTCTTTTTGAGGTATAGTTGTGGAGTATAATTAAATACTTCCCTCGAAATATTATTAACTATTGATTGTAAGTAATCTGTTGTATTAATGATCTTACCCATTGTATTTAATATAGAAAATTGATCTATCAATTACAATGAATTTCGGATCTCATCTTGAAGCCTTTGTTCATCCATCTCGGTTCGCTTAAACAAAGGATAAACATTCCTGGGCTGCCCATTGATTCGCTTGGAGATCTTCTTTCCAAACCCCATCCGGTCCATGGCCATAGCCAGTTTTTTGATTGACAACTTCATGCCTGAGAAGGCATTCATCTGAGTGAGAATCTCAGAAGGCATCAGGTATGAAGCGCGCTGATCAGTTGGCTCACAAGGCTCAAACAATCGCACCAACCACTCCTCTTCTGGAGTCGTTTGACGATAAAGGTTATTTACTTTATTAAGAACATCCATCTCCTCTCTATTAAACCAGTAAGGATACTTTTGGTTGAGGAGGTGCAGCGCCTGACTCCACACCATATCAATATTCACTTTAGCATCAAGTACAATATCTTGCACTTGAAAGACTAGATAACGCCTATTTTCTGTGTCTGTGAGGAATTGCGTGTTGTTTACGCTTCCCATGAAGCTACAAATCCTCGGACGCTTACGGGTGAATCTGTGCCAGGTCTTACGATTTGTAACATCAGAGGCCGTTATGATTGCCTTCATCGCATTGAAGTCCTTACCAAATATTGTTTCCAGTTGATCATCAATATTCATGAACCACTTTTCTGCAAGGTAGTTGGCTGTGGTTGTGTCAGTAAGTGAGGGGTTAATATGAGAACAGACCAGGAACTCCCCCATTCCTTTAGGACAGAGTTTATTGAGCCAGGTGGTCTTTCCTATTCCCTGACCACCGGCAAGTATCAGGCAGAGATGATTCGTTCCTCGGTTAATGGCGGTGGCCACACTGCCCACCAACCACTTTTCCAGATACGGCTTCCAAAGATCACTTACCTTGATGTCCTCCACACCATCTTCACTCACCACCACAGAATCTGCAAGCTGCTGGATGTGATCTTTGCCATCATATTTTGGGAGTGTCTTAAAATATTGCTTCAATGGATGGTGAGATCCCACCAGCTTAGAGTTAAGTATCTTGATCAGAAGTGTATCTGAAATCTTAAACCCATCAATCTGCAGATCAATCCAAATCGAATTGATCATTGCCTCGTCCAACACCTTAAAAAGCTCCTCCTCAAGGGATCGGTATTCTAGTTCTAGAGTGAGCTCGTTCCTCCGGAACTCGTACTGAAGATCGAGATAATCCTTAACCTCCAGTATCGTATGCTTTTTTGAAGGCTTATCACCCTTTTGGATTTCCTCATGCTCTAGCATACACACTCTTTGATTTTAAGATTTCCTCAATTTTCATTTGCCATCGATCCTTAGTGTACTTTCTAATGATTCTCCAGAAAGCATCTCTATCCTGTTCAGACATTCTCCAGACCAGCTTCATAATTGAATAAGGCAATTGCACCTCCCCATTTCTATGATGCTCCACAGCTTCATCAATCAGGTAGCTTTTTCCACGAACCATCCAGCTTTGAAAGTCCATGATTCCATGAATAATACACAGCGCCTCAAACTTTTCTTTGGTTTCTATAAGTTCCTGGTATTCCTCTGCTCCCTTTAAGGAGACTTCAATACCTAATTCCTCCATCTTTTGAAGCGTATCATTGACCTCATGATGGTAGTCAATCAGTGCTCGAATGATTGTGTTTTGCATCTTCAAGAATCGATCACTGACCTTGTCATGATCAGCCAGATATTGAAGGTTTTGCTGCAGCTTTTTAACGGCTGTCTCAAATCTCTGATTGGCTCTTTCCAGACTATCCATTTTAGTCCATATTCGGTGGAGGTCCCAACACTTCGAAAATAGTCTCTACTTGCTTCGGTGTGTAGAGCCTACCAATTCGTTCACCCACCTGGGCTTCAAATGGTTTAATCCAATTACTCATAACCTTCTTACTCACATTGTAGGAGCCGGCCAGCTGGTGTAAGGTCATTGGCCATATCTTTTGATTGTATTCGTTCATTTTGTTTAGCTATTCTTTTGGTTTCGAATTGTGATCTTAAAGAGAAAAAAGAGGCTTTTCAACCCACTCAAGGCAGGTAATCACCAAACTCAACTAAAGTTGATTGATCACTATTAAATTAAGATGAATGGTAACATTACCTTAACATTGAACCGTCAAATGGTATCAATTGATCCTATACTAATATATTCACCATTAAAAGCAATCAAACTTCACCTGACTCAGAGATTGAAAAGAGGTAAATAGCATCAGAATTTACCTAGCACTCTCCTGGATTTCATCAACAGTTTTGTTCCGGCCTTTCTCTACCCAAGCCAATAGCTCGGCCTTTTTGAAATAGAGTTTCTTTCCACGCTTGTAAAATGGGATTTGGTTCCTGCAAGTACGGCCATAGAGAGTGGCCACAGATTCATCAAGGAAGGCCGCAGCTTCCTTTACATTCAAGAGTTTGTCTTGCTCATCCTCTGAAGGCTCTACTCTCATTTCATGCCGATCAGTCAGAAGGTTTTCAATTCTTTCCAATCGTTCGCTTAATTCATTAAAAGGGTTTTCCATTTGCTAACTCATTTTGATTTCGTTAGCAATATTCGATTTAAGAACGAGTCAGATTCCAACTAGGATATGGTATGTTTCAATGAGCTGCAATAAACCTTATTAAGGGGCAATAATTGGCAATAAGGATATTTAAATTGGAGGTCAAAAATTACATATTGTCCAACTTCAAATATTGTCCCGATTTTTGACCTAAAATTAGCTCAAATCAAGCAAAAACAAAGAAAAATAGTTAAAAACAAGAACAAAATTGTACCCCAATTGTGCACCTTTACAGCTAACTTATTGATTAGAAATAAATTGCCATTGCTGTATCGGAAAGTGAGCTAATCATCAAATTGAATCTTCTTCAGGATATCATTCTTCCTCTTAATCATGTCCTGGTCTACTTTGTCCGTATCTTTTTCTTTATCAGAAAAGATGTACTTGTATTTTGCCTTGGTGATCTTGTAATCGTACTCTTCCGCCTTACCAAAAATGTCTATACCTGTTTTGAAAGGCAATGGAGACTCAAGGACTGAGATATGATAATTATAGGTCAGATCCAGATTCTGGATACCCCCCACTGCTACCTTATAGCGATCCATTGTAACCAATGATGGAAAAATCTCTAAGGTTCCGTTTTCCATAGCCATTTCTACAGCAAGTGTGTCCAGAATATTTCTTTCTCTGTTTTTGAATTTTAGCGTCTTTGCTAAATATTGGAAAGTCTCACCGTCAAGTAGTACTAAGTTTTGACCTTCCAATCGCGCCACAGCCTGCAGACTCGATTCATCCACACTCATGTGTTCCCCTATTTTTGCAGAACCCACCATTCCAATATTCAGAATTCCTTCAAAGTCTTTGGCCATTGGCAGAAGTGTATCCATAAATGGCATTACTTCCATCAGATTGACCACATTGATATCTGTGAGTTTGATGTCGAAGTTTGCTCTGGCCTTCTTTTCACTTCTCGCCACATATTTCGCATTGGTCCATAAGTCTGCTGCTTTTGTTTTCATTCGCAGGTTTTTCAATCGAATCATCTGATTTCTGATAATGACATTACCCCTCATGCCCCTTAGCACAAGATCGCCATATCGCACTTTTTTAAGATTCAATTTCAACTTAAAATCCAAATTATCCGGCACCACAAAAGTCTTCATGATCAAGGTATCGGAGGCAATGTCTAAGGTGTCAGATGCGAGTAATTGACCATTCTCCTCGATTTCAGCAGCTTTGTCGAGAATCCTCGTCAGCTGATTGATATTCACAAAGTCAGATGAAACATTTAGCTCTGCTTTGAGGGATTCCTGGTTAAAAATGGTCTTCTGAAGTTGGAAAATTTTACCTGATAGGTTGATGGAGGATTTCCCTATTTTGACCCGTGCACTATCAAGTGTAAGCTGCTTTGGTATAACACCTATGCTTGTATTTTCTATTGATATTTTTTGAGGAAATGCTGTCGTAAAAAGGTTCAATTTTTCAAATTGTAATTGGCCATTGATGGGCCATCGATCTTCGCGTTTCACGAACTTGAATTCGTAATTGAAGTTTCTCAATGCAGCATAGTTTGGTCCACTATCTACCCGAATCTTACTTCCTGAAAAAGCTGACTTAAAAACAGGGATCGCGGGATCATTTTTTGTTGATTTTAAAAACACATATCCTTTGAGCTTATTTCCAGTGAAGGTTAGCGTGTCACCAAGAGTAGCTGTCCCCTTTGCCAAGAATAGGTTGGCTCGTACAGGAGATATGGCAGTAGAATCTTCTAAAGGGGTGGTCTTTACATTTATCCGTATTTTTTTTGTTTCTATATCTGCCACATTTTGGATTTTCATATTCAAATCGGAAAAAACCATTTTGCAGCTCAATAATCTGGCATTCTCTTGTCCTAATTTGGTTGCGTTCTGCTCCTGACCAAACGTAAGCTTGGAGTCTGTGGAAACAAAAGTTATGCTATCATTCTTATAATTGAGATCAATATTGGCTAATGCAAAGCTTCCATATACACCGATTTTGCCATAATCATAGTTGACAATGTCTTCAAGAAAGAGATCAGTACCCAAATCAAACTCAGCTTTCCCTTTCGCTTTCAAATCTTCAATTGGAATCGTCGCTAGTAGATCTTCAAAAGACAACTTGCCTTTGCCTTGCAAAACCACATGTGGATTGGTCAATATCTGTGTAAATCTTCCGCTTAAATCAATAGAAAATCCATCACTAACCACTTTTAACTTGTCAAGATCTATAGATGATGACGCCTTATTCAAATAGTCTATGCGCGATCCGATCTTGGTTTCAAAAAGCTCTATTTTCTTGGGGAAATCTTTGTAGGATGCCTCCCCCCCGGTAATGGCCAGATCAAGGACTACCAGCGGAAAGTTATTCTCATCATACTTCCCATCGATACTTGCTGTTAAATCCACTTCCCCTTTCCCTTCAAACCCTTCCAGGTTCATGTATCTCAGCGGAATCAAATCAAGCGCCTCGATAATGTTGGATGTAAATAGTCGGTTCCTCAAATTCACAACAACAGATCCAGCTGAATCCAATTCAACCACTCCTTTGGACTCTACCTGCAGCTCGTGATCACTTACCAGCAAGTGTACCGTATCAATCACGATTCTGTTTTGCTCAAGATTTATCCTGTTTCTCGATGTAAGCGTGAGGGAGACTGGATTTACGATTGGTTGATCTTCAAGGGTTAGAGAAAGATTTTTTAGTCTCACTTCCAAATCACAATCCAGCTGATTTGCCGAGTAAAGCACGTCCCCAATGATATCAAAATCTTCGATATCAGCTTTGAAATAGGTAGTTAAATCTTCAAACCTTGCAGCCGCATTCCTTATTTGAATATTCTCAATAATGATGTCTTCCATGCTTGCCGATTGATCTTGAGGGTCTTCGGATTCACTTGCAACAGAGTCAGCAAAAATGGACCAGTTGAGATCCCCATTCTCATTGATTCCTGCAAAGACCATGGGTTCAGAAATGGTTAATTCATTGATGTGAATTTCCTCACCAGATAAAATGGACATTGGATATAGCAGGGCACTTATCGATTTAAATGATAATAGTGAATCACCCTGATGCGAAACTAGAAGTCCTTCCCCTATCTCTAATTTCAACTCCGGAAAGCTGGAAAAAAATGTTAATTCTACACGGCTTAAGTCCAACCGTCCCTCGATATATTCATTGGCTATCGAGACAGCCCTGGGAGTAAGTTTCTCTGGTGTGAAAATGAAGTTGATCAGAATTCCAATGGCAAGTGCCAAAACCAGGACAATAGAAATTAAAACGAGAAGTACTCTTTTAATGATTTTCTTAAACCTAACAGCCATTATCAATCTGGATTAAACAGAAGCTAAAATCTTCTATGAAGTTAACAACATGATTCAATAACCATGCAGATACCTTAAATATTTAATATAGACATCTAAATACAAATAGATTACCCATAGACCAATGTCGCAAATTCCCCTTCGAATCGTCGTTTATATACCCTATCACTTCTGGTCTTATTCATCATTTTTGGAATCGTATTCTAATGGGGAATTATAATCCTTGCAATAGGGTTACCAATTTCAATCATATTTCATCGAGCGAATTACAATACTTCGATAAACACAAATACCTAACATATGAAAAACAAGATTCAGTTTGTTTTGAGGTTACTTATGGGACTAATGTTCCTAAACGGAGGCCTAAACAAGTTCTTTAATTACATCCCTATCCCGGAGGATCTACCTCCCAGAGTGATGGAGATGTTTGGTGCAATGATGACCATAACTTGGCTGATGCCTTTGATCGCTACATTCGAGATCATTGGCGCAGTACTTTTCGTCTTTCCGAGAACAAAAGCTTTAGGAGCTGTAGTACTCACACCCTTGATGACAGGAATTGTACTACACCACATCACATTGGGAGATCCAAATCCTCTCCCCTACATACTTGCGCTCATCCTTGTCTGGGTGATTTTTGATAACAAGGAAAAGTATATGCCTATGATTAAATAATTTAGGATAGGAATAAATCATAAGGAAGAAGGACAGGCCTGTAGGTTTGTCCTTTTTTTGATTTTAACAAAAGAGAAGTAATCCTTCGTCAAAGGTCAAATAAGAATAATTTTGTGGCGAACCTGATCAAAATCATGAGACTAGGACAATTCGCCAGAAAATACAATATACCGGTACAGGAAATCATTGACTACCTTCATGAAGAAGTTGGAGAAAATTTCCACCCAAATGTCAAGCTCTATGATGCCATTGAGTCAAAGGTGCTAAATCATTTCGAAATCCTCCCTTCTGATCCCATCAAGGAAGAAGCTGCCAACGAAGAAATCAAGGAAAAACCAGAGGAGCTCCCTACTCCTGAGTTGAGGGCAGAGACGCCCGAAGATGACATTGCCTCTGTGGAAGGTGAACTCTCATCGCCAAAAGACAATTTAGAAGCTGAGGATTTAGTAGTGCCCCAACAAGAAGCTCTCAATCCCAGGCATTCTGATGAGGAAATCATTGAAACGGATAAACTTCTGGAGATGCTTGAATCTGATGAGGGTTCTTCAGAGCTCGAGAAAATCAAGTTGATCCGGGCATCAAAAAGAGAACTCTCGGGCCTTAAAGTTTTGGGCAAAGTAGAACTCCCGGAACCAAAGAAAAAAACAGAACCAGAGGATAAGCAAAAGCTTCAATCTCATAAAAACCTGCGCTCCCAGCTAAGTGAAGAGGAGAAGGAAAGGCGAAGATTGAAAGCAAAAAGAAAGAAAGAAGCATTTGAGGCTCGTCGGGAAAAGCTCAGAAAGGAGCAGGAAGCACAACGACTGAAGGAGCTTAAAGCCCAACATTACAAACAAAAACTTCAAAATACGGAAACAATCAATAAGAAGCGAGAAATCCATAATGCACCTGAGGAGCAGAACCAGCAAACTTCAAATGGGCATACACCTGAACCTAAGACCTGGCTTGGCAAATGGTGGAGATGGATGAATACCTAAAGAAGAATTAATTATCATTCGCTTAAAAAACATCCTCCGCTTTGCACACTTTGGTGTTTTTGATTAATTTATTCTTCCATCATCGTTTCCAACTTGCCAGTAGTTAAGATTTTCATATCGTGCGCTACCCTATTATTGTCTCTTACTCTTTATCCCCAAAGAGAAACGGATAGCCTCATAAGCATTATTAAAAACCATAGGGATCCGATCGTTAAAGTAGACGCACTAAACGCTTTATCATTTTCACTTAGAGTCTCCAGCCCAGATAGCAGTCTCCTATATGGAAGGCAGGCTGAGGGACTGGCCATGCAGCATGACTATCCCCTGGGACTGGCAGATGCTAAGATGCGGCAGGCAATAGCTCATACGAATATGGGCAACTTCTACCCTTCCCTGCAGCTCTATCTAGAGGCAAAAACCATCTACGAATCCCTGAATGATCGGGGCAAGATTGCCTCATGCCTCAATAATATAGGCAGGTTGTATGGAGCAATTGATGATATTGAAAGATCGCTGGAGCATTATGAAGAATCTGCGATCATGTATGCTGAACTCAAAGACTATGACCGTGAGGGTACTTCCCTTAACAATATTGGATACATATATAAGATGCAAGGCAAGCATGAAGCTGCGCTCGATTATCTCCGTAGAGCACAGGATCGGGCTCAGGAGCTCTATGATTATGAGAAAGAAGTCTACCCCATTTACAATATTGGGAGTGTCTTTGTGCAGCTGGGGATTTTGGATTCCGCTTTTATCTATCTGAATGAATCGCTTGCCAGGGCCAGAAAATACCGAAACCAGTACATTACAGCCCTGAGCCTGATAGACCTGGGCAAAGCATATCTCCAACAGCAAAATTTTGATCGGGCAGAATCCAGCTTTGAAGAAGCTTTTAGAATTGCCAATGAAGCTGGTATGAGATCAGAAAGAAGAGATGCGGCAGAGCAGCTCTCCATTGCCTATGAAAGACAGAGTAAGCTTGAAGGAGCTTTACGATATTATAAGATGTTCAAAACCGAAAATGATTCACTTTTCAATCGGGATTTGGCGCAGCAAATGGCCTTTCAGGAGGCTGAATATGAATTTAACCAACGACGAATTAAGGATGAGGTGGAAAGGCGCAAAGCCGAGCTTGAAAACGAAAGAGTCTTGGCAAATGCCATTTGGATTCGGAATACATTGATCGTTGGCCTGATCGTCATGATCCTGATTACCTACCTCATCTACCTGAATTTTATTCGCAAGCGAAAGGCCAACGAGGCACTCCGAAAGCTCAACGAACAAATAGAATCCCAGGCAGAAGAATTGCGAAGGGCCAATCATGAGATAATCGTTATGAACAACAACCTGGAGACTGTGGTGAGTCGCCGGACGGAAGAGCTAAAACGTAGGAATCAGCAACTAAAAGAGTACCTCTCCTCAAACTCACACATCATACGTGCTCCTTTGGCCCGTATTCTTGGCTTGGTCGATTTGTATGAGCCTGGTGACACAAAGAATCTTGACTTTATCAACGAAAACATCCACAAATCTGCCACTGAGCTGGATCAGGCCCTTAGGGATATCAATGAAAAGCTAAGCGATGTGAATTAGCGAATAGCGTCTAATCCCTTATCCCAAATGGCTTGGGTTGAAAATCAGGTTCTTCCTGCTTATTCTCATTTTGCATTGGTCGACTTACCGGATCAAAAGCGATATCCCGGTAGAAAGGAATCTCGGTATACACGTAATTGTACTTTCCACCCGGACCGGTCAATTTGACCCAGTGCGTCCCCTCCCCCAGTTCACCAATGTTGAGATAAACAAGATATCCCCTTTGTCTGGTATGGGTATTATAGTGCATAAGCCAGGAGTCTGCATCTATTGGCTTATCGTCGAGCTGAATCTTGAAATACGATTGAGCGATCATTAATTTCAGGGCCGCTGCAGTGGTATCAGGATGCGCCTCTTTTAGAGAATCCAATGGCATAAATTCCTGCATCACGTCCTCACTTGTAATATTGGCAACAACAAACAATCGCAAAACATCCCCGGTAATAATGTCTGATGGAATCGACGCTCGCGTTGATGGACGTCCTTCATTTTGATCATTATAGTTTCCCGAATATGACATAAATCCCCGCCGATTTTCCCATAGTTCCAATTGACTAAAGGAGTCGCCCGAATAGGTAGAATCAGTAATGGACCCTGCACCAAAAATGCTCACGAGAGCAAAAAAAAGGAGGAAAGCGAAAAGGAACCATTTGTTGAAGTTGGTAACGATACCATAGTAAATGGGGCGATAAAAACGCGACAATGTAAGCACGCTCACAACCCTGTGCAGTGGCCAATAGATTTTAGCAAAGGCTTTGAACCTTCTGAAATAACCCAGGCTGATAAAATCAAGAAGGGCAATCAAACCAAGCCCAACCATGATTAGAACATAGACTTGAAAGATGTCAAAATAGACCCCCTGAAACCCCATATCAAAAACCAGGTAGGCAATAGTAAAAGGCAGTATCACAAGGATCAAAAAGAACAAGTACCCCCCTATCAGGCTCATGAACAGCATAAATGAAATACTAAACAATGAGCTGCTTATCTTCTCCAGCCGGATCACGATCTCTTCATACGAAGGTGTCCGGCCCACCTTCTCCTGAAACCTTCCGTGGTAATTCAACCTGTCATGCCGGATACCTTTTGGGAATGCATAGCTAAGGCCAACCATGCCAATCCAAATCCCTCTGCAGATTAAATGAAGAATCAGACCGGTAATAAGCCAGTAGATTCCCATCTTGAAGAGAGCTACCATGTTATCTATATCCTGTGAATTGCCGAAAATATTCAGCTTGAAATACGCAAGGAAGCCATCGAGCAGATCGGGTACTTTAAACATTCCATAAAGCACGATCCCTGAAAGAAGGATTTCCGGCTCCCAGCTCCGCTGCTGAAGCTCCTCTAGCCACTTAGGAATGATGCGATGATTAGGTTCTACTGACATAGTCTGATAAAACTAAGTAGATTCCTATTTATATCCATTTTGTGGCTAGAAGAAGATTCTAAAAACCAGATTCGGGGTGATTCCTAATGAATACACTCGGGTATCTATAAGCTCATTATCCAAGGAAGGTGTTGTTCTGAATTCGCGATTGAGCAGGTTTCGCCGATCGTACAGATTGATCACTGATAACCCTATTCGGTAGCGAATGTGATCGATTTTTCTGGCAGTGAATTCGTAAAGTGCAGAGCAGTCCAGCCGGTGATAAACAGGAAGGTTATTTCCGTTTAAAGCTCCATATACTATAGATACTGGCCCTTCTGCCCCCTCATCGCTTACATCCGTGTAGGATTTTCCAGTGTGCCACATCCAGCCAAGTGAAAAACTCCACTTACCCGCCGTATAGTTATTAGTCCAGCGCACCGTGTGCTCAATATTCCAGCTTCCAGGAAATGGTTCATTGTTGTTAAGGCCAGTAAAAGCATTTTCTGTACGGACATACGAATAGCTTATCCAGCTTTCATAGCTCGTCCATCGCTTCTTTATGAAAAGATCAGCTCCCCAAATCCTGCTGTCTCCCGATCTAAATTCATTGTCCTGAGGATTTAGGTAACCAAATATCAAAGTGGTCACATCTATTACCTTCTTGCGGTATCCCTCCAGATCTATTTGCCAGCCCTTCTTTTTGAATGCTGCACCGAGCGTCAGTTGGTGGCTCCTGATCACCGGGAATCGGTCACTGGAAGCAAGTGCCCACACTTTATTCTCAAGTGATAGATCACTTACAACCGACTCCTTTATCTGACTTGCTACCTGCGTTCGATACTCTCCTGACGTAGAAACTGAAATATGTCTGGTGAGTGATTTCTGCATATACAATCGAGGCTCTACATAAGTTTCTCCTAATTCTGCATAATGATTTAACCTGACGCCTGGCTGAATATGAAACTCATCGTCGGTGAATATATATTCTGTGAACATTGAGTGAGTTTGAATAGTGGTATTATCTGCGTCCAAAACAAGGTTATAGGAACTACCTGATGTCTCATAAGCGTATTGTGTTTGATTGTGTGAAAAATGATATCCCAGACTTATTCGATGCTTATCATTCCATATATATGATCCATTCAGGCGAGCACCGGATTCCCTCACTCTGTTTTTTTTGCTTGACCTGGTGACAGTATCGTCATCCGAAACAATGAAATCATATTGAAGAATGTATTTGGCATAATTAACGTCCATGTCAAAACTCCATGGGGCTGAAGCGTTTTTCCAGTTGACAGCCAATCCTTCATTAGCGTTTAGCAACATGTCATTATACGACTGATTTATGTCCATATTGATGGACTGAAAGTCCAGATCATTCTTATTGTATAAAGCATTGATTGACAGCTTATTATTTTTGTTTAACTGCCATATGATATTGGAGGTAAAATCATTGAAAAAGAATCGGTTGTTAGACTGTTGATTCACAGAAGAGCCTTCGCTGATTTTTGTATTTTGAAATACTCGATCCGCCATTTGATTGTAGGTGAAAGTTTCAAATACATCGGAAAAAGACCTACGAGCCGAAAGCTGAAGCGACAACTTAGATGATATTAGTGGCAAGTTCACAAAGCCATCCGCATAGATCATATTGGTTCCTGCTCCTCCGGAAATACGATCAGACGGCTCATCTCCGGTGGCGATATCTATTACTGACGAAACCCGATCCCCATATCTCGCACTTGTTCCGCTCTTAATGAAAGTAACCTTATCGGTAATGTATGGATTAAAGGCTGAGATCATCCCAAAGAAGTGACCCTGGTTGTACGTTTTGATTCCATTCCATAGTACCAAGTTTTGATCCGGTAGCCCTCCTCTTACGTGCAAGCCAGCGGCTGTTTCATACGGACTATTTACTCCAGGGGCTTGTTGAATACTTTGCAATAAATCCGGCTCCACTAATCCTGAGAGGGCTTTTAATTCATCCGGATCAATTTTTACTGCATTTAGATTTTTATGTATACCTGCTGCGAGGTAATTGCTCACTACCACTTCGTCCAGCACATTGACTGACTCGCCCAGTTTGAATTTGGGGCAGTTTGAAAAAGATAGTTCTTTTACATTTAGATGCTTAGTTTGATATCCCACTGACCTGATGGTAAGTCGAGCACCGTACGGTATGGAATCAAATTTGAAATAGCCACTCTGGTCAGTAAACACACCATCTTTTAAGGAATAGCTCACGGTAGCTGCTATCATTGGCTCACCTGAATAATCATTGACGTAACCACATAATGAAACAAGGTCTGAATCAACAAAGGATCGAACCACAACGTGATCATCCGTCAATCTCTCAAATCTTAAGCGGGTATGCTGCTCCAGCAAGGGAAGCACATCTGTCAAAGTAAGATTTGCCGTTGTATCAATTGAAATCAACTTTCCCTCTACTGTCCTATCCAGATAAGAAAACTGAACGTTGTGCCTTTCAGAGAGATACGACAAATAAGATTTCAAACTATCAGGCACTAGAGAACCTTCCTGAGCTAATACAGCACTGGATAGCAACCAAATAATGATTAGCAAGCGGTATTTCATAAAAACTATGGGCGAGCTATGATCACCACTTCGTCATTTTTAAGCTCATAGTCGAGCCCCAACGATGCAAAAACGATTTTCAAGGCAAGATCCAAATCATCATGAGGAAACGTCCCTGAGTAGAGCAGATTCTCATCAATGTTGTCTCCCGAAAAACGGACATTGTACTGATTTTTCAATGAGGCCAGCACTTGACTAACTGGCACACTTTCAAACGTAGTTTTTCCATCCAGCCACTCAGGTGATAAGCCAAGAATATCACGAGACACAAGCTGTAGTTTACCGATTCTTCTTACTGCCTTCTTAGGTTTTAATATTTCTACATCTCCATCACTTTCTACCCTTACACTCCCTTCAAAGCATTTTACTTCAAAAAAATCAGAGACATCCCTAACTGTAAACTGGGTTCCTAGCACCGAGACCGTTCCCGCATTTGTTTTCACAGAAAAAGTATTTCCCTTCTGAACTTTGAAATAGGCTTCTCCTTCCAGTTGCACACTCCTTATATCATCCTCCCATTCATCCTCAGAATAGGCTAGTGAGGAGTTGGCATTTAGTACCACTTCCGAGCCATCGGGTAGATTGAATGTATGCCGCTGACCTACTTCGCTGCTTATGGTTTTGATATCTGGGGTGAGCCTGGTAGTGTAGAAAATAAGACCAGCAGCAAATAGTACAATTGCAGCTGCTGCATAGCGCATATAATTGACCTTTCGTTTCGTTATTGTCAAGCGCCCTTTCTGCTGAGATTTTATCCGAGCCAAAAGAGCCTCTTCGTCAAATGAAGGGGCCTGTAGAGCTTCAGCACCAGTTATCAGTTTCTTGTAAGTAGCATAGTCTTCACTATTCTGAAATTCAGAAAGTTCTTCAGGAGTCAGCTCGTTGTTAAGCCACCTTGCCAGGAACCGATCATCATTAAACTTGCTACTCATATTTCTATTTCTTATTTCACAAACGCATGCGCTATTGTTTTACCCTACCCCCTAGACATCACCAATTTTAGCTCTTAGTTTCAATAGTGCTTTATGCATTGATTTTTCAATTGCCTTAACTGACACTCCCGATAGTTCTGCCATCTCCTTATAGGTCTTCTTCTCCACCCTGTTCATGAGGAATACTTCTCGTTGCTTGTCTGGAAGAGACGCAATTGCATCTGTGAGCCTGTCCATAAATTCCTTTTCCAGCATCACATACTCTGGGGACTCTTGATCAAGTTCGACCTTTACAGCTTGCCCTCTGTAATTGAGGTGAATTTTTTCTGATCGTTTAAGACTCGTGCTTAGATTGATTGCAATCTTGTAAAGAAAACCTTTGGCAGTATTCAAAGTGACTTTTGTGCAATTCTTCCACAAGCGTATAAATGACTCCTGAACTACATCGTCTGACTGCTCTGCATCCCCAAACTTGTAATAGATGAAATTTCGAAGTGATTTCGCATGATCACGATAGAAGGCATCAAATCTGGCCTCTTCACACAAAGGATCTTTTCTCTCAGACATTACAGATTTTAAAACTATCCGATTTTTCCATGATCTCAAACCAGTCGTTTTTTCTCCGGGAGGGGGTAGGGTATTCCTGATGCTGCTGCGTTTCATCACCAATCGAGGGAAACTCCCTCACACAAAAGTTGAAACTAAAAACGAACACCCATGAGATTATTGAAATCGTATGGCATTGCCACAGTAATTTTTACTGCTTTGCTAATTAGCGCCTGTGAAACCGAAGAAAATCCATGTCCCGGCGTGGATGTAAACGTTGAGATAGATAGTGCAAACATGAAAGCACACATCTCTGCCTCCGGACTGGAGAAAGTCGCATTTGACCTGTATGTAAATGATCAGTTGGTAAAGTCATTTGATGCGGGAGAACTTGATTCCACTGTCACAGCACTTACGGTGGAATTTGAACCCGGAGAATACAAAGTATGCGTGGTGGCAGAATTTGAGAACTGTGATCAACGTATTGAAGGGTGCAGCGAGTTTGTGATCAACGACCCAAGTGAAGAAACCTGTCTTGGTCTTGAGTTTGAGGTAGACAAACTTAGTGCTAACGAATTCAAGTTTATTCCCACAGTAGATGAAATTGAAGCTATCGAATATGGATGGTATGTTGATGGTGATCTTGTTTTGCTTGATACCATTATCGACAATGAAATAAGCTTCCTGATCTGGGATTTTTCTGCTGGAGAGCATACAGTCTGCTTAAAGGCTGAAAATGATGAATGTGGTGAAGTAGAGTATTGCAAAACTATTGTGGCAGAAATGGTGTGCCCGGAAGAAGTACACTTTGAGGCTGTTCAGGATAACCCAATGACATACTACTTCTATGCAGACTTTGAAGGGAAAGAGCATGTGGCTTACGATTGGTACGTAAATGATGATTTGGTAGAGCATGAAAATAAAGATGGAATGACCGATCAGAAATTGATCTGGCAATTCAATTCAGGAACTTACAATGTTTGCTTGGTTGTCAGTCAGGATGGATGCGATGATGTAGAGTATTGTGAAGAAATCGTCATAGAGGAAGTAGCGTGCGTAGACCTCTCCTATTCGGCAGAGTTAGTGGAAACTGATACCACTGATATTTACAAATTCATTGCAGATTTTGAAGAGCGAGATGATGTAACTTATATCTGGAAAATCTTTATCAATGACGATTTTCAGGGGTCAGAGGTGCGTGAAGCTGGAAGTGAAGATGACCACATCTTTTACTGGGAATTTGAGGAAGGAGTGGAATATGAAATATGCTTGAAGCAATACAGTGGCTGTGTAGAAAGCCAGGTATGCAATGTGTATTCAATCCCATAACTATTTAGGTTGGTCGATAGAAACCTGCCCGAATAATCGGGCGGTTTCTTTTTTTCCTTTTTAACCCCTTAATTTTAAAATTCTTCCAGTGGATAAACCCATGAATAAACATGTAGTAGTATGGATCTTCTTGAAGACCCTTTTTCAAATAGGGCTCCTTAGCCTTATGCTACTGCTCAGTGGGTGTATCAATGATGATGCAATTGACTTTCCAGAAGAACCTGATTTCACCTCATTCTCCCAGAGTACTGCCATTATCTCCCTATTACGATCTGTTAAAAACAATACACTCTCAGAGGATCAGGATTGCTTTACTTTATTCTATCCAATTGAGTTGGGATTCAATAATGACATTACTATAACTGTAGGTAGCTACCAGGCATTGCAAGAAATTACTGAGGATGTAAACACTAATATTCATATCAATAAAGTGGAGTTTCCAATACTGGTTTCAAAGGCAGGAACAGTGAAATCCATTAAAAGTGAGTCTCAGCTAACACAATTGCTTGATGAATGTGGTCTCCTCACTTTAAGAGATGAATTCGACAAATACTTTACTCAGTGTTTTGATTTTGCCTATCCCATAAAAATGATTGCAACTGATAGTAGTCAGGTTAAAATAGATTCACTTGGAGATTATTTTGATTTCGAATTTGAACAGGGGTTTGACAAACAGCCTGTCTTTGTCTATCCGTTGGAAATCAACAGTTTTTCAAAAGATCAAAAACTACTTATCAATAATGACTTTGAGCTATTTGAAGTCTTTGATATGTGTGATAGTTGTCCACAACTCTTCTTTAGTATTGATTGGGCTGAAGATACAAGGTATGTTTTTGAAGCAGACTTCCCGGGGATAGATGAACTCGAGTCATTTGACTGGTACATTGATAGAATCAAAGTAGAAACAGATGGTGCCGGTGTAGACGGAGATTTCAAATTGGAAGAAACATTTAATGAGGGTACCTATGAAATCTGCATCAAAACTCAAGCGCCTGAATTTGATTGCTTTGCCGGAACATCATATTGTACCACACTGGAAGTGGTAGATCCATGTCCTATATTATCCATCGAGGTAAATCCAATAGAAGCAGATTCAATTCAATTCATAGCAACTTTCGATAGAAAGGACGAGATAGATTACACTTGGGCCATTTACCAGGATCAGGATTTGATCTTCTTTGAGGAAGAACTCGAGGGAGGCGACAACAAGTTTGGATACCAGTTTGATCCTGGAACGTACAATGTATGTCTTGAAGCAGAGGTGCATGGATGCTCCACTGTCTCTAAAGTATGTGAGGAGATCATAGTGAACTAGAATTGATCATTCTGCCAGATAAAATTCTACAGATTCATTTCTTGAATTATACTTGCCAGAATGGGTAATAATCAGCTATGGATAAGATTTTTAAAAGAAACTCTTATCGTTTTCCTTTGCCTTTACTCCATCACTTCATCAGGCCAAACCAAAACTATTAGCCTCAAGAAGAATCAGATTCTGGTGGTATCTGACTCACTAGTGATAGCCAAAAATGATACAACGGTACTTCTCCCAAAGGAAACCGAGTATCAGGTCTACGACAACAAATACATCCTGTCTGATGGTTTTTATGATTCCGTCTACTCAGTAGCCCAGCGAAGCAGGATCACCAAAGAACTCTACCACCTTTTGATCACCAACCGGCCACCGGACAATTCCCTAAGCGAGGACCCTGTGAGAAGTGAGTCATTCTTCGAAGGGTTTGAGGGAAAGACCATTGCTTCTATCAATTATGTTCCGGTAGAGCTTTTCGGCGGCTCTGTCAATGACACAACACTTAAATCTCAATCCACCATTGGAAAATTGAGCAACAAACTGCATAACAATACAACCAAAGAGGTGATTTTTAAGCACCTTCTATTCAAGGTTGGCGATCAGGTGAATGCCTACAAAATGGCTGACACGGAACGTATCATCCGATCACTTACATACATTGAAGATGCGAAAATTATTTTGAGGATAAATCCTAAAGACCTAAGCACTGTAGAAGCCACTGTGGTAGTTAAAGATCGATTTCCATGGGCTGTGGATGCCTCCGTTAATAGCAATGACGCATTGAGACTGGGTTTTACCAATCAAAACATCCTTGGCACTGGAAATGAATTTGGGGTCGCGTATCTGAGAAATGATGAAGAGCTGCCAATAAATGGATTCGATGCACACTTCACAATGAGGAACATAGAAAATACATTTATAGACGGTACGGTGTTTGGTTCCAACAATTACCTGGGCAAAAGCAAGGGAATCACCTTCAAAAGGGATTTCATCTCTCCAGAGATCAAATATTATGGGGAAGCTACCATTGAGCATGTGCAGCCTATTGCCGACCTAGAATTTGCCGACTCTATTTATGAAACTGACTTCAAGATCGATCGGAAAAGCTATGACCTATGGGCCGCCAGATCCTTCTTTTTGGGTCAGCGAAAAAACATCAGCCCGGCTTTAAGGATTCAGCACGACAACTTCTCCGAACGACCCCCGGTTGCAGCAGACAGCAATGATATTTACCATGATCACCACTTCCTCATTGGGGCGCTTTCCTACAGCAAAATCAATTACCTCAAAACCAAAAATGTCCTATCATTCAACATCACGGAGGACGTCCCGGTTGGGTTCATCTATTCGGTGTTGTTTGGAAAAGACTGGACAGAGTTTGGTGAGAGAGACTATCGGGGCTTCCGTACCATCTATGCGACTTACAATAAAACAGCCGGCTACTTCCTTCTTAATCTGGAGTCAGGATATTATGAAATGGATGGCCGTAAAAACAATCGTGTGACCCAGCTGGATGGACGCCACTTCACTCCTCTCATTGATCTGGGAGCTGCCTATTCCAGGTTTTTTACCAGATTCCATTACTTCGACGGAGACGACCTCTCCATCCCACTCTCCCAATCGCTAGACGGGGAAAACAGAATCAGAAACATTGAAGGGAGGCAAATCAGCGGAAACAAGCTTTTTACCTTGACAACCGAATATGTAGTATTTCAGCCGTGGTACTTTTATGGATTCCGATTCGCTACCTACGCTCACCTTGGAGTGGGTCATGTGAGCGAATCACGTAACTTCAACCCATACAGCAACACTTACTATACCATGGGAGGCGGTGTGAGGATTCGAAATGAAAGTTTGGTTTTTAACACATTCGAATTTAGGGTTTCGCTGGTTCCAAATACTCCCACCGAGGGGCAGTTATTTTACTTCAAAGTGTCCCTTTCAACTCCTCAGTTTTTCAAAAGCCCCAATATTGCTAAACCTACGGTAGTAGGGTTTGATTAAACCCTGAGGAAATAGACTAGAAGCAAACGGACAATATTAACTTTGTTGCCTCAACAACTTTAGTATGTCAGAGCACCCCGCCACATTTCACTACGGAGAAGATCATTTGACTGCAGGCATTGCTTTATCCATCGCAAAAGGCATGACCAAAGGCATTCTTTCTGATACCGCAAGACAAGCTGTTCGAAGAAGTGCCGAAGATGTAAAAACCATCGCCAATGGGGATCGGGCTGTGTATGGAATAAACACCGGATTTGGCCCACTTTGTACTACCCAAATATCAAAACAGGAAACAGGCAAGCTCCAGAAAAACCTACTTATGAGCCACGCAGTGGGCTTGGGCGACCCCATAACAAATGAAATTGCCAAGCTGATGATGATCCTTAAAGTGCATGCACTGGCAAAAGGATACTCAGGCGTACAAGAATCTACCATTGATAGAATCATTTTCCACATAGACCGAGACATTATTCCGCTTGTGCCAGAGCAGGGCTCAGTGGGTGCCTCCGGCGATCTGGCACCTTTGGCTCACCTCTTTCTGCCATTGATTGGCCTGGGAAAAGTACACGTGGATGGAAACTACACAGATACAGCCTCCTTGCTTCAAAAGGAAGGATTGGAACCTATTGAACTGGGTGCAAAAGAAGGTTTGGGGTTAATCAACGGAACCCAGTTCATTGCCGCTCATGCAGTGAAGGTTGTAGAAAAATTACAAAATATTCTATCTCATGCGGACATCTCCGGCGCAATGATGATTGAGGGATTGCTTGCTTCCGTCAAGCCCTTTTCTCGAGAACTACACGAAATACGAGCTTACAAAGGAAGCAGGCATGTGGCTCAGCATATTAGTAAACTGCTTGCGGATTCTGAGGTGGTTCACTCCCATGCTAATTGTGCCCGAGTGCAGGATCCCTACTCACTGAGATGCATGCCCCAGGTTCACGGTGCTTCACGCAATGCCTGGCTTCATGTAAAAGAAATGCTGGAGATCGAGATCAACTCGGTCACAGATAATCCGATTGTGTTCAGTGCGGACCATACCATCAGCGGTGGGAATTTTCATGGCCAGCCTATGGCTCTTCCTTTGGACTATGCATGCCTTGCAGCTGCTGAATTGGGCAATATTTCAGATCGAAGGATTTACCTGTCGCTTGAGGGTGATACGCCGGGAGTGCCAAAACTTTTGCTGAAAGAGACCGGCACCAACTCCGGTTTTATGATTCCCCAGTATACCACCGCTGCACTTGTGAGCGAAAACAAAGGGCTTTGTTTCCCGGCTAGTGCAGACAGCATACCCACTTCACTCGGACAGGAAGATCATGTAAGCATGGGCTCCATTGGAGGTAGAAAAGCCCTTCGTGTAATTGAAAACGTAGAAAAGATTATCGGAGTGGAGATTTTCTGTGCTGCTCAGGCCCTGGACTTTCACCGACCATTGAAATCCAGTAAAATAATGACGGCCATTCATGATTACGTCCGATCCAAGATAGCGCATCTTGAAGCAGACACGGTAATGAATGAAATGATGCAAACCGCTGTGGAAATGGTGAAGAATAAAGAATTGGTAGCTGTGGCCAAAGAAGCAGCAAGCTACCATGGCATTGATTTACAAACCGAGTTCAGCGCTGAATTTGATCAGTATTAATCTCAAAAAATGACTTTTCAAGAACAAATACTTCAGGGAATACCTGTTAAACTCCCAGCTAGCAAACCACTCCAATCAGGAGTGAATAGAGCTCCTAAACGAAAAGACATTCTCTCACTGGATGAAAAGAAACTTGCAATTCGAAATGCGCTCCGCTACTTTCCTTCTGAATGGCATAGGGAATTAGCCAAAGAGTTTGCCGCTGAACTAAATGATTTCGGTCGCATCTACATGTATCGGTTTATGCCTGATTATGACATGTATGCAAGACCCATTGACGAATACCCGGCTATATCCAGGCAGGCTGCAGCTATCATGCTCATGATACAAAACAACCTGGATCCTGCGGTAGCGCAACACCCGGAGGAGCTGATCACTTATGGAGGCAATGGAGCAGTATTCCAAAACTGGGCCCAGTACCTGCTCACCATGCAGTACCTGGCCACAATGACCGATGAACAAACCTTGCACATGTATTCCGGTCATCCGATGGGGCTTTTTCCCTCCCACAAGGAAGCACCGAGGGTGGTGGTAACCAATGGCATGATGATCCCGAACTATTCACAGCCAGATGATTGGGAGAAGTTCAATGCCCTGGGTGTCACGCAGTACGGGCAAATGACGGCTGGCTCATACATGTACATAGGCCCACAGGGAATTGTGCATGGCACCACCATCACCGTGATGAATGCATTCCGAAAAAAGCTTGGACCAGGGGTCTCTCCTGCCGGCAAAATCTTCTTAACGGCCGGTCTTGGCGGCATGAGTGGTGCTCAGCCCAAAGCAGGGAATATTGCAGGATGCATCACTGTGTGTGCCGAGGTAAATCCGAATGCTGCCCATAAGCGATATGATCAGGGCTGGGTGGATGAGATCATTGAAGACATGGATGAGCTGGTATCCAGGGTAGTGAAAGCCAAGGAAGGCCATGAAGTGGTTTCCATCGCCTTTGTGGGCAATGTGGTGGATGTGTGGGAGCGGTTCTACGAAGAGAACATCCTGGTCGAACTTGGCTCAGATCAGACCTCACTCCACAATCCCTGGTCAGGTGGCTACTATCCTGTGGGGTTAAGTTTTGAAGAATCCAATGACATGATCCGAAACAATCCGCAGGGCTTCAAAGCCAAAGTTCAGGAATCGCTGAGACGCCACGCCGCTGCAGTAAATAAGCATGCCGATCGGGGAACCTACTTTTTTGACTATGGAAACGCCTTCCTTTTGGAATCATCCAGAGCTGGCGGGGATGTTATGGCTGAGAATGGCATTGACTTCAAATACCCTTCATACGTGCAGGACATCCTGGGCCCCATGTGCTTCGATTATGGATTTGGCCCCTTTCGGTGGGTGTGTACTTCTGGCAACCCGGAAGACCTTAGGAAGTCTGATCAGATTGCTTTGAAAGTCATGAAAGAGATCAAAGCGCAATCGCCCCCCGAAATCCAGCAGCAGATGCAGGACAACATTCGGTGGATTGAGGAAGCAGATAGCAACAAGCTGGTAGTAGGATCGCAGGCCAGAATCCTCTATGCCGATGCGGAAGGCCGATCAAAAATTGCAGAGGCCTTCAATCAGGCAATCAAATCCGGAGAGATTTCCGCTCCCATTGTGCTGGGTAGGGATCATCACGATGTAAGTGGCACAGATTCGCCTTACCGGGAGACAAGCAATATCTATGATGGAAGCCAATTCACGGCAGATATGGCCATTCAGAACGTGATCGGAGACAGCTTCAGAGGAGCTACCTGGGTTTCCATCCACAATGGTGGTGGTGTTGGCTGGGGTGAAGTGATCAATGGCGGGTTTGGGATGCTGCTGGACGGATCTGAAGAGGCCGACAGAAGGCTGAAAAGCATGCTTTTCTATGATGTAAATAATGGGATTGCCCGAAGAAGCTGGGCGAGAAACGATGAAGCCCTGTTTGCCATCAGGCGGGAGATGGAACGAACACCCGAGCTGAAAGTCACCCTTCCAAACCTGGTGGATGACAACATTCTAAATGATCTGGATTAGAGTTCTGCTACGTGCGGTTCTGATTCCCAGTTTCCAAAAATCCAGTTTCCACCAAGCGTGGTATCGCTCGAGGCAAAAAACTCCTCCACAGCTGTCATCAAATCATACCTGGAAAGCTTGTAGTTCTGTGTTTTGTCAAGCAGGCTAAACGCCTTGTCGCAATACGCCCTGTCAATACCGAAGATGTCGTAGAAATCCTCGTATTCCTTCTTGGAGATGAATCCATCCCGGTTTTGATCAAAGAAATCAAACATAAAGTTGAAGATCAGCTCTTTATAATCATCCAGCGTGTCTTCATCCCCTGAGAGAATCACCTTTTTCAGGAAGAAATCAACCCACTCATCTTCGGTTACCTGATTGAAACTAAAGGGCTTGATGTCCTTAACGAGCGAATTAAACAGCTTGACGGCCTTATCAGTGATGCGCTTATGTTCCTTGCTTCCAGGCTCATAATTAAGCCGTACGCGCACTTTTTCTACCATTTCAGAGAAGTCATCCATCTGGAGACATCCGTTGCTATTCAAATCAAGGATTCTGAAAAAGTATCCTAACTTCTTGCGTTGAAATTCTGCCGACATTTTTGACTGAGCTGTTTTCTGGCAAAAGTAGAAAGTTATTCCAATTTCTTAAACCACCCGCTTCTCAATGTAGTCCGAATTGAAGATGCTGAGCGCTCCCATGTATTTCAGCTTGAAGGATACCAGATCCCCCACTTTGTATTTGCTGCTGGATTCACCAAGATCCACAATCAGCATGTCTGAGCTTGCACCCGTAATCTCAATGGAATCATCATCCGGAATCAGAAAATCCGCCGAAACATCAAGCAAACCGATATCCAGAATGGCCCGGTGGGAAGTTTTTCCATAATCCTCCTCATTGATTTTGTAGACTTCTCCTGATGGATTGGCTTCCATGTATCCGATCGGAACCTTAGGCTTCTCAGTGATCTCAATGATCTCTGAATGTAATTTGAAAACGTCTCCTTCCATGCCGGGAACTACTTCCTGCGTAAAGAGATCGAGCCCAAAAAACAGTGTCTCACCAACCCGAAAATGATTGATGCCGTTTGGTATTTGCTTCTTGAAGATCAAAGGAATGACCACCGAGGTGCCACCGGTTACCCAGGGGATCTTTCGGTTGAACTTAGCTTCAATAAGTTGCTCATAAAGTGAGAGTTGTATCAGTTTATCTTCTGATGGCATTACCCCATACAGACAGTTCAGGTTGGCCCCAATTCCTGTCACTTCGATGTTTGGCAGGTTAAATACTGACTCATAAAAGTCCATTAGGTGCTCCCCCATCACTCCTTCCCGCAGATCACCTAACTCGATCATGATGATCACCTTGTGCTTCTTGTTTTGCTTCACTGCTTCATCTGATATCCATTTGATGGTTTTGTATTCTGTATTGAAGCTGGCATCTGCATATTTCACCAGCCGGGGGATGCTTCGTTTGGCTGGTGGCTTGATGTAAACGGTTTGAACCTCCGGGCTGAGTTTCTTGATAGCTTCCAGGTTACTAATGCGGGAATCGCATATTTCCTTCGCTCCAAGGTTAATCACCTCCTGAAGGTACTTTTCATTTCCGCAGAGGAGCTTGGATACCACTGCCCATTCAATCTCATTCTCCCTGAATAGCTTGTCCAGGAATTGATAATTCTTCTTCAGTTTATTCTTATATAGTTCGATGTAGGCCATTTGTTATCTGATTATTCGTGGTATTCTACTGGGCAGACGAGTCAATAGTTCATAATTCAGTTGATCACTGAGCTCACCAAAGGAAGCCACACTGATCTCGACATCTCCGTTTCTTCCTATTAAAGTTACTTCATCCCCTTTTTTTACGTTTTCAATGCCTGATACATCAATCGCCATGTTGTTCATATTTACCATCCCCACCACCGGTACGCGATATCCACCGATTAAAACCCTGCCAGTATTGCTGAGCGAGCGACTGAAACCGTGTGAATAGCCAATCGGGATGATTGCTATTTTCATATCCCTTTGAGCCAGGAATGTGGTTCCGTAACCAATAAATTCGCCCATTTCCACCTTTTTCACGCTCATCACAGAGCTTTTCCAGGCGATGAGCCGGCGCAGTGGTTCGGACTTATCTTTCCTGCCTTTCAGGTATTCAATGAAGATTTCCCTGCTTGGCCAAAAGCCATACTGCAGAATACCTATGCGAACCATGTCCCCATGCATATCGGGCAGCCGAATGGATGCGGCAGAGCAGCACGTATGTCTCATCTTTGCCTCGATACCATTATCAACCAGCATCCGGGTCAGTTGATTGAATTTCTTCTTTTGCTCTTCCACCCTCAGGTAGTTGGCAATACTCTCCGCACCAGCATAATGTGTGCAAAAGCCTTCAATCGTTAAGTGATCCTGGTATTCTTTGAGCAGAGGGATAAGACGTCCCACCTCTTCCATATCAAAGCCGGTCCGGTTCATGCCAGTCTCCAGTTCGATATGAATACGTGCTTTCTTGTTAGTGGATTTTGCGATTTCCGCAGCTGTTTTCACCCGGTCAAACTCGAATACGAAAAAGGAAATATCATTGGCAATAGCCCAAAGAATGTCATTATTGGCTACAAAACCCATGATCATGATCTCCGTATCAGGCTTATTTTTGGCATCCAAAACCTCCTTGGCTTCATCTGCACTGTGTACGGAAAAGTGATCAATCCCCAGCGATTCGGCCATAGGTACAAAATCCATGACACCATGACCATACGCATTGCCCTTCACCACCGAAGAGATGCGTGTCTCCGCACTGATAAATGACCGGAGAAAACGGAGGTTGCTTTCGTATGCCTCCCTGCTCAGTTCAATGTAGGACGTGCTATTCATTAAGGGCTTTTTCTACGATGGTGGTGAACATTTTTATGCCGGTCTCAATGATCGCATCGGGAAAATCATAATCCGGATTATGCAACGCCGGACAGTCTTCGCCTGAGCCAATGCCAAACATGGCACCAGGGAATTTTTGGGTAAACAGACCGAAATCCTCTCCCCACTTAAATGGCCACTCTCTTTGATGGGTATCGAAATCATTCGATTTAGCTGCATCTAAAATGTATTTAACTGCTCTTGGATCATTTTTATTGGACTCAAAAGCTTCGGCCCAATCAATTGTGTAGGTCAATTTGTGACTTCCGGTAATTACCTCAATCCCATTAAGGAGACGGTTAGCTAAATCGTCCATCACTTCACTGCTCCAGGTCCTGAGGGTGTAGTGTACTTCCCCATATCCGGCTGAAACGCCGTAAGAGCGCTCCCCCATGTGTAGGTAAATTGGAGCTGTAAGTGCAAAATCATCTCTTTTCAAATCAGGCTGAGCCTCCTGCTCAAACAAGCTGATCAACTCAGAAATGGCTTTGGCCGGATTAATACCCAACTCTGGCTCTGCAGCATGTGAGGTTTTACCATGTAGCTTGATGATAATGCTCTTCGCTGCAGCAGTAAAATTGTGCTCCTTGTATACAATCTGGTGGAGCGGATAGCCGGGCAGATTGTGTAAGGCAAACACATGATCAGGCTGGAAATTAAAGGCAGGATCTCCCAGAATTGCCTTGGCGCCCTCCCCATTCTCCTCCGCAGGTTGGAAGATCAATGCCAACTTTCCATGGCTGATCGGATTTTTATGAAAGTGTGAAGCCACTCCGCACATGATTGCTGTGTGCCCGTCATGTCCGCACTTATGAGAGATGCCTTCATTTTTTGACTTGTAATCAAAATCGTTGATCTCCTGTATTGGGAGTGCGTCATGATCCGACCGAAGCATGATCGTCTTGCCGGGCTTTCCGGAATCAAACACGACCATCACACCTGTGCCACCCGCTTGCTGTCCCTTTATCCCATTCCTTCTTAGGAAATCAAGGATTCGCTTTTGTGTCTCCTTTTCCTTCTGAGATACTTCCGGAAACTGATGCAGCTCCCTCCTGAAGGCTGTTAAGTCCGCTATTCTCCTCTTTTCCATCGCATTTCAAGGTATTTATTGGTGAAGCCGAGCTTCTCATATAGACGCTTAGCGGGGTTGTTTGGCTCCACGTGCAAGGCAATGTCCCCCTCGGTTTCTTTGAATGCCCGCTCCATAAGCTGCCCACCAATACCTTTACCTCTGTATTCATTGTGTGTGGCGATATAAACCAGAATGTTTTCAGGGATATATCCTTCCATGCCCGTCTTATTGATGATGGTGGCTCCAATGAGGGTGTTCCCATCCCAGGCCGTGAGGATCAGTCCTCCGGGGTGTTTGCCTGCATTTAGTGCATATTCGATGCATTTCCTGATATCTTCCTTAGAGTCACCAAATTCATCCAAATGGCGATGCAGGAAGCTCACCACTTCCTCTTTTTCATAGAGGCCTACCGTCTGGGCAGGGAAGTATTTCTTAAAGGTTATTTCCATTTTTTCTTTGATTTTTAATAAGTCCAATTCCAAAAAATAATAGCGCTGCAACTATGATTCCGTAGAGGTTGGGATCCAACCCAAGCCATTTAATCTTTAGTAAGGTAAGGCTTGTAGTGACCACACCCCCGGCAATCATGGCTACAAATGCTCCTGTTCTGGTTGATTTCTTCCAGTAGAATGCTCCAACAATAGGGATAAAAAGCCCCGACACCATAAAGGCATAGGAGAATAGCATGGCTTCCAGTACATTTTCCAGAGAAAGTGCAATGACCAGGGAAATCACACCAAGCACCAGTGTGGCCAACTGAGAGGCTCTAAGCGATTTCTTGTCCATCTCCTCATCTCCTCCATCCTTAAACCTTAGTATATCGGTCAAAAATGAACCAGAGGATGCCATCAGGCAGCTATCAGCGGTTGACATCACGGCAGAAAAATAGGCAGCTAAAACGAGCCCCATCAACCCATGAGGCAGGACGGTTCTCAATAGCACCGGCAATCCCAGTTCCGGATCCATCTCTGCTGAAGCTGCAAAACCAACAACCTCGAACAATCCTTGCTCATAAGCTACCCTGCCAAAAAGCCCAAGAATGACACCAAGAAACGCCATCATCGGCCATTCAAAAAGCCCAGCAATAAACCACGCTTTTTTCGCTTGCTTCTCGCCTCTACTCGCAAATATTCGCTGGTAAAGGGTCATTCCTACAAACCAGATCGGGATGATCGTGACCGACCAGTTGACCAAATCCCGCCATGTAAGGTTGGTGAGTGTGAGATAGTCTTTATCAAGAATGGCATTTATGGCCTCCCATCCTCCAATAGCCTCAAAGGCAAACGGTATCCCTGCGAATAAAAGACCAGCCATCAGAATGATCCATTGGAAAGTATCGGTGTAAATCACCGCTTTCAATCCACCCAGGATGGTATATCCCACCGCCACCACACCCATGACAAGCACAGCATGGGTAAATGAAAAGCCAACGAACGTGCCGGAAGCCAGCTTTGCACCCGCAATGATTTGAGAGCTGGTGAAGCCCAGATACCCAATAGTAGTGATGATACCCGCCAGGATAGCTACTCTTTTTCCGTAGAAATGCTCAAATATCTGAGGTAAAGTAGTCAGCTTCTTGATGCCAGGCAGTTGATAGACTTTGGGGATCAATACTACTGCGGCCAGCCATGCACCGATAAGACCGGTAAACAATAACCAGGAACCTGAAAGGCCCATTGTGAAGCCTAATCCGCCCAGGCCTATGGAAAAGCCACCTCCTACATCCGTAGCGACTACCGAAAGCCCGATATGCCAACTGGAAACGTTCCTTCCGGCTACATAATAATCATCACTGGTTTTATTCTTTCGGTAGAAATAGAGCCCTACGAGGAAAACCAAAACAACGTAAATAGCAAAAATTGCTATATCAAAGATCACAGACCACTCCTTTCTTTTAGGAGACGTGGCAGGTAATTATGAGAGGTCTTTTGGTTTTTGAAAAAGAAGATAACTTCTTGCTGCTTTGGTTAAAAGTGTTTTGCAAAGGTAAAACATCGGGAAGCATGATAAAAGTTTCATGGTGATTTCGTGTATTCCCACAAATACTTGTGAGATTTAAACCGATGAATGTGAAAACAAAATATAGCCTGCTACTTATCCTTTTCCTGGCCTCTTGTGCACCACTGAGTAAGAGTCAGCTCAAAATGTCTAATAATTATTACGAATCTATAGCTAACTATCCGAGATACTACCGGGAGCTGAATGTGGCAGTCGCAGACCTTGACCTTGAAGCCAAAAACCTTAAAAGTTCGCTCCAAACCACAGATACCGAGCGGATTGAAACGATTATAAACTCAATCAATGAATATGAAGATGCCATGAGACTTCCTGATAGCATTCAGGTTCATACAAGGTACATTGACCAATACGTCCAAGACTATTATTCCTTGATTCCAAATGGTTTTAGTATCTATCGTACACTGAAAGGCACAACTGAAACTATCGGGGGAATCTTTGGCCTGGGGGGTGTGGTCAGCGGAATCCTACCAAGCAACCCCAGCAGCATCAACCCAACCAAAAGAAGGAAGATTCAGGAACAGGTGCTGACGTCAGGGACTGAATTAAGAAAGTCTTTAACCATACTTAGGAATTATATTGACAAGTCTTTCATCCCCAGGCTTGAGTATATCGACCGCCAATCCATTGAAGATTTTGAGCGGCTTCTGGAAAGCATCAATAACTCCACTCCTCCGCTGGAATACTACACGAGACACAATCGGATGCTTACCGATTTCTATCAGCGGCTCTATCGCACAAAGAGCCTGGTAAAACAGCTATCGAAGGCGATCGATAGTTTTATGGTTGTGGAAAAGGAACTCACAGATCGCTTCGCTGAAAAAGCAAATATTGATATTGAAGAAACTCACCTAAACGAACTAATAAATGATATGCAGAGGATCAACTACCTCATGCATGATCTGGATGATTACAAACAAAAAAGTACTCTTTGAGCACAAAAAAGCCATCCTGTATCACAAGATGGCTCCTTTAGCGAAAGAAAATATTTCTTAAATCTCTGTAAAACGAAACACCGGCTCAAGCTGATTGATATTTGAGTATGCCACATCCAAATCAATGATTTTACCATCCTCAAGTGAATATACCCAGCCGTGAATTTCAAGTTCCCGATTTTTCCAGGCTTTCTGAACAATGGAGGTTTTAGCAAGATTGTGAACCTGCTCTATTACATTAAGCTCCACCATTTTCTTTTCCTTCTCCACCGGATCTGAGATAGCATCCAGGGTTTTAATGTTATTCTGATATATATCCTTGATATAAGCGAGCCATCGTCCTACGAGACCCACATAGGTAGTGTCCATCGCTGCTTTTACCCCACCACATCCATAATGTCCGCAAACGATGATATGCTTCACATGGAGATACTCAACGGCATATTGTAAAACACTAAGCATATTGGTGTCAGAATGTACCACCTGATTGGCTATATTTCTGTGCACAAATATCTCCCCAGACTCTGTACCGGTGATCTCATTAGCAGGAACCCGACTATCAGAACAGCCAATCCATAAGAACTCGGGAGCCTGACCTTTGGCCAGCCTTTTGAAAAAATCCGGGTCCAGATTAAGTTTTTCCTGTATCCACTTTTCGTTTCCTTTTATTAGTCGTTCGTAAGATGCTCTCATTCCTATTGTTTCATTTAGGTTGTTAAATATTCAATTATAAGTACAAAGATGTCCGATTCGGTCGTTTACAGGCTCGGAAGTTTAATTACCGTTAATGTAAAATAATATAACTATTTCAATAAAATTCGTTCTATTTGCATCTGGATTCATCACTAATTATTAATCTTCTCATAATAAAAACGTTGGATCCGAACCGCTTCGGCCCAACGGAGCGGTTATTTTTTTTATTTTAACCTCTGCTCCCATTCGTACGCTCTTCGCTCAGAATCAATGCGCTCCCGTACTTCCGGATCATTAAGAAGATGATGCTTACTTCCCTTCGAAGTAAAATGCCACTCGCCACAATCCTCACACAAATAGATATTTACAGGTCCCTGACCATCCCTATAGCTGTTTCTAATATGATTTTGAATCAGAGCTTCTATGGCCAAAGACTCAACCGCAAAAGAAAGCTTACCGGAAATGCACCTACTTTTCAATCTCCAATCCTTTTGCTTTCCAATCAGAGAACCCACCAGAGTAGTCATAAATCGTCTTAAACCCTACCTCTTCCATCATTTTGGAGGCTCTGCCACTCCTTCCCCCGCTAGCACAGTGTATTACGATAGGTTTGAAAACATCCTGCTTTTTGATCTCATCAATAAAGCCCTCTGCCAAAAAATCAACATGCAAAACCCCTGGGATATGACCTTCATCATATTCATTCCTAGTGCGAATATCAATAACCGTCACCCCTTCAGACTGTAACTGCTTCAACTTTTCAGCATTTACCAGTTCGGTTGGTTTCTGATCCGTGGCTGCTGAGCATCCAACTAAAACAAATAAAAAATATATCGCTCGTATCATCGTACTAATCTATGAGTTGTATTAAACTATAAGTCAAAAATCAGGTTTTTTACGTAGGTTAGGGATAGTTGCTATTACTTACCTTAGCCCGGTCACCCGTTTTGGATCGAAATTTGATAAATCCGGTAGTCAATTGCTTAAAGATATGAAAACCATTTTTTTCAGCACCTTAATTCTCTTGGCCAGTATAGCCTGGGCACAGGACGAAAGCGAACGTTTAGATGAGAAAATTGATCAGATCACATACGATTGGGACCTGGAAGCAGACAAGCTTTCTACCTATGCAGGGCTGCAGCAGTTGTGTACCGATGAAGGATATAGAACCAAAATATTAAAACTGCTAGATGATATCCATCACTATGATACGGTTCTTTATGGTGTGCTGGTAAAGCTTTCCAAGACAAGTGACGATAAGGAGGTTCATAAAACCCTGAAAGACATCAAGAAGTTTGAAGAAGAATACGACTCCAACAGTTTTATACACTTCATGAATGAAGAATGTAAAGCCATGCGAGATATAGAACGACACTCGGAGGATACCGCCAATGATGTTGGGATCAACTCCTATTCGGGACAGGTATATCTACTGGAAACAGAGCTATATAAATACGTAAAACATATCACCTCACGTGTTGATAAGATTCGGCTACATGTGCACCACCTAAGTAAGCACTACGGAGGCTAGCCTAATTTTTCAGCAAAAATTTTCTTGAATTTTTCAACCTTAGGTGCTACCACCATAGCACAGTACGGTTGGTTTCCATTTTGATTAAAGTAATCATCATGGTAGGCTTCTGCCTCATAAAAAACATCCAAGGGTGATATTTCTGTTACAATTGGATCCGCCCATATGTCTGACTCGCTCAATTTCTTCTTATAAGATTCTGCGAGGCTCTTTTGGTGATCATTGTGATAGAAAACGACAGATCGGTACTGAGTTCCGATATCATTTCCCTGCCTGTTAAGTGTGGTTGGGTCGTGAGTTTTCCAAAATACTTCCAGTAGCTCATCATATGAAATCATCTCAGGATCAAAATCAAATTGAATGACCTCTGCATGACCAGTTTCCCCGGTACACACCTCTTTATAGGTCGGGTTTTTTGTGTGCCCTCCGGCATATCCGGACTTCACATTGGAGACTCCCTTTAGGCGCTGAAACATCGCTTCAGAACACCAAAAACATCCTGATCCAAACGTTGCTTTTTCCATATAATAAATTATAAGTTGGCAAATCTAACTTCTTATGGAATGATTTAGTTCCTATTTCAATTCAGTAGATCTGAATTGTTAATTTAGAGCCCTAATCAATCGGTATGGAGTATTACATCATCATTGCGGCCTCACTTATTATCATCTTCTCCTATCTCTTTAATAGGATTTCGGAGAAGTCTAATATTCCATCCGTTTTGCTATTGATATTCCTGGGGGTCTTAGGCAGGGAATTCATCGGACTATTTGGAGTAGAGAAAGCCACCATCCTGGAAATATTCTCCAGAATCCGAATTTTGGAAGTGTTGGGGACATTGGGGTTGATCTTAATTGTTCTGGAAGCAGCATTGGAATTGAAAATTGCCAAGGATAAGTACCGGCTCATTTCAAAAAGTTTCTTTATTGCGCTGATCGGGCTATTGCTTTGCATGTTTGCTATAGCCGCAATACTGACTTTTTCATTTCCATCCATGGATTGGTCTACCGCACTAATCTATGCCACGCCGCTCTCCATTTTGAGTAGTGCGATTGTGATCCCCTCGGTGGCCAACCTGAATGAAGAGGATGAAGAGTTCCATATCTACGAAAGCACCTTTTCTGACATTCTGGGTATTATGATCTTTTATTTCCTCGTAGAGCTTGGTAAGCCCACCAGCAACATGATGGTGTTAGGGGATTTCACATTTGGCCTTGTGGTGACGATTGTCACTTCGGTTATCCTCTCCTACGTTCTCATATATGTCTTTCAAAATCTGGAGACCAAAGTCAAACTCTTTCTGATGATTGGCGTGCTATTCTTGCTGTTTAGTATTGGAAAACTCATGCACCTCTCATCTTTATTGATCATTCTGGTCTTTGGATTGATATTGAATAACTATAAAATCTTCTTCGTGGGCAGGTTGAAAAAATACCTCCGTCCCATGGCCATCGAAAACATACGGGAGACCTTTTTGATGATCACGATAGAATCTGCTTTCGTGGTACGAACCTTCTTTTTTGTAATCTTTGGATTTTCCATAGCCCTTTCCACTCTGCTGGACATTAAGGTGGCAATAGTGAGTGCGACGATTCTGGCGATCATCTACATCACACGGTTTGTCTCCTTTCTTCCGTACAAGCATGAGAACCTAAAAAGGGCAATAGCGATCGCCCCAAGAGGATTAATTACGCTTCTGCTTTTCTATTCCATTCCTGAAGAATTCCTTTTCGAGGACTTCAAATCAGGGATTCTCCTGTTCATCATCATTGTGACCAGCCTGGTGATGACATCAGGTTTGATGAAGAAGGACAAGAAAAAAGGGGAGGAAATTTCCGAAGTTGAATAACTTAGCTATCACAGCCTATCGAATTGACATGAAGAAAATCAATGCACTTGCCCAAAAGGGACAAATAAACGAAAACGCGAGTATTCGGGACTCCCACTCCACAGTCATCAATGCGGATATTGAAAAAGTGTGGAGTATTTTAATAGACATGGAAGCCTGGCCGACCTGGAACTCTGGCGTGAAAAAAGTGACCGTAGAAAGTGAAGTAGCCGAAGGAACGGTATTTCGATGGATACAAGGCAGGACCAAGGGCGTCTCGCAGATTCAATCCCTGAAAAAGCCCAATACACTAGCCTGGACAAGTAAAGCTAAAATGGTAAAGCGCATTTACGTGTGGTCTTTGGAGGCGGACGATAACCAAACCATCGCCACAATCAGTGCCTCATTTGAGGGTGCATTTGTTGTCTTGGCAGAGAATCACCAAAAAGTATATGACGAGCTTCTCACCTGGCTGGAGAGCCTAAAGGAAAAGGCCGAGGGGTAATTACTCCCCAGACTCTTTTGGTTTTGTGAGCTCTCTTAGCTGCTGCTGAACTATCTGAAAGCCCGGCTTCATTTCCAACACTTCTAAATACTTGGCTTTTGCTCCATCAATGTCTCCCTTTTTCTCAAGAATCATCGCCTTCACCCGATGGGCTGCAATCTTTAGTTTCACATCCTGCCCCGCACCGTCAGCGGTTGGGAACGTGATGGTTGCCTCATCTGATTGGGGGTCGCCAATGATAATATCCAACGAGGTATTTGCCTCGGCATATCTTGCTAATTCGAATTGAAGGAAGGAAATTTTATAGAGCGTGTTAATGTCACCATTGGCCAGGTATAGCTTCTCGTAGTTATCAAGGGCTCTCCCCTTCACGCCGGCATTGTCAAACGCTGCAGCCGCCACCTCCATGGCAAACTGATTTTGAGGATTGATTCTAAGGGATTGCTGGGCTACCAGGGCAGCCGAAATATTCTGATTGTACTCGTAATAAAGTATAGCCAACGAATCATAAAGGGCTGTATTCCCGGGGTTTTCCGCCAAAAGACTGTAAAGTGCAGTTCTGGCTACCACAGGATCGTTGAACATCTTGGCAGAGTTATAAATAAAGGACTGTTTCCTAAGCTCCCACGGGATAGAATCACCCGGAACTATCTCCTGGCTCTGTCCACTGGCAAACCCCACACATAAAACACTAAGTACAAACAATATCTTTTTCATAGTCTTGATTATCTAACAGCGTGCAAACATAGCTATTTGTGATTGGAGGCTGAAATGTATTTTCCTGAGGGGGTCAGGCCATATTTCTTGCCTATTTCCATCATCAAATGGAACGCCTCCCTTTCGTCATTCTTGATGCGCCCATCCAGAATCGCTTCCTTTATCTCATTCTTGATATCACCAATCACTTTCGAAGGTTTAATGTCAAACACTTCGATGATCAGCTCCCCTGATACCGGTGGATTAAAATTCATCACCCGATCCCGCTCCTCTACCTCCTGTATTTTCTTCTCTACCTTCTTAAAGTTGCCCTGATACTTCTTTACCCGCTCCGGATTCTTGGAGGTCACGTCCGCTTTGCAAAGTGTCATCAGATCCGCCACATCTTCCCCTGCCTCAAAGACCATCCTCCGCACCGCCGAATCGGTGACCCGGTCATTTACAAGCGCAATAGGCCTCAGGTGCAAGCGCACCAACTTCTGGACATACTTCATTCGTTCATCTAATGGAAGCTTCATTCGCTTAAAAATCTTCGGCACCCATTTGGCACCCATATCTTCATGCCCGTGAAAGGTCCACCCCACCTTTTCATTGAAACGCTGGGTGGCCGGCTTGGCGATATCATGCAAAATGGCCGCCCACCTCAGCCAGAGATCGTCGGTCATCTGGCAAATATTGTCCAGCACCTGAAGCGTGTGATAGAAGTTGTCTTTATGTCCCTTCCCATCAATTTTCTCCACTCCCTGAAGATCCGCCATTTCCGGAAAGATCAACTTCAGCAGTCCACTATGAAACAAAAGCTGAAACCCGTAAGAAGGCTTGTCCGTCAGAATGATTTTGTTCAGCTCATCCGTGATACGCTCCTGGGAAATGATGGAGATGCGCTCCACATGATCAATAATGCCCTGAAAGGTGTCCGGCTCAATATCAAAATGAAGCTGGGACGCAAAACGAATGGCACGTAGCATCCGCAGCGGATCATCCGAAAAGGTAACTCCCGGCTCCAATGGTGTCCGCATCAGCATGTTTCTCATATCCTCCATTCCATTGAATGGATCGATGAGTGCCCCAAAGTCCGCTTCATTGAGGCTGATCGCCATCGCATTGACGGTGAAGTCCCTGCGGTTCTGGTCATCCTCCAGTGTTCCGTCTTCCACGATCGGATTGCGGGATTCCTTTCGGTAGGATTCCTTTCGGGCACCTACAAATTCATACTCAAAGCCTTCATAATGAATGGCAGCCGTGCCAAAGTTTTTAAACACCGAGAGAGTAGCCCCATCACCTAGCTTGTCAGCCACAGCCTTTGCTAATTCAATTCCACTTCCAACACACACAAAGTCAATGTCTTTCGAAGGTCGCTTTAGGATCAAATCGCGCACATAGCCACCAACCACATAGACGGGGACACCCAGGTTCTTTCCAGCCTCGGATACCTGGGAAAATATCGGTTGGGTCTGTAGGTGTTTAGAAAACGTGGTTGACATTTAGCAAAGATAGTTTTCTATCAACCATACGCCCGTGTGAGGTGAGATCGTTCATCAAAAAGTTCATCAAACTGAATGGTTCCCTCCTTGGAGAGGATTCCCCGAAAAAAGCTCCTCAGCTGCTTGCTCAGGAAAATATGGAATTCTTTCTCAAACTCAATCGCCGGATAATCCAGTGGTTTGCCAAAAAGGAAAGTAGTCAGTGTCTCTTTATACATCATCAGGGAGACCATCGGATCCACACGCTGATCAATCATTCCTTCGTCCCTGCCCTGATTGATCAAAGCAGCAAAACGATCAAATACCGCAGTATCTACATGATCCGACACGATTTTGGAAAGCTTGTTGGTATCATGAAAAACCGTTCGCAAAACCGGCAGGCTGATATGCCGGACACTCTTATACATCAATTCGATGTAATCGATCAGTTTGGATACAAATGGCTTGTCAGAATTTATAATCCCCTGCGACTCCTGCACAATATCGCTGAGCTTCCATCTTCCCATTTCCACAAACAGCTCTTCCTTGTTTCTAAACAGAAAATAGATAGTCTTCTTGCTCATCTTGAGTGAGCTGGCAATACCATCCAGCGTGGTGGCTTGATAGCCTTTGGTTGAAAAATGTGCGTAGGCCGCCGCTAATATACGTTCTCGCTTATCCAATGCTCGCCTGATTTGTCGCCAAAAATAGAAGGCTCAGGCTTCATGGGCAATGAAAAAACGCAGATAATCTGATTGAATGAAATAGATTTGTTGCTGATGAAAAAGGAGGAAGCAAAATCCCAAATAGAGGCACTCACCGATGAGCTGAATCACCACAATTACCTCTATTATCAGCAAAGTAAACCGGAGATTTCAGACTTTGAGTTTGACCAGAAACTGAAAGAACTGGAAAAGCTGGAGCAGGACTATCCGGAGTTCAAGTTGCCTCATTCACCTACCACACGTGTTGGCGGGGACATCACTAAAGATTTTGAAACTGTCCCTCACAAATACCCCATGCTCTCGCTGGGCAACACCTACTCCAAGGAGGAGCTGGCTGATTTCGACGGAAGGGTGCAAAGAGGACTGGGCACGGATGATTACGAATATATCTGCGAGCTGAAATTTGATGGAGTGGCCATCAGCCTGCGATACGAGAGTGGCATACTAGACAAAGGGATCACTCGAGGAGACGGCACGAAAGGTGACGACATCACCACCAATGTAAAGACCATCCGATCCATTCCTTTGAAGATCCAGGGCGATGACTATCCTGCCTCATTTGAGGTACGGGGCGAAGTATTTATGCCCAAGGAGTTTTTCATCGAACTCAATGAGCAGGTGAAAAAAGAAAACGAAGAGCGGGAGCTGGAAGGAAAATCCCCGCTGACACTCTATGCCAATGCCAGAAATACCACGTCAGGCTCACTGAAAATGCAGGACTCAAAAACAGTGGCCAGCCGTAAGCTCGATTGCTACCTCTACTCCTACCTTGATGATTCCAACACATTCGAAACACATGAGGAATCTTTGCGCTTCCTTGAAAAATCAGGCTTCAATGTCTCACAGACGTATAAAAAATGCAAGACAATTGATGAGGTCTTTGAGTACATCAATCATTGGGATCAGGAGCGACATAAGCTCCATGTAGAGACGGATGGGATTGTAATTAAGGTCAATAACATTGCCCAGCAATCCGAGCTAGGGTTCACAGCAAAGAACCCCCGATGGGCCATCTCCTACAAATTCAAAGCAGAGTCAGCCGTAACAACCCTCAACAACATTACCTATCAGGTAGGACGCACAGGAGCCATCACCCCGGTGGCAGAGCTGGAGCCCGTACTGCTTGCCGGCACCACCGTGAAGCGGGCCTCCCTGCACAATGCCAATGAAATTGAGCGGCTGGATGTACGGATTGGCGATAGCGTGAACGTGGAAAAAGGCGGTGAAATCATCCCGAAGATCACCGGAGTGAACCTGGAGCAAAGACCAGCAGCTTCCACCAAAGTGGAATACATCACTCACTGCCCGGAGTGCAACACGGTACTAATCAGAAAAGAAGGGGAAGCACAGCACTACTGCCCAAACAGGGACACCTGTCCCCCACAGGTGCAGGGAAGGATCGAGCATTTCATTAGTCGCAATGCCATGAACATCGAGTCGCTGGGGCCCAGGACCATCGCGGGATTTCTGAATAAAGGACTGATCAAGAACCTGGCAGACCTCTACACACTTACGTTCGAAGACATCAACAACCTGCAGTTTGAAGAGGTGGATGAAGCCACCGGCGATGTATCCAGGCGATCGATCAAAGAAAAGTCTGCACTCAACATCATTGAGTCCATTGAAAAATCGAAAGAGATTCCTTTTGAACGTGTACTCTTCGGGCTGGGCATACGGTACGTTGGGAAAACGGTAGCCGAAAAACTCGCTCAACATTTTGTGACCATTGACCGTCTAATGAATGCGTCCTTTGAGGAAATCGTGGATGTGCACGAAATTGGCGAACGCATTGCAGAAAGTGTGGCTGCCTATTTTCAGGATGAGGAAAGCATCCGCATGATTGAAGCGTTGAAGGAAGCAGGCCTTTCATTTGAAGTGGTGCGGCAGGAAGGCACGGATGATAAACTGAAAGGACTTACGTTTGTAGTTTCGGGAGTTTTCGAAGGATTCGGTAGAGATGAGCTGAAAAATATCATCAAGCAGCGGGGCGGCAAGGTGGCCAGCAGCATCTCATCCAAGACCAACTACCTGGTGGCCGGAGAAAACATGGGGCCGGCAAAAAAAGAAAAAGCCGATTCGCTTGGAATCACTATTTTGAACGAGACGTCATTTAGAGAACTTTTAGAAAATGATTAAAAACATTTTCCTTAACCACAAAGGCAAGCCAACACTTGCCGGCAAGGAACACTGCTCCTACGCTGAGTCTTCCAGCATCGGGATACTTTACAATTCGAATGAATTCAGCTCTGAGACCATCAATAAACTGGAAGAGCTGATCAAAAACGATGGAAAAAGCGTGGCTAAAATCGGCTATGCAGACAAGCCATCTGAAGATGTGCTCATCTTCCACAAGAAGGATATCTCCGGCACGGGCACCATTAGGAAGGACAACCTTTCGTTCTTCATCAACCAAACGTTCGACTTCCTCATTTCCCTGGATACCTCCGAAAATATCAACTATAAATACGTGCTGGCACTCAGCAAAGCCACCTGCAAAGTAGGTTTCGAGACAGAACAGTACTACGATTTGCTGCAACTCGCCCTAAAGATGGACGAAAGCAAACCTAAGGCAGTAGCAAATATGGTGAGGTATTTGAAAATGATTTAGAACTCACCCCCAACCGAAACGTCGGACCGCCCTCTCCGCACAGAGAGGGGGGCGATTGCGGTAAGCATAGCACCTGTTCTCCTGAGTGAGGCGAAGAATCTGGGATTGTTCGGCTGGTACTTCCTTTATTAAAGAGATTGCGGTTGGTGTAACATTAAGCCTGTCGAAATATTTGTGCGGGTGGTACATCCTGACTCGAGGTTATAATGAAGTAAGACATCCCCCTCCCTCCCACATCCAATCACACCCCCCTTCTAAGGGGGAATATTTTCTGGCTACACCCACACAATCGCCGGTACGGCAAAACCCGCTAAAACCACGGGGTTGGCCTTGGGAGATGGCCGGGATTTGGTTTTAGCTTGATTTTTTTGCCTCGTTTTTGCATCAAGGCAAAAATGAGGAGCCTAGCGACTTGAGCGAAAAAATAGAAAAGAAATGAAGAGATAAAACTATCTCCTACCATCCTTACCTTTGCTCCCAATGAAAGCAGAACTGAAAGGAACCGGTGTGGCACTGGCCACTCCCATGCATGCAAACTATACCGTAGACTACCCCTCCCTGGAAAAGCTACTCAACCACATCATCGCCGGAAATGTCGACTATATTGTGGTGCAGGGTACCACGGGTGAGTCTCCTGTGTTTTCGTGGAGTGAGAAGTTGGATATTCTCTCATTTGTGCTGGATCATTTGAATGGCAAGAAGCCGGTTGTCTTTGGTCTTGGTGGCAACAATACGTTTGACCTCATTGAAAAATCAAAAGATCTTAAGGACTTTGATCTTGCAGCTATCCTTTCGGCAAGTCCTTATTACAATAAGCCCTCGCAAGAAGGGATTATCCGGCATTATCAGATGCTTGGGGATGCCTTCCCCCACCCGATCATTTTGTACAATGTGCCGTCCCGTACTGCCTCTAACATGGAAGCAACCACCACGCTGGAGCTGGCAAAGCACCCAAACATCCTTGGCATCAAAGAAGCCTCTGGTGACTTGGACCAGTGTAGAGAAATAGCCGACCACCGACCGAACGACTTCATGCTCATCTCCGGTGACGATGCGCTGGCGTATGACATCATAAAGATGGGTGGCGAAGGAGTGATCTCGGTAATAGGCAACCTGATGCCTGCCGAATACACCACGATGGTGAACACCGCCATCAAAGACGACCATGCCACTGCAAGCAAATTCAATGACGACCTCTCCATCGTTTACGACATGCTTTCGGAAGAAGGCAACCCCAGCTCCCTCAAGGCCGGGCTGGAAGTGCGAGGCATCTGCGCCCGCACAGTAAAGCCACCCCTCTACGACGCATCGGATGCGATGGTAGAGAAGTGGAAGCGATATTTTGATGCTTTAGACCAATAAGTCCTTACATCAATTTTCCTCCGGCAGCTGTTCCATTGTATTGACTTTGAAATGCGAATAAAGCGAGGGATGGACGTAGAACTTGTTGTTGTTTGAAATATCCTCCTTGCGAATGGTTATTTCATCATAGTAAAAGGAAGTTGGAAATGTTGGGCCTTTCTTAATCCCGACAATACCAATATGGTATAATATGAACAGTATTCTTTTGAGAAAAACAACAAACTTTATTTCATCATTCTTCCATTCTTCAACTACCTTCTTCAAAGAACCTCTGAAATTATAATCAGCGTCAATTTCAAGGTAAATATTTTCAAAGTGATTCTCATTCAAAGACTTCAGTCTAAACCCATCACTAATACCATTCAAGAATGGTGTTAATAACCCTATTTCTCCATAGTTTTCTCTCCATTCATCTTCCAATGCTTCAAATCGATCTGTTGAGTATGGAACCTCAGCTTTATGAATTATATCTTTTGTGAATAATGTCTTACTATTAGCTTTCTGAATTGCGCAATTCACAAATGAGATCAAATCTCTAGGACGCATATAAGTTCTATCTAGAACATACTTAAACCCAGTTTCTCCAGTTCTCCGTGTTTCATAAAAGGCCCTTGAAACATCAAGGTTATTCTCTGTAATATTTCTCAATCTTGCGTCAACAAAATCGGTTAATTCCTCCTCGTCCCACGTAAGGTTTGCATAAAGTGGTTTTAACTTCTCTCTTTGTCCGCCCTCATGAAGACTTCCTAGCTTCAATAAATCACTTAGGTTTTCACGTAATGAAATAACGATTTTTGCTCCTTGGAATTGGCGGAACTCCTTAACTACTTCAACCATTGCGTCAATCAGAGCATATTTAAACTCAGTTTCTATCCACTCCTTGTCTAAATCATCAATAAGAATGAAGAACTTCTTTTGATGATCTGTGAACAAATCTGATTTCATAATCCCAATTATTTCAATCAACTCTTTTGATTGTACTTCATGAATTACAGATTCAGCTTTGTGCTTTATTTCTGTCCTAGAAATCGTTTTAGCCTCAGAAGATTGATCTAAGGCAAGACCAATATCCTTTATAGTTAAACCGGTTTTAGCACATAAACCCTCTACTAATGACTTCTCCAATTCCTTAATCTGATACTCTGTATCAAGCCAAAATTTATCAGCCCAATTATCGAGATATTTTAATGCCTTTTCTTTTTTGGGATCAATTCTTCCTAATCTCTTGAAGAGTGCCTCCTTGATATTTTGAATCCATATATTTTTCTGTTCCTTTTCATAGTCATTGGGGAAATACAACTTGAGAAGCTCTACAACAAAGACATGCTTCCAAAGAACTTTGAAAAACAAATTGAGATTTATCCCTAAGCTTTTGAAGTAGGATAGTACAGTTGAGTTACTTAAGTATCGAAGTGACAGAGATTCTGGTTCAATTCTAGTAACATTCAGGCACTTCTTCTCGATGTATTTTATTATTGCGCTTTTACCAGAGCCTGTTCTACCTAGCAATATTGATTTCTGAGACCTTGTGTTGATTACCTCCTCAAGTATTTGGCTCTTCACGTATACATCAAACAATAGCTCATCAGTCTCCGCATCAGGCGATCCAATATTGAGAGTTTTTTTGATTCTGAACTTTTTAGACATACGATTATTTTGTATAAATGTAACTAAACCATTATTTATTAAACTTTATAAAATAGGCTAAATAGATATTTGATAAGTTCAAAATGTATGGAAATAGGTCATTCAAGATAAATCAAAAAAAAAGGGAGCCAAATGGCTCCCTAATTTCTTTATCGGTCGATCTATATAGAATCGATTATCCTTTGTTCTTGATGTCTTGAACTTCTAGTCTGATCTCTTGAGCAAGATTTTTCATATCCTGCATACCTTTTCTAACTCTAGTACCGGCGGCATTGTTTTTCTTATCGTAGAATTTTTCGAAATCAGCTTCAAGTGATTCAACCATTGACTTAAGTTGTTCAAATCTTTTCATGTTATAAGGTAATTAAGGTTATCGATAAATTTTAAAGTTGAGGCAATATAGCCCAAAATCGTTAATATCTAGTTTAAATAGGGTTAATAATTAAGATTTTGCCAATAAGGCTCCTTCCACACCGGCCTCTTTATAGACGCCATTGTCCAGTTTTTCTTTGATCACATCAAAGGCATTGAGTGTTTCTTCTACGTCCTCCAGCGTGTGCATGGCAGTCGGGATGATCCGTAAAATCACCATGCCCTTCGGCACCACCGGATAAACCACCATGGAGCAAAATATCTTATGGTTTTCCCTTAAATCAACGACCATATTACACCCTTCCATCACATCTCCTTTTAGTACCACAGGTGTCACCGGTGAGTTGGTCGTACCAATATTGAAGCCACGCTCTTTAAAGCCGTTTTGGATCGCATTTACGATTGTCCACAGCTTTTCCCTCAGCTCAGGCATGGTGCGTAGCATATCCAATCGCTTCAGCCCTCCTATTACCAATGGCATAGGGAGTGACTTGGCAAAAATCTGCGATCGCACTTTGTATCTCAAATGATTAACCACATCAGTAGGCCCTGCAATGAAGGCTCCAATGCTGGCCATCGATTTCGCAAACGTGGAGAAATAGATGTCGATACCGTCCTGGCATCCCATAAATTCACCTGTTCCCGCACCTGTATCACCCATCGTTCCGAAACCGTGCGCATCATCCACCAACAGTTTGAAATCATACTGCTCCTTCAGCTTCACTATTTCATCCAGCTTTCCGGTGTTTCCGGTCATTCCGAATACACCTTCGGTAATCACCAATACCCCACCGCCCTGCTCATTAGCAAGCTTGGTAGCTCTTTTTAGCTGCTTCGCACAGTTTTCTATGTCATTGTGTGGGAATACAAACCGCTTCCCGATGTGCATTCTCAATGCATCAATGATACATGCATGGCATTCTGCATCATACACCACCACATCCTTTCGGTCCACCAATGCATCAATCACAGACATGATGCCCTGGTATCCATAATTCAAAAGCATTCCCGTGGGTTTGCTCACAAAATCGGCAAGTTCCTGCTCCAGTTGATCGTGATAGTCAGAGTTTCCGGTCATCATTCGGGCACCCATCGGGTAGCCCAGCCCCCATTTCTCAGTAGCTTCCGTGTCAACTTTTCGAATCTCAGGATGGTTTGCCAGCCCCAGGTAGTTATTTAAACTCCATGCCAGCACTTCTTTTCCCTGAAACTTCATACGAGGCTGAATCTCCCCTTCCAGCTTCGGAAAGAAATAATAATTCACATCCTTATCGAGGTAAGAATATTGTCCTAACGCTCCTTTGTCACTGAGTAATTTCTCAAATAAATCCATTTACTTGTGTTCTGTTTTCAAACAAGTCGCAAATTTAGCAGGAATGCGCATATAATGAATGTCGCCTTTTCAATAAACTTGCGGTAACGATTTTTTGAATTATGTCCATAAAGAAAATATTAGTAGCCAACCGTGGAGAGATTGCCATTCGCGTGATGCGATCGGCCAGGGAGCTGGGAATAAAAACGGTAGCTGTGTACAGTGATGCGGACAAAATGCTGCCTCATGCTTCCTATGCTGATGAGGCCGTGAACATAGGACCTGCAGTTGCATCCGAATCCTACCTCGTACAGGATAAAATCATTGCAGCCTGCAAGCAAACCGGGGCAGATGCCATCCATCCGGGATATGGTTTCCTTTCTGAGAATGCCTCTTTCGCTGAGCGGGTGGAAAAGGAAGGCTTGATTTTCATTGGCCCTTCTCCGGAGGCCATCCGCATCATGGGAGACAAGCTGACGTCCAAACAAACCGTACAGAAATTTAATGTGCCGCTTGTGCCAGGCATGGATGAGCCAATCAATGATGTGGAAAAAGCGAAGAAAGTAGCCAATGAAATAGGCTACCCGGTGATGATCAAAGCCAGCGCCGGTGGTGGTGGCAAGGGCATGCGGATTGTGCATGATCCGAAAGATTTTGTGGAGCAGATGGATCGCGCCATGAGTGAGGCCAGAAACTCATTTGGCAATGATGAGGTGTTTATCGAGAAGTTTATTTCTTCTCCCAAGCACATTGAAGTGCAGATTCTGGGAGATCAGCATGGCAATATTGTTTATCTGTTTGAGCGTGAATGCAGCATCCAGCGAAGGCATCAGAAAGTGGTTGAGGAGGCTCCTTCTGCGGTATTAACTGCGGAACGACGAAAGCAGATTGGGGAAGCAGCGGTAAATGTGGCTAAATCCTGCAATTACTATGGAGCAGGTACGGTGGAGTTTATTGCCGATGAAAACCTTGATTTTTACTTCCTGGAGATGAATACCCGGTTGCAGGTGGAGCATCCCGTCACTGAGTTGATCACGGGTGTAGATTTGGTGAAAGAACAAATCCATATTGCGAATGGAAAGAAGCTCAGCTTCACCCAGGATGATCTCACGATCCATGGCCATAGCCTGGAAGTTCGGGTATATGCGGAAGACCCTGAAAACAACTTCCTGCCTGATACCGGAAAACTGAAAACCTACATTCGCCCTCAGGGCGCTGGAGTACGCGTTGATGATGGCTATGAGCAGGGCCAGGAGGTTTCCATCTACTACGACCCCATGATTGCCAAGCTAATCACTTACGGAAAGGACAGGTCAGAAGCTATTGACAGAATGCGAAGGGCAATCGCTGAGTATCAGATCACCGGTGTGAAGACCACTCTCCCCTTTTGCGATTTTGTGCTTACTCATACGGAATTTATCGACGGGTCTTTCACCACCAAGTTTGTGGAATCCCACTACAACCCTGAGGTACTAAAGACCAAACCTTCCAAAGAGGCCAACGAGATAGCCGCACTGATCGCCAATGAGCTGGTGAATAAGTCTGTGAAGAAGGTGGCTAAAGCTGAGCAGCGAGAGACGCGAAGTAAGTGGAAAGAACGATTGCACAACTAAATGGCGGAAATCAAACCACTACGTGCCTGGAGGTACAATTCAAATTTAATTGGTAAAATCGATCAGCTGGTTTCCCCCCTGTTCGATGTAGTGTCTGCCAGTCAGAGGGAGGCACTTTACGAGGAAGAGTTCAACAGCATCCACCTTTCAGTTCCCCGTGGAGAAGAATCCTCCATGGATGCAGCCAGAAAATTGATTGAGTGGAAGAAGAGTGGGATCATCCGTCAGGATGAACTTCCGGCAATTTATGTGTACTACCAGTATTTTACTCTTCCCGGCTCTGACAAAGAGCGAATCAGAAAGGGTTTTATCGCCAACCTCAGGGTTTACGATTGGGAGGAAAATGTGCTGCTTCGGCATGAGAACACCATGCCCTTTTCAGTGAATGACCGCATGGAAATCCTGGATAAGACCCAGCTAAACGTAAGCCCTACGCATGGCTTATACACCGATCCTACCCACGAGATAGAACGGTACCTGGATGATGCCATGATGAGTCCCCTTTATGAAACAGAAGATTATCAGGGGGCACGAGACGTCTTTAGTGTCATCCATGATGTGAAGATCATCAACCGGATCATTGAGATCATCAAAGACAAACAGATTATTCTGGCAGATGGGCATCACCGGTATGAGGGCTCCCTCCTGTATCAAAAAGAGCGTGCGAAAAGCAATCCAAACCATACAGGAAAAGAGGGCTACAACTATCACCTGATGTACTTCACCAATACAGAGTCCGATGATTTGCGCATCCTCCCCACTCACCGGGTGGTGCATGGTTTGGAAAATTTTTTTCGGGAAGAATTATTGAAAAAGCTTGACAAGTACTTCTTCATCAAACCCATTGAAGAAGCTGCTGATGTGAACGAAGTGATCTTGGGCAAGCAGTGGGCCTTCGGCCTGCTGATTGGCGATGAGGCTTACAAAATTCGGCTGAAGCCTGAAATGATAGACACCATGACCTGGGACTTTCCTCGCGCCATTCAGGAACTGGACCTCACAGTCATGCACTATTTCGTTTTTGAGAAATGCATGGGAATACCGGGGAAAGAACAGCGAGGCAGCAAAAACCTGATCTTCGAACGAAACTTTACCAAGTGCCTGAAATCAGTAGTGACCAACGAAGCACAATGCGCTGTGATCACCAAAGAAATCTCCATCGATACGGTGAAAGAAGTCTGCTACAGTGGCTATACCCTTCCACAAAAAAGCACGTACTTTTATCCTAAAGTAATTTGCGGCTTTCTTTTCGGTTCTATAAAAGAGGACGAATTCAACTCGTTTTTTGATGAAGCATTTCAGTAACCTAATCCTCGCCTCTAAATCGCCAAGAAGAAAGCAGCTCCTGCAGGAAGCCGGATTTGAATTCGAGGTAAAAACCATTGATTTTGACGAGACTTTTCCAGAAAACCTGGCCTCAGGGAAAGTAGCAGAATACCTGGCAGTGGAGAAAAACAAAGCCCATCGGGCCGCATTTGGCGAGGGAGTTATAATCACGGCCGACACGGTAGTGATCTTCTCTGACAAGATTTTGGGCAAACCACAGGATGAAGAAGAAGCAAGACGTGTATTGAAAATCCTCTCCGGAAAGATTCATCAGGTTGTTACCGGGGTGTGCATCAGCTCCGCTGAAAAACAGGTCTCCTTTTCCAATCTTACGGAGGTAAAATTCCACGAACTCAGTGATGAGGAGATCGCCCATTACATTCAGATCGCCCCTCCTTTGGACAAGGCGGGCAGCTATGGCATTCAGGACTGGATTGGGTTGATTGGCGTGGAGTGGATTCGGGGCTCCTACTTCAATGTGGTAGGTCTCCCGGTCGATCAGGTATATAAGGTGCTAAAAGATGAATTCAGTGAAATTCATCATCGATGAAAACCTCACTCCTGAATTAGCTGGGATGTTTCGTAAAGAAGGCTTGGACGCTCATCATGTCAACGAATTGAAATCTGGCAAAAAGCAGCGAGTCATAGACGATCAGCTTCGCAGATTAGCCATCCAAAAAAGGTATGTGATCGTTACCAAAGACGATGATTTCGTGAAGTCCTATGTAGATCGCAAAGTGCCCGACCAAATGGTCTTCATCCATGGCCTGGAAACAAAAGAATCACTCCTCTCCAGAATGAAAGAAGTAATTCCTCAATTAATTGCTTTGCTAGAATCACACGATTTCGTTGAAGTCAATGGCCGTGAAATTCGATTTCCCTTTTCGGACTAGAACTCTACAATAACAAACTCAGTCCTTCTGTTTTTTGCCCGCCCTTCGGCTGTATTATTATCGGCAATTGGGACAGTCTCACCGTATCCTTTTGCGACCAGGCGCTCTCTTTCAATGCCCGCCAATACCATAAACTCAACCACTGATTGTGCTCTCTTCTGGGAGAGGCTAAGATTGGTCGCATCCGCTCCCTGACTATCTGTGTGCCCCCCCACCTCGATCTTCATGGTTCTATTGTTCTTCATCAGGGTCACGGCTTTATTTAGCTCGACGTAACTGATCGGCTTCAACTCTGCCTTGCCTACTTCGAAGAAGATGTTGTTCAACACCACCTTGGTTCCTTTCCTGATGGGCTCCAACGCAATATTATTTGTGATCTCCGCATAAGTTGTGTCTTTGGGCAGTTCAAAACTCTGAGAGTAAAAGAAGAACCCTTCTGCATTGGCAGACACACTATAATCCCGACCAGCAGGAAGTACAACGAGGTATTCACCGGTAGCTTCGTTACTCTTGTTCGTTGCAATCAGCTCTCCGGAATTAAGATCTTCAATGAGCACCAAAGCACTTAATGGCTTATTATCCTCAGAATTGGAAACAACCCCTTGCACCACAATCGTCGGTTTGGGTTTCAGTTCATCAGGGAGCTCTGCTTTGAAAATGTCGAAGTTGTTTTCATCAAGACGGGAAGAAGCCAGATAAGCATTTCCCGACGCAGAGATGCTGAAGTTGGTATCATTGCCTCTGGAATTTATGGGCTTGCCCAGATTCTTTGGAGTAGACCATTTTCCATTTTCAAAAACGGTATAAAAAATATCGGCACCCCCCATGCCTGGATGCCCGGTCGATGAGAAATACAGTGTTTTTCCATCGGCTGCAAGGAACGGGCTATTTTCACTGAGTGGCGTATTGACGATGCTTCCCAGGTTTTGCGGGACTCCCCACAGTCCCAGGTGATTCTTTTCAATCATGTAAAGGTCTGATGCACCGTATCCTCCCGCACGAAGTGAGGTGAATATAATTTTGTTACCATCAGAATTGATAGTCGGCTGGCTCTCCCAATCTTCAGAGTTCACCACATTGCCCATATTCTCAGGCTCACTCCATGTATTCCCGATCAACTGAGTGATATAAAGATCGCAACTCCCGATAGCTCCATTTTCATCGCACCGCACATACACCATGGTTTGACCATCGCCGGTAAATGACGACCCGAAATCATTGGCCATGGAGTTGATCGGTTTTGGCAAAAGCTCCGGTGTACTCCACTGATCTCCAACCAGCTTTGAGACGTAGATATCCTCCCCGAAATCCAGTTCGGCACTGTTTTGATCCTTAAAATCAAATCCACCTTTTCTCACACTGGTAAAATACAGCCGGTTACCAGTTGGGTTTACCTGAGGCATGTAATCACCTGACACACTATTCAAAGCAGCTATCGGAGTTGGTTCGGAGGTATTTGGCTCCATCTCCCTCAACTCAGCGCTGATGTCCACATAGTTTAGCCTGTTCAGTGCCAAATGGATCAGCTTTGCAGACTTGGGTGATTTTGGGGCTTTCTCCAGGTAGCGCTTGATGTAAATGCGGGCACTTCTTAGATTGTCCTGCTCTATGTAGGCCTTGGCAATGTCATAGTAAATACCAATGTTGTAGTCCGAATCCACCTGTTCCAGGTTTCGGTAGGCCATGATCGTTTCCTCCACCATATTCAGGTGATCATAGGTTTTGCCCAGATAATACCAGGCATCTGCATACTGAGGATTGATCTTTAAAGCTTCCTGAAATTTCTCAATGGCCATTTCATACTTGCCAAATTTTATGGCTTGCATTCCTTGATTGTAAACTTCTTTGTGAGCCTGAGAAAAGGCCAGAAATGTGCATAGTGTCAGGATAAATGAATAGCTGATTCGTCGCATGTGCATGGTTGTTGTAGGTTGTTACAAAGTTGAAATTAGAAAAAATAATGATATCATTCAGATTCTTTCGTTATTGATAAGTAGTTAGTTTGCACTAAAAAGTAACCCCATGAAAAGAATTACCTGCGCTCTCATCATAGCAATATGTTCCTATGGTGTAGCCAAAAGTCAGGTTGGAGATCAATTTCCGGCCATGGAAGCCGAGACCCTGACCAATGAGTTTGTGAACCTTCCGGAGGAAATCGGAGGGAAATATAGCCTGATTGGGCTGGCATATTCTCAAAAAGCAGAGGATGATCTCAAAGGCTGGTTTGAGCCGGTATACAATCAGTTCATCTATAAAAACCCGAATCCGGGACCGTTCGATTTTTCATTCGACGTGTACACGTATTTCGTGCCAATGTTTACTGGTGCAAAAAGACCCGCCTATCAAAAGGTGATGAACAAGCTTCAAAAAACCATTGACAAACGACTTCAGCCAAATGTGCTGTTTTATAAAGGCACGCTGAAAGAATATAAGGAGGCACTCAATTTTGATGGTAAAGATCTTCCCTATTTCTATGTGCTGGATCCCAACGGAAAAATTGTGTATGCCACTTCCGGACGCTACACCAAGCAGAAGATGCAGGAAATCACCGATGCGGTAGAAAGCGCCATGGAGATGGGCGATGAGTAGTTTCTGTCCAATGAAGAAATAAAGAGCCTGTCCCAAAAACCCTAATTAGTTTGTCTGAGCCTGCCTGCCGGCAAAGGCAGGGAACGAAGAATCTCTTTTCCACTATTTAAAGTTTAAAGATTCTTCACTATCGTTCAGAATGACACTTTTGAGACAGGCTCTTTTATATTACCTATTCATTCAATGGATTGCCATTTATGTCAAGTAATATTGGATCACCCATTCCCAGCTTCTTCACTTCTTCCAGCTGTGTGGCGCCATCTCCCACAACCAGGTAAATCATCTCACTTTCATTTAGGTACTCACTGATCAGTGCTTTATAGTCTTCCAGTTTCATTGCGGTGAGTTCAGCCTGCTCACGTTCCATAAAATCTGCCGGCTTACCAAATTTGCTAATCTCGTGCAGCATATTCAGCTTGGCTCCTAAACTTTCGAAAGCCCTGGTATTGGCTTTGAGCACCTTGTTCTGAGTGACCTCCACATCCTCCTGCGTGAAGTTTTCGGCATAATTAGCGATCATATCTTTCATAATCTCCAGCGACGGTAAGGTTGCATTTGCCCTTACACTGCTGGTAGCAGTGAATGGTGAAACCACCATGGTTTGAGGTATGAAGGAATAAGCACCATAGGTATATCCTTTTTCGATTCTCAACGTCTGGAAAAGTTGTCCGCTAGAGCCGCCACCAAGCTTTTCATTGGCATAAGTCAGCTCATTGAAATTAGGGTTCATCCCTGAGATAGCCGCCTTGCCTATATAAATGACAGATTGTTTTGCGCCAGGAAAATCAATGAAGTAAAGGTTGCCTCCCTTTTCCATAGATGGACGATCATAAGTAGCCATTTGAACATCTTTGCTTGTCCATGATAGTCCGTTTAGCTGATCCATCACATCACTTTGACTGATGCTGCCTGCTACATGGAAGCTAGCAATGGCTGGTGAGAAATTAGTCTCATAGTATTGCTTCAGATCATCCATTGTGATGCTTTCCACCGATTCCAATGTCCCCCAGGTGGAATACCCGTTGATGTGGTCATCGCCATAAATCAATTTATCATAAACAGTAGAGGCAATGGCTGTCGGGCTGGCTTCCCTACCCTTCAACCGGGTGAGGTGTGATTGCTTCAGTCGGTCAAATTCTTTTTCATCCCACCGGGGTTCCAGCAATATTTCCTGCACCAGTTTGAAGGTCTCCTCAAAATTTCTGCTTAGACATGATGCCGTGATCGTAATCTCCTCCCTTCCTGAGTTTACGTCGATGGAAGCACCGAGCAAGCCTATGGCTTCTTCCAACTCTGCCGGGGTTTTAGTTTTGGTTCCTTCCGTCAGCAGGTTGGCCAGTAGGTAAGCTGTTCCTGTCTTATCTATTGGGTCATGATAGTGCCCGCCTTTGATGGTGATATCAAAGTACACCAGTGGCAACTCATTGTTTTCAATGCCAAATACCATCATCCCATTGTCCAAATTCCCACTCCAAACTTCCGGCGATTTCAGCAATGGCAACTCACCAAACTCCGGCTCTGAACGGTCATATTTTGAAGGGGTCTTTTCATAATCACCTACCTCTCCTCTGGTCACTTCCTCGGAGGCCACATCCGCCACTATTTCTTCAATGTATACTTCGGCCTTCTCCCCACCGCTAACCGCGAGATCAAGCTCGCCAGCCGGCACCACACTTGTCATCACATAGTTCTGACCTTTGATGTACCTGTTGTAGACACGCATTACATCCGCAGCTGTGACTGCCTGAGTATACTTGGCCGTCTTAGTGATGTAGCTGGGATCACCACCGAATTCATTGTCTGTAACCAACTGAAATGCTTTATTCAAAACTGTGCTAACCCCCTGATAGAGGTTTGTTTCCAGCTCCGCTTTTATACGCTGCAGGTCTTTCTCATCAATTCCATTCGCCTCAAATCGAGCCAAGCCAGTTTCGATGGCAGCCTTGACACTATCCAGATCTGCCCCGGCATTGGCACGCACCCTAAATACAAACTCCCCGGCTACTTCGCTTGAGCTTTGATACGTGGAAACATTTGGTGCCAGCTTTTCCTCTTCCACAATCACCTGATACAAGGGAGCTTTCTTGCTTCCGCTCAGCAGCTGCCCCAGTACATTCAATGCGTACATGTCTTTATTGTAATCTTCCACCGTTGGGTAAACCATGCGTAGCTCGGGAAGCTTCGCAAAGCTATCCTCGAAATAAAGCGACTTGGTACGCTCCAGTGTTACAGGCTGAGGCTCAGGCTTGGATACCTCCGGTCCTTTTCGGATCTCTCCAAACCATTGCTTTACCTTCTCCTTTGTCTCTTCAGGATTGATATCACCCGCAATAACCAGGGTGGCGTTTCCTGCACCATAGTATTGCTCGTAGAATTCTTTCACATCGTCCAGGGTAGCTGCCTGTAAGTCGGGCAATGAGCCTATGACCGTCCAGCTATAAGGATGGCCTTCCGGGTACAAGTTTTTGCGAATAATCTCATCAGTAAATCCATAAGGGGCATTGTCCACCCGCTCACGCTTTTCGTTTTTCACTACCTGCTTCTCAGCTTCCAGTGCATCTTCTGTCACGGTATTGATCATGTATCCGAATCGATCCGAGTCAATCCACAGGATTTTGTCAAAGGCATCTTTAGGGACTACTTCATAGTAAATCGTTCCGTCGGACCAGGTTCCACCATTGCGACTTCCACCCCACTCAGGGATGAGTTTTCGATTGGCTCCACGGGGTACATTTTCAGAATCATTGAATGACATGTGCTCAAAGAAGTGAGCAAAGCCTGTTCGTCCGGGTTTTTCCCGATTGGAGCCGACATGCATCAATGTGGCTACTGCGACGATGGGATCGGAGTGATCTTCATGTAAGACTACCTCCAGGCCATTGTCGAGCGTAAATTTTTCATACTCAATTTTGAATTCTTTCTCCTCCATATTGTCTGGCTGGGTGCAGCCAAAAAGGGTAACACCAAGAATAAATGATAAGGTTTTAGTGAGTTTCATATTTCTACTTTTTGCTATATGTAATTTGAAAATTTCAAATCAGAAATAGAAACAACTTTTGATGATCGGTTTCAAGGATACAAAAAAACCCGCCGAAGCGGGTTCTTCATTTATTGAATAAACTAAAAAACTAGTCTTCTGCTCCCTCTTCTTTAGCGGGTTTCTTATCCTCTTTTGCCTCCACGTCATCATCGTCTTTAAGTCGCTTGGAAACAGCCAGGAATGGTCCCGAGATTACTTGATCTCCTTCTTCCACTCCGGAGAGAATCTCGATACGGTCAAAGTCACTGATGCCTGTTTTCACTTCGGTTTTCACGGCTTTGCCCTCTTTCATGATGAAAACAACTTCTTTCACATCTTCGTCTGCCAATTGATCTGCGACAGATGAATCATCCTCGTCTTTTCCCTCACCCTTGTTGTCCTTTTCGGATCTGGTGGTAACAGATGCCAATGGCACTGTGAGTATGTCCTTCTTAACCTCAGTAATGATGTCTACACTTGCTGTCATTCCCGGTCGGAAAGGGTATCTAATGCCCTCCTTCTCGATCAGATCTTGATATGAACTGTTTAGAATCCGAATGCGAACTTCAAATTCTGTAACTGCATCGGCAGAAATTTTATCATTGGCCGTATTGGCAATATTTGTGACTATTCCTTTGAATGTTTTGTCCATGTACGAGTAAGAATCCACATCAATGATGGCGGTATCCCCCACGCTGATTCGGATGATATCATTTTCATTCACGTCCACTTTTACCTCCATTTTAGAGAGGTCAGCGATTCGCATCACCTCCGTACCCTGAAACTGCGAAGTACCCAACACCGTCTCGCCCAACTCTACCGGCAGCTTGGATACAATTCCGCTCATGGGTGCCGTCAGGCTTGTCAAACGAAGGTTCTCCCTGGCATCATCTACTCTGGCCTCTGCACTGCTCAGTATGTATTCAGCAGCGTTTACACTTTCTTTTGCCGATTCGTAATCCTGCTCTGCAATTTGGTAGTTGGCGTCTGCCAACTGAAAATCAGCTTCAGAAATTACTTTTTCTTCAAAGAGCTTTTTTTGACGATCAAAGTCCTGTTCAGCCCGTTTGAAGTTTGCGGCTGCTCTGGCCCTGGCGGCTTTGGCCTGCGCCAGAGAAGCCTTCTGCTGATTGAGCCCGGCTACAGCCTGATCATATGCCGACTGGAAGTTGTCTGGACGGATTCTTAACAGAAAATCCCCTTTGCTCACCGAGTCACCTTCCTCCACTCTCAGGTCTATGATCTCCCCGGACACTTCAGGACTCAACTGCACTTCCACAACCGGCTGCACCATCCCTGAAGCACTTACCTTTTCGATGATGGTATTCTTTTCAGCTTTAGAGACCTCTACCTGGATTTTCTTCTTTTGTCCTACCCAACCCTGAGACTTGCCGATGATAGCAAAGAGGATGAGGAAAAGAACGACACCACCAAGGATGTATAAAATTTTATTGCTTGATTTTTTCTTCTTAGCCATGATTTTAGATATAAATGATTGGGATCGGTTTAGAATGTTAATGGAATACCCTGATAAAACTCGAGTACCTTCTTCCTGAAAATGAAGTCAAACTTTGCACGAGAAAGGTCAGTTCTAGCCTGGTAAAGATTGTTTAATGCTACCTGATAGTCAGTAAAATTGGCAGCACCATTGTTATACTGATTTTGTACCGCACGATATGTCTCCTCCAGGGCAGCCACCTGCTTCTGGGAAGCAGAGTATGTCTTGGAAGCTGCAAGCGCATTTCTATACGCTGATTCAATGGTTTGATACAACTGGTTTCGCTGCTCTGTTTTATTTATCTCCGCCTGCTGAAGGGCGATTTTAGATCGCTGAATGTCAGAACGGGTGCTGAAGCCATTGAAAATTGGCACATTTAGATTTAGGGATAGTCGCTTGCTTAGGTTGTTGTCATATTGTGTTGACAATGGAACGGTTTCGCTCTCCAACTGCACATCAAATTCTTGCTCAAAGACAGGCTGACCATTATTATCTACAAATTGAGTAGGGTTAAGATTACCTGTAGGTGTAGCAGAGACAACTGAAACATCCTGAAATGCATCGGAGTAGTTGGTACTGAAGCCCCCAGTTAAAGAAAGTGACGGGTACATTGCGCCTTTAGACACATCCAGCCCAACTTCAGCACTTTCTACACGAAGGTCTGCACTCTTCATCTCCGGCTGATTCTCAAGTGCTACATTGTAAACGTCCATTATAGAGCTAGTCTCCAGTCCCGATTGGTCTACCTCTATTTCTGGGATTACAATCTCAATATCCTCTCCAGGAGGAAGCAACATCGCCTGCTTCAGGCTCAAAACGGATAGGTCAAGCGTGTTTTGTGCGTTGATTAAGGCTACCTCATTGGAAGCTACCTGACTGATAAGCTGCAGCTCATTAGCCAGCGGAAGCGCTCCGGACTTTACTAATAGTTTTGTTCTCTCCAGTTGCTGCTGACTTGATTCCATCTGAAATCTGGCATTATCCACCAGCTCCTTGTTTAGGATCACATTCAGGTAAAAAATGGAAATGTTAAGTGAAATATCGTTGATGGAGCGCTGCAAATCATATTTTGATGCCTCCCGATCAAGCTTACTTTGCTTGATGGAATTAGTCACCTGTAGCCCACTCAAAACAGGTAGGCTTGTATTTCCGCTTACGCCATTAAAGTTTATCCGCTGGTCTATGAATTGGTTGGTAGTCGGGTCAATACCTCTACCCCAGTTGTAGCCAAAGTTTCCGTTGGCATTCAATGTCGGGTATCGCTGAGCCTGAGCCTGAAGTAAATTCACCTCAGCCCCTTGCAAATTCAGCTCACTTCTTTGCACAGAAAGGTTATTTTCCAAAGCAATCTCGATGCATTCCTGCAGCGAAACCACGCGCTTTTCCTGACTGACCCCTGCAAAGCATAGTAAAATCAGTGTGGTGATTAGTCCTAGTTTTCTCATATCTATTTGTCTATATCCGGTATGTAGATGACCTTGTGCACCCACTTCCTCTTCTTTAAGTATTGTAGTGTTATATCGTCTATGCCTGAGTCCATTTCCAAAATCAGGCATGCTAAATCGTTTCTTCCCTTTCGGGAGACAGTCATGGTAGCAATGTTGCATTCATCCTGAGACAATACCTCGGTGAAAAATGCGATACTTCCCTTCACATCATCGGCTTCAATGATCAGCGTGTGCAGACTGGCGGTAAAATTGGAATCAAATCCGTTTACTTCTTTGATCCGAATCACTCCTCCTCCTCTGCTTTCGCCCAGGATTTCCACGCTTAAGTCCCCTCGTGTGGCATTCACACGCACAGAGTTTGGATGGTAGGTAGACGCGCTCCCAATCGACCTGAATTTGTACGTCAGACCAGCCTCCGCTGTAAGTTCCAAAGCAGTCTTAATCCGCTTATCATCTGTGTGAAAATCCATCAGTCCTGCCAAAATTGCCCTGTTACTTCCATGCCCCTCGTATGTCCTAGCAAAGGAATTGTAGAAGATAATATCCGCATGATCAGGCAACCCTCCCAATATCTTGTTGGTCACCCGTCCGATCCTCACCACGCCTGCGGTGTGTGAGCTGGATGGACCGATCATCACCGGGCCGATCATATCAAATATTCCACTACTTTCTGCCATGAATAACTTCTGCTTAGTTGACCACTTTATCTTTCAAAATGTTACACAGCCACCGCACCTTTTATGTGAGGGTGCGGATCGTAGTTTACCAATTCAAAATCTTCGAACTTGAACCCGAAAATGTCTTTCACTTCCGGATTTATTTTCATTGTAGGCAATGCCCGTGGCTCTCTGGAAATCTGCAAGTGCGCCTGCTCCATGTGGTTTGAATACAAGTGCGCATCGCCAAACGTGTGCACAAAATCACCCGGCTCAAGGTTACAAACCTGGGCCACCATCATCGTGAACAAAGCATAAGACGCGATATTGAAAGGCACACCAAGAAAAACATCCGCACTGCGCTGATATAGTTGACAGCTCAATTTCCCATCAGCCACATAAAACTGAAACAGGCTATGGCATGGAGGTAAAGCCATATCATCTACATCTGCCACATTCCAAGCACTTACGATATGCCTTCTGCTATCCGGATTGTTTTTAATCCCCTCAATTAATTTCTTAATCTGGTCAATCTTGCGACCGTCTGGTGTCTCCCAACTTCTCCACTGCACACCATAGACCGGCCCCAGATTTCCATCCTCATCTGCCCATTCGTTCCAGATAGAAACCCCATTTTCCTTTAAATACCTAATATTTTGATCGCCCTGCAGAAACCACAACAATTCGTGAATGATGGAGCGCAGGTGAAGCTTCTTGGTAGTCACACATGGGAAGCCTTCGCTAAGATCAAAACGCATCTGATATCCGAATACACTCTTTGTCCCGGTTCCAGTCCGATCAGCTTTCTCGGTACCATTGTCCAGGATATGTTGCATTAGGTTCAGGTATTGTTGCATTCTGTTCGTAGTTTGGTAACAAAATTAACTTTTAAACGAAGAAACACTGAACCCACGATTGGATAAATATGTCGAGCGGTTGATAACCCCAAAGGGAAAGGTGATAATGACCTGTTTACTGGTCGTGATTTCGGCATTTTTTGGCTGGAACATCCAAAATGTCACTTTTGATTTCGAATTTGAGAAGTTTTTCCCCAATAATCACCCGGATAGCAAAGCGTATGCAAACCATGTGAAGCAGTTTGGGTATGATAACGACTATCTGCATGTCATTATCGAGCGGAAGAATGGAATTTTTGATAAAGAGTTTCTGCCTCTGGCAGGCGCATTTGAAAAGTCACTGAATGGCATTGAGGATGTGGAAAACGTATATTCTCCCCTCTCGCTACAGCATGTAGTGAAGAGTCCCACCGGGCTGGTCATTTTCCCGTTGATCCACACCGAAAACCCCACAGACTACCAACTGAACCAGGATAGTGCGAGGGTGTTCGGAAATCCTCTGTATCGATCGGCTTTCAGCAAGACCGGAGCTGCAATGAGCATCTACATCCATCATGCCCATTTTGCAGATCAGGAACGGGGTGAACGATTGCTGAAAGCAATCCGGGACCATGCAAGAAAGTTTGGAATTACCAACCTAAGACTTGTGGGGAAGCTGAGTGCAGTCGGTGTATTCATCTCGTACATTCAAAATGATTTCGGTAAGTTTTTGGTCGGTTCGCTTATTCTAAGCTTCGGGCTGCTACTGCTAATCTTCAGAAACCTCAAATCCGCACTTATCCCTTTTCTGATCAGCCTTTTATCCCTTGTATGGCTGTTTGGTTTGATGGGGTTCCTAGGTATTAGAATTAACCTGCTCAGCTCCTTATTGCCCCCTATCCTGTTTTTTGTTTCCATGTCGGATGCGGTGCACTTAATGAATGCCCTGAAAAAGTCCGGTGGTGCTTCCAACAGTGAAAAAATCAAAGAAGCCTTGAGGGTAGTTTGGATACCTACTCTTTTGACCTCCGTGACCACTGCCATTGGGTTTCTCAGCCTAATCTGGATCAATACCGAGCCGGTACAAATGTTGGGACTATTTGCTGCCATTGGGGTGCTATTTGCTTTCATCATCACCTTCACCTTTGGGCTTTTGGTAGCTTCAGTCACCAGCTATTCTTCAAAGAATCGAATCATAGAAATCCCGACCTTTTGGGTGAGCCTGTTGATAAAAAGGAAATGGAAAATCGTCCTGCTATCCCTTGGGATTTTGATCGCTCTGATACCGGGAATTAGCCAGCTAAAAATCAATTCCTTTTTGCTGGATGACCTGCCGGAAGATTCACAGGTGAGACTGGATTTTGAATATGCCGATGAAGAACTTGGAGGCTCCAAGCCGTACGAGATTCGAGTAGAAGTAGCAGACAGCTCCCTCACCATCTGGGATAAGGAGGTGATGGACGAGATAGTAAAAATTGAGGAATACCTGCTCCATAAGTACCCTATTTCCAAAGTGCAATCCCCGGTCACCATTATCAAATACCTGAATATGGCCGGAAATGGTGGTTTGAATGAAAACTATACATATCCGGATAAGGAAAAAATCTACCAAAGGACGCTTCGTCTGAAGGATCGCATTGACCCTAAGAGATTGGATAAGCTTGTAACTGAGGACGGAAAAGCTGGTCGATTGATTGGTTTCTTTCCAGAACTGGGCTCGTATGAGACCGATCAGCGAAATCAGAAACTCATCAACTATTTGGATGAAAATATCGATAAGGAAAAAATCAATTATCGGATCACAGGAACCACCTACCTGATAGATAAGAGCCATGAACTGCTATCAGTGAATTTGCTAAAAGGACTGCTCACAGCAATTGGGATCATCGGGGTTATTCTAGGCTTATATTTCAAATCCTGGAAGCTGCTCATTATCAGTTTGATTCCAAACATCATTCCCCTGGTGATGGTGGCAGGAATCCTCGGCTGGCTGGGGATATCCCTTAAAATGACCACCTCAATCATCTTCACCATAGCTTTTGGTATTGCAGTAGATGATACGATTCATATGATGAGTTTTTATCTCAAAAATCCCGAACCAGACCCTATCAGACGGATGGAAATTACATTCAGACATGCCGGGAGTGCAATGCTGATTACCTCCATCATCATGACTGCCGGATTCTCCTTGTACCTGTTATCAACTTTCGGGGCAACCTTCTATATGGGGCTTTTCGTAAGTCTCTCTTTGCTCATTGCAATGGTGGTTGATTTGAGTGTTTTGCCATTGCTGCTTATCACATTTAGAAAAAATGCTACAAAAAGGGAATCCAATACCTGACATCACACTCGAAGACCAAAATGGAAATCCGGTTTCACTATCCAGCTTCAGGGGGAAAAAGCCGTTGGTGATCTATTTCTACCCTAAGGATAACACACGGGTATGTACAGCCCAGGCGTGTGGTTTCAGAGATAATTATGAAGCCTTTCAGAAAGTTGGGGCAGAGGTAATCGGAATCAGCGGCGACAGCAGCAAATCCCATAGAAAGGTGTCAGAAAGTCGCAATTTGCCATTCCTTTTACTTAGTGACCCTAAGAAAAAAGCATTGAATAGCTTCAAAGTTCCTTCGCTCTTCTTTGGTTTGTTACCGGGCAGGGTGACATTTGTGGTCAATAAAGAAGGCATCATAGTGCATACTTTCAGAGCTGACTTCAATGCCGATAACCACATCAAAGAGGCCCTGAAAGTGCTAAAAAATATCTAATTATTCATCCTTCAATACATCGGCAGGATTCATCAAGGAAGCCTTGGTGGTATGAAAGATGGATATTGCCAGCGAAATGAAAAGCAGCGTTATCAACGCCAGCACGAAGATATCCACCGTCATATTGATGTGATACTCAAAATCTGACAGCCAGATATTCATAAAGTAATATCCCAATGGTGCGGCGATTAAAAAACCAACCAAAAGAAGTTTTATATAGTTTTTTGAGAAAAGGACTATGATGCTGGAGATGGACGCACCCAGCACCTTCCTTACACCAATTTCTTTGAGCTTTTGCTCTACTGCAAACACCACAATTCCAAACAATCCCAATGAAGCAATGATGATCGTCAAGGCTGCAAAGAAAGTGAGTACGCTTCCAAACCGCTGCTCTGTCTGGTATGAGCTTTCAAAGTGCTCACTGATCAAAACTTGCTCATAGGGTCGGCCTGGGGCAAACTCTTCCCATTTTGTGGCTATTTCCTGCTTTATCCGATCCATATCACCATCGGTAGTTCTTGTTTTTACCATGACCCTGGTCAAAGGGCGGCCACCCTGTGCATTGGATGCCGAATGAAAGATTGCAAAAGGCTCGATTTGTGCATGCAGCGACCAGAAATTGAAATCACTCGTGACACCTATCACATGATACGTTCCGCTCCAATTGGTAATCTTCTTGTTCAGAATGCTTTCATCCACCTTCCATCCAATCGTTCTGGCGGCAGTTTCATTGAGGATGATTCCGTTCACATCTTCGGAATAGGACTTGTCAAACCCTCTGCCCACCAGCATTTCAATTTTCAGCAAGTCAATATATTTCTCATCTCCAAGAGCATAGTTTAACGGGACTGAACCAGCATTCGGCTCGTCAGGGATAAACTGATCGCCGTTTGAAATCAGTAAGGGAACCGCGTCACATACAGAAGCCCCGACTACTCCTTCAATCTTTTCAAGCTCATTGGCAAACTCTGCCTGAGCCCCTGTCCACTGCACATTCTCCACAGAAATCAGATTCTCCTTCTCAAAACCCAAATCCGCATGAATAAAATAATCGAGCTGCTTGTAAATAGTAATTGTGCCGATGATCAGTAGGAATGAAAGTACATATTGAGTGACCAACATCGCATTCCTCAACTTAAGCCCCCTTTTCCCGGTCTTCATCTCTCCTTTCATGGCCGCTACCGGCTTGAATGAGTTGAAGAAAATAAATGGATAGAAACCGGATACAACACTCACCAACACCACAAGCAGTGCCATAAAACCCACCACGGCCAACCCATTGACCGAATCAAAAGAGAGCGTGGTACCAACTGATTGATTGATGAATGGCATGGTGTAGAAAAGGACTGTAGCAGCTACAGTGGCAGCTATCAGACTGTAAGCCAGCGACTCCCCGAAAAACCTTCGGATAAATGCTGCCTTACTTCCACCAAGTACTTTTCTCAGAGCCACATCATGAGCTTTGGTGGTAAACTGTGCAGTACTGAGATTAATGAAATTGATACATGAAAGGATGACCAGAAAAATGGCTGATCCGATTAAGGCTGTCACAATTTTGAAATCACCTACCTGGCTTAACCGATTATAGATTCCATCAGAATGCAGATAGATATCAGTAAATGGCTGCAGGTACAAGTTCCATTCCTTTCCAGCCTCGATATACTCTTCATAGGTGTATCCCATGGCCTCCAGGGTTTTATCAGCATGTTTTTTGGGCAGTTCGTTGATCTTCGCCTGAAGCACTTCCTGTTTCACGCCTTCTTCAGTGAGAATAAATGTTTCAAACATTGTCCACATCCAGTTCCAGTTGCTTCGCTTGATCCGATCTATACTATTGAGCGATACCAGCAGGTCAAAATCATCGAGATAAGATTTTCCTTGTATTGGCTCCAACACTCCGGTAACGGTAAAGAACTCACCATTGTCCATGGAAATGATCTCCCCAACCGGATTTACATTTCCAAAAAATCGCTTAGCCGTTTCTGCAGTGAGTACCACAGATTTGGGCTTTTCCAATGCCGTTCGCTGATCCCCATGCTGTAAGGGGAAAGTGAAAACTTCAAAGAAATTGGAATCCACAGCGAAAATATATTCATCCTTAAAAAAGCGCTCTTGCCCCTCCCACTTGAAAGTGATGGGGGTCATGCTTGGCGTGTGAATTCTTACCACTTGCTTTGCCTCCGGTATTTCCTCAGCGATGGCATACCCCACTCCCGGACCCGTACTGGAAAACAAATTTGAATTGTCCTCACCCCAGATAAACGTCTGGTTCACCCGGTAAATCCTATCGCCATGCTCATGAAACTGGTCATAGCTCAATTCATTTTGGACGTAGATGTAAATGAGAATGGAAGCAAAAAAGCCCACCGTCAGTCCCAGGATATTGATGGAGGAAAAAAGTTTATTTCGTCGGAGGGATCTGTAAAATAGCTTAAAGGAAGTTAGCATGTGTTTCAAAAAATTAGGTTTCATTCAATATATTTCACAAAGAGTGCCAAAGTCCACAACACACTTATTTCCAATGTCTTAGAAAAAGACAATGGCGATGATTTTGTTCGCCAACGAACGATAAAGTGTCCAGTATTTAAAAAATCAATCTATAAGAATAATTATATTTTTTAGTAATAATTTAATATTATCTAAATTGCAGTAACTAAAAAATCACTTTAATCAAATGCTTACTACAATCACCCTACAATCAGCTAAGTCAAGTCTGCTTGTTCTATTCCTTTTGTTTTTATTCAGTTGCGCAGAAGATCCTACCGAACCCACAAATGGTGTAGATGGAGTAAATGGATTTAATGCGCTTGTAAAAATAGATGATGAACCCGCTGGAGAAAATTGCTCCAATGGAGGCGTTAGAATCTCTGTTGGCCAGGATGCTAACGATAACGGAACTTTAGATGACTCTGAAGTTGAATCTGTCAGCTTTGTTTGCAATGGTGGTACTGGTAATGATGGTGCCAGCGGCAGCCAACTTGTGGCCAGGACATCCCCTGAATCTCCAGGTGAAAATTGCGAGGCAGGAGGCACACTTGTTGAGATTGGTGCGGATATCAATGATAATAATACACTTGACAATGATGAGGTTCAAACCTCCTTCTTTGTGTGTAATGGTGTAAATGGTGCTGGTGCCGGGGAAAATGGGCTTTCAAGCCTCATACGAGCCACACCGGATGATACCTGTCCCAATGGTGGCATTTTCATTGAGGTTGGCCTTGATCTAAACGACAATGGTGAATTAGATGGTGGAGAAATTCAGTCTAGCTATTCTATCTGCAACGGATCAGACGGAGCTAATGGAACGAACGGCTCAAACGGATATTCCACACTTTCCAATGTGATCAGCGAAGCTCCGGGACCCAATTGTGCAAACGGCGGCCTGAAAGTCGAGCTTGGCCTTGACACCAACAGAAATGGAGCCCTTGACAATGAGGAAGTTGTCTCTGAAAACTATGTTTGTAATGGAAGTAATGGCTCTAATGGAACCAACGGAAATGACGGTATTTCCAGTATAACTCGAGTGACGACAGAGGATCCGGGGGACAATTGTCCAAATGGCGGTTTGAAAATTGAAATTGGAATGGACGACACCACAACAGACGGAATTCTCCAAAATGAAGAAGTCGACTACACTTATTATGTATGCAATGGGGCAAATGGAAGCAATGGAACAAACGGATCAAATGGTTTGAACTCCATTATTCGGACTACTTCCGAGCCATCAGGTGCTAACTGCACCAATGGTGGAATCAGAATAGATATTGGCCTGGATAGCAACTCCAACAATGCCCTTGATCCGGGGGAGGAAATCGGAGGGCCATTATATGTGTGCAATGGGACAGATGGAGCCAATGGAACAAATGGAAGCAACGGCACAGATGGACGAAACGTGATTGTGGTTTCCAATACCGACGTTTCATGCCCTGCGGGAGGCGTGGAGCTAACCTTTGGCTATGATGATGACAGCAACGGAACCATAGATGAAGTACTGGAAACAGCCCTGATCTGCAATGGTGAAAATGGAGCTGACGGACAGGATGGATTGAATTCAATCGTAAAATCAACAACTGAATCGCCGGGGACCAATTGCCCCAACGGAGGAACATTCATCGAAGTTGGAATTGACGACAATAGAAATAATATGCTCGACCCTGCAGAGGTAGATGCCTCATTCTACGTATGCAATGGCACAGATGGCAGCAACGGATCCAACGGCAGAAACAGCCTGATTACTGTGACTAGTTTTTCCGGCAGCCAGGGAGACTGCACCAATGGCGGTCTGATCATCCGCACAGGTGTAGATGACAATGGTGATGGCACCTTGCAGGCCGGAGAAGTGGATGCAACCTCGTATGTATGTGATGGCTCAGACGGCTCCAATGGTAGCTCTGATGGGATCTTTGAGTTTTATTATCAGGAAGGTTTAGACGGATACACAGGAGTTGCTGATGTCTCTATCTCCGATAAAAACCCACCTGAACTTGGAGAATCCTTTAGCGTGGACAGAGGCACTACCGATAGTCATGGATTGATCCATTTTCCTGAATTGGAAAAATTACCGGATTTAGTTGGAGAAGAATTTCAAATTGTAGAAGCCATACTCTACCTCAGGGGAAAATCCACAAGAATTGACGGACAATCCACCGGCAACTGGATTGGGGTTAAGACCATCCTGCCGGAAGCTCCACTATTCGAGGAAGACGCTGTTTCATGGACAAGAGCAAATTCATCTGATGAAAATTGGTCATTGCCGGGTGTCACATCCAGAAATCAAGATGGTGATGCCGACTCTTACTCTGACATGTATCAACTTCCCCCCACAGGTAACTTTGCTTTCGATGGCTATATCCCATTGCAGCTCAGCAAATCAGTGGTGACTTCATGGACTGATAAGGAAACTGGCAAAGACAGCAACAAGGGGATAGTATTGATAATGGCTGATGGAGGAGTCCAATATGAATTGGATATCTTCACCTCCAACTATTCGAAAGACTCCAATTACAGACCGCTCTTATACCTTAAAGTAAAAACAGGAAATAAAGCCAGATCTGTAGCTGAAACTGAATATAAACAGCAATGGAAGTCCATGACTTACGAAGAAAAGCTAGCCCCTCTAAAAAAATTGCGCGAGAAGTAACCTAACCTGATCGCTAATGAAGAAGCCCCTCCTTTCGGCAGGGGCTTTCTTCTTTTTAGGGATTATGCAATTAAAAACCTCCGATTTTCAGGGTAATGAAATAATTCAACTTCTCAAAAGCCGAAGACTCAGTATTGATCAATTCCAGGTCCTGGGTAAAGCGCTTACTCACCCCCATCGCCAACCTGAAGTTTCTACTAATGTTAAACTCCAGGTCTGCCCCAGGCTCCACATACCAGAATACATCCGAATCAACTTCATTGTCTATTGGGGTTGGCATGGTATTATCCTCGTTGGTTCGATGGTAGCCCAGCCATCCCGCTCCTCCCGAAACCGGGAAGGTAACATGCACCACTTCATTGGAGAAAAAGATTAACTCCAAAAACATACCTCCATATCCCCCGAGTATATTCACCTCCTGCCCTGCCTCGATATCATCAAATTTGGCCGTAGGAATTATGCCATGACCTTCCAGACCTATCCCCAGTGTACGATTGATAATCCATCCACCTCTTAGTCCACCAAGCACCATCGATTCATCCCTGAATTTTGTGCTTCGAAACGACAAGGCACCAAACCCACCACTGTGGCTCATGGTACCACTCAGGGTTTTGATATCCTGTCTTCTCGCCCGCTTTCTTTCAGGCTCATTGCTCTGATAGTATATAATTTTCGGGGCATCTTCCTGATCTATCTCATTTGCAGGTTTGGGGATTGTGTCCACAGGTACTGGCTTAGGCTGAACAATGGTGCTGTCATTCTGTGCCAAAACCAGGTTAGCTGAAATTGCGGCAATCGTTAAAATCAAAAGTTTCTTCATCCTTCTTATTAATTGAGTCTAATTGGTCTAAAGACATCCAAAACATTCAAAGGTTTCCTCATTTTGTAAACCTATTTCATGTGATGAATTTAATTTTTAAAGGTACACATCGGTCCGCCGAAGCGGGAATTCACATAAATATTGTCCCACGCACTACGTGGTAACACTCGTCCTGGAATATTGATGCTCATTTCTTATTTGCATCTTTTACCTTTGCCAGCTTTAAAAATCATTCGATCAATGGCGGAATATAACTTTCAGGAAATAGAAAAAAAGTGGCAGCAATACTGGAAAGACGAAAAAGTATATGAGGTTTCAAATGATTCTGAAAAACCCAAATATTACATCCTGGATATGTTTCCCTACCCGTCCGGGGCGGGATTGCATGTGGGCCACCCACTGGGCTACATCGCTTCTGATATTGTCGCCAGGTTCAAGCGACTCAATGGATTCAACGTGCTACACCCCATGGGTTTTGATAGCTTTGGGCTGCCTGCTGAGCAATACGCCATCCAGACAGGACAGCATCCTGCAATAACAACAGAGAAGAATATCACCCGTTACAAGGAACAACTCAAAGCGTTAGGTTTTTCTTACGATTGGTCCAGAGAAGTACGTACCAGCGACCCAAAATTCTACAAATGGACCCAATGGATTTTCAAGCTGATCTACAACAGTTGGTACAACCAAAAGACGGACAAAGCTGAGCACATAGATACTTTGATTGCTCTATTTGAAAAGGAAGGCAATCAAAATGTGGAAGCAGTGTGCGATGAAGACACTCCTGCCATTACTGCGGATCAATGGAATGGCTTCTCTGAGAAAGAAAAGCAGGAATTCCTATCCAAATACCGACTCACCTATTTGGCAGAAACAACCGTGAACTGGTGCCCGGCATTAGGCACGGTATTGTCCAATGACGAGGTAAAAGACGGTTTTTCAGAGCGTGGTGGCCACCCAGTAGTGAAGAAGAAAATGCCGCAGTGGAGCATGCGAATTACGGCCTACGCTGATCGTTTGCTTTCCGGTTTAGATAAAATTGATTGGCCTGAACCGATCAAGGAGATGCAACGAAACTGGATCGGTAAGTCCATTGGTGCGGTTATTGATTTTGAAGTCCTCACCCCTAACCCCTCTCCAATGGAGAGGGGCACTGAAAAGTGGAAAACTGCAAATCCGGTTTTAGCAAAGAAACTCATTGAATTCGCCAGGGGTAATAGAAAAAACTCAACACCAGAAGAGGATATACTCTGGCAAAAACTTAGAAATAAAAAACTCGGATATAAGGTAAGAAGACAGCACCCAGTAGGAGATTTTATCGCTGATTTTATCTTCCTAAAGGAAAAATTAATCGTAGAAGTTGATGGGCCATATCATGATCAAGAAGAACAAAGAGAACTTGATTTGGCACGAAAGGAATATTTGGAGTCATTAGGCTATCAGATTCTAGTTGTGAAAAATGAGGCTGTAAATGAAAACCTCTCCAAAGTCCTATCTAGGATCAAAAGCACACTTGATAAAGTTAGCAGTGAAGCCCCTTCTCCCTCGGGGAAGGGGTCTGGGGATGGGGCAACCATCCAGGTATTCACTACCCGAATCGACACCATATACGGCGCTACCTTTTGTGTGCTGGCACCAGAGCATGAATTGATCAATCAAATCACCACTCCTGAACAAAAAGCAGAGGTAGATAAATATGTCAGCGAGGCGATTAATCGATCCGAACGTGAGCGGATGAGTGATGTGAAAAAGGTGACTGGTGTTTTCACGGGAGCATATGCAATCAACCCGTTCAGTAAGGAGAGAATCCCGATTTGGACTGCCGACTATGTGCTGGCCGGATACGGTACCGGAGCAGTGATGGCCGTGCCTGCACACGATGAGCGAGACCATCGTTTTGCCAAGCAATTTGGACTGAAGATCACTCAGGTGATCGCCGGTGAAACGGATGTGCAGGAGGAAGCCTTCACCTCCAAGGATGCTGCAGTCATCAACTCTGATTTCCTAAACGGACTGCCTGTAAGTGAGGCAATTCAGAAAGCGATTGCATTTGCTGAAGAAAAAGGCTTTGGAAAAGCCAAGGTGAACTTCCGATTGCGTGATGCCATTTTTGGTCGCCAGCGTTACTGGGGAGAGCCTATACCTGTTTACTATGAAAATGGTGTTCCAAAGCTGGTTTCTGATGAAGAGCTCCCACTGGACCTGCCAAAGATTGATGAGTACCTCCCAACACAAGATGGTGATCCGCCACTAGGCAGGGCAAAAGACTGGAATTACAATGGTCATCCATTTGAACTATCCACTATGCCCGGCTGGGCAGGCAGTAGCTGGTACTTCTTCCGCTACATGGATCCGCACAATGAGGAGGAATTTTGCAGCAAGGAAGCGATGCAATACTGGCAGGATGTGGACTTCTATATGGGAGGTAGCGAGCACGCCACCGGCCACCTGCTCTACTCCCGCTTTTGGACCAAGTTCCTTTATGACATGGGCATCATCGAAGTGGATGAATATGCGAAAAAGCTGGTGAATCAGGGGATGATTCAGGGGAGGTCGAGTTTGGCATTGAGGGTTAAATTGACAATCAATCCTAAGGTTAAGATGCCAATAAATGTAATGCTCCCTGTTGATCCAAATAATTTATTTGTCTATTTCAGCAAAAATCTTGTTGATAAATACTTTAATGGTGAATTAGAAGAACGAATGCAAAAGGAAATTGATAGATTCAATTCTACTATCCACAATCCTGGCAATGATGAACTGATTTCTAATTTCTTTGTAATTCCTGAAACTCGCACACCTCAAGTCATTCATATTCCAATCGAATTTGTATCGAATGATGTCTTAGATATTGAGGGAATTAAAAAATCATATAATTCAATATATCTAACAGAAGACGATGGGCAGTTCTATTGCAAATGGGAAGTAGAAAAAATGTCCAAGTCCAAGTTCAACGTGGTGAACCCCGATGAGCTGGTAGAGCGGTACGGTGCGGACACGCTTCGGATGTATGAGATGTTTCTTGGCCCCATCGAGCAGAGCAAACCCTGGAATACGAATGGAATCGAGGGGGTCTACAAGTTTCTGCGCAAGTTCTGGTCACTCTTCCACGATGGAGAACACTTCTCCATTACCGAGGAAGCACCAACCAAAGAAGAACTGAAAGTACTGCATAGCACCATCAAGAAAATAGCTGATGATGCGGAGAAGCTTTCATTGAATACCTCAGTAAGTACCTTCATGATCGCCACCAACGAGCTTTCATCGTTGAAGTGCAACAAGCGGGCAATCCTGGAACCTCTTACCATCATCCTCTCTCCTTTTGCGCCTCACATTGCGGAGGAGTTGTGGCATTTATTAGGACATGATTCTTCCGTTGTAGATGCGAGCTATCCTGAATTTGAAGCGAAGCATTTAGTGGAGGATTCCTTCGAGTATCCGGTCATGGTCAATGGGAAGATGCGTGCGAAGCTTACCTTCCCCACAGACGCAGGAAACCAACAGATTGAGGAAGGTGCCCTTTCCAACGAGACAATCCAGAAGTGGCTGGATGGAAAAGCGCCGAAGAAGGTCATCGTGGTTCCTAAGAAGATCGTGAATATTGTGATTTAATTTTTAGGGTCACCCTGAGTACTAGCGAAGGGTCCATTGCTGATAGACTGAGATCCTTCACTGCCCCTGCCTGCCGCAGGCTGGGTTCAGGATGACGTCTTAAATTGTAAATCATAAAAAAGCCCCTGATGTATTTTCATCAGGGGCTTTTTATTTAAACAATAGGTTCTTTAGTGTATCACCATAATTCGTTTAGCCTGACGCTTGCGATCTTCCGCATACAAGTGAATGAAGTACATCCCTGATGGAATCTCGGAAGTCTGAACCGTCATCGTTCGGGTACCTTTGGATATTTGCCCTTTCAGTACTTCCCTTCCTGCCTGATCATACACCACCCATTCCGCATATTCGGAAATACCGTCTTCAAACTCAACCGTCACCTGCTTATCAGCCGGGTTTGGATATAGGTTGAAGTCTGATAGTTCATCAAGGCCTAGAACATTGTTTGATAATCCTGTTGGAACGTCAACAAATGCCGCTTGATAGACATCTTTACTAACCAAATCTTGAGCAAACGCGATGACACGCAAATTCGATGGGTCATAAAGTCCGGTAATAGCCCATTCAACAGGTTCAATGGTTAACACTTCACCTGGTAAGACTGGTCCTTGCTCAAATTGCCCTGCTGCCGATGGCAAGAGTTTCCTCAGAATATTTTCCACTGTAGAGCCAGCAGAATATAATCCCATATCTTCAGTTAGGGTAATATTTGGTTCAACGATTGCAATAAATAGTCCTATTTTATCCGAATTGGTAAAAGCACTAGATGCAGTAAAGTTAGCTCCTACAACTAAGTTACTTTCGCTATCAACTGATGCGCTTATACCTATATCAAAAGCTGGATTAGCAAGTCTGGCATTGGCAAGTTTAGCTCTTAATGCATTTGAATTATCAAATTCGAATGGGTTAAAGGAAATTTGAGCAAAGTTAATATCACCTGAAATCCCAAGATAAGGTAAATCACCAATCCCATAAAAGGCAACCCGAGCTCCTGGATCGCTTTCATTACGTTGATTAATTTGATCACTATCGTTATTTGTATTTGAAATCCCTGTGAAATAGTTAATCTTCAAGATGTCTGATCCCGCATAAGCTGGCTGATTGTTGACTGTATCACTTAAAACGATGCTTTGTGCATTTAGGGAGGAGGAAAAAGTCTCCAATAAAACCACTTGATTCCTCTCATAAATTTGAAAATCATCGATAGCAAAACCATCTGTCGATTTAGTTCCCGCCTGAGCTGCTAAGGCAAAACGGAATCTTACTGAGTCAGCATCAATAGGATCAATTTCAATAGGAGAAACGGCTAATTCCCAATCACTAACTAAAGCCCATCCAATTCCCTGACCGTTACCCCCTGAAGCATTTGGCCCTGGAGCTAAAAATCCTGGGGAACTAGTAATGGCTTCTCTATTATACCATCCAGGAGTCGAGGCTAGACCCTGAGACTCAAGTGAAGCATCATATGAACCTACGTTAACCCAGTTGCGCCCATCATCGATCGAATATTGAAATACTACTCCATCTCTAAAAGTCTCAAATTCCTCGTATCTTAAAAAGCTTACAGTTGGTGCAGAAAAAGCACTAAGATCCAAAGATGGGGAGTATACAAACGATTGTTCTTCTGGTTGATATCCGTTTGTATACAATGCATTTGACTCTTGGTATGATTGTCCTCCTGATATGTCTGGAACGGCTGCTCCTATTTCCCATGAAGTTACTAAATCATTCCGTTTTCCATCAAGTGAGATTGTTTCAATTGTCCATCCGGTAGCACCAGATTCAAAATCCTGTGTGTATGAATTTGTTGGCCCAATCCCCGTAACATGAGAAGTGATTTCCAAGGTTCTGGAAACTGTTACACGACAACCAGCTAATGTTCTCATTCCTAAATCCACAGAATAGAATCCTGGCGCAAGTCCAGCTGTGGTTAAATCTAATTTGATATCAAACGGGAAAGTGAATGTACCCGGCACTCCAGAAGCATCTGATGTAAAAATTTGAGATCCATTTACTCGTAATCCCACACTGTCTACATTGTCATTCGCCAAATCCGGATTATCCTCAAAAATCGTAAACAAAGTATTTCGACCCTCCGTGGTTCCCACCCATGCAATGGAAGGATCTGGAGCAGCACCAAGTGCTATCTCTTGATCTTCAATAGTAATTACACAGCCTGTGACAATATTTGTAACTATAACTGAATAATCTTCAATTGCCGGAGGATTTGCAAAAGTTAATCTTTCATCGTTTGGCATCCCATCTTCATCCGCAATCTGAATACCTACTGTATCATTCCCGACCTTCCATAGGTAGGTAAAATCTCCCTCTGTCGTTCCCGGCATATCTACAAACAGCTCAATATCATCAGTTATACATGTATTTGCTGTCTGAATGGCTCCAGTTAGCACTTCTGGTCGAGGATGAACAATAACAATCAAAGAAGTATCTCTCTGGCAAGTAAACTGGTCTGTATAGGTATAACTAATTCTATGCATAGAAGAGGTAGCAAAAGGTGATGGGCCTCCATGAAATGCATTATGAGCCAACCTAGGATTAAATTCTGCTCTATTATTAGCTGTATTTGCGAGTCCCCCACCTGTATTTATCGAGAAACTACCCGTTCCGTTAGCCGAAGAAATAAGAACTCCGAACCCAACATCCCAACCTTGTATCGCAACAATATCATCATCATAGCAAAACTCCAATGCATCCTGATTTACTTCATTAAAGGCAATAGAAACATTTGGTGCAGGATAAACAGTGATCGTTGTGCTTATGCTACTTGTACAAAAGGTGGCTGGATCGGAGTAATTAAAAGTAATGAAATGAACTGTAGGATTACCTCCTACATCCTGCGAGCCAGCAACAGCATCATGCAATGATATAAGGTTAAGGGTAGCAAAACCACTTCCAGATGTCATCTCAGGCGAACCATTACCAACAAATGACAAGTAAGAATCCACTGTATAGTCAACATTTGCAGGATTGGCAGTAACTCCATCCACTTCAAGTTCAACTATTAGATCTCCAGACATATCTCCCAAAGGATCATCCTCTCGGCAATACGATGTGCCTAATGCTGTTCCCAAATCATCTACTATTTCAAGTGGTTCCGGCTCTGATACCTCAATAGTAATTGATGCAGGGTCACTGGGACATCCTTCAAAGAAATTTCCAAACGAATCGGTGAGGGTATCAGTGACCTGTTGGACAGTATAATTATATGTACCTGGGGTTAACCCCACTAGACCAAGATTGCCAAATGTTGGGGACTCACCAACAAAAAGTCGAATCCCATCCAAATCACGAATCCATTCCACCTGTTCATCTCCGGAATATAGATCCTGAGCGTCAAAACGCATATTTGGTAGCAACTGATCGGAACAGATTGCAAATGTGTAATTATCATCTGTCAAATTTCCATCCTGATCAGTGAAATTATTTATACCAGGATAGGCAATATTGTTTGAAGCAATTGTTGGAGCGGGTTGGATAGCGTGAACCTCAATGCTTACCAAAGATGCTTCACTCTCACATCCATCAAACGATCTTGTTGTAATAACATCATCATTCTTAGAAACGTAATAGTTATATACCGCTGGAGTATTGATATTAAAGGCATTTGCCGCTCCTCCAAGGGTAGTTGCATCCATGAAATTAGTTCCACTAAATGTGATCACTCCACCCAATTGAGTAACACCATTACCAAACCCGTCCACAGCCTCATACCATATGTATTCATCAGTTCCATTTACGAACGTATGAACAATATTGCTAAGTGCTTGCCCCTCGCAAATATGAAACTCAAGGGTACCTCCATTAAAATCACCCGCCGTTGGAATAGGGGCTTCTTCCTGGGCTGCTATCCAGACGGTTATGGCAGATCCGGTGCAACCAGGAAAATTATTGTAAGCTTCCAGACTAATATCTTCAGTTTTAGTAATGGTGTAAATAATTGTATCACCAGCAAAAATATCAGGCACGGGATCAGACTCCTGATTGGTATCTACACCTGGTTCTGTAATTGTAGCATTTGCAACTGTTATAGAACCAGCTGAAAAATCTCTAAACTCACGCGTGATATTATATGATTCATCCGGGTCCAAATCAACCAACAGCAGTGGATCCGGTGTGGTAGAACTACCATCATCTTCAACACAATAATCAAATGTATATATATCACCAACCTTTACAGCTGTAGGCCAGCCAGTAATATCTAAACTTGGAACCGCAGGATTGGAAAATACATTAACGACTACCTTCCTCAGATCAGATTCACAACCATAAATGGACGATTGTGAAAAGTAAAACGTCTGAGATTCTGCTGCGGTCAACACATTACTGGCATTCACATTAAGGCCAAGAGAAATTGAATTAATCGTGTGCCCATTTTCAAATGCACTTATTCTATTGAAGGACTCATCATACCATGAAACTTCTCCAGCTCCTATCAGACTAACTCGATCCATGCTACTTTGACCCACTATGATTTCATTGTTTGTAAATGGGCCGGACTGACCTGTAACAACAAAGCCTGTTGTTCCTATACTTGTTATGGTTGCAGTTTCACCGCTGGATAGGCCCTGAATAATTTCCTCACCAAGTTCGGATTCAACAAATGATGTGACAGTCCCAACTGCTGCTGAAATATCTCCAATAATCGTTTCACCATCTCTATAATTTCCAGTTACACTTGTCACAAAAACCGTGGTTGCTGTAACCGAAATAACAGCACCCTTTGCCCCACTAGTTTGGCCGATAACTGCATCACCGACTTGGAATGTAGGTCCTGCTGGGAACGTAATTGTCCCGGAAAGAATAGGATTAAAACCAAATGTATTAATGTTTGTTGCTGTAAAGTTTGCAAGGACATCACCTACACAGTATTCAAGAACATATTCATCTGCATCCACACCATCATCAGGCGAAGCATTATTATTGAATCCTGTTGAAAAACCTCCTGCAAGGGTTGTTGCATCTAGTGTCGGTGCTGCATCTGGTGCATCAACTGTTACATCAAAGAAAGCCTGACCTTCACAACCGGCACCAGTAAGCGGCTCTGTCGTATATATGATCCGATAGTTCTGAGCTTCACTTGCATTAAACATTCCGTCTTGATCAGGATCGGAAGGATCAAAAATATTCACTTCATTACCCATACCTTGACCCGCCTCGGTAAAGTCCTCAACCATTACATCATAAACTCCTGAACCGGGAACGGACTCTGTCCATAAAACATATCCTGTTGTTATCTCGGCTATTTCATCCTCAACACGATTTGGTATCCAATAAGTGTATTCATTCCCTGGACTTTGCGCTGTGAATCCACTAACATAGGTGGCTGTTCTTTCAATTGTGAATGGCTCATCAGTATTACAGTAGGCATCACTTACATTAGAAACTTCAACAATTGGAGTTCCGTAGACGAAAATATTATCTACCGGTTGAACAAATGGATTGCTCAATGTTCGATAAACAAGATATGCATATGCATCTCCATCAGCAAGCTCATGCGAATACCCAAACTTATCCCAGTCAAGAGCAGGAAATGGAGCTACATACGACGATCTAAAGTCAAACTCAAATTCATAGACTGAAGTGGCTGGAACTCCAGTATATCCTGGGAACTCACTATTAAATGCATACCAATTGAAATTCTGGAAAGGACTACCGGTAGTATAATTAAGGATATATACATAATCCAAATCTTGACCAGGTTGAAAAGCTGTTTTATCGACAGTTAATGCCAATGGTAAGTCTGATGCACACAAATTTGTGGGCAGGCTTACTTCTTCAAAGAAATCGATCGGCAATGTAACTGTAAAGTCCGCTTGGAGGGAAACCGACTCTCCTGTTAGGTTATTGGTAGTTGTAAATGTGATAGTATGCACACCTTCTCCGGCAAGCCCAGGGTCAAAGAAATATTGCCTAAACTGAGGAGAGGGGTTATTTGCAGATTGTTGTTGACCGCTTATCCCGGTTCCTGTTACTGTAACAGTATGATTGGTTGGCTGAGTCACAAAAATGGTATCTCTTACTTGAGTTGTAATGAAGTTTCGGTCTGCAAACGTGTTGGATCCAATTGCAGCCCCATCGATATCTTGATAAATCAATACGTTAAAACGTAACGTCTCACTTACACAAGTACCACCATCATCAACTGAAATATCAAACGTATAAACACCCGGACTAGTAGCAGATAACTCTGCATTTGTTCCAGTTGTTTGTTGTAAGTCTGTTCCCCCTGCTGTTAAATCAATCGGAGATCCGGATCCATTAAGCCATACCGCATCATCACCACCAGGATTGACGGTTAGAGTAAATGGACTTAGAGTAGATGTGCCTTGCGAAATAGCTCCGTTAACCGTAGCAGTAGCAGTGCTTGTTCCGCCTGTTATCGTTCCTCCATTATTAATTGTTGCTCCGGCATTGGGATAAATTTCAAATGTGGATCCGGTTATTGTCCCTGAAACAATGACTCCAGTCCCACTACTATTACCTCCGAACGTTACTGTCTCGCCATTTGTGAAGGCTAGGGAAATAATTGAATAAGGAACCAATGTGGTTGATAAATAACTGGTTGAATAACTCTCTGTAAAAGGTGAGCCTCCAACATCGACACTACCTATCGCCACAGGTGACGAATTGCTTGTCAATACGGCATAATCAGTATCTGTGGTAAGTAAACTTGCCGTGCCACCAGCTCGCTCAAGGGCAACACCAGTCTGACCACCAAGAGTGGCCTGAACTTCTAAATTGTCGATCTGAAGATCGTCAAGCCCGGTAGCTCCGAAATAGGTGATGTTCAACCTTAAGGATGCGGTTCCGATAAAAGTGCCGGTTGCATCTATATCCGTGGTAGTACCACCAAAGCTTGGAGCCTGAGCGGTGTTAAATTCAAAACCTTCAGGTAAGGTCAATAAGATCGTTCCTCCTGAGGCAAAATCATTGTTCTGTGTTTCCTGGATTCGGATTTGTCCCAAAGCCACAAATCCATCAGAGGTACATATTGCAGCTGGAGTTGCAGCTGTAATGTTAGCCCCACCCTCCAGGGTTAATTCATCATTAGTAACATCAGTAGACGTATTTCCAAAAGGGTCTACCGCGATTGCCGTTACTTCATAATCACCTAAAGCTGAAAGGGTAAATCCCGCGGGAGCTGAGCCGGTATTATTGAATGACCAAGTACCATTTCCATTATTTGTGGCAGTTCTCGTAAATGTGCTCACATTAACAAGAACTGTTGCATTTGGATCATCTACTGTACCTGTCAGGTTAGGGCTTGCATCGGTTGTTGGGTTTCCATTGCCTGTATTTTGCAAATCTACTGTGCTATAAGGAGCCGCACCATCGGAGGTATTTGTGAAGGTTTGAGCTGGAGTAAGTGCTCCTTCTGCATCATCTCCAAAGCCAGCAGTGATGGTAATATCAGGAGTAATATGTGTATCTAAAGGCCCGGCTGGTCCTCCAGTATATGAGCCTTCCGTAATTGCTAGTATAATTTCATCGCTGGCACCCGGAGTAGCTGAGATCACCGGAAAGTTGTCGCCTCCTTCATCTACTGAGAAGAATGTTTGATCCCCATAAATATTCGCCAGATTTTCTGAAAACGTAATGGTTATTTGGTCAAGGAGACCATCTGGAGTAGCCTCAGTATCTTCGGTCAATGCGCTTAATATTACCGGCCCTGCTCCATCTGTAATATTGGCAGCTAAGATTGTCCCACCATTGCTCACATTGGAAGCTGTATCCGCCAATGTCCCAACAGTATAAATAAAATCACCTTCTACTCCGGTACCATTTCCATTCACCACTAGGAAGAACGATTTATCTGTATTGTCCACATTTGCTACCCCCACTGCAGCAACACCATTGTAGGTGAATTCCGCAGGGTTAATTGCTGAGTCATCTATATGATCTTCGGTATCAACTTGGATTTGATCCACATTTCCATCAGCATTTGTATCTAGAATTGTTGCAGAGAATCCACTAAAACGAGGGGCAGCACCATCCAAGTGGTTGGTTGGAGTATCACCATTCACCACATCATCTTCTGTAGCCTGTGATTCAATTCTGTCATCGGTACCATCTACGTAGGTTATCTGCAGGTTGTCTATGCTGGTTCCTGGCTGTTCATCACCAGTAAATAGAATTACCAATTCTTCAGCGGCTGTGTAGAATCCATTGTTTGTATTGTCATAATCAATGTTGTCCTGAGTTACAGGCGTTGCACCATTTGTAATTGCAAAACAATCCAATCCATCATTGTTATCCGGGCTTCCTGTTTCATCGATATCCCAATCGATACTAAAACGAAGGGCAACCCTGTCTATCATACCATCACCATCACCATCTCGCCATTCTGCGGAGACCATCTTTGGAATGGATGGGGCAACAAGCACATCCTGATTGTCCGGAGGAAATTGCGTGGCTGCAGCGGTATTCAATGCATTATCGTAGATATTTCCATCTGTGTTCATGGTAAGGGTTTCACCCCCAGCATTTGGTTGAGTGAATGAGAAAAATACCTTCAGGTTTGTTTCTCCTCCTACCAATACATTAACAAGATCATCCGACTCTGTTGCTGCTGTTGTCTTGACAGAAACTACCGATTCCCCTACAACTCCTCCACCAATATCAAAAACAAAGTTTGAGGTGGTAACCGGGAGCGTGGCTCCAGCATTTCCCCAAACCCCTTCACTAAATGTCAGTTCTGCCACGGAATTGGTAGAAACAACGGTATTCAACAATACCGGAGAAGCCGCATCAATTCGGTTTTCAGAACCATCTCCAATGGAAAGTTGATCCTGATCGTCATCCCAAAATCCATTTACTCCGGCTACATTAAATGAGCCCAATGCCGTATTATCAACCAATTGGCCTGTGATGTTGTTGATTGCTACAGTGGTATAGATACCGCTTATGTTCCCCACCACAATATCACCATCTACATAGCCAGTAGCTGTTTCTCCATCTGGCAAAGTGATAGTTCCAACATCGGCCACCACATAGGTATCATTGTCATCAGCATCCGAAACAATCTCGGAAAAAACCAACACGACCCTATCAACCAGTGCATCATCATCGGTATCTTCCATTTGAATATCTGTAAGTACCGGGGGGGCCAGATCAAAAGTGGTGAATGAGTTTGAAGCGGCTAGGTTTCCGGATTCATCAGCAAGTGTTCCCTGATTGTAATCTACTGACTGGTCATCCGTAGTGCCCAGATCTACACCCAAAGTGATATAGTTGTCCGAGTCAGTCAAGTCTACTCCATTAGCGGCCGGAGTTGCAACTACTCCAAAGGGAACTACGCCCAGTCCCGCACCACCAATATTAAAATGGGCATCACTAACTGAAGCTTCATCAATATCCTCCGAGAATTCAAGCAATATCTGATCGACTGAACCATCCTGATCTGTGTCGTAGAAGGTGGCGTTTGTGAAGGTGGGTAATGTGCCATCATACGTCACCGAATTATCTGAACTAGAACTCGCATTACTTGTATTGCCTGCAGCGTCTGTTCCTGCTCCAGCATTCAAAGATGCAATCACATCTCCATCGCCTGTCATGCCAGTTACAGTCAGTGTGTAAGTCGTGCCATCCATCGGTCCTACCTCTGCCACTACCCCGGATAATGTCCCAGTGACGGTACTCGCACTGAAATCAACATCCGTGTCATCAGTAAAACCTGTTACTGGCTCAGTAAATACTACATCGAACACAACAGAAGCTACATTCGTAGGGTCTGACTGACCTGATCCCTGATCTATTGTAACATCAGGGGAGGTAGTGTCATATGTCACCGAATTATCTGTACTTGAACTCCCATTACTTGTGTTCCCCACAGCATCTGTTCCTGCTCCAGCATTCAACGATACAATCACATCTCCATCGCCTGTCATGCCAGTTACAGTCAGTGTGTAAGTCGTGCCATCCATCGGTCCTACCTCTGCCACTACCCCGGATAATGTCCCAGTGACGGTACTCGCACTGAAATCAACATCCGTATCATCGGTAAAACCTGTTACAGGCTCATCGAATACTACATCAAATACAACAGATGCTACTGCTGTTGGATCTAGCTGACCAGATGCCTGGTTGATTGTAACTTCCGGAGATGTCCCATCATAGCTCACTGAATTATCTGAACTGGAACTGGCATTGCTTGTATTGCCTGCAGCATCTGTTCCTGCTCCAGCATTTAATGATGCAATCACATCCCCATCGCCTGTCATTCCCGTTACAGTCAGCGTGTAGGTCGTGCCATCCATTGGGGCTACTTCTGCTACCACCCCAGACAGTGCCCCTGGTGCAGTACTTGCGCTGAAATCAACATCCGTATCATCGGTAAAGCCTGTGACCGGCTCATTAAATACTATGTCAAATACAATCGATGCTGAATTCGTCGGATCCAATTGTCCAGAACCTTGATCTATTGTTACATCGGGTGATGTCTGATCAATATTGTAAATATCCCCTGCGTTGAATGCAGCCGTAATTGGTGACTCTGAACCTGAAACAAAATCAATACTTAAGGTACCATCTCCTGAGACTGTCGTTACAGGAACATTCCAGGTAATATCGTCTGATGTCGTTGGTGTTCCTATCGTACCTGAAGGTCCTGATGCATCTAAAGTAAAATTCCCAGCAACAACTCCAGTGGTTGCAGATTGAAAAACAACCGTGAAATTAACAGTAGTTGAATTTGTTGGATTGCCGTCTGCTCTGGTGATGGATGTGACCGTTTGGGAAACGGAATTAAAACCAAAGAGCATTAAGAAGGAGGTAATGAGGGACAACAGGCCAAGCTTTCTCATAATCAGTTATTTAGACGCAAAATAGGATGACAATAGCTAGAGTAAAATTTACTCCAAAACTAACTATTGGTGAAGTTTATTAATGGATATATTAATTCAAAGTGCAATATCATTTTTTCGATATAGACTTTTATTTTACAGATAAGATTAATTCAGGTAAAAATTGAACTATTCAAGGATTTAATCCAGCGAACCATCCGGATTAAGTTTGATGATTGAGATGAGTTTTACCCCTGCTCCAAAGTCTACATTCGATACCATCACGATCTTTCCGTCGGGTAGCGTTACAGCATCTACGATGTTGTCATTTCCATCAGATAATCCAAAGGACGACTCCTCACCTTCTACCGGGGTTCCTCCCTGATCAAATTTCACAAACATTCCCTCGCCACCTCGGGATAAACCACCAGAACTAAATGCCGGATATTGCCCCACTACTACCAATTCATTATCCAGACCTTGCGTAATGCCTTCCCCGATGGTTTGAAGGACACTGTTTTCGGTATTGTATGCCGAGCTATCGTGACTGTTTCCACTTAGGAAGATGCCATTATTGCTCAGGTTCATGACAAAGGCAAACTTTTGATTAGTGGTAGTAGTAGAAGAAGTACCTACAATAGAAAAACCAGAGGTTGTATAAATAGCATTATTTACTAGTTCATTGTAAACAATGTTGTTGGAAGTCCCATCATCAAATCCGTAGGCCGCAGAATTCAATGGGGTTCCATTAGGATCGGTTTCCAAATAAAATACGTTTGCTCCGTTATTACCCCCATTTTCTCCGCGCTGACTTGGAGTGCTAGAGGTTCCAACAAAAACAAGGTTTCCGTTTGGCTTTTCAAAGACACGCGAAATTTCATCGTCTTCATTATTCCCGGCTACACCTTGCGTTTGTTCAAAGACAATACCGCTATTTTGATCATATTTAACAAAATAATTATCCTTATCTATAATTCCGCCTCCGCGATTATATTGCCTGCATCCTCCCAATATGAATGACTGATCTTGAAGAAGAGTGATGTCGTTTAGCGCAAAATCAAGATTGTAGTCTCCGTCAACAACAAAGAATGTATCATAGCTTAGCTCTAAATCGGCATTGATAAATGCCAGTCTCCCAACCTGATAGTCTGATATTCCTGGATCTTGAGAAAAAGAAGATGTGCCAACAAATACAAATCCACCAATAGGGTTTGCAATGATCTGTCCGGCAATATCATTGGATCTTATGTCAGGAAAATCTGTATTCCCGTCTTCGTCGTTATCCGGAAGGTCATTTCTAAGTTCATAAGAATTTGAACTAACTATATTACCAACCAAGTCTGTGATCAATACATAAAAATCATCATCGCCATTTTCAGAGGCCACCGAACCAAATACCACTAGTCCCTCAGGAACCTCACCAGTGGCATCATAAACTATTTCTATATCGTTTGCTTCGTAGCTGGTAAGCTCTCCATAGTATTTAATGAATGCATCCTCTGGCTTAGGGGCATTTTCATCCTCAATCTGACAGGAAACTACCATGATGGCAGTGAACATTATAATCGACAGGTATCTCATATACTAGCGGTACTGCTTTCGTTTTCTTGGAATATAAAGTGAACGGGTATAACCCACGGAAAAAGATAAGGTGTTCAATGTAAGGTCATCTTCTACATGGCCAATACCGAAATTAACATCTTCATTTACCCAGCGATTGTCCGGGTTTATGTAATTGAATAGTGAATTATCATATCTCACTTCCATCGAGAAGAAGTCTACCTCTGAACGTCCAACCCTGAACCTGGCCCCCAATCCACCAATTATTGAAATATTTGATTTTGCAACCTGATCAGAGGCGGTTAAATCCTCACTTTCATCAGGCAATGTATAGGCAGTTCCTCCGGTCCTTCGGGTATCTACATACTTAGCCTTTAGCATCAAATCATAAGATCCCCCAATAAAGACATAAGGCAATATCTTTTTCCTATTGCCGTCTTTATCTTTTTTGTCATAGTTCAAACTGTAGCGAACCAATAAAGGGAACCGCAACATGTTGCTGGTGTTTTTTGCTACATAATTCAGATCATTCTCAATCAAATCACCTTCCACCTCATACGAGGCAATGCGGTACTGAATACCGGTGGCAACTTCAATTCCTTTCGTGAGGTGCCTTTCTGCTAAGGCTTCAAACCAAAAGCCGATCCCAAGACCTGTTTCAGCCCCACTCTCATTGTATCGCTTATCTCCAACTTGAAACGTGTTGAAGTTCTGAATAACAGATGGTAGCGATTTATTTGCCCCTACCCTTACAGCAACCCTCAAAATAGGCTCAGTCTTGAATTTATCCTTTAAGAGATAAAGCTCTGCAGGATCCTCCGGCGAAAGCTGGTGTTCCTTATCGGCTTTCAAGAGCTTCACAAACATCTCCTCTGCCATCGCTTCATCATCCTGAAACAAATAGGCCTTAGTGAGAAGTTTATATGCCCTGATCTCTTCTTCAACAGAGAATACCCCGCCATTCAAGCACCTGGTAAAGCCACTAGCCTCATCAGTATAGGTATTAATGATATCAGAAAGCCTTCCTTGCTCAAATGCCAATTCTGCCTGAGCTAAGCTTCTGGCGCACTGCGATGAAGTTTGGGAGAAGCCCCAAAGTGAAATGAAAAATAAACAGCAGGTGATTAAATGTTTCTTCATAAATATTATTAGAATTCTGAAGACCTTTTAGGCAAACCTTCACACGTTTCTACATAAGGAATGTCTCCTCCTACATATTGTCTCCACTCATTGTCAGACATGTTCCCCAATGTTATATGTGTGCAGATTTCTTCAGCCATGGCATCAGCTGTCGTTGGGTATCTTCGGATATTTCCATCTCCGGCAGCAGTCACAAAGTAGTTGCCGTCAGGACTGAAATCCGCATCGTTTACCCAGCCTTGCTGCCCTTGACCATTGTAATCTTCAAGTACAATTGGGAGATCAAATAGGTTATTCATATCCCAAACCCGTACCTGGCTATTTCGGGATGTTCCCAAAAGAAGTCGATCATTCGGACTAAACTCTATATCCGTAATCGGTGCTCTGAAGCCTGTTAAAGTCGGTGGTACTTGCTTATCATCTTGCATGTCCCAAATTTTCAAATTACCGTCCGAACTACCATAAGCAAGGTATCTACCCGTGTTGCTGAACCTAACCGAAGCAATGGCACTAGCTTTTCTATTGACCACCGCTACAGTATCGTTTTGATTTTTATTCACGAGTGTGGTGGCTCCTGCACCAATATCCGTCAAATCCCAGATATATACATTTCCATCATCACCTCCACCCACAAGTGTTTTGGCATCTGGTGAAAGGGCGATTCTCTTAATTCTGGTATTTGATCTGGCCAGCTCTGTTGACGTTCTGAAGTCGCTTCTTAAGATTCTGTTGTCTGCACCTACAGAGATAAATCCTGAATTGTCCGGCAGGAACAATAAATCAAAAACGGTACCGCCCAAATGGCCTTCTATTTTGGCCGGCTGCTGATCAATGTTCCTTACGTCGAAGAGTAAAATATTGTCCTGTTCGGTACCAAGAGCCAGGTATTGCTCGTTGGGGCTCACATTTACCACCCTGGCCACATTGTCATTTTGGAAGATCTGACTCCAACCCCTTGTTTCTACATTCCATTTAATTACTTCACCGTTCGCATTGGCTGAGTACATGAATTTACCGTCCTTGGAATAAACAACCGAACGAACAGATACAATCGTATTTTCTGAGTTTGGATCTACCGGTTTATGGTATTGGTTGAAAATGGAATCTCCTTTTTCTGCTACCAACCCATTATTCGCTGCTTCCCTCTCATATAGTCCCTGAAGGGCGTTGTAAATACCGGCGTAAATATCACCGTTGTAATCCTTGCCTTCATCTTTATATTCTTCATAGAACAGATAGGCCTGTCGGGCCACAATCGCCTTCAGCTCAGCCTGATCCTGATCCTCCGAGAGAATGTTCTTAGCCTTGATCGCCATGGATTGGGCGATGGCCTGGTAACGAAGGCGTTCTGCATTCTGTCGTGCTAATTCGGCAGCTTGAGCCTGTCTATCTGCCTCAGCAGCATTTTCCTTTGCTATACCAGCTTGCCTTTGGGCTTCTTGGTTGGCTTCTTGGGCAGCTTGAGTCGCTGCTTCGGCAGCTCTTTGCTGTCTTCTAGCCTCTTCCGCACTTTCTTGTGCTGCAAGCCGCTGTTTATCTGCTTCTTCTTTTTGAGAAAGTGCCTCAGCTTCTGCCGCCCTTGCTTCTGCTGCTGATTGCTGGGCTTTATTTTGAAGCTCAACAGCTTGGTCTCTTAATCTTACCGCCTCTTGTCTCTGCTCCTCCGCCAAAACCCTTGCCTTATCTGCTTCATCAGCTTTAATAAATGAATAGATCAAGAAACTTAAGGAAACCAACACGGCTATGGCCAAGACCACCGCAGTGGTACGCATACGCTTAACTTGCCGCTTCTGTAGAATTTCTTTGTTTCGCTGCTCTGTCAGGTAGGCTTTCTCAGAGGTTTCCAGGAATACCATCGTTCGCTCGAAGGCAGGATTGTATCGCTGACCCCAAACAAGTGTTGGCCTGTTTTCTTCTCTCCAGTTAAGCGCCAACTGCAAGTCAGGCATTTGCCAAAGTCCTGCCCTTCCCTCCTGATACCTTTCAGCCGCTTCGGAAAGTTTCAGGTACATTTCTGCAGCTTTGGACTCTTCATCCAACCACCTTTTCAAACGTACCCAAATACGCATCAAACTCTCATGCGAAATATCTATTACCGTTTCAGATTCTAGCCTTACACCAAATGGAGGCATCAATAATGATCTGCCCGGCTCTCTGAATCGCTCCACTACTCGTGCTACTTCTTCTTCGTTTACACCAGCAATCGCCGCTATAGTGGCCAGCTTGGTAGGACGCCTGATGCCCTGGTTTTCCGATCCTCGCTCGGTTAGGGCCTTAAACATCACCTCACATATTTCCTTCTCTCGTTTGCTCAATGAATCATACGCTTCATTGGCGTGCATAGAAAGTGCCTCGCGAAGTGTTCCAATGGAGTTGTAATGCCTTAAATCTATCGGCTCACCAATCTTTCTGTTTTCCGTCCAGTATGACCAGGTACGCATTAATGCGTGCTGAAGGATCGGAAGCTGATCAGGATTATCTCCCACATCATTCAAAAGCTGCTGTGTCAAACGAGGGGCAATTTTTCCTCCACCGACAGCCACAGGCCCTTCAATCGCCGTTCTCTTTTGATCTCTGGTCATCTGAGGAATCAGATAGTGAGAGTCATTGATCATCTGGGTAAGATCCGGAAACTGGGCACACTCGCCAATGAAGTCAGATCGCATGGTTAGGGCGATATAGACTGGCTCATCGTACTGATGGATGGCCTCTAATAATAAGTTTACAAATGCAGATGACTCGTCCAGATCGGAGGTGGCTGATTCTAGCTTACGATATCTGAAAAGCTCCTCAAACTGGTCAACAAGGATCAAAACATTTTGAAAATCGTCTGTCTTCAATTGTCTGACTACCTCTACAAGACCTAGCGAACTACTTCTAAGAACCGTGCTGATGATGGTTTTGCGAATAAGCTTATCTTCATCCCCCAGATTGGCATATTCTTTATCTTTTATAAGGAGTGCTTCTGCCAGGTTATCAATTGGCCCACCGCCGGGACGGGTTACCACAATCCGCCAATTAGACCCTGCATCGGTCATAAAACCTCCATAGAGTGTTGGAATCAGGCCACAGTACATCAATGAAGATTTACCACTACCCGAAGCACCAAGGATGGCAACAAACTTGTTTTCTGACAGCTTGACCAGCACCTCGTCACTCTGTCCCTCTCGCCCGAAGAACAGGTGGCTTTCCTCTATTCCAAACGGCCTGAGGCCCGGAAAGGGGTTAATTAACTGGGTAATGTCAACAATATCCTGGGTCTCTTGGCCCTGAACATCAATTTCTTTTTCGCTCATCAGCTTTCCATTTTAGTTAGAAAAGGCTTGAGGTGATCGGGATTAAATGTTCCCCCGTTATTCCCCAAAACCATGGCGTTGTTCTTTTTATAGTGCTCCATGTCCACATCCTTCTGCCCCTTAAAGTAAACCGCTTTAGCTGTTAAAGGCTTTTCACGGCCGAATCCAGGAGCCTTTAGCAGGTCCTGTAGTTTTGTCTTTATCCATTCTTCGGTCGCCTGACCGAAGTAAATAATTGATGCATCGCACCTTCTTAAATTCTCTTGATGGATGTACCTCAGATCAACCAAATCACCTTCATAACTAGGTGATACCACATTGAAACCCTGTTTTTTGAGATACGTCTGTATGTCATCTATTTCGTTCACATCCCTCTTGTCGGCGATAAGATAGATCATCTTAGTTTTCTCATCCTTCTTCTCATCATCCAGTCCTTTAATATCACGTCTGGTATTGAATCTCCCACCAGTCACTAGCTCCTCACGAATAATCGTTTTCAACTCTTGAAGTGGTATTTGCAAAACCTCAGCTTCTTCTAAAGCTGCCGCATCACTTTTCAGGTCCTCAATAAATATTTTCTGACGCTCAGTGACGTTTTTAAGGTCAGGTGAAACCCAGATCAACCGGCTGAAGAGCTCCTTTTCGTCTTTCTTGGCCTTCTTATTCTTTTCCACCATCTGATATGTGTGATCAGATGCCACCCGATTCTGAATGTCTACAACTGAGAGTTCAGAACCTCTAGGCTTATAGCCATAATCTTCACCGACCAGATGGATAGACAACCTACACCGATCCAGATCATCCCTCACCATTCTATCCAAGGCTTTGGCTTCTTTGGGCAGGCTATGATCCGGCAGGACTTTATATCCATGACGAATCAACTCTCGCTTGATGATGTCTCGCTGAATCACCATATCCACACCGGTACTTGCTAAGTAGACTGTTTTCTCACGAGGGATTGTTTCATACCCTCCTTCTCCGTCTTCCAGTTCTTTAGCCTGTAATACATGGTTGATGTCATAGGCCATATCTACCAGTTTCATCCAGTAGCTACGCTCCGCATCGTTTCCAAAAAATCTGGTAAACTCCTGAGGATCACCTGTTAGCGGATCTACAAGATAGAAATCATAAGTCAGTAAATCCTCTAGTTCTTCCAAGTATTCGTCAGGATCAAACGGACGCTTCAGCACTTTAAAAACCCTGGCAACACCGTCTGCTACTAGTTTATTCTGGCCTTTCAATTTTTTAGAATGTGAATTGAGGGAACTCACAATCACTTTATCCTTTACAAGGTTGGATGTAAGCACAGCAATTATCACATTGTAGCTATCCATCTCAGTAGCTGAAAAGCTGGACTCATTGATTAGCTTGATCTCCGGATTTTCCCGGGTAATCTGGTACATCAAAGTAGACAGGAACTTATGGAAGTTGGTGACCCATCCTTTGATGCCCCCTTCAATCATCGCATCGTCTTTCTCCGAATAAATTAGTGCTATGGTGCGATTATTAGTCATCTTTCGCGATTAGGCGGTTTTATTAAAAGTGAATTAAGCTATTTTTTTATACTATCCAAAGTGCGTTCATCGAAATATCATCCAAAGAGAACATCAACTATTTCAGGTTCTTCCTGATCAATTACTCCGTTCATAATGTCTACCCAGCAATCCAAAATCTCAATATGTTTAGACATTAAATTCAACAATTCTTCTTTTCTCATGAGAAGAAGTGTGCATTCAGTTCGAGCCAAGGCTGTGAAGCCAAATACATCCGAGTCTGTCAGATTCTTCTCCCCAAAAACCCCTCCCTTTTCACGCTCTGCCACTTTTTGATCATTCTCATAAATATCCACTGAGCCCTCCAATACGATGTACATCGACTCCATTCCACTATCCCCTTCTCGTATGATCGTAGAGCCCAACTTGACCCTCACTTCCTCCAGGCACTCGGCTATATATGTGATCAATTCACCTGGAATATGCTTAAATATTTCGTTTTTCTTGAGCTCAATAACCCGCTCAATCAGCAAAAGCTTTTGATGATAATCTTCATCTTCATGTCTATACACCGGAGGTAAGATAGCCTTATCGAGCTCCTTCTTAGTTGTAGGTTTCAGGCGTTTCGTATGCTCGTGGTACGACTCCTTATTGATGTTATACATTACAAAGGCTGCTGTTTGCAGCAAGAGTGGGTCGGGATTGAATAGGTTAGCTATCAGGTCAGCGGTAACATGATTACTCAATTGGCTGAAACGATACATAGCCAAAGCTTTGGTGTACCTGTTTATTCTATTGTAATCTCTATTAATGATCTGAAGCAACAAATCCTCATATGAATCAAAGTCTTCTGGTGGGTAGTGATTTTGCAGACGTGCTAGTCGCTCCTGGATTTTCAATTCATCCACTACAGGAATAAGTTTTGGCTTCAATTCTTCCTCCACAAAAATATCCATCATCTCCACCGCAAATGTGATACTTTCAGTAGTGCCATTCTGGATATTTTCCTTGGCAAGAAGCACACTTTGAGGATCATAGATCATACCCAGAAGCATGAAGATGTTATCATAGTTTTTGATGTCCTCTTCAACCATTGCCTGCTTGATGAGGTGATCAATTTCCTGCTCATCGGGGATTTCCAGAGAAGACTTTATGTTCCAGGCAATATCACCAATCTCACCCTCAACTGCTATTTTAATCCTTGCGGCCTGGAAATCCCTCGCAACAAATCCAATGTAGCTCAAAGAAAGGAGGAGTTGAGAGACAATTTTTCTATCTGGGAAATCGATTTTTTTCCAAAGTAACTCTGTAGCACCCCTACCCCCGATCCTACCCAATACCTGGATAATTCGAATCATGGTAGCGTGATACTGACCCGTCTTATAGAAGGCAGTGTCAATGGTGTGGAAGGCTGCTTCGCCAGAAGCCTTTAATGCTGACATTGCCACATTGCCGTAGGTTGCCAAATGCAGGTTTTCAATCAGAATAGGCCACAACTCCGGCCTCTTCACTTTGCCTGCCGTCATCATTGCTGCCGAGCGAACGTTTGGATTTATATCCCTCAAAAGCTCTACAATGAATGCAACATGTCTGTCCTCTGAGGCTTTTGCCAGCAGCCTAGCTCCTCTCTCCCGATCAATGGCCTCCGTTGACCTTACTAGTTCTTTAATAGAAACGTCTGTCAATACAAAGTCAGCGGCCTCTTTGAGTTTCTTGTATGTTGCCTTGGCTACCTCCAGCACATCCTCGTCCCCTTCAGTTTTGATATCCTTTTCTACAATCTCTACAGCTTCCCAGCATAGCCTATCTCCCAATTTTTGATAGGCAAATTTCCTCAAGATTGGAGAGCGGTGGTTGAGCAAATCCAGAAGCACAAACTCAAATTCGATCGGTTCTAATTTTTCGAAAATTTTCAGAGCGTTTAGCACTCGCTCAACATCCTTTGAGGCTACCTCGCCTTTTAGCATGTTTAAGGTATTTTTCTCATTCCTCTTTCCTTCTCCTTTGAGACTAGCTTTTTGCTTTTCAAGTGTTTTCTTCAAAGTGGTTTTGTATTCTTCAAACAACTTGCCAGCCATATAGATAATGCCTGCGGCAAGTGCCAGAATAAAGTATGAATAGTGGATAAGTTTGAAGAATACCAATAAACCCAAAGCCATCTGTGCTGCTCCGGCAAGGAAAGTGGCAACTTCATTAACTACTCCTTCTATTCGTGTTTGAATGTCAAATCGAATCTTGATATCTATCGGCAGGAAGAATAATTTGAAGGCCGGATTTTCCAGGGCATCTTTAAGGGCAGCCGTAAATAATTTACCCACAGATATCAACACGAAGAACATGATATACTCCGCACTCTTGGTTTCATAGCCAAAAATGTGACCTACAATGATTGCACCAACCGTGAAAAGGATCAAAATGAGTGGCATGGTCATCAAAGCCACCTTTAGTCCAAACTTTCCGATGATGATATCATTAATAAAACTTTGGATCAGGAATGACACCACGATAACTGTTCCTGAGAAGAAAGAAAGAAAGTTTGCAAGATCCTGCTCTTCCGGATACATGGTCTCCGTGGCACTTAGAAAAGTGTAGTCCATAAAAACAGATGCCCCCATAGAAAAGATCAGGAAGATGGACAACAACCTTAGATATTTATCCTTAATGAGGCTGGAAAAACTTACCTTCTCAACCTCTTCGCCATGCAGCACTTTGGTTGCTTTATTCAGGTTGTAATTGATTGCCAGGAGAAGTGTGAAAATAAATACCCCTAATGATGCGATACCTGATACAAAAAGCAAGTCATACGTTGCATTCATGTCAGTAGCAGCAATTAATACTGGTATACTGAAAAAGGCGATCATGGTAGCCATCAACTGCCCGGTATCAATCCCCCCGATTATTCGCTTACTCGCCCGAAGATCAAACACCCTACCAAAAACTCCCCAGAATCCCAAAAGGGTAATTGAGGTCACAGGACCAATCATTACGAAAAGAACAAATGGAAGCATTTGAAACTGACCGGTAACCTCCGTATCGTATCCAATGAACTCAAAAGCAGCCCGAATTCCACCTATAAAGAGTAAGATGACAAATGTGGTGGATATTACAAGTGTGGAAAAATTGATTTTCCGCTGTAGAAACACAAATAAAGCGGTAGAAATAATACCTGCACCTCCCGCAGCAAAAAAAGCCACGTCCAGCCATTCATCGCCGAGTACAGTTAGAAAAAGTGTCTCAGCACCAATCTGATAGGTGGCAAGCAAGATTCCCATGAAGAATCCCTTACCCAGAAGAAGAAGCATTTGCTTTTCTTCTCCTTGCTCTCCCCCTAAGAATTTTAAGAATGCTTGAACCACAGCTAGTGAATTTTTACAGGCTACAAATGTTAAATTAGGTATTTACCTGTAATTGTAGGAATAAATCAATAAAAGACAGCACTTAAGGGGTATTTACCTTGAAATAATTATATTATTTCTTTCTTTTCTTACTTTCCTTACTAGTGCTGCTGCCTTTACGCTTCAGGTTGGCGTCATAGTTAAAGAGATAGGCAATGCCGATTGTAGCTATGTTGTGGTAGTATTCAAAATTCTCCCTGTAATTCTCCCCTGCAAAATTTATATCCTGAACGCCATTGTTGGTTCCCATATTACTATGTACCCAGGTATATCGCAAATCCACCTGAAGCCTCGTGCCATTGGCCAGATCGAAGTACATCCCTCCGCCTGCTGTGAGCCCGAACTGTAAGCGATTGGGTTTGCTTACAAGAGCAGTCCCCCTATCTCCATCCAGGGCTTTGTCTGAATTGAAGGTTGTTTTATATTCTACGGGAAGTGGGTTGCCATCATCATCCATTATTGGAGGGTTCTCATTAAACTCATCCAGAAAGAGCGAGCCTTTACCTCCCAGCCAGTATGAAAGTCTGGGTCCGGCATTGACGTAATAATGAAATGGAACTTTTCCCAAAGTAACCCTTAGCATTACCGGCGCAGAGAGGAAGTGATTTGTCATGCTGGCGTTTACCAATTCCCCGCCAGAGCTCTTATCCTTTACCGTTTTGTCCACTTTTTCATATAGAAGCTCTGCATATACAGAGTACATATCTGAGGCCGTGTAGTTAAAAGCAATCCCGGCTTGAAAATTCAAATCCTGTTTTACATCGAAAGAATCCTTTTCGTAGGTACGATCCTGATACACATGATCGATATAACTAATCCCAACCTTGGGACCAAACCAATACTGCCCATGGCTGGAGAATGCAAAAAGGAGTGTAAGAATCGTACTGAAAATAAACTTCATATAGTTAGCGCTCTTTCACCTGTAATAATACGAAATACATCTCATTCATATTATGAATGCATCATTTATTCGACTATTTATTTTGATTGGCTCACTAATAGAAACACTCGGTTTCCTTAGGATATGCAGGGATATTTGTTACGGGTGATGCAAAATGCAATAAATTCTCTAATTTAGGGTTTAGATCAAAGAAATCATCACTACTTGAAACGATTAAATCTCTCCGGGATGGTTTATGTGAAGTGGGGTAAAAAAGTATCCCTCATTGGTGCCTTTATTTTTCTATTCTCTCAGGCCCATGCACAGCAGCCTCAAGTCTACAATCAGTTCTTTATGAACCCATACATGTATAATCCCGCCTATGCGGGTGTAGAAGGACACGCTGCTTTTTTTGTGATGTATCGGGATCAGTGGACCAATGTAGAAGGTGCTCCTCAGATATCCCATGCCAGCTTTCACGTGCCACTTCAGGGCGGGCTTGCACTTGGTGGAGCCGCCTTCAATATCACGCAGGGACTTCTGGCAACCTCAGCCGTAAAAGCATCTGCATCGTACCTCCTAAATATAGACCGGACCCACTTTCTTCGTTTCGGTATGTCTCTTGGTGCAGGTATAAATTCTGTGAACATTACCGAGTTTGATTCCCCGGGCGATCCGGCTTTTGAAAATTTTCTTGATCAGTCCACCTTCTTTATTGGGGATTTTGGGGTAGCCTATCACTTTGGCCACTTTAATGTTGGTGTTTCTCTACCAAATCTTTTTAGCTACAACCCAATTACACAAAAGGAAGTATCGGACATCAAATTCTCCCCTACAGACAATATTCTCTTCAAAATGAATTACCGGGGACACGTCAATGATGATTTTGCTTTCGAGCCTCACATTATATATAGGTATAGTAGCGTAATCCCCCACCAGATTGAGGGAGTGATGATTGCTCACCTGTACCATATTGTCTGGGTTGGTGCCGGATATAGGCAAGACGCTGGGATTACCGGACTTGTAGGTGCAAAAATTAAAGAAAAGTTTGCGGTGGGCTTTGCCTATGAACTTGGGAATTCTAACATTTCCTCAGAGTTAGGGCCTACGTTGGAAATCAATATTGGATACCACCTGGGGACAAAAAAGGATCATGCAGAGCATGTATCATCTTTTATAAAAAGTCACAGGCTATCTGCGGAAGAGAGAGCCAGGAAAGCAGAACTGGAGAGACAAAAACAGCTTGCCGCACTACAGCAAAGCCGGGAAACACCAAGCGATGAAGATGCATTAGAAATTGCAAAACCAACCGTTTTGGATGATCCTGAGCCGGTGGCAGAGGTGCCAACCGAAAAAGTGGATGATTGGGACCACCAGGAAGATCATGGAGAAATCACCAGAACAAATCAATTTGGTGAGGAAGAAACAGGAATCAGGCTGGAAAAACCGGCTGCAGGTGGAGACAAAAATGTAGTGATAAGCTGGGTGCCAAAGGCTGATGCGACAAACATGACTGTGGCGGCAGACGGCCACCTTGAGCGTACCCTTCCGGATGGCTCTAAAGAAATTGGTGTACGCTATGAAAAAACAAATCCTGATGGCAGTACCGAAAACATTATTAAATGGGATAAAGCAATCAATGAGTCTCAGGCAGCAACCATTGCATCAAATCCTGAATTGACCGAAGAGCACCATGAGGAAGTGGCCAAAGGTGACCCTGAGCTTACCACAGATTTCAGAACTCATGAGGAGCTCGCCACCTCCAATGATCACGTGGTAGTAAAAAGAGGTGATCACTTACTTGAACTTCCTGCCGGAAATTTTGTAATCGCAGGGGCATTCTCCGAGTTCCAGCATGCAGAAGATTACAGTGATGAATTATTTCAAAGCGGATATCATGACACCATTGTTGGCTATGTATCCGCCAGAGGCTACTACTATGTGGTGGTTTACGAATCTGGAAATATCTCGCAAGCCAGATCAAAACGTGACGAATTTAGAAAAACCTCCAAGCTTGCCAAAGCCTGGGTACTTCAAGTGAAAGACTGATGAGAAGAATATTCCAACTTGCATGTTTGTTCCCGGCAATCCTGCTGGCACAAAAGCCATTCATAAACAACATCTCCCCCACGCATATAGAGGTGGGGCAGACGGTTACCATCTCAGGATCTAACCTCAACAATGTAGACCTGGTTTACTTCGGGGGAGTTTCGGTGGTGCCTGCATCTTCCACGGCCAACACAGTAACAGCAGTGGTTCCTGCCGGTGTTACTCATGGATCTCTAACTGTTCAAACTTCAGACAACCATACCGTTTCTTCCGGACAGCAGTTTTTCATCAGTTTCAGTGGTTCAGACATTACCAGCTATGACAGTGAATTTTTGGTCTCCACAGGCCTCACAGATGTTTACGATATTTGCATGTGTGACCTTGATAACAACGGCCTCAATGACCTGGCCATCGCGCACAATGCAGGCTCGGGAGTAGAGGTGACCATCTATCAAAACAATACCGCTGGAACGGGCGCATTAAGTGGAGGGGATTTTACGTTGGCTCAAAGCCTAAATGCACCCAACAATAATACCGGGGCAATCGCCCTCACCTGTGGAGATCTTGATCATGATGGAGATCAGGATTTGGTCTATACCTCAAATGGGGTAACCAGTCCACGAGATATTTTTCTTTATAGAAATAACGGAAGTGGCTTTCCCTCCCCTTTCCCTGCGAATCCCTCCGCAGAATTCAAATTGCCAGCTGCAACCAGCGGTAACCGACTTCCCGGAAATGTTCGAATTGCAGACCTTGATAACGATGGAAATCCTGACATTATCGTTGGAAACGGCTCAGACAGGACATTCCATATATACTTAGGTAACGGTGATTTTACCTTTGGTTCGGCAAACCCGATTTCAATTACCGGACCAATAAATACCAGCTCACTCAATGTAGCTGATTTTAACAATGACGGCAGGTTGGACGTAGTATCCCTTCCATTCCGGGAATCTAATCAGGGAATTACCGTGATGAAAAATACCAGTCAGCCTGGTAGTGTGTCTTTTGTTCAGCAAACCGGAATCACATCGAATGCTCAACGGATCAACGTGGAAACAGCTGATTTTGATGAGGATGGATTGATAGATATTGTGGCCACAAACCAGCAGCTCGCAAGGGTGGAGGTTTATCGAAACACCAGTACGGTGAATGGAGACATTACCTTTGCCGCAGGGATCAATGTGACTATAACAGGGGCAGGCCCAAGCGGGGTGGATGTGGGCGATATGAATGGTGATGGACAGCCCGATCTAATCATTGGCTCCACCACAACAATAGATGATTTGTTTGTGATAGAAAACACATCAACAGGCTCTATCAGCTTTGCAACACCAACAGCCATCCCAACGACCAATACCAACCAAAATGTGGTAGCAGGTGACCTGAATGGTGATGCCCGTCCGGATATTGCTTTCGTTCATAATATTGCATCCGGACAACCAGGAAGTCTGGGGATATTTTTGAACAGAAACTGTGTAGAACCAGAGATCTCACCGAATAATCTGGAGTTTTGCTTAAATGACCAGTTTACCCTTTTTGCGACTAAGACTGCCGGTGCTACCTATGACTGGCAGATAACCGGAGGAACCGGAACCGTAGACAACAACAATGGTGATAATGCTGACATCACGATAACGGCAGGCACTACAGCTACCGTTGAAGTAACCATAACTCATGATACCGGCCAACCATACGAATGTGCTTTAGCTGGAAATGCGACCTTTACATTAGTTGGCGGTACACAGCCTGCTTCTCCTACTTTTGATGCCGGGGCTTCTGACAATATATGTGTAGGAGACAACTACAGCATAAGTATTTCCGGGGCAGACAGCTTTGATGAGTTTGAGTGGACCAAACCAGATGGAAGTACAGAGGTGATCGTTCCAGGTTCCCCTACCACAACCTCTTCACTAGACATTACAAATGCATCACTAAGTGATGCCGGACTATACACTGTAAGGGCACGAAAAAATGGCGAATGCTATTCTGAAGAATCTGCCACATTCAATCTGGAAGTAAACCAGCCACCGCTGCTGGAAATAGTGAATGATAATCTGGATAATTTCTGTGCAGGTACATCCATTACCCTGAGAGTTCCGGATTTCACTGGTGACTTCACGTATCAATGGCAAAGAAACGGCTCTGATCTGGGAGGACAAAATGGTGCTACACTTTCCGCCAACCAAACGGGTAACTACACCGTGGAAGTAACCGATGCAAATACCTGCCTCTCTGAAACCGCTGTTTACTCTGTAAATGAAGTAGCCTTGCCAACCTCGGCAGCAGATGGCCCATCGGAAACATGCGTGGGATTTCTCACCACATTCACCTCTTCCTCCACAGGAGCCGGAGGATTTACCTTACAATATGAATGGATCGTGAATGATGGATCTACCGATATTCACACAGCCACAACGCAAGATTTGGATTTCAGCTTCCCTTCTTCAGGAGCATATACAGTAACCCTCAATACCTCCTACCCAGACACAGAAGTGTATGCCGGTGGCGGGGGCGCTTTGTGCGAGGATACCGATGTAGTTAATGTGACTGTCTCTGATGCCCCTACCATTACCTTTGATGTGACAGATGGAACAGAAAAGTGTCCTAGTGATGTCATCACTGTCTCGTTGACCAGTCCCTCCAGAGGAACCATTGACACCTATGAATGGGCGGTGGTGGATATGGCAACCTCAGATACTGTCTCCGAATCCAGTACGTCCAGCATTGACGCAAGCACCCCGCAAGGAATTGATGGTGTTTGGGTTATCTCACGAGTAACCACTACGATCGGTTGCCAAGTTCAGGATACCGTCGATATTTTAAATTTCAGCAACTCAAATTTGGCGATCGATGAGGGTCTTGAAGCACTTACAGATGGAAATGACACAACGGTTAACGGAGTAGTCTATCCACTCATTGAAATAGCGAATGCCAACTTCATTGAATTGAATGCATCCGGAGGATCAGATTTTAGTTGGGAAACCGGAAATGGAGCCTCTGATAATTTCAACAATCCAAACGGAACTACCACCACGTTCTTTCCCTCTCAACCCCTAACCTTGGTTACCCTATCGGGAACAGATAATAATGACTGCGACGAAACATACACCATAGCGGTATTCCTTGACAATTTCAGACCCAGAAAGACCTTCTCTCCGAATGGGGATGGCATGAATGACTGCTGGGAAATTCTGAATATCGGTGACTTGGGTACTGCCGCGGGATGCAAAGTGTATGTATTCGATTCAAGAGGAAGGAACATCAGTACAAAAGAAAATTTTGAGTCGGGTGATAACTGCGTTTGGGATGGAAATTTCAATGGATCTCCTGTACCAGAGGGAGTCTATTATTTTGTGATGAAATGTCAAGATTCCAATATGACCAAATCCGGTAGTATTTTACTTGCCCGATAATCCCCTAATCGTATAATTTCGACCTGCCAAATAGGCGGTTGGTCTAAAAGTTAACTTTAAATAGTTATATTATTTATTGATATAGTTCATAATTTCATTATATCCATAACTTTACCTTGACTCAATATACCTTTTGATTTTCAAGGGGTTTATCTAGATTACTAGAGGGTTACATTATACAATTAAAGTGTATCTATGTCCGTATCCATTTCAACTAATACCATGAAATGTCCACATGCTAAACACAACCAATCTGATATCAACAGCGATGAAAATCCCGAAGCGAGCATTGGTGATTGGCTACCTGGACATTCCATGTGCTCATTAAGAACAAACATTATGCACATGAAAAGCTACCTGAAGTCAATTTTCATTTTCTTCCTTTCATTTACCTCCATCCTTGCATCCGCTCAGGAAATCTGCGACAATGGCATAGACGATGACGGGGATGGCCTCATTGACTGTTATGACGGACAATGCTCTGACACGGGAGCTTGCGAAGACTTCTTCTTTGGCAATAGTGTGAATTGTGCTGATGAAATCGATGTAACCACTTTTGCCATCAGGCGGCAATGGGGATCAGAAGATGGCAGTGCAAACAGCCACGCCACCCCGATGGTAGGTGATCTGGATGGAAATGGAATACCCGAAGTAGTAGTTACCAACAAGCAAGCGAGATCAGTATTCATTTTGAATGGAGCTACCGGCGCAACTATCGCCAGTACCACGTTCGGGTTTGATCCGGAAAATGCCCCGGTACTTGGGAATATTGACGGTGATGAATTTGGAGAGATTCTGGTTTCCCAGGATCAAGGAGATGACATGATCATGTTCAATCATGACCTTACCATTCTATGGTCCGGAAAGTCTTCCCGAAATGATGCCATCGGTCTGCCAGGGTTTGCTGACTTTGATGAAGATGGGGACGTGGAGATTTATTACAGAAATGAAATTGTGGATGCGGCAACTGGTACGATTATCGTAACCGGCACCAATTCAGATTGGGAAAGAAACTTCACCCACGGATCCCTTGCCGTAGATTTATTGCCAGCATCAGCTTGTGCAGATTGTGCCGGGCTTGAGCTGATTTCGGGAAATGAAGTGTGGGCCATCAATGAATCAGCGGGAACACGAACTCTCGTGCGAGACATGGATGATGATATTCATGATGATATTGCCAGTAATCTTAACTACTATCCAAAATACTATTCCAGCTGGGATGATCAATGGTCTACAGTATCCGCAGCTGATTATAACCTGGATGGAAACCTCGATCTGATTATTACCGGGGCACTGGGTACCAGTAGTGAGCAGTATAATGGTGAAACGACCATTTTTTTCTGGGATGTGACCAATGGTAATGTCATTACCTATCACGATCCCAGCAACAACTTCGTCAGAGGGCCGGGTCGGGTAAATATTGGGGATGTGGACGGAGATGGCCAGCTCAATGCCAACTTCGTGATGAACCAAAAGCTTTATTCCCTGGATGAAAATTTTAACGTCCATTGGATTCACCCAATTAAGGAAGGGTCATCAGGATTTACCGGATGTTCCCTTTTTGATTTTGACGGGGATGGTGCTGTTGAGGTCGTTTACCGAAGTGAGGAGTCCTTGCTCATCGTAGATGGAGTAGGCAATGGAGATAATACCACCACAGAAAGAAGGGAAATTGCGTGCGTATCCAGAACACAGGAAGAATACCCCGTCATTGCAGACGTAGATGGTGATGGAGCAAGTGAAATATGTGTCACCTGTTATTTCAATAATTCAACGCCGTTTAATCCATATGAAAATTCTGAGTTTTCACACGTTCGTGTATTTGAGTCTGACGGTGAGGCATGGATGCCCGCTCGTGGTGTTTGGAATCAGCACGGATATTACAATGTAAACATCAATGATGATTTGACCATACCCCAGGAGGTACAGGATCACTCCCTGGTCTTTTCGGATGGACTATGTGCCTATGCAGATGGAAGTTTAGTTCCTTTCCCAAGTCGTCCGCTTAATACCTTCCTGAACCAAGCCCCCATACTCAATGAAGATGGCTGTGTGGAGTTCGCATCACCAGACATTGATTTTATTGGAATTGTTTCAGCAACTGATGCGCAATGTCCAGATGCTGAAATTACAGTTGAATTCGAAATAACAAACACTGGCGATATAGGAATATCTGGAAACCTTCCTGTCTCCTATTATGCCGGGGATCCCAGGATTGCTGGAGCTACATTGCTGGATACAGAAGTGACATTCTTAACAAACTTTGAGGTCGGCGAAACAGTTACAATCACTCAAACAATTTCTGGTATCGGAGGAAATTTTGAGCTCTTTGTAGTTATCAACGATGCTGGTGGTACTCCTCCTATTTCTGTGCCCTTACCTACGGCCTCCATTCCTGAATGCGAAACTGGAAACAATATCCAAAATACACTGGTAGGATTTCAATCATTTGATCTTACCGTAGAAAAAATCAATGACAACAGAAAGTGTGTTCCCACAGTGCCCGACAATGCCAGTGCCCGGGCATACTATTTTGGTCCTGCTCCAGGGGCTACTGAAAATTTCTGGGTAGAAAACTTTCAGGATCGGACTGATGGTGCTCAATCCGATACAGACGGTACCTCCTGGACATCTGATGGTGGCACGCAAAGCCCAAGTTTCTTTGGAGTAGCCACTTACAGCGGTTCCAAAATGTTCCGTGCATCCGGCACGGGCACATCCAATGATGTGGGGGTCGTCACCTGGACTTCTCAGGATATCGACATTTCAAATTATACAGACCTAAGCGTTACGGTAGATATTTTTGAAAACGGGGATCAGGAAGGTTCCGGTGAGTGGAGAGACTGGGTACGGGTCAGTTATGAATTGAAAGATGGTGGTGGTGTAGTGACAGAATCCGGAGAGCTGGGCAATGGTTTCCAGATAGGAGATTTCACTTTTGCCCAGGCTTTAATTGGAAATCTCAATGCTGATGGCTCGAACGCCTCGCTCGTTATCATAGCTGAAATCCATAATACAAGCTCAACTGAACATCATTACATAGATAACATCGTGGTAGATGGAACCGGGCCAGACATCACAGCAGAGTACACCGAAGCAGATGGTTTCGTTTTCAACTGGTACAATGACGATGACTACAGCTCCCCCGTTTATACAGGCAGCCAGTACCCTCAGATGGCTGATGGCATCTATGATGTGATAGGATACTATGAAACTACCGAATGTTATTCAGATACAGTAGAGATTGAAATTCAATTGGTTGCTCCATTGGTTCACGCTTGGGCATATGAAGTAACGAGTGAGACCAATTGCGACCTACCTAATGGATCTGTTGCAGGCTTTGTCTATACCCAAACCACGGATGGTACCTTCCCGGCAGACCCGGATGCTGGCAACTTCCCGCTCGATTCATTGTATACAGATGATGGGTACGAATTTGAATGGTTTTTGACTTCTGACCTTTCCAGTACAATCATTGCCACCGGCGATACCTTAACTGATGTTTCTGCTTCAAACTATACCGTCAGAGTGGTTCAAACGCTAACAGGTTGTACTGTTGATGCAGTTGGTGAAGTAACGAGTACGTTAGTGAAACCGGATGCTGACAATATAGACGTTGTTATCACCAACATCCAAACATGTGGTGGCACGGGTACCTTGTCCGCAAGTATTGGAGGCAATACAGCCGACTATACCTTCTACTGGTATGATGGCGTAGGCGTCAGGCCTACCCCGGACTTCACCGGGCCGGTTTACACGGTTTCCGATATTGGAAACTATACAGTTACTGCGGAAGAAAATTCTTCAGGATGTGTTTCTGAAAACTTCCAGGTTGTAGTGATGGGTGATGACTCCAATGCACCGGTCATGACGGCTGCTGAGATTCAGCCAAACTCCACCTGCGGATTGAACCCGACAGGTATTGCTGAGGCAACCGTAAATGGAAACGTAGGTGATCCGGGATTTGAATATACCTGGTATTTGGGGGTAAATACCATACCTGAAAATGAAATTCCATCCGGTTCATTCCCTAGTGCATCTTTCGGTGCTGGAGAATGGGAAATGACAGGACTTAGAGAAGGAACTTATACCATCGTAGTAGAAGAAACAGCTACAAGCTGTATGGACACTACTACCGTTTATATCTCCGATAATTTCGTTGAGCCGGAGTTTGCTTTAAACAACGAAATTGATACAGAAGATGCAATCAATCTTGTGGGTCAGGGATATGTAGAACTGCCACAGCTTTTTGGTCCTGGGCTTGATGTTGAAACTGCGTTGACGATCTCCTACTGGGCAGATTTCACCTCCGCAAACTATGCCAACGATCACCGCACATTCTCTTCTGGAGCAACAGGTGAAAACCAAACCTTGCTTTGGTCAGACAATCATGACGGGTTGGCCTTTGTGGTGAAAACAACCGGAGGAGGACGAGGAAGGATCAATAGTGCCTACTCAGCAACGGGCTGGACCAACGTAACCGGAACATGGGATGGTACAACGGGTGAGATGAAACTCTATGCCAATGGTGTGGTCATAGGAGAAAGTAATTTCGTTGGATCAGGCATACTCAGAAATGCAGGTCCGAATATGTTCCTTGGGCGAGACGCAAACCAAAATTATGGAAAGTTTCAGGGAGTCATAGATGAGCTTCGAATCTTCAATACTGTCCTGGATGCATCAACCATCAACCAGTACATGTGCCAGGAGTTAACTGGAGCGGAACCCGGACTTGTGGCGTATTACAATTTCAACAATATCCCTGGAGCCCCGGCTGTAGGAGATGGTGCGAACGTGCCTGACGAATCAGGAAATGGTAATAATGGCACAGCCACCTACAATGGCGGCTCTGTAAATACCCTCACCGCAGATATCGAATGCCCGGTGGCAGATGCTATAGCAAATACTTCTTGTGATGCCAGCTCACCAAACGGTAGCATTGATTTAAGTAGTTTCATCACTCCCCCGGGAGCAAACTATACCTACCGGCTGTATGAAGGATTTTCTACAGATGTGGAATTAGACAATAATTCTTCAGGCCTTTTTACAGGACTGGCAGGAGGATTCTACACATTAACAGCAGAAGATGATGTGACCGACTGTATCACTCCTCCCGTTACAGTATCACTTGCGGATATCCCGGATCATCCAAACATTTTTGTGGATATCACAGATGATCCGAATTGTGGTACCCCTGGCGGAGGAGAAATTCTGGTAACAAGTTCTTCCAATGTGGTGGAGCCGGTTTCCTATACCTACGAGTTGTACCAGGGGCACAGCTTTGCCACCCCTATCGGCGGCAGCCCTACCGTGAATGATGGTAGCACAGGATTTACTTTCACCGGACTTGAAGATGGAAATTATCGAATCAGCGTAACCAATAACGATCTTACCTGTGATGATTTTGTAGATGTGGTTGTAGGAGAGGTTTCTACTGTTCCCGTGTTCTCAGCTACACGAACAGTCAATGATAATACTTCATGTGATGCATTAGCTCCTAATGGATTCATCTCTGTCAGTATAGTTGAAGTAGGGTTTGATCCAAACGATTACATATTCACATGGTATCGGGGTGATGATTCCGGTGATCCGGTTGAGGCCGGACCAACCGCAGGATTAAATTCTTTGAGTGGACTGGATGCCAGCGACTACACAGTGGTAGCCCAAAGCGTAGCAACAGGTTGCGAAACAGTAGAGCTGACGCTTACTGTAAATGATGACCCATACGTTCCGTCCCCTTCCATTGAGGAAGTAAGTCCACAGACAGATTGCGGAACCGGAAATGGCTCGCTCAGAGCATTTATAAACGGTCCAGACGCAATTGTGCCATGCATTGAGTGTGTGGAAAGCGATGGCTTCTCCTTCCAGTGGCAATTGGACGGAGTAGATCTGGTCAATGGTGGCACGGCCGCCAATGGATCAGTACCATCCGGAGTTAATACCAGCACTGTATCCGGCCTTATTGCAGATGAATACACGGTTATCATCACCCATGATGATACTCAATGCTCCGTTACTGAATCATTTGTCTTGTCAGAAAATCAGCAATTTCCTATTGCCACGTTGGTAGGCACTAATCCGAATACAGGATGTATTCCTGCCGCATATGATGGAGAAATCGAAGTAAGTGCCTCCCCTGCCGGAACCTACGATTTTCAGCTTCTGGATGAAAATGGAGATGTAATCCCAGGAGTTGGAGTTATTTCCGGTGCATCGGCTACATTCCAGAACTTAGGTGAAGGAACCTACAAGGCGGTGGCTACAGGAGCCAACTTATGTACATCTGATACGCTCAATGTGAACCTCACACTCGTACCTGCAACCCCTTCTCCAAACGCGGTAGAAGATGAGCCAAGCACCAGCTGTAATATTGGCAATGGCCGAGCAATTACTGATGGGGATGGTGCGGGCAATGTCCTTGGATTTACCTACGAATGGTTCTTGGGAAACAATACACTTCCTGCTAATGCGCTTCCGGGTGCGGCTAACCCAAATGCTTTCCTTGTAAATAGCGAACCTTATCACCTTGGTGGGTTAGAGCCAGAAATCTATACCGTTAGGGTGACTGACGATGCAAATGGTTGCTCCACTATCACAACAGTTGAGGTTACAGATGCCAAGGAAGATCCACTCCTAGTAGATGAGAGTGATATTGTGATTACCAATCAGACAACCTGTGACCCATCCAATTACGGAGGATCAATTGATATCACACAGGTACTTCAAAACCCTCAAACAGTTTCCATCAACAACATCAATGGAAGCTTCGAGAATCCTGACATTTTAACAGCGTCCAACCATGAACAGTCATTTGATGGTGGAAGAATCAAAACCTTCGATCAAAGTGATATTAGCGGCTGGTCTACTACTGCCCCAGATCAACGAATAGAAATCTGGAATGCAACAAATACTGTCAGACCACATGCTGCATACGAGGGCAATCAATGGGCTGAAATTAATGCCAATAGTGATGCGGCTCTGTATTTTGATCTGAATACCCAGCCAGGAGTTGAAATGATTTGGAGATTCGCCCACCGTGGAAGATCGGGTGTGGATGAAATTGGACTTTATATAGGCCCATCAGGTGGTGCACTTGTAGAAATAACAACGGAAACCTCCAATAACGACCAATGGTATGTATATGAAGGAACATATACAGTTCCTGACGGGCAATATTTCACAAGATTTGAGTATCGAGCTATTGCAACATCAGGTGGTAACAACTCTGTAGGAAACTTCATAGATGGTGTGGAATTCTTCATGGACCCATACACCTATGAGGGAGAATTAGCAGACGGATCCGGTACCCTGATCTTGGATCCTGAGAATGATGGGATATTTGATAACCTGCCTGCAGGAGAATACCAATTTACCGTAACAGATAATTACACCGGTTGCTCATCTGAGATCATTTATGTAACTGTCGAGGATGATTCTGAAGTACCTCTATTTCAGCCAGCAGCTCTGAACGCAGGAACGTTTAATAACACAGTCTGCGATGAAACACTTGCCATAGGCACTTACAATGGGGCAGTTACCATGGAGCGCCAGGATGCCAACCCAGATGTGAGCAACTTCCAGTTCACGTGGTACGATGGTGCTGGAACGAGTACACCAACTTCATTTGCGGTTAACAACAATGAGCTATCGGAACTACCAGGCGGTATCTACACAGTTGAAATTCAGGATTTAACGACCCTTTGCGATACTACCATTCAGGTAACCATCGATGACCTGCCAGATGCCGATGTGGTCAATTTTGACTTATCTGCTGATGCCGATAAAACAGATGACACACTTTGTAACGCTGATAATGGTACCATCACTTTTGATGAAACCAACCTCAACGCTGTTGGAGGATCAGGTAATTATGAACTAAGAGTTCATATTGGAACGTCT